>NZ_JAUSWH010000014.1 GCF_030815125.1 Allorhizobium paknamense
CAAGGCCTCAGGGCCTTGCCTTGCGCTTGTTCGCGGCCATTCAATCCCATCCCGTTCAACAGAACACCCATCCTGATTGAGTTTTGACCCTAGAGTGCTTCTGTGTTTCATGGAAACACAGAAGCACTCTAACTCTTTGTTTTTACGTATTTCCGGACGGAAAACCGGTTTCCACTTTTCCTGGAAATACCTAGTGATAAAAGCGCAGCTTTGCGCCACGCTTTCGCTAACCCACTGCATTTGGCAAAAGCCCGAGGCAATCCCGGTGATTTAGGGAGAAGACAAAGAACAAGAAGCGCATTTCAGAGGCAATGGCATGACGAACGGTTTGGCAGCGGCCATCTCCAGCTATCAGGCAGGAGATTTCGAAACAGCCTATCAGATGCTTGAACAGCAATTGACCTTAGGCGAGCACCTCGGTGCGCAGGCCTTGCTCGTTCTTGCACAATGCGCGACCAAAACCGGCAGAACCGAGAAAGCGATCACCTGCTATCGTCAAGCCGCGCAAAACCTGCCGGAGCAAGCACCGCAGTTGAAGGCTTTCGCCGATCAGTTGGAGAAGAAGTTGCATGCCCAAAGGCAATTGCAGCGTCTCCAGGCAGGGCGACTGGACCTCCGGCGGGGCATGATGACGCCATCGGTCCAGAGAGATTATCGCGAGGCTCTGCGAACAAGCCTCGCCATCGATGAGCAGCGCATCATGGATCAGGCCATGCTCGACCGGCTTCATCGGCGCGAGACGGACTGGATGACCCTGGACCGACCGGAACACCATCTGGCCTGGTGCGATGACCCCACCCTGAACGAAGCGGTGAGCCGTGCCGGAATGGCTGGCACAGAGGACAGCAGCGGCAGACCGGCTGCCGCTTCCACCGGTCCCGTGAAAATGGCATGGCTGGGTGGCAAAGAGGCTGAGAGGGACGGCAGCCGCCTTCTGCTGGAAAGCCTTCTAAACCATCTCGACCCTGCGCTTTTCGATTTTTGGATGATCGATGATGGCGACAGTCTCTTGCCGGAAGCAAGCCGCCATATCTCCATCGCAGGGCTGGAGGAGAAAGATGCGCAGGCGGTGATCGCCGCCGCCGATTTCGACATTCTCCTTGACCCGGCAGGTCCGGCCTCGGCAAGGCCAAGGCTGCTTTCGCGGCGGCTGGCGCGTTTTCATCTCGGCCTTGCCTTCTATCCGGGCCCTCGTCACGGCCTGATCTGCGATGGCCTGCTAGCGGACGAGCGGGTGATCGCGCCTGATACTGAAAAAAACTATGGCGCGCCTGCTCTGCGGCTGCCCGGCTGCTTTGCGCCGCTGCCGCCGCTTGCAAGGCATATTACCCTCCGTCAAAACCTCGGCTTGCCGCAGGACCGCACCGTACTTGCCGCCTTGCTGCCGCCGGAACGCATTGGACCACGCACGGCCGATCTCTGGGCAGACCTGCTTCACGCCGTCCCGGACAGCATGCTTTGGATTGGCATCGCCCATGAGCTCGCAAGACAGAATTTCACCCGCTGGTTCACGGAACAGGGTCTTCCCGTAGAACGTCTGCATATCAGCGACATGCCGAAGCCCGGGGAGCAGGCCGCCTGGCTTTCGGCAGCCGATCTGGCGCTGGATAGCTTTCCTTTCAACAGTCTGGATCAAAGCATCGCCGCGCTTTCCAGCGCGACACCTCTTGTCGCGCTCAAGGGCCGCACCTTCGCGGGACGCATGACCGCCAGCCTTCTCCAGGCAGCAGGTCTGGATGAGCTGGTCGCAGAAACCCGGGAGGACTATCTGCAAAGGCTGGTCACCCTTGCCGGATCGGCCGAGGTACGGGCTGCCATGCAGCACAAGATCAGGGAGCAGTTGAGCGGCCCATCCGCCTTTGGCGGGGAAGCCTTCGTGCGCGCGCTCTCGCCGATGCTGCTGGAAATGGCGGGGCGCCAGACCGCCTGAACCGAAGGTCCATCACGGCTCTCGAAATCACCATTCCGGCAATTGTCGTTGAGCGGGAAAACTGCTAAGGGACGCCGTTATGGGATCGAAATTCGGATGTCTCACGCCCGGTATCTATGTGCTGCAAGACCATAAGCGTCTTCCGGCGCGCTTTTTTGCGCGTGTTTGCGGCGCACTGAGCGATTATCTCCCGGCCTGACGGGAGTAAGCCATTCTGCCTGCATCCCCAATTCAGCCGAAAAGTCCGTTCAGGCTTTCCCTGTTTGGGATGATCCATTGACCTTCTTTCAAATCGACGGACTGAGAGCCATGAGCGCACCTCGCACCCTTTACGACAAGATTTTCGACGACCATCTGGTCGACCGTCAGGATGACGGCACCTGTCTTCTCTACATCGACCGTCACCTCGTGCATGAAGTGACGAGCCCGCAGGCCTTTGAAGGTCTGCGCATGACGGGGCGCAAGCTGCGCGCGCCGGAGCGGACGCTGGCCGTGGTGGACCACAACGTGCCGACCTCGCCGGACCGCCATCAGGGCATCAAGAACGAGGAAAGCCGCATCCAGGTCGAAGCGCTGGCCAAGAACGCCGCCGATTTCGGCGTGGAATATTACTCCGAAAAGGACAAGCGCCAGGGCATCGTGCATATCGTCGGCCCCGAGCAGGGCTTTACCCTGCCGGGCATGACCATCGTCTGCGGTGACAGCCACACCTCCACCCACGGCGCCTTCGGCGCGCTGGCGCATGGCATCGGCACCTCGGAAGTGGAACATGTTCTCGCCACCCAGACGCTGATCCAGAAGAAGGCCAAGAACATGCTGGTGCGTGTCGATGGCAAACTGCCGGAGGGCGTGACCGCCAAGGATATCATTCTTGCCATCATCGGCGAGATCGGCACCGCTGGCGGCACCGGCCATGTCATCGAATTCGCAGGCGAGGCCATTCGGTCGCTCTCCATGGAAGGCCGCATGACGGTCTGCAACATGACCATCGAGGGCGGCGCCCGCGCGGGTCTGATTGCCCCCGACGAAAAGACCTTCGAATACATCAAGAACAAGCCGCGCGCGCCGAAGGGCGAGGCGTGGGATCGCGCCGTCTCCTACTGGCAGACGCTGTTTTCCGACGAAGGCGCGCATTTCGACCGCACCGTGGTGCTGGATGCCGCCAACCTGCCGCCCATCGTCTCCTGGGGCTCTTCTCCGGAAGACGTCATCTCGGTTCAGGGCGTGGTGCCAAACCCGGACGAGATCGATGACGAAACCAAGCGTGCCTCCAAGTGGCGTGCGCTGGATTATATGGGCCTGACGCCTGGAACGAAGATCACCGACATCGCCATCGACCGCGTGTTCATCGGCTCCTGCACCAATGGCCGCATCGAAGACCTGCGCGCTGCCGCTGCCGTGATCAAGGACCGCAAGGTGGCTGCCACAGTCTCTGCCATGGTGGTTCCGGGCTCCGGCCTCGTCAAGGAACAGGCGGAAGCCGAAGGTCTGGACAAGATCTTCAAGGATGCCGGTTTTGAATGGCGTGAACCGGGCTGCTCCATGTGCCTGGCCATGAATGACGACCGCCTGAAGCCCGGCGAGCGCTGCGCCTCGACCTCGAACCGCAATTTCGAAGGCCGTCAAGGCTATAAGGGCCGCACACACCTCGTTTCCCCTGCCATGGCCGCCGCTGCCGCCATTGCCGGCCATTTCGTGGATATTCGTGACTGGAAATAAGTGCTGCGAAGCGGAAACAACAAAGGGCGGCTCGGTGAGCCGCCCTTTTTTAGATCGAATGATTCACGTGAAATAAGAGCATTTCCAGAAAAAGTGGGAACCGGTTTTCCGTCCGGAAATGCGTAAAAACAAAAGCTCTAGAAACTTGCCGTCATGGGATCGGGGCCAATGCGCGCAGACGCGCTGTCCAGCTTGGCGATCTCGGCCATATCCTCGGCTGACAAGGCGAAATCGAAGACCTTGAAATTCTCCTCGATGCGCGACGGGGTCACGGACTTCGGAATGACCACCAGACCGTTATCGATATGCCAGCGGATGATGACTTGCGCCGGGGTCTTGCCGTAGCGCTTGGCGATGCCGCCGATCACCGAATTGTCGAGGATCTTGCCCTGGCCGAGCGGGCTCCAGGATTGGGTGACGATCTGGTGCTTTTCGTGGAAGGCGCGGTGCTCCTTCTGCTGGAAATCCGGATGCAGTTCGATCTGATTGATCACCGGCACAACGCCGGTTTCACCGATGATCTTCGTCAGATGGTCGGGATAGAAGTTGGAGACGCCGATGGAGCGCGCCCGGCCCTCCTCCTTCAGCCGCACGAACGCCTTCCAGGTATCGACGAACAGGCCGCGATGCGGCGAGGGCCAATGGATCAGGTAGAGATCGACATAATCGGTGCCAAGGCGCTTCAGGCTGGCATCGAAGGCCTTGAGGGTGGAATCGAAGCCCTGATCGTTATTCCAGAGCTTGGTGGTGAGGAAAATATCCTTGCGGGCCACACCCGAGGAACGGATACCTTCGCCCACGCCCTCCTCATTTTCATAGACGGCCGCCGTATCGACATGGCGGTAACCTGCGGCAAGGGCAGCACTCACGGCAGGTGCCGCGCCATCATTCGGCGTCTGCCAGACACCAAGCCCCACCTGGGGAATACTGTTGCCATCGTGAAACGTGATGAAAGGTTGGTTTGTCACGGGAAATCTCCGGTTTTTGAAAACGGATAGGCCAAGCGCCAGAAGATGCACGGGCGAGACGCCCGGCGAAACGGAAGGCCCGGCGCGAGAGGCCAGGTATATTCCTATGTAGGTCAAAAGCTGTGCGGTGAAAGGACTGAGCAAAAAATTACGACCGAGCCGGGTGATCCCAATTGAAAAAGTGAAGAATATTCACGTTCAGAGCCCCATCACCTTCATGACGGTGCGACGGGAAAGATGGGGCAAGAGACGCCGCATATCGCGAGGCGCAACCGCCACGCAGCCCTCTGTCGGCCTATATCCGGGCCGCGCCTGATGGAAAAAGATGGCCGAACCGCACCCGCGCTGGCGGCGGTTCACGTTCCAATCCATCACCAGACAAAAATCATAGAGATCGTCCTGCCGCAGCAGGCGTTCATGGCTGACCGCCAGCGGCAACCGTACGAGGCGGTTATAGGCCGGATGCGCAGGGGCATCGCACCAGAGAAGATTTGCGGTAATCCGGCGCATCGGCAGCGATGTTGCAACGGTTTTGCCGCGATGAAAGCCTGAAAGCAGCCGCATTTGCCCCCGCGGCGTGCCGCCATCGCCCTCCCGTTTCCGGGTGACGATACCGGAGCGGCCGAGCGCTGCGCTGAGCCGCAAGGGACCGGCCTGCAGAATGCCCTGTTGCGGATGCCCCGGCTTTGGGCGCACAACGAGTGTGTTCAAGGATCGCTTTTTTGACGTTTTCACGACTTTTTGCTTTCTCCGTGACTTCTCTTGTCTTGAAGGGCCATTACGTAACACAATGTGCACGACAACAGGGCGTAATTGCCTTGCCATTGATAATGGAGACGATTGAAACATGGCAGCCCGGACGATCCTTCTGGTCGACGACGATGACGATCTGCGCGAGACGCTGGTGGAGCAGCTTTCGCTGTATGAAGAATTCTCCATCCAACAGGAATCCAACGCCACTAAAGGCGTTCAGGCTGCGCGCGCCAACCAGATCGACCTGATGATCATGGATGTGGGCCTGCCGGACATGGATGGGCGCGAGGCGGTGAAACTGCTGCGCAAGGGCGGCTTCAAGGCCCCCATCATCATGCTCACCGGTCACGATACCGATTCAGACACTATTCTTGGCCTGGAAGCCGGTGCCAATGATTACGTGACCAAGCCTTTCCGCTTCGCCGTGCTTCTTGCCCGCATCCGGGCGCAACTGCGCCAGCACGAACAGAGCGAGGATGCCACCTTCACGGTCGGCCCTTATGTGTTCAAGCCGAGCCAGAAGCTTCTGACCACCGAAGACGGCAAGAAGATCCGCCTGACGGAAAAGGAAGCGGCGATCATCCGCTATCTCTACCGCGCCGGGCAAAAGGTGGTGACGCGGGACGTGCTTCTCGAAGAAGTCTGGGGATATAATTCCGGCGTGACCACCCATACGCTGGAAACCCATGTCTATCGCCTGCGCCAGAAGATAGAACGGGATCCATCCAACGCCGAAATCCTGGTCACGGAAAACGGCGGCTACAAGATCGTTCCATGAGGTTTTCGCCGTGGCGCTCAGTGACGACATGCAATTGCTGTCCAGCCTGCCCCTGTTTCAGGGGCTGGAACCGGACCAGTTGCGGCTGATCGCCTTCGGCGCGGAACATCGGCCTATTGCCACCGGCCATTTGCTGTTTCGCGAGCGCTCACCCGCGGAATGCGCCTATGTGGTGGTGCGCGGCCGCTTTGAACTCTCCACCCAGGGCCGCGACGGCAAGCCACACGTGGCCGCCGTGGCAGAACCTGGCACCATGCTCTCGGAACTGGCGCTCGCCACCATGGTGGAGCGCAAATATACTGCCATTGCGCTGGAAGAGGCGGAGGTTATCCGCATTCCCCGCCCGCTCTTTCACCGCCTGCTGGAGGAATATCCCCAGCTTGCCCGCGTCATGCAGGAGCGGATTCGCCAGAACCTTCTGGCGCTGGCGAGCGGAGCCAAGGCCCTGGAAGACCGCTTTCGCTGACATCCGTCAGCAGCCAAGGTTTCTTACAGATCAAAATAGGCCGTCACCGGCACATGGTCGGAGGGCTTGTCCCAGCCACGGGCCTCGCGCAGGATATCGATGCGCTGGAGAACAGGGCGCAGGTCCGGCGAAGACCAGATATGGTCCAGCCTGCGGCCCCGGTCGGCGGCGTCCCAATCCTTGGCGCGATAGCTCCACCACGTATAGAGTTTTTGCGATGGATCGACCAGTTCCCGCATCAGGTCTACCCAGCCGCCCCGGCGGATCACTTCGGTCAGGCCCTCGGTTTCGACCGGCGTGTGGGAGACGATCTTCAGAAGCTGCTTGTGCGACCAGACATCGTTTTCCAGCGGCGCGATATTGAGGTCACCGACCAGAATGGCCGAGGTGTCCGGCTCGGCGGCGGCGGAAAGTGCCTTCATTTCCTCGACAAAATCCAGCTTGTGGCCGAATTTCGGATTGATCGTGCGATCTGGCTCGTCGCCACCGGCGGGTACGTAGAAATTATGCAGCCGGATGCGGCGTCCGCCGCGCTCGAAGATCGCCGAGATATGGCGGCTGTCGCCAACGCCGCAGAAATCCCGGCGATGATCTTCCGTCAGCGGAATTTTCGAAGCAATCGCCACACCGTGATAGCCCTTCTGCCCATGCAGGATGATGTGCGGATAGCCCAGCGCCTGCATGGCTTCCAATGGAAACTCGTGATTCTGGCACTTGATTTCCTGAAGGCAGAGAATGTCCGGGCGATAGGTGCCCACGAAGCGCTCGACAATCGGCATGCGCAGGCGCACGGAATTGATATTCCAGGTCGTCAGGGAAAGAACCATTCAAGACATCCTTTGCGGCAGGCGTGCCTGCCGGGGGATTACAGCATAATTCGACCGGAGTAAAACGAGGATCGATAAAATTATGCTTCCAAAATAAAACGTTAGAGCGCCGATCTGATTCAATCAGATCGAAAAGCGCTCGAAGAGAGGTTACAACATGCCGCCGGCTGATGAGGGGACAGTTGCAAACGAAAACCTGCCGGTTTCGGCGGGAACCCGGCAGGTTTGAGGATTTACCGTATCTTGTCCGAAACCGGAATTATGCAAAGAGGGAAACAGGCTTTCCTGCCCATTTTTCTGCGGTCCCGGCTGCTTATAGCAAGGCTCGAAGATGCGTCAGCCTCCTCGCCTTGAAAGATTTCGAATATCCCGGTTGCATCAGGTGCTTGAGATATTCGAAAATGGAATCCGAACTGCCATCTTCAATCACTCTTCGTATTATTGCCCGCGCCGGTTCACATCGTCATAGGGCACTTCAAAGACCTTTTCATCGAAGTTGACGCCCTGCTGGACGTTGAAGATCATCACCGAGGTATCCTTGCCCTGGGCGTCCGTTACCGTCCATTGGCGCAGTTCGAAGGTCTTGGGGTCGAACATCAGGGTAATGGTCTGGTCGCCGAAGATCGACTTGTCGCCCAGCACGATGGTGGTGAGATCCTGCTCTTCCTTCACCTGCCGCACCATCTGGTGAGTCAGATCGATGCGATCCGACAACAGCAGGCTGAGCGGGGTTTTCGACAGCGGATAGATATCCCAGGTCTTCAGCTTGAGATTGCCGATCACGACATTGCGGCCATCGGAAATCACCCGCATCGGCGAGGGCTGCTCATAATTGAAGCGCAGCTTGCCGGGCCGCTCGATGTAGAATTTGCCTGCCGTCTGTTCGCCGCGCGGACCGAACTGCACGAATTCACCCATCATCGTCTTTACGCTGGCGAAGTGATCGGCAATCTTCTGCGCGGTGCTGGCTTCGGCCTGCGCAAAGGCAGGGGTGGCAATTATGCCTGCTCCAAGGCCTGTCACACCCAAACCGGCAACACCAAGACCGGTCAGCCCAAGAAACATCCGCCGGTTGATTTCGACAAAAGGCCGCCTTGGGGCAGCAGTCTTTTTCATCATTCTCGTCTCCTTTTGTCCTTCCTTCATCACCAAGACGGCGTGATGATGACAGACACATGATTGTGAAATCCGCACCGGCCTTTCATGGAGAGGCTCACTCGACGGAACAACGCGGCATGCCAGCCGTGCGTTCCGGTGCAATGGACGGAAAGGTTCCCTTACCGTTCGATGATATCGGATTCCGTCGGCACCAGGATTTCCCGCTTGCCGGCATGGTTGGCGGGGCCAATGACGCCTTCCTGCTCCATGCGCTCGATCAGCGAGGCCGCCCTGTTATAGCCGATGCCGAGACGGCGCTGGATATAGGACGTGGATGCCTTGCCATCGCGCAGCACGATGGCGACTGCCTGATCATAAGGGTCGTCCGAATCGGAGAGATTGCCGGTTCCGGCAGGGCCATCGCCATCCTCGTCATCCTCATCGATGGTGATGGCCTCGAGATAGTCAGGCGCGCCCTGCGTCTTGAGATAGGCAACGATGTCTTCCACCTCGTTGTCCGAGACGAAAGGCCCGTGTACGCGCTGAATGCGCCCGCCGCCCGCCATGTAGAGCATGTCACCCATGCCCAGCAATTGTTCGGCCCCCTGCTCGCCTAGAATGGTGCGGCTGTCGATTTTCGATGTCACCTGGAAGGAGATGCGGGTCGGGAAATTCGCCTTGATCGTGCCGGTGATCACGTCCACCGAAGGGCGCTGCGTGGCCATGATGACGTGGATGCCTGCCGCGCGCGCCATTTGCGCCAGACGCTGCACCGCGCCTTCGATATCCTTGCCCGCCACCATCATCAGGTCGGCCATTTCGTCAATGATCACGACGATATAGGGCATGGGCTTGAGATCGAAGGTTTCGGTTTCATACATCGCTTCGCCCGTCTGGCGGTCGAAGCCGGTCTGCACCGTGCGGGTCAGCACCTCGCCCTTTTCAATGGCCTGTTCGACGCGGCTGTTGAAGCCGTCGATGTTGCGCACACCGATCTTGGACATTTTCTTGTAGCGCTCTTCCATCTCGCGCACGGTCCATTTCAGCGCCACCACGGCCTTTTTCGGATCGGTCACGACAGGCGACAGCAGATGCGGTATGCCGTCATAGATGGAGAGTTCCAGCATTTTCGGATCGATCATGATCAGGCGGCATTTTTCCGGCGGCAGCCGGTAAATCAGCGACAGGATCATGGTGTTGACGGCAACGGATTTACCTGAACCGGTGGTGCCCGCGACCAGAAGATGCGGCATCTTGGCCAGATCGGCAATCACCGGCTCGCCGCCAATCGTCTTGCCCAGCGCCATGGCAAGCTTGGCCTTGGAGCCCTCGAATTCGCGATTGCCGATCAGTTCACGCAGGAAAACCGTCTCGCGGGTTCGGTTCGGCAGTTCGATGCCGATGGCATTGCGGCCCGGCACCACGGCGACGCGCGCGGCAATGGCGCTCATCGAGCGGGCAATATCGTCGGCAAGCCCGATGACACGGGACGACTTGATCCCCGGGGCAGGCTCCAGCTCGTAAAGGGTTACGACCGGGCCGGGGCGCACTTCGATAATGTCGCCCTTGACGCCAAAATCCTCCAGCACGCCTTCCAGCATCCGGGCATTGTGCTCCAGCTGGTCGGCGGAAAGGCTGGCATCCTTGGCAACGGCGCGCGGCTGGGCCAGAAGTTCGATGGACGGAAGCTGATAGCCCCGGCCATTGTTGGGCGAAAAACCCTGAGCCGGACGCGAGCGCTCCGGTGGCGGCGGCGCCACGCGGCGGCGGGCGGGCACAGGCGCGGGTTCGTCCTCCTCGTCATCGAAGAGAATATCGTCATGGGAGCGGCCCCGTGCCTTAAGATCCGGCATGGGCAGATCGTCTTCGTCATCGAGCGAGACCGGGGGCGCGCCAATGCGGCGGCGGCTCGGCTGCTCGAAGGAAGGCTCGGCGCGGCTGCGGCCACTTCTCTCCGCCACGGGCGCGGCAAACTCTTCCTGATCGTTGAAGTCGTAGGGCTGGTCGAAATCGGCCCTTTCGCGCCGCTGCGGCGGCAGGCCGGCAAGACGGCGCAGACGGGCCTGCGAGGTAAACCAGGCATGGGTGAGCCCGCCCACCAGAAGCGCAATCGGCCCGGCGCGCTCATCGTCCTCTTCTTCCTCCTCGATGGCCACAGCCTTGGAGCGGGAAGCCTTGACCGGCAGTTCCGGGATATCATCCTCGAAATCGTCTTCCCGCCCGATGATCGCCGAGGCAAACAGCATCAGCCACAGCATCGGCACGGCAAAGACCGCACCCAGCACCATGGCGAAGGTGCCTGTGGGATAGGCGCCGACGAACAGCGCCGGAAAGCGCAGGATCATATCGCCGATGACCCCGCCAATGCCGTTGGGTAGTGGCCAGGTGGCTGGCGGCGGAAAACAGCCGAAAACGGCGGCACCAGCCACGGCGCTGGCGCCCCAGGCCATCAGGCGGCGCGACAGGCGGCGCACGCGGCGTCCGGAAATCAGCGCCAGCGACCATGCCAGCACCGGCAGCAGCGACAGGACGGCGGAGAGGCCGAGAAATTGCATGGCAAGATCGGCAAAGGCAGCACCGGGGTGCCCCAGAATATTGGTGGGTGCGCGCGCCGTGGCATAGGAGAAGCTCGGATCGGCGACATTCCAGGTGGCCAGTGCCGCCACCGCCGCCATCAGCCCGAGAAAGATGCCGAAACCGATCAGCGACAGAAACTGCCGATACAGGAAGCCGAACACGATGCTGCGCGGCGACCGTCGTTCCATTGCTGCCAGCGTGCTTCTGCTCATCCGTTTCGCCTGCCAATCCTGTTCGAAACCGTTGCCGGACATGGTGCCCGCACGGTTCACAAGATCGGGCGGGCTTCCGAATCAGAAGAATATCAGCAGGGGGGTTAATGTTCTTTTAACCATGAGGGACGTCCTCGATCAGCGGTCCCTCACCCGCTCAAAACAACGCGGCGGCGATCAGGTCGTCATCATCACCGGCATTGCTTGCAGGCGCGCTCGTGGTTTCAACGGCCCTGTCCATGGGCAGCAGGTTCTGATGGATCGTGCGTTCCTGCGCCATGGTGTAGATCGCAAAAATCCTTGCACTCAGCTCCGCCATCAGCGGATGCGACAGGTTCAGGTGGTGGCCCCGGCTCAAATGCGGTTCCAGTTGCGCGACGCAATTGTCCAGCATTGCGGCCAGTTGATCCTTGAAATCCAGTGTGGAGACAGCGGCATTGATGCGGGTAAAGACCTGCTGGCCCTCTTCGAAAAAGACCTTGAGCCCCTGATCCATCTGGCCAGACACCGCCTCCAGCGCGGTCAGCGCCGCCTGCAGCGGCTCGTTGATATGGTCGATATCGCCATTCTGATCCGCAACCAGCGTCAGGGTGACGTCTTCCACCCGGCGCATATCCTCGACAATGGCGTCCGCCGGCGTTTCAAGCTTGGCGGCGAAGGTGCGCAACTCGCCGCTGACGACATTGACCGAGCGCCCCTGATCCCCCAGCCGCGAGCAGCGCAGGTTGGAGTTGAGCGCCATGTAATGAATATCCGTCTTGATCGCACGGATCGTTTCGATCCCGGCCAGAAGCTCCTGCGCCGTCTGCGTGACGGAGCCGACAAGACCGTCGGATTGCTGGCCGCGTTCCTGCACCCGTTGCGAAAGATCGCAGGCCTGGCGGATATCCGCCTGCATCCGGTGCAGCAGGCTTTCCCCCTCGCCGCCGCCAGAGCGGTTCAACTCGTCCCTCAGCGTCAGGATTTGCGCGGCATCGGCGGTGAAGCTGGAAATGGTTTCGAAGATCGCTGCGCATTTCTGCCGGAAATCGGTGAGCATGTCCTGCAATTGCGCATGGGCAAGATCGAGGATCGCCTGCCGGAAGTGGCCCGCCGCCTCCGCCTCCCCGGCGGGAAGCCGGGCAAGCTGTTCCTCCAGATAGTCGAAGCTCGTCTGCACATGCTCGATGCGCTGGCGGGTGATGTCGCCGATCTGCAAGGCGGAGAGCACGGTGCCGACCTTGCTCTGGATGCCGAGCGCGATGGCTTTGACGTCGCGGGCAATCGCCCCCATGCTGCGATGCTGGTTTGCAAGCTCGGCGGAGCTTTTTTCAAGGCTCGCCGCAATCTTCGGCACCGTCTCGCGAAATTCCGTCAAAATGCCTTCCGAAAAGCTGCGGGCGGTATCGAGCTGGCCGCGCATGCCGGACAAATGCTCGGCAAAACGGTCGATCTCGGTGGCGCCCGACTGAATACGCTCCTGGATTTCCTCGGCAAAACCGGCAAATTCAGCGATCCCGGCCCCCGTGATCTTCACGGTGATGGCAAAGGTGCCGAGATAGCGGATGATCTCGCGCATCTCCACCACGTGATCCTGGGTGGAATGGCACAGATCGGTAATGCGGTTGAAGGAAACCTGCCGGGCCTCGGCCAGATCGGGCAGCCGGGCGAGATCCGCCACGGTGCGCCGCAGGCCCGTAACGGTGGTCTCCGTGGTCTTGCCGTCCAGGATACCGGCGAGGCTATTCAGGCTCTCCACCAGGCCGTTGATGATCTCGGTCACGGAGATCAGCGCATTGCCGCCGTCCAGAAAGGATTTTTCCAGCCGCGAATGGGTGGCCGCCAGCACGGTCTGGAGATCGTTTGCCCCCCGGAAGGACGAGGAAATTGGCTTGGGCTGGGAATACACGGCGTGACCTTTCATGGCTCTTTCGCTCAATTCCGAAGTCTGTCCGGTTCCTAATGAACCGGACAGACTTCGGAATTCCTCGTTTTCGTTTGTCTTTTCGGGAAAACCGGCTCCCACTTTTCCCGGACAAACTTTAGGACACAAAGAAGAATAGCAGGTAAATCCGTTTCAAATTCACACGAATTCCCATCAACGAACACCAGACCCAGCCACGAAGTCCCAAAATAGGCGTCAGGCCGCTGCGGTGCTGCGGGCCTGCGGCATCAGGGCCAGAACTTCGTCCGCATAGGCTTCGGCATTGGCCAGCGCCTTGGCAAGATTGCTAACCTTCTGCGGCTCCAGCATATGCAGGGCGCGGCGATATTCGAACATGTCGCGAAAGGCGGCCCGTTCGATGATCGGCGTATCCAGCACATGCACCGAGCGTGCCGCCAGCAGGCTCTTCACCGCCTGCAGGCCGCGCGTCGTCACCATGGAGTTGACGCGCGAAAGCAGGACCGAAAACGGGATGGAAATTCCGGCCTTGCGATCCAGATATTGCAGCAGTTCGATGACCTGCGCCCCGCCCTGGGCATCCATGCTGCTGCCCTGAATGGGAATGATCACATGATCGGAAAGCCCAAGCGCGGTGGCGAGAAGCGGCGATTGCGCGCCCGGCAGATCGACGATCACATGATCCACCTCGCCCTGATAGGCGGTGATCGTGCGCTGCAGGGCCGCCACCGACACATAGGTCGCCACCGTCAGCCGCCCGCAGGCCGGTGCCTCTTCGAACCAGCGGGAAATCCAGCGCTGCGGATCGGTATCGATCACCGCCACGCGAAAGCCGCGGCGGCCAAGCTCCGTGGCCAGCAACAGCACCGCCGTGGTTTTTCCCGCGCCGCCCTTGGTATTGGCAAAGGTGATGATGGGCATGGGCTTGACCTCTTTCAGCCTGAACAGCTGGCTCGGATACCATTGCCCCGCAAAATGCTGCGCAGGGGTCGGCATCCGCACCGGATTTCCTCGAAATCGCTTATATGTGCCTGCCCGGACTGGATCGAAGCTTATGGTGACGCAACCCAAAAGCGAAATCCTCTCCTTTCAGATTCACATTTCATCGCCGCTGGTCCTCCGCCAGAATCTCCGAAGCCAGCAGCGATAGCGGCAGCACCTTGCCAACACCGCCATGGGCAATCGCCTCCTTGGGCATGCCAAAGACGATGGAGCTCGCCTCATCCTGGGCCACGGTCTGCGCTCCGGCGGCCTGCATCTCCTTCAATCCACGCGCGCCGTCATCGCCCATGCCGGTCATGATGATGCCCATGGCATTGGCCCCTGCGGCGCTGGCCGCCGAGCGGAACAGCACATCCACCGAGGGGCGATGGCGGGAGACCAGCGGCCCCTCGCGCACAGAGACCTGATAGCGTGCGCCGCGCCGCTCCAGCAGCATGTGCCGGTTGCCAGGGGCAATCAGCACGTGACCGCGCAGGACCGGATCGCCATCCTCCGCCTCCTTGATATCCATGGCGCAAAGACCATTGAGCCGCCGGGCAAAGGCTGCCGTGAACTTCTCCGGCATGTGCTGGACGATGACGATGCCCGGCGCATTGGCGGGCAGTTTTTCCAGCACCTCCCGCAAGGCCTCGGTGCCGCCGGTCGATGCGCCGATACAGATGACCATTTCCGTGGTGCGGGCCATCGCCCGGCCGGAGGGTGGCGGCAGCACGGCATCGGCGGTCAGTTTCTGCTCGGGCGTATCGGCGGGCTTGCGCAGCAGACGGCGCTTTTCCAGCCGGGCATGGGCCGCGCTCTTCACCACATCGCAGATATGGGCGGCCTGTTCCGCCAGATGTTCAGCCACGCCGATGCGCGGCTTCAAGAGAACATCCACGGCCCCGGCCTCCATGGCCTGCATCAGCGTTTCACTGCCGGCATCGGTCAGGGAAGAGCACATCACGACGGGAATGGGCCGCTGCGCCATCAGCTTGCGCAGGAAGGTAATGCCATCCATGCGCGGCATTTCCACGTCGAGCGTGATCACATCGGGGATTTCCTCGGCGATCTTGCGCGCGGCGACAAAGGGGTCTGAGGCCGTTCCCATGACCTCAATGGCTGGATCGGATTCCAGCACGCTGGTCAGCGTCTGCCGGACACTGGCGGAATCGTCGATGATCAGCACACGGGTCTTTTTCGGCATGCTTCAAACCTTTTGAAAAACCGTATTTCCCAGCTGACGGATCGGCAAATTCATACCCGCCACCGATTCCGAATGGCCGACGAACAGATAGCCGCCCTCGTCCAAGCACTGGCAAAGCCTGGAGAGCACCTTGAGCTGGGTTTCCTTGTTGAAATAGATCAGCACGTTGCGGCAGAAGATGATGTGCATGGGCTGGCCGACGGGATAGCTCTCATCCATCAGGTTCAGCCGGGCAAAGCCCACCTTGGCGCGCAGTTTTGGGGAAATACGCACCTCGCCGCGCGCACGGTCCCGCGCCTGCATCACATAGCGGGACATATAAGGTGGTGGCACCGGCTGCAGCATTTCGGCGGGATAGATGCCGCGATGGGCCCTTTCCAGTACCTCGCAGGAGAGATCCGTGGCCAGGATGCGGAAATCCGGACCACCGCTCTGTTCGGCGTAATCGGCCATGACCATGGCGAGCGTATAGGGTTCCGCGCCGATGGAACAGGCCGAACTCCAGGCCCGGACCTGACGATGCCCCTCAGCCGCAAGGGCGGGAAGGGCCTTCTGGGCCAGAAACTCGAAGTGGCTTGGTTCACGGAAGAAATCCGTCTTGTTGGTGGTGACGGCATCTACCAGATGGATCAGCTCGGTTTCGAGCCCGCCTTCATCGAAGACGTGGTCGCAATAGGCATCGAAGCTGGTAAAACCGGTGGCGCGCAGACGGCGGCGCAGACGGCCCTCCAGCATCGTCACCTTGGTTTCCGGCATCTTGATGCCGCTATAGTCGAAGATGAAACTGGAAAGCCGCCGGAAATTGCGCGGGCTGATCCGGTCAGGATCCAGCGGCGGCAAGGAGGCGGAGACGCTTGCGCTCTCAAGCATGGGCCATCTCCGGCAGATTGGTCAGCGCCGGTGTTTCGGCGGCGGTGAAGAGCCGCACGAGATCGATGATCACCACGAATCCTGTCTCCCGTCGCACGACGCCGCGAATGTAATCGCTGCGCCAGGCGATGCCGATATCCGGCGCGCCCTCGATCTGCTCGAGCCGGAAGGGAATGACCTCGAACACCCGGTCCGCGACCAGCCCCACCGTCAGCACGCGATCGGCAAGCGGAATATCCATGACGAGAATGCGGGTATGCTGGGTCTTGACCGTGCGGGTACGGCCAAGCTTCAGACGCAGGTCGATGATCGGCACGCCCTGGCCGCGCACGTCGCGCAGCCCGAGCAGATATTCGGGACCATGAGGGAGTTGGAAACTCTCCTCATGATCGAGGATTTCGCGCACCGATTCCACCGGCACGGCAAAGACTTCCTCCCCCAGGCTGAAGGTCACGAACTGGGCTTCGCGTTTTTCAGCCGCCATGCTCATGCGCTTTCCCGGAAGTGGCGGTCTTCCTCGTCGGCGCCGCCCATGGAAAGGTCGAGCGCAAAGCCCTTGGCGCGGGCCTGCTGCTGGGAAACCGACTGGCCGGAGCCCTGGCGCGGCGAGGCCGAAACCGGACGCGCTGCCGGGCGCGGGGCCTCCTGCCGGATGCGGCGTACCGGCTCGCTCGGCTTGCCGCCATCCACCTTGAAGAAGGCAATGGAGGTTTGCAGCTCTTCGGCCTGGGCGGCCAGCTCTTCCGACGTCGCCGACATTTCCTCCGAGGCGCTGGCATTGCGCTGGATCACCTTGTCGAGCTGCTGGATCGCCTCATTGATCTGGCTGGCGCCGATATCCTGCTCGCGGCAGGCGGCGGAGATTTCCGAAACCAGTTCCGCCGTCTTGCGGATATCCGGCACCAGACGGTTCAGCATGTCGCCAGCCTGGGTGGCCACCTGCACGGTGTCGCCGGAAAGCGTGCTGATTTCGGCAGCAGCGGCCTGGCTGCGCTCGGCAAGCTTGCGCACTTCCGAGGCAACCACGGCGAAGCCCTTGCCATGCTCACCGGCACGCGCCGCTTCGACGGCGGCATTGAGCGCCAGAAGATCGGTCTGGCGGGCGATTTCCTGCACAATGGAAATCTTCTCGGCAATCGTGCGCATGGCGGTTACGGCACGCGAGACGGCCTCGCCGCTCACTTCGGCATCCTTGGCGGACTGGCGGGCAATCTTTTCCGTCTGGGCGGCATTGTCGGCGTTCTGCTTAATGTTGGCGGCCATCTCTTCCATGGAAGCCGAGGCTTCCTCGGCGGCAGATGCCTGTTCGGTGGCGCCTTCCGACAATTGTTCGGAGCTGGAGGAGAGTTCCTGGCTACCGGACGAGACATTATCGGCAGACGACAGCGCGTCGGCGACAACGCCGCGCAGCCGTTCGATCATGGTGTTCACATATTGCAGAAGCTCGCCAATCTCGTCGCGCGAGGTGATCTTCGCATATTCGGTCAGGTCGCCTTCGGAAACCTTGCGAACGGCATGGACGGCACGATTGATACCGCCGGTGATGCTGACGACGATCCAGAAGGCTGCAACCACGCTGACCAGAGTGGCAAAGCCGGCCAGTGACAGCAGCGTCAGGCGGATATTCGCATAATCCTGATTGGTCTGTTCATCCGTATCGCGCAACCGCTCACGCTCGATATTGACGATCTGCTCAAGCAGCTTGTCTATTTCACCGGTGGTAGTGCGCAGTTCACCGTTGGAGACCTTGATGGCAGCAGCCCGGTCGCCTGCATTGAGGAAGCCAAGCATCTTTTCATCCTGCTGGCGGAACTGGAGATTGAGCTCGGCCACCTTGTCCCAGATTGGCTTGCCTGCACTGGTCGCTTTCGATTTGGCGGCCTCGAGATCGGCCTCCAGTTCGGTACGGAGTTCCCGTGAGCGCTTGAGTGCGCGATCGGTTTCCTCCTGGCTGTCGGAAAGCAGCAGGTTTTTCTGCTGGCGCACGATCTGCGCCTGATTGCCCTGCAAGATGAGTGCCAGGCGCAACCGGTCCACTGGGCCGGCAAAGGCGTCGGTGATGGCGGTATTCATGGAAGAGACGCTGGAAATGCCCAGAACGGCACTTGCAATGAGCAGGGCCACGACGAAGCCGAAAGTCAGGGCAAGTTTCAGTTTGATGGTGAATCGCATGGCATCCTCGTTAGGAAGAGGTGGCGGCAGTGAGGACTGCCCGCTCGGTGTGATGGGAGAAAATCGCCAGGAGGTCGGGGAGAATGATGAATTCACCTCCGCGCTTGACAAGGCAATCGATGAAGTCGGCACGCCAGCGCATGCCGATGGCCGGGGGCGGTTCACTGGCGGCACGGGTCAGCGATGTCACTTCGTAGACCCTGTCGGTGCGGATACCGACCAGGATGGGCTCGCCCTCCATGTCGATCTCCGCCACGATGATGCGGCTATCGATGGTCGCCACCGCCGGCATCATGCCGAAGGCGAGCCTGATATCGGCAAGCGGTATGACCTTGCCGCGAAAATTGATGACGCTGGAGACGAAAGGCCGCGCCCCCGGCACCAGGGTTTCCGGCAGGAGATCGATGATTTCCTGCACCATGGTGGCCTTGATGGCGAAGGTCTCGGCGCCGAGGGTGAAGGTCAGCACGGAGAGATCGTCCTGATCGCCCCAGACCTCGTGAAAATCACGTTTGACGATGTTGGCGTTCATCCTGCGGCTCGCAATTGCGCCTCCTGATATTGTCCGGCAGCGACCAGATGCGTGACATCGAGGATCAGCGCCACGCTGCCATCGCCCAGAATGGTCGCGCCGGAGAAGGTCTGGACGTCATGATGCAGCTTGGACATGGATTTGATGACGGTCTGGTGGTCGCCGATGATCTGGTCCACCACCAGACCCACCCGCTCCTCGCCGGTGGAAATGATCACCACCTTCTGGTGGGGGTCCGGCACGGTTCCGGTGCCGAACAGGTCGCGCAGCCGGATGAAAGGCACGAGGCTGTCGCGCAGCGAAATGAAGTTGCGGTCGCGCGAGCGCAGGTCGTCGCCGGGCGAAAGCTCCAGGCATTCCTCCACCGCCGACAGCGGAATGACATAGGTGCCGGTGCCGACACGCACGAGCAGGCCGTCGATGATGGCAAGCGTCAGGGGAATGGACAGCGCGATTTCCGAACCGGCCCCGGGCGTGCTGGTCACGGTGATGGTGCCGCGTAGCGCCTCGACGGATTTCTTCACCACATCCATGCCGACACCGCGCCCGGAGAGGTTGGTGATCTGCTGGGCGGTGGAAAAGCCCGGTTGGAAGATCATCTGCAAAAGATCCTGATCGCTGATCTGGGCATTGGGCGCGATCATGCCCTGCGCTTCGGCCTTGGCGCGGACGCGCTGCCGGTCGATGCCGCGCCCGTCATCGCGGATCAGGATGGTGACATCGCCGCCGGACTGGCGGGCGATGAGGGTAATGGTGCCGTGGGCGGACTTGCCTGCGGCCAGGCGGTCCTCCGGTTTTTCGATGCCGTGATCGCAGGAATTGCGCACCAGATGCACCATGGGATCGGCCAGACGCTCGATCACCGCCTTGTCCACTTCGGTGCTCTCACCCTCCGTCACGAGGTCGATCTGCTTGCCGGTTTCGCGAGCAAGATCATGGATCAACCGGCGGAAACGGCCGAAGAGCTGGGTGATCGGCACCATGCGCAGCACCATCATAGTATCGCGCAGTTCGCCGGAAAGCCGCTCGACATCTTCCGAGACGGAACGCAGCAGGATATCGGCGCTGCCATTGGCAAGCTGGGACAGGCGGGACTGGGCAATGACCAGTTCGCCCACCCGGTCCATCAACTCGTCCAGCCGTCCGGCGGGCACGCGAACATTTTCCGCGCTCTTGGCCTGTTTCTGGTCGAGCGGGGCGGACGGTCCCTTCTGAGCTTGAGCAACCGGCGGTTCGTTTTCAGCCTTGGGTAGGGATGTCCCGGCCTCGGCAGAAGGCGCGGTCTCTGTCTCTTCGGCAATCTCCAGCTGCATGTCGTCCATGACGAAAAGGAAGACATCCTCGATGTCGGAGCGCGGCTTGTCCGTGGTGAGCCGGATGGTCCAGGCAAGGTAAAGGCCCGTCGGATCAAGCGCGGCGAGATCGGGAAGGGTGGACGTATCCACCACCATGTCACACGGCCCGAGATCCCGCAGCTCATCGAGAAGGCCGAGCGGATTGGTGCCGTTGGCCATGGTGTTTTCGGCAAGCCGCATGCGGATCGTCCAGCGCCGGGGACCGTTGGCGACCGGTTTGGCGGTGGCCAGCGGCGCGGCCACCACGGCCCCGCGCGCCGCAACCGTGCCGCCAACCGCTTCGTGCAGCCGGGCCAGCAGGACGTCGCCCGCCGCCTCGTGATCGCCGTTGGGGGTGGCGACCAGCGCCTTCATATGGTCCTGCGCGGCCAGAACCGCAGCGATCAATTCCTCCGAGGCCGCGACCTCGCCCTTGCGCACCCTGTCGAAGGCGCTTTCGCAATGATGGGTAAAGGCGGCCAGCGCCTCGAACCCGAACATCGCGCCGGATCCCTTCAAGGTATGGAGACCCCGAAAGACGGCGTCGATCTGCTGCTGGTCGCCCGGATTGTGCAGCAGGTCCAGGAGGCCGCTTTCGATCTGCTCGAAAAGCTCGCCCGCCTCCGTCCTGAAAACCTGAACGGGATCCGTGTGTGTCATTTGCCGAGAACCTTGCGGGTGATCTTGACCAGCTGGTCGGCGTCGAAGGGCTTGGTGATCCAGCCGGTCGCTCCGGCAGCCTTGGCGCGGCTCTTCATGTCCATGTCGGATTCGGTCGTGAGGAAGATGATCGGCACGCCCGTATGGGCAGGCGAGCGACGCAACGCCTCGATCATCGACAGGCCATTCATATTGGGCATGTTGAGATCGGTCACGATGAGATCGAACTGACCGGCCTTGGCCTTGTTCAGCCCGTCGAGCCCGTCCACCGCCTCGGTCACGCGGTAGCCGGCATTGGTCAGGGCGATTTTAGTGGTCATGCGGACGCTGGCGGAATCGTCAACGGTGAGAATATGGGCGCTCATGCGATGTCCTTTCGATCAGACCAGAAAGAAGAGAGGTTATGATCCCGGCTTTCGAGAAAGCCGCTGCGTTTCAACACGTCGAGCAGCGCGCCGCCGGGAGGGCTATCAAGGGAAAGCACGAGACCGCGCCGGGCCGCGGTGATGCGGGCAGCCTCGACGAGTTGCAGGAAGCTCAGATCGACCTCGGCATCCTCGGGAACGGCGAGCGAGACGCGCGATGACGAGGAAAGCGCCTCCAGCAGCAGTTCCTTCACCGCCTGCGCCTGACGGATCGTCAACATCCGGGGAAGAACAACGGGAGTTGTGGCCGTGCTTGCGGTCATGACACACCTTCACACAGCCGGAAAAAACAAGGGATGAGCCGCCCGAACAGGGCGGCAATGGTCGATGAAAACACCATTCACAGGCTTTGCCCCACGCTTGTGCATTGGCGCATGGCTGAAGCGCCGCGCCGCGCCGAGGAGGGCCGCGGCGCGCCTGCTTGAGCGAAGCGCGCTGTCGATGTACGAAATTCTTCAGGCCCCGCCGCTTCATGCCGCAGGTTGTAGCGAGATCCCCCTCGCGTTGAGCAGACTGTTGCGCCCGCAAGTTAACATTGCGCTAACATAGGAGGGGCGCTGCCACAAAAAATTGTATTTTCGGAATGTTTTAAATCATGAGAATTCTAATAAGCCTATGATTCAAAAGGAAGAAATCAAAAATTTTCCTTTTAAATCAAAGACCGCCCAAATTTGAGTATTTTCCTACATTTTAATGTATTTGATTAGTTGTAACTGCAATTCGCAATCTTGCCCCAGTTCGGGAGAGATTCCCGCCTGGATTTTACCGGTTTTGGAGCAAAGCGGGAGCGCAGGCGCTTCACGATCGCCCGAATTCCTTCACCGCCTGCATCACGACATAGGTCGATGTATTGGACACATGCGGCAGGCTGGAGATCTTTTCGCCCAGCACCTGACGATAGCGGCGAATATCGGTGGTGCGAACCTTCAGGAGATAGTCGAAGGACCCTGCGATCATGTGGCATTCTTCCACTTCCCGGATCTTGCGCACCGCCCTGTTGAATTCACCCAGTGCCGCTTCGCGCGTATCGGAAAGCTTCACCTCGGCAAAGGCGACGTGATCGAGCCCGAATTTCTGCGCATCCAGCACGGCCCGGAAACCGAGGATATACCCCTCTTCCATCAACCGCTTCAGACGAAGCTGACAGGGTGTTTTCGAAAGACCGACCCGCTCGGACAGCTCGGTGATCGACATGCGGCCATCCTCGGACAAAAGATCGACGATCTTGCGATCAAACTGGTCTAATTCACCAGAAACAGCCGATTTCTTCATCATATTCCCCATATATTGGATTTTAATAGGGAAAATCCTCCATAAATCGCTTTATTTCAAGATCTGCTTTTATCCGAGCCTCATGCTAGGCTGTGCGCAAGATCATATCCCTCATCATCCTCGTGTTTTGAAGGCAGGAAGTGCGCCATGAACCAGGCCGTCGTCCGCGACCAAGCGAAAGAGCGTTCCAATCCCTTTGCGCGCTTCGCGCCACCCATTCGCCCGCAAACGCCGTTGCGGCTTGCCATCACGGACGCCTATCGCCGCCGGGAGGCCGAATGTCTTGCGCCCCTGCTTGAGGCCGCCAGCGTGACTGCCGAGCAGCGCCGCGCGATTGCCGCAACCGCGCGCGGGCTGATTGTGGCGCTGCGCGCCAAGCACCGCGGCTCGGGCGTGGAGGGACTTGTGCATGAATATTCGCTCTCCTCGCAGGAGGGCGTGGCGCTGATGTGTCTGGCGGAAGCCTTGCTGCGCATTCCCGACGACGCCACGCGCGATGCCCTGATCCGCGACAAGATTGCCGAAGGTGACTGGAAGGCACATCTCGGCGGAGGCCGCTCCCTCTTCGTCAACGCTGCCACCTGGGGCCTGGTCGTGACCGGCAAGCTGACATCCACCGTCAATGACCGCAGCCTTTCGGCAGCGCTCACCCGGCTGATTGCCCGCTGCGGCGAACCGGTGATCCGCCGGGGCGTGGACATGGCCATGCGGATGATGGGCGAGCAGTTCGTGACCGGCGAAACCATCGAGGAGGCGCTGAAGCGGGCCCGCACGCTGGAAGCGCGCGGCTTCCGCTATTCCTACGACATGCTGGGCGAGGCGGCGACCACCGCCGCCGATGCCGAGCGCTATTACCGCGATTACGAGCAGGCCATCCATGCCATCGGCAAGGCCGCCGCCGGGCGCGGCGTCTATGATGGTCCCGGCATTTCCATCAAGCTGTCGGCGCTGCATCCGCGCTATGCCCGCGCCAAGGCCGAGCGGGTGATGGGCGAGCTTCTGCCGAAGGTGAAGGCGCTGGCGGTGCTGGCCAAAGGCTATGATATCGGCCTCAATATCGATGCAGAAGAGGCCGACCGGCTGGAGCTTTCGCTGGACCTGCTGGAAGAACTCTGCCTCGACCCCGGCCTTTCCCTCTGGAACGGCATGGGTTTTGTGGTGCAGGCCTATGGCAAGCGCTGCCCCTTCGTGCTGGATTTCATCATCGACCTTGCCCGCCGCGCCAAGCGCCGCATCATGGTGCGGCTGGTGAAAGGCGCCTATTGGGACGCGGAAATCAAGCGCGCCCAACTGGACGGGCTGGAGGATTTTCCGGTCTTCACCCGCAAGGTCCATACGGATGTGTCCTACATTGCCTGCGCCCGCAAACTGCTGGCCGCGCGCGATGTCATCTTCCCGCAATTCGCCACCCACAATGCCCAGACGCTGGCGACGATCCACCATCTGGCGGGTCCTGATTTCGAGACAGGCTCCTACGAATTCCAGTGCCTGCACGGCATGGGCGAGCCGCTTTACGACGAGGTGGTCGGGGCGAACAAGCTCGACCGGCCCTGCCGCATCTATGCCCCTGTCGGCACGCATGAAACGCTGCTCGCCTATCTGGTGCGGCGGCTTCTGGAAAACGGCGCCAACTCCTCCTTCGTCAATCGCATTGCCGATCCGGGTGTTTCCGTGGAGGACCTGGTGGCCGATCCGGTGGAGCTGGTCCGCGCCATGGCCAACCCCGGTGACAAGCATGACCGGATCGCCCTGCCCGCCGATCTCTTCGGAGCCTCACGCCGCAATTCCGCAGGGCTTGATCTGTCCAGCGAAACCACACTGGCCCAGCTGACCGATGCACTGATGCAGAGTGCCGCGATGGACTGGACAGCGGAGCCCGTGCTGGCCGCCGGTTATCACACAGGCACGGCGCGCGCGGTGCTCAATCCCGGGGACCATCAGGACAAGGTCGGCACGGTGGTCGAGGCCAGCGAGGCCCAGGCGGCAGAGGCCGTTGCCGCCGCCCGTGACGCCGTTGCCCGCTGGTCTGCCGTGCCGCCTGCCGAGCGAGCCGCAGCACTGGAGCGCGCCGCCGACAGCATGGAAGCCCGCCTGCCGGTGCTTCTCGGGCTGATCATGCGCGAGGCAGGCAAATCCGCACCGAATGCCATTGCCGAGGTGCGCGAGGCGGTCGACTTCCTGCGTTACTACGCCGAGCAGGCCCGCAAGACCCTGGGCGCTATCCATGGACCGCTGGGCCCGATCGTCTGCATCAGCCCCTGGAACTTTCCGCTGGCCATCTTCACCGGCCAGATTGCCGCAGCGCTGGTGGCGGGCAATCCGGTCCTGGCAAAGCCTGCGGAGGAAACGCCGCTGATTGCGGCGGAGGCCGTGCGCCTTCTGCACGAGGCGGGGATTGCCCGTGAGGTGCTGCAACTGTTGCCGGGCGATGGCCGGATCGGGGCCGCGCTTGTCGGCGCGGACGGTGTGGCGGGCGTGATGTTCACCGGCTCGACCGAGGTTGCCAAGCTGATCCAGAAACAGCTTGGCAACCGGCTTTTGCCGAACGGCAAGCCCATTCCGCTGATTGCGGAAACCGGCGGGCAGAATGCGATGATCGTCGATTCCTCGGCGCTGGCCGAACAGGTGGTGGCGGACGTGATCGCCTCTGCCTTCGACAGCGCCGGTCAACGCTGCTCGGCCCTGCGCGTGCTCTGCCTGCAGGAAGAGGTTGCAGACCGCATCCTGACCATGCTGAAAGGGGCGCTGCACGAATTGACGCTCGGCCCGACCACGCGGCTTTCCGTGGATATCGGCCCTGTCATTTCCGCCGAGGCCAAGGCCACCATCGAGGCGCATATTTCGGCGATGCGGGCAAAGGGCCGGTCTGTCGAGCAGATTGGCACTGGCGCCGGAACGGAGCATGGTACCTTCGTGCCGCCCACCATCATCGAGATCGAGGCGCTTTCGGATCTCAGCCGCGAAGTCTTCGGGCCGGTCCTGCATGTGCTGCGCTATCAGCGCCGCGACCTCGACCGGCTGATCGATGCGATCAACGCCACCGGCTATGGCCTGACGTTTGGCCTGCATACACGGCTGGACGAGACCATCGCCCATGTCACGAGCCGGGTGAAGGCCGGCAATCTCTACATCAACCGCAACATTATCGGCGCGGTGGTCGGCGTGCAGCCCTTTGGCGGACGCGGCCTTTCCGGCACCGGGCCGAAAGCGGGCGGCCCGCTTTATCTGGGCCGGCTGGTGGAAACGCCGCCGGTGCCGCCCCGGCACAGTTCGGTTCATACGGATCAGGGATTGCTGGATTTCGCGCGTTTTCTGGAAACGGAAGGCGAAGACGACGAGGCGGAGATCGCCCGCAATCTGGGCAGCATCTCGGCGCTTAATCTGGCGCAGGAACTGCCCGGACCGGTGGGAGAGCGCAATCTCTACGCCCTGCATCCACGCGGGCGCATTCTCCTCGTACCCCGCACGCTCACCGGGCTTTACCGGCAACTGGCCGCCTGCCTCGCCACCGGCAATAGCGCAATCGTGGATGTCACGGCTCTTGGCTCCAGCGTCCTCGACCGGTTGCCGCAGTCGCTGAAGCTGCGGGTGAACAGCGTCAGCCGCGATGGATGGGCGAAGGCCGTACACTTTGCCGGTGCACTCCTGGAAGCGGAAGGCGAAGAACTGATTGCCCTGAACAAGGCCATTGCCGATCTGCCGGGTCCGCTGGTACTGGTGCAGGCCGCGTCCAGCGAAGCGATCAGCCGAGATACAGACGCCTATTGCCTGAACTGGCTGGTCGAGGAAGTCTCCGTTTCGACCAACACCGCCGCCGCTGGCGGCAATGCCAGCCTGATGGCGATCGGGTAGAAAATCGGGTCTGCATGCCTTGCTGGAGCTGAAAACAAAACATTTCCAGGAAGAGTGTCATCGCGGTTTTCCGTCCGGACATATTCCAGCAAGGAAGACGGCAGGGCATGCAGCGTAAGACAATTGCGATCATTGGCGGCGGACCTGCCGGTCTGATGGCGGCGGAAACGGTGGCCGGACAGGGCCATGAAGTCACGGTATACGACGCCATGCCCACCATGGGCCGGAAGTTTCTGCTGGCGGGCAAATCCGGCCTCAACCTCACCCATTCCGAGGACTATGCGCGGTTTCGGGACCGCTACGGTGCGGCAAGCCCGGCCTTGCGGGCAGCACTCGATGATTTTACGCCGCAGCAGGTCTCAGCCTGGGCGGAGGGTCTGGGCCAGGAGGTGTTCACAGGTTCTTCAGGCCGCGTCTTTCCCAAGGTCATGAAGGCCTCTCCACTGCTCAGGCAATGGTTGAAGCGGCTGGAAGCGGAAGGGGTGCAACTCCTCACCCGGCATCGCTGGACCGGCTTTGAGGGAGCGGCTTTGCGCTTTTTAACCCCAGCCGGTGAAAGCATCGTCCAGGCGGACGCCACGCTGCTGGCGCTTGGCGGCGCAAGCTGGCCGAAGCTCGGCTCGGATGCCGCCTGGACACAGCCTTTGCAGCAGGCAGGCGTCCGCATTGCCCCCTTCCGGCCTGCCAATTGCGGCTTCGATGTTGCGTGGAGTGACCATTTCATAAGCCGCTTTGCCGGCATGCCGGTAAAGGCCGTCGCCGGAACTTCGGCTGCGGGCCGCATTCAGGGCGAATTCGTGATTTCCCGGCACGGGATAGAGGGAAGCCTTGTCTATGCCCATGCGGCAGCCCTCCGCGATGGGCTGGAACAGGGTGAAACGGCCTGGCTTCTGGACCTTGCACCGGGACGCAAGGCTGAGAAAATCGCCGCCGACCTCAACCGTCAACCCGCCAAGGCCAGCCTCTCCAACCGCCTGCGCAAGGCTGCCGGGCTGGACGGCGTGAAGCTGGCGCTGCTGCGCGAACGGGCACCTGACATGGCCAGCCTCGACGCCAGTCAATTGGCCGATCTGATCAAGGCGCTGCCTGTGCCCCTCATCCGGCCCAGGCCCATCGCGGAGGCGATCTCTTCAGCGGGCGGCGTGCTGCTCAGCGAATTGACAGACGGTTATATGCTGGCACAGCGACCGGGCCTGTTCCTCGCCGGGGAAATGCTCGATTGGGAAGCACCCACCGGCGGCTACCTGCTGACCGCCTGTTTCGCCACCGGCAGGGCTGCCGGAAAAGCAATGCTGGCCTGGCTTCAGGACACCCCCTTGTCAAAGGCCGAGAGCAACACGACATCCTGATAGTACCGTGTCCGGCCTTGTATTTTGCCGGACCTCAGGCAAACTGTCATGACTTTGTCATGGACGCAGCAGCCAAGGAGCCGTGATGACCGATCAGCCGGATTTGCCCGAAGAGGGCGTGGAACGGCCCGAAAGGCATTCTGCCTCAGTCGTTGATCTGAAAGACTACCGGCAGGCGCGCGACCCTCTGCCCGTGACCTTCCACCGCACGGAACTGGATGCGATTCTCTGGGTCTATGGCCGTATGGTGGGCGAAGGTGAGTGGCGCGATTATGCGCTGGACCACCTGAAGGACAAGGCGGTGTTCTCCGTCTTCAAGCGCTCCGGCGAAATGCCGCTCTACCGCATCGAGAAAAACCCGAAGCTCGCCGCCAAGCAGGGCGCCTACAGCGTCGTCAACACCAATGGCATGATCCTGAAGCGCGGCCATGACCTGAAGCAGGTGTTGAAGGTGTTCGACAAGGTGCTGAAGCTGATCGATTGAGCGGCGCGCCGTAAGACTTGTGATACCAAGGCTCGAAGATGCTAACGCATCCTCGCCTTGAAGAGATTTCGAATATCTCAAATGCATCAGGGGCTTGAGATATTCGAAAGGGGAATACCGAGAGTCATTTTCAATGACTCTCGGTATGAGTCACTACTCCGGCAGGCTGTCCTTGCCCTCACCCAGCGGACGTTGCATGAAAACCGTGTCCAGCCAGTGGCCGAACTTGAAGCCCGAGCCGGTAATGCCGCCGGAATGGACAAAGCCCAGCGACCTATGCAGACCGATGGAGGCCGGGCTTGCGCCACCGATTACCGCGATCATCTGCCGGTAGCCAAGCGCCGTGCACTGCTCGATCAAGGCGGTCAGCAGCAGCTTGCCAACGCCCCGGCCTCGGGCGGCTTCGCCCAGATAAATGGAATCCTCCACCAGGAAGCGATAGGCGGCGCGCGTCCGGAAGAAGGACGCATAGGCATAGCCCAGGACCTCACCCCCTTCCTCGGCAATGAGATAGGGAAATTTGCCTGCGAGAATGGCCTCCATCCGGCGGCGCATCTCCGCCTCGTCCGGCGGCTCCAGTTCATAACAGGCCGTTCCGCCAGTCACGGCCTGGGCATAAATGGCGGTAATGGCAGGGATATCGGCGAAGGAGGCGGGGCGAAGGGACAGGGTCATGACAGAACGTACGCAAATGAATTTTGCCCATCATTCACGCCGCGCGATCTGGAGCAAGACATTTCTTGCTGCATAATTCCTTAAATCGGAACGATCTAAGGAATTATGCAGCAGATATAAAGCGCTCCAGCGAACCTTTGTGCGCCATATAGGGCGCACGGCGCTGTAGGGGAAAACGGCGTTGAACTTAAAATAATCGGGAAAAGAAAAGGGCGGCCTTTCAGCCGCCCCGATCATTGCCCTGTTCCGCCCGATCAGCGACGGTCGCCCATGAAGCGCAGCAGGAACAGGAAGAGGTTGATGAAATCCAGATAGAGCGTCAGCGCACCCATGATGGCCTTTCGGCTTGCGGTGTCATAGCCGTCGCTGTCCAGATATATTTCCTTGATCTTCTGCGTGTCATAGGCGGTGAGGCCCGCGAAGATCACCACGCCCAGGATGGAGATGGCGAAGGCCATGGCGCTGGATTGCAGGAAGATATTGACCAGCGAGGCAATGATGATGCCGAACAGGCCCATGATCATGAAGGAGCCCATGGCGCTCAGGTCACGCCGCGTCGTGTAGCCATAAAGCGACAGCGCGCCGAACGAGGCCGCCGTCACGAAGAAGGTCTGCACGATGCTGGCCCCGGTATAGACCAGGAAGATCGACGACAGCGACAGACCCACCAGACCGGCATAGACCAGGAAGGTGGTGCGGGCGGCAGAAACGCTCATCGAGGCAATGCGGAAGCTCAGGAAGAACACCAGGGCCACGGGAGCCAGCATGACAACCCATTTCAGCGGGCTGCCATAAAGGGCGGCACCCAGACCGGTCAGCATCACGCCGTTGCCGAACTGTCCGACCGCCATGGAGGGATCGGTGGTGGTCGCCAGCATGGAGATCGCCCAGGCCGCGACACCGGTGATCGCCAATCCCAGCGCCATCAGGTTATAGACCTTGACCATGTAGGCGCGAAGCCCCTGGTCGATCATCTCGGCGGAGCTGGCGCCGCGCTGAGCCTGATAGTTGCGAAAGTCAGACATCGTTTCCTCTCACGGGCGCGTGCCAAATGCTTGGTGCGCCTCAACAAACAGCTCCGAAAACACCGGCGTCACAGCCGCCGTCGCATGCGGAGCCTTGCATGCGTGAAAACAATATGGGTCGGGTAAGGCCTTGAAGCAAGAGGATTTCCGTTAAACTGCGGTAATGAAGGGCGCGGACGCGCCTACAATTCCCTCAGCACCGGCGCCGCCTTCTGCCCCAGCACCCGCCAGGTGCCGGCAAGGCCGATGCCGATGGTTGTGACCAGCGCCAGCGCCAGCGTGGCCAGCGCCACCATCGGCAGGAAGGTTACGGGCAGCTTCATCACCTGGCTCACCACATACCAGGCCGCCACGCTGCCCGCCAGAAGCGCGAAGATGGCCGTGGCAAGCCCCAGCAGCAGATATTCATAGGTGAAGGCGCGGATCAGCATGGCCCGCGTCGCACCCAGGGTCTTCAGAACGACGGCATCATGGGTGCGGGCGCGGTTTCCGGCGGCCAGCGCCCCGGCCAGCACCAGAACAGACGAGATCAGCGCAATGGCAGCCGCCGCACGAATGGCGACAGCCAGTTGTCCGACCAGTTCGTTGACCGTATCCAGCGCATCCTTGACCCTGACCGACGTGATGGTGGGGAAGGTTTGCGTAACACTGCGCAGGATGCGTGCCTCATCCTCCGCCTTGGCCTGCGGTTCCATCAGCGTGGCGATCCAGGCATGCGGCGCGCCCGCAAAAGTATTGGGCGAGAACACCATGACGAAGTTGATCGACAGCGACTGCCAATCCAGCTTGCGGAAATTGGCGATGGTGGCGGTGATGTTGCGGCCCAGCACATTAACCGTCACCTTGTCGCCAAGCTTCAGGCCAAGCTCCTTGCCCTCCTGCTCGGAAAAGGACACGAGCGGCTCGCCCTTGTAATCGGCGGGCCACCATTGTCCCTGCGTCACCGTGGAATTGCGCGGCACCTCGGTGGCATAGGTGATGCCGCGATCGCCGCGCAGCACCCACCGGCCTTCCGGCGGCACGTTCATTTTCGTCACATCCTGACCGTTGAAGGCGATGATCCGTCCTCTCAGCATCGGCACTTCGGTCAGCGTGCCGCCCGGCGCTTCCCGGCCGATCAAGGCGCGGAAATCCTCAAGCTGGCTGCGCTGGATATCGACGAAGAAGAAATTCGGCGCCTTCTCGGACAAAGTGCCCGTCAAACTGCGGCGCAGATTGCCATCGATCAGCGACAGCGTCACCAGCAGCGCCAATCCAAGCCCGAGGGAGAGAATGACGGACGGCGTCAGCGCGCCGGGGCGATGAATATTGCCCACCGCCAGCCGCAGCGCGGGCGAGGAAACGCGCGGGCTGCGCCGGGCAAGGGCCGCAACCCCATAGGCCACCAGCCGCAACACCACAAAACTGCCAGCCATGGCGACAAGGAAAATCAACGCCAGCCGCCGGTCATAGGCGGTGGCCACCGCCAGCGCCGCCAGGGCGGCAATGGCCAGAGCCGCCGTGCCGACATAGGGCCAGGAGGGCAGCTTGCGCATCTCGAACCCCTGATCGCGGAACAGCGCAGTGGCTGGAACCTCCCGGGAATGACCAAGCGGCATGGCGGCGAAGGCCAGCGTCGTCATGAGACCGAACAGGGTCGCCAGCAGCAGGGAGCGGGGGTAAAGTGCAAAATCGGCAGTGATCGGCAGATATTGCGCCAGATAATAACCGGCAATCCACGGCGCCACCATGCCCAGCATCAGCCCGAGCGCAATGCCGATACCGCTGACCAGCAGGATCTGGAAGAGATAGACCAGCACCACCACGCTTGCCGGCGCGCCCAGGCATTTCAGCGTCGCGATGACGGTGCGTTTGGAATCGAGAAAGGCGCGCACCGCATTGGCAACGCCAACACCGCCGACGATCAGCGCCGTCAGGCCGACCAGCGTCAGAAACTGGGAGAAGCGTCGGATATTCTCCGTGAGATTGGGGGCGGCGCGCTCGGCGGTACGGATCGACCATCCGGCATCGGGAAAATCCCGCTTGGCCTGGTCTTCGATGGCGGCAAGCGGCGGGGCATCGGCTTTCAGCCGGATCTTGTAGACATGTTCCACCAGACTTCCGGTGTCGATCAGGCCCGAAGCCGCAAGCGCCTGCTCGCTGACCATGATGCGCGGCGCAAAGCCGAACCCTTCCGAAACAGCATCCGGCTCGCTCTCGATCCGCCCGGTGACCACCAGCGTGGCGTTGCCGATCAACAGCCGGTCGCCGGGCTTCAGGGAAAGCCGGTCGAGCAGCAGCGGGGCCGCCACCATGCCGTAAGCATCGCCCTGCCGGGCGAGAAGATCGGCAACCGGCCTGTCCGGCTCGGCCTTGAACGTGCCGTAGAGAGGGTAAAGCCCATCCACGGCCTTGATCTCCACCAGCGATTGATCGCTGCCATCCGGCAGGCGCGCCATGGAGCGCAGGCCGGTGGAGGTGGCCACCGTGCCGAGACTGTCCAGAAAGGCCCTTTCCCTGTCACTGGCGGCACGGTTGTTCAGTTCGAACCTGAGATCGCCACCAAGCAGCGTCGTACCCTGGCTGGCAATGGACCGCGTCATGGCGCTGGACACGGAATTGACGGCGGCAATGGCCCCCGTTCCGATGGCGATGCAGGCGAGGAAAATGTAGAAACCCTTCAACCCGCCCCGCATTTCCCGAAGCGCCAGACGGAAGGCAAGAGCGAAGCGGGACAACAGAGCGCCCCTCATACCTGGACAGCCTTTTCCAGACGGGCTTCCGGCTCTTTCATCTCCGGCTCGATCCTGCCGGAGCGCACCCGCACCTGCCTGGAGCAGCGGGCGGCAAGGGCCGGATCATGGGTCACCAGCACCAGCGTCATTTGCCGTTCCTGCTGCTTTGAAAACAGGAGATCGGCGATCTGCCGCCCCGTCGCGCCGTCGAGATTGCCGGTCGGCTCATCGGCGATCAGCACGGCGGGGGATGGCGCAAGCGCGCGCGCTATCGCCACACGCTGCTGCTCGCCGCCGGACAATTGCCCGGGATAGTGATGCAGGCGTTCGCCAAGCCCGACCGCCTCCAGCTCGCGCCGGGCGATGGCAAAGGCATCGGCGACATTGGCCAGTTCCAGCGGCACGGCAACGTTTTCCAGCGCCGTCATGTTGGCGATGAGGTGAAAGCTCTGGAAGACGATACCGATATTCTTGCCGCGGAAATCCGCCAGCGCATCCTCCTTCAGGCCATGGAGAGCCTGACCGTTGACATGGATTTCACCGCTGTCCAGCCGCTCCAGCCCGGCCAGCACCATCAGAAGCGTCGATTTGCCCGAGCCGGACGGCCCCACAATCCCGACGGATTCACCCGCCATGATATCCAGATCGATCTTTTTCAGCACATGGACGGAGGCTGCGGCACTGCCAAGCGTCAGATCTGCATTGCGAAGCTGGATAATGGTTTTTCCCACGGATTTACGTCCTATATAGGCTTTGATAGGTGCAGAGAGGCAGTGTCGCCAATTTAGGAAAGCAGACATGGGTTTTAAAGTTGCAGGGCTTCACTTCGCCGTCATTCTGCTTGCGGGCCTGACATTTCCCCTGCTGGCGGGCGCACAGGAACAGTCGGAAGACGCCGCCCCCCAGGATATGCCGGTGATGCAGGATGATGCGGGGGCCGAGGCGCCGGTGGCCGAGCGGCAGATCCAGCTTGTCGGGCTGGGCGACAGCCTGATGGCGGGCTATCAGTTGCAGGGTTCCGAAAGCCTGCCGAGCCAGCTGGAAAAAGTGCTGCATGACCGGGGGCTGAATGTGGCGATCAGCAATGCCGGGGTTTCGGGCGATACCAGCGAAGGCGGGCTTTCCCGGGTGGACTGGTCGGTGCCGGACGGCACGGATGGCGTGATCCTGGAACTGGGCGCCAATGACGCCCTGCGCGGCATTGCCCCGGAAGAGACGGAAAAGAACCTGGCGGCCATCATCGAGAGGCTGAAGGCGCGCAAGATCGGCGTGCTGCTGGTCGGCATGATCGCTCCACCAAACATGGGCAGCGAATACGGCAAGCGCTTCAACCCGATCTATGCCCGGCTTTCGGAAAAATACAATCTGCCGCTTTATCCCTTCATCCTGGAGGGCGTGGCCACCGATGCCAGCCTGAAACTCGGCGACGGCATGCATCCCAATGCCAAGGGGGTCGGCATTATTTCAGGCAAAATGGCCCCCGTGGTCGAGAGTTTTGCGAAAGCTCTAGAGGATAACAAAAGTTAACATCTTGCTTACCAAGTGGAGGCATGATTCGCTGGAGAACAGTTTTCGCCCGGCAAGCGGGCGGAGACGGAAATGATCGGGAATACAAAGCCATGGAACGGCTTTTGATTCGCAGGCCGTTCCGACAGTTCGGGGAGAGCTCGCCATGCCGAGATTGTTTACTGCCCTCGAAATTCCGCGCAGCGCGGCCTTGAGCCTGTCCCTGCTGCGCGGCGGTCTCCCAGGAGCCCGCTGGATCGACGTGGAAAATTACCACATCACCCTGCGCTTCATCGGCGATGTCGATGGCCGCACCGCCGACGAGATCGTCGACCGGCTGGACCGGATCGACAGGCCGGAATTTGAGCTCAGCCTCAACAGCATCGGCTCCTTCGGGTCAAAAAAGCCCCATTCTCTGTGGGCTGGCGTGCAGCCGAGCGCCGAAATGACCGCGCTTCAGGGAGAAATCGAACGGATCTGCCAGCGCATCGGCCTTCCCCCGGACCCCAGGAAATTCACCCCGCATGTGACGCTGGCCCGGTTGAAATCGGCCCGTCTCGATGATGTGATCCATTACCTGTCAGGGCGCGGCAATTTCCACACCGCGCCCTTTCTCGTTTCCCGCTTCGTGCTGATGTCCTCGAAGGAATCGGTGGGCGGCGGCCCCTATCTGACGGAAGAGGTGTTTCCGCTCTACGAAGCGCAGACGGAATTCGGCTGGTCCGACAGCCTGCAGCATCCGGCGTGAGGAGAGGCCGATGCGGGATCAGAAACTGGCCGCCGAGAATGTCCGCGAGCGGATGGGCACACTGACCGAGTGGGAATTGTCGGATGATGGCTTGAGCATTCGCCGCGACTTTGCGTTCCGGGATTTCGCGGAGGCTTTCGGCTTCATGGCCGAATGCGCGGTGGTGGCGGAAAAGCTCAACCATCACCCGGAATGGTTCAATGTCTATCGGAGGGTGGAGGTTTGCCTCACCACCCATGATTCGGGCGGCCTGACGGCAAGGGATTTCGATCTGGGGCTGGCCATGGACCGGATCGCCGCCCGCCGGGTTTGACAGAACCGAGCGGGCTTCCCATATCAGCGAGACCGGAAGGAAAGGCGCTTTCGCCTTTCTTTCCGAGATCTGAACAGGAAGGCTTGCCATGGATGATGTCAAGATTGGTGAAATCCTGCTGCCGGGCGATGAGAAGACCCAGGAGCAGCAGGAAGCCCGGGTGAAATCCCGCTTCTGGCCGACAATGCGCAAGGCCATCCGCCAGATTCCCTTCAGCCGCGACGTGATCGCCGCCTTCTTCTGCGCCACCGACCGGCAGACGCCGCTCAGGGTACGGGGCATTCTCTTGGCGGCCCTTGGCTATTTCGTGCTGCCTTTCGATGCCATCCCCGACATGCTGGCCGTGGTGGGCTTTACCGACGACATTGCGGTGCTGACCACGGCGCTGGCGCTGATCAACGGCCATATCCGGGAACATCATTACGAAGCCGCCGATGCCGTGCTTGCCGATGAAGAGCAGCAGGCGGCCACAAAGAGCTGATCCCGGCCCGGCGTCCAAACTCTTGCCCCATTCCTTGTGTTGGTGACGAAAGCCGGGTTTCAGCCGGTGCATTCAGCTTGTCCTATTCACGTTTCCGTTCCTGAACGTCGAGATTGCGCCGGTTTGCGACAAAAAACCCGCGATTTCGCAAGGAAATGCCGCAGGCCCGCAAGTTTCATCGATTCGGGCGGCTGGTAATCCTGCTGCGTTCAGGGTTTGGTAACCAAAATTAAGTCAAATTGAATGCAATTGATGCGTATTGGCGCGAGCGCGAATCGCCAGCCAATGCGGAAAGGAATGGCAGCAAAGTGCTGAACAAGCTTTGCACGATGCTGGAACCGGTCCACCGTGAGGGGCCGGTGGTGGTGTTGGATCAAGAAAGCGGCAGGAAAAAATGTTTGTAAAAAGAATCGCAACCGCATGCGCAATGATGCTGGCCATGGCCGGCGTGGCAATGGCGCAGTCGCCCAGCCCGACCCGCATCGAGCAGTTCAAGGCTTGGGGCGCCTATTCCTACAAATCTGGCGCCAACACGGTCTGCTACGTGCTCTCCGTCCCGACCAGCAAGGAACCCGCCTCCGTCAACCACGGCGATGTGTTCTTCATCGTATCGCAGCGCCCCGGCCAGAACATCTCCTACGAGCCGCAGGTCATGGTGGGCTATCCGCTGAAGGCCGGCTCCAAGGTAACGGTGAAGATCGATGCCAAGAGCTTCTCGATGTTCGTCAAGGACAGCGCCGCCTGGGTGGAAAATGCCGCCGAGGAGCCGGCCCTGGTTCAGGCCATGAAGACCGGCAAGAGCATGTCGGTCCAGGCCGTCTCCGGCCGTGGCACCCAGACCAATTACGCCTATTCGCTGCAAGGCATTTCGGATGCGCTGAAACGCATCGAAAAGTGCAAATAAGCAGAGTTTTGGAAAAGAAAGGGCCGGGTCACCGGCCCTTTTGCTGTCAGCCTGCCTATTTCGGCGGTTTATGGGTCGCCAGTGCCACATTTCGGCAGGTTTTGCCGGAATAAAAAGCGTACCGCTCTTCAGGAAGGTGTCCTTGAATTGGCCGTCACGGGCCGATAAAACGCCTCAACTTGATCAGAAGAGGTTACAGCCATGGCGCGCACGCTTTTCCTGCTTCCCGGTGACGGTATCGGTCCGGAGGCGATGAACGAAGTCCGCAAGATCATTTCCTACATGAACGAGGAATTGGCGGCGGGTTTTGAAACCGATGAGGGTCTGGTGGGCGGCTCCGCCTACGACGCCCATGGCGCGGCCATCAGCGAAGCGGACATGGCCAAGGCCATGGCGGCGGATGCCGTGCTGTTCGGTGCGGTCGGCGGCCCGAAATGGGATGCCGTACCTTACGAGGTGCGCCCGGAAGCAGGCCTGCTGCGCCTGCGCAAGGATCTGGAGCTTTTCGCCAACCTGCGCCCCGCCATCTGCTATCCGGCGCTGGCTTCCGCTTCTTCGCTGAAGCCGGAACTGGTGGAAGGCCTGGATATCCTGATCATCCGCGAACTGACGGGTGGCGTCTATTTCGGCGAGCCGAAGACCATCACCGATCTCGGCAATGGCCAGAAGCGCGCCATCGATACCCAGGTCTACGACACCTATGAGATCGAGCGTATTTCCGCCGTGGCCTTCGAAATGGCCCGCACCCGCCGCAATACCGTGTGCTCCATGGAAAAGCGCAACGTCATGAAGTCCGGTGTGCTGTGGAACCAGGTGGTAACCGAGACGCACAAGGCCAAGTATTCCGATGTGAAGCTCGAGCATATGCTGGCCGATGCCGGCGGCATGCAGCTGGTCCGCGCGCCGAAGCAGTTCGACGTCATCGTCACCGACAACCTGTTCGGCGACATGCTCTCCGACGTCGCCGCCATGCTGACCGGCTCGCTCGGCATGCTGCCGTCGGCCTCGCTCGGCGCACCGGACGGCAAGACCGGCAAGCGCAAGGCGCTCTATGAGCCGGTGCACGGTTCCGCCCCGGACATTGCCGGTCAGGGCATTGCCAACCCGATCGCCATGATCGCCTCCTTCGCCATGTGCCTGCGCTATTCCTTCAACCTGGTGAAGGAAGCCGACGCATTGGAAAAGGCCATTGCCAACGTGCTCGACAAGGGCATCCGCACCGGCGACATCATGGCCGAAGGCTGCACCAAGGTCGGCACCGCCGAAATGGGCGATGCCATCCTGGCCGAGTTCAAGACGCTGGTGCAGTAATCAGGAGTCTGTATCCGAGCCCTACAGCGCCGTGCGTTTTATCAAACGCACGGCGCTGTAACTCTTTAAATCTTCTGCATAATTTTATCCTTAAATCGATTCCGATTTAAGGAATTATGCAGTATGTCATGTGCCTGTAATTCCGCGCCCTTACCATGATAGCGCGGAATAAGGATGGGCCTGAGGGGTCCGCAAGGACAGGCGCATCCCAAACCGTTGATCAGCAGGAATGCCGGTGGCTTACTGCATAACTCCTTAAATCGGAGTCGATTTAAGGTGAGAATTATGCAGCAGGTTTAAAGTGTTAAAGCGCGCTTTAGCCGGCATTCGCTTGAAAACGATGGGCGGGACATGAAAGCCGTTTTTCGGCGTTTACGAAAAGGCAGGGCGCGATATCCCATGCCTGAATGCAAGGCGCGTCTGTGCATGACCGTCGCGCTGAGCCTGATTGCACTGGCCTGTCTGGTCTTTGACAGGGCAACCGGGGTGCTGGGCCGCTTTGCCAGCCCCGAAGCGCGGGAGTGGGCAAAACTGCTCTCCAATATGGGCGATTCCGGCTGGAGCCTGTTGATCAGCGCATTGCTTGCGATAGAGGGTGCGGCCATGGCGCGGCTGGCCCGGCGGGCAAGCCATAGAGCAAGGGCGGCGTTCTTCAGTGCGCTTGGATGTTATTGTTTCCTCAGCCTCGCACTCTCCGGCCTCATCGCCAATCTTCTGAAGCGTTTGATCGGTAGGGCACGTCCGGGAGAGTTTCCGCTGGAAGATCCCTTCCATTTCCTGCCGCTGGCCGGACGCGCCAGTTTCGAAAGCTTTCCATCCGGCCATTCCACCACCATCGGCGCGCTGTTCATGATTGCCGCCCTGCTGGCGCCGCGTTACCGGATCGCCTTTGCCGTGGCGGCACTCTGGTGCGGCATGGGGCGTGTCATGCTGGGCGCGCATTATCCAAGCGATGTGCTGGCGGGTTTGAGCTTTGGTGCCTGGTTCACCTGGTTCATGGCCATTGTCTTTGCCCGGCACGGGCTGGTCTTCCGCCTCGATGCACACCATGTGCCGGTTCTCAGCCAGCCGCTCATTCGCTGTCCGCAGGCCGAGGCCAGGGCGAAAAGGCAGACTTCTTCTGCGTTGGCTGCAACGGCAGTTTTGCAAACCTCATGAAAATGCCCGGAACCAGGGTTCCGGGCATTGATTTGGCAGATGACGCGGCGTGATCAGGCGTCGATATCGTTATTCTTGGTTTCCCGCAGGAACAGCATGCCGATCACGAAGGATATGCCGGCGATGACAATGGGATACCAGAGACCGTAATAGATATCGCCCTTGGCCGCGCTCATGGCGAAGGCCGTGGCGGGCAGAAGACCACCGAACCAGCCATTGCCGATGTGATAGGGCAGCGACATGCCGGTATAGCGGATGCGGGTGGGGAACATTTCCACCAGCATGGCGGCAATCGGGCCATAAACCATGGTCACATAGATCACCAGCACCGTCAGGATGGCCACGAGCGGCACCCATTTGACCTGGGCCGGATCGGCCACCATCTTGAAGGCGCCGCCATTGGCAATGGTGTAGACCGGCATGGACTGCATGCCAGCGGCTGCGGCTTCATCCGCCGTCAGCAGCTTGTCCGCCACCAGCTTGTCCGTGGGCACCGTGGTGCTCGGACCGCCGCGCACGGCTTCGGCATTCAGCTTCAGTTCCGGATTGGCGGCAATGAAGGCGTTCAGCTTGGCGTCCGGCACCTTCACCGCATCACGGACCAGCGGATAGCCGGCATCGTGCAGGGCAATGTTGACGCTCTTCTGCAGGCTGGCATCGAGAGCCTTGGCATTGGCGCCGGCCTTGATGCTGTCATAGCTCGAAATTTCGGCATTGCCGAGCTTGATCGCGGCCGTGGAGCCGGCAGCACCGGGCACGACTTCATAGGGCACCGAATTCTTCGTCAGCAGAGCGGTTGCGATATCGCAAGAGGTGGTGAACTTGGCCGTCCCCGTCGGATTGAACTGGAAATTACAATCTGCCGGATCTGCCGTCACCGTGGCCTTCACCGTCGCCTGCGCTTCAGCCAGGGCCGGATTGCCTGCCCAGGTCATGGCCTTGAAGAGCGGGAAGTAGGTGAGCATGGCCAGCAGCAGGCCCGCCATGATAATCGGCTTGCGGCCGATCTTGTCCGAAAGCCAGCCGAAGACGACGAAGAACATCGTGCCGAGCGCCAGCGCAATCGCCACCATGATATTGGCGGCCTGGGCATCCACCTTTAGCACGTTCTGCAGGAAGAACAGCGCATAGAACTGGCCCGAATACCAGACGACGGCCTGACCGGCGACAGCGCCCAGCAGCGCCAGAATGGCGATCTTGGCATTCTTCCACTGGCCGAAGGCTTCCGAAATCGGCGCCTTGGACTGGGTGCCCTCCTCCTTCATCTTCTTGAAGGCGGGGGATTCGTTCATCTGCATGCGGATCCAGACGGAAATGCCAAGCAGCACCACCGACAGCAGGAAGGGAATACGCCAGCCCCAGGCCGCAAAGGCTTCCTTGCCCATGGCCATCTGGATACCGAGGATGATCAGAAGCGACAGGAACAGGCCCAGCGTTGCCGTGGTCTGGATCCAGGAGGTGTAGAAACCGCGGCGGCCATGCGGCGCATGTTCGGCCACATAGGTGGCGGCACCGCCATATTCGCCGCCCAGCGCCAGGCCCTGCAGCATGCGCAGCACGATGAGGATGATGGGCGCGGCAATGCCAATGGTGGCCGAACCCGGCAGGATGCCCACCAGGAAGGTGGAAGCGCCCATGATCAGGATCGTGACGAGGAAGGTATATTTACGCCCGACAAGGTCGCCAAGCCGGCCAAAGACCAGCGCTCCGAACGGGCGTACGAGAAAGCCCGCCGCAAAGGCCAGCAGCGTGAAGATGTTGCGGGTGGTCTCCGGGTATTGGGAGAAGAAGGTTGCGCCGATATAGATCGCCAGCGAACCGTAGAGATAGAAATCATACCACTCGAACACGGTGCCGAGCGACGAGGCGAAAATGACTTTCCGCTCCTCAGCCGTCATGCCGCGTGCCGAACCGTGCATGGTTGCGACATTTGCCATTGTTGATCCTCCTCAACATGTTCCGCGCCAGCCGCCGCCCCCTCCTCCGAGGCAATGTGTCGCGGCTGCGACTGAGCAGTAAACTGACAGAATTCGAGGCGAATCGAGAGAGATGCTTTGGGCTTATGACTTTCGTCTAATGCGGCCTGGAGTGTTTCCAAGGAAAAGTGGAACCGGTTTTCCGCCCGGAAACACGAAAACACTCTCTTCGGTGCGTGATTGAGGCATGACACGTGGCCTTTTTTAGCGCCGGGACGCTCTCGCGGGGAGCCCTGTTTCTTGACAGCGGCAGAAAAGGGAGTAAAGGCAGAGGCGGAAGGAAACGTGAGATGAGCCAAGCTTTGATCATCGCCGCCATGGAAGGCAACCGGGCAGTCTCTGCCGCGGAGCCATTGGCATGCGCGTTTCCTCTGACCATCACGGCCAAAACGACGATTAAAACCGTCTGACGTCTCTGGCCCACCGCTCTCTCCCCGGCAAGGCCGGGGACAGGAAGAACGCGGAATGCCGCGCTTCCCCCTCACCAAAGCCGAGGAGAGACAGAAAGAGAGCAGGTATCATGGGTTTCAAAGTTGCAATCGCAGGCGCCACCGGCAATGTCGGCCGCGAGATGTTGAATATTCTGGCCGAGCGCGGCTTCCCCGCCGATGAAGTGGTGGCGCTGGCTTCCGCTCGCTCGCAAGGCACCGAAGTGTCCTTTGGCGACAAGGTGCTGAAGGTCAAGAATCTGGAAAACTACGATTTTTCCGATACGGACATTTGCCTGATGTCGGCGGGCGGCACCGTTTCGCAGAAGTGGTCGCCGAAGATCGGCGCGCAGGGCTGCGTCGTCATCGACAATTCCTCCGCCTGGCGCTACGATTCCGAGGTTCCGCTGATCGTGCCGGAAGTGAACCCGGACGCCATCGCGAGCTTCTCCAAGAAGAACATCATTGCCAATCCGAATTGCTCGACCGCCCAGCTCGTCGTGGCGCTGAAGCCGCTGCATGACGTGGCCACCATCAAGCGCGTCGTCGTCTCCACCTATCAGTCGGTCTCCGGTGCCGGCAAGGAAGGCATGGACGAGCTCTTCACCCAGACCCGCGCCGTCTTCGTGGCCGATCCGGTGGAAAACAAGAAGTTCACCAAGCGCATCGCCTTCAACGTCATTCCGCATATCGATGTGTTCATGGAAGACGGTTACACCAAGGAAGAATGGAAGGTGCTGGCCGAAACCAAGAAGATGCTGGACCCGAAGATCAAGGTCACCTGCACCGCCGTGCGCGTGCCTGTCTTCATCGGCCACTCGGAATCGGTCAATATCGAGTTTGAAAAGGAAATCACCGCCGATCAGGCCCGTGAGATCCTGCGCGAAGCCCCCGGCTGCCTCGTCATCGACAAGCATGAAAACGGCGGCTACATCACCCCGGTCGAATCTGCGGGTGAAGATGCCACCTATATTTCGCGCATCCGCGAAGATGCTACCGTTGAAAACGGCCTGAACATGTGGGTGGTTTCCGACAACCTGCGCAAGGGCGCAGCTCTCAACGCCGTGCAGATCGCCGAGCTTCTGATCAATCGCGGCCTGATCAAGCCGAAGGCCCTGGCCGCCTGATTCTGAAATCACGCGCTTTTGAAAAAGGGTCGGTTTGGAGGGTGTTTTTTCCAAAACACCCTCCAAAATCTATGTTTTCCAGCATGTCCGAAGGGAAAACGGTTTCCAGTTTCCCTGGAAATGCTTCGGATTACTGCTTTTTCGCATTTCCGAACGGGAAACCGGTTCCCACTTTCCCTGGAAATGCTCTGTAAGCCCGCCCTTTTTTATGGTTTACACGAAGTTTAAACGCTTCATGCTTACGGACATGAGGCAGACACACACGGCGCGGCACCGGCAAGGGCCGCGCTTCCCGTATGGATGAGGTTTCGATGGGGATGAACAGGTTTCGCGCGGCAGCCTTTCTGGCGGTAACGGCGCTCTGTGGCATGGGTGGACAGGCTTTGGCGGCACCCGCTTGCAGCAACACATCTGCTGGCTTCGAGCAGTGGGTGGATGGTTTCAAGGCAGAGGCTGCCGGTCGTGGCGTCAGCCGCTCGGTTCTCGACCGCGCATTCGCCAATGTCCATTATAACCAGCCGACGATTCGCGCCGACCGGGGCCAGAAGAGCTTCAAGCTCTCCTTCGATGAATTCATGAAAAAACGGGGCGGCCAGGCAATCATCAGCCGTGGCAAGGCCATGAAGCGCGCCAATGCCCAGCTTTTTTCCACGATCGAGCGCCGCTTCGGCGTTCCTGCCGGCCCGCTCATCGCCATCTGGGGCATGGAAACCGGCTTCGGCAATTATATGGGCAATGAACACACGCTCTCTGCCGTCTCGACGCTGGCCTTCGACTGCCGCCGCAGCGACTACTTCAAGGACCAGCTCTATGCGGCCTTGAAACTGGTGGGAGATGGCGACCTGGATGTCAATTCGCGAGGGGCTGCCCATGGCGAGATCGGCCAGACCCAGTTCCTGCCGAAGAATGTCACGCTTTACGGCGTCGATGGCGATGGCGACCGCCATATCGACCTGATCCATTCCCGTGCGGATGCCTTGTCCTCCACGGCAAACTTCCTGAAGGGGCACGGCTGGCAGCCGGGTCTCGGTTATCAGCCGGGCGAGCCGAATTTCACCGCCATCGGCGGCTGGAATGCGGCCACCGTCTACCAGCAGGCCATTGCCTATATCGGCAAGGAAATCGACCGACCCTAACAGTCCGTCCAATAATCGCCACTGGCCGTCTGCAAATGGCAATTCCTGCGCTTCCGGTACTCACGTACGTTAAGTACGCTCCGTTCCGGTTCTCGAAATCACCATTTTCGCCAGGCCAGCAGCAATTCTTGAACAGACTGTAAAAAAAGCGCTTCCGCCGAAGAATTGGCGGAAGCGCTTTTTCATGGAGCCTGTGCTTGTGGACATTCGGCTTTGGGTAAGCCTCCTGCCCACTCCCGCTTAGAGTGCTTTTCGATCTGATTGAATTAGATCCGCGCTCCAACTCATTGTTTTTTACAGATTTCCGGACGGAAAGCCGGTTTCCACTTTTCTCGGGACAATACTCTAATGCAGTGTGCCGACGGGGTGATTATCATCCAGAATTTGGAAAACTTCCTGAAGGGCGCTGACGAGAACATCGGCTAACTGATCCAGTTCCTGGCTCAAGACCAGGGCCGCCAGATTGGACGTATCCGCCTGTGCGTCCGGTTCGAAATCGTCGTTCATTGCTATCCTGTGTCTCCGGGATCATCCCGGCCTTTATCAGCGCCATCCTCATGATGGTAAACGCCGAACAGCTTCGTTTCGTTCGATACAGCATCCTGCGGCAGAAGAAAACCGCATCATGCCGTAGCGCCTTGTTTTTGCATCGAATTCGGGAAAATTACCTTGCGGCGCCGTCTTCGTCAGCCTCAAGACTAGACGGCCTGACTTGCGCGGACCTGACGGCCAGCTTTCAGACCGCTTTGAGGACGGGCCATTGCCGGACATTGTGCCGGACAACCGCGAATCAGTCCTCGATCTTGCGGGCCTCGGAAACCAGCATGATCGGAATGCCATCCCGGATGGGATAGGCAAGCTTTGCCTTTTCAGACACCAGTTCGTTTCGCTCGCGGTCGAGCGTCAAACGGCCCGAGGTCAGCGGACAGACCAGCAATTCCAGCATTTTCGGGTCTACCCCGTTCATGCGCTGATCCATGGCGGTGCCTCACTGCAACAGGGTGTCGGCATCGCCGAACCCGCGCGCCAGATAGATTTCGGTGATGGCGATCAGGGTTTCCGCCCGGGATTTGAGATCCGGCGCTTCAAGGATCGCCTGCTTTTCGGCAGGACCGAAGGGGGACATCATCGACAGGGAATTGACCAGCGTCAGATTGCTGGCCCGCTGCACGCTTTCCCAATCCGCTTCCAGCTTGTTGGCTTCCAGATAGTCCCGGAAGGTGGAGAGCAGCTTGTCACGATCGACGCTTTTTTCCTCGTCGGCGGAGGTGAGATCGGCCATGAAGGGCGAAATGCGCGCCATGCGGAAGGGGCGGTGGCTTTTCACCTCCTCCAGCAGCCGGAAGCGGCAAATGCCGCCCAGCGACACGATATAGCGGCCATCGCCGGTTTCCGCATAGGAGGTGATGCGCCCGATACAGCCCATCTGGCTCAGCGCCGGCACGCCCGGCTCAAGTTCCAGCGGTTCCACCAGAGCCGGCTGGATCATGCCGATCAACCGGTCGCCCTTGAGGGCGTAGTCGAACATTTCCAGATAGCGCGGCTCGAAGATATTGAGCGGCAATTGTCCCGCTGGCAAAAGCAAGGCCCCGGAGAGCGGAAAAACCGGCAAAGTCTCCGGTAAATCCGCCGCTGAGAGATATCTTGCATTGCCGACGTGCATTCCTGCCTCCTGCAGTGGCGGTCGCGGGCGTGATGCCTGCCTCACCTCTGCCTTTGCATCGAAATCCGAAATTGCCGGGTAGTTTCGGAAATTCGAACGTAAGAGTAAAGCCTATGTGGAGCGACGGGACGAGAACTCAAGCCCGCATCAGCTCCCTGTCAGGAAAACAACAGCGCCGAAAGCTTTCGCCGCGCCTGAATGGTGGCCGGGTCCTTGAAGCCCCAGACATCGAAGAATTCCAGCAGCTGGCGGCGCGCGCCGTCATCATCGAAGGTGCGATCCTTTTTCATGATCAGCAGCAGATGATCGGCAGCCTCATCGCGACGGCCTTCGACATTGCGGATTTTCGCCAGCTTGAGGCGGGCGGCGTGGTCATCGGGATCGAGCGAGAGCTGATGCTCCAGCGCCACCGGATCGCCGAGCTTGCGCGCTTCCTCGATCTGCGCGAGGCGGGTGGCCACGGCCTGGATTTCCGGTGTCTTCGTCAGCGTTTCCGGCAAGCCTTCCAGAATCTGCCGCACCCGCTCATGCTGATCGAGCGCAATCATGCAATTGGCAATGCCCGCAACGGCAGCAGCATTTTCGGGATCGGCCTGCATGACAGCAGCGTAAAGCTGTGCGGCACCGTCGAAATCACCCTCGTCATAAAGACCCTTGGCCTCTTCCAGCACGGCGGCGATCTCCGCTGCCTGATCGGCTCCGCCCTCCGGGCCTCCGAGCTTGTCGATGAACTGGCGCACCTGACTTTCCGGCAACGCACCCATGAAGCCATCCACCGGGCGGCCATTGGAAAAGGCGATGACGGCGGGAATGGACTGAATGCCGAGCTGCCCGGCGATGGCGGGATGGTCATCGATGTTCATCTTGACCAGCTTGACCTTGCCCTTGGCCTCGTTGACCACTTTTTCGATCACCGGCGTCAGCTGGCGGCAGGGGCCGCACCACGGCGCCCAGAAATCCACCAGCACCGGCTGCCGCCGGGATTCCTCGATAACATCCTTGGTGAAGGCCTGGGTGGTGGTTTCCTTGATCAGGCCACCCGGCTGGGGCGGAGCAGCCGTGCCGAAGCTGGCCTGGGCCGTCATCTGGGCGCCACCATAACCGCCATAGGGATTGCCTGTATCGCTCATCGGAAACTCCCGCCTCTCATGCTACCGTTTTCGGCCAACCTATCGGCTACCTGCCGTTTAAATCGTATGTCAGGCCGTGACTTTCAAGACAAGCGGCCTGTGGCCCGTTGCCTCAAGAAAGCGCAGCAAATCCTCCCGCCGGATCGAGGTCGTCGCATCGTTGGACAGCGGGTGGCAGTTGATGATTTCGTTCTCCATCAAGGTCTCGTCCAGCACGAAGGTCACGTTGAGACCGCGATCGTTGATGGCTCCAAACGCTGTCACCGAACCGGGAATGACGCCCAGATACTCCATCAGCTTTTCCGGTTTGCCGAAGGAAACCTTGCTGGCCGCGCCGATCAGCGTATGCACGGTTTTCAGGTCGACAACGGCATTTTCCTCCACCGTCAGCAGGAAGAACTGATCCTTCTTGTCCTTCACGAACAGGTTCTTGGTGTGGCCGCCGGGAATTTCATCGCGGAGCGAAACGGATTCGGCCACGGTGAAAACCGGCGCATGCCGCTTTGTGCTATGGGCAATGCCAAGGTCATCGAGAAACTGGAAAAGAGCTTCCTGGGTGGCGGGCGCGGTTTCGCTCATGGAGATGGGTCCTGCTCTGTCATGGAACCTGCCGGATGAGAATAGAATGACCCGGCAAGGGATGGAATGCGTTATCCTCTACGACCGCAGGCATCAGCTTGCAATTCCTGCAGCTTCGAAATTTCCTTTTTGCAGCAAAGACTTCCGATCTGCTTGCAAAATTTCCGGCCGGAAGCGTCATTTCCCTGTTGCAATCGAAAAGCAGTTGGGCCATATAGCCCCCGTCGCCGCAAGACAGCGACCCACGGTTCAGCGAACTACCCCGGACCGATGGCTTGATGAGCGGGTGTAGCTCAGGGGTAGAGCACAACCTTGCCAAGGTTGGGGTCGAGGGTTCGAATCCCTTCGCCCGCTCCAAATCTTCCATTGTCCGAACCGAAGACATAGGTAACAGTTTGTACCTAAGACATAGGTGACAATCTCGTGCCGAACGGATTGTCGATGGTTTGTAGTGTTCTCTGTTCCAGGTCTATATATCCTAGATCATACTACATGAAGCTGACGAGCCAAATGCCGTCTTCCAATACATAGATGTCATACGCCCATATGCGGGCTGCTGTGCTGGACGCCGTGGAATGCGCTGCACCGGGGTGCAACGCATGACGCCGTGAGGGACGGATCAGCCTTTCAACCCATCCATGGTTTCGGTGCGTGTCGGACGGCTGCCGACCAGCATGACCAGCACTCCGGCTGCCGCAAGGCAGGCTGCGAGGAAGAACATCGGCGCGATGGTGCTCTGGGTTTGGTCACGGATGAAAGGCACGACATTCTGGGCGATGAAACCGCCGAGATTGCCGACTGAATTGATGGCCGCCAGACCGGCTGCGGCACCGGCCCCTTTCAGAAAGCGCGAGGGCAGGCTCCAGAAGACCGGCTGACCGGCAAAGATCCCCGCTGCGGCAATGCAGAGAAAGGCAAATTGCAGCACTTCATTCGTGAGCACCGCCGAGAGCACGAGGCTGACGGCGCCAACAAAGGCGGGCAGCACGATATAGGGAATCTTGTTCTTCACCCGGTCCGCGGCGGCTGGCACGACATAAAGCGCCAGGGCGACAACCACCCAGGGAATGATATTGATGAGCCCGTTGACGGTGTTGGAGACACCGAACTCCTTGACGATGGTGGGCAGCCAGTAGCTGAGGCCGTAGGCCGCCAGCGGAAAGCCGATATAGCAGACGGACATCAGCAGCACGAGCGGATTGGTCAGCGCCTTGAAGCCGTCATCCGCATGCTCTTCCATCCCCGCATTTTCCTGGGCGAGCCGATCGTGCAGCCATCGCTTTTCGTCATCCGCCAGAAAGCTTGCAGTCTCGGGGCGGTCATCCAGATAGAACAGCGTGACGATACCAGCGATCACCGCCGGAATACCGGTAGCGAGGAAAACCCATTCCCAGCCAGCATAGCCCAGAAAACCATCCAGATCGAGCAGCATGCCGCCCAACGGCGCACCGACTGCATTGGCAAGCGCGCTGAAGATCATGAAAAGGCCGACCATGCGGCCACGATAGTCCTTGGGAAACCACAGCGTCAGCAGATAGAGCACGCCGGGAAAGAACCCCGCCTCACACACGCCCAGCAGGAAGCGCAGGATGTAAAACATGGTGGCATTCTGGGTATAGGCCAGCGCAATGGTCACGGCGCCCCAGGATACCAGAATGCGGGCGAACCAGCGGCTGGCCCCGAAACGGTTGAGAAACAGATTGCTCGGCACCTCGAAGAGGAAATAGCCGATGAAGAACAGTGACGCTCCCAGCCCATAGGCATATTCGCTCAGCCCCAGCGCACCGACCATCTGCAGCTTGGCATAGCTGACATTCTGACGGTCGATATAGGCGATGAGATAAAGCAACCCAAGAAACGGCATCAGCCGCCAGGTGATCTTGGAAATAAGATGTTTTTCGGAAACCAAACTTCTCCCTCCCCGATATCCGGGACCGCCGATGATATCGGCGGTCGCAATACGACGGGAGAGTAACCCGAAAAGCGTGCAATGGTTCCGGAAAATCAACTTTTCGTAAAAATGTAGTCCGTTTCCTGCACCAACACCTCACCGGGTCGCAGCACGGCTTCCGGAAAACCCGTCTGATTGATGGCATCCGGCCAGATCTGGGTTTCGAGGCAGAGGCCGGCATAAGGGCCATAGCGGCGGCCCTCAAGCCCTGCTACCGGCACATCGAGATAAACGCCTGCATAAAACTGCACGCCGGGCTCGGTGGTGGCCACCGTCATGGACACGCCGGAGAGCGGGCTTGCCACCTTCCCGACCGGTCGCTTGGCCACGCGGGAGGAAGACAGGCAGAAATTATGATCGAAGGGCACCTGCACGCCCTGATCCTCGGTGCGGATGGGCCGGCTGACACGGAAATCGAAAGCGGTCCCGGCCACAGGGGCGGCGTGACCGTGCGGGATCAACCGTTCATTGACCGGCAGATAGGTCTCCGCGGCAACTTCCAGTTCGTGATCGAGAATATCCGCCGTGCCATCCAGATTGAAATAGGAATGCTGGCAGAGATTGACCGGTGTCGGCTGGTCAGCCGTCGCCTCGTAGCGTACCGCCAGCACGCCTTCAGGCTGGAGATGATAGGTGACGCGGGCCGTCACCGTGCCCGGATAGCCTGCGCGCCCGTCCGGATCGCGCACCTCCATCACCACCCGGTCACCGGCAAGATCGATGATCGACCAGTTGCGGACGGCAAGCCCGTCGCTGCCGCCATGCAGATGGGTTACGCCCCCTTCATTGCATTCGAGCTGATAGGCCCGGCCATCCAGCGTAAATCGGCCCTCTGCCAGCCGGTTGGCGACCCGGCCCGGCGTTGCGCCGAAATAGGGGGAATGCTCGAGATAGGACGCAAAGCTTTCGAAGCCCAGCACCAGCGGCGGCGCGTGGCCCGCAAGGCGCAGGTCCTGGATGACAGACCCGAATGTCAGCACCCTGGCCATCAGGCCGCCGCCTGACAGCGTCACCCGCTCCACGACCGAGCCATCCGGCAGTCTTGCAAATTCTTCCCGCATATCCTGAACTCCTCCCCGGTTTTATTCAGAAACCGGCTTATGCGAAGAGTCATTGAAGATGACTCTTCGCATTCCCTTTTCGAATATCTCAAGCCCTTGATGCATTTGAGATCTTCGAAATCTCTTCAAGGCGAGGATGCACTAGCATCTTCGAGCCTTGGTATTATCGATCCTTGCCGATCTCTTCCAGATCATAGGACGTGGTCTGGTACATTTCATTGATCCAGTTGCCGAACAGCAGATGGGCATGGCTGCGCCAGCGGTTGAGCGGCGTCAGCGTATCGTCATTATGCGGGAAGTAATCATGCGGCATCTTGATGGGCACGCCCGCATTCACATCGCGGAAATACTCGTCCGCCAGCGAGGTGGAATCATATTCGACATGGTTGAACATGTAGAGCCGGTTGCCGCGCTCTTCATGCACGAGACAAACGCCCATCTCGTCGGATTCCATCAGGATCTTCAGGTCCGGGACCTTTTCAATGTCGGCGCGGCGCACCTCCGTCCAGCGCGAAACCGGCACCTGGAAATCATCGGAAAAACCGTTGAGATAGATGGAGGACGGCGCGAGATTGCGGTGGCGATAAACCCCGAACGCCTTCTGCTTCAGCGGATGTTTCGGCACCTTGTGGAAGTGGTAGATTGCCGCCATGGCCCCCCAGCAGACATTCATGGTGGAGTGGACATTGATTTCCGTCCAGTCGAAGATCTGCTGCATCTCGTTCCAGTAGGTCACCTCCTCATAGGCAAGCGTCTCCACCGGGGCACCGGTGATGATGAAGCCATCGAACTTGCGGTGCTTTACCTCCTCCCAGGTCTGGTAGAAGGAAAAGAGATGATCCTCGGACGTGTTCTTGGCCTTGTGACCGCCAACGCGCACCAGCGACAATTCCACCTGCAGGGGAGAGGCGCCGATCAGCCGGGCAAACTGCACTTCCGTCTTGATCTTGTTGGGCATGAGGTTGAGAAGCCCGATCTGCAAGGGGCGGATATCCTGGCGGATAGCCACCGTCTCGGTCATGACCCGCACACCCTCGTTCACCAGGGTTTCAAAGGCAGGCAGCGTATCGGGAATCTTGATCGGCATGGTCCAACTTCCTGTTACGGCGAATGATTTCGCTCAAACACACCGGCGGCTTGCCAATCGCCACGGCCTCGGAAGTCTTTCCAACTTGCCTCGGCCCTTTAGCAACTTATTTAACGTGGCTGCAAGCCGGCCGGCCAAATCACCACGATGGAGGCGTGTCATACGCCCGCAGCGGTTACGAATCAATGAAAATCGCACACTACAGCGCCGTGCGCCAAATATGGCGCACAAAGGTCGCTGTAACACTTTTAATCTGCTGCATAATTTTCACCTTAAATCGATTCCGATTTAAGGAATTATGCAGGAGCGGCAGGTGAGGCAGGCGGCATCCATAACGAAAAACCCCGAGGCCGTTTCCGGCTTCGGGGATCAATGCATATCGGTCTGTCGTGCCGATGGCAGCGCGGATTATGCGCTTTCCTTCGGGGTCAGAACCTGACGGCCACGATACATGCCGGTCTTCAGGTCGATATGGTGCGGACGGCGCAGTTCGCCGGAGTTCTTGTCTTCGACATAGGTCGGAGCCTTCAGGCCGTCTGCAGAGCGGCGCATACCGCGCTTGGACGGGCTTGTTTTTCTTTTCGGTACAGCCATTTAACTTACTCCAGGTGACGGTCGAAAGCCGGTTTCCGGCCTCGCGGAGGCCGCACGGCAGGCGTTTCGATCTCGGAATTTGGCGGGCTTATACATGCCAAGTCCGCCTTTGACCAGCCCCTTCCACCAGATTTTTTCGATTCCGATGAGGCACTTGGCCCGGCATGGCTGGGGTTTTGTCCTAAAGCATGTCGCGCAAAAGTGTGCAGCGGTTTTGCGATAACGACATGCGTTAAACCAAGAATGTAAAGCACGTTGCATGCGGCTGATAAGCCGCAACGTGCTTTAGTTCCCTGCGATGGACGCAACCTGCCGATAGGCGTCCTCAACCTCTTCCGGCAGTTCATCCTCGGGAATGACCCAGGGCTCGGCGAGCGCGGCATTCACCCAGGCGATCCAGGCCGGATGGCGGCGGATGGTCTCCATATAGGCGAGCGCTGTCCGATCCTGCGTCAGGTTGAAGGTGGTGAAACGGTTCACCACCGGCGCAAACATGGCATCCGCCGCGCTGAAACTCTTGAACAGGAACGGGCCGCCGGAGCGGTCCAGGCATTCCTTCCAGATGGTTTCGATGCGGCGGACATTGTCCATCACCCCGTCAGGCAGCGCGATGGCCTTGACCGGACGGCGCATATTCATCGGGCAGGCATTGCGCAGCGCACGGAAGCCGCAGGCCATTTCCAGCGAGATGGAGCGGGCAAGCGCGCGATCCCGGCTGTCCGTGGGCCAAAGCCCGGCCTCGGGAAACAGTTCCGCGACATATTCGATGATAGCAACGGATTCCCAGACCTTGACCGCCCCATGTTGCAGCACCGGCACCTGACCGGAGGGGGAGATCGCCTTGATGGCAGGATTGCCTGCCGAAAAATCGAAGCGCACCAGCTTTTCATCGAAGGGAATGCCGCAGCCGGTCAGCGCCATCCATGGGCGAAGGGACCAGGAGGAGTAATTCTTATTGGCAATAAACAGGGTCAAATCCGTCATCGACATCCATTCCGCTCGAAAATCCTATCCTCTTTGACCATAGGAGCAGAGCGCCCTGCTGACCAACGCAAACTGCTGACATCACTCATCAAGACAGGTGATGTAAGGACCGGCATTGCGGGCGCGGCGTTCCACCATGGCGGCAAGGCCACGCAGCCCCGGCCCCGGCCTTCCGGCATTGCGGGTAATGGGATTGGGCAGGGCCACGGCCAGAAGAGCCGCCTGCCGGGCCGAAAGCTTTGCGGCGGGCACCTTGAAATAATGGCGGGCAGCGGCTTCCGCACCGTAAATACCGGGACCCCATTCCGCAACGTTCAGATAAATCTCCAGCGTGCGCCGCTTCGACCAGATGACATTGGCGGTGAGCGCCATGGGAATTTCCAGCCCCTTGCGGATGAAGGAGCGGCTATTCCAGAGATAGAGATTTTTCACTGTCTGCATGGTGATGGTGCTGGCGCCGCGTGTCGCCTCGCCGTCAAGGGCATCATCGATAACGCTGCGCATCTGCACCCAGTCGACACCATTATGGCTGCAGAACTGGCCATCCTCCGACATCAGCACCGAGCGCAGGAGAGAGGGGGAAATCTCATCCAGCGAGACCCATTGCCGGTCATAGCCGCGAAACAGCGCCAGATCGGCCAGCATCAGCGTCGAGACGGGATGCACGAAGGACGGACGATAGAGGATCATCAGGACAAGGGGCAGTACGGCCAGAAAAACAAGGACCTTGGCGATTTTCTCCAGCAAGATCCGCCTGCCTCCCTTGTCTTCTTCCGGTCCGTCTTGCGGCAACGTGTCGTCGTCCTGCCCAGCGCTCTCCGGCGCCTGTTGCGAAGCCTGATCGACGCTCACCACCCTGTCCCTCATCCCCTGGCCGTTACGCAACAGCAGCCCTGCCGCTTCTCTCACCTTCCCATCTAAAGGACAGGATAAAAAGCGGAAAGAGGGTGGCCCTGTCTTTCTGTCCCCGGTTTTTCGGCTGATCAGCGGGGAAATTCCCGTTGCACGCGGGGTAAAGGCCATGCAAAAGAGCGCAAAACACGCAGGCCGCAAGCCTGGCCCGGCATGCTGAGAGGCTTTTCATGTTCGAAGATCGTTTGCGAGAAACGGCGGCGCAGGTTCAGGCATTGCTGACTGAGCTGCTCGGCACCGATCTCCTCGAGGGCGAAATCGCCCGCCCGCCACGCCTGATGGCGGCCATGCGCCATGCAGTGCTGAATGGCGGCAAGCGGCTTCGGCCTTTTCTGGTCATGGAAACCGCCCGGCTGCTCGGCGGCGATGCAAAAGCCGCCCTGCGAGTGGGGGCGGCGCTCGAATGCCTGCACTGCTATTCCCTGGTTCACGACGATCTCCCGGCCATGGACAATGACGATCTGCGCCGGGGCCAGCCGACGGTCCATATCGCCTTCGACGAGGCAACCGCCATTCTGGCCGGCGACAGCCTGTTGACGCTGGCCTTCGACATTATCGCGGCGCCGGAAACAGCGCTGCCAGCAGCACGACGGGCCGATCTGGTGCTGGCGCTGGCGCGCGCCGCAGGTCCGGGCGGCATGGCTGGCGGCCAGATGCTCGATCTGGAAGCCGAAAAACAGGCTCCGGACGAAGCGGGGATCGTCACCCTGCAAGCCATGAAGACAGGCGCCCTGCTGCGCTTTGCCTGCGAAGCGGGCGCACTGATCGCCACCGACGATCGAGAGCACCACCAGCGCCTGCAAGCCTTTGGAGCGCTGATCGGCCGCGCCTTCCAGCTGGCAGACGACCTGCTCGATCTTACCGCCGATGCCGCGACCCTGGGCAAGGCGACCGGCAAGGATGCCGGACGCAACAAGGGCACGCTGGTTTCCCTGAAGGGCCAGGCCTGGGCCGAGGCGGAGCTGGACCGGCTGATCGACGCGGCAATTGCCCTGCTCGTCCCTTACGGAGACAGCGCCCAGGTGCTGATCGAAGCCGCCCGCTTCGTGGCAAACCGCAGAAGCTAAGAGGATATAGCGCCGTGCGTTTTATCAAACGCACAAAGGACGCTGTAACACTTTAAATCTACTGCATATTTCTTAAAACGATTCCGATTTAAGGAATTATGCAGTAGCCGGTAGAGCGGCCCGCGCATCCATCACCGCAGATCATACGGGCCATCAGAAACTTTCGGATGTTCCATAGCTCTCTTTCGGTTAGACTCCTGACATAGCAGGAGAGTCCAATGTCTGAGCTTGAGCCTTACCTGCCGCAGATGGCAGCAGCCTATATGGTCTATCTGGTTGCCGTTCTCAGCCCCGGTCCGGCCAATATCGCCATCATCAACGGCGCAATCCTGCATGGCCGCCGCCACGGGCTGGTGCTGGCCTGGGGCGTGTTTGCCGGTTCATTCACCTGGGCCATGGCGGCTGCCCTTGGGCTATCGATCGTTCTCAGCCGTTACGGACATGCGCTGCAACTGCTGAAAATCGCAGGCGGTTTTTACATGCTGTTCCTGGCCTACAAGGCCTCGCGCAGCCTGTTCAGCCCGGCGGCGTTGCTGGACAGGAGCGAGGCGGCTCCGAGCGGAACACTGCGCATCTTCCTGACCGGTTATGCCATCCACCTGACCAACCCAAAGGCAATCTTCGGCTGGCTGGCGATCATCTCGCTCGGTCTGCCTGCCTCAGCCCCGGGCAGCGCAGTTGCGGTGATTGTCGGCGGCTGCCTCAGCACCAGCTTCCTGGTCTTTACCGGCTATGCGCTGATGTTTTCCACCGAACGGGCCGCCCGGCTCTATCGCGCTGCCCGCAGGCCGCTGGACGCCGCAATGGCGCTAATCTTCGGCGCGGCCGGTGCACGCATGCTGTCGAGCACGCTCTGATACAGGGCAGAAAGAAAAAAGGCGCCGAGATGAACGGCGCCTTTTCCTTGATAGAGAACCTCAAAATGTTCAGTTCTGGGTAAGCGGCGAGATCGACACTTCCACGCGGCGGTTCTGCGCGCGGCCTTCCGGCGTGGCGTTGCTCGCCACCGGCTGGCTGGGGCCGAAGCCCATGGCCGACATGCGGCGCGAATCGACGCCCTGCGATGCCAGATAATTGGCAACCGATTCGGCGCGGCGTTGCGACAGATCCTGATTGTGCTGCAGGCTGCCGGTGGAATCGGTATGGCCGTTGACGTCGATCAGAGTGCGGTTGAACTTCTTCAGCACGATCGCCACCGAATTCAGGGTCGGGTAGAAGGGCGGCAGCACCTGGTCCTGATCGGTGGGGAAGGTGATGTTGGAAGGCATGTTCAGGATGATTCGGTCGCCCTGACGGGTGACGGAAACGCCCGTCCCCTGCAACTGTGCGCGCAGTTCCGCTTCCTGATTGTCCATATAGCTGCCGATGGCGCCACCGGCCAGTGCGCCGATGCCGGCACCGATCAGCGCGGCGTTACGCTTGCCATGGCCGCCACCGCCGACAGCCAGACCGCCGAGCGCGCCAACGGTTGCGCCGATCAGCGCGCCGCCTGCCGTATTCGACATCTTCTGTTGGCCCGTATAGGGGTCGGTGGTGGTGCAGGCGGTCAGATAGGTCGCGGCCAGCGCGACAAGTGCAAGTCTCTTGATCATCGGATAGGTGTCCATTCCCCGTCGTTTCCGCTCCTTCATTTACCATGAATTGCGGCATAAGCGAGGAGAAGGAATGTCCCTATTCTGCTGCTGTTTTCTGGCCGTATCGCTTTTCGATGTAATCGATGACCAGGGCCTCGAATTCCTCGGCAATGCGCGGACCGCGCAGCGTCATGGCCTTTTCACCGTCGATGAACACCGGAGCCGCCGGATTTTCGCCCGTACCGGGAAGGGAAATGCCGATATCGGCATGCTTGCTCTCGCCCGGACCGTTGACGATGCAGCCCATGACGGCAACGTTCAGCCCTTCGACGCCCGGATATTTTTCCCGCCAGATCGGCATGTTCTTGCGGATATCGTCCTGGATCTTCTGCGCCAGTTCCTGAAACACCGTGGACGTGGTGCGCCCGCAGCCGGGGCAGGCCGCCACCACCGGCACGAACTGCCGGAAGCCCATGACCTGCAACAATTCCTGCGCCACCTGCACCTCGCGGGTGCGGTCGCCGTTCGGCTCCGGCGTCAAGGACACCCGGATGGTATCGCCGATGCCCTGTTGCAGCACATAGCCCATGGCAGCAGACGAGGCGACAATGCCCTTGGAACCCATGCCCGCTTCCGTCAGCCCCAGATGCAGGGCATGGTCCGAGCGTTCCGCCAGCATGGAATAGACGGCGATCAGGTCCTGCACCTGGCTGACCTTGGCCGATAGAATGATGCGGTTGCGCGGCAGGCCGATCTCCTCGGCCAGCTCCGCCGACAGCAGTGCGGACTGACAGATGGCCTCATGCATGACCTGCCGGGCCGAGAGCGGCGAGCCGTTCTGCTGGTTTTCGTCCATCAGCCGGGTCAACAGATCCTGATCGAGCGAGCCCCAGTTGACGCCGATGCGCACAGGCTTGTCATAGCGGATCGCCATTTCGACGATCTCGGCGAACTGCTTGTCCTTCTTGTCCTTGAAACCGACATTGCCGGGATTGATGCGGTATTTCGCCAGAGCCTCGGCGCAGGCCGGGTGATCGGCCAGAAGCTTGTGGCCGATATAATGAAAATCCCCCACCAGCGGCACATCGATACCGAGCCGCAGCAACCGCTCGCGAATTTTCGGCACGGCAGCGGCACTTTCATCGCGATCGACCGTGATGCGAACGATTTCCGAACCGGAGCGATGAAGGGCAGCCACCTGCGCAACGGTGGCATCCACATCCGCCGTATCGGTATTGGTCATGGACTGCACCACAACCGGCGCGCCGCCTCCGACAATGACGCCGCCCACATCGACGGCAACCGAGGCACGGCGGGGTTTGGGCTCATATTCTGCGGCAGACGCCATGATCCTGATCTCTTTGAGGGCTGTTTCTCCTTCAGGTGGATCAATCATGGCGGCTTGTCAACATCATGACAGCATCAGCCCTTATACCAAGCGTCATTGAAAATGACTCTTGGTATTCTTCTTTCGAATATCTCAAGCCACTGACGCAATTGAGATATTCGAAATTCTTTCAAGGCGAGGAGGCTGACGCATCTTCGAGCCTTGGTATTACAGCGCCGTGCGTTTTATCAAACGCACAAAGGACGCTGTAACACTTTAAAGCTGCTGCATAATTTTCACCTTAAATCCACTCCGATTTAAGGAATTATGCAGGAGCATGGGGCTCGGGCTTGAACGATGCCGCGCGCTTGTCCTCGGCCCGGTCCGCGTGGCGGGCAAGCCCCGACAACAGCAGCACCACGAGCAGCAGAAGCGGCAGCCCCCGGAAGACGAGGCCGAGCGAGGTATGCTGGGCAATGAAGCCGATCAGCGACGGTGCGACCAGAATGCCGGAATAGCCCATGGTGGTTACCACCGAAAGCCCCACCCCCGGCGCCAGCCCCGGCAGGTTGCCCGCCGCCGAAAAGGCGATCGGCACCAGATTGGAAATACCGATGCCTGCCAGCGCAAAGCCGAAGAGGCAGAGGATATTATTGTCGGCAAAGCCGATGATCAAAAGACCGGCCATGGCCGCAGCCCCGCAGCCCCGCAGCGTTGCCACGGCACCGAAGCGGTCGCGCACCAGATCGCCCGCAAAGCGCATGATCGCCATGGTCAGCGAAAACGCGGCATAGCCATAACCGGAAAAGACGACATCGGCACCGCGTTCCCGGCCAAGATAGAGCGCGCCCCAGTCCAGAACGGCCCCTTCCGGCACCATGGAAAACAGTGCCACGAGCCCGATCAGCCAGGGAAGCGGGGTCAGCGGCAGACGGCCCGCCGGCGTTTCCTCGCCCGGATGCGGCGCATCCGCAAGAATCATTGGCCAGGCGATCAGGAACAGGATGGCGGCAATGACGGTCACGGCCAGCACATGACCCAGCGGGCCTGCGGCGGTGATCAGCCAGCCGCCGAGACCCGCGCCAAACAGGCCGCCCAGGCTCCAGAAGGCGTGGCAGGATGACATGATCGAACGGCCCATGGCCTTCTCGGTCTCCACCGCATTGGCGTTCATCGCGACATCCATGGCTCCGGTCAGGCCGCCGAACAGAAACAGCGCCACGGCGGCAAGCGGAATATTCGGCGCCAGCACCGCCAGAAGCAATGTCGGCAGATAAAGGATGGTCGAAACGACGCTGACGCGCCGGGAGCCAAAACGGGCAATGCGGCTGCCAGCCACCGGCATCATGACGATGGAGCCGATGCCAAAGACCAGAATCATCACGCCAAGAATGCTTTCCTGCAGCCCAAGCTTTTCCGCAAACAGCGGAATCCGCGTTGCCCAGGAGCCCATGATGAAGCCGTTGAGGAGAAAAAGCAGCGAAACGGCAAGCCGTTCCCGTGTTACCAATGATGATGTCATGCTCTGCCTCCCTTTGGCCCCAAAAGCTAGCCAAACCGCTTTGGAAGACAAGTGTGCCCGCACCACATCATCATCACGTTTGATGTTGGACGGTTACGACAGGTCGTAAAAGGGGCAATCTCGGGACGTTCATCATGCGGAAGCAGCATTGGCGGCAGCCTCCAGAATGGCGAAGCGCAAGGTTGATGATTGACGCTTGCCGGGTGCTTCTCTAATTGGAGGCTTCAACTTGCGTAAAGTGCGTAATGTCCGGTTCTGCCCAGACTGCTGAAACCCGAAAGACCAGATGACGGTAGAGATTATTGGGCGCGCCTGCGCCGCGCCGGGAGCCGGATCTCCCGAGGAATTGTTCGAGCTTCTCAAGGCCCGCGCCTGCACGGTGACGACCATGCCGCGCGACCGGTGGGATATTGCCCGTTACTGGCACCCGGAGATCGGCACGCCCGGCAAGTATTATACCTTCGCCGCCGGTATTCTCGATGGCATTTATGATTTCGACCCGGGCCTGTTCGGCATGTCGCGGCGCGAGGCCTCCTTCATGGACCCGCAGCAGCGCATCCTGCTGGAACTGACCTGGCGTGCGCTGGAAGACGCCAATATCCCCGTCGCCAGCTTGCAGGGCGAAAATGTCGCCGTCTATGTCGGCGCGTCGAACATCGACCATGCCAATCTGGCTGCGGAAGACCCTGCCGGGCCTGGCCCGCATTTCATGACCGGCAACACGCTCTCGGTGATTTCCAACCGCATTTCCCACGTCTTCGGCCTGAATGGACCGAGCCTGACGGTCGATACCGCCTGCTCCTCCTCGCTGGTGGCGCTGGATCATGCGGTCAGGGCAATCAATTCCGGGCTGGTGGATACGGCCATTGTCGCGGGCGTGAACGTTCTGGTGCATCCGTTGCCCTTCGTCGGCTTCGCCCAGGCGCGCATGCTCTCCATCGACGGGCTGTGCAAGGCCTATTCCAATGACGGCATCGGCTATGTGCGCGCCGAGGGCGCCGCCGTGCTGGTGCTGCGCGCCAGCGACAAGGCCGCCCGGGAAAAGGACCGCAGCCACGCCACCATTCTTGCCAGCGGTATCAATGCCGCAGGCCGCACCAACGGCATTTCCCTTCCCTCCCGCGAGGCGCAGGCCGTGCTGCTGCGCGCCGTGTACGACGGCAACGGCCTGAACCCCGACAGCCTTGCCTTCATCGAAGGTCACGGCACCGGCACCAAGGTCGGCGATCCGGCGGAGGTCTGGTCGCTCGGCACCGTGATCGGCCAGCGCCGCCGCGAGCCCATTCTCGTCGGCTCGATCAAGAGCAATATCGGCCACTCAGAACCCGCTTCCGGCCTGCTGGGCGTGGTCAAGGCGATGATGGCCCTGGAGCAGGACTATCTGCCCGCCTCTCTGCATTGCGAGGAATTGAACGACGCCATCGATTTCGATGGCCTGAATGTTCGCGTTGCCCGGGAGCCGGTGACGCTTTCCCGTGGCGCGGAGCGGCGGCTTGCCGGGATCAACTCCTTCGGCTTCGGCGGCGCCAATGCCCATATCGTCATTGCCGATCCGCTTGCAGACGCGGCACCGGCCGCAGCAGCACCCGGCGAAACGGTGTTTCTCGCCAGCGCCCACACGGCTGACAGCCTGAAGCGGCTGCTTTCAGCCTATGCGCAAGCGCTGGAAACCGAAACGGACGCCGCCCGGCAGGCAAGCATGCTGGCAGCGGCGGCGGCAAACCGCACTCCGCAGCGGCATCGCTTCGTTGCCAAGGGCAGTGTCGAGAGCATTCGCGCCGCCATTTCCGAGCGGCTGCAAACGGGCAAGACCGGCGGCGAGACGGGTGAAAGCCTGTCGCGCCACGGCAAGCTGGCCTATGTGTTTTCCGGCAATGGATCGCAATGGGCGGGCATGGGGCTCGCGGCCTATCGCGCCAATGCCGGTTTCCGCGCAAGCTTCGACCGCGTCAGCGAACTCTTCAAGCGGCATTCGGCGGTCGACCTCGCAGAAGCCCTGCACGATGCAGCGCTTGAGGAGAAGCTCGGCGATACGCAACTGGCGCAGCCGCTGCTGCTGGCCGTTCAGGTGGCCTTGGCGGATGTGCTGACCGCAGGCGGTCTGGTGCCCTCGGCAACCTATGGCCATTCCGTCGGCGAAGTGGCCGCCGCCTATGCCGCCGGCGCGCTGACGCTGGAGGATGCTGTTGCCGTCATCGCCAAGCGGTCGCTGCATCAGGCAAGCCTTGCCGGTGAAGGCACGATGGCCGCCGTGAAGCTTGGGGAAAAGGCCGCCCAGGAACTGCTGGCCGAGCTTGGCTTCACCAGCCTTGTCGTGGCTGCCGTCAATGCGCCGAACTCGGTCACCGTCTCCGGCGACAGGCAGGAGATCACGGCACTGCGCGAAATGCTGCGCAAGCGCAAGGTGCCGGCCCAGGTTCTGGATATCAACTATCCGTTCCACCATCCGCTGATCGACAAGGCGAAATCCGCCTTCTTCGCCGATGCGCCGCAGATTGCTCCGCGCGATGGCGATATTGCCTTCATTTCCACCGTCACCGGCGGCGCGCTCGAAGGTCATACGCTGGATGCCGACTACTGGTGGCGCAATGTCCGCCAGCCGGTACAGTTCCATGCCGCCACCGAAGCGGCGATTGCGCTTGGCTGCAGCGTCTTCCTGGAAATTTCGCCGCGCGCCATTCTCGGCAGCTATGTGGCCGACAGCGCGCAGCAGGTGTCCGCGCCCATTTCCGTCGTGCCGACGCTCAACAAGGAAGAGGTGCCCGAGGGCGTCGATCCGGTTGCGCAATCGCTGGCGCGCGCCATTGCCCATGGCGCGGAGCTCCGCGAGGCCGCCGTCTTCGGCGCGCGCCGTGCGGAAATCGCACTGCCGGGCCTACCGCTGGAGAAGAGCACGATCAAGCCGGACCCCACCAGTGACCGGGCCGATCTCTACGGCCGCTTCGGCGACAACACCTACCGCCTCAATGGCTGGCGGGTCGATCTGCAGGCTCCGCATTGGAAAAACCATCTCGATGCCAAGCTTTTCCCGGATCTGGCCGAGCATGTGGTGGATGGCCGCGCCATCCTGCCTGGCAGCGGCTTCCTGGAGATCGCGCTTTCGGCGGCTCGCGCCTATTACGCCACGGACGCACTGGAAATCGCCAATGTCGAGATCCTTCGTCCGCTGGAACTGAGCGACAGCCGCATGGTCGAACTTTCGACGCTGATGTCGCCGGAAACCGGCGATATCCAGATCCGCTCGCGCGAGCGCCTGAGCGATGACGACTGGACGCTGCATGCGGTCGCCCGCGCCCGCAAGCTGACGGCATCGGAAGAGACCGAGCTTCCGGCCTTCGCCCTGACGAAGGAGCCCGTGGTTCTGGATGCAGAGGCGGCCTACCGCACGGCGCTGAGCTTCGGCCTGACCTATGGCCCGCGCTTCCGCCTGCTCGACAAGGCCTTCCTGCATGGCGAGCGGCTCGTAGAGGTCTTCCTGCATCCGGCAGCCCCGCCCGGCCATCCGCTGGTGGAATTCAACCTCAACCCGATGAGCGTCGATGCCGTGTTCCACGGGCTCGTGGCGCTGTTCGACCGTTTGAGCGGCGAGCGGGGCGGCGCGCCCTATATTCCGGTGCGCTTCGGCCGCGTCGTCAGCCGCAGCATGGGCGAGCCGGTGCATCGCGCCGTTATCGAAATCGAGCGGATCAGCCCCACCTCGATCAAGGCACATTTCCATCTGTTCGGACAGGACGGAACACATCTTGCCTCGCTGAAGGAAAGCCGCTTCCGCCGCACCTATCTCAAGCAGCACAAGACGCTGGAAAGCCTTGCCTTCCACTACGAGGCCGTTCCAGTGACAGCGCTCGATGCGCGCCCGGCCGACGCCATGCGCCTGACGCTGTCCGCTCCGGAATGTTTCGGCGTCGCCCGCCAGGAGGCGGATAATGCGACGCTGCTGATTCAGGCCGCCACGCTCAGCGCCATTCACGGTCTAGCCGGGCTGTTGCAGAAGGACGGCAAGGTGCACTTTGCCGATCTTCCCGGACAGGAACGGCTGCGCGCCTTCCTGGCCAACAGTCTGCATCTTCTCGCCGATGCCGGTTTTGCCAGCTTCGAGAATGGTCTCTGGTCCATCGATGCCGATGCGGGCCTGCCGCCGGTGGAAGAACTGTTACGGGAACTCTATCGCGATCATCCCGACCGCACGGTCGAGCTGGTGATGATCAACGATGTCTTCCACGCCGTCGCAGACGCCATTGAAACCCAAGGCGAAGACCCGGATTTTCCGCTCTCCGAGGCAACCGTCGAGCATTTTGCGGTGCATGCGCCCCTGGCGCGGGCGCGCATCGACGCGCTGCTGGCAGCCCTGCAACAGGCCCTCGACGCCTTCGAGGCGGAGGAGCCCCCGCAGGTGCTGGAACTGGGCGCCATTTCGGTGCATGTCAGCCGCAAGCTTTCGGAAGCGATCTGTCGCCAAGGCGGCATGCTGTCGATCTATGAGCCGGATGGCGGACGCCGTCGCAATCTTGAACTGGCCTTCGAGAACGATCCCGCCGTGCGGGTGCTGGGCGAGGCCGATCTCGACCGCCTGAACGGCATCGACCTCATCGTCAGCGGCAGTGAAGATCTGCGGGGATTGATCGAGGGCGACCAGCGCGTGCGGCTGGCCGCTGGAGCACTTGCCTCCGCCACCCGGCTTATAGCCGTGCAGCCCGCGCCGCAGGTCTTCGCCGATTTCGTCTTCGGTCTGGACGATGGCTGGTTCCTGGCGGGGGGACTGCCGGAATATCCCTTAAGCCGGATCGCCGATGCCGGAAGCTGGACGAAGCTTCTGGAAAATCTCGGCTTCGCCCCCGTCGAGGCAGAGGCCTTCGAGACAGCAGGGGGCAGCCTGATCGGGCTTGCCGCCTCGCGCGCCGGAACACAGAAGGCAGTCGATGCCGCCATCCTCTCTCATCTGAGCGGACCGGTGCTGGTGCTGCACGATGCGGCTGTGGAAACCTCGGCGCTGACGGCTGCCACACAGGCGCTTGCAGGCGGCACCCTTCAACCTCTGGCGATGACCGGGGATGCGCAAACGGATGGTGAAAGGCTGAAAACGGCCTTCGCTGAGGCCGGAGAAGCGCTGGCCGGGGCCGTGTGGCTGGCCGCCGAGCCCGCAAAGGGCCTGGAGGCGGCGGCAAGCGATCCTTCGCTGCTGTTGCAAAACCGCGTCCTGTCACTCAGCACGCTGGCGCTTGCCTGGAATGCCTGGCGCGAGGGCAAGGGCGAAAAACAGCTGAAGCTGGTTCTGGTGGCTCCGGGGGGTGCGCCGGTGACGGAAGGGGCAAGCCCGGTCAATGCCGGGCTCTGGACCTTCGCCCGCGTGCTGCGCAACGAATTCGACAGCCTCGACATGGGTGTTGTCGATACGGGACCTGCCCGCAACACCCCGGAAATCATGCTGGATCACGGCCTGAGATTGCTCTCGCAGGCCGCCAGCAATCGCGAATTCCTGGCCGATCCCGAAAGCGGCGCCTGGAAGGAACTGCGCGCCGTACCCGGCCCGCTTCCCCGCGCAAGCCGCCAGACGGTGTCCTACCCGGCGGCAACGATCCGCCAGCAGGTGCCCTCGCAAGTGACCAGCATCCGCTGGGAAAGCACGACGGTTCCTGAACCCGGCCCCGAGGATGTCGTGGTCAAGACCGCGGCCACCGGCCTCAATTTCCGCGACGTCATGTGGGCCATGGGGCTTCTGCCGGAAGAAGCGCTGGAGGATGGCTTTGCCGGTGCCTCCATCGGCATGGAGTTTTCCGGCGAAGTCGTGGCCACCGGCAAGGCTGTCACCGATCTTCAGCCCGGCGACAAGGTCATGGCCATTGCCGCCAGCGCCTTTTCCACCCATGTGCGGGTGGACCGCGCAGGCGTGGCGAAACTGCCGCTCGGCGTCGATGCGGTAGCTGCCGCCACCATTCCGGTCGTTTTCCTCACCGCCTATTACGCCATGCACGAGCTTGGCCGCATCCGGGCGGGCGAAAGCATTCTCATCCACGGCGCGGCAGGCGGGGTCGGCCTTGCGGCAATCCAGGTCGCCAAGCATTTCGGCGCCACGGTGATCGCCACCGCAGGGACCGAGGAAAAGCGTGCTTTCCTGCAAACGCTCGGTGCTGACCATGTCTTCGACAGCCGCTCGCTCGGCTTCGTGGAGGACGTGCTTGCCGTCACCGGCGGCGGGGGCGTCGATCTGGTGCTGAACTCGCTGTTTGGCGAGGCGATGGAAAAATCGCTGTCGCTGGTCAAGCCGTTCGGACGCTTCCTCGAGCTTGGCAAGCGCGATTATTATGCCGACAGCAAGATCGGCCTGCGGCCTTTCCGCCGCAATATCAGCTATTTCGGCATCGATGCCGACCAGCTTCTGGTGTTGCAGCCCACATTGTCACGGCGGCTGCTCGGCGAGATCGGCCAGCTCTTCGAACAGGGCGTGTTCACGCCGCTGCCGTTCCGCGCCTTCGAGCATGACGAGATCGGCGATGCCTTCCGGCTGATGCAGAATGCCGGACACATCGGCAAGATCGTCGTCCTGCCGCCGGTTTCCGGCAAGGACAGCGTGGTTTCGGCAAAACCGGCCCGGCTGGCTCTCGATCCCGATGGCATGCATCTCGTAATCGGCGGCATTGGCGGCTTCGGGCTGGCCGCTGCCGACTGGCTGGTGCAGCAGGGCGCGCGCCATGTGGCGCTCTCCACCCGCCGTGGCATTCCCGACGCCGAAACCGAGGCGGCCATCGCACGCTGGCGAAAGCTTGGCGTCACCGCCCATGTCCATGCCTGCGACGTCACCGAAGAGGCCGATGTGGAGGCCCTGCTGGCGAAGTTGCGCGCCGTCGCGCCGCTGAAAACGGTCATTCACGCCGCGATGGTTCTGGATGACGCCTTCATCAGCAACCTCAATCGCGACCGCAACCGGCCGGTTATCGACGTCAAGGCGGCAGGCGCGGTGTTCCTTGACCGTCTGACGCGCCAGGACAGGCTCGATCACTTCATCCTGTTCTCCTCCGTGACGACGCTGGTGGGCAGTCCGGGCCAGGGCAATTATGTTGCCGCCAACGGTTTCCTCGAAGGTCTTGCACGAGCCCGCCGGGCCGAAGGCCTGCCCGCGCTTGCGGTCGGCTTCGGCGCCATTGCCGATGCCGGCTATCTCGCCCGCAACAGCGAGATCAACGAGCGCCTGGGACGGCGCATCGGCAAGACGGCGCTGCAATCCCAGGAAGCTCTGGACAGCGTGGCCGCCTATCTGGCCCTGCAGCCCTTGAACGCCGATTCCGCCGTGGTGACGATTTCCGATTTCGACTGGGCCACGGCCCAGTCGCTGAGAGTGATCCGTGAGGATCTGTTCGAAGTGGTCATGCGCCGCGTCGGGCAGATGACGGCAGGCACCGAAGGCGGCGAAATCGATCTGGTGGCGCTGGTGGAGGGCAAGGCCCCCGCGGCGGCGCAGGAGGCGCTGTTCGCCATCCTCGCAGGCGCCATTGCCGAAACGCTGCGCGTGCCCAAGGAAAGCGTGGGACTGGACAGCGTGCTGAAGGAAATCGGCCTGGACAGCCTGATGGCGGTGGAGCTCGGCATGAATTTCGAGCAGATGACAGGCTTCGAAATTCCGCTGAGCAGCCTTGGCGATACTGCCAGCGTGGGCGACCTGACGCGGCGGCTTTACGAAAAAGTCAGCGCGCGAGGCCGCTCGGCAGGCGAAGACGGACCGGCAGAGGCAAAGATCATGGACGAATTGAGCCGCCGTCATACAAGCCAGGCGAGTTGAAACAGGCCTTCCGGGGCGTGGTTTGACGATTTGTCGTCGCAAATCGGTGCGTGCGCTGTTGCGCAACAGCAAAAAAAGCGTCACAACCGCGTGAAGCATGAAGAATTTTAAGAATGTCCGGACCTGATACAAAAGCTGGTTTGAGTCCGGACATGCAAAAGAACAATAAAACGCGTTTCGCACAAACGCGGAAACATTCGAATGTGGGCCGGGGGAACGGACGGACGAAGCGCCTTTTCGGGAAGAGAAAGGCCTTCATGGCAGGACAGGTTTGCTGCGAATGAATGAAAACAAGCGTCAGGATCTTCTGGCCCGCATGCGCGGCCTCAAGCAGAATGTGGAGCAGGGCCGCCAGTCGCGCAGTGAACAACTGCAGCAAAGCGTGATCCGCAAGCAGCCGGATTTTGCCGATCTTCCGGAATACAAGCAGGTCAGGATGCAGGAAATGGCCAGCCAGCAACTTGGCATGGCCAATCCCTTCTATCGCGGCCATGAGGGCACGAGTGGTGCAACCGCGCTGATCGGCAATCGCAGCTACGACAATTTCGCATCCTATGACTATCTCGGCCTGAACGGCGATGAGAGGGTGCAGAAGGCCGCCGCCCGCGCCATCGATCGCTATGGAATTTCCGCCTCCGCCAGCCGGGTCGTGGCCGGAGAGCGCACCATCCATGCCGAACTGGAACGGGCGATCGCCGAGAATTACCGCACCGAAGCCGCCGTGTGCTTCGTCAGCGGCTATCTCACCAATGTCGCGGCCATCGGCTGTCTGATGGGGCCGAAGGATCTCGTCATCCATGACGAGTTCATTCACAACAGCGCCCTGACCGGCATCAAGCTGTCGGGCGCCAACCGCCGTCTTTTCAAGCACAATGACATGGCCGACCTGGAGCGGATCCTCTCGACCATCGCCCCTGCCCATGAGCGCGTGCTGGTCATCTCGGAAGGCATCTTCTCCATGGACGGCGATTTCGCCGACCTGCCGGGCCTGCTGGCGCTGAAAAAGCGCTTCGGCTTCTGGCTGATGATGGACGAGGCCCATTCGCTTGGCGTGCTGGGCGAAACAGGACGCGGGATTTTCGAGCATTTCGGCCTTGATTCTGCCGACGTCGATATCTGGATGGGAACCCTCTCCAAGACCACCTGCAGCTGTGGCGGCTATATTGCTGGCAGCGAGGCGCTGGTGACGCTCCTGAAGGCGCAGGCCGGCGGCTTCGTCTACAGCGTCGGCCTCGCGCCGGCTCTGGCGGCGGCGGCGCTCGAAAGCCTCGCCATCCTCAAGCAGGAACCGGCGCGCGTCCACGCTTTGCGCAATAACAGCCGGATTTTCCTGGAGCGGGCACGCCAGAAGGGGCTCGATACCGGGCTCAGCGAAGGCTATTCTGTCATTCCCGTCATCGTCGCGGATTCGCTCAGAGCCGTGGAACTCTCCAACCAGCTCTTCGAAGAGGGTGTGAACGCCCTGCCAATCATCTATCCCGCCGTCCCGGAGGGGCTGGCACGGCTGCGCTTCTTCATCACCAGCGCCCATAGCGAAGAGCAGATCCATCGTGCGGTCGATCTGACGGCGGAGCGGCTGTCGGCGCTTGTCCAGCGCAATTTCGGTATCGGTTCCATGGATGTACAGAGTATTCTGGCCGCCATGGCGGGCCGCTGAGGGCAAGATGCGTCTTTTGCGGGCAGCACCGCTAACGCCTTCGCATGTCATCATCACCGGGGGATCCAGCGGCATCGGACTGGCGCTGGCAAGGCTCTATCTCGAGCGTGGAGCCAGCGTCACCCTCATCGCCCGTAGCGCAAAGCGCCTTCAAGAGGCGGCAGTGCTGCTCGGCAATGGGCCAAAGCTCGGCCATCAAAGCGCCGATGTGGCGGATTTTCAGGCTCTGACAGCCGCCATCGCGGCGGCCGAGAGCCAGCACGGCCCCTGTGACCTGCTGATCACCTCCGCCGGTGTCGTCCGCCCCTCGCCTTTGCAGGCCATGGATGTCACTGAGGCGCGCACCCAGATCGAAACCAATCTTCTCGGTACGATCCATGCCGCGAAAATTCTCTGGTCCGGCATGGCGGACCGGGGTGGCCGGATGGTCTTCGTCTCCTCCGGCGCAGCCTTTATCGGCCTGCACGGCTATGCCCCCTATTGTGCCTCGAAGGCGGCGCTGGTGGGGCTTGCGGATTCGCTGCGCCAGGAGGCCGCAGGCACGCGGCTTGGCATTTCCATCTGCTTTCCGCCCGATACCGATACCCCGCAACTGGCCGCCGAACTGCCGCTGCGCTCCCCGGAAGCGGAAAAGCTGATGGGCCGCGTCGCGCCCTGGTCAGCGGATGATGTGGCGACAGAAATCGACCGGCAGCTCGCACGCGGGCGCAGCGAGATCCATTTCGGCCTGACGCTCTGGTTTCTGGCGCGCTTCGGCTCGCTGGCCCGCCCCTTCATCTATCGCTTTCTGGCAGCGCGATAAGCGCCGTCACGGATAAGCTTGAGGGTCGGGCTGCGATTGAAACGCTGCCCGCAGCTCCGCTTCATAGCGGAATATCGCACGTTCTGGAGCCGGACTGGAGGGCAGCATCGGCGGTGAGAACAGCCGCTCGGCCATGGCTTCCGCGCCATCGATCACGGATTGCCGGTCCAGAAAGCCACCGCGCACCTGTATCGTGCCGGTCATGGCACGCAACAGCGCCTGCAAGAGCGTGGCATCCGGCTGTTCCGGACGGGTCCAGAAGGTGGCGAGCGGCCCCTGATGTGTCAAGCCGGGAACGTCATAGATGGCAGGCGCCAGTGCAATGACCGGTCTGTTGGCCTGAAGCGCGGTCAGGCCTACGGTGGAGTTGACGGTCACCAGACCTTGCGACGCCGTGATCAAGGCGTCGAGATCGCCACCCTCGATGAAATCCACACGCTCGGCGACGCCGTGACGGCTGGCCATGGCGGCAATCCGGCTCTGCCAGCGGTTGAGGCCGTTGTCGATCGGATGCACCTTGAAAAGCAGCCGGACATCCGCCTCGGCATGGCGGGCAAAGGACGCCATGGTGGCTTCCATGATGGTCAGGAGATTGCCGGTCGGCGCATGGCGGCGGATCTGGTAATCCCCGGGAAGTTGCAGGGGAAACAGGAAAAAGCGCGGTTTCCTCCCCAGATAAAAATCCTGAAGCGCTGCGACATTTCGATGCCGCTTGCGCATCGTCAAGGCCTTGCCAATCCATCCCGCATATTCTACCGCTGGATGCACCGGCCCATGGGCGCGATAATGCGGATGCACCAGCCAGCCGAGAAGCACGTTCGGAACATGGAAGCTCAGATCATACAGCGCATAGGTCAAGAAACTGGCACGATAGCGCCGCGACGTTTGCGCAGGCGGAGCGACCTTCGCCGCCAGCTGCCGGATCGCGTGCGGATCGGCTGGGAAGCAGGACTGGCTGGACATGCCGAAAGGCTCCAGCGTCAGCCAGTCGGGCCGCAGATAGCCATGCTCGAAAATATGCACGCGAAGGCCGAGCGAGCGGGCAAGCGCAATCGCTGCTGCATGTTTTTCCCGGCCATCGCCCAGCATCACCAGATCGGTGATGGCGTGCCGGTACAGAAAATCGTCAAGATAGGCCTTCCAATCCGTATCCGGGCCGCGATAGACATGAATTGGCCACCTTCTCCAAAAAAGGATATCGCCCAGACAGACATTGATCTTGTGCACGCTGGCGCCACGGCGTTCCAGCGCGGCGGCGAGGTGACGCAGGAAGGGCGAGGCCGGGCCTTGCAGAAAAAGAAAATTGCGGGTCTCTGTCACGCTTTGTAAAGACTTGCTTAACGAATTGAAGGCTTCTGTGGTGTTTGGGTCATACGACAAAATCATAACATGGCCTATAAGATGCCGCCGGAAAGTGTAAAAAGAGGGGTCGATTTCGCATGACAGTGTCTGCTGCCGACAAGGCTGTGCTGTTTCTTCAAGGCCCACCCTCGATTTTCTGGACGGAATTTGCCAGGGCTTTCGAAACCGCAGGGGTCAAAACCCTGCATGTAAACTTCACCTTGGGCGACCGGATTTTCTGGCGCAAGCGCGGCGCGAAGAATTATCGCGGTACGCTGAAGGGCTGGCCGCGCTATCTGCGCCAGTTGATCGAAAAGCACGGGATCACCGACATCGTCTATTATGCCGACCGGCTGCCCTACCATCAGGAAGCGGCGCGCCTCGGCAAGGAGATGGGCGTTCAGTGTCACGCGGTGGAATGGGGCTATCTCAGGCCCGACTGGATCACGCTGGAACGCGGCGGCATGGGCCGTTTCTCGCATTTCCCGAGCGACCCGCAGACCATTCGCGAGATCGCCGCCAAGGTTGAGCCCGCCGATGTCGAAGTGAAATATCCGCACACCTTCGGCCAGGAAGCCTTCAATGAGGTGATCTACAACCTCCTCAACTTCTTCGGACGCCCCTTCTATCCGCTCTATACGGCAGACAAATATTACTCGGCGCTGGTGGATTACCTGCCGTGGCTGCTGAAATTCGGCAGCAAGGCCAAGACCTTGCCGGAGACCTTCCTGGAAGAGCACAACCAGGATTTCTTCGTGGTGGCGCTGCAATTGCAGAGCGATTACCAGATTAGAGCCAATTCCTCCTACCGGCATCTGAAGGACATGATGCGGCAGGTGATTTCCTCTTTCTCACGGCATGCGAAGAAGAGCAGCCGCCTCGTCTTCAAGCAGCACCCGCTCGACAACGGGCTGGAGCGCTGGGACCGGCTGGTGGCCAGCATCAGCCGGGAATTCGGCGTGCAGGATCGCGTGCTGTTCATCGATGAAGGCAATCTCCACGCCATGCTGGACCACGCCAAGGGCGTGGTGGTGGTCAATTCCACCGTCGGCCTGCACAGCCTGCGGGCGCTGAAGCCCACCATCGTTCTGGGGGCGGCGGTGTTCGATGTGCCCGGCCTGACCCATCAGGGCCGCCTTGACGATTTCTGGAAAAAACCGCAGCCGGTGAATGCCGATCTGGCCGCCGATCTGGTCAAGGCGCTGGCAGGCACCATCCAGGTCAAGGGCGATTTCTTCAACCGCGAAGGCCGCAAGGCGGCCATCGATGCCATGGTGACGCGGATCGTCGAAAGCCGGGTCAACATGCCAGGTGCCTTTATCGACCCGCCGCCGCGCCTGTCCTGGGCCAAGGGCATCATTGCCAAGACCGGCACCGCCACCCAGCCGGCGCTCCAGCCGGAATGGGAAACCGATGCCGTGCCGGAATTGGGCTATGCCCGGATCGGGCCATCCTCGTAAATTCTGCGATATGGGATTTGAAAAAAGCGGCGGAGGGAAACCTACGCCGCTTTTGTCATTTTCGTCCATCTTTTCAGGAAACCGGTTCCCGCATTTCCGGCGGAAAACCGGTTCCCACTTTTCCTGAAAATGCTCTCTTGTTTACGCATTTCCGGACGGAAAACCGGTTCCCACTTTTCCTGAAAATGCTCAAAGCATAATTCGACCGGAGTGAAACGAGGATCGATAAAATTATGCTTCAAAAATAAGCGTTAGAGTGCTGATCTGATTCAATCAGATCAGCACTCTAATGCCGGAAATGCCGGATGCCGGTGAAGACCATGGCGACGTTGTGCTCGTCGGCGGCGGCGATCACCTCTGCATCCCGCATCGAGCCACCCGGCTGGATCACGGCAGTGGCGCCAGCAGCAATCGCGGCCAGGAGACCATCGGCGAAAGGATAGAAGGCTTCCGAGGCCACCGCTGAGCCGCGCGTCAGCGGTTCGGAGAGGCCAAGCGCCTTTGCGGCATCCTCGGCCTTCTGGGCCGCGATCCGGGCGGAATCGACCCGGCTCATCTGGCCTGCGCCGATACCGGCGGTCTGGCCGTCCTTGGCATAGATGACCGCATTGGACTTCACATGCTTGGCGATTTTGAAGGCGAATTTCATGTCTTCCAACTCACTCGGCGTCGGTGCCCGTCTGGTGACGACCTTGAGGTCGAGGTCTTCCACCACGACATTGTCACGGCTCTGCACCAGCAGGCCGCCCGACACCGTCTTGGCGGTCAGGCCAGAAGCACGCGGATCGGCCAGCCCATCCGTTACCAGCAGACGCAGATTGGCCTTGCGGGCGATGATCGCCTGCGCCTCGTCCGTCACGCCGGGCGCGATGATGACTTCGGTAAAGAGCTTGACGATTTCCTCCGCCGTCTCGGCGTCAAGGATCTGGTTCAGCGCAATGATGCCGCCAAAGGCAGACACGCTGTCACAGGCCAGCGCCCGGCTATAGGCATCCTTCAGGCTCTTGCCGACGGCCACGCCGCAGGGATTGGCATGTTTGATGATGGCGCAGGCCGGACCGTTTTCCGGCAGGAACTCGGAGACAAGCTCGAACGCGGCATCGGTGTCATTGATGTTGTTGTAGGAGAGTTGCTTGCCTTGCAGCAGGCGGGCGGTGGCAACACCCGGACGCTTTTCGCCCGTCACGTAGAAACCGGCCTTCTGGTGCGGATTTTCGCCGTAGCGCATCTCTTCCTTCAGCAGGCCGCCCAGCACGCGGTGGCGCGGCATGTCGATGGCCAGCGCCTCGGCAAACCAGTTGGAGATGGCGGCATCATAGGCGGCGGTGCGGGCATAGGCCTTGGCGGCAAACTGCTGGCGCAGGCTATAGGGCGTCTGGCAACCATCCTTGTGCAGGGCGTCAAGCAGCGCCTCGTAATCGGAAGGATCGGTGACGACCGTTACATAGGCGTGGTTCTTGGCCGAGGCGCGGATCATGGCCGGGCCGCCAATGTCGATGTTTTCCACCGTGGTCGGGTAATCGCCACCAGCGGCACGAACTTCCTCGAAGGGATAGAGGTTGATGACGGCCAGATCGATGGCGCCAATGCCGTGCTTTTCCATGGCGGCAAGGTGATCGGCATCGTCACGGATGGCGAGAAGACCACCATGCACATTGGGATGCAGCGTCTTGACGCGGCCATCCATGATTTCCGGAAAGCCGGTGACCTCGGAAACGTCGGTGGCGGCAAGGCCAGCCTCGACCAGCGCCTTGTAGGTGCCGCCGGTGGAGAGCAGTTTCACGCCCATATCGGCCAGCGCCCGGGCGAGATCGACAATGCCCTTCTTGTCGGAAACCGACAGCAGCGCGGTCTTGATGCGCACTTTGTCTGGAGCGGGAATTTTCTTGGAAGCGACGGCCATGGATGCTCTCCGGTCAGGGCAATGACGCAGGATGGCCGAAAATCAACGCCTGTCTCCGGCACGATCCCGCAGGACGAATGTGATGCCGCCCGCCTATCACAGCAGCGCTGAAGAAGAAACCGGCAAGAGACAGAAACCGGGGTCTTATCCTTTCGAGCCTTGGTATTATCGGCGCTTGGAGAAGAACCACCAGATTTCCGGAGCTTCCAGCAGCAGTTCGATCTGCTCGCTCGGCTGGATGCCGGAAAGACCGGCAAAGAACACATCCTCGGCGATGATGGGAAAGCCGGTGGGCGCGGAAAACACCCAGGCATCGCCGCCCGGGGCTTCCAAAAGGATGTTATGCTCATCCTCCTGGGTCAGCCGCACCTGCGGGTGGATGTGAAACCGCAGCATGGCGGCAGCAGGCAAGCCGCCCTTCAGCGCCTCGCCCTTTTCCGAGAGCAGCCGGTCATGGCCCACCAGTTTCGTACCGGTGGCGTTCAGCCGCAAATCCCGCTCATGCAGCACGCCGAAGCGCTTCAGATAGCCGTCATGCCGGGCGGAAAGCTGATCGCTCTCATCCTCGCCATTGCGGCGCAGAACCGCCACCTCGCTGACACCGCCGAGCATGACAGGGCCGAGCAGGCGCGATTTGGAGATGCGACAGGAGGATTTATCGCCCAGGATGAGTGTGGAATGGGCCGCAGTGGCGCGCGCCATCTGGCGGTAGCGCTCGCCCGCAAAGCGCGGCTGGCCGGAATTGACCACGAACCGGTGACGGCCAGCGGAAAATTCGAAGGAAAGGCAACCGGCATGGGCGCTGGCGCTCAATTCGCCTTGGGGAGACGGCCCGGTATCGGCAAGAACCACCGTTCCGCCTGCACTCAAGCGCTGATAGCGGCTGTGCGGCAGGGCCTTGAAGGTCTGGCCACCACTTTCGTCATAGCGCAGCACCGACATCAGATCATTGGCCAGCGTGGCGCTGGCGCCGTTGAACAGCGCCAGATCGCCATCCTGATGGCGGAAGAAGCGCAGCGCCGGATACATGCGGTCGATGGTGGGAATGAGCCGCGTCGGCACGTCCTGACCGAGATTGACATAGGTCTGGCGCAGCGGCAGCAGATCGAACAGAATGCTGAGGGCTGCCTGCGGATTGCGCGAGACATGGCCGCCATCCGGCAGGATCTGCCGTTCCAGTTCCAGGTCCAGCGCCCGCGAAGCTGCCCGGATGCGCCGGTCCGGGGCGGCCATGGCAAGGGCGGCCATGGCAAGGGCGATCTTCAGCTTCAGCCGCGGCAGGCCATCCGGGGCGTCCTTGGCGATGATGCGGGCGTGATGCACCTGCTGGCCGAGACTGCGCAGGAAGCGGCGATAGAACCCGCTTTCGCAATCCTGAAGCACCACCGGCGAATGGGAAAGCCAGGAAATGATCCGCTGGCCCAGCACCTCCGCCTCCCAGGCAATACCCCGGCGCTTGCTGTTCTGGCGCATCCAGCTATCGAGGATGAACCGGGCACGCGCTGCCGATTCCCGGGTGCGATGCGCCCGGATATGCCTGAGCCAGGAAAAGGAATGCAGCCGGGCGGCAAAGGCCTGCGAGGGCAATTCCAGCGTGAAGGGAGAGGCCTTGCCGAAATCGAGAATGCGCCCGGCCAGCGGAAAGCGGCCATCGAGGATCTCATCGGCCACATGCGGGTCCACCACGCGCAGATCCGTTGGCGCAACGAGCAGCTTGAGCCCGCGCTGCGGCAGGAACTGAGCTGTGCTTCGCGCCGTACGGCGGCCATAGCGTTTGGTGCGCCGCCATGCTTCGCTGAGATAAAGGGCGGGTAGAAACGGCCCCCTTTTCTTTGGCATGACCATCCTGTCGGGCAAAGCCCTGCAAACTCAAAACAAAAAGATGAAATCCAACCCCCGGACATCCTTTGCAAAAAAGATGCCCATTGGACCATCAGTGACCAAATGCGTAAAAATTTCTTTAAATTTTCAGCAGTTGGCAGGCGTAAAAGCCATCGAGACCGGAAGAATAGGGGTGCGGCAGGCTCAACATGGCCGGGGTGGTGCGGAATTCGCCTTCAGAACTGATGGCCTGTTCCAGACCCGGCCATTCCTGCCGGTCAAGCGGCAGGCGCTGAAAATCCGGATGATCGGCCAGAACCCGGGCCACCATCTCCTCGCCCTCCTTCGGATCGAGGGAGCAATTGGAGAAAACCAGCCTGCCGCCGGGATTGACCAGCGTCAGCGCATGGCGCAGCAGTTTTTCCTGAACGGTGGCGAGTTTTTCGATATCGGCGGGCCCCTTGGTGAACAGCACATCCGGATGCCGCCGCGTCGTGCCCGTGGAAGAGCAGGGGGCGTCGAGCAGAACGAGATCGAAGCCATGGCCGGGGTTGAAGTTCAAAAGGTCGGAATGCACCAGTTCGGCCTCGAAGCCAAGGCGATCGAGATTGCCCTTCAGCCGCTTCAGGCGGTTGGCCGATTGCTCGACGGCGGTCACCTTCGCGCCTTTCGCCAGCAATTGCGCCGTCTTGCCCCCCGGCGCAGCACAGAGATCGACAGCAGTCTTGCCCGCCACCTCGCCGAACATCAGCACGGGAAGGGCGGCAGCCGCATCCTGCACCCACCAGGCCCCGTTCTCATAGCCGGGCAGCGCCGTGACCGAGCCCTCGAAAGCGGCAAGCCGCAGACTGCCATGGGGCAGGACATGACCGCCGAGCTTTTCGGCCCAACCACCGGCATCGGATTTGACGGTAAGATCAATCGCCGCCGGCAGCATCTGCGCCTCGGCAATGCGCCGTGCTTCCTCCGCACCATAAACGGCAGTGAGCCGGTTCAGGAACCAGTCCGGCACGCAAGGCAGGCTGCGTGTATCCTCGATCAGCGCCTGCTTTTCCCGGCCCATGCGGCGCAGCACGGCATTGACCATGCCGGCAAAGCGGCGGCTGCGGGGATCGCGATTGGCCTGCTCCACCGCCAGATCGACGGCGGAGTGATCCGGTACGTCGAGATAGAGAATCTGGGCCGCCGCCGTCACGAGAAGATGGTAAAGCGAGCGGGCACCCGCGGGCAGCGGCGCGTCCAGCAACCCGTTCAGCATGGCCTCGATACGGGGAAGAAAGCGCAGCGAGGTGGTGACGATGGCACGCACCAGCCCGCGATCGGCTTCGCTCAAGGCGGTATAGGCCGGATTGCCATGCTCGCCATCCATCAGCCCGTCGAGCGAGACCTTCTTGTCCACCACCGCCGCCAGCATCTTGGCCGCCGCCATGCGCGCCTCAAGCCCGGGCTTGTCGGCATGGGAGGGCTCAACCGGCTGTTTCGCCTTCTGGCGATGCGGGGCAGGCCTGCCCTTCTGGCCGGGATGCTTCGTCTTCTCTTTCAATTCCAGGGTCCCTTCGGGGCTTGATCGTCCGGACCGCGTCCCGTCGAAGGGACGGATCGGGTCTTGCGGCGGGTCGTTTCCGCGCCCGCTCTATCACCCCAGGGGTTGGGCGTCGAGCTTTGCTGCGCATCCGAACCCCAGACACCATGGGCGCGGGGCGTTTCTTCTTGCCGGTGCGGCGGAGCGGCGGGGTGGGCAGCGACATTGCTGCCGGTCTGGCGCGCAAACGCCTCCAGCGCGGCAATGCGGTTTTCGGTGTTGGGGTGCGTGGAGAAGAGATTGTCCATCCGCTGCCCGGAGAGCGGGTTGATGATGAACATATGGGCCGTGGCCGGGTGCTGCTCGGCGGCATAATTCGGCTGATGCGAACCGGCGATCTTCGCCAGCGCCGAGGACAGCCAGAGCGGATTGCCGCAGATTTCCGCACCGCGCCGGTCGGCGGCATATTCGCGGGTGCGGCTGATCGCCATCTGCACCAGCATGGCAGCAAAGGGTGCCACGATCATCGCCACCAGCGCGCCGATCATGCTGCCGCCATTGCCGTTTTCATCCCGCCGCCCGCCGAAGAAGAAGGCGAAATTGCCGAGCATGGAAATCGCACCCGCCAGGGTGGCGGTAATTGTCATGGTCAACGTATCGCGATGTTCGACATGCGCCAGTTCATGGGCCATGACGCCCGCGACCTCCTCCGGCGAGAGCGCCTGCAACAGCCCGGTGGAGGCGGCAACGGCGGCGTTTTGCGGATTGCGGCCCGTGGCGAAGGCATTGGGCTGCGGGTTGTCGAAAATGTAAACCTTCGGCATGGGCAGATTGGCGCGCGCGCTCAACTCCTGCACCATTCGGTAGAATTCGGGAGCGGTGCGCTCATCCACCTCCTGGGCGCGATAGGCCGAAAGCACCATGCGGTCGGAGTTCCAGTAGGAAAACAGGTTCATGCCGCCCGCAATCAAGAGGGCGATCATCATGCCGCCCTTGCCTCCGATCAGAAAGCCGACACCCATGAACAGGGCGGTCATGAAGGCCAGCAACAGGGCGGTGCGCATGATGTTCATGGGGCATCTCCAGTGGACGGTTCTTTTCACGCAGGCGGTGGTTTCTTCCTGCCGATGGCTTAGATATAGGGAATGCGAATGGATGCTTTCAATCTCCGGGAGATTTGTCCATGACCGACGGTCACGACGAAACGCAGCAAACCGCCCCGCAAAAAGAGCTGTCACCGGCAGCCCGGCGCGCGCTGGATGAGGCTGAAGCCCGGCGCAAGGCCGAAAAGGCCGCCGCCATGCCGAAAGAAATCGGCGGGCGGGGCGGTGCTGATCCCGCCCGCTTCGGCGACTGGGAAATCAATGGCCGCGCCATCGACTTTTGACATTGCGAACCGGCGGCTGTGATTTCGCCGCAATTCATTCCGATGGAAGCCCCGATATGGTAGGGTCATTCCCCACCGAGATTCGCGGGCGCACCAGCTTGATGGCTAAGGACGGGAGAATGAGGCAGGGAGGGCTGCGGGCATTATTGCTCGTGGCGGGCTTTGTCGCGACCTTCTCTCCGCTTGCGCGCGCTGAGGAACCGCAGCCACAACTGGCAGCGCCAGAGGCCGGTTCCCCCTCCCCGGCTTCGCCAGCCGGTCAGGCCGCACAAGCGCCCGCGCCGGTGGCAGACGATCCGGCGGCAGCGCTTCAGGCCAAACGCGATCAGGTTTCAAAGGAACTCACCGCACTTTCAGAGACGATGAAGCTCTCGACCGACAAGGCCGATGAGCTGCGGCGCAGCATCGACGCGTTGGACAAAAGCAGCGCCAGCCTGAAAGAAGCGCTGATCTCATCCGCATCCCGGCGCAAGGAGATCGAGCAGAAGATCGCCGACGGCGAAAAGAAGCTTGCCGATTACGGCGTGCGGGAAGACGGCATCCGAAAATCCTTTCGCGCCCGCCGCGCCGTGCTGGCGGAGGTCTTGGGTGCGCTGGAGCGGATGGGCCGCAACCCGCCGCCTGCGCTGCTGGTGAAGCCGGAGGATGCGCTGGGCGCGGTGCGCACCGCCATTCTCCTGGGCGCGGTGGTGCCGGGCATGCGCAAGGAGACCGAAAAACTTGCCCACGACCTGCAGGAACTGGCCGACCTGAAAAAGGCGACGGAAACGGAGCGCGAGGCGATGACCGCGAGCCTGAAGAGCCGGCAGGAGGAAGAGGCCCGCATGGACATGCTGCTGGGCGAAAACGCCCGGCTCAGCGAAAAAAACAGCGCCGAACTTCAGGAGGAAACCCGCCGCGCCGAGGCGCTGGCGCAGAAATCCACCTCCCTGCAGGGGCTGATTTCCGGGCTGGAAAGCGAAATTGCCTCGGTGAAGGCGGCAGGCGAGCAGGCAAGGCTGGAAGAGCAGAAACGCCAGCAGATGACGGATGAACAGCGGGAAAAGGCAAGGCAGGATGCGGAGGCCATGGTGCCCGATAAAAACCGCATTGCGCCCGCATTTTCCTTCGATGAGTTGAAGGGCAAGCTGCAATTGCCCGCCGTGGGTGACGTGCTGCGCCAGTTCGGCGATCCCGATGGAACCGGTCACGATGCCAAGGGCATGGTGCTGGCCACGGGGCCGGGGGCGGTGGTGACGGCGCCTGCCGATGGCACGGTGGTCTATGCAGGGCAATTTCGCAGCTATGGCAAAATGGTGATCCTGAATACCGGCGAAGGCTATCACGTCATTTTGTCCGGCATGGACCGTGTGACCGGTCATGCCGGACAATTCGTGCTGTCAGGAGAGCCGATTGGTGTTATGGGTGAAAAGAGAGTGGCGAGCGCTGCCGCTTTCGCGCTGGAAACAGATCGCCCAACCCTTTACATAGAATTTCGCAAGGACGGCAACTCGGTTGATTCCCGACCATGGTGGGCGAAGGACGCCGGAAAGGTACGCAATGATTCGTAAGGCTTCTTTTATGGTGGTTGGCGCGCTGTTAGGCGCGACGGCAATGAGCGTCATCTATTCGGCCGGAGTGCCGGCCCAGGCGGCCAGCAATTCCACCTATAAGGAACTGGCGATCTTTGGCGACGTATTCGAACGCGTGCGTGCCCAATATGTAACGCCGCCGGATGAGAAGAAGCTGGTGGAAGCGGCCATCAATGGCATGCTGGCCTCGCTGGACCCGCATTCGAGCTACATGAATGCCGAGGAAGCGGCGGACATGCAGACCGAAACCAAGGGTGAGTTCGGCGGCATCGGCATCGAAGTCACGATGGAAGACGAGATGGTCAAGGTCATCACGCCCATCGACGACACGCCCGGCGCGCGCGCCGGCATCCTTGCCGGTGACCTGATTTCCGAAATCAACGGCCAGCCGGTGCGCGGCATGCAGCTTTCCGACGCCGTCGAGAAGATGCGCGGCCCGGTCAACACGCCGATCAAGCTCACCATTCTGCGCAAGGGCGCGGACAAGCCGATCGAGCTTTCCGTCACCCGTGAAATCATTCCGATCCGGGCCGTGAAGTCGCGCGTCGAGGGCGATGTCGGCTATCTGCGCATCATCAAGTTCAGCGAAAAGACCTATGACGACCTGGAAGCGGCGATCAAGAAGATCAAGACCGACGTCCCGGCCGACAAGCTGAAGGGCTATGTGCTCGACCTGCGCCTCAATCCGGGCGGCCTGCTCGATCAGGCAATCTACGTGTCGGATGCCTTCCTGCAGAAGGGTGAGATCGTCTCCACCCGCTCGCGCGATCCGGAAGATACCCGCCGCTTCAATGCCACCGCAGGCGACCTGACCGATGGCAAGCCGCTGATCGTGCTCGTCAACGGCGGTTCGGCCTCGGCCTCGGAAATCGTCGCGGGCGCCTTGCAGGACCTGAAGCGGGCAACGGTCGTCGGCACCCGCAGCTTCGGCAAGGGCTCGGTTCAGACCATCATCCCCATGGGCGACAAGGGCGCGCTGCGGCTGACCACGGCGCTCTATTATACGCCGTCCGGCAAGTCGATCCAGGGCACGGGCATCCATCCGGACGTGGTGGTGGAACAGCCGCTGCCGCCGGAATTGCAGGGCAAGGTGCGGGCGGAGGGTGAATCCTCGCTGCGCGGCCACATCCAGGGCCAGAGCGAAACGGAAGAAGGCTCCGGCTCCTTCGCCTATGTGCCGCCGGAAACCAAGGACGACGTGCAGCTCAACTATGCGCTCGACCTGCTGCGCGGCACCAAGACCGATCCGTCCTTCCCGCCGGACCCGGCCAAGGCCGTGGTCGAGAACATGAAGAAGAAGTGATCCATACAATGCCGGTTCTCACGAACCGGCATTTTTCTTGAACGGCGCGTTCGGCGCGGGCATGGTCTGACCCATCGCAAAGCTGATTCGGGACAGAATTTTGGGCGTCGATCTTCACGCACCGCTGGGGCAGCAGGACCGGTCGCGCAAACGCCGCAACCGGGCATGGCAGCATGGTCTGTGGGCCGGCCTGCTCGGCCTCGGCGTGCTTTCGCTTTCCCTCTATACGGCCTTGCAGCCGGTGGCGCTCTCAAGCGTCGCTGCCCTTCGCGATCCCGGTCCCGCGCCCGAAAAGCCAGTGGTGCAGGACAAAGGCGCCATGCCGACCACCATCCAGCGCTCCCCCACCTCCGGCGCCAATATCCAGCGGTCCACACTGGCGGATGGCTCGGTCGTGACGACCTACAAGCCCGCCGCGCGGGACGGCAATGGTCCTGCGCTGATGAGCGCGAGCCGGATCGGTCAGGACCCGCGTTCGGCCACTCTTCCCAATCCTGACCTGCTGGAGGAAAGCCCGGTGGGCCGCCTGCCGGTGATCGGGCCGGACGGCCTGCGCCCGGTGGAGCAATATGCAAGGCCCTGGTCGGGCGCCCACGGCACCCGCATCGCCATTGTCGTCGGCGGCCTTGGCCTCAGCCAGACCGGCACCCAGAAGGCAATCAAAACACTGCCGGAGGAGGTGACGCTGGCCTTTGCCGCCTCGGGCAACAGCCTCAGCCGCTGGATGCAGGATGCGCGGCGCGGAGGCCATGAAATACTTTTGCAGGTGCCGATGGAACCGCTGGGCTATCCGGGCAACAATCCAGGCCGTGGCACGCTGCTGGTGGACAGGCAGGAGGCGGAGATCTTGCAGGAGCTGCACCGCGCCATGGCGAGCATGACCAATTATACCGGCCTGATGAACTATATGGGAGGCCGTTTCCTCTCCAGCACGCAAGCCCTGGAGCCGGTGATGCGGGACATTGCCGGGCGCGGATTGCTGTTTCTGGATGATGGCGGCTCCGCCCAGTCGCTCAGCGACGGCGTCGGCAAGGCGCTGAACATGCCACATGCGACGGCGGATGTGCTGCTGGACGACCAGTTGCAGGAGCAGGCCATTCTGAAACGGCTCGATGAGTTGGAACGGGTGGCAAAGCGCAATGGAGCGGCCATCGGCGTCGCCTCGGCCTTTGACGAAAGCATTGCCGCCATTGCCAAATGGGCCCATGAAGCCAAGGCGCGGGGCATTGAGATTGTCGGTGTTTCCGCCATTGCGTTGCAGGCGCAGGAATGAAGCTGTGTTTTTACGCTTTTCTCGGGACAATGCTCTAGGGTGTGTGGGGCTTCAGTTTTGGGGGAGGCGAAAACGGTGATTTTCGAGAACCGGAGCGGAGTGTACTTGAGTACATGAGCACCGGAAGCGCAGGAAATTGCCGTTTGCAGCCCGCCCAAAGCTGAATACCCACACACCCTAATTTGAAAGTGAGACGGCTATGACCCCCATCAAGGCAGAAGACCTTCCCTACCGCCCCTGTGTGGGTATCATGGTGCTGAACAGCCAAGGGCTTGTCTGGGCGGGACGGCGAATTCCGCTGGAGAATTCGGAATATGATGGCTCGCCGCAGCTCTGGCAGATGCCGCAGGGCGGCATAGACGAGGGCGAAGATCCGCTGGCGGCGGCCTATCGCGAACTTTATGAAGAAACCGGCATGCGCAGCGTGACTCTGCTGGCCGAAGCCCCCCGCTGGATCCATTATGACCTGCCGCCGCAATTGCTCGGCATTGGCCTGAGAGGCAAGTATCGTGGCCAGACGCAGCGCTGGTTCGCCTTCCGCTTCGAAGGCGACGAAAGCGAAATCGCCATCAATCCTCCGCCCACCGGAGAGCATGCCGAATTCGACGCCTGGGCCTGGAAGCCGATGCGCGAATTGCCGGAGCTGATCGTGCCTTTCAAGCGTGCCGTCTATGAGCAGGTTGTCGAGGCATTCCGGCATCTCGACCCCACGGCGTAATACGCCGGTCCTGAGGGGCTTTTCCGGGCTATATCCCAAAAATAAGCTTCCCTTCCCTACTGCATAATTCCTTAAATCGGAATCGATTTAAGGCTAAAATTATGCAGCAGATTTAAGTGCTACAGCGTCCTTTGTGCGTTTGATAAAACGCACGGCGCTGTAGGGAACAAAAGCACCTGCCATACGTTTCCTTGGCATCTTCGCAGGATTTTTATCCCGCAGAGATCCAAGCGGCATTCTGCTGCGTATATCAGACTGACGGAACATTTTAACGGTGTGAAGGTGCTCACACCATGATGGGGTCAGCCGTCCGCATCGCGGACGGAAACCGGATCTGCGGGTGGATCAACCATCCCGTACGGTTTGCCACCCCGTTTTGGTCGCCGCTCCCACTTCAGACGCCCTGCCCCGTTCCGAATGGAGGAAGCAATGAATTCCGTGCAGGCAGACAAGAAGCTCATCAAGTTCGCCATGGCCGCGCCCTATCTGGAGCGGGATGAGGAGAAGGAACTGGCATTGCGCTGGAAGGATTCAGCCGACCAGAATGCCCGCAATCGCATTGCCCTTGCTCACATGCGCCTCGTCATCGCCATGGCCTCCAAGTTTCGTGGCTTCGGCCTGCCCTTGAGTGACCTTATACAAGAAGGTTACATAGGGCTTCTTGAAGCCGCGGCAAGGTTTGAACCTGCGCGCGATGTACGTTTTTCTACCTATGCCGGTTGGTGGATCCGCGCCTCCATGCAGGATTACATTCTACGCAACTGGTCGATCGTGCGCGGCGGCACGAGTTCCTCGCAGAAAGCGCTGTTCTTCAACCTGCGCCGCCTTCGCGCCAAGTTGGCCCAGGGCGACCAGCGCCTGACCGATCAGGCCATTCATGAGGAAATCGCCACGGCGCTTGGCGTCAGCGTTGCGGATGTGCAAGCCATGGATGCCCGGCTTTCAGCCAACGACACCTCTCTTCAGGCCCCGGTTTCCCAGAACAACGGGGGGGACGGGATCGAGCGGCTGGACATGCTGGCCAGCGACGAGCCGCAACCGGACGAACAGGTGACAGACATGATCGACGGCGAGCGGCGCCTGCGCTGGCTGAAGGGCGCCATGAATCGTCTCAATGAACGCGAGACACGCATCATCCGCGCCCGCCGTCTGTCCGAAGATACCGCGACGCTTGAGGAACTGGGCAGCGAGCTTGGTATTTCCAAGGAGCGCGTCCGCCAGATCGAAACGCGGGCGTTGGAAAAACTGCGCCACGCGCTGGTCGAAGCCCATCCCGAAATGGCGGGATGAGCAAACTTCCTTTCGGCGTTAGAGCATTTCCAGGAAAAGTGGAAACCGGTTTTCCGTCCGGAAATGCGTAGAAACAAAGAGCTAGAGCGCCGATCTGATTGAATCAGATCGACCCTCTAACGTTTTCTTTTTGCAGCATAATCTTGATCATCCTCGTTTCACTCCGGTCGGATCATGCTCTATTCCGAGACGATCTTGACCCGGCTTCCCGGCGGCGGCGTCTGGCCGACGGGAATGGCGTTCATGACGCGGAAAAGTTCAAGCTTCCGGTCGGTGCCCATCATCCGCGATGACAGGGTGGCCAAAGTATCTCCCTGGCCCACGGTGATGACCCGCACACGCAAGGGCTTCAGCGTCTGCGCCTCCTGCGGCGTGATCCGCCGGAAGGTGCGGCGCAGTGTGTCCGCCGTCGATTGCAGTTGATCGCTGCCCTTCGGCACGGCGGTCAGGAAACGGAAGATCTGGTTGCCCAGCCGAATGACGGTAATATCGAAATCCCAGCGATCCGCCGAGGCGCGGGCGGTGGCGGCCTCCATGCCGTTCACCGTGGTCTGTTGCACTGTTTCCGGCAACAGGCCGGTGACCCAGCCACTGGAAATATAATTGGTCAGGCTGCGGTTTTCGGTATCCGCCACGCCGTCGAAGCGGATGGCGACATCGCCGGGGCCGGTCGCCATCACCGCTTCCACCTTGTTGTCGATCTGGAAACCGTCCGGCACATCGAAGCGGATGCCGAGCGTGCCGTGCAGGAAGGTCTGGCCACGCACATAGCCTTCCTGCGGACTGTCGCCATAGAGCAGACCGTCGATGCCGTCGAGGAAGTAATCCCGCCCCTTGTCGCCGGTGGACCCCTCGGGGCCGAAGGCGCGGGCATGGGCGCGGGCCAGTTCCACGCGCTGCGGCGTGGAAGGGTGGCTGGAAAGGAAGTCCATGCTCTGATCCGCTGTCGGATCGGTGGAATTGAAATGCTGGTAGGCGGCCATGGAATCCAGGAAGCGCGCCGCCGCATAGGGATCATAGCCAGCTTCGCCCAGAGTGCGGATGCCGATCATATCCGCCTGCAATTCCTGCTGGCGGGAAAAGGCCGCCAAGCGCAACTTGCCGCGCGCCAAAGCCTGCTTGCCTGCCAGATCGGAAGACAGCACCTCCGCCACCACGCGGCTGGCAATGACCTCCGCCTCTTCGCGGCGCTGCCGCTCAATGCCGTGATTGGCGGTGACATGCGCCATTTCATGCGAGAGCACTGCCGCCACTTCCGAAGCGTCATTGGCAAGCGCCAGAAGACCCCGGGTGACATAAAGATAGCCACCCGGCAGCGCAAAGGCGTTGATGGCGGGCGAATTCAGGATGGTGATGCGATAGGACTGTTTCGGATTTTCCGACACGGCCGTCAGCGCACCGGCAATCTTGGCCACCAGCCGTTCGGTCTTCTGATCGTGATATTCGCCGCCATAGCTTGCGACAATGCGCGGGTGCTCGCGGGCTCCCATCTGGGCACGCGGATCGTTCTTCTGCACCTGCTCGACGATCTGCGGCGTCGAGGAAGGCGAAACGCTGGCCTGATAGGATTGATCGAAAAGCGACTGGCAGCCACCCAGCGCCAGAATGAGCGCAAGCCCGCCAATCTGGCCCGCCCGGCGGTGGCGCAATGGCCAGCCAGTGCGTGACGCAGAATGCTGTGGTCCGGACAGGGTCATGGTCTGCCCTTTCCCGACGCGGTCTTCAACCCCCAGCCTGTCACTCGAACTCCTGTCTCCTGTTTCGCTGCGCTCCGCTTCAGAGCCGATCCCGGCGTTCTGAGCGGATACTTAACATCATATTATCGAATTGGATAAAACCGTGCTCGAAACAAGATGGAGTGATTGGATAAGAAATTATTAATAACCGCCTCTTTTCGTGCGATCTGCCCCTATCGCATGCCAGTTGTCCACGTCCAAAATAAGGCTGCCGCTTTTTGGCTCCGGTCAGCTTTTTCCAAGAAAGCGTTGCACCTCAGGTACATCCCGCATTGCGAAGAATTGGTTCTGGGGCACGAGGAAATCAAGCCGCCCCTGCTGCAGAAAGGCCACCTCGTCGGCAAGAGCCGCGACATCCTGCGGATTATGCGTCACCAGCAGCACCGTGCTGGCGGTTTGACGCTGGAGGCTGAGCAACAACTCCCCCATTTCCGCCCGAAGCCCCGGATCGAGCGCGGCAAAGGGTTCGTCCAGAAGCAGGATCGGTTTTCTGCGCACCAGCGCCCGCGCGAAAGCCGCCCGCTGGCGCTCGCCGCCGGAGAGCGTGGCAGGCTTGCGCCGCTCATAGCCGGCCAGACCGACATCGCTCAGTGCCCGGCTGATGGAAGCCCGGTCCTCAGCGTCCAGTTTCAGGCCGGGATGGATGCCAAGACCTATATTGGTGGCGAGATCGAGATGGGCGAAGAGGTTATTGTCCTGAAAGATCAGCGAGACTGGCCGAAGCCCGGGCAGCTGCGCGGTCAAATCCGCACCGGAAAACAGAATACGCCCCCGGGCCGGGCGCTCAAACCCGGCAATCAGATTGATCAGCGTCGATTTGCCAGCACCGGAAGGGCCGGTGATGGCCGTGATGGCGTTGGGTGCAAAGCGGGCATCGAAATGAAAATCGCGCGCGCCCAGTTGCAATTCGACGCCTTCAAGGGCAAGCGCGTCTTTCTCCCGTTCGGTCATCGCCGGTTCTCCCCCGCCCGTCCCGGCTGACCGATCAGCGTCAGCAGCAGGCACACCAGACCGAGCAACAGCGCCAGCCCATCCGCATCGGCGCTGCGGTAATGGCCGAGACGGCTGAAAATCAGCCAGGGCAACGTCGTCAGACGGTCCGCCCCGAAGAGGGCGACAGCGCCGAGATCACCGAGGGAAAGAGCCATGGCGAAGGACAATGCCGTCAGCAGCGGACGTTTCAGACCCGGCCAATCCACCCACCGCAGCCGGGAAAACCCGCTGAGGCCCAGGCTTTCCGCCAGCCGGTCATGACGGCGGTGATGAACATCCACGGCTGGTTGCAGCACGCGCATGGCAAAGGGCAGCGCCATCATCGCATTGATCAGAATGACGACCGGGGCCGCAAAGATGGCCACATTTCCGAAGCGCCTGAGCAGCAGGAACCAGCCGGTGGCAATCACGATGGCAGGCACAAGCAGCACCAAAGAGGAGGCAGCACCAATCCCGGCTTTCAGCAGGCGGGCGGGCAGGCCCGAAGCCCGCGCCAGCGCGATGCGAGCGCGGCTGAAGGCGAAGCTGAGCAGCACCGCCACCAGACCGGAGGGAAGCGCAATGCCAAGGCTGACGGCGAGCGCCTGGTGAACGGCAGGATCGCTGAGCAGGCTGACAAGATTGGAGCGAAGGCCGGAGAGAAGGACCTGCGCCAATGGAGCCGCCAGAAACAGAAAGGCGAGACCCAGCCACAGCCCGTCCTTGAGCCTTGCAGACCAGCTTTCGCCATCGAACCGGCGCGTCGGACGCTGATCGGTCAGCCCCACCTCCGGCGGCGCGGGCCAGAGGGTCAGAAGCAGCAGCATGAGCGCCGTGACGGCAAGCTGAAGCGCGGCCAGCGCCACGGCCTGAGGCGGATCGAAATCGAACCGCAGTGCCTGATAGATCGCCACTTCCAGTGTGGTCGCGCCCGGCCCGCCGCCCAAAATCAGCACGAGGGTGAAGCTTGTGGCGCAGAGCATGAAGATCAGCCCGGCAATCCCCGGCAGAAGGCCGCTGACGGCTGGCCATTCGATCAAGCGGAAAATGGCGCGGCGGCGCATGCCGAGACTTGCCGCCATCTGCCAATATTCCGGCGGCAGCCGTTCCAGTCCCGCCAGCATCAGCCGTGCGGCCAGCGGCATGTTGAAGAAGACATGCGCGAGCAGAATTCCGGCAAGCCCGTAGATGCTCACCGGCGCCTGCACCCCCAATAATGCCAGCCCCTGATTGATGACGCCGTTGCGTCCCCAGATCCCCAGGAGGCCCAGCGCACCGATCAGCACCGGCAGCCCCATCGGCACCGCCATCAGCCGGATCAGCAGCAGCCTGCCAGGAAAACGCCGCTGACGCGCCAGGGACAGCGCCACCGGCAAGGCAAACACCACCGACAGCAGTGTGGACAGCAGCGCCTGCCACAGCGTGAAACGCAAAATGGAGAGCGTGGCGGGCGCAAGCACGGGCAGGCCATTCCCCGCCGTTTCCATCAGCAGGGAAGCAAGAGCAACACCGATGAAGAACAGGAGCAGGACAAGCCCGATCAGCCCCCCAAGTGCTGCGGCTCGCCCATGAGCGCTTTCCGATCTGACTGAATCAGATCGGCGCTCTAACGTTATATTTTTGAAGCATAATCTTGATCGTCCTCGTTTCACTCCGGTCGGATTATGCTCATGCCGGAGGCCGGTCATGACCTATTTCGCCATGGCGGCCTGCCACTCCTCGATCCATTCCTTGCGGTGGGCAGCCACCTCCTCCGACGACATCAGGAAGGTCGTCTTCGGCTGGATCAGTTTGGAGAAGGCATCCGGCAAGGGCTGAGACGTCCGGGCCACCGGCATCATCCAGTTGTTGGTCGGAATTTCATCCTGAAAACCGGGCGTCAACATGAATTTCAGGAAGTCGCGGGCAAGATCCTGATGCTTTGCGTCTTTCAGCAAACCAGCAACCTCGATCTGGATGTAATGCCCCTCGGAAAATTCGGCAGCCTTGTAGCGGTCGGTATTTTCGGACACCATGTGATAGGCGGGCGAGGTGGCATAGGAAAGCACCATCGGCGCTTCGCCCTTGGTGAACAGCCCATAGGCTTCCGACCAGCCGGGCGTGACTGTCAGCACCCGGTTCTTCAGCTTTGCCCAGGCGGCGGGCGCATCCTTGCCATAGACCGACTTGACCCAGAGAAGCAGACCAAGCCCGGGGGTTGAGGTGCGCGGGTCCTCGATGACGATCTTCTGCGAGGGATCTCCCTCCACCAACTCCTTCAGGCTTTTCGGCGGGCTCTTCAGAGTCTGGCTATCATAGACCACGGCAAAGTGGCCGTAATCATAGGGCACGAAGACATCATCCTTGAAACCGCCCGGTACGCTGGCAGCCGAAACATCGATGCCATGCGGTGCGAAGAAGCCGGTTTTCTTTGCCTCTTCCGTCAGGCTGGTGTCCAGGCCCAGAACCAGATCCGCCTTGGTGGAGGCCCCTTCCAGCTTGAGGCGATTGAGCAGTGCCACGCCATCTTCCACGCCGACGAAATCGACCCGGCAACCGCAGGTCTTTTCAAAGCTCGCCTTGACCTTCGGACCCGGTCCCCATTCCGAGATGAAGCTCTCATAGGTGTAGACGGTCAGGACCTTGTCTTCGGCGTCAGCGGCATGCGCCGTTCCAGAAAGCGCAGCAGCCATGATGGCGGCAGTGATTTGGAGTGTACGGCGTAGAGCGCCTTTCGATCTGACTGAATCAGATCGGCGCTCTGACGGCTTATTTTTGAAGCATAATCTTGTCGATCCTCGTCTCGCTCCGGTCGAATTATGCTCTAGAAACATCATAGCCCCCTTGTTCAAATGGATCGTGGGATGAGGGCGTGTTGGATGACGCATCTAATCCCTCCGCCGGTATGAGCCGGATCAGGTTCCGCGGGTTGGCTGGATGCCTCTCAGCAAGAAAACTTGCACCCCGTTAGATATAAAGCTGATTTAGCGGCAGTGTATGGCGCTGGCAAGAGGCCCGCCGCAAGCAGCTAGGACCGGCTTCCCGGACCGAACGCCTCGGCCAAGAAAAAGAACTAAAATATTTGCGTCAAATTTGGCGCAAACGAGATATTTATTGACATTTGAACGGGAAGGCCGACCTATTGAACACTTCGCTTCCCGCATGTTCGATGGAGGAACATGACATGCCCCTGGAAAAACGCGAGATCGACTTCATCTGCAACAGTGTGCGCTTCGTCGGCAATCACACCGATCATGGCGGCACCTGGTCCGATCTGCAGATCATGACGCTGGCCAAGGCCAGAACCATGGACAAGGGCGGCCGGGCCGAGCATTACCTCAACCACTATCTTGAAGGCTCGGGCGAGCCCATCTACTTTTCGCTCCGCACCCTGATGGATGAAGACCCAGGCGTGCGCGCCCGCATCATCAGCACCATCAATGCGCTGCGGCGCGCAGGCGAAGGGGATGGTCGCAATGCCGCGATCCTGTCCTCGGTGCCGAAAGCGGGGCAGATCCCGATACCCCAGACCGTTTTCCAAAATCACGACTGGCAGTTCGCCACCGGTTCCTTGAATGTGAACTGGCGTTTCATCGAAGAGATCAATCGAAACGGAACGAAGATGATGAAGGTGGAACTCTGGACCACCAATATCTATCGCTGGCATCCGACGGAAGGCCGGCGGACGCAATGCGTGCATCAGGCGGCGGTCAATCTTCAGCACCCTCAACAGGAAAGCTACTTTCCCATGGATGACCGCATTCATGGCAGCGGCATGGTTCCGGGCATGGTCTGGCCGGATTTTTCGAAAAAGAAGACCACGAATTACAAGGCAGCCAAGGATTTTCCGATGATCGCCAAGCCGGAAGCTGTGTTGATTCCAAAGACGGCGCCGTATCGCTGAAAGGAACACAAGGCTTTTCTACTGCATAATTCCTAAATCGATTCCGATTCAGGAATTATGCAGTAGGCAGTGGCACAAAATCACCAACCGGGGCATGATGGGGGACGCGATTCCCTTCACGGCCAAACATTCTTGATGAGCGCATCCAAACTCCCGGTTTTAGACGAGGCTGCCAACCCACCCGATTTAACCTTCGGCGAACAATTGCGCATGGCCGGGCAATCCTTCTGGGCAAGCCGGGTTCGCGGTCGGCTCATCCTGCTCTCGATTGCGCTTCTGGCGGTCATCCTGCTTTTGACCTATGGGCAGATCCTGCTCAACCGCTGGAACCAGCCCTTTTACAACGCCCTGGAAAACCGGGATCTGCCTGCCTTTTGGCAGGAACTCAGGAATTTCTTCTTCATCGCCGCCTTCCTGCTGGTGGTCAATGTGGCGCAAACCTGGTTCAGCCAGACCACGGCGCTTTACATGCGCGAAGGCCTGGCGCGCGACATGGTGGATCAGTGGCTGAAGGGCCGCCGCGCCTACCGGCTGTCCGTGTCGAGCCCGCTCGGCGTCAATCCGGACCAGAGGCTGCATGAGGATGCGCGCAAACTGGCCGAAACCACCACGTCGCTGACCATCGGGCTTTTGCAATCCACCATCCTGCTCATCAGCTTCATCAGCGTGCTCTGGCAGATGTCGGGCGACTTTTCGATCCCGCTGTTCGGGCATCAGATCGCCATTCCCGGTTACATGGTCTGGGGCGCGCTGATCTATGCCGGAGGGGCAGCAGCGGCCTCCAATATTGTCGGCGCGGCGCTGACACGCATCAATGCCGACCGCTATGCGCGGGAGGCGGAAATGCGCGCCGCCCTGATGTGGACCAATGAGCATCTGGAACCGATTGCCCTCGCCCGGGGCGAGGCGGTGGAGTTGCGGGCCATCCACGCCACCATCGACAATGTGCTCAAGGTGATCTGGAAGCTCGCCATGGGGCTGACCAATCTCACCTGGGTTTCCGCCGCCTTTGGCTGGCTGGCGCTGATCGTGCCGGTGCTGATTGCTTCGCCTGCCTATTTCTCCGGAACCATGACCTTTGGCGGGCTGATGATGGCGGCTTCGGCCTTCACCCAGGTCTATACGGCGCTGCGCTGGTATATCGACAATTTCGGAGCCATTGCCGATTGGAAGGCCACGCTGCTCAGGGTCATGGTGCTGCGGGCGGCGCTGACGGAACCGGCGCTGACGGAAGATTGCGCCGGGCAGATCGTCGTGGAGCCCGGCAAGCCGGGCGAGCTTGCCTTCGAGGATGTCTATATCCGCACACCGAGCGAGGCGGAGGCTCGGTGGGGCGGCTATCATATCCGCGAGGAAGCACCGGTCATCCACGCTGGCGAGCGGGTGATGATCAACGGCGACCCCGGCGTCAACCGGCGCCAGTTCTTCAATGCCATGGCCGGGCTCTGGCCCTATGGCGAGGGGCGGATCGTGCTGCCGGAAGAAGACCATATCCTCTTCCTGCCTCAGACACCCTATATGCCCGAGGGCCGGCTGATCGATATCCTTGCCTATCCCGAGGAGGTTGCGGCCTACCGGGAAGAGGATGCGCTCGCCGCCCTGAAAGCCGTCAAGCTCAGCCGTCTTGCCCCGCTGCTCAAGGACCGCAAACGCTGGGACCGGGTGCTGGACAAGGAGGAGCAGATGGCCCTCACCTTTGCCCATCTCCTGCTGCGACAGCCGAAATGGGCCGTGTTCAACGACGTGCTGGAAGGCCTGGAACCGGAAACCGTCAAGGTTCTGACCGGCATTATGCAAAGCCTCGACCAGACCACCCTGATCTATCTCGGCCGCTCCCAGGCCTTTCTCGAGGCGCTTTCACCGCGGGTGCTGCATCTGGAACGGATGGATGTGCCGGTGCCGGAGGTTTAAAGCACGTTGCGGCTTATCAGCCTCATGAAACGTGCTTTAAATTCTTGTTTTAACGCATGTCGTTATCGCAAAACCGCTGCACACTTTTGCGCGACATGCTTTAGAGCATTGTCCCGAGAAAAGTGGGAACCGGTTTTCCGTCCGGAAATGCTTTAAGGGATTACCCCTCCAGCTCCTCGCGCAGCATTTCCAGCTCAAGCCATTCCTCTTCCATGCGGGTCAGGCTGTCGCGTAGCTTTTCCAGCTCGGCGGCCAGCTTGTTGAAGGTCGCAGGATCCTTGGTGAAGAGAGTGGGATCGGCCATTTTCGCCTCGCGGGCGGCAATGTCCTTTTCGGTCTTTTCCATCTCTTTCGGCAGGTTTTCCAGCGCAAATTTCTGCTTGAAGGAGAGCTTGGCCTTGCCCTTGCCGCTCTGATCGGCAGGCTTGGGGCTTGTCGCCTCCACCTTGGCTTTTTCCGCTTTTTCCGCCCGCTTGCGCTCGTCCTCCGCCCCCTTGCGCTGGGCCAGCATGTCGGAGTAACCGCCCGCATATTCGATCCAGCGGCCATCCGGCTCCTCCGGATTGGCCGGCGCGATGGTCGAGGTCACGGTACGGTCGAGGAAGTCACGGTCGTGGCTCACGAGAATGACCGTGCCGGAATAGCCGGCGACGATTTCCTGCAACAGATCCAGCGTCTCGATGTCGAGGTCGTTGGTCGGCTCGTCGAGGATCAGCAGGTTGGAGGGCTTGGCCATGATCCGGGCCAGCATCAGCCGCGCCCGCTCGCCGCCGGAGAGGTTGCGGATGGGCGTGCGGGCCTGTTCCGGCTGGAACAGGAAATCCTTCATATAGCCGGTCACATGCTTCTGCTCGCCATTGACCAGCAGGTTTTCGCCGCGCCCGTCGGTCAGATAATGCGCCAGCGAATCATCCGGGTTAAGGTCTTCGCGCTTCTGGTCAAGCACGGCAATGTCGAGATTGGTGCCGAGCTTGATCGTGCCGCTGTCGGGCTCGAGCTGGCCGGTCAGCATTTTCAGAAGCGTTGTCTTGCCCGCGCCGTTCGGGCCGATCAGGCCGATGCAATCGCCGCGATGCACGCGCAGCGAAAAGGGTGCGACAATCACCCGTTCGCCGTAGGATTTGGTGATCTTCTCCGCCTCGATCACCAGCTTGCCGCTTTCCTTGCCTTCGGTGGCGCTGGCCTGAATGGTGCCCTGCGGCCCCTTATGGCCGCGATAATCGGCGCGCATCTGCTGCAACTGCCCCAGACGGCGCATATTGCGCTTGCGGCGCGCCGTCACCCCGTAGCGCAACCAGTGCTCCTCCCGCTCGATGGCCTTGCCGAGCTTGTGCTGGGCCAGTTCCTCCTCCTCCAGCACCTTGTCGCGCCATTCCTCGAAATGGGCAAAGCCGCGATCGAGCCGCCGCGATGTGCCGCGATCCAGCCAGACGGTGGCGGTGGAGATTTTTTCCAGAAAACGCCGGTCATGGGAGATCAGCACCAGCGCGCTGCGTGTCTTTTGCAACTCACCTTCCAGCCATTCGATGGTCGGCAGGTCGAGATGGTTGGTCGGCTCGTCCAGCATCAGAATGTCCGGTTCCGGCGCCAGAACCCGGGCAAGAGCTGCCCGGCGGGCCTCACCGCCGGACAAGCTTTTCGGGTCTTCCTGCCCGCTCAGCCCCAGATGCGACAAAAGATAAGTGACGCGGTAAGGATCATCCCCCGGCCCGAGCCCCGCTTCCGCATAGGCCTGAACGGTGGTGAAACCGGCAAAATCGGGTGCCTGCTCCAGATAGCGGATGGTGGAGGAGGGATGGCGGAACACCTCGCCAGACTGCGCCTCCACCAATCCGGCAGCAATTTTCATCAGCGTCGATTTGCCAGAACCGTTACGGCCGACAAGGCAGATGCGGTCTCCCGGCTCCACCTGCAGGTTTGCGCCATTGAGAAGCGGCGTGCCGCCGAAAGAGAGGAAGATGTCATCGAGTTTCAGAATGGGCGGGGCCATGGGCTCAAGCTCCGGTCAGGTCATAGGGGCGGGCAAGGATGACGGCATCACCGCTTGCAAGCGAGAGCGTCACGGCGCCTTCCGCCACGTTGGAAATGGTGCGGGACGAGCCGAAGGGCAGCTCGAAATTCTGGAGGGGGTAGCGCGCACCCGCTATAGAAAGCCCTTTCAGCTCGGAAAAACCCAGAACGGAAAACAGCGATGCGGGCGGCAGATCAAGCGTCATTGGCTGCGCGGAAAGAAGCGGCCATGCCTCCTCCTCGCCGGAGGTGAGATGGACATCGAGGCCCTGATTGGCAAGGGTCACGGACAGGATGAGATGCATCAGCGCCTGGTCGGACCGCTCGCCCCCCAACGCACCCACCAACACAAGCCGGGTCGCGCCGCGGCTAAGCGCCTCTTCAATAGCGATTTCGCCATCCGTCAGGTTTTTGCGGGGCGGATGCGCCTGACGCGGAACATCGGCAAAATCATCCTGCGACAGATCCTCGGAACTGTCGAAATCACCAACCCACAGTTCCGGCTTCAACCCGAGCGGCAAGGCGTGGCGCATGCCGCCATCGGCAGCGATGACACGGCTTCCGGCAATCGCGGCCTCAAGGCGCGGCGTAACACGGACAGGCCCGCCGAGCAGAATGGTGAAGGTGCTTTCGTTCATGGCCCTGCCATAGCCTATCTCGGGCAAAAAGCAAAAGCCAAGCCTCGTGAACCCTGCCGCATAGAGCGGCTTCTCACCTCTAAAGCCCGTTGCGGCTTATCAGCCTCATGCAACGTGCTTTACGTTCTTGTTTTAACGCATGTCGTTATCGCAAAACCGCTGCACACTTTTGCGCGACAAGCTTCAGGTTTCCCTGTGGCGGGGGCAGCCACCAGAAAACCGGGCAAGGCCATCTTGCAGTGGCAGGATCATCGCGTGTTAGTTGATCAGCCCCAGGCGGATCGCCAGCGCCACCATGTGCTGGCGGTTCTTGGCGTTCAGCTTGTCCTGCAACTCGTTCACATACCAGTCGACCGTATGATTGGAGATGTCCAGCATGCGGCTCATCTCGTTCGAGGTCATGCCGTCACCGAGATAGTTCAGGATCTCAAGCTCGCGGCGTGTCAGACGGGCATCCGCCTTGGGAAGCGTGGGCAGGGAGGCACCGGAAAGACCGACCATCGCCCAGAAGACGCATTTGGCAACACTGTCGAACAGCATGATCTCCAGCGGCGACAATTCCAGAGGCCGTCCACCGATACTCATATTGCCGAGCAGGCCGCCGCGTCCGTGGATGGGAAAGACATAACCGTCTTCCAGCCCGACGCGCTGGGCCTCAACCATCATGCGCTGCATGCGCTTGAAATGCGGATCTTCCTTGAAGGCCATCAGCGCATCGCTCCAGCGGAAAGGCAATTGCGCCTGCGCGAGATAGCGGATCGTCGGATCGATCAGCACGAACTTCTTCGCCACATAGACCTGCGGCCATTTTTCCGGCCAGCGCCCGGCCAGAACCAGCGACAGCGGATTCTGATCCGGCTTCGGCGTGCGCACAAGGCCATAGAAATCGACATTATAGGCGCTCAGCAGCTTTTCGAACTCCTGAACAAGCTCTTCCTGCGTTCGGCAGCCCTGCGAAACGATCATGAATTGCAATAAATGATTAACGCTCACATTTCCCCCAATCGAAATCGGCTAATGAGCCAAAAACTGCAAAAAATTAACGGGTCCCGTGCATCCACCTGGCATCGTTAATCTTATGCGTGCGTTAATGCTCCCATCCAAGATTTCGCACCCTATGTCACGGATAAAGAATGACCCTACGGAAAATTACGAGGGAAAACCCTCGCCGTATAGGCAGCGTTCAGGTTCGTCCCATTAAAATAGTGGGCAAATCGGTAAAATCACCGAAAAACATGGAGAGCTACAAAAAGTGTCCCTCTTCCAAATTTATTGGCGAGCCTTGCAATATCTTGGCGCCTATCGCCTGAAGGTCAGCATCGTCGTTGCCGCCAACATCATCCTGGCGGTGATCACGATTGCCGAGCCCATCCTGTTCGGCTGGATCATCGACGCCATTTCGGCCGGCAAGCCGGTGACCGACATTCTGCTCATGTGGGGCGGCTTCGGTATTTTCAACACCATCGCCTTCGTGCTGGTGGCGCGAGAGGCCGACAGGCTTGCCCATGGCCGCCGCGCCAGCCTGCTGACGGAAGCCTTCGGGCGCATCATTTCCATGCCGCTCAGCTGGCATCACCAGCGGGGCACGTCGAACGCCCTGCATACCCTGCTGCGCGCCAGCGAGACCCTGTTCGGGCTCTGGCTGGAATTCATGCGCACGCATCTGGCCACCGCCGTGGCGCTCGGCCTTCTCATCCCCACCGCCTTTTCGATGGACGTGCGGCTGACCCTGGTGCTCCTCGTGCTCGGCCTGATCTATGTCGTCATCGGCAAGACCGTGATGAACAAGACGAAGGATGGCCAGGCTTCGGTGGAAACCCACTACCACACCGTCTTTTCGCATGTCAGTGATTCGATCAGCAATGTTTCCGTCGTTCATAGCTACAACCGTATCGATGCGGAAACCAAAGCCCTGAAAAAATTCACCGGTGAATTGCTGGATGCACAATATCCCGTTCTCGACTGGTGGGCTATCGCAAGCGGGTTGAATCGTATTGCCTCCACTGCATCCATGCTGATCATTCTGGTCATCGGCACGCTGCTGGTGCAGCAGGGTGAATTGCGCGTCGGCGACGTGATCGCCTTCATCGGCTTCGCCAACCTGCTGATCGCCCGTCTCGACCAGATGCGGCAGTTTTCCACGCAGATCTTCGAGGCCCGCGCCAAGCTTGAGGATTTCTACACGCTGGAAGATTCGGTTCAGGAGCGCGAAGAACCCAAGGGTGCACGCGATCTCGGCCAGGTGCGCGGCGATGTCGAATTCCGTCACGTCTCCTTCGATTTCGCCAATACCACCCAGGGCGTGAAGGACGTGAACTTCACGGTCAAGGCCGGACAGACCATCGCCATTGTCGGCCCGACGGGCGCTGGCAAGACGACGCTGGTCAACCTGCTCCAGCGGGTGCACGAGCCGCAGGCCGGCCAGATCCTGGTCGATGGCGTCGATGTAACGACCGTGACCCGGCAATCGCTGCGCAACTCGATTGCCACCGTCTTCCAGGATGCCGGGCTGCTGAACCGCTCGATTGCCGACAATATCCGCCTGGGCCGGGAAAACGCCTCGGATGACGATGTGGCGGAAGCCGCCGCCGCCGCTGCCGCGACCGACTTCATCGAAAGCCGTCTCAACGGTTTTGAAACCCAGGTGGGCGAGCGCGGCAACCGGCTTTCCGGCGGCGAGCGTCAGCGAATCGCCATTGCCCGCGCCATCCTCAAGGATGCGCCGATCCTGGTGCTGGACGAAGCGACCAGTGCTCTGGACGTGGAAACGGAAGCGCGGGTGAAAAATGCCATCGACCGGCTGCGCCGCGATCGCACCACCTTCATTATCGCCCACCGGCTGTCGACGGTGCGGGAGGCGGATATGGTGCTGTTCCTCGACCATGGCCGCATCATCGAAATGGGCAGCTATGACGAGTTGAGCGCCAAGGGTGGCCGTTTTGCAGCCCTCCTGCAGACGAGCGGCCTGCTCAAGGAAGATGAGAAGATCGCCATCCGCGCCTGATCCCGCGGTGAAACCATCTCGGTATTTCACGGAAATACTGAAACGCTTTCATTCTTTGTTTTTACGCATTTCCGGACGGAAAACCGGTTTCCACTTTTCTAGGGACAACGCTTTAGGGGCGAGGGGGTCCGTTGCCATTGGCGGCGGGCCCTCTTTTACTGCATGATTCCTTAAATCGGAATCGATTTAAGGCGAAAATCATGCAGCAGATTTAAAGCATTACAGCGCCGTGCGTTTTATCAAACGCACGGCGCTGTAATGTCACGCCTTCTTCAGGAAATCTTCCGCCAGTTCCACCCAGAAGCTGACGCCGAGGGGGATGATCTCGTCGTTGAAATCATAGCGCGGATGATGGAGCGGCGGATCGTTCTCGGTCTTTGCCGTTCCAAGCAGGAAAAAGGTGCCGGGGCGCTCCTGCAGCATGAAGGAGAAATCCTCGCTGCCCATGATCGGACGCTCCATATCGCGCACCTTGTCCTCCCCGGCAAAGCGGCGTGCCAGGTTGCGCACATAATCGGTCTCGGCCTTGTGATTGATCGTCGGCGCATAGCCGCGCTCGTAATCGATCTCGACACTGAGCCCATAGCTTGCCGCCTGCCCTTCCACGACGGCGCGGATACGCCTTTCCAGCTCGTCACGCACCTCCGGCGTCAGCGCCCGCACGGTCACGGCCATTTCCGCCTTTTCCGGAATGACATTGCTGGCAACGCCGGCGTTGAAAGCGCCGACGGTGATGACGGCGGATTCGAGCGGATGGATATTGCGGGCAACGATGCTTTGCAGGGCAAGAACGATGCTTGCTCCGGCCAGAATCGGATCGGCGGCAGCCTGCGGCTCGGCACCGTGACCGCCGCGCCCGATGACGGTGATCTTGCACTCATCGGCAGAGGCCATCATCGGCCCTTCGCGGAAGACGAAGTGGCCGAAGGGAATGGAGGGGTCGTTGTGCAGGCCGAAGACGGCATCGCAGGGGAAGCGTTCGAACAGCCCGTCCTTGATCATCAGGTGGGCGCCCGCGTAATTTTCCTCCGCAGGCTGGAAGATCAGGTGGATCGTCCCGTCGAAATTACGCCGCTCTGCCAGGATTTTTGCAGCACCCATCAGCATGGCGGTATGGCCGTCATGGCCACAGGCATGCATGAGGCCGGGATGCAGGCTCTGATAGTCGACGCCGGATTGCTCGTGGATCGGCAGGGCATCGAAATCGGCACGAAGCCCGATGGCGCGGCTGGAGTTTCCATTTCTGAGAGTTGCCACGAGACCGGTGGTGGCAAGGCCGCGGGTCACCTCATATCCCATCTCCACCAGCCTGGAGGCGACGAAATCGGATGTCTTGACCTCCGAAAGCCCAAGCTCCGGGTGCTGATGCAGATAGTGCCTGTAGGCAACGACGTCAGGCATGATGTTCGGCTGGTGGATGGACATGGAAAAAGCGATCCTTGGGAGGGAAAGGGGCGGCCGCAAAGGCAGACAAGTCTGGCATTTGTTCAGCTTGGGTTCAAGCTCGGCAGGGCAATGTGCCGCCCTTGAACTCCAAAGGACCCGCCTGCTCCATGGTGAATGAAGCCTTAACGGTTTTCTGCAACAAGGATGGCATGCACGCTACGATGACAGGTTTTCGCCGCTTGGCTACAGGATTGTCCTTCCCCCTGCACGGGCTTGATTCCGGCCCGCTTTGCCGGAGGCTGGCCGCAAAAGGGCTGATTCGCCTCGGCAAGCCGGATGGTCATCTTGAAAAGCCCTGCGGAAAGGCCAGTATTACTGATCGACCGTCGCAAGCCCTGCCAAACGCCCCGCCCATCATGCGGCGCGGTCAGACGATGACCCGCCAAAATTTTTCTGTTCGGAGCCGGAAAGCGACATGACCGAGTTTTGACACCACGTTTCGCTCCGACCCACTCCATTCACTCCCGCTGGTAACAGATACGAGAGCCATGTCTTCAACCATTACGCCCACTGCCGCGCCCAAAGACGCCGAGAGCAAGATCCTCGATTACAACGATTCGATCCGCGCTCCCTATCTCACAATCGATGAATTGCGGGACAAGGCAAGGACGCTGGCCACCGAACCGCTGAAGGAATTGCCGGGCTATTCCGCCTTCGATTTCATCGCCCGCCACAAGGAAAACGAACGCGAGATCCTTCGCGTTTACCGCACCGTGGCCGTGGATGTGGAAGCAGGCGCGACAATTACGCCCGCTGCCGAATGGCTGCTCGACAACCACTACATCATCGAGGAAGCGATCCAGGAAGTTCGCCGCGACTTCCCGCGCAAATTCTATAACCAGCTGCCGATGATCAGGTTCAACGGCGTGGAAATCCCGCGCGTGCTGGCGCTGGCCTGGACCTATGTGGCCCATACCCACAGCACCGTGACCCGGGAAACCCTGACGGCGCTGGCCGAGGGCTACCAGTCGGTGCAATCGCTGGAAATCGGCGAGTTGTGGGCCTTGCCTTCCATGGTGCGCTTCGTGCTGGTGGAAAATCTCCGCCGCATCTCCACCCGTGTCGAGCGGTCACGCCAGATGCGCCGCAAGGCCAACGAGGCGGCGGATGAGGTGATTCGCCTGAATGACGAGACCGCCTGCGCCAGCTACCTGAAGACGCTGGAGCCGGTCGCCTCCGACAATACCTTCGCCACGCAGTTCCTCTATCGCCTGCGCAATGGCTCGCAGACCTCCGCCATGGCGATCGAATGGCTGGAAAAGCATCTGGAAGCGGCTGGCCGCACGCCCGAAGAGGCGATGACCGCCGAGCATAACCGGCTGTCTTCCGGCAATGTCAGCATGGGCAGCATCATCAAGGGGCTGCGCACCATCGACGACACCGAATGGTCGGTGTGGGTCGAAGAAGTCAGCCATGTCGACAAGATCCTGCGCAATCACAGCGACTATGAGGCGCTGGATTTCGGCTCGCGCAACAGCTACCGCACCACCATCGAAAAGCTCGCCCGCCGCTCCGACAAGACGGAGCTGCAGATTGCCCAGGCCGCCATCGACCTGTCGCAGCAGGCGGCAGCAGCCTCCGGCGAAGGCGGGCTCGATGCGCCCTCCAATGTCGGCTCCTTCCTGGTGGGGGACCAGCGCGAAGTGCTGGAAAAGGCCATCGGCTACAATGTGCCTTTCCATGTGTCGTTCACCCGCGCCTTCAAGCGGCTGCACTGGCTGGCCATTGCCGCGCCGGTGCTGGCGCTGACGGCGCTGGCGCTGCTGATCATCGCAGGTTACCTCGGCAATGCCGGTCTTTCGGTGCCGGTCATCATTCTTCTGGTGCTGCTGTTTGCGCTTCCGGCCTCGGAAGGCGCCACGGGCCTGTTCAACACGCTTGTCACCTTCATCATGAAACCCGCCCGTCTGGTGGGCTACGAGTTCAAGGAAGGCATTCCAGAGGACGCGCGCACGCTGGTGGCGGTGCCCTGCCTGATTTCCAAGCGTGACCATGTGGACGAACTGGTCCGCAATCTCGAAGTCCATTATCTCACCAATCCGCGCGGCGAGGTCTATTTCTCGCTGCTCAGCGACTGGCCCGACAGCAAGGTCGAAGAGACCGAAGCCGATATCGAGGTGCTGGACTATGCCAAGCGCGAGATTGCCGCGCTGAACGCCCGCTACAATGACGACGGCAAGACGCGCTTCTACCTTCTGCACCGCCGCCGCCTCTACAATCCCCAGGAAGACTGCTGGATGGGCTGGGAGCGCAAGCGCGGCAAGCTGCATGAGCTGAACCTGCTCTTGCGCGGCGACAAGGACACCTCCTATCTGCCGGGCGCCAATATGGTGCCGGAGGGCGTGCAATATGTGATGACGCTGGATGCCGATACGCGCCTGATGCGCGATGCGGTGACCAAGCTGGTCGGCAAGCTCTACCATCCGATCAACCGTCCGGTGCATGATGAAAAGACGGGCCGCGTCATCAGCGGTTACGGCATTCTGCAGCCGCGTGTGACGCCGTCGCTGACCACGGGCAAGGATGCCTCTGTCTTCCAGCGCGTCTTCTCGATCAATCGCGGTCTCGATCCTTACGTCTTCACCGTCTCCGACGTCTATCAGGACATTACCGGCGAAGGCACCTTCACCGGCAAGGGCCTCTATCACGTCGATGCCTTCGAACGCGCCATCAAGGGCCGGATCGATGAAAACACCATTCTCAGCCACGACCTCCTCGAAGGCTCCTTCGCCCGCTGCGCGCTGGTGACGGATGTGGAACTGGTGGAGGATTTCCCCACCCGTTACGAGGTGGAAATCTCGCGCCAGCATCGCTGGGCACGGGGCGACTGGCAGCTCCTGCCCTATATCTTCGATCCGAGCCGGGGCATTACCGCCCTTGGCCGCTGGAAGATGGTCGATAACCTGCGCCGGTCGCTGACCCCTATCGCCTGGTTCGGCGCGTCCGTCATCGGCTGGTTCGTCATGGACCCGATGACCCTGCTGATCTGGCAATTGCTGCTGATCTTCAGCCTGTTCGTCGCGCCCACCATTTCGCTGATCAATGCGCTGGTGCCGCGCCAGACCGATATCGTGCCGGCAGCCCATTTCCAGTCGCTGTGGAACGATGCCAAGGGCGCCAATGCCCAGGTGGCGCTGCGGATCGTCTTCATTGCCGACATGGCCTGCATGATGGCCGATGCCATCATCCGCTCGGCCTACCGCCTGACCGTCAGCCGCAAATTCCTGCTGGAATGGCGCACCGCCGCCTCCATCCAGTCGGTGGCGCAGGGCAGCATCCTGACCTATTACAAGACCATGCGCTATGCGCCGGCCCTGGCGATTGTCGCCTTTGCGCTGGCCTTTTCGATTGCCGGCTACGGCGCGCTCATCGCCCTGCCCTTCACGCTGATGTGGGTGCTGTCGCCGGTGATCGCCTGGTATGTCAGCCAGTCGGCGGAAACCGAAGACCGCCTGTTCGTGCCGGAAGAAACCGTGCAGGAACTGCGTCTCATCGCCCGCCGCACATGGCGTTATTACGAGACCTTCGCCAATGCCGGGGAACATTTCCTGCCGCCGGACAATTTCCAGGAAACGCCGGAACCGGTCGTGGCGCGGCGCACCTCGCCCACCAATATCGGCGTCTATCTGCTGTCCATCGTCTCGGGCCGCCATTTCGGCTGGCTGAGCTTCGAACAGACGCTGGAAAAGCTGGAACAGACCATCGGCACCGTCGAGAAGATGGACAAGTTCCGGGGCCATATCTACAACTGGTACCACACCGACACGCTGAAGCCGCTCGGCAACCGCTATATCTCGGCGGTGGACAGCGGCAACCTCGCCGGTCACCTGATCGCCGTGTCATCTGCCTGCCGCCATTGGGCGGAAGCGCCCTCGGCGCATCTTCAGGGCAATCTGGACGGCATCGGCGATGTCGGCGCCATCCTGATGGAAACTCTGAAGGAACTGCCGGACGACCGCAAGATGGTACGGCCGTTGCGCCGCCGCCTGCATGAGCGCATCGTCGGCTTCAACAACGCTCTGGCTGCGGTCAAGCGCGAGCACGAATTCGCAACCATCCGCGTCATCAACCTGGCGGTTCTCGCCCGCGACGTGCTGAAGCTCGCGCAGAACCTGCATCACGAGGTGCGTTCCGACAAGACCACGGAAATCACCCGCTGGTCGGAATCGCTGGTGGCCGTCTGCGAAGCCCATATCGCCGATGCATCCTTCGACCTCTCCAATATCGAGCCGCTGCGCCAGCGTCTGGCGAGCCTGCGCGACCGCGCCCGCAATCTCGCCTTCTCGATGGATTTCGCCTTCCTGTTCCGCAAGGAGCGGCGTCTGCTGTCCATCGGCTACCGTGTTGAAACGATGGAGCTGGACGAGGCCTGCTACGACCTTCTGGCATCGGAAGCCCGCCTCACCTCGCTGTTTGCCATTGCCAAGGGCGACCTGCCCACCGAGCACTGGTACAAGCTGGGCCGTCAGGTGGTGCCGATCGGCTCCAAGGCCGCGCTCGTCTCCTGGTCGGGCTCGATGTTCGAATATCTCATGCCGCCACTGGTCATGCAGGAACGTCATGGCGGCATCCTGAACCAGACGAACAATCTGATCGTCAAGGAACAGATGAACCACGGCAAGCGGCTGAACATCCCCTGGGGGATCTCGGAAGCGGCCTTCAACGCTCGCGACCATGCGCTGGCCTATCAGTACACCAATTTCGGTGTGCCGACGCTGGGCCTGAAGCGCGGCCTCGGCCAGAACGCGGTCATCGCCCCTTACGCATCGATCCTCGCCAGCCAGTACGATCCGAAGGCGGCGGCGGAAAACCTGCGCAAGCTCAGGGCGCTCGGCGCGCTTGGCCAGTACGGTTTTCATGATGCGGTGGACTTCACCCCCACCCGCGTGCCGAAGGGCAAGCCCTGCGCGGTGGTCTACAACTACTATGCCCACCACCACGGCATGTCGATCGCGGCCATCGCCAACGTCACCTTCAACGGCCTGCTGCGGGAACTCTTCCATGCCGATCCGGTGATCGAAGCCGCCGAACTGCTGCTGCAGGAAAAGGCGCCGCGCGAAATTCCGGTGATGAGCGGCAAATACGAGCCGCAGACCCCCGGCAAGGGCCAGGCCGACCTGATGCGTCCGGAAGTGCGCACCATCACCGATCCGCTCTCCAAGGATCGCGAACTGGTGCTGCTCTCCAACGGCCATTACTCGGTGATGCTCACCGCCACGGGCTCCGGCTTTTCGCGCTGGAATGGCCTTGCCGTCTCGCGCTGGAAGGCGGACCCGACGGAAGACCGCGCCGGTACCTTCATCTTCCTGCGCGATACGGCGTCAGGCGAATGGTGGTCCACCACCGCCACGCCGCGCCGGGCCGCGGAGGAAAAGACCCGCGTCGTCTTCACCGACGACAAGGCCGAATTCTCCAAGACCGTGGGCGACATCACCTCCACCGTCGAATGCGTCGTCGGCACCGAGCATGATGCCGAAGGCCGCCGCGTGACGCTGCTGAACACTGGCACGGAAGACCGCTTCATCGAAGTGACCTCCTATATGGAACCGGTGCTCTCCAGCGACGACAACGACAATGCCCATCCGGCCTTCTCGCGCATGTTCGTGAAGACCGAGCTTGGCCGTCGCGGCGATGTGATCCGCGTCGAGCGCAACAAGCGGTCGCCGGGCGATCCGAATGTCTGCGTCGCCCATCTCGTGTCGGATGATTCCGGCTCGGGCCGCGCCACGGAATTCGAGACCGACCGCTACCGCTTCATCGGCCGTGGCCGCACGCTGGCCACTGCCGCCGCCTTCGATCCGGGGGCAACACTCTCCGGCACCGATGGCTTCACGCTGGACCCGATCGTGTCGCTGCGCCGCGTCGTGCGCGTTCCGGCGGGCAAGAAGGTCAGCCTCGTCTACTGGACGATTGCCGCACCGAGCCGTCAGGAAGTCGATGCCGCCATCGAGCAGTATCGCCACGCCGAGGCCTTCAACCAGGAAATGCTGCATGCCTGGACCAGAACCCAGGTGGAGATGCGCCATATCGGCATCACCTCGCAGCAGGCTGCCGCCTTCCAGCATCTGGGCCGCTATCTCGTCTATCCGGACATGCATCTGCGCGCCGATCCGGAAACCGTCCGCGCCGGTCTTGCCTCGCAATCGGCGCTGTGGCCCAACGCGATCTCGGGCGATTACCCGATGTTTGCGCTGCGCATCAACGACGAGATGGACACAGAAGTCGTCAAGGAGGCGCTGTCTGCCCAGGACTACCTGCAACGCCATGGCGTCGTGGCCGATCTCGTCATTCTCAACGAGCGGGCCGAATCCTACGCGCAGGACATGCAGCATGCGCTGGAACAGCTGGCCGAAGGGCTGAAGCACAAGCAGGCCGAAAACGGCATGCAGCATGTCTTCACCGTTCGCCGTGACCTGATGGACGATAGCGGCTGGAATGCCGTTCTCGCTGCCGCCCGCGTGGTGCTCCATGCCCGCAACGGCAAGATTTCCGATCAGGTCACGCGTGCTGCCGAACTCTTCGCCGCCCCGCGCGGCGCGGAAGCGACGGAAGCCGACTGGTATCCGCCGGTGCCGAGCGTTCAGGTCAATGACGATGCCCCCGTGATCACCATGGATGGCAGCGATCTCGATTTCTGGAACGGCTATGGCGGCTTTGCCGACGAAGGACGCGAATATGTCATTCGTCTGGCGCCCGGCCAGTCTACCCCGCATCCGTGGATCAACGTCATTTCCAATGACAATTTCGGCTTCCACGTTTCTGCGGAAGGTGCAGGCTTCACCTGGAGCAGCAACTCGCGTGACTACCAGCTGACGCCCTGGAGCAATGATGCCGTCACCAACCGCACCGGCGAGGCCTTCTATGTGGCCGATCTGGAGAGCGGCGAGGTGGTCAGCCCGATCCAGGCCGCAAGCAACCGCCGCGATGCCGGTTTCGAAACCCGCCATGGCCTGGGCTACTCGGTCTTCAAGACCGAAGCCGCCGATCTGGCCGTGGAACTGACCGTGACCGTCGATCAGGAAAAGCCGGTGCGCTTCACAAAGCTTGCCGTGCGCAACACCGGCTCTGCGCCGCGTCGCCTGCGCTCCTATGGCTATGTGGAATGGATTCTCGGCAACAACCCGCAAAAAACCACGCCCTTCGTGCTGACCTCGAAGGACGAGGACAGCGGCGCGTTGTTTGCGACGAACCCCTACAGCATCGATTATTCGGGCCGTATCGCCTTCTTCTCCGGCGTGGAGCAGGCCTCCGGCTTTGCCTCCAGCCGCCGGGAATTCATCGGTCGGCATGGCTCCATTCAGATGCCACAGGCGGTGGCACGCGGTGCGCGTCTCTCCGGTTCCATCGATCCGGAAGGCGATCCCTGCGCGGCTCTTGCCTTCGACATCGAGCTGCAGCCGGGCGAGGAAAAGACCATCACCCTGATCATGGGCGATGCAAAGACGGCGGAAGAGGCCCGTGGCCTCATCGCCGAAGCCAAGGCCAAGGGCTTTGCCGCCGCATTGGCTGAGGCCAAGGGCTTCTGGAGCGACTTCACCGGCCATATCAAGGTGAAGACCGGCGACAAGGCCTTCGACCACATGGTCAATCACTGGCTGCCCTACCAGACGCTCGCCTGCCGTATCAAGGCGCGTGCCGGCTTCTATCAGGCCTCGGGCGCTTACGGCTTCCGCGACCAGTTGCAGGACAGCCTTGCCTTCCTCACCACCCGCCCGGAACTGGCGCGCCGCCAGATCCTCAACGCCGCCTCCCGCCAGTTCAAGGAAGGCGACGTGCAGCATTGGTGGCTGCCGCATAATGGCGCGGGCATCCGCAGTACCATTTCGGATGACGTGGTGTGGCTGGGCTATGCCATCCATGCCTATGTCACCTCGACGGGTGAAAAGTCGCTGCTGGATGAGGAGGTAAGCTTCCTCGACGGCCCGACGCTGGCGCTTGGCCGCCACGATGCCTTCTTCAAGCCGGATATTTCGGACGAGAAGGCGCCGCTTTACGAACATGCCGCCCGGGCGCTGGACCTTGCCGTCAGCCGCACCGGCACCAACGGCCTGCCGCTGATCCTTGGCGGTGACTGGAATGACGGCATGAACCGCGTCGGCGTGGCCGGTCGGGGGGAAAGCGTCTGGCTGGGCTGGTTCCTCGCCAATGCGCTGACCCTCTTCCTGCCCTTTGCCGAGGAGCGCAAGGACGGCGAACGCGTCAAACGCTGGAAGAAGCATCTGGAAACGCTGAAGGCGGCGCTGGAAAAGGCGGGCTGGGATGGCGAACACTATCGCCGTGGCTATTTCGACGACGGCGACCCGCTGGGCTCCGACCAGTCCGACGAATGCCGCATCGACGCCATTGCCCAGTCCTGGTCGGTTCTCTCGGGCTTTGCCGAGCCGGATCGCCAGCAGAAGGCCATGGATGCGGTGGAAAAGCGCCTCATCGATGACGAGGCAGGCATTGTCCGTCTGTTCACGCCAGCCTTCGAAAAGAGCCGTCAGGATCCGGGCTATATCAAGTCCTATCCGCCGGGCGTGCGCGAGAATGGCGGCCAATATACCCATGCCGCCATCTGGACCGGTCTGGCGCTGGCCAAGCTCGGCCGCACCGACAAGGCGTGGAAGGTCTTCTCCATGCTGAACCCGGTTCACCATGCCGAGACCACCGAAGCTGCCGATGTCTACCGTGTCGAACCCTATGTGGTTGCCGCTGATATCTATGGCGGCCCCGGCTATCAGGGCCGTGGCGGCTGGAGCTGGTATACGGGCTCGGCAGGCTGGCTCTATCGCTTCGCGGTCGAAGGCTTCCTCGGCATTCATCGCGAGGGCGAAAACCTGGTGGTCAAGCCCGCCCTGCCCGCCGGCATGGAGGCCTATGAGGCGGAGGTGACCGTGAATGGCAAGGTGATCGCCCTCAAGGCCAGCCGTGCTGGCGATGGCTACAGCGTCACCGCCAATGGCGCGCCGGTAGACGGCGGTACGGAAGGCTTCCGTGTCAGTCTCTGAAGCATGTCCAGAAAAATCTGAATGGCATAAATGACAAAAAAGCCGGTCTCGCGACCGGCTTTTTTTTATGGTTTGTTTGCCGGATAGGGCGTTCGCAGCAAAAGCACCAGCCCGGTCACAAGAAAGACCAGCAGGCTTGCCATCCCGGCCCGGGCCGATCCCAGGCTGGCGGTGATGATGGAGAAGGACAGCGTCGCCATGAAACTGGTGGCCCGGCCCGAGAGCGCATAGATGCCGAAATAGCGGCCCGCCTCCTCGGGTTTGATGCTGCGCGCCAGATAGGATCGGGATGAAGCCTGCACCGGACCGAAGGCAAGGCCGATCAGCACGCCATAGAGGATATAGACCTTCTCCGCCGGAGTGCCGAACAGGCTGCCGGAACTTTCGGTGGAGAGCGGCAACAGGCCGAAGGCCGTGAAGGACAGGCCCGTGGACACAATGCCGACCGTGGCAATGATCAGCAGCACAAGGCTGATCACCACCATGGTCTTGGACCCCAGCGCTGCATCGAGGCGGCTGGCGACGAGGCAGCCGAAGATCGCCACCACGTTGAGAATGATTCCGTAAATGCCGATTTCCATCGTGGACCAGCCGAACAGGCCAGCCGCGAAGACACCGCCGAGGATCAGCAGGCCGTTGACGCCATCCTGATAGATCATCCGGGCGATCAGAAAGCGCAGAATGCCATGGCGCTGCCGTACCTCGCGCCAGGTGGCCACCAGATCGGCAAATCCCTCGCGCACGGCGCGGCGGAGCGGCTCACCCTTTTGCCGGTCCGGGGTGAAGAGAAACATCGGCAGAATGAAGAGAAGGTACCAGGCCGCGGAAATGGGTCCGGTGATGCGGGCATCCTCGCCCAGTTTCCCATCAAGGCCGAAGATCGGCGCGTTGCCGAGAATGGTCTTGCCCGTTTCCGGGCTGGCGGCGATGAACAGCACGACGGCAATCAGCACGATCATGCCGCCAAGATAGCCAAGCCCCCAGGCGGTGTTGGAAAGCCGCCCGACATCCTTCGGCGCCACCAGCGTCGGCATCATCGAATCGTTGAAAACAATCGAAAATTCCGCCGCAATCGAGGCCAGGCTGAAGAGGATCAACGGCGGCAGCATGGGTGAACCGGGCGCTGCCTGCCAGAGCAGCGAAAGCGAGACGATCTTGATTATGGCAAAGAAAGCGATCCACGGCTTTCGCGAACCGCTGCGATCGGCAATCGACCCCAGAACCGGCGACAGCAAGGCGATGACGACGGAAGCCGCCGTCGCCGCATTGCTCCAGGCCGCCTGCGCCCCCACCGGATCACTGGTGAAGCGGGAGGCGAAATAGGGCCCGAAGATGAAGGTGGTGACCACCGTGAAAAAGGGCTGGGCTGCCCAGTCGAACAGCATCCAGCCCCAGATGCCCGCCTTGCCGGCAGGCTTCACCCCCGTTTGAAAAGCTTGTGTCATGTCCCTGCCGCCCAATTTGAAGGATGTGCGGCAGGGACATTGGCATTACGCCTTCACCTGCGCAACATCGGTGAGCAGGCTTGCGGCCACGGTAAAGCGCGAGAGCGTCGGATCGCCTTCACTGAGCGCAATCAACTCGCTGCCGAGACGATTGATCCTGAGCGCATCCGCCGCCCGCCATGCGGCCACGGCATCTTTTGCACCGCCATGCTCGGTGAGTGCGTTGACGACGATGGCGCGCCGGGCGGAGAGAATGAAGTCCAGGCTGCGCAGCAGTGCCAGACTGTCATAATGGTCATTGGTTGTGATCCGCTCCACCTGCGACAGCAGACGGCCAATGCGGAAGATCTGGGTGACGGAATGATAGCTTTCCGCCGCCTTCTGCAGCGAGGCCCCTGCCCGCTCGGCGACCGCCATGATATCCGGCACCACCGGCAGAGCCTTGAGATCGGCAATATCCCGCGCCAGATCTTCCGGCACACCCTTTTCCACCATGGCCGCGGCATCGGCGGCGATGGCGCCGGCGAAATCCTCCGGTGTCACGCTGCGGCTGATGCCACGATAGCTGCGAACCGCCGCCTTCACCTTTTTCACCGCCTCGCCGAGATCACCGGCGGCCACCGCCGTATCCACTGCAAGCTTGGTAAAGGCGCGGTAGACCGTTTCGATCCGCGCATAAAGGTCGTTCTGCACGTCACCGGAAATCTGCCCGTCCAAGGCATCGATCCGGTCCCAATAGGCGGGCAGATCCAGCCCGTCGCGGGTGACGAGTGCCGCCTTGACGATGACATCCGGCCGCGCGCCGGTGGCATCGGCCATGCGGACGATGAAGCCCGGCCCGCCACGGTTGATGACGTGATTGGCCAGAAGCGTGGCGATAATTTCCCGCCGCAGCCGGTGACCGGCAATATCGGCGGCGTGGGCCTTGCGCATTTTCTTCGGGAAATAGCTTTCCAGAATGGCGGCGCAATAAGGCTCGTCCGGCAGGCTGCTGTCCACCAGATCGTCGAAGAGGGAAATCTTCGCATAGGAGAGCAGCACGCCGATTTCCGCACGGGTCAATGCCTTGCCCGCCACGTAACGCTCGGCCAGCGCCGCATCGTCGGGCAGGGTCTCCACCTTGCGGTTCAGCCGGCCGGAGGTTTCCAGCACCGTCATCAGGCGGGAAAGGTCTTCCCGATTGGCTACACCCTGTCGTTCGGTAAGCGAAATCGCCAGCGATTGCAGATAGTTGTTGCGCAGCACCAGCTCCGCCACCTCATCGGTCATCGAGGCCAGCAGCTTGTTGCGGGCGGCCATGTCCAGCCTGCCGGACGTTACCGCCGTCGAAAGCGCGATCTTGATATTGACCTCCACGTCGGACGAATTGACGCCCGCCGAATTGTCGATGGCGTCGGAATTGCAACGCCCGCCCTTCAGGCCGAAGGCAATACGACCTTTCTGGGTGACGCCAAGATTGGCGCCCTCGCCGATCACCTTGGCGCGCACCTCGTCCGCCGTGACGCGGATGGCGTCATTGGCGCGGTCGCCCACCTCCAGATCGGTTTCGGAAATCGCCTTCACATAGGTGCCGATACCGCCGAACCACAGAAGATCGACATCGGCCTTCAAAATTGCCGTCATGATCTCGAACGGCGTCGCCACGGTCTTTTCAAGGCCGATGGCGGCGGCAGCTTCCTTCGTCAGCTTCACGGATTTTTCCGTGCGGGAGATGATCATTGCGCCCTTGGAGAGCGTCTTGCGATCGTAATCCTGCCAGCTCGAACGCGGCAGGGCGAACATGCGCCTGCGCTCGGCAAAGGATTTCTCCATGTCTGGATCGGGATCGATAAAGATATCGCGGTGATCGAAGGCGGCAATCAGCCGGATCTTGCGCGACAGCAGCATGCCGTTGCCGAACACGTCGCCGGACATGTCGCCTACGCCCACCACGCTGAAGGGCGTGGTCTGGATATCGACATTGATTTCCCGGAAATGCCGCTTCACCGCCTCCCAGGCGCCGCGCGCGGTAATGCCCATCTTCTTATGGTCATAGCCTGCCGAACCGCCGGAAGCGAAGGCATCGTCCAGCCAGAAGCCCGCCTCGCGCGCCAGACCGTTGGCGGTATCGGAGAAGGTGGCCGTGCCCTTGTCGGCGGCGACGACGAAATAGGGATCGTCGCCATCCAGCCGCACCGTATCGGCGGGTGCGATCACTTCGCCTTCGCGGATATTGTCGGTGATCGACAACAGGGTGCGGATATAGGTCATATAGGCTTCACGCCCCAGCCGCAGATACTCCTCGCGATTGGCGGGGCTTGGCAGCTGGCGCGGGTAGAAGCCGCCCTTGGCCCCCACCGGCACGATCACCGCATTCTTCACCTGCTGCGCCTTCACCAGGCCCAGTACTTCGGTGCGGTAATCCTGCGCACGATCCGACCAGCGCAGGCCACCGCGCGCCACCTTGCCGAAGCGCAGATGCACGCCCTCCACCTCCGTGCCGTAAACGAAGATTTCCCGGAAGGGACGCGGCTCGGGCAGGCCATCCAGCAATTGCGGATCGAACTTGAAGGCCAGCATCGGCTTGATGCGCTGACCATTGCCCTTCTGGAAGTAGTTGGTGCGCAAGGTGCTGTCGATGGCATTCTGGTAGCGGCGCAGAATGCGGTCTTCATCGAGGCTCGGAACGGCGGCCAGCGCCTCCTCGATCTCGCCGCGCAACTCCGAAAGCCGCTTCATCCGCGTCTTGTCTGAGAGTTTCGGATCGAAGGATTGCAGGAAGAGCCTGACGAGCAACGCGGCGATGGCCGGATATTTGCTGAGCGTTTCGGCCATGTAAGTGGCGGAGAAAACCAGGCCGCCTTGCCGGAGATAGGCTGCATAGGCCCGGAGTACCGCAACTTCAGCCACCGACAACCCGGCATTCAGCACCAGCCGGTTGAAGGCATCATTGTCCACCACGCCTGCAAAGGCGGCGAGGAAAGCCTCTTCCACGGCGGGCGCCTGATCCGTGAGACTGAAGCTGCCGCCAGCGCGCAGGCCAAGCTCCATATCATGCAGCACCACCCTTTGCGGCGCTCCGTTCCGTAAGGAGACAGCGAGATCGAAGGTACGTTCGCTGACGACGTTGAAGCCGAGATTTTCCAAAAGCGGCACACGCCGCGACAGCGGCAGATGCTCGCCCGCGTGGAAGACCTTGAGGTAAAGCGCCTGGCGCTCGCCATCCTGGCGCTGGTGGAAGGCAATGGACACGGAAGAGCCGTTCAGGCAATCGGAGACATGGGCGAGGTCCGCCACGGCCTCTTCCGGCGAAAACGCCTCTTCGAAGGCCTGGGTCACCATCAACTGCGGCGCGCCCTCGGGGGCCAGCGTGCGGAAACGGTCTTCCCAACGGGTGGTGATGGCCTTGACCGCCTCTTCCAGCCTTGCCTGCGGTATACGCGGGGTCTTGCCCTCCGAACGGCCAATGATGAAATGCACCCGCGCCACGCCGCCTTCCGGGAAGGCCGGATAATAGGCGGAGACGCGGCCGTCATAGGTCTCCTTGAAGTAATTGCCGATGCGCTCGCGGATCAAGGAGTTGTATTCCTCACGCGGCACGAAGACCAGCAGCGAGACGAAGCGGTCGAAATGGTCGATGCGCGGCAGCACCCGCACGCGAGGCCGCTCGGCTAGATCGATGATCTGCTCGCAGAAGCGCGCCAGAAGCTCGGCATCGATCTGGAAGAGATCGTCGCGCGGATAGGATTCCAGCGTGTTCTGCAGCAGGCGTCCGGAATGGCTGAGAGGATCGAAGCCGAAATGGCTGACCACCTTCTCCGCCTTGGCGCGCAGGAGCGGAATGTGATTGACCGAACCGGTATAGGCGGTGGCGGTAAACAGCCCGACGATACGCAGCTCGCCCACCACCTTGCCGTTCTCATCGAAGCGCTTGACGCCGACATAATCCATATAGGCGCGGCGATGCACCACGGATTTGACGTTGGCCTTGGTGACGATCAGATCATCGGGCCCCTGCAGGAAGGCCAGGATTTCCGGGGTGGTGGTCACCTGATGGCGGCCCTGGCGCAGCACCAGCACATCGGGATCGGAGAGAATGCCGAGGCCCCTGCCCTTGCCGCGCTCGACCGTCGCCTTCGGCCCTTCGCCGGAATAGACATATTCCCGCATGCCGAGGAAGGTGAAATTGTCGTTGCGCAGCCAATGCAGGAAGGCAAGCGATTCCTCCCGCTCCGTCTTGCGGCGCAGGGCTGGCTGGGCGGAAAGCTCGGCAATGGCGGTATCGAGAAGCGACAGCATGGGCTGCCAGTCGGTATAGGTCTTCTGCACTTGCGCGAGCACGGCGCGCAGCCGAGCGGCGAGCCCTTCCGCCTGCTCGGCCGAGAGTGGCGCCAGATGCAGCTGGATATAGCTGATGCGCTTGGCGGGATCGGTATCCTGCTCGGCCAGAACGAAGCTGTCGCCTTCCGCAACGAGGATGGGGTGAACGGCCAGATGAATATCACGGAATTGGCTCGTAACCTCGCCCATGACCGAGTCGTAGAGAAAGGGCTTGTTACGATCGACGATGGACAAGACACTGAGCGGACCGCTGGCGATGATGCCTTCGACCGGCTCGATGACGATCTGCGCGGTCTCGCCGTCCCAGCGGGCAAGATCCTGTCTGGCGCGCCGCGCCGCCTCTGCCAGCATGGCGGGCGTATAGCTTTGCAAATCATCATTGCTGGCCCGGCCAAAGAGCACTTCCGGGTCCACGCCGCCATTGCCATTGGAGCGGGCGTCGGCAAACAACTGCTCCCTTTTAACCCGCTTTGCTACCACCATTGTCAGCCTCCCCGACTGTCTGGATACCGTTCATAACTGTGAATGAACAATGCTTGCGAAACTCTATAGGTTTTTTTGCGAATCATGCATTTCGAGCCTGTTTTACGCTTTTCACCCGGGTTTGCGACCGAATTTGGCCGAAAATTTCGGAAATTTTTGTCGAACAGAAGCCAAAACGCGTCAAAATTCCGAAAAAATCACGAAAATGGGTCAGCCCCCATGACGCTTTCGACAGCCGCCGCAAAGACTGATATGCAAGCTGTCAAGAGGGTGACATGATTATTTTAGAAAGAAGGATGCCGAACCGCGGCACGAACGTCCAGCAGCCGGCAACCCATTGAGAACCTGTCCAAGGGAAAGCATTGTCCATGAGCACTGAAACGCGCGGCGGAGCCGTCATTTCCATTTCCAGCCATGTCATTCGCGGCTCCGTCGGCAACCGCGCCTCGGTCTTTGCGCTGGAAAGCCTCGGCTTTCCCGTCTGGTCGATGCCCACCGTCGTGCTGCCCTGGCATCCGGGGCACGGACGCTCGACGCGCATGGTCTTTCCCGACGATCTGTTCGAGAGTGCGGTGAACGATCTGATCGCGGCGCCCTGGGCGGGCGAAGTGAAGGCGGTGATGACCGGCTATTTCGGCGCTCCTGCCCAGCCAGCCGCCGTGGCCCGGCTGATCCGGCACCTGAAAGAGCGCAATCCGGACCTGATCTATCTCTGCGATCCGGTCATCGGCGATATGAGCGGCCTTTACGTGCCGGAGGCAACAGCCATTGCCATTCGCGATCACCTTCTGCCGCTTGCCAGCGTCGCCACGCCCAACCGGTTCGAATTCGCCTGGCTGACGGGAGAAACCTTTTCCGACAACAGCGCCATCATCAAGGCCGCCGCCAGGATCGGTCTGGATCGTCTGGTGGTGACCTCCGCCTTTCCGATGATGGCCAACAGCATCGGCAATCTGCTCATAGAAGGCAAGACAGCCGTGCTTGCCGAGCACCGCGCCGTGGACCGGGCGCCGAACGGGCTTGGCGATCTGTTTTCGGCGCTGTTTCTGGCGCATCTGATGGGCAAGCCGCAAGAGGAGGCGCTACGGCTTGCCAGTGCCAGCGTGTTCGAGATGCTGCAAAGGACGGTCAAGCGCCAGGGTGATGAATTGGCCCTGGAAAGCGAACGCGAAAGCCTGGTGGCACCTCTGGCCCCGGTCTCTCTCAGAAGGCTGGTGGTGCCGGGTCCACACCCCCGGGAAAGTCAGGAGATTGCCAAGCCTGCTGCATCGCGCTAATTCAGGCCATGCAAAATTTTCCAACCTCCCTTCTCACCGGTTATCGCAGCTTCATGACCGGCCGTTATGTCGATGAGCGGGACCGCTATCGCCATCTGGCCGAACAGGGACAGAAACCGCAGACCATGGTCGTCGCCTGTTGCGATTCGCGAGCGGCGCCGGAAACGATTTTCGATTGCGGGCCGGGGGAGCTTTTCGTCCTGCGCAACGTGGCCAACATGGTGCCGCCCTATGAGCCCGACGGCCAGTATCACTCCACCTCCGCCGCCCTGGAATTTGCCGTCCAGAGCCTGAAGGTAGAAGACATCATCATCATGGGGCATGGCCGCTGCGGCGGTATCCGTGCCGCGCTCGATCCCAATGCCGAGCCGCTGGCCCCCGGCGATTTCATTGGCAAGTGGATGAACCTCGTGCGCCCCGCCGCCGAGCAGATCCAGAATGCATCCGTTCTGACCGATACCGAACGCCAGACCGCCATGGAGCGGATCTCCATCCGCAATTCCATCGAAAATCTGAGAACCTTCCCCTATGTGCGGGCGCTGGAGGAAGAAGGAAAATTGAAGATCCACGGCGCCTGGTTCGACATTTCCAACGGCGAATTGTGGATCATGGACCCGGAAAGCCTGGATTTCAGGCGGCTTGATCCGTGAAATATTGCATAATGCGACCCGAGTGAAACGAGGATCGATAAAATTATGCACTACAGCGCCGTGCGTTTTATGAAACGCACAAAGGACGCTGTAAGACTTTAAATCTGCTGCATAATTTTATCCTTAAATCGATTCCGGTTTAAGGAATTATGCAGCAGGATTACCGGCTGCGGCGGGCTGATTGCAGCGTCACGGCCAGCAGCGTTTGCAGCGCAATCGTGTCTTCGAGGCTTGCCTGCCTGCGGGTGGAGAGAATGGCGCCTTGCAGGCGTTTCATTTCCTGGGCGAGCGCCTCGGACGTCCAGACGCGCAGTGCCTTTTCGATCAGCGGCTTGCGCTTGAAATGAATGCTTCGCCCCAGGGTCTGCATGACCTGGGCCGGTTGCAGTTTCTTTTCCTCGGCCTCCAGGCGCATCACGTCCAGTTGCTGGAACTGCCTGAGACAGGCCTGCAGAACAAGGAAAATCGGCGTCTTCGACGTGGTGATCTTCTGCACGGCATGCAGCAATTGATCGGCATTGCCCGAGAGAACCGCATCCACCGCCTCGTCGGTGGAGATGGCGCTGGCGTCGCCGATGATCGCCTCCACATGCGCCTCATCCACCACCGCCTCCTCCTGGCAATAGAGCAGCAGTTTGCTGATTTCATTGCGCGAGGCGCGGCGGTCGCCGCCGAGGCTTTCCAGGAGCAAGGCGCGCGCATCGGGCGTCAGTCGCTTGCCCGCTGCGGCAAATTCCGCATCGATCAGCGCATTCAGGGCCCGCGCATCGTCCTGATAGCAGGGGATGACGGCGACACTGCGCGCCTCGCCGGCCTTGCGGGTGGCGGAGGTCTTTTTCAGATCCCCGGCTTCGAGAATGAGATAGCTGCCCTCCGGGGGCGCTTCGGCAAGGATCTTCAGCCCGTCGGCCACGCCCTTCTCATTGGCGACACCCTTGACCCAGATGAGCTTTTCGCCACCGAACAGGCCGAAGGCATTCATCTCGTCCAGCAACCGCCCGGGATCGGACTGGATGTCGTGGCTATCCAGCTTGATGACGGAAAAAGGATCGTTGAGATCGACGCCAGTGGCTTTGGCAATCAGCGCGGCGCGCTCGGACACCAGACCGACATCCGGACCGTAAATGAGAAACAGCCGGTAATGCCGGGCGGAGGATTTCAGGAATCCATCGAATTCATGGGACTTGATTTCGGACATGCCGTGCCTCACCCATGGTGGCGGCCAGTTTTCGCAAAAATGGCCGCCGCTTCCGGCTTACTTTGAAAGGATGGCGGCAAGATCCGCCGTGATCAACTCGGCCAATTCCTGGGCGGCGCGGTTTTCGCCGTCACGCTTGGCGCGCAGCTTGGCGAATTCCTGCGAGGGGAAATCCACCAGCGCCACCGCCTGACGATGGGCGATGCGCAGGATGGAACCATCCGAGGCCTTCTTCAGCGTGTAATCGGCGCTGACCACGACGCGACCGGCCGTCGCCTTGTCGGAGGTGCGGTCATAGAGCACGTCCTGCGTTTCGGCCTGGACGTTCAGGTCCACCAGATACTCCGGATGCGCCGGTTCGCCCTGGCCACCGGCCGCCAGGAAGATCAGGCGATTGCGGACTTCCTGACCGACGCGGTCCTTGGCGGCGGAAAAGGAAATCGAGGCGAGCATGCGGCGCGTGCCTTTGTCCTCGCTGTAGAGCGGGCGCACCTGGCATCCGGCGGCGACAGAGAGAAGGCCGAAAGATGCCAGCAGCATGGAGCGGCGGGTCAGGTTGGAGCGGTCAGACGACAATGTTCACAATCCTTTGCGGAACCACGATAATCTTCTTCGGACTCTGGCCTTGCAGAATGGCCTGCACGGCCTCCAGACCCAGCACCGCTTCCTGCACGGTATTCTGATCCGCGTCGCGGCTGATTGTCAATTCCGCACGCTTCTTGCCATTGATCTGGATGGGAAGCGTCACGTCGTTTTCCGCCACCAGTTCCGGATCGAAGGCAGGCCAGGACGCCTTGGCGACGATGCCGTCCTTGCCGAGCGCTGCCCAGCATTCCTCCGCCAGATGCGGCGTCATCGGCGCGATGATCTGGATGAGGATTTCCGTGGCATCGCGAACGGCAGCGGTGAAGGCGGCATCTGTCTTGCCGGCGGCAACCTGCGTCAGCGGATTGGCCAGGGCATTGACGAATTCATAGATGCGCGCCACGGCCTTGTTGAAGGCGAGCTTGTCGAGATCGCCCTGCACGGCGGCCAACGTCTTGTGCGCGACCTGCGAAATCGCCCTGCCCTCACCTTCCCTGGCGGGAGCGGCGGCCACGGAGTTCAACGCCTCCGCTGCTTCCGACACCAGACGCCAGACGCGCTGGACGAAGCGATGCGCGCCTTCGACGCCCGCTTCCGACCAGATCACGTCACGGTCCGGCGGAGAGTCGGACAATACGAAAAAGCGGGCGGTATCGGCGCCGTAGGAGCCGAGAATGTCATCGGGATCGACGACATTCTTCTTGGACTTGGACATCTTCTCGATGGAGCCGATGGCCACTTCCTCGCCGGTGGTCAGCAGATAGGCCTTGCGGACCCCCTCCACTTCCTCGATGCGGATATCGGCAGGGGCAACCCATTGCGCCGTCAGCCCCTCGCCCAGACGATAGGTTTCATGCACCACCATGCCTTGAGTGAACAGGCCCTTGAAGGGCTCGCTCATGTTGACATGGCCGGTTTCACGCATGGCGCGGGTGAAGAAACGCGAATAGAGCAGGTGCAGGATCGCATGCTCGATACCGCCGATATACTGGTCCACCGGCAGCCAGCGATTGGCCACCGCCGGGTCCGTCGGGTTGTCTTCCCAGGGCGCGGTGAAGCGGGTGTAATACCAGCTGGAATCCACGAACGTATCCATGGTGTCCGTCTCACGACGGGCGGGCTTGCCGCAGCAGGGGCAGTTGACGTGCCGCCAGGTGGCATGGCGGTCCAGCGGGTTGCCGGGCACATCGAAGGTCACGTCATCCGGCAATTTCACCGGCAGGTCCTTCTTCGGCACCGGCACCACGCCGCAGACTTCGCAATGAATGACCGGGATGGGGCAGCCCCAATAGCGCTGGCGCGAAATGCCCCAGTCACGCAGGCGGAAGTTCACCTTGCGCTCACCGACCGGCTCGTTGCCGAGGGTCATTGCCGTCAGCCTGTTCGCCACGGCCTCAAAGGCTTCCGTAGTGGTCATGCCATCGAGGAAGCGGGAATTGATCATCACGCCGTCGCCGTCATAGGCGGTATCGCCCACGGTGAAGCTTGCGGCATCGCCATCCTTCGGCATGACGACCGGCACCACCGGCAGATCGTATTTGCGGGCGAAATCCAGGTCGCGCTGGTCGCCGGAGGGGCAGCCGAAGATCGCGCCCGTGCCGTAATCCATCAGCACGAAATTGGCGACATAGACCGGCAGCTCCCAGGACGGGTCCAGCGGATGGCGAACCTTGATGCCGGTATCGATCCCCTTCTTCTCCGCGGTTTCGAGGGCGGCGAGCGAGGTTCCGGCACGGCGGCATTCATCGCAGAACTCGGCGACAGCCTGATTGCCTTCGGAGACAGCCTTGGCCAGCGGATGATCGGCGGCAATCGCCAGGAAGGAGGCGCCAAACAGCGTATCGGGCCGGGTGGTATAGACCTTCACATCGGTAAAGCCCGCCGGGGCATGGCCCGCCACTTCCCAGCGCACGGTCAGCCCTTCCGAACGGCCGATCCAGTTCTTCTGCATCAGCCGCACTTTTTCCGGCCACTGGTCCAGCGTGTCCAGTGCGTCAAGCAGGTCCTGGGCAAAATCGGTGATCTTGAAGAACCACTGCGTCAGTTCGCGCTGCTCCACCAGCGCGCCGGAGCGCCAGCCACGGCCATCGATGACCTGTTCATTGGCCAGCACCGTCTGGTCCACCGGGTCCCAGTTGACCTTGGACTGCTTGCGGTAGACGAGGCCCTTCTCCATCATGTCGATGAACAGCGCCTGCTGGCGGTGGTAATACTCAACGTCGCAGGTGGCAAACTCCCGCGACCAGTCCAGCGACAGCCCCATGGACTTCAACTGGCTGCGCATGGTGGCAATGTTCTGGTAGGTCCAGTCCTTGGGGTGGACCTTGTTCTGCATGGCGGCATTTTCGGCGGGCATGCCGAAAGCATCCCAGCCCATGGGATGCAGAACATTATAGCCGCGGGCGCGTTTGTACCGGGCGACGACATCGCCCATGGCGTAGTTGCGCACATGGCCCATGTGGATGCGCCCCGACGGGTAGGGGAACATCTCAAGCACGTAATATTTCTCGCGCGGATCGCTGTTATCGGTTTCGAAAACCTTGGCCTCGGCCCATTTTTCCTGCCAGCGAGGTTCCGCATCGCGCGGATTGTAACGTTCTGTGCTCATGGGAATGCGTGTCCGGACTGCTTTATCGATGAGGCTGGACCTTCACCATGAAAAGCAGGAAGCGTCAAGCTTTGCGGGGCTTGCCTTTTCATGTCGCTGCCGCAAAAAGGAAGCAAAAGGAACGGGTGTGACCATGAGCATTGAAGAAAGACTGGACGAGGTAAAGGCAAAAATCCGGCTGGCGGAGGAGGAAGCAAACCGCGATCCCGGCTCCGTGGAGCTGGTGGCCGTGTCCAAGACCTTCGACGCGGACACCATTCGCCCTACCCTCGTCCATGGCCAGCGCGTCTTCGGCGAAAACCGCGTGCAGGAAGCGCAGGGCAAATGGCCTGAGCTGAAAGCCGCGTTCGATGGCGTGGAACTGCATCTGATCGGCCCGCTGCAATCCAACAAGGCAGCCGATGCCGTGGCGCTTTTCGATGTGATCGAGACGGTGGACCGCGAAAAGATTGCCCGGGCGCTTTCCGAGGAAATGCTGAAGCAGGGCCGGCATCCGAAGCTTTATGTGCAGGTCAACACCGGCAACGAGCCGCAAAAGGCGGGCATCGCACCGGAAGAGACGGTGGCTTTCGTGGGCCTCTGCCGCAATGATCTCGGCCTTTCCATCGAAGGGCTGATGTGCATTCCGCCGGTGGATGAAAATCCCGGCCCGCATTTTGCGCTGCTGGAAAAGCTGGCGCGGGAATGCGGCCTCGACAAACTCTCCATGGGCATGTCCGGCGACTATGAAACGGCGGTGGCCTTCGGCGCGACCAGCGTGCGGGTGGGATCGGCGATTTTCGGCAGCCGCTGACGGCTGTTGTTCCCGAGGCTCATTTTCAATGACCCTTGGGAGAGGCCCCATGCTTTCGTCGGGCTTCTGATGTTCCGCGCACTCCGCTACCATTATCCTCAAGCATGTCGCGCAAAAGTGTGTAGCGGTTTTGCGATAACGACATGCGTTAAAACAAGAACCTAGAGGTGGAAGCGTGGTGGGAGGATCATGTGGAGAGCCGTTATCATCAGACCTATCAGGCCTTTCAGGCCGATGCAGAGCAGTTTTGGGCCAATGAAGCCCGGCGCATAGACTGGTTCAAGGAGCCAGAGCAGGCCTTTGCGCCGGAGCTTGGCGTTTACGGACAGTGGTTTCAGGGCGGAGAAACCAATGCCTGCCACAATGCCATCGACCGCCACATCGCCGCCGGTCGCGGCGCGGAAACCGCAATCCTTTACGACAGCCCGGTGAGCGGCAGGAAGCAGCGCTTTACCTATGACGAGGCGCTGGCCGAGATTACCGCCATCGCCGCCGTGCTTCTCAGCCACGGTGTGAGCAAGGGAGACCGGATCATCCTCTACATGCCGATGATCCCGCAGGCGGTGTTTTCCATGCTGGCCTGCGCGCGGATCGGGGCGGTGCATTCGGTGGTGTTCGGTGGCTTCGCCGCCAGCGAGCTCGCCACCCGTATCGATGATTCCAGGGCGAAGGCAGTGATTTCCGCCAGTTGCGGGCTGGAGCCGGGGCGGATCGTGCCCTATAAGCCGCTGCTCGACCAGGCCATCGATATGGCCAGCCATAAACCGGATGTGTGTTTCGTGCTGCAACGGGACGAACTGCATGCAGCGCTTCGCTACAGCCATGGCGATTGCGATCTGGGGCAGGCGATCGAGCATGAAAAGGCGCTGGGCACGGCAGTCCCCTGCACAGCGGTCGCGGCAACCAATCCGCTCTATATCCTCTACACCTCCGGTACGACCGGCCAGCCCAAAGGCGTGGTGCGCGATACCGGCGGCTATCTGGTGGCGCTGGCCTGGACCATGGAGGCACATTATGGCATGCGTCCCGGCGAGGTCTTCTGGACCGCCTCGGATATCGGCTGGGTGGTCGGGCATTCCTATATTGTCTATGGGCCGCTGATCGCCGGAAACACCACCATCATCTATGAGGGCAAGCCGGTGGGAACTCCGGATGCGGGTGCCTTCTGGCGCGTGGTCGAGGAGTATGACGTCAAGGCGCTGTTCACCGCCCCCACCGCCTTCCGCGCCATTCGCCGGGAAGACCCGGAGGGAGAGTTCATCCGCACCCATAATCTTTCCGGGCTTCGCGCTCTGTTCCTCGCTGGCGAAAGAGCCGATCCGGAAACGTTGAAATGGGCGGAAAGACAGCTTGGCGTTCCGGTGATCGATCATTGGTGGCAGACGGAAACTGGCTGGGCGATTGCGGGCAATCCGCTGGGTCTCGGGGCGCTGCCCGTCAAGCACGGTTCGCCCTCGGTCCCGATGCCCGGCTACCGGCTGGAGGTGCTGGATGATGCAGGCCATGCCGTTGCAGCGGGGACGCTGGGCAATCTGGTGGTAAAGCTGCCGCTGCCGCCCGGCTGCCTGGTCAGCTTCTGGAATGCCGACCAGCGGTTTCGCGATGCCTGTCTCAGCGAGTTTCCCGGCTATTACAAGACCGCAGATGCGGGGCTGATCGATGAGGACGGCTATGTCTTCGTCATGGCGCGGACCGATGACATCATCAATTGCGCCGGGCACAGGCTTTCTACCGGGGCCATGGAGGAAGTCTGCGCCATGCATCCCGATGTGGCGGAATGCGCGGTGATCGGCGTTGCCGATGCGCTGAAGGGACAAGTGCCCTGCGGCTTCGTGGTGCTGAAACGCAATGTCACGCGGGATGCGCAAATCCTGTCGCGGGAGATCATCCAGCTGGTGCGGGATGAAATCGGCCCGGTGGCGGCCTTCAAGACGGTGATGGTGGTGGAACGCCTGCCCAAGACCCGGTCTGGCAAGATCCTGCGCGGCACCATGCAGAAAATTGCCGATGGCCTGCCGTGGAAAATGCCCGCCACCATAGACGATCCGGCTATCCTGGACGAGATCAGCCTTGTTCTCAGCCAGCACGGCCATGGAAACACCTGCCCCGCCGTGGCCTGAAGACGGTGGCGGCGGCTTTCAAGCCCCCGCCACGTCCCGTGGTCAGCCCTTGATAAAGGCCAGAAGATCGGCATTCAGCACATCGGCATTGACGGTCAGCATGCCGTGCGAGAAGCCCGGATAGGTCTTCAGCGTCCCGTTCTTCAGAAGCTTGACCGACTTGTGAGCCGATGCGGCAATGGGAACGATCTGGTCGTCTTCGCCATGGAGAACAAGCGTAGCGACGGAAATCGCCCTCAGGTCTTCGGTCTGATCGGTCTCGGAGAAGGCCTTGATGCCATCATAGTGAGCCTTTGCCCCACCCATCATGCCCTGGCGCCACCAATTCTGGATCACGCCCTCCTGAACCGTGGCGCCATCGCGATTGAAGCCGTAGAAGGGACCTGCCGGAACATCGCGGAAAAACTGCGCACGGTTGGCCGCCAGGGCGGACCGGAAACCGTCAAACACTTCCATCGGCAAGCCTTCAGGGTTGGAGGCCGTCTTCAGCATGATCGGTGGAACGGCAGAGACCAGAACAGCCTTGGCGGTACGGCCCGAGGGCTCGCCATGCTTTGCGACATACCGGGCAACTTCGCCGCCGCCTGTCGAGTGACCAATATGGACCGCATTCTTCAGATCCAGCGCTTCGACCACGGCAAAGGCATCGGCGGCGTAATGGTCCATGTCATGCCCTTCCGAAACCTGGGCGGAACGGCCATGGCCACGGCGGTCATGAGCAACGACGCGGAACCCCTTGGAGAGGAAGAACAGCATCTGCGCATCCCAGTCATCGGACGAAAGCGGCCAGCCATGGTGGAACATGATCGGCTGGGCATCCTTCGGACCCCAGTCCTTGTAGAAAATCTCAACGCCGTCTTTGGTGGTGACATAGGCCATTATCGTATCTCCTTGAGGAATGGGTCAACGCATCCGGCGCGGCCCGATGGGAATGGAACGGTGTACTGAGAGGAAAGTCCGAGGCCGGCTTTTTGTTGCGGCGGGTTGCGTCCTCTCCCTCTATGGGATGACCGGAAGATGCGCGCCGAGAGCAAAAACAACAATCGCAATAATAATTGCGACTGAATTGAATTTTATGCAACAATAACCCGTGTCGCGCGGAGGGCAGGTTATGAACGATTATCGGGCGCTGAAAATCTTTCTGGCGGCGGCGGAAACGTTGAACTTTGCGCAGGTGGCGCGAGGAATCGGCATGACCCCGGCAGCCGTCACCCGGGCCATTGCCGCGCTGGAGGAGGATCTCGGCGTCCAGCTTTTCGTGCGCACCACACGGCAGGTTTCGCTGACGACGGAGGGCGCGGTCTTTGCGGCCCAGATCACCCCCGCCATCAAGGCGCTGGATGGCGCACGCCAGGAGTTGATGAACACCCACAAGGCGGACCAGGGACGGCTGCGCATCAGCGCTCCCACCTGGTTTGGCAAGACGATGCTGCCGCCTATCCTTGCAGATTTTGCCCGGCAATTTCCCCGGATCAGCTTCGAGATTTCCTTGAGTGACGGGCTGATCGATATTCTGGAGGGGGATTATGACCTGACAATCCGCATCTCATCGACCCCTTCCGACAAATTCACCATCTGGCGGAAAATCTGCCGGATCAAGCGCATTCTCGTGGCCGCGCCAAACAGCCGTTTTCCCACGGTCGACCATCCTGGCGATCTGAAACCGGAGGATTGCCTGGCCTATAGCAGCGAAAGCCGCCGGGAAAGCTGGCAGCTTTCCGACGGCCATGCAACCGTGACACTCCCCGCCGGGGCCGCTTTCAGCAGCAATCAGGGCGATCTTCTGGCGGAAATGGCAGCGGAAAGCTTCGGGGTCGCTTTACTGCCGGAATTTCATGTGGCCCGGCAGATTGCTGAGGGGCGGCTTGTGCAGATCCTTCCCGGCTGGTCACCGCCGGACCTGTGGTTGACGCTCTATTATCCGCCCTATCAGGCATTGCCGCCACGCATCGCCAGTTTCTCCCGCTTTCTGGAGACGGCGGTGAACAAGGCGCTTTTCAGCCTCGAAACAGGATCTGGCTGACAAACGCAAAACGGCGAGGAAGCCTCCTCGCCGTCGCTCTCAGGGGTTGTTTACAGGCATTCCGGAGGGAAGACCGGTCTCCCCTTTTCCTGGAACTGCAAACTGGCTGCGACGATCAGTATTGATCGTCGTCCTCGTCCTTCGGACGGTCGGATTTCAGCGATTGCAGCTTGGCGAAGACGGCATTGGCGTCGATTTCCTTTTCCTCTTCGGCATAGAAATCGAGATGCTCCGTCTCGGAGGCCGCGTGCAGGGTTGCACCCAGTTCAGCCGCCGTAGGCAGCGGGCGGCCCTTGGAGGCCTTTTCCACTTCCATGTCGAGATCGATCTGGCTGCAGAGGCCGAGCGTAACCGGGTCCATCGGCGTCAGATTGGCGGAGTTCCAGTGGGTGCGCTCACGAATCTGCTCGATCGTTGCCTTGGTGGTGCCGACGAGGCGGGAAATCTGCGCATCCTTCAGTTCCGGATGATTGCGCACCAGCCAGAGAATGGCATTGGGCCGGTCCTGACGCTTGGAAACCGGCGTGTAACGCGGGCCGCGGCGCTTGCTGTCGGGCACGCGTACCTTCGGCTCGGAAATCTTCAGCCGGTAATGAATGTCCTTCTCGCCCCGGGCGATCTCGTCGCGGGAAAGCTGGCCGGTGGCGATGGGATCGAGACCCTTGATACCCTGGGCGGATTCGCCATCGGCAATGGCCTTCACCTCAAGCGGGTGAAGTTTGCAGAAGGTGGCGATCTGGTCGAAGGACAGCGCCGTGTTGTCAACCAGCCATACGGCCGTTGCCTTGGGCATGAGCAATGTCTGGGCCATGGAATTTACAATCCTTCTCTGCGCCCCGCGCCGGTTGTCGCGGGCCGTGGATTTAACCACAATTTCCGGGAATTCAGCGACCATATACTCCGACTGTCGCTAAATTGCAATTCTTTACGATTCAAATGACCTTCGTCTAATTGCCGCCGCCGTCCAAGCTGATATGAATCAGCGAGATACGCGGAAAGAGGAGTTCCGCGCACCGCCGCAGCTCAGGCATTTGCGGCGGCGGATGACGCGTTTGCAAGGAGGATCCGAATGTCTGCCAAGACCTATCCCGTTCTCAAATCGGCCAAGGCACAGGCGCTGATCGACGCCGACAAATACCTGAAATGGTATGAGGAGAGCATCGAGGACCCGGAAAAGTTCTGGATGAAGCACGGCAGACGGATCGACTGGTTCAAGCCCTATACCAAGGCCAAGAATACCAGCTTCAAGGGCAAGGTTTCGATCAAATGGTTCGAGGACGGCGTGACCAACGTCTCCTACAATTGCATCGACCGCCACCTGAAGACCCATGGCGAGCGAACCGCCATCATCTGGGAGGGCGACAACCCCTATATCGACAAGAAAATCACCTATAACCAGCTTTACGAAAACGTCTGCCGCCTCGCCAATGTGATGAAAGCCCATGGCGTCAAGAAGGGCGATCGCGTCACCATCTACATGCCGATGATCCCGGAAGCGGCCTACGCCATGCTGGCCTGCGCCCGGATCGGCGCGGTGCATTCCGTGGTGTTCGGCGGCTTTTCGCCGGAAGCGCTGGCAGGGCGTATCGTCGACTGCGAATCCACCTTCGTCATCACCTGCGATGAGGGCGTGCGCGGCGGCAAGCCCGTGCCGCTCAAGGAAAATACCGATGTCGCCATCGACATCGCCGCCAAGCAATATGTCATCGTCAACAAGGTGCTGGTCGTGCGCCGCACCGGCGGCAAGGTGGGCTGGGCGCCGGGCCGCGACTACTGGTACCACCAGGAAATCGCCAAGGTGAAACCAGACTGCCCGCCGGTCAAGATGCGTGCCGAAGACCCGCTGTTCATTCTTTACACCTCCGGCTCCACCGGCAAGCCGAAGGGCGTGCTGCACACCACCGGCGGCTATCTCGTCTATGCCTCGATGACGCATGAATATGTCTTCGATTACAAGGATGGAGAGATCTACTGGTGTACCGCCGATGTCGGCTGGGTCACCGGCCATTCCTACATCGTCTACGGGCCGCTCGCCAATTGCGCGACGACGCTGATGTTCGAAGGCGTGCCGAATTTCCCCGACCAGGGCCGGTTCTGGGAGGTGATCGACAAGCACAAGGTCAATATCTTCTACACGGCCCCCACCGCCATCCGCTCGCTGATGGGCGCGGGCGACGACTTCGTCAAACGCTCTTCACGTTCGTCGCTGCGGCTGATGGGCTCGGTCGGCGAGCCGATCAATCCGGAAGCCTGGGAGTGGTATTACAATGTCGTGGGCGATCAGCGCTGCCCCATTGTCGATACGTGGTGGCAGACGGAAACCGGCGGCATTCTCATCACGCCCCTGCCCGGCGCCACCGACCTCAAGCCCGGCTCGGCCACGCGCCCCTTCTTCGGCGTCAAACCGCAGCTAGTGGACAATGAGGGCAAGGTGCTTGAGGGCGCGACCGACGGCAATCTCTGCATCACGGATAGCTGGCCGGGGCAGGCGCGCACGATCTATGGCGATCACAGCCGGTTCGTGCAGACCTATTTCTCCACCTACAAGGGCAAATATTTCACCGGCGACGGCTGCCGCCGCGATGAGGACGGTTACTACTGGATCACCGGCCGCGTCGATGACGTGCTGAACGTCTCCGGCCACCGCCTCGGCACCGCGGAGGTGGAATCCGCGCTGGTTTCGCATCACCTCGTTTCCGAGGCTGCCGTGGTCGGCTATCCGCACCCGATCAAGGGGCAGGGCATCTACTGCTATGTCACGCTGATGGCAGGCCAGGAAGGCACGGATGATCTGCGCCAGACGCTGGTAAAACATGTGCGCTCCGAAATCGGGCCGATTGCCGCCCCGGACAAGATCCAGTTCGCGCCGGGCCTGCCCAAGACGCGCTCAGGCAAGATCATGCGCCGCATCCTGCGCAAGATCGCCGAGGACGATTTCGGCTCGCTGGGGGATACGTCGACGCTGGCCGATCCGGCTGTGGTGGACGACCTGATCGCCAACCGCCAGAACAAGGCCCCGGCATAAGAAACATGGCGTCACATTCCCGCTCTTCACCCTTTTTGGAGGGTGAAGAGCCGCTTTTGCCTCTGCCACTGCAAAAGTCCTCGCAAAAACCCTATATAGAGAGCTTGCGGGATGCACAGGGCTCGACTTCTCTGTAAAAGCCCGGTGTATTGGTATCAGGCGCATGCCATCAAGCCAAACTGGCTGACGGGCAGCGCATGATTCGTTGTTCTCACGCAATTCCGAACGCAAAACCGAGTTACACTTTTGCTGGAATTGCTTTAAAGCGTAGGGCGCGCCACAGATGCGCGCTTCAGGAGTATTCATGGCTCGGGTCGATCAATCGGAAGATTGGCGTGAAAAGCATGCACCGACGATCAGCGTTTTCGAATCGCTGGCGATTGAAGCCTTCGGCAACCTTCCCAAGGAATTCCGGGATCTGACGGGCAATCTGGTCATTGAGATTGCCGATTTTCCAACCGATGACGTGTTCGAGGACATGGCGCTGGAAACGCCCTTCGATCTTCTCGGCCTGTTCGAAGGCAAGGGCATCACTGAACGGTTCAGCATGGAAACCGGCGACCTGCCCAACCGCATCACCCTCTATCGCCGCCCCATCATCGACTATTGGGCGGAAAATGAGGAAACGCTGGGCGATATCATCACCCATGTTCTGATCCATGAGATCGGCCACCATTTCGGCTTGAGCGATGACGACATGGAGCAGATCGAAGCCAGCGCCGAAGAGGCGGCACAGCCCGGCAGATCCTGAAACCACCGGGCCTTGCCTGATTGGATTTATACCAAGGCGCGAAGATGCGTCAGCCTCCTCGCCTTGAAAGAATTTCGAATATCTCAAATGCACCGAGGGCTTGAGATATTCGAAAGGGGAATACGAAGGGTCATTTTCAATGACTCTTCGTATTACTGCTCACCGAGCTTCATGCTCGGATCATAGTCCTTGCCATGCACCGTCTTCACCACCGCCTGACCGCAATACATCTGGTTTGCGGCGGCGTTGAAGGAGAGCGTCGGCGAGCCGTGCAGTTCCCACCCCTTGTTCAGAGCATCGGTGACACGATGACAAAAGGACGAATCGTCCGGGCCGGTGAGGAAGCGATAGACTTTCATGGGATCTGAGCCTTTCTGTCTTGGATATGGGAAAGTTTTTGCAGCAGGACCTTTGCCTGATCGGCATGCAGCCTCTCGATCATCCGGCCCTGGTGGTTGATCACGTTGAGATGGGCGGCCTCCGGTGCCGCAAAGGCCGCGACAATCTCCCGCGCTTCGGCAATCTCGGCCTCAGACGGTGAAAAATGGCGATTGGCCGCTTCGATCTGCGCCGGATGAATGAGCATCTTGCCATCGAAGCCCATGGCGCGGCCCTGCGCGCATTCACGAGCAAAGGCTTCGATATCCCGGAAATCATTGGAGACACTATCCACCACGCTCAGTCCATAGGCGCGGGCGGCCAGCACAACCTGCATCAGCCAGGGCAGCAGCATGCGGCGCTCCGGCTCGGCGGGAACACGGCTTTCCTTGCGAAGATCGTTCAGGCCGACGATAAAGCCATCCACGCCCAAAGCGGAAGCAGCCTCGGCAATGGCGGCAATATGCAGCACGGCTTTGGGGGTTTCGATCATAGCCCAAAGGCGTGGCCCCTCGCCCATGGCCTCACGCAGCCGCGTGAGATCGCCCGGCGCCTCTACTTTTGGAAGAACAAGGGCTGAAATGTCCAGCTCCGCTGCCAGCGCCAGATCCTCCGCCTGATGGTCGCCTGCGCCGTTGATGCGCAACAGCACATCCTTATCGCCCGGACGGCCTTGCGCAAAAAAGCCCCGCAACGCCTGCCGCGCTTCCGCCTTCCGGTCAGCGGCTACCGAATCCTCCAGATCGAGAATGATGCCATCACAGCCAAGCACGCGGCTCTTTTCCAGGGCCTTGGCGTTGATGGCGGGCACACTCAACAGCGAGCGGCACAGTGCGTAGGCAGGTCTGCTGGTCAATTTTTTATTCCTCAAGCGCGGCAGCTTGCCGCAGGCTGATCGATCGCTCGAACTTACCCCCTGAACTTAAAGGGTTATTTCGCGAAACGATCAGGCAGCTACGACATGCGGAACCCATGGGCTGCGACCTCATTAACCCTTGCAAAGCCTTGAGAGAAGCCCCACCTTCCTCTTGTGAAAGGATGATGACGATGCAGACACTTCGCTTGTTCGCTCTTGCCGCTGTTGGGATTGCCGCGCTGACCGCGGCTGCCTTCCTGACCTTCTCCCTGACGGTGGTTGCCGGCCTGATGATGACCGCCGCCCTTGGCTGGCGTGCGTTGACCATGAAGGCCAAACCGATGCCGGTTTACGCGCGTGCGGAAAAGAAGCCGGTCCGCGTGTGGAATGACGGTCGCGGCACGATCATCGACATGTAATCGGGCACCCTCGGGCCGAGCGAGAGAAGAGATACAGATTCTCCTTCAAATCGGCTCGATTTTCCTTTAAGGCAGGCTCAAACAGAGCAGGTCGGAAGGTTAACCCGAATGGACAAGTTCACGAAACTGACGGGCGTTGCGGCGCCCTTGCCGGTGGTCAATATCGACACCGATATGATCATTCCGAAGGACTATCTGAAAACCATCAAGCGCACCGGTCTTGGCAAGGGCCTGTTTGCTGAAGCACGTTATCTGGAAGACGGCTCGCTCAATCCCGATTTCGTGCTCAACAAGCCGGCCTATCAGAACGCCAAAATCCTGGTGGCCGGTGATAATTTCGGCTGCGGCTCTTCACGCGAGCATGCGCCGTGGGCGCTCCTCGACTTCGGCATTCGCTGCGTAATCTCCACCAGTTTCGCCGATATCTTCTACAACAACTGTTTCAAGAACGGCATCCTGCCGATCGTTGTCTCCCAGGAAGATCTGGACAAGCTGATGGACGACGCCCAGCGCGGCGCAAACGCCGTGCTGACCGTCGATCTCGAAGCCCAGGAAATTTCCGGCCCTGATGGCGGCAAGATCAAATTCGACATCGACGCCTTCAAGCGCCACTGCCTGCTGAACGGCCTGGACGATATCGGCCTGACACTGGAAAAGGCTTCCGCGATCAGCAATTTCGAAGCCCAGAACTCCGCAGCCCGCCCCTGGGTTTAAGGGAATCAGCGATTGCCATCATCAAAGCGGCCCCCGTGCGGGCCGCTTTTTTGTGTTTAGCTGCGTGAAAGAGCAAAGAATGTCTTCGCGCGTTCGCAAAAACACGCCTGACAGAACATCAACTGCAAATAAATCTTATGGCGGAGAGGGTGGGAATCTCGCCATGCCGCTCGAAAAGCCGAGAAACAAAGGGTTTGAGGCCGCTGCAATTTAGGTGTGTGTACCAATGTTTTGTACCACCAGCAACCTCTGAAAATAGAGAGAGCTGGCCATCTGTCGCAAGGTCAGAGACCAGTTTGGCCGAAGGGTTCCGACAGTCTCAAGGCTTAATGGCTAGTTTGGCTAGAGCGGCTAAATCAGGGTCGCGATCAAATCTCGAAACCGTAGGACGAACGTCACCGTAGTATTTGCGTACGTCGCCATCGAGATAGCTATGTTCTTTAGAAACACTGTAAAGTCTGAGCTGAACTAACCGGCTTCCAACCACCAACTCCAATGGAGTATTGCTGTGATTAGCCAGCTCCAGCGACACGCATCCGCGATATCCTGGCTGGAGCATGGTATTCAGTTGAATTCCAAGTCTTGCATAGCTAGAACGCACGATCACGTCTCCGAATACATTGGACGGCAGGCAAATATATTCAAGAGTAGTGGCTAGTGCGATTTGGTTTGGATAGAGGATAAATCTCTCTCCAAGGTCTCGGCGAGTTCCTTGAAAGTGCCGTTCCGCTCCACGGGAGCCGTCGCCGTCGCCATCAACCCCAATAAATGCCTTTCTGCTATATATAGATACAAGGAAATCGTATCCGAGCCGCAAATCTATCGAAACTGCGCCAATCTGGTTATCTTCCAGCAACGGTTCGATAAATAGAGAGTTCGGCTCATCTGCCTTGAGCAGCGCAACAATCTCTCCCTTATCAAGGATTTCCATTTTTCCACCGTTCGCCAATATCAAAGTTACGGATGCTTTTCTCAACTAAGTCATTGACTATTCTGACGACCTCTTTCTGAGATTGGCCAGCCCAAACACCTGTTTGATTTTTGCGTTTTTCTTCCATGTATTGGAATCCGGAAAGATATATTCCGTGAATCTCACTTATTGACGAAAAAGTCGTCGGCCTCATATTATCGAAATATTTTGCGACGTCTGGCTTAGAATATCGAATCTGAAGCGAAGGCCTTCCGAGCTGCTTTAACGCATTTTGAAATGCATCTATCAAATCATTCTTGGAGCCCGCCAGAAAATCCGCAACCAGGGCCGTGCGAAGTAACGTCGCGGGGTGAGTGAATGAAGCAGGCTGCACGCCCGCGAGAAGCATCAAGAGGCCTGTCGATACCTCGCCGCAATAACTAGCGGCAAAGAGGTCGGCGAAGTGTTCCCTAAGATAATTCAGAGCGACCTGCGGCTGTGGAGGAGGCGGGTTCATGCTCATCAGAACAATTTCACTGACGCGATTAGTAATATCAATAAAATGACCAAGTTCGTGATATAGCGGAATCGCAAATAGCGGTTTTGATCTGTATAGACGGGGAAAAGCTATCTGAATTAGCGAATATTGGCTCGCCGGGAGCGAGAAGGTCGGGATAGTATTCGCGACGAACTTCCAAATTCCTTTTGAAGGCCGAAAATAAAAATTTTGGTCGTCTAAAAGTGCCGTGGTGATGACGTCGCTGTTATGACCCCAGTCAGCAAGTGCAAGCTTCAGACTGTACACCACTTCATATGGGACTTCGCCGGATACGCTACCACTTAAAAACATCTGCTCATCGAACAGAATGCGCCGAATTTCCATTATTATTGGTGCTGGAATAGCGGCTTCATTCTGATCAATGAAATCGATCAGATCAATTAGCGAATCTGAGTGATCCAGCAGCGGTTTCTCAAAGTAGCTAGACCGCCGTATCTTTACCAATTGATCTCGTATCAGACGGAGATCATCAACTGCGAACATCCACACCTTCGACGCGATTCAGAAATTTGCTCGCAATTTCTGGGCTTATTTTTTCGAAGGAGTCAACTGTCTTTGCAGAATCAAACAGATCGCCTTGATCTAAGAGATCGAACGCCAAACTAATCGCCTCTGGTGACACGTTAGAGTTGGCCTTCGTAATATCTGACGCCACCGACTTTGCCTCGTCGAGGATGCGCACAACATAAGTTTTGAGAGAGGGCGGAACCTCTTGGTTCCCAGCTACCATTGATAGCGCTACGCAGAACAGATTGAGGTCGTCCCGTTCAACGGGTCTTACAGCTGCCAACATGGAACCTCCTTATGGGACCTAAAAATCCCGTCATAGTTACCTGTCGAATCGCTTCTTTGGCTGCCGCTATTTAAGGCCTAACACCCGAGTCAACAGCTTTCAACGGGATAGTGCATTTTTTTTGTTGACAGTCGGTAAACTCTTTCGAATCGATTCCAGTTCCCATTATCGACATCGGAGCATACTTCAGGCTGACGCCCTGAAAATTTCCACTGGAGTTACCTGTCTAAGCTCGCCCATAGGTCGCGGTCAGAGCCTGCCAGAAATACGCGGTTGCGGCTGTCGACCTCTTTCCGAAAGGACATTTTGCTCTCTGCTGCCATCCCTCCCGGCGACTTTTTACCCTGTTTCTTGCAACGAGAGCGGCGAACATCCTTCCAAAGGAGAACGCCATGTTTCAGCGCAAGCTTACGCCCAACCAAATTTCGAAAATCGAGAAACAGAAGGAACGTCTACGACGCGAGCGGCAGCGGCGCGGAGATGAATTGCGTCGGCGCATCGAACGCCTGCGTCGACAAGTTTCGGAAGCTCGTAGGAGACGACAGCGACTGCTATTGTTGTTCTTAATGGCGGTTCTGGCGATACAGGAATCGATTTCATCGGCATTCGCTCGCTCATTCAGCCACCGTTCCGATCCCATCGCGGACGCAAGCAACTGGACACCTGACCCTGTGAACGATTTCGCACCCCAGGACCCAAACGACGACTATTGCGACGGTTACTCATACACGCAATGGAGCAAAAATTTGAAGGAGCGCGGGATTTGCCTCAGCCGGAAAGCAGAACGTCAAAAGGCCTGGGAGTCCGATCCGAGTTATCACCTGTTTCCCAGGCGTTACAGAGAATGGGGTTATCGACCATATATCGGTCAAATTATGGAAGAGCTAAGCGCGCCATACTGGCGTCAAGATGCCCTCACGGCGCTAAAGCTGTTGTGTCCACCGGGGACGCATAAATATCTCACAGAGGCATACGCTACAGACCCTGGCGACCTGCGGCAGTGCCTTGCAACTCATGATGCTGACATTGTCCATGCACTTCAGACCCGCACCATTCTGTGGGAGGAACGCAAGCGTCGAGAAGCCGAACAAGCGCGGAAGGCAAAAAACAACAAGTCTTATGATGACGAGAAAGGCTTCAATCCGTGAAAGCTCCGCTGTCTCGGAAGCATCGCAGAATTTTTAGCCGACCGTGCGCTCAGGAGAGAATTCGCGTACGATTGAAGCGGTAATCGACTATTGAATGCGGGGGGCTGCTCCGATCAATCGAAGCCTGCATCACTGCACATCGCCGCTCAAACTTTTCGGTTTTTTCCAAATTGAGGTTTCAAGACCGGTGTCGGAGCAAGTGACAGTTCCGGCGCGCGTTGATCGGCGTCGTACGAGAGTGTCAAACGCAGCCGGTCGCGCTCTATTCCCAAGCGCATGGCGGCATCCTGCGCAGCTCGCGCCTTCTGTTCGGCCTCATGCTTCCGCCGCTCCGCATCCAGCCTCTTTCGGTCCGCTTCTTTTGCTGCCTCACGCCAACGGTCGATTTCGCTGGCAAGCTCAGCACGGACCATTTCCGCGATACGAGAGTGCCGAATCCCATCCCACGCCGCTCGAAGTTTTCCGGCCCAACCGCTGTATCTGATGGCCGTCGCAGTCAATGCCCGAGCCTGCTCCCGTTCCTCAATTGCGCGGTCTTGTGCAGCCAGGGCATCGATGGTCATCCTTTGCGCCGCATCGCGCTCTCGATTGGCGGAGGCAGCGATCTCTGCCGCTTTCGCTCTCGTGCTATTAATAAATGCTTGACCGGCTTTCCTGACCTCTTGCGCTCGTCGGTTGGTATTTTGCAACGCTTTGGCCTGTGCCTTCTCCTGCTGCCACTCGGCCCGTGACAAGCGGCGGCGGCGTGGTCCCAGACGTGCCAAGCCACAGGGTGCCGCAACCGCGTCATAATATGAATCCTGCCATGCCCGCATCGCGCTTTTGTAAGCCGCGTCAGCTCGCTTCCTCAGCGCTTTTTGATTTTCACCCTCAGCGGGACCAGCAGACATGATAGACCGCTTGATTGTCACGCCGGGGTGGTACTGCTGGGCCTTTAGACCAGGGTCTGATAAGGGAATAACGTAGGCATGAACGTGAAAATACGCCTCATCCTCATGACGAACCACTGATATTAAATCGTCACCGTATTGCGAGCGAAGCCACGCGACAGTTCGCTTTTCCCAAATTTCGGCTTCCGCTTTCTTTGCCGGATCGGCGCGGATTTCCTCCATGCGGTGAGGATGCGAGGCAACGACTGTGTACAGCGTTTTTTGGTCTAACCTCACCTTGCGGGTCTTGCCGCCTTTCACCTGGACCGTTGCAGAAGCCACGACGGAATCGTGAAGCTCCTGCGTTGCCTTGACATCCAGGCCATACACAACGATGGGCGGCATGGGGTTCTTGACGTGGACGGAGGCTTCCGGTTTTCGGGAAGCCTCCGCAAAAACGAAATCAACACCACGGCCCTGCGCATCCGGTTTTCGTGAAAAAGACTCAAGATGCGCAAACTGGTAGCCCATGGAGGCCTCCTGTTATGCGCCGCGCCGATCCAATTCACCGCCGAGCAGGCAGTCGAGGCTTGCCCAATCACCTACTTCAGCCGCCAGGGCGTATTTCAGGGAATTAGCCCGCTCTTCCAGGCCGCGTATCCAGCGCGTGACATAGCCGTAACGAGGATGGTCTCTCAATGCGTCATATGCCCGGTTTAGCATTACGGGCGTTTGTGGAACCGAACAGGAGTGGCCGTGAATCTCCCGCCATTCATCTGCGGATAATGCCTGCCAAGTTGCAGCAAGCTCGGGATCGTCTGCGCACATCGTCATGTAGAGAGCGGTCAGAACAAATGCCTGCGCCATGTCGAGATCAGCGGTACAGGCGACCCATTGCGGAATTGTTTTCATAAACATATCGACACCCAAATTAGGAATTTACTCCTTTTATGTTGGGTGCAAAAACGGTGGGCGCAAAGCGGATTGTGAGGCGTAGAGCAAAGCTGTAGTGACCGATTACCACTATCTGCGATGGTGTCGGGGCCTTCAGCCGGACCCCGCCGGGGGCAATTTCGCCATCTCAAAGATGACGACGCAGCCAAACAGTTTGGCACTCATATCGTTTCCGAAACGTTCAAGCCGTGTGAGCGCTTCGCAAGGATCACGCCGCAAGCGCGTCGATTGCTGCCGCTTCTTCTTCGGACAGCCAGCGCCCTTCGAACATCTGTTCAAAATCCCGCATGAAATCAGTTGCCGAACCGGCCGCGTTCAGAACTTCAGTCTCCGTCAAGCGTACGCCATATGTTGCTGCTAGGTCATCAATAATTGGCTTCATGCTGCTGCGCTGCCCGACGGCACTTTCGTGCCGCCGCAACCGCTCTCCCGCGATCATTGCGACACTTGCCGCATCACCGTTCTTGATATCCCAACGATGCCCACCTTGCTTGATGGCTCGTTCGTATCGAGCGACATCCTCCCGCCGCTCCGCCTTGTCACGCTGATCCAATTGGATCATTCGGCGCATTGCCTCTTCCGCTTCGGCACGGAGGCGCTCATTCAATGTGGCAGAAGCTTCCTCGTTGCGTTTGGCAGCAATAATATCGCTATCGGCCTCCGTCTCGCGCACAGCTTCTGAAAATCCACCGGCACCGCCCCATTCGACACGCCGCAAGAAAGTTGATGCGAGGCGGTAGTTCATCCAGCGCGACCAGACCGCAGCCTTGACAGTACCGATGACCTGACCACGTTCGTGGTGCTGTTGTTCCTCCGGTTCGGATTCAAAACCGCCGTCTTCCGCGTCCCGTTGAGTATCGGGGCCGATGCCCAGCTTCTTTGCGAGCGAAGCGGAAACCACGCACGAACGCGTGCCTGGCATCGCTTCTTGGTACTCGCTCCATTTCGCAAACATATACTTTGTGCGTGGCGCTGTCTGGTCACCATCAGCGGCTTCCAGCGCTATGTCCCAGGGTGTCAACGCGTCTGCGTCACCTTTGTCGCCATCATCATCGATGCGCCAAGACATACTGCCCTTTGTCGTGTATCCCGCAGCCTTTTCCGCATCATGCGCCACATGCGTTTTGCAGCTATTGCGCCTAGACGCGACACATCCAGATTTGTGAATCTGGGCCACATAAGCTTCTTCAAGCCACCGGCCCGCTGCAAATCCTCGATCTTGGATCATCTCCTCCAGGCGAGCATCGTCGTATTCCGACGCTTCATATTCGGCGTCAGTTGGGCCATCGATCACAACAGCAAGATGCTGGTGATAGTGCCACCCGTGCTTCTCGCCCAGTTCGACTTCCTGCCCGACGACGACACCAAGAATACCATACTCCCGGCACGCATCGCGCCAAGCGCGACCTTTTCTAGACTTGCTGGACGCCTGCTGGATCAGAGTCTTGAGAGCGGCGAGCGACGTTGATTTTCCATGATAAGCCGTAAGCGCAACCATGGCGACGGCTCCGCCTCGGGCATACGCCGCTTGCGTTACCTTTAGAACCCGCTCCATGCGCTTAAGCGCCAGCCGACGAGCACAGACAGGGCAAAGCCACGGGCTATCACATCTAAAAACCCCCGACACGCCTGCTTGAACACCACCGTTTTCATCGCCGCGATAATGAATGTTTACATGTGCGGCGGTGTCAGCCGGGCGTCCACACCCACAGACAGCAGGACCACGGGCATCCTTGTCTTTTGGACGGCAAAGGCGCTGAATCTTTTCGAGTAAGGACCATCTTTTGACGACCGTGGAGCCACCAAACTGGTGCTTATCTTGTGTCGATAACTGACTCTCAGGAACCGTAGCCCCTCCAGTACCTAGCGCGTGGCGGCTTCCCTTATGTCCCGATTTACGCGAAGCGCAAACGGCGGCACGCACGGCGACTTCACCTTTGGGGATGGAATGGATTGACAATGCAGATGCAGAGCCGCCCAAAAGCGTCAGAACAGGTGACTGGCTCCCCGGCTTTTGGGAGATGCGCCCACGAGCGGCGCTCACTGGAGCGTCAATGGAGTATTTACAAAATCAAAGTAGTCGTTCACAATCATGAAACAATCTCTAATGAAAAGCCGCCGAGGGTTCCAGCCCGATGACAGCGGCTTTTTCATATTTGGGCTGGAATGCTTCGGCGTCAACCTCATTCGGATGCCTCATTTGGGTGTACCCAAACGATGCAATTGCGTGAGACATCTTTCGCGTCTCAATAGGGTTTACTTCCAAATTATAAGACGACACACTCTATGCATCTAAATCCTATTGAGACACATACGATGACAGGACAGCTTTACGGATATGCCCGCGTTTCAACCTCCGATCAGGACCTCGCCATTCAAGAGGCGGCACTTAGAGCAGCAGGATGCACGATCATCCGCGCCGAAAAAAAATCCGGTACCACGACGGGCGGACGCGACGAGCTGCGAACACTACTCGATTTCACACGAAGAGGTGACACCGTCCTTGTCACGCGCATCGACCGACTGGCGCGCTCGATTGCCGACCTAGACGCGATAGTCAAAGAACTAGAGGCGCGCGGCGTCGCCCTTAAGGCCACCGAGCAGCCAATCGACACTTCTTCAGCAGCAGGTCGCGCGTTTCTGCAAATGCTCGGCGTTTTCGCCGAATTCGAAACGGCCATTCGCAAAGAGCGCCAGCTTGAAGGTATAGCCAAGGCAAAAGCAGAAGGTGTCTACAAAGGCCGGAAGCCCTCGATAGACACCGATCAAGTCCGGGCACTGGCCGCATCCGGCTTTGGAGCATCCGAGATCGCACGGACAATGGGAATTGGAAGAGCAAGCGTTTATCGAGTCATGCAACAACGATGACAATAAGCTCGCGGGGGCTTCAGCCCCCTGGCGCGGCCTACGGCCTTACCCAGCCCCCACCCTTATCGCCGGGGGGCTAGTCCGGACAGGGGCATTCGGCCTATGGCCTTCTGTACCTGTCCGGTTGCGATAGGATTTGGTCGCTCCGATCTATCAAGCACAACCAGCCGGGCCGAGTCCTCGCCTTCGGCTGCGGGCCGCACCACCCCGTCAGCTTCTGCTTGACAGCTCTTCAGCTTAGGGCACCCAACATCAATGCGAGGGCGACGGATTTACGTAGCGAACCTTTCCAGCTTACCTATTTCGTGAGCTAGCACGTCAGGCTCAAATTCGCCGTAAGCCTCGCCTTCGGTCGCAGGAACGTGACCCTGCATATAGTCACGAGCACCGACATCCATCTTCACCTTTCGCGCGCGGGTCTTGAAGCCGTGCCGCCATGCGTGGTTCGGCTGTATCTGATCGTCGTCTACGCCGATTTTCCGCACCCAAGCAGCGATGCGTTCGCCAACCTTTTTGTATTGGGGATTACCGTCTTGTCCGCCACGTGAACGGGCAGGATCGTAAAACAGTGGCGCATCATTTTTTGACCGCTTCACGAAATCTAGAAAGCCCTGCTCGACCAAATGCGGATGTATCGCAACAAATCGAGGAGCACCGTTTTTAGTAGACCCCGCTTCTGGGGTAATCCACATGAGCCAAACGCCATCATGGAGCTGAATATCTTGCTTTCGCAATTGAGCAATTTCGCCGACGCGCGCACCTGAGTAGGCGCAGAGCCACGGCAACCACCTGAACGCGCCGCATATCTGATCAGACATGCGATCAGATTGAGGCACCAAGGTAGCCCGTAGAATCGTAATCGCTTCCTCGCCGGTAAAATACGGCTTTCGCGTTTTTCGCCTTCTGGGAACCGCAACAGTGACACCATCAAGCGGGTTCGATGGAATACGGTTGTTCACAGCCCCCCACGCGCAGACCGTTCGCAACGCGGCAAGGTAGGCATCCTTCACCGTGTTCTTTGCAAGCCCGTCTTTGATGAGCTTGTCTTTCCAGTCAATGCACCACTGCTTCGTTAAGTCGCGTGCATCTGGCACTTCCACCGACACTTTGGCAATGATCGGCTTCCACCGCTTATAAGAGGCGGGTGAAATTTCCTTCTCGCGTGCGTAATCTTCGAAAATGGTTGTGATCAGGAATTTTTCCGAACCAACGTCCCCACGATTTTCACGCGCAGATGGCTGCGTTATTTCCAGCTTGGGGAAGCGGTCCGCTTTCCGATCAGGCGTATAGTCACCCAGATGAAAATTCATCAAAAGTTGACGAGCTTGAATCAAGGCCTGCTGAACATGATTGCGTAATAAATCGTAACTTTCGGTATCTAAAAGAATACCGCGCTTACTCAAATAGGCATCTAATTCAGGTGGCTCCAGTATTTCCTTCATCCAGGCATCTTTAATTACTTTTGCCCTGTCGGTATCCGCAAAGCCAACGCTGACGCTTTTATCGTATGGATTGAAATGCTTTTTCGCCAACACACCAAGGACAAACTTCGATTTTGAGGGCTTATCTTCATGCGCCGCAACATATTCGCGATAAATTTCGCCAGCCATCGCCAAGGCTTGTTTAAATGACAGTGAAATTCGACCTTTAGCGAGTTGCGCCCAACGAGCTTCGACCTCGGCAGAAACGCGAGCATGAATAACCTTGGCTTCGCGTGGGTCTCGGGTTCCGAGGGTGACCTTTTCCTTCCGTTTGCCGACAAGCGGAATCAGGTCTTTCGGTACTCTTTTGCGGAACTGATAAATCCCTGTGACGGGATGCTTGAACGGCTGAGTCATCTTAAGGACCATGTGGACCATCCTTGTGTACCAAGGCAGCGGTCTACAAACCCTTAAAACTCAAGCAGTTCAGCATTTCCAGGCTTTTCAAGGGGAAATGGCGGAGAGGGTGGGATTCGAACCCACGATACGGTTGCCCGTATGCCGCATTTCGAGTGCGGTGCTTTCGACCACTCAGCCACCTCTCCGGTTAAAACTGGTCGGCACCTTGGCGGTGCGGTGGGCTACATAACGGGCATTCAACCGGCTGGCAAGAGATAAATATCGAAAATTCAGGGCTTTTGCCTTGACAGGCGGCAGGGGCTCGCGTATCCGCATCACGACTTTAGATGTGGATAACTGCGTCTAATGGCTTTCCCGGGAAAAACGGGTTTCACCGGCAGGTTCGCCTGCCAATCCGACTGACAAAAAGACGGCCTTTCGCTTAGCGAAAAGAGCCGGAACGAACATGAAAGGTAAAAAAATGTTCGCAGTCATCAAGACCGGCGGTAAGCAGTACCGCGTAAGTGCCAACGACGTGCTGACCATCGAAAAGCTGGAAGCCGAAGCTGGTGCAACCATCGAATTCACCGAGGTTCTCGTTGTTGGCGAAGGCGCTGATGCCAAGTTTGGCGCTCCCTTCGTTGCCGGTGCAACCGTGAAGGCTGAAGTTGTCGAGCAGACCCGCGGCAAGAAGGTAATCGCCTTCAAGAAGCGTCGTCGCCAGAACTCCAAGCGTTCGCGCGGTCATCGCCAGCATCACACCGTCGTGCGCATTACCGACATCGTCGCTGCGTAATCCGGTCAACGAGAACTAAGGTTTAAAGGAGAACTCCAATGGCACACAAAAAAGCTGGCGGTTCCTCGCGTAACGGTCGCGATTCTGAATCCAAGCGCCTTGGCGTGAAGAAGTTTGGCGGCGAGACCGTCATTCCGGGCAACATTATCGTTCGTCAGCGCGGCACGCAGTGGCATCCGGGCGCGAATGTCGGCATGGGCAAGGACCATACCCTCTTTGCACTTTCCGCCGGTAATGTCGCCTACCGTACGAAGTCCAACGGCCGCGTATTCGTGTCCGTAATGCCGAAAACGGCGGAAGCCGCGGAATAAGCCGGTAGCGCGATAAAACAGCCGGCGTCTCATCGACCCGGCTGGCCGTAGCAGGTTCAGCAAAGCAAAAAGGGAAGATGGGGCGCCACCCACCTTCCCTTTTTCTTTGACCTCTTTTCAACCTGAAGGAGACTGAACCATGCAAAGCTTAATGTTGAGGGATGACCAATCGCGGTCGCCCGACGATCGGCTGAGGCCCGATCGGTTAAGGTCGAGTTGCCCCGTTCTCTTGTCGCAGCGGCTCGTTTTGCGCGCCCCGCACGTAGAAGACATCGACGCCCTTGCCCATCTCGCCAACAACGCCGCTATCGCCTCCATGGTATCCCGCATGCCGCATCCGTATACGGCGACAGACGCCGCGGATTTCGTGCGACGTTCCAATCTCGGCGAGATTGGCAAGTGCGTCTATGCCATCACGAAAGCGGATAATGGCGAGTTTCTCGGCTGCTGCGCGCTGGAGCCGCATGTCAACGATGCCGAAACGCTTGAACTCGGCTACTGGCTGGGCGAGCCCTATTGGAATAACGGCTATGCCACGGAAGCGGCCCACGCGCTGATCGACATGGCTTTCCGGACCCGGGAAGACATCACGTTTCTCGATGCCCGTTGCCGGGTCACCAATGTCGCGGCACGACGGGTCATCCAGAAAAGCGGCTTCCAGTTCCAGGGAACCGGCATGGTCGCGCATCTGGCGGGCCGGGGCATGATGCCCGTGGAATGGTACCGGCTGGACCGGAAGACCTGGATGTCGCTCAAGAGCTGGGGAGAGATGCGATGAACGCCGTTCTCGAACAGCCGCGCGCGATCACCAGCCCAGGCCCATGCCCGATCATCGAAACACACAGGCTGGTGCTTCGCCCGCATCGCATGACGGATGCCGATGCCATGGCGGCCTCCTTGAATGACTGGCAGGTGACGCGGATGTTGAGCCGCGTCCCCATGCCCTATCATCCCGAGGATGCACGCGATTGGCTGAACCGGGTCTGCTCCGGCACGCTTGCGGATTGGTATCTGGCCATAACCGAGGGCGATGACGTGCATATCGGCTCTGTCAGCCTGGAGCTTCGTCAGGGGCATTGGCATCTCGGCTACTGGCTGAACCGGTTTTACTGGGGGCAGGGGCTGATGACGGAGGCAGCCGGCGCGGCGATCGATCGCTTCCTGCGCCGCATGCCGGAAAGCGAGGTGCATTCAGGCGCCTTCGCCGACAATGCCGCCTCCTTGCGGCTGCAGCAGAAGCTGGGCTTCGTGCTGCTGGACTGCCGGGAAGCGTTCAGCCTCTCCCGCAATGCCATGGTGCCGTTGATCGAAACCCGGCTAAGGGCTCAGGATTTCCGGCGTCCCAAGGGGGCATGAAAGGTTGGGCGCGTATATCAAAAATACGCGTCCAACCTGCTGCATAATTCTTTAAATCGGAATCGATTTAAGGTGAAAATTATGCAGCAGATGTAAAGCACGTTGCCGCTTATCAGCCTCATGCAACGTGCTTGTCTTATGATTTTCCTGCTTCTTCGTGAGATAAAGAAGCGCCGGAGAGGGTGGCTGCCCTCTTCCGGCGATGGGGGACGGATCG
>NZ_JAUSWH010000015.1 GCF_030815125.1 Allorhizobium paknamense
CGGTTCGGGCGGGACCAGATCAGCTGGTAGCCATCCTCACCTTCAACCGCCGTGAGCGTCGCGTAGATCGGAGCAGGGAGGCTCGGATCGTCGATCTTGACCGAGAGGTAGTCGCGGTCGCTCTCGCTGGAGCGCTTCTGCCAGGCCGCGCCGAGCTCTACGCTACCGGCAAAGATGCGAAACTGGGGGCCCTTGTCCGATGGGTTCTCCACCCGTGCGATGCGGGCTTTGACGTTGAGTGTGAGAGTGCGGATCGAGCCGGTGAAGCCATTTTCGGTTGAGGTGAAGGTGCCGATGGTAGCCATTGTCGTAATCCCTTTTTGTTGTTTCGGGCCGCTCCATTGCGGCCTCGATGGCAGTCGCAAAGGCCGGTGACGATCTGACCGCACCCAAAGGGCCGTAACAGCGTGAAGGGCGGAGCGAAGAGACTTTCTTGTTTCGCGAGGAATGGCGGCTCCGCCGTCAGGGGATGAAAGTCTCGTAGCCGCGTTGCGGGATAATGAGCGAGGCGAAGCCGATCTCCGGTCAGACCTGCCCCATCGAGCCCGCACATGTTGCGCCACATCGGTCGGAAAAGGGGATACGACATTGGCGATCAGCGCTGGTTTCAACGGAAGTGGAAAAGCCGCAGACTGCATCTCCCGGCCATGGAGGTCGCATTGTACACAGCCTCGTGGAGCCCTCGGGCAAACCACGCTTGCGAGCATAACGCGCCGTTATAGAGTTGCGCTGCGATTCTTCGCTTGGAGGAAAAATGCGTCAGCAGACAAAGTCGTTTATCGTCGAAATCAAGCAATCCCGGAAACCGAAGCCTAGTAATCAGAAGCCGTCGATCTGGGGAAACTTGGATATGCGGATCGACGATCCTGTTGCGCCTTCTGATGACGCTGCGGAGCCCGCCGCCACCGCGGTGACGACCGGCTCCTGACGGACGGATGTCATGCTGCAGCTTTCTTCTCCCCTTCACTCTGCAGCGAATGTAGGAATGCGACCGCGCGCTGCGCGTGAGCCGCAGCCTGAAAAATCGCTCGCTTGTCGTTTGCCAGCACATTCAGCCACGACTGCAGGTAGGACGCATGATCGGGACGTGGCTCGAGCTCAGGCGCGATGCCGAGATCGGCGCAAAGGAAGCAACTGCCGAGCTCGGCGACGAGCTCTTCACGGGCTCGTTCCGTCCGGTCCTTTGCATAGCGTGACAGGTCACGCCCAACTCGATTTTCTGCCGCAGTCCAGTGCGTTGCCTCATGGCTGAGGACGGCCGCGTATCCTGCCGCATCGCGAAACGCCTCGAATGGCGGCATCTGGATGTAGTCCATGACGGGTGAATAGTAGGCCTGATTGCCGCCGTGGCGGATGACCGCGCCGGTCGCTTTGAAGAACCGATCGGCGCTCTCGATGCGCTCGACAGGATCTTGCACCTTGGCCGGCGGGGCATAATAGGTGTCGGGCAGACCATCGATCTGCTCGATGTTGAACACCGAATAGGCCTTCAGGAACGGGATTTCCCGATCCACATCGGTGCCGCTCCCGTCGGCCACCGATTTGGTGAACCGACTGGCGAAGACCACCGTCGAGCCCGTTTCGCCCTTTCGCACGGCTCCGCCCAGTTCGAGAGCCTGTTTGAATGTCATCCACATCGAGGAGCAGAAGCCGCGCGACAGCTGCTCCGACCACAGTAGGAGCACGTTCATGCCGGAATAGGGCAGGCCGTTGTGGCGTACCGGCCGGGTGATACGACCACCGGTATTGGCGGCGCTCCATGGTTTGATCCAGGGGCGTACGCCCTGTTCGAGATCTTCAACGATCCTGTCGGTGATGCGCGTATAGATGTCGATACGATTGTTATCCGTTCTCCTGACCATAACTTCCTTTTCCTTTTCTCGAGACCGCGTCTGTCGCGGTCCGTCACGGAGGTCCGAAGTCAGGGGCCGATAGTGTGCCCATGCACCGGAACGGCCGCAACAGCGTGGAGGACGGCAAAGCCGTTGCATGGGCGCCTGGCCCCTGCAGGACCGCCGACCGGGACGGGCCGCGACAGGCGCGTCTCCAGCTTTTCCTCTCAACACGAAAAATGGCCGGCACCTGCAGGCGCCAGCCTCTGATTTAAAGAAGCGGCGGAGTTGCCCCCGCCAGGGTGTCAACCGAGAGCCGCCATTTGGGCCTCGGCCGCCTTGCGGTCGAGCGATGCCCCGGGGTTCTCGACCGGCCGGTCGAAGGGCTTCCAGGTCTCGCCGACGACCTGTTCGTAGGCGGCCACCGCACCTTCTGCCGCCATCCGCAGTGCGTGGGATTGGACGCCCATGTCGGCTGCAAACTCCCGCTTGCGCTGGGCGCCACTGTCATAGCCGACGGGCCCGTCGAGATCCTCGTCGCGGGCATCGTTCGATGCTTTGGCCGTTGCGTCGCGCGCCTCGGTGACGGCCCTGCTGTAGAACTGTCCAGCGCCATGTGCCGATCCGACGAAGGCCCCGACGATCCGTTGCAGATGGATCTGCATGGCCTTTTCGCCCAAGCCCTCGGAAAGGCTTTCGGCGGTCTCGACGATCAGCCGCTCATGCAGGCTGCGGATGCCATCGCTGTCGACGATGGCCGTGCCGAAGCTTTCGGCGATCTTGTGCGCCTGGATGGTGTCGGGGCAGGAGAGGCGGACCATTTCGAGGGTTGTCCCGCGACGGGATTGCGCCGATCGGGCGGTGGAGCGATTGGGGGTGGCGGGCTTGGCCATGTCTTTTCCTTCCGTGGCTGCCGAAGTGGTTCCGGCCCGTGCCGGTCTGCCCTTCGATGCGGACGACCAGAACCGGCAAAGGACGGGCGGCTTCACAGGTCCGATCCGACTGGGCCAGCAGGGCAGGGTTGCAGGCCAGCAGGTTTTGACCTGCTTGGGACCGCGGGCTTGTCCTCGCGCAGTGAGGTTGGATCGGCCGCTCCGCGGCGCGCAAGCGGCCTTGAAACGACCGGCCGCCGGTTCAGACCGCAGCGAACAGAAGGGCAGTCCGGCACGGGTCAGATGTCAGACGCACGCCGACGAGGGACGACATGGCCAGGCCCGCCACCCTGGGAGATGTCGTGGCCGCAAGATGACCAGATGCCGCCCATTGCACAGCCCCCGTTAGAGGTCCACCTATTCCGCAACCGACGAGATGGGCGCATCACCGCAATGCTCGAGCATATCGATGATCTGCTCCTGCTCTGCCAGCCTTGATGCGAGCGTGTCGAGTTCGCGCCACCGTTCGAAGGCCAGGCGGTCGGCAAGCTCCTGATGGTAGAGACGGGGACCGGACCGGCGGCGCACCCGGCTCCGGACCTCCACTGTGATCGTCTGCCGTCCTGCGCGCGCTGCTATCTGCCGGGTCAGGCAATCGAGATGCCGCTGGGTTTCACGCCTTGCGCCGATTGCCCTCGCCAATGGTTTTGCAAAGAGCACGTCGTTCATGATCCATCTCCCCGGCTTCGCCAGCCGATGAAGGAGGACGGCCCCTGATACTCAGCATGACGGACGGGATCGATGACAAAGCCGAACCGGCTGCGCCCGGCATACTCGTCGCTCGGAACAAGGAAGCGACGCTCATCGTTGTCTGCTCGCCTGTTCCCGCCGACGACCGCCACGACCTCGGTCATGCCGGGGTTCCGATCGGAAAAGATTGCAGATATGACGACATGATCTGCCGCATGGCGCTCATCAAACGCGCGGCGATCCTTGGACCAGCTTTCGCCCTCGGCCAGCTTGCAGCAATGGATCGCCTCCCAGGCATCCGGCCAGGTATTGCGGATGGTCTTTTCGGCCATCGATCGCTCGTAGCCGGTGAACAGCTCTGGAAAGCTGTTGGCCACGATCGCCCATTCGTTATCCTCTTCATACCACGGAGAGTGCTTCCGCAGTAGCGGATGGATTCTGGCATTGCGATCGGCAGAGAGATGAAAGCCGCCATGGCCGGCCGTGCTATGGGCGACGACGCCCTCGGCATAGATGACTGCGATCTGCGAGCCGCCCCATGGCGTGCTCGCCGACATGCGCGTCTGCACGCGGTTCAGCGCAGCGAGATCACGCTTATGCCGGGCCGTCTCGGCAACGCACGTTCGAAACTCGGCCTCGTCGGCCAGCCGGCCGTCGTGCCCGATGAAATCGTCGCGCGTCAGCTCAGCGAGCGGTCGGCGAACGAAGACTGCACTCGCAAGGAATGCGAAGCCGCTCGGCGACGTGACCATGGCAAGGACGGTGTCATCGATGCGTGCGATGGGCATGCCGTCCGCGCTTGTAGCAAACTCCACCCCCGAAAGATCGGGGGTGGAGTTTGCCTTGTTCGACTGGAGGCGGGCGGTCATGCTGCTGCCCTATGATCGAAATCCTGGTCGTGGCCATCTTCAGCCTCCGCGTCGGTGTCGCGCGGATCATCCTGATCCGCCTCCTCTTCGACCCTCGCCTCCTGCTCTTCACCGGGATCGCCGGCATCACCGTCGTCGTCCTGGGAGCCTCTGCCGCTGATATCAGTGGCAACACCTGCACGGATCCAGTCGAGTAGTTCGTCGGCTGGCGGCGCGAAGCGACCGGACGGATGGACGAAGTGCTCGCTCGCAAAATGCTCGACGAGCGCTGCGCGTGTTTCGCGCACCTTGGGCCGGGGCTGGACCGAGGCCTCGGCGCAAGACGCTTCCAGCGCCTGGCGCGACAGGCACAAGAGAAAATCTTCCGAGCCCATGTTCGGCAGGAATTCGTCGGCGCCGATCGCATCGCCGGCGATGCGCGCGATCATGCCGCTGTTCGACATGCCACGGCGGCATGAGAGCACATCGATCAGGACCGAGCGGACGGCGACCCGGAGCGTGTCCAGATCGAAGGCGAGCTTGCCGTTCTCGTCGAACAGGCCGACTGCATGGCGCGAGAAGCGCTTGCCACCATAGAAGGTCCCGTCCGCACCGGAGTCGACGCGGACATTCTGTCCGGCGAAGGCCAGCACCATCAACGCCATCAGCATGTCGTCCTCGATCGGCGCGCGACCGAGCGCATCGTGGAGCGCATCCGTGCGATAGTCGCCGATCATCTCGTGACCCTTCTGCGTCACATCGGGCCGTGCCTTGGGCGACGCGGTCGCGTCGGCATCAGCGCCACCAGCGACCACTCCATCGACGCCCGCGCCCTTCGGCTTCGCTGTCTCCGGCATGCGGTAATGGACGGTCTGCACCTTGCCATCGCGGTCGAGATACATCGCAACGTGGTCAGCTTTGGACGGCTTGCCGTAGACCTGAGAAGCCTTCTTCGGTAGTTCCGGCTGGCCCCAGCTGTTGACGTCGACGATCCCGCCCTTCTTCGGCAGGTTGCTCGTCATCCACTCATGCTGCGCACCGAGGAAGCCTTCGACATTCGTGGTATAGCGGCCATCCTGGTCGGCCGGCGCGAAGAGATCCTCGACCCATTCGATGCCGTAGGCCTGAGCGAGATCATCGCCAAAGCTCGCATCCTTGGCATACATGCGCTTCCTGGTCAGCGCATTGGCAACCTGCCACCAGGACGCGGTGTCACCCTTCTTAGGCTTGTGGGCTTTCCATACCTCCTTCTGGTCGACCTGGCCGGAGGCCGCGATGACCCGCAACTGCTGCTCGGACGGCATGTCACCCAGCGACATCTGTTCCAACATGGCCGGAAGCACATTGGCGAGAAGGCGCAGCTTGCGGATCTGGCGGACGGGGAGGGCGAGAGCGACGGCGATCGCTTCCTCCGTCCAACCGAGAGCAACAAGCCGTTCGATGCCGCGCCACTGATCGACGGGATTGAGAGGTTCACGGACGGAGTTTTCGACCATGGAACGCATCGCACCATTATCGTTGGCAGCGTCCGCGACGAGGATTTCGATTTCCTCGAGACCGGCAGCGATCGCGAGCCGGACGCGGCGATGGCCGGCGTCAATGATATAGCCGTTACCGCCGTCGGCTTCCGGCGCGACCACCGGCGGCTGGACGATGCCGACGGCCTTGATCGTGGCGAGCATCAACGCGTCGGCCTGCGGCGACGACTTTGACTGTCGCATCCGGTCTGGGTTTTCCTTTAGCGCGCGCGGGTCAACCTTCATGATCTGCATGGGACGGTTCCTTTCAGGAGAGTTCCGGACCGGCGCCTTGCCAGCCCTTTCCTGTCTTCATTTTTTTCTCGAAGACATCTCCCGAACCGCAAATCGGCCGGACGGACGCAACTGCGGCCGAGCATCCCTGCTGCGCAGGACGAGCGGGGTTTTGAAGCCCTGCGAAGGACCAGCAGCCGGGATCGCGCAGGCGGCGGTTGAGCGCAAGCGGCGGCAGGAGGCCCGATCGGCGATCGGGTTTTGCTTTCTCTTCTTCTTTCTCCTCTGCCGGCACTTCCCTTTATTTAAACCACGTGGTTGTAATCAGTCGGGGAATAAACGTTGAGGGGAAAATATGCTGAGACATTGCTTGGCAGCGCTGGCGCTGCTCATGCCGTCCGCCACGGTCTACGCTGCTGAGCCAGCACAGAAGATATGGCTGTTCAACGGGACAGCCATCGACAACAGCATAAAGTGCGACCTAGCTTCCGCGGCTCGTTCCGGACGCTACAAGATTCTGCCTAACCTGATGAAAGCGCGCGTGACGGTCAATGTTGAGAAATCGAACAATGTCGAAAGCAAGCTCGTATTGAAGTTTCCCTGGTTGGAGATCGGCGGTTCCAGCGGAAATGCAACCGGCAACACGATGAAGAACGACTATGAAGCGACATTCAACATCAGCGGCGAAAACTCCGTGAACTGCCGCAAGAACAACCAATTCACGACTGGCAATCTCGAGTGTTTGAAGGACGCACTGAGGCGTTTGGCCGAATTCGACGACGTCAAAGCGACCTGCGAACGGATTTTCACCGCAACATATACGGGTTCGGCCTCCGCCAAACTTCCCGCATGGAAGATCGAGATCGGACCGGATCTTTCGGCGAAAAATAGCGTGAGCTACAAAGTGAACCTGATCATTCCGGCCTCAAAAGCAAAGGCAGCGCAATAAGCAAGCTCGTCGTTGGCATTGAGGCACTGACACAATTGCCGGTCATGGGGGCAAAAAGAAAGGGCCGCCGGTGAAAACCGCGGCCCGTAAAGTGTGGAGATTTTGAACCTCCAGAGGGGAACAGCTGCTGCGACGGAACTGGGAGGTGACCGTCATGTGCATCAGCTGGGTGCGTTGTGATCCTTTTTTGATCACACAGCATCCATTTATTGTGCAGCGCAGCTATGCGGCTGGCGCGGTCCTCGCCTCATCTGCCTCTGCGATAACTTCCGCGGCCAGATCATCCTCGACCTCACGCAGCTGTTTGCGCTTGGCATCCAGCTCTGTGGCAAACTGGAACAGGCCGCCGGTACGTGTCTGATAAGACGCCAACCGGCGCTCGGCTTCCTCAAACCGCCGGCGATACTGGCGCTGCTCGTTGTCGAAGCCATCAAGTGCGTGCTCCAGGCGTGAGATCGCGCCGAGCGGCGTCACCGTGATGGAGAGATCGACCTCGTATTCGGCCCCGGTGCGCTGGAGGTAGGTTTCGAAGCGATAGCCATCACCCTTGCCGAAACGATCGCCCTCGTAGACCAGATCGAAACCGCCGATCGTCGCCAGATGCACCTCGCCCTCCTGCTGTAACTGCAAAAGTGTGAGGATCTCCTTCATCAGTGCGCGACCGGCCTCCTTACGTTCGGTATGGTCCTGACCGAGCACCTTCATCGTGAAGGCATCGCCCGTGGTTGGCCGCAGCCGCTTGATGTCCTCGCCAATTTCACCGATCCGACGGGTCGAGACCTCGATCTCGCGTTCGGCGTCGCGCATCTGCCGGCGGACGGCATATTGGTCGTCCTCATGGGCGGCGCGTAGCCGTTCCAGCCGGGCGATGTCGGCCTCAAGCCCGGCCTTTTGCATCAGCCGTTCGTCGCCGGAAGCGATTGCCTTGGCCATGGCGAACTGGTTGGCAGCACCCTCGCCGACATCTTCGAGCCTGCGGATTGACGTATCGCCCGAGAGGGCCGCAGCGATGAAGCGAGCCTTGCGCTCGTTGTTTTGCCACATGCTGGCATCGAGCGAACCCTCGGTAGCGTAGGCGAAGATATCCACCTCATCGTGCTGGTTGCCTTGTCGGACGATCCTGCCTTCGCGCTGCTCTATCTGTGATGGCAGCCACGGGACATCGAGGTGGTGCAGAGCTTTCAGCCGAAGCTGCGCGTTGACGCCGGTACCCATGGTTTCTGAACTGCCAATCAGGAAGCGAACCTTGCCAGAGCGGACATCGCCGAACAGGCGTTGCTTCGCCTCGGTTTTCTTGAAATCCTGCATAAAGGCGATCTGCGATGCCGGTACGCCGAGCCGGATCAACTCGTCGCGGATGAACCGGTAGGCAGAGAAGCCACGGGTTTTTTCGACATTGATCGTGCCGAGATCGGAAAAGATCATCTGCGCGGCGCCCGGCAGATCAAAATCCTTGCCATCCGGGCGGCGATAGATCGCTTGGCTGGTTTCCGCCCAGATCCGGTGGGCGTTTCGCACGAGTAGGTTGAGCTTGTTATCCGCCTCATTGTCGGCCGCCGGCATGACGAAGCGCAGGTCGATTGCCGCATGGCGGCCATCGGTAATGACCGAGAGCAGAATGTCGTCACCGGGTTGGGCCGGACCTTCGCGCTTCTCGATCGCCTTGATCCGGCCATCGAGCATCTGCTGATAGGTCTTGAACAGCGCCGTCGGCTTGGCTGTCAGGATCTGCCGCCGCCCGGTCGAGATGTTGGGCACCTTAACGTACTGCCGGAGATCCTCGGGCATGACGACATCGGCGAAGGACCGGAACATGGCGATCAGTTCCGGGACGTTGACGAAGGAGGCGAAGCGGCTGACCGGCTTGTATTTGCCGGATGGCTGGATTTCGAGCTCGGTCGTCGTGTCGCCGAAGCAGGAGGCCCAAGCATCGAACTCGTGCAGTCCGCGCTCAGTAAGTGCCTCATGGCCAAGTAGGCGCTGAATGGAGAACATTTCTCCGAGTGTGTTGGTGATCGGCGTGCCGGAGGCGAGCACGAGCGCCCGGCCGGGGTTCTTCGTCTCGATATAGCGGGATTTGACATAGAGATCCCAGGCACGCTGCGAGCCGTTGGGGTCGATACCCTTCAGGGTCGACATGTTGGTGGCAAACGACAGCTTGCGGAATTCCTGCGCCTCGTCGACGACGATCTGGTCGACGCCAATCTCTGAGATCGTCAGAAGATCGTCCTTGCGAGTGGCGAGGCCTTCGAGCCGCTCCTGCAATCCTTCCTTCAGCCGCTCGAGGCGCTTGCGCGATACACGGTCTTCGCTGTCGACCTTGGTCAGCAGATCCTCATAGAGCTGCAACTCGTCGTGGATCATCGCCTGCTCGAAGGCCGAGGGCACCGCGATGAAACGGAACGCCGAATGGGTGATGATGATCGCATCCCAAGTCGCGGTCGCCGCACGCGACAGGAACCGGGCGCGCTTGTCCTTGGTGAAGTTGGTCTCGTCGGCGACGAGAATGCGGGCATTCGGATAGAGCGCGAGGAATTCACGAGCAGCCTGTGCCAGGCAATGGCCGGGCACGACAAGCATCGCCTTGGCGATCAGACCGAGCCGGCGCTGTTCCATTATGGCGGCGGCCATGGTCATTGTCTTTCCGGCGCCGACGGCATGGGCGAGATAGGTCGAGCCATCGGCGATGATCCGCCAGATGCCGCGTTTCTGGTGCCCGTAAAGAACGAAGGCGCCTGAGGCGCCGGGAAGCTTCAGATGGGAGCCGTCGAATTTGCGAGGCGCGATATTGTTGAATCGGTCATTGTAGTCGCGGGCCAGCCGATCGGTGCGATCGGGGTCGGTCCAGACCCAGTCCTGAAACGCCTGCTTGATCCTTTGAAGCTTGTCACGGGCTGCTTCGGTATCGACGACGTTGAGCACCCGACGCTCGCTATCGGCGTCCTTGAACACATCGAAGATCTGCGGCACCCGGCTGTTGAGAGCGTCGGCGAGCAGATCGCCGGCATGGCGACGGCTGGTGCCCCATTCAGATGTGCCGGCGGCGCTGTAGCCAAGCTGGCGGGCCTCCACCGTCCAGGACCCGAGCTCCGGCATATGATGGATGCGGATATCGGCCTCCATCTTCTCTTTGACGAAGGCCACGACATCGGCGGCCGGGATCCATGGGGCGCCGAGGCGTGCTGTGATGTCGGAGGGTCGAAGGTCGGCCGGCTGGACGTCAGTCAGGGCGCGGACGTTGCGCTCATAATTTGGATCTAGCTCGGCTGCCGACTGTGCGGCGGCGAGCTTGGTGCGGACGGCGCCGGAGAGATACCCGTCGGCTGTCTGCCACGATCCATCGGCCGGGTCCCGGAAGATGGCGTCACCCAGCTCCTCGACCACATCAGCCGGATCGCTGTGCAGCAGCTCGGCGATATGGTCGATATCAACGTGCCCACGTTCGTTCAGCACGACGGCGAGTGCATCTGCCGGCGACGTGATGGTTGGTGCCACCGGCGGCGCAATCACGCGTTCGGAAAAGATCGGACCGGGCTTCGCCGTGTCGGTCTCCAGATCGTAGTCCTCGATCGACGCGACCAGCCAGCAGTCCGGGTCGTCCCGGAAGGGTGTAAGGTTTGGCTGGCGATGGGTTTCCTTGACCTCCGCGGTCTCGGCATCTTCCTGGATCGAAACGGTGGTGTGGTTGATCGGCCCGAAGTCACGCACAAAGCTCGACCAGGCGATGCGCAGCCGAACCTGATGATCCCGCCAGGGACGATCGGTTTCCTGCGCTTTCAGCACCTCACGGACGGCATCGCGGATCGGGATGAGTTTGCTGATGATCCGGACGTGCTTTTCCGAGATGCCGTCTCCGGTGCGGCCCTTGCGGACCGTGACCGGCGCGGCCGCGCCGTCGAGCATCTGCATCAAGCCCTTGGAGCGGTCGAGGAAGAAGCTGCCCTCGCGGACAGGCCCGCCCTTAGGCTGCAGATCGACGATCTCGCCAAGCTCATCTCCGAGATCGATGTCGATCGGCGTCGGCTCTCCGTCGTAGAGATCGGCGGGCAGGAGATCGATGGCAGCGGCAAGTGCCGTTTCAAGACCCTTGCCGTCGTGCGGCCGGCATGTGTAGGTCTCGCCGAACGGTCCCGAGGTCAGGGCATGAGTGCCGAGTACGAAGTTGGGGTGACGGGCGAACCACCTGTTGACGCGGATGGCCCCTTCGTCATCTGTGGCGGGCCGGACCTCGTCTACATCCAGCCACAGCTGATCGCCTTCCGGCTCACCAAGTTTGCGCTTGCGGAAGAACAGGATGTCGACGACGACATCCGTGCCGGCGTCACGGCGGAAGCTGCCTTCGGGCAGGCGGATCGCTGCGATCAGGTCGGCCGACTTGGCGATATGCTCCCGCGCCGCCGGATCTGCCTTGTCCATCGTCCCATGCGAGGTGGCGAAAGCTGCGAGCGCGCCGGGCTTCAGGAGATCGATTGACTTGGCGATGAAGTAATCGTGCAGCCGGACGCCGAGCGACCGATAGGCGCGGTCGGAGCGGACAGTGCGATCGGAGAAGGGCGGATTGCCGATGGCGAGATCGTAGATCGGCGCCAGATCGGTGCGGGCGAAGTCTCCATTAATGATCCGGGCCTTGGGCTGCAGCAGGCGGACGATACGGGCCGTGACCGGATCGAGCTCGATCCCGGTGATATAGGCCGCGTCGCGATATTGCTCCGGCATCAGGGCCGGGAACAGGCCTGTGCCGATACCAGGCTCCAGCACACGGCCGCCCCGCCAGCCGAGTTTTCCAATCCCGGCCCAGATCGCCCGGATGATGAACTCCGGCGTGAAATGGGCGTATTGGGTGCAGCGGGCGAGCGAGGCGTAGTCGGCTTCAGATACCGCAGTTTCGAGCGAGGAGCCGAGATCGTCCCAACCTTGTCGGAAATCGACCTCGCCCGGACGGCGGAACATGCCATTGGCCAAGTCGCCAGCGCCGAAGCCGGTGAAGCGGATCAGCTGCGCCTGTTCCTTAGGGGTCGCCGGTCGGTCCTGCTTTGCGATGCCGTCGGCGACCAGGATCGCCGCGACATTGTCGCGGGCGCGGTCCTTCCATGAGGCGCCCAGTTCGCGGTCGCCATTGAGATAGAAGTTTGCCCGAAGTCCTGGCCGCCGTACGGGGGCGGCAGCGACCGGGAGGGCGGGTGCCGGCGCCGGTGGCACTGGATCCGGATCGTCGTCGTTGGCGGCAGCAGGCGAGAAACCGCCAAAGGCGGTGACCCCGAGCCCTAGGCCAGATGAAAGGGCGCTCGAGCCGAACATATCGAAAGTGAAGGGATCATTGCTCATGGGAAAGGCTCCTTTGGAATAGGGACGAGCGCCATTGTCCGGTCGGAGGTTCGACCGGCCGCAACGTCGTCTTGCTGGGATGCGACCGCTCAGGCGGCCAGGGAGGAAGGAAGGTAACGCAGGTGGACCGGCAGCTTAGCCGCGATCTCGTTGTCGCTCAGGGTGTCGAGCAGCTTCAGAAAGGTTCCTTCCGTGCCGCCATAGAGCATGATCGTGCGATGGCCCTGCATCGGCGTCGGCCAGCGGGTGCCGGCATAGCCACGATAGTCGTCCGCAGTGGTGCTCCAGATATGTTCGAGCCGTTCTTCGCGGCTCATGGCTCGAACCGGCCGGGTTTCGCGATCGGCGATTACCGAGCGCATCGTCTCGACCGAGTTGGGATCGGAGAGGTCGCAATACGTATGAAAGTATCGGACGGTGTCATCGATCCGCATCGCGTAAAATACCGAGGTCACGGAACCGCTCATGAACTCGCGCATGGCAAAGATCGGTCCACGCATCCAGAGCGGCGGCAGGATGTCGAGCATGTAGGAATAGGACGTCTCGTCGATCTCAAACCATTCGCCGGCATAAACGTCGGACTGATCACCGGCGAAGCGGTTGGGCCGCTGCGCGTGCCTGTCAAACATGCGGAACATGTCGGCGCGCTTGGCCACACCCTGAAACACTTTGCGGGGGAGGGATATCGAGGTCATCGGCTTAATCCTTTCGGGGTTTGGGGACCGAAGGCAGCACTGTCGTTTCGACCTCACTATCCTCTTCAGTCCTTCATGACCCCTCCCGATCGGCCGGCCTCGTGTCCGGACGGGTCAAGGGCCGGCTCTTGCCGGGCGAAGCTTCCCTTGATGCGGCCGGCACGCATGCGGCAGGCCTCATTCCTCTTCTCCATTTTCCTTTCCCGTCTCTCCTTATCCTTGGCTTTCAGAACCTCGTTCCAGTCCTCTGCCGGCGGACGTAGCCGCTGCCAGTCGCAGCCGGACGCTTCAGCGACCGCACGCAATCGTTCTGCGTAAATGTCCCCTTGGGAATTGGCATCCGTCGCCGCTACCAATGTCAGTCCGGGTCGCATAGTAAGTTCGGCAAGCGCCGCATCTGTCGCTGGAGACCACCCGCCGCCGGTGCTGAGATAAAGGGTTTGCTCGCGTGGACCTTCGAGTGCCGCGAGGCTCATCACGTCGATCGCCGCCTCGGTGACGCAAAGGCGGTTGGGGTCACTCGGACCCAATCGGAACAGAAGCTTGGATCCCCCGGTCGAGAACCCGCGCCATTCGGGTCCTCGCTCTTCCCAGCCGACAACGCGGCCATAGCTATCAACATGCGCCGCCCACATGCTGCCATAAGGTCCTTCCCGCAGGATGTCCTCCCGGATAGCGTGCCGGACGATGGCAGGGGGCACCCCGCGCTCCCAACAAAGATAGCGCCACGTGTCGGAGTCGGGCGACGGCGTACGCCGGCTTCGCCAGCGCCCGGGAATTTCTCCCGCCGAGCCTGAAGAGCGCGGAGACTTCCATTCCGGACGAGAAAGTCGAAACCCAACCAGCTCCGCGACCGCTTCCGCCGCCACCGGAAAAGTGACCTTATCAAGAAACATGGCGAGCGCGAAAACATCGCCTTTCGCATCGCTCAGTGGATCGAACCAGCCGCGTCCGTCATGGGTCACAATAATGATGCTGCTGCCACGCCGGTATTTGACGGCTCGACGGGTACTTTCCTTCGCATCGAGTTCATATCCGGCCTGCTCCAGCACAGCTTCGCAACTGACCTTGGCGCGTAGCGCCTCCAACTCTTCTCTTTTCATCTTCCCTTCGGTCGCATCGCGACCGACCTCTCATGTTCTTCCTTCCTGCGTTTCTGCAGGCAGCTTCTCACCGGCGCGAAGAGCAAAGGCTGCAAGGGCGCGCCTGGCAATTGTAGGATTCTACAAGTATCGACCCACAAGCGCGGCGAAGCCTCCCTTGCGGCCGCCAGCTCGCGAGCGGCAGCCGGTACCGCGAAGCGGGGCTCAGTGAGCTCCCCATGGGAAAAATTCATGAATGACCGAGAGGTCATCATCGGCGTCGATCTCGTCAGAGGGGAGCACGCCATATTCACCGTCGACTTCGAAGACGGTGACCGGGACCATCAGGTCGCGGGAAAGCTGAAAGGCATGGGACTGTGCGAGAGTAAGATCGTGCGACATTGAAGTGGCTCCATTTGGGGAGCGGGCCAATTCCCGCTCGATGGCTCCAAAAGGCACGGGGGCGGGCGCGATCACCGCGGCGGCGCAGCCAAGCGGCCGCAGCTTGCTAGCGGACCCCTTGCGGGTTGATCGGGGAAGATCCGGCCCCGGGCCAGGACGCCATCGCATGAGAGCGGGATTGGGCTGTTTCCCGTCGGTGCGGCGACACCGTCGTTTGCTCTTATCGTTTGGCCTCTACCGAAAGCGCTCATCCGGCATCAACCAGATTCCGGCATCCCAGACTTACTGACCAGAATTTGTACTCAAACTTTGGACAGCTTGTCACTGACCAGAATTTGAATATAATCTTTGGACACTAGGGAGCTTTTTTTATGCCCGATCCGACTTCTGACACGCTTGAGCGGATTTATATGCGGATCGCCGCCGGTGCGCCTTCGGGTGTATGGTCTCGCGGTGACTTCCTGGATTTGGCCAGCCCAAACGCTGTCGAGAAGGCGCTGCAACGCCTGACCAATCGAGGCGATATCCGTCGGCCCTACCGCGGCCTTTATGACAAACCGTCCGTCAGCAAGCTCACAGGAAAGCTGGTTTTCCCACCACGCGCGTCCTTCGTCGATGCGATTGCCCGTCGGGACAAACTTCGAATACTTGTCGATGGGATGACCGCGGCCAACGACCTCGGCCTCACGACAGCTGCTCCCGCACGATCGACCATCCACGCAGACACATACCCTAGAACGATTGAGATCAATGCTGCTGCAGGTGATATCCAGGTAAGCGCACCGGTTGTCTACAGGCTCGACTTCAAGAGAGCTTCGGCAAAGGCCGCATTCTGGGCCGGACGACCAGCAATGCGCATCGTTCAGGCGTTGGCCTGGTTGCGCGATGAACCCAGCAGCATTGAACCTGCGATAAATGGAATTATCCAGAAACTAAAGAATAGCCAAAGTCGACAAGCGATCTCGAACGATCTTCGGTCGAACCTTGCAGCTATGCCGGCATGGATGTATCCGGCCGCGCAAGAAATCGCAGACTCTTTGGCGCCTGACCAGAACGAGCGAGAGAAGACCGAAGATGCAGACGACGTTCATTGAAGTTCTTCGATCGAGCCCTGACGAACGCCGCGCGCTATATGCGGCAGTAGCGGCCGGGCTCCAGACCCGGGCAGAGAATGTCGAAAAGGATCTCTATGTCTGCTGGATCCTGGATTTTTTATTCAATCAGCGAGAAGGCGACCCGGTCAATCTCTATTTCAAGGGTGGCACCAGCCTGAGCAAGGCCTATGACGTCATCAAGCGGTTCTCGGAAGACATCGACATCGGCGTCTATAAGGCCGATATCGACGCTCCCCTAGAGAAAGAGATAGCCGAACAGGGCTCTGTGACCAAGCAGCAAAGAATGCTCGCGGACAAGGTTGATGAGCCCGCGCGCACTTACATTTCCGGCCCCTTGCGTGACCAGCTTCTGCGAAAGATCGAAGAGACCGAGGCCGCCATCGGCGAGGCAGGACACTTTGCCGTTGAATACGGCTACGATGCCTATCGGAAACGCGATGCTCTGGATATCCTTGTCGTCGGCTATAAGAGCGTGTTTACGGGCGACATTGACTACGTTCAGCCGGCGGTAAGGATAGAAGGCGGGGCTCGCCCCGATCCGGTCCCTGTCGAAACTCGCACGATCACCCCATACATCGCATCTGAGTTAAACTCAGCGAACGATCTGGCTGTCCACGGAGTGACAACGGTGAAGCCGGAAAGAACCTTCTGGGAAAAGGTGCTCATCCTCCACGCGATGACCGAAATGACCGAGAAGCGGGCCGACGAGCAAAATCCTGAAAAGCCAGTCCCAGACCTCAATCGCTATTCGCGTCATTACTATGACGTCCATCAGATTTGGACAAACGGCGCGTATGGCGAGGAAACAGCTTCAATGAACGAGCTTGCCGAAGCGTGCAGAGCCCATAAGGAGCTCATGTTTCGAGCACCGGACCATCGATATGACCGCGCAGTTCCCGGGAGTTACAGACTCACACCATCGGCGCCGATGCGTGAAAAACTCTCCAGGGATTATGATCGTATGTCAGCCATGATCTTTGGCGAGGTCCCGCGGTTTGACGAGGTGATGAAAAGCATTGACGAACTCGAGGCGTTCCTGAACGGCCTTCGCAAGTTGGGATAATAGGGTTTTGTAACGTCATTGGCTGTGGCTGCTGTTATGGCCGCTAAGCCAGTCGAATGCCTTCAATCATATCTCCTGAGTAGACGCTGGTCCGTTGATTTTAGAAAGTCTGCACACCTGCGATAAAAGGTTGCATCGCCATATTGTCAGATTTTTCTGTCCATATGTTGACTTTGTCAGATTATGCGATCATCTTGCAGACATTGGAGGCAGCGATGACTGATGGACCTTTCCGAAATTCCGCATTGAGCAATAGATGGAAAGTTTATGGGCAGGACCTCGTCAGTGACGCTGTCTCCCAGGATGAGCGCGTAAAACAGGCCTGCCACAGTGTACTGGGCGGCATCGATATGCAGTCATTCGGGCGCCTTTACCGAGAACTGGACGCCCGTGCATCGAATGATCAAATGGATCTCGACGCAGTTTCCGCCACCGAGATAATCTTTGACAGAAACGAGCGTTCTCCGCTGCACGACGCTTTGGAACGGCACCTATTATGCAACCTGAGAGATGCTTTGCCCGAACGCCGGTCGCTGGATCTTGCGCTTGAAAGCGCGGTGTCGGAGGTACTGGGCAACGCCAAGAACCGCATTGATGAGGAATGCATTCGTGCAAAGGAAGTCCGCGATATGAGCAACGCGGATTTTGTGAAAGGCCTTCACCGAAACAAGGAGACCTTTGCTGCGGTGGATGTCGCGCGCGTATGCGCAGCTCTTGAGAACGGTGAGAAGGGTGCGTTCCGCCGCACGGCGCGGACGGATGTAAACGATGGTCCTGACGATGACTGACGCGCATACTGAAACCCATTCAGAGAAGCATCTTCTCGTGGTCGAGAAGGGCAATCCCGCGCGTGTTCGCTCGGCGAATAACATCGTGGTCGCAGAAATTGGAAAGCACATCCAGTTCGACCCTGATGTGCTTGATACCTTCGACGTGAAGGGTTTTGCACCGATACACTATGACCTTATGATCTTGGCCGCGGCTATAGAATTCGCTGATCGACGCTGGAGACGACCTGCTGGCTGGTTGCGTAATATCAGTGTTGAGATACCGGTCATAGACTTCGAGTGCTGGTCGAAACCCGACGTTCAAGCCACGCTTCGCAGCACGATGAATTTTCTCACCGGCGACAACTGGCGTTTCTCGTTTATCAAGGCTAGTGGGTGCTCACCTATCGGCTCCAAGCAGATGCCGCTTTTCTTCGAACAAGAAAAAAAGTTTGCGATTGCCTACAGCAACGGCTTGGACTCTCGCGCAGTGTCCGCACTCAGTGGAAGCCGAGAGGAGGCTCTTTGTGTTCGCGTAGCGGCGACCAAGCAACGCAGGGTGGAGGGTGAAAGCTACTTCACGCAAATTCCGTTCAAGGTGAAGGGGTTTGAGGGAAGAGAAAGCAGCTTTAGATCGCGCGGATTCCAGTTTGCTACGATGGCGTCGATTGTGGCTCAGCTGTCCAAAGTCTCCAGGATTGTCGTCCCGGAAAGTGGGCAAGGTGCACTCGGCCCGGTCCTGGTCCCGCTTTATAACATCTATACCGACTACCGCAATTATCCGACGTTCTTCAGGAAGATGGAACGGTTCGCGCGAGCGCTGCTCGGCTGTAGCATTAAGTTTGAACAACCTCGCCTGTGGTCAACAAAGGGACAGACCATGTCCGCTTTCCTTGCACTACCAGGCAAGGCGGATAAACACCTAACGACTACGCGATCGTGTTGGCAGACGAGACGGGTGGTGAATGCCGATCGACGCCGGCAGTGCGGATTATGTGCAGCATGTTTGCTTCGCAGAATGAGCCTGCATGCGGCAGGCGTGCTAGAGGCAGACGATACGTATGTTGTATCAGACCTATCTGCCAGTGAAGTCAGTCACGCTTTCAAGGGCATAGCAGCCCAGGCTGACCAGGAGATAATGATTGAATATGGAAGCGTCGGCGCGCGCCATTTCCAGCACCTCGCCGACCTAGCAGATCTACCCGACGCAGCGTTACGTCCGTTCGCCTCGCAGATTGCAGCCGCAATAGGCGAGACGTTTGACGTGACGCTTCGAAACTTGAGAATGATGTTAATGACGCATGCGAGTGAGTGGCAGGCATTTATGTCCGCCCAAGGTGACAAGAGCTTTTTAAAGGATTGGTTGGACGGAGGGCGCCATGACCGCTTTAAATGAGCTGAGCGCACAAGAGATCGGGCGGAGACTTCGAATCGCACGTGAAAATGCTGATGTTCGCCAGGACGATGCCGCCCAATTTATCGGCGTATCGCGCCCAACTCTTGTTTCGATCGAAAAAGGTGTTCGTCGGGTTCGGATGCAAGAAATCCAGGCTCTCGCTCGTCACTATGGTGTCTCAGTCAATGCACTATTGCGTCGCGAAGCTGTGCATACCGACCTGTTGCCCCGTTTTCGTAAACTCCGCGATACTGAGGACGAACACACTTTAGAGGCCGTTCGTCTGCTCAATGACCTGATCAAGGCGGATATCGAACTAGAGAACATCCTCGGTATCCAGCGCCGACGCAACTACCCGCCTGAACGCGGCATAAACGAGGGCGACGTGGTCGCTTTGGGAGAAGCGCACGCGAAGGAGCTGCGAGAGTGGCTGGGACTTGGCGGGGGGCCGATCCCCGATATTTTTTCGGTAATCGAGCACGGTCTAGGTATTCGTCTATACCAACGCCGCTTGTCCTCACGGTCACGAATCGCAGGCTTGTTCACCTACGACGATAATGTTGGCGCATGTATTTTGCTCAATGCCAACCACCCCCTTCCTCGTAGAGTGCAGACTGCCTCTCACGAGTGCGGACACTTCTTTGGCACGCGGCAGATGCCTGAGGTGTTGGAAGAGGATGAGAAATTTCTCTCACGCGATGAACGCTACGCCAATGCATTTGGCCGGGCGCTGCTTGCGCCACCAGAGAGCTTTGCCGAAAGCTTTCTTCAGTTGAAGGAGATCACCGGAAAGACCACGCGCCGCCTCGTCATCTTGCTCGCCGACCAGTTCGGCATTTCGCGCCAGGCCTGTGTTCTGCGCCTCGAAGAACTCGGGTTAGTGAAGAAGGGCACGTGGGCTTGGTTTGAGAACAACGGTGGCATTACCGACGAACATGTGCGGGAAGTCTTTGGCGGACCGATCGACCGCCGTGACAGTGGTAAAGCTGATGCAGACCGCCTGGTCTCACATCGACTGAGCCTGATGGCGCATGCAGCATGGAAACGCGAATTGATGTCGGAGGGTCAGCTTGCAGAACTTCTGAAAATCAGCAGATTGCAGCTTCGCGAGATCATCGACGAAATCGAGCTCGAGGAAAAAGAAACGGATGACCTACTCAAGTTCCCTGAGTGATCAAACCGGTCCTCTGATCCTCGACACGAGCGTTCTCATCAACCTCCATGCATGCCGGCGTGGTGCTGAGATCCTTTCAGCCATCCCAAACCCTATCGTCATTTCAAACATCGTGGCTGGCGAACTTGACCACGAGACGAGCAGACGAAACGGCGAAAAGGCATTTCTGTGCACGTTGGAGACTGCGGGGAAGGTCTCACTCGTCGACCTATCGGATCAGGAGTTCAAGTTCTTTTTCGAACTCACGTCTACTTCACCGTCGCTAGACGATGGTGAGGCAGCAACAATCGCTATCGCACGTTCACGTGGTATTTTGCCGGTTATCGATGAGAAGAGGGGTCGCAGAAGAGTAGAGCAGCTCATGCGCGCTGAGGCCTATTGGTCGCTCGACATTCTGACGCATCCTGACGCAATAGATTTCCTCGGAGCCGACGTCTCGAGAGAGGTGCTGTTTCTGGCTTTGCGGGACGGACGAATGAGGATTCCACCTGAGAGCACCCAGCACGTAGTAAATTCAATCGGGATAGACCAGGCTAGGGACTGTACTTGCTTGCCCGGATACAAAGGCCTTTTCGACGTGTTGTCCGCGTCAGAGCAGCAGATGAAGCTCGGCCTGTAGGCAGATCAAGAAGAAAGAGATGGGGGTTCGCTTATATTGTCAGTTCGTTACTTTATAACATATTGCATAAGCGTTATTATGGAACTCCTGGCCCACATTACATTGTTGTTCAGTCCGCTACGCAAATCGATTCATCGCACATATGACAACCTATGCTCTCGTGTTTCATGGATCCTAGTTTTGTGCTCGTTCCTCTGTCTTGACGATGCGACCGTCCTCCAGCGTGAGGATGCGGTCAGCGCGGTCGAGGATGCGATTGTCGTGGGTAACGAGCAATGTGGTGGTACCCCGTGCTTCACCCATGCGCTTCAGAAGATCGACGACATCCGCCGCGCTGTCTTTGTCCAGGGCGGCTGTGGGCTCGTCTGCTAGCACGAGCGCCGGGCTGGAGACCAGCGCTCGGGCGACAGCAACGCGCTGCTTCTGACCGCCTGACAGGTTCGCAGGCAGATACGTTGTGCGGTCGCTCAAGCCGACCAGGCCAAGTGCATGCTCAGCCGCGCTTTGCGCCACGCTATCGGCCACTTCGCCATGCACCTGTACGCCCATCATCACGTTCTGCAGCGCTGTGAGGCTTTCATGGAGATTGTGTGCCTGAAAAATGAAGCCCAGACGGCGGCGCAGGCTGACGAGCTGTGACTGCGATGCGCCGTTCAACTCACTTTCCAGAAGCCGCACAGATCCATTCTGCACGGCTCTGAGACAGCCGACAAGCGTGAGGACCGTTGTCTTGCCAGACCCGGAAGGCCCCATCAGCACGGTGAAGCTGCCGCGTTTCAGCGTTAGATTCACATCAAACAGCGCCTGTTTGCGAACGTCGCCACTGCCGAACCAATGGTTCAACCCATGCACGTCGACGATTGCCTCGTTGTCCATCGAAGCCTCCTAAAAAAGATCGGCGGGGTCGGCAGCGTCAAGCCGACGGGTCGCAATGGCGCCGGACAGGGCGGAAAAGATTATGGTGCCTAGAAAGACAGTAGCTGCCATCGATGGCGTCATCCCCAGAGGCAAGGTCGTTATCTTGCCCATGAGCGTCAGGATGGTCGTCCCGACGATCAGTCCTGGAATAAAGCCCATGATCCCGAGCACCACCGCCTCTTCGAAGACAATCCCGAGGAAGAAACGCGGGCCATAGCCCATGGCCTTGAAGGTTGCGTATTCACGCAGGTGGTCGGCCACGTCGGTGGACAACACCTGGTAGACGATGACGATGCCGACGAGAACGCCGATCAGCACGCCGAACCCGAAGATGATGCCCGTCGGCCGCTTGGTCTGCTGGTAGCGCAGATCCTCCTGCGCTGCATCCTGATAGCTGCGTATGCGAAGGGACGGATCGGAGATCAGGGTTTTCAGGCGGGCGATCACGGCGTCTGTTTGCGCGCTGGGGCGCAGGCTCAGTAGAATATGATCAGGCGCTGAGGAGCTGCGCGTCGGGAATAGCGACAAGAATGTCTGGTCCGAAACCAGCATATAGCCATCGCCACCGAAGCCTCCACCGCCGGAGAACGTGGCAAAGGCGGTGATGGTGCGGCCTTGCGTTTCAAAGGACAAAGGCGTTTGCGGACGGATTGAGGCTGCTTCGTCCTTGGCCAGCCCTCGGGCCAGCCGATCAAGTATTGCTGCGTCTCGCACCTGCAGGAGATTGAGATCGCCTCCGATCTCCGTGGACAGAAACTCGGTTTTGATCGGATCCACACCAAAGGTCGTCAGACTAATGTCCTTCTCGCCACGGTCCCAGGGAACATTGGCGATGAAAAGACCCATTCCAGCGGCTACATCCGGATCTCCCAGCGCCTGCAGCAACCATTGCCGAGCCACATTGCCACCATCGGTCAAGGTACTCGCATCGCTGGCGGAGATCATGATGTCCGCCTGGAAGAAATCATAGGGTCGCAATGTTGCAGCCCCCATCGAATTCATGATCCCAAGCTGGACGAAGACCAGCACATTGGCAAAGGCCACCCCGGCGAGTGCTGCGGCGAAGCGAGTGCGGTTGTGGGTCAGTTGCAGCCAGCCGATGGGCAGCCGCCCGAACAGGCGTTGCAGCAGGTAGCTCATGGATTGACCCGTACCGTGGTGTCAATGCGGGCGATGACCTCGAGATTTGTGAAACGGGCGGCAACATCCGAGGACGCTTTGTCCAGCACCACCAAGACCTGAATGACGCGCGCATCTTTGTTTTCCGCCGCATCGTCCGAAATCAGGCCCTGCCGTCCCACGGTCAGTCCGATCCTGTCCACCCGGCCTTGCAACGTGACACCGAGAGCCGGAGTTACGAGTTCCACCGGCTGGCCGACCATGACTGCACTGATGCGATCCTGCCAGATCTCAACCTCGGCCATCATCTGATCCGTGTCCCCCATATCCATGATCCCGTCGGTGGGAGGTCGCTGTCCGGGCGTGACATGGATGTCGAGGATCGTGCCGGTGATGGGCGCCACGACTTCGGCGCGTGCAAGGTCGAGCCGAGCACGGGCCAGTTCGGATCGGGCGGCATCGACATTGCGGCTGGCGACGATCACATCGGGCTGTTCGTCCAGCGTGACTGCCGCATATCGCGTGAGCGTTGCCTCAGCGCGCACAACAGAAAGATTGGCGCCCTCTACTGCTGCACGGGCAGCATCGAGTGCGGCCTGCGTGCTGACTGCGTTCGAGGCGAGCGCCTCAGTTCGTGCGAGCGTCGATGCAGCCTCTGCAGCCGTGGACACCGCTTGATCCAGTGCGGCCTGTGCTTCGTCGCGGCTTGCCTCCACCGCCGCACGTGTCTGGATGAGGGTTGCTTCGCGCACAGCGAGATTTGCCTCTGCGGTGAGCACGGCACCAGCGAGAGCCGCATGATTGTCGAGCCGCGCCAACACGGCACCCTTTTCCACCTGGTCGCCAACGGAAACCAGGATGTCCGCGATGCGCGCATCGCCAGCCCCATAGGGTGCTGCGACGACCGAAACGTCGCCACGCGGCATCACCCGCGCCAATCCCACCACGTCAGATGGCAGCATGGTTTCCGCCATCTTCGGTGGAAGCTCAATGTCGGGCGGCAACGCAATGGGTGCGTCAGAGCCGCCGCCGGGTTGAAGCCCCGTCAGCGCGTAAAACTTCTGCAAACCTGTCGGTTGGAAATACATTCCCAGCACAGCACCCGAGAACATGAAGACTGGGACCAGCAGCACCAGCAGGTACCGCTTCCGAAACCAGCGCCGCTGTCGAGGCGATTTTGGCTCGGACAGATTCAGATTGATCGGGAGGCTTGTTTCATCAGTGGCTGACATTGCAGTTCACGCGTTCCTGTCGATCTTTGGATGGGATGTTGACTTCAATACCCTCGTCCCGGCCTTAGCAATCGGCAAGAGAGCCTCGGCGACTAGGCTGCAACGAAACACATATCACAGAACATAAATTTGAATTGTTCGATATCGTGTATTTGTTAGCCTGGCCAGAGATCCAAGCGGATGGCTGGCCAGGAAAGATGCGACAAAGCCACGCAAGCCCAGCGCTTAGCGACCGAAATCAGCCGTGGTCACAACTCCGTCTGTGTTCCGGTCCAGCATGCCCATCCAGGCGACAGCACCGCCGAGGAATTCGTCCCGTGACACCTTGCCGTCCTGGTCGGTGTCGTTGTTCTGAAGTGTCATTCCCTGGGATGCCCGGTCGGCTCTGCCACCATGACCACCGGCATTGGCCTTCATGTCGTTGGCGCGCGCCTCGTCGAAATACACGTATTCATCGGCGTCGATAAACCCGTCCTCGTTGGAATCGAAGGTGAGGAAAACGTCACCGCGCTTGGTCTGCAGCTCGGAAAGGGTGGCTTCGCCATTTGCGTCGAGGTCCCAGTTCTCCAGGAAGTGGGCACCGGGATTGCCCTGTTGCTGAGCCATAAGGGGTGCGACGGAAGCAGCCAGAGCCATGGCGGCGATCAGAGTTTTCTTGAGACTATGCATTTTGCGTTCCACTTCATCGGATCTCGTTTGCGCGTCTTGAGCGGCGAAGTTTGTTTCACCCCGCCTCGACTGCGATGGACATGTGATGACGGATGCATGTCGCACGATGATGCCGTCTCGGGCCCCTTTTGTAACGGTTTGTCGCAGATCGGCTGCCTGACACCGGGCGTGACAAAGGAGGAGTGGAACACAGTCCCCATCATGCGTTAGAACCGTGCCATGACCTCAAGCGACTCCAGTCCACATATCCTGATCGTCGACGACCATCGCGATATCCGCGACGGACTGGTCCGTTACCTCGAGAAGAACGGATTCCGGACCACGGCTGCGCGCGACGCGACCGAGATGGACAAGTGCCTGCATGGCGGACGCTTCGATCTTGTGATCCTCGACGTCATGATGCCGGGTGAGGACGGGCTTTCGATCGCACGGCGGCTGAGCAGCGCTGGCGGGCCGCCGATCCTGATGCTGAGTGCCCTGGCCGAGGAGACGGATCGCATTGTCGGCCTCGAAGTCGGCGCTGACGACTACCTGCCGAAACCCTTCAGCCCGAGAGAATTGCTGGCAAGGGTCAAGGCCATCTTGCGGCGGACCGGTCGAACGACCAGCCTGGCCGGCAGCCTCTCCGGGCGACGTCTTGCCTTTTCCGGATGGACGCTGAACACGGATACGCGGCAGCTGACCCGAGACGAGGACGGAAAACAGATATCACTGAGCTCGACGGAATTCCGCCTTCTCATCGTCTTCCTCGAACGCCCGAGATTTGTCCTGTCCCGGGATCAGTTGATGGATCTGACCGAGGGACGGTCTCCTGACGTCTTTGATCGGGCGATCGACAACCAGATCAGCCGGCTGCGGCGCAAGATCGAGCCCGATCCGGGACACCCGACGATCATCACGACGATACGGGCGGGAGGCTACAGCCTCGCCTGTGATGTGGCAGTCTTGCCATGAGCGTTGGATGGCCCAGGGATCTCAGCGCCCAGATCGGACTGACCACACTTGCCGCGCTGATCTTTACCCAGATCCTGTTTCTCGCCTTGTTCGGTGCCGAGCGGGGCCTCTCGCATGTGGAGGAGCAAAGGGCGGATATCATCCGACAAGGTGAACGCCTGGTCGGCCTCCTGCCGAAGATCCCCGAGGTGGCGAGGAACGACGTTCTTTCGGCCGCCGGATCTGAACGCGTGATATTCCGGCTGAGCGACACACCCATGGTCACCGTGTCGTCAGACGGTGACGCGCAGATGGAGCTTGCGGCGCGTGGCGGTTCGGTCGAGCATTCCGGCTATGAACCCCTGGCGGCGTTCGCGCGACAGATTGGCCTCACACCAGCGACCCTGCGTTTGTCTCTTCCGACGTCGGACGGTCAATGGCTCAACATCGAGGCCTCCCTGGAACGGCCCGGCGCATTCCTGCCGCCGCGGCTGTTGCTCGGCGCGATCCTCTCGGCCCTCGCCGTCTGGATTGTCATGCGTTTCCTGGTGGCACGCATTACCCTTCCCTTGCGACAACTTGCCGAGACGGCGGACGCCCTGGATCTGGACAGGAACCCACCGGAGCGCATCGAAACCGGTCCAAGCGAAGTGAAGGTCCTGGCGAAGGCACTCCACAGTCTGCATGCACGCCTTGTGAATGCAGTGCGCGAACGGACCCGGATTCTGGCAGCGCTTGGCCACGACCTGCGAAGCCCGATCACGGCGCTCAGGCTGCAAGCAGAATTCGTCGATGAGGATCAACTGCGCGAGCGGATCGCCCGCATTCTCGATGAAATGCAGGAGATGACCGAAACGACCCTGGCCTATGCGCGGGGCCTCAGCGAAGCAGGTGACAAGCGTCCGTCCGACCCCTTCGCACTCGTCGCCCGCCTCGCCGAAGAACTCAACACGACCGCGAGCCCGGTAACGCTCGGCAGTATGCCGGTCGTCACGACGCCACTGCGGGAGCTACCGGTGCGCCGCGCCGTTCGCAATCTCATCGAGAACGCCCAGAGATACGGCGACAAGGTTCACATCAGCGGTGAGCTGAACGGATCGATCGCCCGCATTCATGTCGATGACGACGGGCCCGGAATTCCTCTGGAGGACCTGCAGCGCGTGTTCAGCCCGTTCGAGCGCCTTGAGAAGTCCCGTTCCCGCGATACCGGCGGCCACGGTCTCGGCCTGACGATTGCGCGCGACATTCTTCGTGCCCAGGGCGGGGATGTGGAACTGCTCAATCGGGCAGAAGGTGGCCTGAGGGCAACCGTGACCCTCCCTGTTGATCCCGGATCTGACACTCCTTAGTCGCTGTTTCCCTGCAATGTAGGCCAAGCTAGCGCGCAATCTCCAGCCGACCGACCAGATTCTCAACGTCGAACTCACCAACGGTCCGTGAACCCGGAACTTCTTTTCCCTGCCCTGTTTCTACGATGAAGACCGTCGGAGGACCCTGCACATTCAGATAACGAAGCAATTCTGCATTCTCTGCGGTCCATGCGGTCACGTCGATCTTGAGCAGCGCAAAGTCATTCATCCGCGACCGCACCCTCGGATGCACGAGGATCTGTCCATCAATGGTCTTGCAGAAGGCACACCAATCTGCAGCGACATCGACCAGTGCATGCCTGTTGCGCATGCGGGCAAAGGCAATTGCTTCGGTATAATCCTGGACGGAGCGTATCGGCCCGACCACTGTCGATGCTGCCTGCACCTTAACGGGAGGTGCGAGGACGACGGCAAGTGTGCCGACGAGAAAACTCCGCCGGTTCACTCTTTTAATAGAACGCATGCGCTCAGCCCTGCCGGGCGCGCGCGATCGCGTCAACGAGCCCCTTTTCGTCCAACACACCGGGATAGAGGCTCGATCCGATAACATAGGCCGGAGTGCCCGCGAAGTTGAAGGCCGTGGCCTGCGCGTAATTGCGATCCAGCAGGCCCGAGATCTTGGCCGTGTGTTTGTTCACGGCAACAGCGATTTCGTCCATGGACAAGCCCGCAGCGGTCAGCGTGCTCTCGATGTCATCATGTGTCAGCTTCCCCTTTGTCTTCATCAGGGCACCCATGGCAATCTCGTATTTGCCGATCTGCGCCGCACCCAGCACCGCCTGGGCCGCAAAGATTGAGGCATCGCCGAAGATCGGCCAGTCCTTCATGACCAGCTTCACATTGCCGTCCCTTTCGATGACCTTTTTCACCATGGGATGCGCCTTTTTGCAGTAGGGGCACTGATAGTCGAAGAACTCGACCACGGTGACGTCGCCCTTAGGATTGCCGAGAAACGGCGCATCCTTGTCGTTGAAGACCTCGTCCTTCGTAAGCTGTTGTCCGAAGGCGAGCCGACTGCCGAAGACGGCGAACGTGCCAAGCGCGAGCGATGATGTCAGGATGGTGCGACGCTTCATCATCAGAATTCTCCCTTTCCGGATTCTTCGGCAGTGAGGACAACCATCTTTGACCCTTCCGGAACACGGGCGTGCAGGTCGATGATGTCCTGGTTGAGAAGGCGAATGCAACCCGACGAGACGGACTGACCGATCGACCAGGCCTCGTTGGTGCCATGGATCCGGTAGAGCGTGTCTTTTCCGCCCTGATAGAGATAGAGAGCGCGCGCACCGAGCGGATTGTCGATTCCTCCCGGCAAGCCCTGGGCGAGCGGGCCGTAGCGATCAGGTTCGCGGGCGATCATGTTGGGGGTCGGCACCCAGCCGGGCCAACGGGCCTTTCGCTTGATATCGCCTTCGCCTTCAAATTCCAAACCGGCCTTGGCGACGCCGACGCCGTAGCGCATCGCCTTGTCACCCTCCATCACGAGATAGAGGAAGCGGGCATAGGGATCGACCACAATCGTGCCGGGCACATAGGACGTGCGATAGTTGACGATCTGGCGAACATTGCGCGGATCCATTTTCGAGACATCGACAGCAGGAATGATCTCCTCGCCATCCTTCACCTCGCCATACATGGCCTGCAGCGCCGGATCGACAGGCGGTGGAGATGTCTGAGACGGCGTGCCCGTCGTCTGCGAGCAGGCGGCAAGCAGGAGAGCGAGCCCCGCCGCTGTGCCCAGTTTCTTCAATATGCCGATCACCGGCTGCAATTCTGCAAGTCTCATTCTCTGCTATTCCTTGTCTGCGGGGATCAGTCTGGCGATGGCGGCATTCAAGGCCTCGCGCGAAATCTCTCCGAAATGGGTCGTCACAACCTGTCCGTCAGCGCCAAGAAAAATGGTGATCGGCATTCCGGGCGCCGCGTAGTGGCGCGAAAGCGAATGGGCCGGATCAACCAGGATTGTTTCGAGCTGGAGGTTCTGATCGTCGAGATAGGCTTGGATCACCGATGGCCCTTCGCCCTGATTGGCGAAGATAAAATCGACGTCTGTCCGAGCCGCGGCTACTTCCGCCAGAAGTGGCATTTCGCGGCGGCAAGGCGGGCACCAGGTTGCCCAGAGGTTGACGACGGCGGGGCGTCCACTGCGCTCCGACAAAGCGACAAACTGAGTTCCATCAAGATTTGCAAGCGTGAAGCGGGGTGCCGCCGGCCCTTCCGCTGCCTGCCAGAGCATGGTCAGCGTGAACCAGGCAAAGCATCCTGCGGCGAGCGTCCCGGCGGCAAGCGGCAGCGTCTGTCGGGACTCCCGCATCAGGAAGACGAGCGTGGTCGCAACACCGATCGCGCCGCCAACCATCGAAAAGCCGCCCTGCCATACATAAAGGGCGCGCCATGGCTCGGCGAGAAAGCTGTCGAGATGCATGAGGACATGCAGTGCCCGTGCTGCAATGAGGCCCGATAGCACCGCTGCGGTCGTCCAGGGCGCGAGCCGTTTGTCATAACGATGCGCAAGCCATGAGCCGAGCCCGAGAAACAAGAAGATCCCGATGATTGATGCCAGCCTGTCGGATGCGAAGGCAAGCGGCCCCAGTGTCACGACATCCATCAGGGCATACCCTTGGCCGCTCGGGCGGAGGCAGCAAGCTTGTCGATCGTCACGTCGCCCACGAGCCGCGTGCCCGCAACTTCCTGCCTTTTTTGATCGAAGAAGATCATCGTCGGCGGACCAATGGCATTGAGGGACTTCAGCAGTTCATCTGTCTCTGGCGAAGGAGAGGTCATATCGACGGTCAACAGGCGCGCACCGTTGAGAGCGGCCGAAACGCTCTCATCCGGCAATACGGTGCGCTCGATTCCGCGACAAGTGACACACCAGTCCGCCGTGACATAGACAAGGCTCGGCCTGTTCTCGGCCGACGCTTCGGCCAGGACCGAAGTCAGTGCTCGCGGCGAGGCGACGGGTTCAAAATCCGATTTGGCAATTTCGCTTGTCGTTTGCCCGGACCCTGTTTGCACGGTGAGCGGTTCAAGCGGAGCGAGGGGATCACGGGCGCCGAGCCCGACCCCAACTAGAAGCAGCGCACCCCAGGCGATCGAGACCGTGGCCACCGACCGCGAAATCACAGCGAAACCGGCAGAAGCGTTTGCGCCCCGCAAATGCCAGAGAAAGACCCCAGCCGTCACGGCAAGGCAAGCCCAGGCAAAAAGCACCAGAGTTTCGGGCAGAAGAGGACCGACCATCCAGATCGCCGTCGCGACAAAACCGAATCCGAATGCCGATCGAATGCTCGCCATCCAAGCACCCGCACGCGGTAGTGCCTTGCCGCCGAGAGTTGCCATAAGGATCAGGGGGATACCTTTACCAAGCCCAAGCGCGAACAATGCGGCGGCACCGACGAGCATATCCCCTGTGCGGGCGATATAAAGAAGGGCCCCGGCGAGCGGCGCCGTGACACAGGGCCCGATGAGAAACGCGGAGGAAAAACCAAGCGTCGCAGCCCCACCCAGCGATCCGCCCCGGAGAGTTCCGGCCGACAGTCGATTGCTAAGCACTGCCGGCAACTGGATCTCGAAGAGGCCGAAGTTGGACAGGGCGAGGATCAGAAACAGACTGGCAATAACAATGGTCGCAGTTGCGGACTGCAGAGCGAATTGCAGGTTCTGACCGGACCAGGCCGCAACCATGCCGAACAACCCGAACGCCAGTGCAAGCGCTCCGACATAGACGCTTGAAAGGATAAAACCTCGTTTTGGCGAAAGGGCCTCGCCTTCGCGTGACAGCATGGCGGCAACGATCGGATACATGGGAAAGACGCAAGGAGTGAAGGCAAGCAGGACACCGAAACCGACAAAGCCGATCAAAAGCAGTGGCAGGCCACCGCGAGCCAACAGTCCGTCGACTCCCGTCGTTGCTGTGTCCTGCGCCAGAGCGAAGTCTGTCCGTTCGCCACGGAACGACGACCATCCATTATCAATAGTGGCGGCACTGGATGATGCCGTCGAGGCCGGGTTGTAGTGTTGAGAGCCACTGAATTGCAGAAGACCCGTGTCGATCGTCTTTGTCACAGGCGGATAGCACAGCCCACCATCCTGACAGCCTTGATATGTCAGCTCTATCGTCGAGGCCTCGCTGACCAGCAGCGCTCGAGCCGAGTCGTAGTAGACCTCGGTCGACCCAAAACCTGGATCCTCTTTGATCTTGCCGTCCGGCGTCTCCAGTTTCACCGAACTTCCATCGGTACTTTCGGCGGCAAGATACTCCCGGTAGAGATAATAGCCCGGTTCGATTTCCCAGGTCACGGCGATCTGAGTGGGGGAGACCCGGGACAGCGATGGTCGAAACGCCGCATCCATTTGGAGGGGCGCAGTCTGGGCCATGGCGATGCCGGCAAAGGACAAACAGGAGAAAATGATCGCCAAGTGCCTTAAAAGCTGCATTCCATCATTCCTTTACTACGCTTCGATGTGCGCCCGTTTCGGAGCAGCAGCTTAAGGCAGCCTTAAGCTGGTCAAGCCAAGCCATTAAACGACATTTTTTCACGGAGGTGTGATGCGTATCCTTGTCATCGAAGACGACGCGGTTCTGCTCGACGGGTTGAAGGTGGGGCTTGGCCTCGCCGGCTTCTCGGCAGATACCGTCAGCACGCTTACCGATGCGCTAGCTGCGATCGAAAGCGACAGCTTCGATGCGATCGTGCTTGACCGTATGCTGCCGGACGGTTCCGGGCTGGATCTGCTTCGCACAATGCGCGCCGCCAGAAACCGCACGCCTGTTCTTCTGTTGACGGCCAAGGATGAGGTTACCGATCGCATCGACGGTCTCGACGCCGGCGCCGATGACTATCTCGGCAAACCCTTTGATCTCGACGAAGTGGCAGCACGCCTGCGCGCCATCACGCGGCGTGCAGAAGGACGCGCGGCACCGAAACTGACCTGGGCTGGTATGACCCTTGACCCGGCCAGCATGGAGGTTCTGCACAACGGCGAAATCAAGGGCCTGTCGCGGCGGGAATTTGCCGTCCTGCTGGCACTGATGGAAAGCCCCGCCATGATCCATTCCAAGCAGATGTTGGAAACAAGGCTTTACGGCTGGCAGGAGGAGATAGAGAGCAACACGATCGAAGTCCACATACACAAGCTACGCCACAAACTTGGAGCCGCCTCCATCGAAACCGTGCGCGGTGTCGGCTACCGCATGGGGAAACCATGATGCGCTCGATTCGTCTCCGGCTCTTTCTGATCCTTCTTGCAGCAACAGGTGCCGTGTGGCTTCTCGCCGTGTTCTGGACCTATCTCAGCACGCAGCGCGAGGTAGAACGCGTTCTTGATGCGCGCCTGACGGAAGCCGCACGCATGGTGAGCTCGCTGATCACAGATCACCATATCGACGTCGCCGCAGCAGTCGATGCCGCTCGGACGGCCAGCATGCCCGATGGCTTTAACATGCATGACGGAGACTATAGCCGGCAACTATCCTGTCAGATCTGGTCCCTTCAGGGTGACCTCGTCAGTCGGTCGGAAAGCGCACCCGGTACGTCACTCGCCGATCATCAAACCGGCTTTGCGGAAAAACTCGTCAATGGCGAGCGCTGGCGTGTTTACGCGGTCGTCAATCCGGAATTGGGCGTCAGGGTGCTTGTCGGCGACAATATCGAAATCCGGGAACGACTGGTTGGCGATGTCATCAAGGGGCAGCTCATCCCGGCGCTGGCGATCCTGCCTGTTCTCGCCGGGTTGATTTGGCTCAGTGTCGAGAGAGGTCTTTCACCGCTGCGGCGTACAGCGGATACCTTGTCTCTGCGGTCTGCAGACGAACTTCACGCCGTTGACGATAGCGGCGCACCCCGCGAAATCAGGCCTCTGCTCAGTTCCCTCAACGCACTGTTCCAGCGTGTGCAAGAGGCACGCGAACGGGAAAAGACCTTCATCGCCTATGCAGCCCACGAACTCAAAACGCCGCTCTCTGGACTGAAGACGCAAGCTCAGATCGCTCTCCGTAGCGACAATGAAAAAGTCCGGGCAAATGCCCTCAACCAGATCTCCCTGAGCGTAGATCGCACCGGACGCCTCGTCCGCCAGTTGATCGATCTGGCCTCGGTCGATTCTCTGGAAAACCCATCGACAGCCGAAACGGTTGCGATCAAGGCAATGGTTGAGGAACTAAATGGTGAGTTGACGGCACTGCGTTCCGCAAGAGAGATCACCGTGGAGAGCCAGATTGCCGAGGAACCGTTGTTCAAGGTGCCAAGCAAGGCCCTGCTGCGCCTTGCCCTGCGTAATGTGCTTGAGAATGCCCTGCAGTATTCGCCGCGCGGTTCGATTGTCAGAATTGATATCTCTGTTTCCGATAACACCATGACAGTTAGCGTGTCAGATCAGGGCACAGGTATTGATGAACGAGACGAAAAAAGGCTCATGGCACGCTTTCAGCGTGGCAGCAGTTCTGACGCCACCGGAAGCGGCCTCGGCCTTTCCATCGTTGAGATGGCTACCACGAGGTTGGGTGGCTCCATTTCATTTGTGAGGCACGGCAATTTTTGTGTTCGACTAATAATCCCGCTAACATGATGGTACCCGCGCGCTATTCAGACCTGCATTACAGCAATCACTAGTCGGATGCTCAACATCACGTCTGTCCCGCTTTGAGGGCCAGCGTAGCCTCAGAGCATTGACGCAAACAGAGGCAGAACTTGCAGCCATAGCGAAGGCCGCAATACCGGGACCTATAGCGCCAGAAATCGCAGCCGGAATCAGGAGTGCGTTATAGCCCACTGACAGATAGAGGTTCTGCGAGGCGATACGTGCCGCCATCCGGGAAAGTTGGATCAACGCCGGAATACGTTCAACACCACCACGTTCAATTGCGACATCTGCTATCTGCCGTGCCGCACCGTGGGCGCCTGCTACCGATATGCCGCAGACACCTGCGGCGAAGGCGAGTGCGTCGTTAACACCGTCGCCGACCACCACCGTCTGAGCGTCCAGTTGCTGCACCAGCCGCGCCTTGTCCTGCGGGGTCAATTGCGCTCTGACGCGTTCAGCCTGCAGCGATAGCGCTGCGCCAACTCTCACTGTCGGCCCGCATGCATCGCCAGAGGCAAGGTGAACGGTTAAATGCATTTTGTGAAGCTGCTGGACCGTCCATGACGCCTGCGGCAGGAGGTCATTCTCCATGACAATAGTGCCGATCGAGACTCCACCCCGATCGACGCACACTGCTGTACGTCCATCGGCGCGCTCCCCGGCACCTGCCACGCGGATCACCTCGCCGTCCAGCGCCTCGTATTCCGCGGAGCGCGCGCTGCGCCGTCCTCCTGAGCCGACCTCTCCAGTCAATGCGACAATTGCCATAGCAATAGGATGACGGATCCCCGTTTCCGCTTTTGCAGCGGCAATTAGAACCTCTTGGGGTTCAATTCCCTCAGCAGGCTCCACTGCAACGACGCGTAGCTCGGGACTTGTGACGGTGCCCGTCTTGTCGAGCACGATATTGCGAACCGTTGCCAAGGCTTCGAATGCCCTCGGCTCGCGAATGCGGAAACCGTTGGCTGCACCGATGGCAGATAGTCTCAAGCGGACAAGCGGAATTGCGAGCGCCAAGGCACAGGGGCAAAGCCCGGCCCAAAGCGTGAGAGCCGTCAGCGCCGCAGCCGTTAGGTCTTGCTCATCAAGGAACACAACAAGGCCCGATGCCACAGACGCAACCGGGATCACATATAGTAGAGCTGCAGACCAACTTTCCGCACGGCCCTGCTCGGCTCCACCGGCGGCAATTTCGGAAGCAATCGAACCGCCCAGGCGATCAACTTCCCGGTCACCATACAGGCGATCGACCTTGATGACGATACGCTCGGTTAGGTTGACGCAACCTGCCTCGACACGATCGCCAGGTACCACGTCAACAGGGCTGCTTTCACCTGTCAGGATACTGCGGTTGACGAGGCTTTTACCTGCCAGAATGATTCCGTCAACCGCCACGGCTTCGCCTGCATCGACTTGAACGGTCATACCCTCAACGATGGTCTTTACGAGTACGCGTCTCATCCGACCCGCGTCGCAAATCGTTGCCTCCTCGGGAGCAGCCTCCTCCATAGCGATTAACGCGCGTATGGCTGAACGGCGTGTGATTGCATCCAGGAGGCGCGCGAGCAGCAATGCGGTGACCAGCATCGTCGCCGCATCGAACCAAACCGCACTCTTATTTTGACACAAAGCGATCGCCGAAAGAACGATGGAGAGTATCGTGGCCGTAGCGAAAAGCAAATCGGTAGACGGGTCCCCAAGCTGCAACGACCGCCAGCCCATGCGAAACATCGGAAGCGCAGAGAAGAGCAATACTGGTAAGGACAGCATGGCCGAAACAACCGCGATCTTCCAGGCTGTTTGTGCCGGCAGAGTGACCATGTATTGAAGGAGGGCCAGCCCCATTACCCACATGCCGAAGAAAAGTGCAATCGCCAGCCGCACCGAAAGTGATTGCACTTGACGATCCAGTTGTTCCGCTAGTTCGACGGGGTGGTGCCGCTCGATCAGGCGGTAGCCTGCATTCTGGACAGTCTGGACGATCGCTTGTGCGTCGAGTTGGACTTCATCCCAGTCGAGCAGAACGGAGGAGGTCAGGTAGTGCACCTTCGCCAAGCTGATCCCAGGCACATGGGCAAGCCGCCTCTCCACCCCTGCCGCGCATGAAGGGCATGCCAACCCTTCGATCGCGAACAGTCGGCGCATGCTTACTGTCCTGCCGCAGGAGACGGCAGAACAGGTAACGCCGCTGCGCCCACTCCAATCAGCTTTCCATTCACAGTCTGGCCATACAGGGTTTCATCGCCATCATGATTGGCCTTGCGATTATCTTCAACGCTTCCTTTTTGGCGTGGGTCTTTCGGGCGCTCATGTGAATCGAGGAACGCCGCAACGTCCCAGGCTTGCTGATCGGTGAGCTTCCCAGGCTGCGACAATGGCATGTTGTGTTTAATGAAAGCGGCGGCAGTATCGATACGCGCCATGCCGGCACCCCAGTTATAGCTATCACCGCCCCACAACGGCGGGAACGTATAGCGGCCGTTGATATCCTTCTGACCTTGCCCCTCGACCCCATGGCATACTGCACAGTTATCGGCAAAGACTTCCGCCCCCCGATCAAGGTCATAGCCACCGACAGGTTTCTTGACCGACCCGAAGCCAACGCCCTCCAACTTGGTGTTGGTGGGAGCGCCCGTTGCCAGCCAGTAGAAGTAGGTCTCGAGATCGCGATAAATATCGTCACCATGTGGCGGCGCCTTGCCGCTCGTCGAGGCTTGCGCGTTCATCGAGTAGTTGAAGCACCCCATGACACGATCTTCCATCGTGTTGATTTGTTTGTTCTTCGAACGGTACTTAGGATAGGTCACCCACGCAGCCCACATCGGCGCTGAAAGTGGTTGGCGCCCGGAATTCAGGTGACAGTTAGAGCATGAAAGCCCATTGCCGACATGAGTGCTGGCGGCCGTGCCGGTATTCGTAAAGATCTCACGACCTCGTCTCACCGCCGCTCCGAATTCATCATCTGGGATGTCCGTCTCATCGGGCGGTTGGAAGGATTTTTTGTCCATGTCCTGGGCGGCTGTTTCGACCACACGCTCGCCTACAAGCCAAGCCGGCAGCACATCAAGCTCATAGGCTAAGGTTCCTAGAGCCGCCAGCGCTATACCGCCGCCCGCAGCAACGATAAGCTTGCGCGCGGCGCCACCGCGCGTCGCATGTGTCGGTCCGGACCGATCACGGTTCTGCGGTTCGCCCTGCATTAGACATCTCCTGCCTTGTTCCATTAGAATTTAATGCTGGTACTGGCGCCAGTGACGCCAAATAGTCAGCCACCGCACGGCGGTCCGCTGTGCTCAGTGCTTTTGATATTTGCTCCATGAGCCCGAGCGGCGAACTCCCGCGCCGACCACCTGCCCATGCTGCAAGCTGCGCCGCAGTGTAGGGCGCTTGTTGAGCAGCTAACGCCGGAAACGTGGGAGCCACGCCGAAACCGGCCGCTCCGTGACATGTAAAACAAGCAGGTACCCCAAGCGACCAGTCTCCTTTGAGTGCCAGTACTTCACCTCGCTTCAGGTCGCCACCAAGGTTGGCCTTCGCAGTTGAACCGACGCGTAAACTGGAGAAGTAGCCCGAAAGCTCGCGGATCTCATCGTCGGACAGGCTCTTCGCGACGAGCATCATGCTTTCGTCACTTCGGGTGCCGGCGCTGAAATCATGGAGCTGCTTCTCGATGTAGCTGGCCGGCAGACCGGCGAGGCGAGGCGTAGTCTCTTTGCCTTGAGCCAAATCACCGTGACAGGTTGCACATGCCCACACGTCGTCACCACCTCGAAACACCAGGCGAGCGACATCCGGGTCAACGGCCGTTTCGGACTTGGCTGTAGAAGTCGGCTGGGTCGGCAATCCTTGCACAATGCCGGCGATCTCTTCGCCTCCGGCAAAACTACCCTCGTCAGTCGCTTCGGAACGAAGATCGGCGACCGTTTTCTCCTCAATGCCCAGCTTATCTTGCCCCCAGCGCTTTGCCACGAAGGATGCAATCCCCGCAACTTCGGCGTCACCTAGGGCACTTGCAAAGCTCGGCATATGACCGTTGTAGTCGGTATTCATAACACGCAGGGGCCCGTCAATCCCGCGCAACATGATCCTGGCGACCGTCTCGGCACCTGTGGCAACGAATTCGGACCCTGCCAAGGGCGGGACCGCGCCCCTCAGGCCCAGGCCATTGGATTGATGACAAGTGGAGCAGTTGGCTTCGAAAAGGGAAGAAGCAGGATCGATATCCCTCTTCGACTCTTCAGCCAGCGCCTCCTCGCGTTCGTCTTGGGCGAGAATGTTGGATCGGCTGCTTTGATAGAGTGCAAGCGCTCCCCACAGCGCAAGTGCGAGGGCGATCCAGAGCACCGGCATGGGAATGCCGCGCTGCTCTTCGTAGGGTTCGAAATCCTCAGAGGGGGGCATTGGTTCGGTTGGAAGACGCCAGATCATTTTGTCTCAACCTCGACTTTGCTGTAGCCGTCATCGCGCAAGGCATTCGCCGGCGCCGAATAGGTCCGGTCCAGGGATTTAAGATAGGCGACGAGATCAATCGCATCTGCCTTCGCAACGACAACACCCGAGCCCGGTGCATACCCTTTCGGTAAAACAACGACCTTGTCGCCGGCTTCGGCTTTTTTCTTCACCTCGAACAAAAACGGATAGGCTGGCATGATCGACCATTCGAAGATCGATCGCGGCTGGTACAGATGGGTGAGATGCCAGGCTTCGGACGGCAATCTCGCTCCCACGTTCAGAAGGTCAGGCCCCGTGCGCATAGTCCCGAGCTGGTGCGGTTCGTCGTAGCTGTAGTCACCGGCAATTGCCGCACGTCCCCAACCCCGTTCTACGTCCGGTGCTTGGTCCGGCGACCGTGGTTGCTGACTATGGCAATAAACACAACCGAGGGACACGTAGATTTCTCGTCCGTGTAATTCCTGTGGTGTGTATGCACGCAGTCCAGCCGGAACAGATTGAGCGGAAATTTGCATTCCCGGCGCAATGACCAGGAGGAGTGTCGCAAATGCGAGTATTGCGACTGACAGGATTGCGAGAGGCAGATATCTGTTCATTCAGCAGGGACCGTCGAGGGAGTAGGGCTCGTGGCCATAAAGAGCCGCAGCAGATTGTAGGCAAACACGAAGTGGCCGAGCGTCATGAGGGCACCGCCCACGCTACGCGCCTGGAGATAGGGCAGGACAATTCTGACGCTATCGGCGAAAGGTTTGGTGGCATCCAGCATCGCCAGGCCTTGCAGCACGCCACCGATCGAAAGCGCGAAAAAATAGATCGCAAAGCCGACGACCACGAGCCAGAAGTGCAGACTGATCATAAAGGGTGAGACGAACCCTCGGCCAGTCGCCCGTGGAAGCAGCTGGTACGCTGCGCCGAACATGATGAGCGACACAAAGGCATAAGCTCCGAGATGAGCGTGACCAACGGTATACTGGGTAAAATGAGTTATTGTGTTGACAGAACGCAGCGCTTCAATCGACCCTTGGAAGGAGGCAAGCGTGTACATGAGCGCGCCAAAAGAGATAAAGCGTAGCGGCAATGACGACTTCAGCGCCCAAAGATTCTGTGCCACGGTTACGTGCTGGTTTATAGCGACGGCAATTACCGGGATGAACATCATCACTGAGTGCACGACAGAAAGGGTGACCACCCAGGTTGGGACAGGTCCGCCTATCAGATGATGAATGCCGACCTGACTATAGAACAGCGCAAGCCCCCAAAACCCCAGCAACGAAACAGCATAGCTATAGATTGGTTTTCCGATGATCTTGGGTATTAGATAGTAAGCGGTGCCGACGCCGAGCGGCGTAAGCCATAGGCCCAGGACATTGTGGGCAAACCACCAGTTGACCGTTGCTTCTTCTGCACCAGAATGAATACCCGGAATATTGGCGATCACGAACAGGATCGGGAACCAAAGGATGGACGCAAGAAAATACCAACCGGAAACATAAATGTGATGGACTTGGCGTGCCCGTGCGGTGGCAACTACAGGCACGATGAAGAGCGCTCCTGCCAGAGCAATAAGCACGTCTATCTGCCACGGGATCTCAAGCCATTCCTCGCCATCGGTCCAGCCACCGGCAAGCGCAAGTCCGCCAAGGACAATCGCCACGTTCCAGAGAATTCCGCCGTACAGGGCGAACAATGGATAGCGGAGCTTTGTGTGGAAGATTCGCGGCGCAATGAAGAGCATGCAGGCAATGCCGGCCTGCGAGAGCCAGCCGTAAATCACGATGTTTAGATGCAGGGTACGCACACGGCCGAATGTCAGAGCCGCTGCCTGAGCCAGCCAGTCCGGCCAGTGCATCTTCAAGGACGCGATCAGTCCGAAGCTCGATCCGACCACTAGCCACACAGTGGCGGCTACGAATAGAAATATCACCGGCGTTGCAGAGGATTGGTCAATACCCAAGCGGACGGGGTCAAAATGATGAACACCTGGACGGGCTGCCTTCCCAGAGCCTTCATTGTCGGCACGGCCCAGCTCGCCGGGCGTAAATATCGTTGCGGCATCGGCCTGGTCTATCGTCATTTGGCGATTGACGAGCGCCCATATCAACAAGGCAAGCGCACAGAGCGAGACTACAAAGCTCAGCGTCAGTAGCAGCCCGAGCGTCAACTCCATTATGGACCTCCCGACTCAAATTAGTCGCCAAAATGAGAAAAGGCAGAGGGAATTTATCAACCTTAAGGTAAACTTAAGGCGTCAATCGTTCCAAGACATAACTATACCGTCACAAATCGGCCAACGCCCTCGACCTCGCCCACAGGGCCCTCTGCGAGGAAATGTTCCAAGGCACTAATCGCAGAAGTCGAGAGGTTTCGTCGCATCTGGCCAAATTTTTCCGGTACTCCTTGAGCTGTCACAAAACTGACGGCGACCTCCTCATTGTCATCCAACTCTCGGCCTTTGAAAAATATGCGCTCAATGCGATGCCCTACGGGATTTTCGATCTTCCCATAGATTGTGAGGCCGCGGAACCTTTTGAGGTATCCGCCCATTTGCCGGTAAGGATCGGCGGCAAATGTACTCTCAAGACTCTCTTCCATCATCTGGCGAATCTCGGAAGCGAGCATATCGACGACCGACACCGGCGGGTTGGTCGGGATCATGTTCCAGAGGTGATTGACCGTTATGGAGCCAGGTGGGATTGGCGCGCCGTAGCGCCAGCCGTTGGAGAAGGCGACATCCGTCCCTGCGGCCGTGGCAATGGCGAGAAGTAGAAGATCGTCCATGCTCGAATGGAGCTGGAGATTTCGATAGAGAGCAATTGTTGTCTCGCCCACTATCCGCTCCATCTCACCTCGATGGGGCTCGATGGCAGTATCGACGATACGCTGCATGTCAGGATCGCCATCAAAGGCGTCATCAATCGGGATGAGCTGATGACCAAGGCATTTGACGTCTCCCTCGCCTACCTGCAGATCCAGGCGCCCGAGGAATGATCCATGGCATCCCGACTGGATGATGATGGTTTGATTGATTTGGATGGGATGCTGAAGCCGATTATGGGTATGACCACTTAAAACGACGTCGATACCTTCAACATTGGCGGCCAGTTTCGCATCCTGGGGCAATCCCAGATGGGACAGGAGGAGGAGGACCTGGCATTTGTCCTCAGAGCGCAACCGATCAACCTCGGCTGCAAGCGCGACTTCATCAATATCGAATCGCCGACCCGTGCTGAAACTAGCAGGCATGCTCTTGTCGATAATTGTGGCCGCCATGCCAATCACCCCAACCTTGACGCCGCTCATCTCGAACACCTTCGAGGGAGCAAAAGGTCGTTCGCCATCGTCTGTTCTCTAACAATTGAGTGCCAACACAGGATAACTCAGTTCCTCTGCAAGCCTTTCAAAATGTTCTGGCCCCCACGCAAATTCCCAGTGCGCCGTCATGGCATCGATGCCAAGTGCGTTAGCCGCCGGCACGAGCGCCAAGCCCATGCTTGATACAGCCGGAAAGGTCCCGTGAAACATGTCCCCATTATCAAGCAGCAGAATATCGTTCATCGTTTCTGCTCTGATTGCCTTTATCGCGGTCGAAAGTCTGGCAAAGCCACCAAGAATAGAAAAGCTGGGCCCCTGGGGCTCCCAAACGAGCTCTTGATGCGGCTCGAGATAGCCATGCACATCGTTGATCTGAAGAATGGTCAGTGTTGCATCCACGGTCACGAGATATCCTTTCGTCCGCAATAGGCTTTAAACCATCGATAGTGCTCGATGATCACCGCGCCTTAAGCCAGCCTTAAGGTGACCCGGCGAAGCGGGTAGTAGTTCACTTTGCCAGGAGCCCATGCTCGAAATGTCTAGTTCATCTCCGCCATTCGCCACATCTTCCGATCGCCGTAGCCACGTCGAACGCCAATGGCTGAACACGCTGTTTGCTTTGGGCCTGCTTTCGATCGGTCTCAGCTCCTGCGCCACTAGCCCGCCGACGACAAGGTCCATCGCTCCTCATGCCTTTCAGCCCCCCGCCTCCGAACCAGTCACGTCCGGCGTCGACCGTTACAAGGCTCTCGGGAATGAACCCTTTCCCGTGTCAGCCGTAGACACACAGCGGGTCGGCCAGAAGTTTCTGAAGCAGACCGTCGACTACACGACAGAACATCCGCCCGGCACCATTGTCGTCGACCCGCAGAATCGCTTTCTCTATCTCGTCAAGGAGAACGGAAAGGCCATCCGCTATGGCGTGGGCGTCGGCAAAGCCGGTTTTGAATTTTCCGGAACCGCTCATATCGGCTTTAAGCGTCGGTGGCCACGCTGGACACCCACTCCCGATATGCTCGAGCGCGACCCCGGCCGGTATGGCAAATGGGCCGACGGCATGGATGGCAGTGACAAGAATCCCCTTGGTGCGCGCGCGATGTATCTGGTCAAAAATGGCAAGGACACCCTTTATCGCATCCACGGTACGAACGAACCGTGGACGATAGGAACTGCGGCCTCGTCCGGATGCATCCGCATGCTGAATCAGGACGTTATCGACCTCTACAGCCAGGTACCGACCGGTGCAAACGTGGTCGTGCTAGGCGCTGCAGGGGCGTAATCGCCAAGCGTAAAAACACTCAAACCAGAAAAATCAAAGGATCGCTGCATGCTGTTGAAGACGTTTCGCCAATCCAGGCCGTTCACCGCAATCCCTTTGGCACTGCTAATAGGCGGAGTCTTGACCACGGGCGCGAACGCAGAGGACAAGGCTTATCCCGAGATACTCAAGACCATAGAGCAGCAGGGCATCCGGATCCTTGGCGAAATGCAGGTTCCGGGTGGGCTGAGAGCGTTCGCAGCCAAAGCCGGAGCGCAACCTTTGAGCGAAGGAGCCTGGACCAAGCTTGAGGCAGCGAGTTGGGTACAGGATGGCGATCCCGATGCACCTCGGATCGTCTACTCTTTCACCGACCCCAATTGCCCTTACTGCAATCGCTTTTGGCTTGCGGCGCGCCCTTGGATCGAGAGCGGCAAGGTCCAGTTGCGACATGTGATGGTAGGTGTGATCCGGCAGGACTCTCCCGCCAAGGCCGCCGCCATTCTTCAAGCAAGGTCGCCGGAAGACGCGCTAACCGAGAACGAGCGCAAACATGCTGATGGCGGCATTACCCCTCTCGATACGGTCGATGGCGATACAGCAGGAAAGCTTGAGCGAAATGCTGCCTTGATGACGGAACTCGGTTTCGGCGGCACGCCGGCGATAGTCTTCAAAACCGAGGCAGGCAAGATCGATACCTTCCCCGGGATGCCGAGCGAAGCTCAGATGGAAGCTCTCCTGGGACCGAAATGACCGGATGCTCAGTCCTGTTTTGGTTTCAGTTGGTGTCGCAGATAAAACCCGAGTTCCCGGATTGCGGATGCGCGCGGTGATTGTCCACGCCAAACAAGGCCTATCTGGCGAGCTTGGGTTTGCCCCGCAATTGGCACCACTACGCTCGAATGCGCTTCGTGTAATCCAGCCTCTATCGCGATGGTCGGCAGGAGGGTAGCCCCCTGCCCCTCGCCAACCATTGCCACAAGGGTGTGCAGGCTTGTGGCCGAAAAGTTGCTGCGCGTGCCGCCAGCGGCTGCCGTTAATAGCGGAATTGCATGCGCATGAAGGCAATGATCCTTTTCCAGCAACAATAAGTCCAGTTGCGGCAGATCTTCGACGTCGACAGTCTCCGCCGTGGCGAGCGGATGGTCGGCATGGCAGACGAAGTGGTAGACGTCCTCAAACAAGACCATGGTTTCCAGCCCGTTCACCGCGTGCGGAAAGGCCATAAGGAGGGCGTCCAGTTGCCCCGCCCTTAATCGCTCCATGAGGGGAGTGGTCTTATCCTCGCGCCAGCCCAGTTCAAGGTCCGGATATCGTCGGCGGATAGCCGGCATCAATCGTGGCAGTAAAAACGGTCCAACAGTAGGGATCACACCGATCTCCAGCCTACCAGTAAGCATGTCTGGACGGCCGGAACCGAGATCCACCAGTTCATCGCTTAGCTGCAACATCATGCGCGCCTTGTCGCAAACCAAACGGCCAAGAGGGGTCAACATGACCTGGCGTTTGGTTCGCTCGGCAAGCTGCCCGCCAATCAGCGTCTCAAGTTCACGAATGCCTGCACTCAGCGTAGATTGCGTCACCAGACAGGCATCGGCCGCGCGACTGAAGTTGAGGTACTCGGCAAGCGCGAGCAGATAGCCCAAATGTCGGAGATTAGGTGCGGGCTTCATAATCGCTTTTTCCGATGAGTGTGGCCGCTTTTATTCGTTTCCATGAAACATGTCGATAGTCATATGTATTGGCGGTCAAGAGAAACCCACCCTCGCAAAATCGACCAACCCAAGGATATTCCCATGAGCTGCTCAGACACCGCCCCAATCGCTGCCATGCAAACGGTACCAGCTGTCGCACCCGCTACTACTACCATGTCGGGGGGACCATCGACAACGATGCCGCGCATCAACGAAGCGGCGCCGGCCTTTTCCGCAAAGACCACCCATGGCGACCGCAGCCTCGCTGACTACAAGGGCAAGTGGCTCGTACTCTTTTCCCATCCAGCAGACTTCACCCCGGTTTGCACCACCGAATTCATTGGCTTCGCAAACGCATCGGAAGACTTTAAGGCAATCAACTGCGAGCTGCTCGGTCTCTCGATCGACAGCATTTACTCCCATCTCGCCTGGGTGCAGAACATCAACGAGAAGTTCGGCGTCGAAATTACCTTCCCAATCATCGAAGACCTCTCGATGAAGGTGGCAACTGCCTATGGCATGATCCATCCCGGAGCGTCCGACACATCGGCCGTGCGCGCCACGTTCATCATTGATGATAAGGGGATCCTGCGCGCAATGATCTATTACCCGATGACAAATGGTCGAAGCGTTCCCGAAGTCCTTCGCCTGGTCAGAGCCCTGCAGACGAGTCTTACCCATGGCGTTGCAACGCCGGAGGCATGGCAACCTGGCGAGAAAGTCATTGTCGGCTCGCCGAAGACGATGGCTGAAGTCGAGAAGAGACTCGCGGAAGGCCTGGAGACCACAGACTGGTACTTCACCGTGAAGGAACTTGCCTGACCCCCCTCAGCGATCCTGCATCCTAGACGGTGCCGACAGCCGATCGACCTACGCGCCCACTTGAGGCGCGTCGGTCAGACCGCGAACAAACCGCAATGCCCAACGACTGAGATTAACGAGGGTACCCAAGATGACTGCAAAGCCCGATGTAAAAGGCTTTTTCGACGCGCAAACATTCAGCATCCAATATGTGGTCAGCGATCCGGCAACTGGAACATGCGCAATCATCGACCCGGTGCTCGACTATGACGAAAAGTCGGGCGCAACCGCAACCCGCAATGCCGATGCGATCCTGGATTACATCGGGGAAAAGCGCCTCAGCGTCGAGTGGATCCTCGACACCCATCCCCATGCAGACCACTTTTCCGCCGCCCGGTATCTCAAGGACAAGACCGGCGCGCCGACCGCGATAGGCGCGCGTGTGGTTGAGGTACAAAAGCTCTGGAAGGACATCTACAACTGGCCGGATCTACCAACCGATGGCTCGCAGTGGGACCGCTTGTTCGAAGCCGGCGACACCTTCTCGGTGGGTGATCTCAATGGCCGCGTCCTCTTCTCGCCCGGCCACACGCTTGCCTCGATCACCTATGTGATCGGCGACGCAGCCTTTGTGCATGATACACTGTTCATGCCAGACAGCGGCACGGCGCGCGCCGATTTTCCCGGCGGGAGTGCAAAGCGGCTCTGGGCCTCGATTGAAGAGATCCTGTCACTGCCCGACGAGACGCGCCTGTTCACAGGGCACGACTATCAGCCGGACGGGCGTGAACCCCTCTGGGCGAGCACTGTCGCCGAACAGAAGCGTAGCAATCCGCATATCGCCGGCAAGGACGAGGCAGCCTTCGTCGCGCTGCGCGACGCTCGCGACAAAACCCTTCCCATGCCAAAGCTGATCCTGCATGCACTACAGGTCAACATCCGTGGAGGACGCCTCCCAGAACCGGAAGCGAACGGCAAGCGCTATCTGAAGATCCCGCTGGATGCACTCGCAGGGGCTGCGTGGGAATGAACGATCTGGTCACCCAGGCTCTGACGGCGATCGGTTCGGGCGGTCTCGTGGGCTTTACGCTTGGACTGATCGGGGCCGGGGCTCCATTCTGGCGACACCTCTGTTGCTCTACGCGGTTGGCATCTCGCAGCCGCATATCGCCATCGGCACCGGTGCTCTTGCCGTATCGGTCAATGCCTATGTCAACCTCATCGGCCATGCCCGCAAAGGGCATGTCTGGTGGCGTTGCGCGTTTGTTTTTGCCGCTACCGGGACGGTAGGTGCACTCGCCGGCTCAACACTCGGGAAAGCATTCGACGGGCACAAGCTGCTTTTCCTGTTTGGTCTGCTGATGCTGGTCGTTGCAGCCCTGATGCTCCGGCCCCGGAGGACCATAGCGTCAGACGTCGTCAAGATAGATGGCCTGACATGCTGGAAAACGGCGGCTGTTGCCATAGCGGCAGGAGCAGCATCCGGCTTCTTCGGAATTGGCGGAGGGTTCCTGATCGTGCCGGGCCTGATGCTCGCGACCGGCATGCCGATGATCAACGCGGTCGGGTCGTCGCTTCCCGCCGTCGGCACATTCGGCCTCGCCACTGCGCTCAACTACGCAGCCTCGGGCCTGATCGACTGGGCGGTCGCTGCGGAGTTCATCGGTGGCGGCGTAATCGGCGGCTTCGGCGGCATGCTGCTGGCAACTCGTCTGTCGACAAAGCGAAATCTCCTCAATCGAATTTTCGCTGTGCTGATCATCATCGTTGCATTTTATGTACTCTACAAAAGCAGTGCTGCAATCCTGCCGCTCTGATGGAAGGTTTGGAAATGTCTTTGTCTAAGCAGCAGAAATTCTGGAACCGAATCGCCGGGCGCTATGCAGCGCGCCCGCTGAAAGACATGGCAGCCTATGACGCCATGATCGGCGATGTCGCGTCACGTCTCAAACCAGGAGATCACGTCCTTGAGCTCGGCTGTGGTACCGGCGGCACGGCAATCCGGCTTGCGCCCCATGTGTCACATTGGACAGCGACAGATTTCTCGGCTGAGATGATCAAGATCGCTCAGGATAAACCTGCGGGCGCCAATCAGACCTTCAAGATTGCGGACGCTGAGAATGCCTATGATGGTGGTCCGTTCGACGTCATCTGCGCCTTCAACGTTCTGCATCTGGTGGAAAACCAACCAGCCACCTTGGCGCAGATATTCGCCAATATGAAACCTGGCGGTCTGCTTATCTCGAAAACCTGGTGTTTCGCCGACCTGAAGTTCAAGTTTCGTCTTCTGTTTCGTGCGCTGCAGTTCGCAGGCCTATTTCCTGCGGTCAAGCCGCACAGTATCCCTGAGCTTCGGCAGTCGATTATAGATGCTGGTTTTGAAATCACAGACGAGCGGATCTTCGGCAAGTATCCGCAAAACCCCTACATCGTCGCGCGTAAACCTGAGACGTGAGGTGTGACTTCGCTTCCGTCTGCAGGGAGGATATAGGACAACCTGATGCGTTTCAAAATTGGGCTTGCGGCAGTGATCACGCTGATACTGTTGGCTTACACACCGGCGCTGGCGGGTGAGATGTTGATAGACGATTTCAAGCTGCAACCCGAAACTCGCTGGCGCTTTTTCGCAGACACCGTCATGGGCGGCGTTTCATCGGGACGGGTCCAATTCGTCAGCGAAGACGGGCATGCGTATGCACAGATGACAGGCCGCGTAAGCACCGATAACCGTGGCGGCTTCATTCAGATCCGGTTGAAACTGCAGGACACTCCGCCGGAGAACACAGTCGGCATACGTTTGATTGTCCGTGGCAACGATCAGCGATACTTCGTGCACCTGCGCACAGGAGGCACGATCTTGCCCTGGCAATTCTATCAGGCCGGATTTGATGTGACGCGGACTTGGACCGAGGTGCGACTTCCCCTTACTGAGTTCAAAGCGTCTGGACCGATCTTGCGCAACATTCCGCGCGCAAGCAGCCTGACATCGATCGCGATAGCCGCTTATGGACGCAACCACGATGCGGAATCAGCGTCCGCGAAATCGGCTTCTACTAGACCCACGTACCATTGCGGGAGGTCCCCAAGCCGGTCAGCCCTTGCGGGCCACCAGTCCGATAACAGCGGACGGCCCGCTATGCCCTGATCCCTCGTCAAGGATGACTTCTTCTTCGACGATCTTGAGGATTTCAAATTCTCCAAAGGCGGACAGCAGCATTTCTCGCGTATAAAGCTGCGCCGGATCACCTGGCCCACCGGTTCGATGACGCAATTGTTCGGGTGTATATCCCTGAACTACGAGATGCCCCCCAGGTCTTAGAGCCGTTTTCATGGCGGCCCATTTCCGGGCTCGTTGATCAGGCGAGCTGAACTGGCTGAAGATATCCACCACCAGGTCATACGCGGCCACCGGATACTGCCACGCGTGAACATCCGCATGCACCAATTCGATTGATACACCGCGACGGATCGCCAGTCCTTCGGCTTTGCGCTGGGCGACAGCCGAGAAATCCAGTGATACGACCTGCCAGCCTTGTTCCGCCAACCATAAGCCATTGCGACCCTCGCCGTCTGCAACGCATAGCGCCCGCCCTCTGTTAGGGGCGGGAGCATGGGTCCGCAGAAACGCGTTGGGGGCCTCACCAAACACATAGTCATCGGTATCGAAGCGACTGTTCCAGCGCCTCTGCTCTGCGTCATTCATCAAAGATACTGGCTCCAGCCCGGCTTCACTGGCTCAGGCTCTTCGTTCTGAAAAACAGAGACTGGGCCGTGTAGACCAGGATCGCCGCTCCCACAGCCCCCATGGCGGCCACACCCAACAGCACGATAACGTCGACAGGCCCACCGATGTCGCGCAGATGGGAATTTGTCACAGATTGCACGAAGACGACGGCCGCAACTGCACCAAAGGGCATGGCGAGTTGCGCGAGGAGGAACTTGCGCATCGACATCGATCGATCGCGGATCAGGACATATAGATAAGCCAGTGTCACGACGATCGCGGCGACGACCATGGCCCAGAACAGGCCGGGGCTGAAGATCTCTTCGAACACGGCGATGAGGGTTTCGAATGTCAGTTCTTTCATGGCGTCCTCCTCAGGCCTTGCCGCGCAGCATTGCATTATAGGTCGCCTTGATGGCCACCTCTTTCATGAGCCAGCTGATCCATAGCTCCTCCAGCGGTGCTATGACGTCCGGAAACGAGGGGACCAGAATGTTGTGGTAGTCGAACTCGACCAGCATGGCGCGACCCACCCGGGTGATCAGGGGGCAAGAGGTATATCCGTCATAGACCGCAGCGCCCTCGCGCCCCTCTATGGCCGCGACCAGATGGTCTTCGACGACAGGCACCATCCACTTGACCGAGGCAGCCGTTTTTCCCTTCGGCACACCGGCCACATCGCCCAGGGCAAAGATCTCGGGATAGCGCAGATGACGCAGGGTTTTCATGTCGACCTCGACCCAACCCTGATCGGTCCATTTGTCCGCCCAGGACAGACCGGACTGCCGAATGACATCAGGTGCACGCTGCGGCGGGATCACATGCAGATAGTCGTAAGGCATCTCGACTTCAGACTGCATTTCAACCTTGGTGATGGGGTCGAGTTTCGTTTCCACGAAAGTCGCGCGTTTCGTGCCTGGCTCAATGGATTTCAGCCTGTGACCGAAATGCGAGGTGATTCCACGCTCTTCAAACAACATGCGAACTTTTTCATGCACGATCGGCACGGAAAACAGCGCCTGCTGCGGAGCGGCGTAGTACATCTCGTATTTTCCGGCCGCGCCGCTGCGGCTGGCAATGTCTTCGATCAAAAACGTGTGCTTGAGCGGTGCGCCCGCGCATTTCATCTCGGTAGCTGGCCGCGTGAAAAGACCGATGCCGCCTTTCTCGGTGAATTCCGATGCTGCCTGCCAGGTTCGAGCCGCATATTCAGGTCCTGCATACAATGCGCCGATACCGTTCTGGCCGACGAGATCCAGTGAGAAACCCTCGATGGCATCATGGTCCAGCACGAGCCCGGGTGCGACGACCAGAAAATCATAAGGCACGATCTGCCCGCCCGTGGTTGCAACAGTTTTCGCGACCGGGTCGATCTGAGCCGCGTGCTCAGCGATCAGGGTAATACCGTCCGGTAGCCAGTCAGTGGTTTTTGACAGTGTATAGCTAGCAGGCTTCAAACCCGCAGCCAACCAGCGAGAGACCGGGCTGATAAAGATGCTCGGCGCGCGCATCGACGATCGTGATCCGGGCACCATCGAGCCGTGACACCAGATGATTGGCGAGAGCCGTGCCTGCAGCCCCCGCTCCGATGATGACAATGCGGGCTTTCGTCGCAATCCGGGCAGCGCGCGCCGGAAAGCCAACTGTTGCAGCAGCCAAGCCCGCCACACCGACACCGAGCAAGGCGCGGCGGGAAGTCGGTAGACCTATTAATTCCATGATTTCTCCTCCGAGGTGTGTCGTATCCGTGCCACGGGTTTGCCGGCCAGGATTAAAGATCAAACACACGCAAAAACTGCAATGTGTTACGGATCGCTCGTCAAGCATTCCCGACCAGCTATCGGCCACATCGATGGTACCGTCGCAGTTCGGGCAGACGTTTCACTCGGGCACGCAGATCGCGCCGGCCCTGATGGCAAGTGCCGTCCGTGCGATCAGCCCGACAACGACGGCCATCAGAAGCGCAAGAAGTCCCAATCCGATGTAACGATGGGCGTCCGAGCCTATGGCTTGGGCATAGCCGAAGCTTGCGATCGACAGGGCCGCGAGGGGGAAGGAGAGTGCCCACCAGGAAAGTGCGAAGGGCATGGTCCGGAACTTTGGCAATTGGGTCGTCACAAGGAGCGCGAATACATAGGCGACCGACAGGAGGAAATGCCCGAAATGGCTGACTTCTCCGGTCAACCTCAGCCATGCGGTGAAGGCCACGGCGGGCGGCGCGACCAGGATCATCAGCGTCGGCACCATCCGGCCCGGCAAGGGATCGTGAAACATCAGGCGGTTCATGACAAGCGTCAGGAGCACCAGCCAGAAGATGAGCCCGCCGGAGAAGAACAGCCAGGACACCTCTATGTAACCGAGCCTGGCACCTGCGAGGGGCACGATGACATTGCCGACCGCTGGAATGAACCATGCCGGCGTCAATTGCCCTTGTTGGAAAGGACGATGCCCGATCCAGGCACCGATCACCGACAGCGCCAGAACACCCTGTAGCGCAGTGGCCGACAGCCAGACGAGATGTGCAACATCTGGCATCCGCTCAAACAACGCAGCCGACAGCAAGAGAAGCGAAATCGATATTGCTGGAAAGAAGGCGATCCGCACGGGATGGTTCCACTCTGCCTTTACTTCGGCAAAGTGTTTGAGAACCTTTGCAGAATAACCCATAGCCACGGCCACAAGCATGACCACCGCCAGCATCAACACCCCGGTGGAAGCGATAGTGTTCAATGAATATGCGTGTTCCGCCGCCCGGATGGCGAGGGTTAGCCCCATCATACCCATCCCCACGGCAAAGGACGTGACAGGGTAATGCGCAATCCGCATCGTTGCGGCAGGGTGGGTATCTGCAGTCGTCATCGGTTCAGTCCGTGTCGGGAGTGGGAGATGCTGCGGCAAGGCGATGGAATACTCGCCTTGCCGCAAAGCAATCACATGAGATGAGGTTCGTCCGGATGCCCGGTCAGGAACCGTTGTGATTCAATTTCTTTTCATCCTCTTTCATCTCCAGCCACATAGCATTCATGACCGCAAAGATGGCCGCCAGAGGGAGGCCGAGGATCCAGGCGAAGTACCACATGTTTCAGTCCTTTCTAATTCGCGACCTGTCGGCCGATCCGGGATCAGCCTTTGGACTGACCATTCCCTTTGCCTTTGCCCTGCCCGCCTCCGGCGGCGCAGCGCTGAAACGCCGGAAGGTGGTTGTTAATCGAGGCATCCCGCAAAGCGGTAAACACGCGTGTTATGTCAGGATAACGCATCACCGCAGGAAGCAGGTCTTCGTCATACAAGCGAGCATTCTCAATTTCGGCGGCAACGCCAACTGCGCAAACCTCTTGCAAGGTAGCGGGCAGTGCCTCATGCGGTTTGTCACCCGTGAGGTACCCGTTGGCGGGGGCGGCCATGCCATAGGTTTTCATCAGATCCAGCAGGGCGGCCTGATGCTTGCGCTCGGCCTTGATAATATTCGAGAATGGCCGCACATCGCCAAATGCGGCGAGTGTTGCGGCATAGACGGCCTCGGCGTTGTATTCGTCGTCAAGGGCGCGCAACACCGCCGTCTGGGCGGCCTCTGGCAGTGGAGCAGCCAGCGCCGGGCCTGCGGCCAATCCGGCCAGAGTGGCCGCAGTGCAAAGCGAAAGAGGTCGTTTCATCGATTCAATCCTATCTGGTTGGGCTGGTTGACCGAACATTGTGGCCCGGTGCAGCCTTTGTTCCTTGGGGCGAAGGGACCGCCCGTTAGTAGACCGAGTGCGAGTTGTCGGTGACGTCGGCTTCGGTGACCTTGCCCCAGAGAACCTTGTAGACCCACGCCGTGTACATCAGGATCAGCGGCATGAAGATCACGGTCACCACCAGCATGATGAACAGCGTCAGATGGGACGAAGAGCTATTCCACACCGTCAGCGACGATTGCGGGTCGGACGAGGAAGGCATGATGAAAGGGAACATCGTCAGGCCAACCGAAGAAATCACGCCGAGGATCGCCATCTTCGAGAAGAGAAGCGTGGAGACTTCCCGGCCTGCGCGCAGGCCGAGGAAGGTCAGCACACCACCCAAGATGCCCATGACCGGGGCAATCGCAATCCATGGACGGTCTGTATAGGCGGCCAGCCAGGTGGCGGTTTTTTCCACTTCGAAATGCAACGGATTGGACGGGCCGCCGGTGACGTAGTCGCCGACGATACGATAGCCCTCAATGCCCACCGCCATCCAAAGGCCAGCCAGAGCATAGGCAGCGACTGCAACCAGTGCAGCGACCGAGCCGATGCTGCGTGCACGGCTCTGCACCACACCATCAGCCTTCAGCGTCAGCCAAGCTCCCCCATGCATGATGAGCATTGACAGCGACACCACGCCGGCCAGGATCGAGAACGGATCGAGAAGGCCGATGAACTTCAAGTACCAAGCGCCTTCATAGATCGAATGCAGGTCATCGGTGAAATGAAACGGTACGCCCTGGATCACGTTGCCGACGGCGACGCCGAACAGAAGGGCAGGTACGGCGCCAGAAGCAAAGAGCGCCCAGTCCCAAGCGGTGCGCCAGCGCGGGTCATCCCGTTTCGAGCGGTATTTGAATGCCACCGGACGAACGATGAAGGCCGCCAACACCACGAACATGGCGAGGTAGAAGCCCGAGAAGCTGACAGCATAGAGCGGCGGCCAGGCAGCAAAGATCGCACCGCCGCCGAGGATGAACCAGACCTGGTTACCCTCCCACACGGGGCCCACCGTATTAATTGCCACGCGGCGCTCAAGATCGGTCTTTCCAACGAAGGGCAGTAAAGCTCCGACGCCCATATCGAACCCGTCTGTCAAGGCAAACCCGATGAGCAACACCCCGAGCAGCACCCACCAAAGGACACGCAGAATTTCGTAACTCAGCAATTCATGCAGGATCATGGCGATTACTCCGCTGGCATGGCTATGGCGTCGGCATTGTGCCGGCCAGCAAGCCGTTCATTGTGACGCACAACCCAGGCATCGGTTTCTGGTACATCCTGGAACGGGCCCTTGCGGATGTATTTGAGCATCAGCCCCATCTCGATGACGAAGAGGATCGTGTAGAAGGTGATAAACCCGGCCAACGTCAGCGCGACCTCGGTGATCGAAAGGGCACTGACGGACATGGCTGTCGGCAGCACTCCGTCAACCGTCCAGGGCTGGCGACCGAATTCGGCGACGAACCACCCCATCTCGGCTGCGATCCAGGGGGCCGGGATCATGATAACCGCGAGCCAGAGGGCCGGACTCGGATAGTTCATGCCCTTGAACGAGGCGCGGTAAAAGAAATAGGCCATGGTGGCGATGAAGCCGAAGCCGAGCCCGACCATGATCCGGAAGGCCCAAAACAGCGGCCAAACAGTCGGCACGGTGTCATTGGAGGCAGCAACGATCTGCTCTTCCGTCGCCTGCCTTGGATCCTCGACATATTTCTTCAAGAGGAACGCGAAGCCCAGATCGGCGGAATGACTTTCAAACGTCGCCTTGATGGCCGGATCGGCTGCGTCGCGCTTCTCGCGGATATGCATCAGTGCGTCATAGGCGATAATGCCACTGCGAATGCGGCTTTCGGCCTGTGCCACGAGATCGTTGATGCCGGGAATCTCGGTCGTCAGCGAGCGCGTTCCAATCAGGCCCATCGCCCACGGAATTTCGATCGCATAGTGGGTGTCACGGGCATCCTGGTTGGGGAAGCCGACCAGATTGAACGGTGCCGGGGCTTCATGGGTTTCCCACATGGCCTCGATGGCAGCCAGCTTCATCTTCTGGCTGTGGGTTGCAGAATATCCGGACTCGTCGCCAAGCAGAACCACCGAGAAAGCCGATGCAAGGCCAAAGGCTGCAGCAACGGTGATAGACCGTCTGGCCAATTCAACATGACGATCCTTCAGCAGATACCAGGCCGACACGCCGATCACGAAAACCGCAGCCGTAACGTAGCCTGCAGAGACGGTATGCACAAACTTGGCCTGTGCGACCTCGTTGAATAGCACGGCGAAGAAGTCGGTCATTTCCATGCGCATGGTCTGCGGATTGAACTCCGCACCCACCGGGTTCTGCATCCAGCCATTGGCGATCAGGATCCACAAGGCCGAGAAGTTCGAGCCGATGGCGACCAGCCAGGCCACCGTCAGATGCGCGACCTTGCTCAACTTGTCCCAGCCGAAGAAGAACAGCCCGACGAAGGTCGCCTCAAGGAAGAAGGCCATCAGGCCTTCGATTGCGAGCGGCGCACCGAAGATGTCGCCGACATAATGGCTGTAATAGCTCCAGTTCATGCCGAACTGAAACTCCATCGTGATGCCGGTCGCGACGCCGAGAACAAAATTGATCCCGAACAGGGTGCCCCAGAACTTGGTCATCTGTCGCCAGATGGGGCGGCTGGTCATGACATAGACCGTCTCCATGATCGCGACCAGGATCGAAAGACCCAAGGTCAGCGGCACGAAGAGGAAGTGATACATGGCGGTCATAGCAAACTGCAGCCGTGACAGCTCGACGATACCGAATTCCATAGATTTGGCTCCAGTTTTCGGGGTGAATTCCGCGCGATACATATTCGAGTTGGTATATGAATCGCGTATTTCGCGCCCGGGAGCTTTGACTCAGATCAATAACCGGTATTCTTGATATGACTTTTTTCTAAAGCCACGATCCGCCCCGCGAATTCGGTCTCGATCCGCCGATGCGCAGCAATCAAAATGGCCGCATCCGGTAGGATACGCCGGATACCCAGAAGAACAGCATAGGCAGTGGCGTCGTCGAGCCCTTCTGTCGGCTCATCCAGCAGCAGGACGCGCGGAGATCGCAACAATGCCCGCGCCAGGACGAGGCGGCGGGCTTCCCCACCGGATAGGCCATCTCCCCGCGGACCTATGCGGGCTGAGGGCCCGCCGCGCTCTCGCACGATGTGATCGAGCTGCGTCACTGCTAGAACGTCCCACAAACGAGCTTCCGCGACCGGCCCTGCAAGCTCCAGCGCCTCGGCGAAAGTCCCTGCCATGAGGCTGCTGCGCTGGGGCAATAGGGTGACGTGGCGACGAAGGACAATCTCCGGCCAATCGGCAATTGCTCGCCCACCCAAGATGATCTCGCCGGCCGCTACGGGATGGAGACCGGCAATTGCCAGCAGCAAAGTCGATTTTCCCGTCCCGCTGGCCCCGGTGATCGCCACAGTCTCACCGGCCGCCACTGAAAACGACGTTTCCCGCATCAGAGGCTGTGCTCCATCGGGTCGATGGAGCACAAGTCGTTCCAGGCGCAACGCAGAGTTTTCAAACACCGGATCCCCGTCAGTCAGAAATGAAACGGGCCGGGTCAGATCGCCTCCGACCCGGCGAGCGGCGTCGGCCATGCGACCGAAATCCGCTGCAGCACGGCGCAAAGGTGCAAGGGTTTCCGAAAGGGCAAACGCGGCAAAGAAACCGAGGGCGGCGAAAGCGGGCTCGATCTCCCCCGACTGCACCAGCATCATGCCAATGCCCAGGGCACCGGCCGCAACGATGGATGTTACAACGGCCAACAGGGCACCTGCACGGCGCTCGGCTCTGTCGAGCCGCCGGCGATGCTGCAGGCGTCGGAACTCAGCATCGTCGACCGCGCGCCTCTGTGAATCCAGGAAGCCGTAGACCGCAAGATCCCGTCGGGCCCGGATCATGTCGATCAAACGCGAACGGAAAGCCTGAGCCGCGAGTTCAGCCCGGCGTGACATTCGCGTCGTCGCGCGGGCGCCCCATCCGAAGGCCAGTCCCGAGCCGATAATATAGCCAACGAAAACCCACAGCGCGACCAAGGGGGAAACAAGAAGCCACAGCGCAACTAGCGCCACGATCTGAGCTGAGACACCCGCCAGCAGCGGAAGAACCAATCGCAGTGCGACCCCGTCCAGCGCATCTATATCACCAGTCAGCCTGTTGAGTGTCTGAGCGCCCCGCATGTGTATCATGCGATTATAGCTGCTGGTCAGAAGGCCAGCGAGAAATCTAATACGAAGTGTTTCCAAAGCACGCAAAGTAGCATCATGGGTCAGCATTCGCTCTCCGTAGCGCGCCGCCGCACGACCAAGCGCGAGGAAGCGAACCATGGCCGAGGGACGAAACACGTCGAACACCGCCCCTGCTCCCACAAGACCTGCAGCGGCAGCTGCTGTGATAAACCAGCCCGAGAGCCCCAGAACGGTAACTCCCATGATGATCACGAGAAGGCTGAGAGCTGCCCCGCGCAGCATGGCAGTCTGCTGCTCGCGCAGGATCAGCCGAAAGATGTCAAAGAGCGGCTTCACGTCACATCCCCCAGATCGATGACCCGATCCATTCGCGCAGCTAAGGTTTGGTCGTGGGTCGCGATGATAAGGGTTACACCTAGCGCCGCCTGCGCCAGAAGCCCTTCGGTGACCATGCGAGCAGTTTCTGCATCCAAGTCTGCCGTCGGCTCGTCCGCCAGAAGCAGGTCTGGGGCTCCATGGACTGCCCGGGCAAGAGTGAGCCTGCGGGCTTCTCCACCCGAAAGTCCCGCGCCTGTTTCTCCGAGCCGCGTCCTGAGCCCCTGCGGCAAGGCATCGGCAACATCCGCTACTGCAGCGGTTTCGAGAGCGGCCCTAACGTCACCGCCGCGACCAAGAGTAAGATTCTGGCACAGGCTGCTCCCTAGAAAGTGTGGCGCCTGCGGCATCCACCCCAACCGGGCGCGCCAACTGTCGGCGTTTTCGGTCGTTAAAGGCTGATCAGCGACGGTGACAGATCCATGCCTTGGCAATTCCAGACCCGCCATCAGCCGTAGAGCGCTGGTCTTACCCGAGCCGCTTCGTCCCACCAGCGCGACACGTTCTCCATCGGCAATTGCGATGTCGGGGAGCTGTTTGCCTGCCGGCGTGCAGCAGCCATGCAAGGCCACACGCGCAGGTCCAGGCAGTCGCGCTGCAATGGCGCCCGCGCCCGGAAGCCGTGCATGCCGCTCGGAAGAATAGGCCGCAAATTCGTCTACCACTGCCATGGCCGCCTGCTTGTCATGCCATGCGGCCGACAAGTCGCGTAGGGGCTGATAGAATTCTGGTGCCAGCAGAAGCAGGAAGATCCCGGCTTCCGGTGTCAGAGGCGCTCCCCAGGTACCGAACTGCAATGAGCCCAGAAGCGAGAAGCCGACATACACGGCCACCATGGCAACGCCGATGGCCGCAAACAGTTCGAGAACCGTCGAGGAGAGAAAAGCCACCCCGAGCACGCCGACCGTGCGCCGCCGCAGGTCGCCCGCCTGCTTCGAAAAGCCCTCAAGCACGTTAGGGCCGGCACCTAGCAAGCGAATGTCGACCAGGGCAGACAGCCGCTCCACGAGGAAATCGTTCAGTGTCCCAATTTCGATCATCTGGCGCGCACTGGCCTTTTTGGCAGCCATTCCAACCAGAGCCATGAACAAAGGGATTGATGGCCCGGAAATCAGAAGCACAATCCCAACTGCCCAGGAATGCCAGAACGCCAGCGCCAGAATGACGATCGGCAATACCAACACCCTTGCCCGGGCTGGGCCATAGCGGGAGACGTAAGGGCCCAGCAGTTCGAGCTTCTCGCTCGCCAACGCAGCAATGCTGCCTGCGCCGCCGAATGTGCTGTCATTGGCGCGGCTTGCCTCAGTCGCGACCAACTCCGCCCGCTTTTTTGCGATAACGGCTTCTGCGGCTGCTTGGGCATTCAAATCCGCCAAGTATCCCAGCACGGCACGGAGAAGGCCAAGCCCGGCAAAGCTTAATGCGGCAACGAGCGGCGATGACGCGTCGCCTACCAGTAGGTCGCCAATAGCCCAGGCGACGACGGCTGCCTGCATGGGCCAGATCAACCCTGACAGCACCGAGAGCATGGCAGCACGATGTCCTCGGTCCTGGCCCGGGCTGAGAAACACAGAAAGGTCGGAAGTTCGTTGGGAAGGAGGGGCCATGAAAGTACTCAAACTTTAATCTCAGATGCGACTTAAAGCAGATTTTGCTCTCCGACTGTGATCTAAATCAAGGACTGCAAATCGGCGCTGTATACTTTCAGGACGTAACTCCCGAGGAAATGGCACAGATGCGGCTCACCACTAAAACCAATTTGGCAGCACGTGTGCTGATGGCTTGCGCGATCAACGACGGCAGAACGCTGCGCAGTGTTGAGATTGCCGATGCCTGTAATGCCTCTCTCAATCATCTTCTGCTAGTCGTCGGGGCTCTGCAGGCCCATGGTTTTGTCGAGACGATCCGCGGCCGCAACGGCGGACTTCGCTTGGCCCGCGCGCCGGCTAAAATTTCGATAGGCGAGGTTTTCAGGGTCTTCGAGGCGGGTGTGCCCTTCGCGGAGTGCTTTTCGCCTGACACCAACACCTGTCCGCTAACCGCCTCCTGCCGGCTTAAAAGCTTTGTTTCTCGAGCCGTTGAAGCGTTCTATCACGAACTGGACATGGTCACTCTGCATGATTTGACTAAGGGCAATTGCGGCCTCGACGAACTACTTTTCGTCCGAGATAGTCTTAGCGACGCATATGCTAAAGCGGCGTTGCGCTAATGCGTCTTTCGCCAATGCCAGTTACCAAGCAGGACGAACGAATTAATATAACATTAATTATTTCTTACGATTTCTAGACCATCTTACACCAACGGCACTTCTGAACGCTGCCGAGCAGGGGGAACAAATCGATGTCTGGGTTTCAAGTGCAGACGAACATAAATTCTGACAACAGCCATCAATATCTTGTCGATTGCATTAAGGCTGTGATGCAGGGCAACTTCAACGTCAGGCCGTTCGGATCTTCCGATCTAGATCACGCGATTGAGGAATTGATTGCCCATTGTCAGTCACGCGAAGCCCTGCAGATGAAGGATGTCGTTAAAGTCTCGGTTAACCTGAATGAGACGGCTGCTATGTCTGCGAACCTATTGTATGACTTGAAGCAAGTTGATCACCGGACACAGGAAATTGCTGCGGCCGCCGAGCAGATGGCAGTTACAGTCGATGAAATAGCACGTCACGGGGAGGAAATTTCCAACGGCATGCGTCAGGCAGAATCCGTCTGCGGCGAGGCAAGACAAGCTGCGCAGGAAAGCCGAAACAGTGTTGAGGAAATAAATGTCGTTCTGGGTGAAGCAAGCGGTAAGGTCACTACAATCCATATGCTTGGCGCAAGGATTTCGGAGATTGCAGCGAACATCAAAAAGATCGCATCCCAAACCAATATGCTGGCCATCAATGCTGCGGTAGAGGCGGCACGCGCTGGTGAAACGGGCCGCGGCTTTGCTGTGGTTGCATCCGAGGTAAAAGCACTCTCGGATCGCACCGCTACTGCGACATCTGAGATCACCAAAATTGTGATGGAACTTGAGCAAGGTCTTTCCGCAATGAACAGCGCGATGGATCGCAGCAGATCGTCGGCAAGTTCCGGATCGATCACCCTTAATCAGCTTGAAGCTCGGCTCGAGCTTGCTCTTGATCAAGTAAGAACAAGCACTGCGAGTGCTTCTCAGATTGCAGTTGCGCTGTTGGAGCAAAAATCCGCATCTTCAAGTGTCGCAACTGGTATCAGCGGGATCGCTAGTAGCGGGAACAACGCGACCAGCCAGCTTAATCGGATCATGGACGTGGTAGAGGTTGCGCAAGAAGGGCTTGATCGTCGTTTGGCTGCTCTTGACGACCAAGACATACCAGCGAAAGTAATTTTGTTGGCACAATCCGATCACGCTGTCTGGAAGCGGCGATTAGCTAATACGCTGGTTGGTCGTGATAAGCTTTCACAAAGCGAGTTGACTGACCACACTAACTGTAGGCTTGGGAAATGGTACTCCAATGCGCGCACATCCGATATTGGACAAGATAGCGATTTCTTAGAACTGGACGAACCCCATTGCAGTGTCCATCAACACGGCATTGAGCTAGTACGATGCTACAACGCCGGAAATATAGGAGCCGCGCTAAGGCAACTCCAGTGTGTGGAAGTAGCTTCGGAAAAGGTACTTCAAAGATTGTCACGCCTCGAAAACAGGTCGTCCCAACCGTCCCCAGAGCTGGCTCGGGAAATCTGCACAGCGGGGATAAGTGGGATTTCCGCCTGACTTCGGCTTAGATGCCGGGAACAGGAGTTACCATGACGAGACGACCGCGCCGGAACCACAGCCCGGCTTTCAAGGCGAAGGTGGCACTTGCCGCCATCCGAGGTGAGCAGACGCTGGTGGAATTATCCCAGCAGTTCGATGTGCACGCCAACCAGATCAAACAGTGGAAAGATCAGCTCCTTGAGGGGGCGACGGGCGTTTTCGGCGATGAAGCCAAGGCTGAACCGGCAGGCCCGACCGTGGACGTTAAAACGCTGCATGCTAAGATCGGCGAACTGACACTGGAGAACGATTTTTTGTCCGGTGCGCTCGGCAAGGCGGGATTGCTGGGCGGAAAGAAATGATCGACCGCGAGCACAAGCTATCCGTCGTGCGCCAGGCGAAGCTTCTCGGCTTCAGCCGTGGAAGCGTCTATTATCTACCGCGTCCAGTGTCCGATGGCGATCTGGCCTTGATGCGGCGGATCGACGAACTGCATCTCGACTACCCCTTTGCCGGAAGTCGGATGTTGCAAGGGCTCTTGAGGGGAGAAGGGTTGGAGGTCGGGCGATTGCACGTCGCCACGCTGATGAAGAAGATGGGCATCGAGGCGATCTACCGCCGCCCGAACACCTCCAAACCAGCGCCAGGGCACAAGATTTATCCCTACCTCCTGCGCAAGCTGGCGGTCACCCGACCCAACCAGGTCTGGGCAATGGACATCAGTTATATTCCGATGGCGCGGGGCTTCGTTTACCTCTGCGCCGTTGTCGACTGGTTCAGCCGGAAGGTCCTGTCGTGGCGGCTGTCGATCACGATGGAAGCGGCCTTCTGCATCGAAGCGGTCGAGGAGGCGCTCGCCCGCTATGGCAAGCCGGAAATCTTCAACACGGATCAGGGCTCGCAGTTTACCTCGGTGGACTTCACGGCGGTGCTGAAGAAAGCTGAGATCGCCATCTCGACGGATGGCAAGGGTGCATGGCGCGACAACGTCTTCGTCGAGCGGCTCTGGCGGTCGATCAAATACGAGGAGGTCTACCTCCACGCCTACAAGACGGTGTCTGAGGCCCGCGTCGGCATCGGCCGCTATCTGAGCTTTTACAACACCCGACGCCCACATTCATCCCTTGACCGGCAGACGCCGGATTAGGCCTACTTCAACGCGCTGGCACCAATGATGATGGCGGCATAATCGAGGCGGAAATCCACTTAGCAAAACGCCCGAAACTGTTCAGACAAACCGAGCCACCTCTCTTGCGCCTTCAACCTTTATGGAGAGCTGGGTTATGAAGTGGTACTGGTGGCCTGCTGCCGGTTTCTTGGACACCGAGTTAAGGTGTTTCCAATGAAACTGGAGCACTGATGCCGAATGAGCAGTTAATGTGCGCTCAGCGCAATTTGCAGGTATTCAAACCCAACAAGGTGTAGGCGGGGCAAAAGCGAATGACAGCAGTCAAAATCATGACGACACCGACGGCCGGTACAACGAATTGCCAGTTGCCCCAGGACGCCAGCCATGGGGTTACGAACGGCAGAGCCACCAGGCACAGACCTAGAATGACACGGACCGCGCGATCCACCGAACCAACATTTTTCATTTTATCCTCCCCAACAGGTTTCCAAATTTGATGACATCATTCGACTGACACGTCTGCGATTCCACGGCCCTAGCGAGGCTGGCGCGAGTTCACGCCTCAATCGGCCTTTTCCAGCCGTGCCCAACGCGCCATCTCGCCGACAAAGCCTTCCGGGGCACCCGGCCTTTCTCCCGCAGGCAAAGTCCGAGCCTCGATTCGGGGAGAAGTTTGGTTGTCCCCGACATTGCAAAACACCCGCATCAGCATCTCCATAACGGCTGCAACGCGATCATCGGCGATCGAGTAGTAGATTTGCCGCGATTCTCGCCGCGTCTGCACAACGCCGGCCTGACGCAGTTCACCAAGCTGCTGCGATAGCGCCGGCTGCTTGAAATCCAGGTCTCCCTGGATCTCACCGACGGACCTCTCCTTCTGCGCGATATGGCAGAGCAGCATCAGGCGGCTGGGCGTACTAAACAAGCGCATGAAGTCTGCAGCCTCGGCTGCCTTTTCCTGCATTGCTCCAAGTGAGGATTGGACGCCAATCATGCGCGGCGCTCCCGGTAATACCAGGACTGACCTTCAGCCATCTGCTCCGCATCCTGCATCGAAGAAGCCGCTGGCTCGACGAGCGCATCGCCGGGATGCCAGCCTTCCGGCGTCAGGGCACATTCACGTTGCGATGTCTGCAGCGCTTCCACCAGCCGCAAAAGCTCTTCGACCGACCTCCCCACGTTCATCGGATACCAGACGATCGCTCGGATAATACCTTCAGGGTCGATCACAAAAGTGGCACGAACCGTACCGCTGTTTTCAGAGGAAGCATCCAGCATCCCGTAAGCCTTCGCGATAACCATCGCTGAATCCTCGATCAATGGAAAGCCGACCCGGACACCGAAGCTGCGCTCGATATCGCGCAGCCATGCGACGTGAGAGTAGAGGCTGTCGACGGACAGGCCGAGAAGATCACAGTTCAGCTTCGCAAATTGAGGGTGCGCCTTGGCCAGCGCGATGAACTCGCTCGTGCAGACTGACGTGAAGTCCGCGGGATGTGAGAAGAACATCACCCACCGACCGCGATAATCGGACAGAGATACCTCTCCGCTTGTCGAGCGCGCCGAGAAGCCAGGGGCCTTGTCATTCAGGCGAAGCGCAACGGCTGCCTTAGCGGTGTCCACAGTCGTCATATCCATCATTAGTCCTCATCGTTCCGGGAACACACTGCCTATACCCGGACCTCAGTTTCATAGCCATCAAAATACATACTTGCATTGTTAGTGTAAATATGTATTTTCAGATTATTGATAGGAGGCAATTATGGCTCACACCAATCTCGACCCCCATCTCTCGCACGCGGCAGACATCGTCCGCAGCGCGCTGGGCAACGCAGCGCTACGCCCCGTTGTGCGGTCATTCTTTGACCCTGCAACCTTCACAATCAGCCATGTGGTAAGGGATCCATCATCTCATGCATGCGCCATTATCGACAGCGTCCTCGACTACGACCCGGCCTCCGGGAGAACGATGAACGCTTCCGCGCAGGCGCTGATTGATTACATAAAATCTGAAAGTCTCGAAGTGCAGTGGCTTCTTGAGACCCATGCGCATGCCGACCATCTGTCGGCTGCGCCCTTCCTGCAAAAGGAAATCGGCGGTCAGCTCGCCATCGGACGCGAGATCATCCGCGTTCAGGAGGTGTTCGGTAAAATTTTCAACGCCGGCACGGAATTCCAGCGCGACGGCAGTCAGTTCGATCAGCTCTTCCAGGATGGCGACCGTTTCAAGATCGGCAATCTCGATGCAACGGTCCTGCATGTGCCGGGTCACACGCCGGCATGCCTTGCTTACGTCATCGGTGACGCCGTTTTTCCGGGTGACACCATGTTCATGCCGGATTACGGCACGGCGCGCTGCGACTTTCCGGGCGGTGATGCCCGCACGCTTTATCGATCGATCAAGCGCCTGACCCAGTTGCCGGACGAGGCGCGCATGTTCATGTGCCACGACTACAAGGCACCGGGCCGCGACGAATATGTCTGGGAAACGACCGTCGGCGCAGAGCGCACCAGCAATGTGCATGTTCATGATGGCGTCAGCGAGGATGAATTCGTGGCGATGCGCAACGCCCGCGATGCAACGCTTTCGATGCCGAAACTGATCCTGCCGTCGGTTCAGGTGAACATGCGTGGCGGACAGATGCCACCGGCCGAAGACAACGGCGTCCAGTACCTGAAAATCCCTGTAAACGCGCTCTAGGAAATTGGCTCTGCCATGTCAAACCTCAGCTTTGTCTGGCCGCTTTCGGGCGGCCTCCTGATCGGTCTTTCGGCAGCACTGTACTTGCTGCTGAATGGCCGCATCGCCGGGATCTCCGGATTGACCGCCTCTGCCTTCGGCTGGACGGGCACTGGGATAAGCCCGCTTGGCCTTGGCTTCCTCGGCGGCATTCTGGCAGGCGCCGCAGTTGCATTTGCGTGGATCCGCCACGCTGACCTTTCGATCACATCGTCTCCCGCCCTTCTTATCATCGGCGGACTGCTCGTCGGTTTTGGGACCCGCCTTGGATCGGGATGCACGAGCGGCCATGGCGTCTGCGGTCTTGCCCGGCTGTCGCCCCGCTCCATGGTTGCGACGGTCACATTCATGATCGTCGCGGCGGTCACGATCTTCATCGTCCGCCATCTGGCCGGAGGCTTGTCATGACATATCGCGTTCTCGCGTCCATTCTCTGCGGTCTGCTGTTCGGTGCGGGACTGGTCATCTCCGACATGGTCAATCCCGGGCGCGTGCTTGCCTTCCTCGACATCACTGGTGCCTGGGACCCCTCGCTTGCCTTCGTCATGGGCGGGGCGCTTATTCCGTCTTCCATTGCCTACGCGATCAAGCGCCGCCGCAGCCGCCCTGTCCTGGAAAGCCAGTTTCACGTCCCCGAGAACCGAACAATCGATGGCTCACTTTTGGGTGGGGCTACCCTGTTCGGTCTCGGCTGGGGTCTGGTCGGCCTCTGCCCCGGCCCCGCCATCGCATCGCTGGTAACGGGCCGCTGGGAGGCGGTCCTATTCGCAGCGGCCATGCTCGCCGGCATGTTTGCCCATCGCATCGTCACTTCGCCGCGCAATGCCCCGCGCACCGCTTACTGAGGAGGAGCTTTCTCATGGATATCCGCAAGATCAACGACAGCATCAGCGTTTCGCCCCAGATCAAGCTTGAGGAAGCCCATGAGCTGACGCAGCTTGGCTTCAAGTCCATCATATCGAACCGGCCTGATGGCGAGGAGAGTGGCCAGCCGACCGCAGACATGATGTGTTTGGCCGCCGAAGCTGCCGGTCTTGAGTTTCGCCACATCCCGGTCGTCGCGTCCGATATCGGTGATCGCGACATCGCACTTTTTGACGAAGCCATGAAGGACCTGCCCAAGCCCATCCTCGCCTTCTGTCGATCCGGCACCCGCGCTGCGACGCTCTGGGCACTCTCACAGGCGCCTTCTATTGGCGAAGACACAGTCCTTTCCGCAGCAAAGTCTGCCGGTTACGACTTATCGCAGCTTCGGCCCCGTCTGTCTTCGACGTCCAATACCGAGAATATGAGCGCGAAAGACGCAAAGTCTTCGACAGCCTGTGACGTTCTAATCGTCGGCGCTGGTGCTGCAGGTATCGCGACAGCGGCCAGCCTCTTGAAGCGTCGAAAGTGCCTTAGCATCGTCCTTGTCGATCCCTCTGAGCGTCATGCTTACCAGCCCGGCTGGACCATGGTCGGCGGCGGGATCTTCAAGCCCGAGGATACGGTCAGGCCAATGCGTGATCTCATTCCGGATGGAGTCAAGTGGGAAAAGGCTTCGGTCGCCGCATTCGAACCGGATCATGATCGTGTCGTTCTGTCCGACGGTCGTCGCATCAGCTATCGCATGCTGGTTGCCGCTCCTGGAATCAAACTGAATTGGTCAGCCATAGAGGGCCTGGAAGAAACGCTCGGGCGAAATGGCGTCACCTCCAACTATCACTACGATACCGCGCCGTATACCTGGTCTCTGGTCCAGAACCTTAAAGGCGGTCGCGCCCTCTTCACCCAACCGCCCATGCCGATCAAATGCGCCGGGGCTCCGCAAAAAGCGATGTATCTGTCGGGCGATCACTGGTTTCGACAGGGCCGGATCAACGATATATCGATCCAGTTCCACAATGCCGGACCGGTTCTGTTCGGTGTGAAGGACTACGTGCCGGCGCTGATGGAGTATGTAAAAAAGTATCGCGCCAACCTGAATTTCGGATCGAAGCTGCTTGCGGTTGATGGGACGCGTAAGGAAGCTCGGTTTGCCAACACGGCTGCCGACGGCACTGTCACCGAAGAGACGGTCGGGTTCGACATGATTCATGTCTGCCCGCCGCAGGTCGCTCCCGACTTTGTCCGCGACAGTCCGCTCGCCAACCAGGCCGGCTGGATCGAGGTCGACGAGGCAAGCCTGCAGCACAAGCGCTATCCGAATGTGTTCTCGCTTGGAGACGCGGCCGGCACATCGAATGCCAAAACGGCGGCAGCAGCCCGCAAGCAGGCGCCAATCATTGCGGAAAATGTCTTGGCCGTGCTTGATGGGAAGTCTATGCCCGCCGCTTATGACGGGTATGGGTCATGCCCACTGACGGTCGAGCGCGGCAAAATCGTGCTCGCCGAATTTGGCTATGGCGGCAAGCTGCTTCCTACGTTCCCGACCTGGATTATCGACGGCACCAAGCCATCGAGCCTTGCCTGGTATCTGAAGGCCGAAGCGCTGCCGCCGATTTACTGGCACGGCATGCTGAAGGGTCGCGAGTGGCTTGTCAGTCCGGACCTCAAGAAGACAGCCGCCTAAGGACCCTGGACAATGAACATGATGCTTGATCCGCTGCAATACGGTCTTGGCGCGGTCTCAGGGGGACTGGTCGGCTTTACACTTGGCCTGTTTGGTGGCGGCGGCTCGATCCTGGCCGTGCCGCTTATGGTCTACGTTGTTGGCGTCCCGAGCGCACATATGGCAATCGGCACGAGTGCCTTTGCCGTTGCCGCGAACGCCTTCACCAACCTTCTCGGCCATGCCCGTCTCGGTAACGTCAAATGGCGCTGCGCCGGTATTTACAGTGTGACGGGTATCATCGGCGCTTTCATCGGCTCGACGTTCGGCAAGATGGTCGACGGCCAGAAACTGCTGATCCTGTTTGCGTTGCTGATGCTGGTCGTCGGCGTCCTGATGTTTCGCAAGCGCGGCGCACAAGGCAATCCGGGTGCCCAATGCTCGCGCGAGAACGTCCACAAGGTTGCCGGCTTCGGCGGCCTTACAGGCATCTTCTCCGGATTCTTTGGCATTGGCGGCGGGTTTCTGATCGTGCCTGGCCTGATTGCCTCGACGAATATGCCGATCCTCTATGCGATCGGCTCGTCGCTCGTTGCAGTCACTGCCTTCGGCCTGACAACCGCACTGAACTATGCGTTCTCCGGTTATGTTGACTGGCTGCTGGCAGCTATCTTTATCACCGGTGGTATCTTCGGAGGTTTTGCCGGGTCATACCTTGCAAAGGGCCTCTCGGCGAAAAAAGGGACGCTCAACAGCCTCTTTGCCACACTGATTTTTGTTGTCGCGGCTTACATGCTTTATAAGAGCATTGGCCCGGCGATGCACGCCTGACGCTCATATGTTGGAGTTTCCATGTTCGAGCATTTCGACGCGGTCGTCCTTGCCCGCATTCAGTTCGCCTTCACGGTTTCAGCTCATATCATTTTTCCAGCATTCTCGATCGGCACGGCGAGCTACCTGTTTGTGCTCGAAGCCCTGTATTTGAAGACCAGGCGCGAGGTCTATCTCGAGCTTTTCAATTTCTGGAAAACGATATTTGCCGTCGCCTTCGGCATGGGCGTCGTCTCTGGCATTGTCATGTCCTACCAGTTTGGCACCAACTGGGCTGTGTTTTCCGACAAGGCGGGCCCAGTCATCGGCCCGCTGATGGGTTACGAGGTCCTGACGGCTTTCTTCCTGGAGGCAGGTTTCCTTGGCGTCATGCTGTTCGGGCGGGAACGAGTCGGTCCGGGCCTACATTTTTTCGCCACCAGCATGGTCGCCCTCGGTACGCTGATTTCTGCGACCTGGATTCTTGCCGTGAATTCCTGGATGCAGACTCCGGCCGGCTTCGGCATGAACGACAAGGGGCAGTTCATTCCGGTCGATTGGTGGGCGGTGATCTTCAATTCGTCTTTCCCGTATCGTCTCGTCCACATGGTTCTCGCTGCATACCTCACCACGGCCTTTGTGGTGGGCGCAGTCGGCGCATGGCATCTGCTACGGCGCACCGCGCCTCTGCGCGCCTATACGATGTTCTCAATGGCCATGTGGATGGCCGCCATCGTTGCACCGATCCAGATCTTGGCTGGAGATGCACACGGGCTCAACACGCTCGAGCATCAACCTGCCAAAGTCATGGCAATGGAAGGGCATTTCGAGAGCCATCCAGATGGTGCTCCCCTTATTCTGTTCGGCTTGCCCAATCAGGCGGAGAAGCGCGTCGATTATGCGATCGAGATTCCAAAGCTATCCAGCCTCATTCTCAAGCATGGTCTGAACGAGTCGCTAGCCGGCCTTGATACGATTCCAGACGATAAGGAGCCGCCGGTTGCGATCGTCTTCTGGTCGTTCCGAATTATGGTCGCGATTGGCTTCGCGATGCTGGGCATCGGCGTCTGGTCGTTGTTCTGTCGCTACCGCGGGACATTGAACTCGAATATTTGGCTACAGAGGGCGGCGGTCGCCATGGGCCCCGCAGGCTTCGCCGCTGTCTTGGCCGGTTGGGTCACCACGGAAGTCGGCCGGCAGCCTTACACGATCTATGGCCATCTGCTGACGTCTCAGTCGCACTCGCCGATTGCAGCTCCCGCAGTTGCAACGTCACTTATCGCCTTCGTTATCGTCTATTTCTTCGTGTTCGGAGCAGGCACCTTCTATATCCTCCGGCTGATGGCGCGCCTGCCGCGCGACCCCACACCGGAACTGCAGGAAGGGCCGATCCGAACACAAGGGATTACACCGGGTCCAGCACAAGGAGGCTCCCATGCCCATTGATCTCGCCTTCGTCTGGGCTGCCATCATCGCCTTCGCTGTGCTGGCCTATGTCGTCATGGATGGCTTTGATCTTGGCGTCGGCATTCTGTTTCCGTTCTTTCCCGACAAGAAGGATCGCGACGTGATGATGAATTCCGTCGCGCCTGTCTGGGATGGAAATGAGACATGGCTGGTACTCGGCGGCGGTGGCCTGCTCGCGGTCTTTCCCCTCGCCTACGCGACCATCCTTCCGGCGCTTTACATGCCGCTGATCGCTATGCTGCTTGGACTGATCTTCCGGGGCGTTGCGTTCGAGTATCGCTGGCGCACGAAGCGATGGGAGCGGGTGTGGGATGTCGCTTTTGCAGGCGGTTCGCTTGTTGCCGGCTTCTGCCAGGGGGTCGCACTCGGAGCGCTCGTTCAGGGAATTACCGTTGTGGACCGCGCCTATGCTGGTGGCTGGTGGGACTGGCTGACGCCGTTCTCGGTTGCGACTGGTGTTGCGCTTGTCATTGGCTATAGCCTCCTAGGCACGACCTGGCTCGTCATGAAGACGGAAGGCGATTTGGCTAGCCGCGCGAAAAAGCTGGCTTTGCCGCTCGGCATTGCAACCGTTGGAGCCATGGGGATCTTCAGCCTATGGACGCCTTGGCTGCGGCCGCTCTACCTCGACCGCTGGTTTGGCTTCCCCACGATGATCTTCAGTGTCATCGTCCCGGTTCTGGTCCTCGGTTGCCTTTATCTGATCGTCAAGGGGCTGAAGTCCGGCAGGGACGCACAGCCATTCCTGGCATCGCTCGGTCTGTTCATGCTGGGCTACGCTGGCATCGGGATCAGCTTCTATCCGTACATTGTGCCCACCTCACTGACGATCTGGGATGCCGCTGCACCGCCGGAAAGCTTGTCTTTCTTACTTGTCGGAGCTCTGGTGCTCGTGCCGATTATTCTAGCCTATACCGCATATGCTTACTGGGTGTTCCGCGGCAAAGTCCGCCACGAAGAGGGATATCACTGATGACGCATGGAGCAGCTTGGGTAAAACGCATCGGCTGGTTCGTTTTCCTTTGGATTGCCGGCGTTGGTGTGACCCTTACGATCGCGTTCGGCATCCGCCTTTGGCTTTCAGCCAGCTAACCACATGACGACTACTTTCTTTTTAAATACAGTCAAACATCGTGCCTCCTGATCGATGCATCTACAAGGAAACAAGACCCTAAGCTCTTGAAGGGATTCGAACACTCCGCGCCAAATTAATCGACCACCGCCGCTGGTAAGTGCTTGTTTTAGCTAACGACGGTCGTATTTCTGCTTTCCGGCGCTTGCTATAACTCGCTTACTCTCTACGTCAAATGTTTGTTGCAACTTATCCGCGAAACCCTCGCCGACGGGTATTTTTAAATCGAATAGTTCATTCTCGCGCTGCTCTTCACGCGCGAGATACGAGATGAACTCTTTGGTGCGTTCTAAACGAATTCTCACCCGTTCCGTCCGCTCTCTGCTCAGGAAAAGCTTATACTCTTCATTTGCGTATGCCGTTATACTGTTACAAACCTGTTCATCGTAATAATTGCAATCGGCAAATACAAGATCAAGATATGTGAAAGTGAATGCGAGCTCGTTAAGCATATACAAGCCATAATTGGTCGTTCGTACTTGATCAACACTTTCATCAAAATAGTCTAGACGGTTATTCGCCTCGACAAACCCATGTTGCAGAAGAATATCCATGCATTGCGCGAAATCCTCAGCCATCCGGAACGTTTCAACGAAGTAGGAACGCAGTTCGGCAATCGTCACAAAGTCGGACGAGCCTCCTCCAATATTTTTTGCAAGCCGTCGCAAAATTCGTAAACTCGTAAAATGCGAGGCTAGCCTGCTGTCGCGAGCTTGGAAAATGTTCGGAATATCGCTGAGCTGTTCGTCGTAGAAATAGCGCGTCGGCACCATGACTGGCTTGATTACTTGGTGGATTTGGAAATTCCACCGGCCGGCGTCAAGCATTTCCTGCACGTTAGTATAACCGGAGAGCAGAAATGATCGGAATAAATCCAGCGTAAGCCTTATGTCACCGTGTCCGCATGCCGTAAGAAAACTGTTGAGTGGGGATTCGGTATCACGGATCCCACTCGCAACGATCTCTAGATATTTGCAGCAATCATTTATAAGATCGGCATCCGTAGCAGCTGTTATCTCCGAGCGCCGCTTTTCGTTCCGCAATAGGCCGATCGTGTATTCAAGGCGCTTAAGGAAAACTGTTGAAGGCTTTGGGGAGCTGAGATGGAAACCGGAGTTTTGGAAGGCATCCAAGACGCCATGTATTTTCGAGTTGTGAAAGCGCTCCTCGCGCATAGAGATCAGCGTGATGCATGACAGGCTCCGCGCAATCTCTTGGGCGGTCGTAAAGCAAAAATCTTGAATTGGGCCACTGTACTGGTCAGTATTATCGATAACAACGACCACGCCCTTACCGGCTGCAGCGCTATTTTCAGCTAAACGGGTTGCACAATATTCAAGATCGTTTTTCCAAGCCGAAACAAGGGAGTTCAACCTGTCATTATATATTTCGCCGCCCCTCGGCAGGCCTGAAAGCTCCTGACGCGAAGCTGTTTCAAACCTGTCCGAAAACAGATCTCGCAACAAGACTTCGCGGGATGAGGACAGCGTCTGGTCAACATCGAGGTCGCGAACAAGACGACGCCATATTTCCGAATGTATCCGTGACTTGTCTTCGGGAACCTCTAACATGTCGACAACGGCAGTAACTCCGTTGTCTCTCAACCACCTTGGCGGCGTGTGCCTAAGTAATCTTCTAATGAAGGTCGATTTTCCGGCTCCCTTCCCTCCAAAGAGAACGAGAACCTCACCACCACGCGCATTTTTCAAATTCTTTGTGATGCGACCGCCGATTGACCCGCCTTTTCCGGTGTCGCTTAACTGCTCCACTCCATATTGCTCGAAATATGGAGTCAGGGAGTCCTTAATAACCGACCTCATTCCTGAAAGGACCTGATTGTAATTTCGATCAGATACATAGCACCGATCCATGAGCTCTGTCTGATCATCTGAAATGACGCCAAAGAGCCGGTTGACGATCGGCCGTAACGTTGAGGCAAGACGGTTAGACGAAATCGGGTGCGAGTACGGCAGTATCCGATCTTTGGCGATATAAACTTGACGATCCTTCGGTGGTGCGCTCGACAACGTACTGACGAGAGACGCATGCTCCGTAATGGCGATGAAGGAGAAAGCATTCGTTGCCTTGGTGCTTTCCTCTAAGAAGAACCTAAGGTCTCGTATAACGAAGGCCTTAAGCTCATCCCAACGTTTCCCTTTTTCGAAACATTTGAATGCAATCCACTCGTTCCCGTTTGTGATTGCCGCATACTCACACCCGACATCCATGCAGTACTCACGCACCTGCTGCATAGTCGATCTAATATTGGCATCGCTTTGAAGCTGTTTGATACCGAGATAGCAAAACAACTCTCCGGCTTTATGAGGGATTGGTAGTTCGAAGGCTTTTCCGATACGCTTTGCTTCGACCAGAAACATGAACTCGCCATTGGGGCGCGTTAAAACGTAGTCAGCAAATCCAGGCGCAATAAACTCTTCGACCTTTGTTCTTGCCCTCGGCCAACCAAGTATATCGTGCAAAACGGTGTCGATGACCTTGTGCCGGGTTTCCGCCTCGTTGGCCTCTTCTGTTTTAAGAATAGCTGCTAGATCAAGCAAATCGTGCATTTATGGGCCTATCAAACATCTGACGACCGAAGCTTGACACCAAAAGGATCGAGAGATCAACGAGGCCACAGAGTAATCCCGCGAATTATGATGTCGATTGCCACCTGCGCGCGTACGTGACTGGGTCCTACTTTGATAGCAAAACTCGTTTACAAACGCGCCTTCGAATTGGTCTCTCTACGATTACCACTTGCTTTTGTTATCACTCGGAAAAATGATACGTTCAACCTAAGCGAGCCAGGGATTCGTTTTTGATTGAGCCATTACGAAAATATCGCAAAGACGGTCGTCGCTACGAACGGCGAGCGGAAACGACCGCCGCCCTTTGCCTGCTTGACAGCTTGTCGTTAGAACAGCTGGTTCAGCGCGCTAAAGTTCGCGCAAAGACCGATCCCCTGTATCTCTCCTCGGAATGCCTCCTCCACCGTATTCGGAAATGTAAACAGCACAACTCCGATCGCCTCTTCGAGTCTCTCTTCCGCATTCTTATGGCGAGAGTGGAGAGCGCGGCGACGCTGCGCAGCGAAATCTATCGTCTTCCGAACGGAAAGATCGCAATCACAGCCTTCGGAACAAAGGTCCGAGATTATGTTGTCGATCGTTTCCTGGCTCGCCTTATTGCCGATCGCGATGGCTACGATGAGCGACTCGACTACTTCGAGGTCAATTTCTCCCACGCGATCGCCAGCTTGCGAGCAACAGCAAAAAAAAGAGCTGCAGACGAAGAAAATCGCTCACAGCGTCTCTCAACAAACGATGATGAAGAGGTATCCGCAGCGGTTGAAAAGGCTGCAGGAGCGTTTGATCCTTTTGAAGTATCAAAAATCGACGATGGAAATTACCGGTTCCGGCTTTTTGCAGCGATCAAGAAGTTACCTGAGAAAGAGCGCCATGTCGTTGCGTTGCTTTTTAAAGAATATCCAATCGAGTCAAACGACCCTAGCAAGCCCTCAATTTGCAAAATTGTGGGGTGCGTTGAGAAAACGGTAAGGAATCGACGTGACCGCGCCTTTGAAAAACTTAAGACAGCTCTATCAGAGGAAGAGATAGATGCCTGACCAACGCAAAGACAACGCCGAGGAAACACTTGCCGCGTTTGCCGTAGAACCATCTCACGACAAAGCCACGCTTGATCTCTATCTGAAGCAGCACCCAGAGCTGGCGAATGAACTGATCGATTTATCGCTCGAGTTGGAAATGGCTGATCCAACGGAAGAAGACGTTTTCGACACCGACAGTGCGATCGTCAATACCGCGTGGGCAGCGTTTATTGCCGGTGGCGCTACCGACGCGCCGATCACAGCTGCGTCGTTTACTCGTGAAGTTGCCCACAGTTTGGGCATAAAATCGTCTGCGCTGATGGGTCTCCGCGACAAGAAAGTTGAAATCCAGTCGCTGCCAATCGCCTTTTCCACACGCCTATCCAGAGCGCTTGCCACGTCTGTCGAGCGATTGGTGGATTACCTCGCAGGCCCGCAAGCTATGCCGGTTGGCGCTAGCTTCAAATCTGACGCGAAGCCAGAGCAGAAATCGAAGATTTCAATAGAACAGTTGCTCGCTGAATGTGGCCATACTCCTGAGCAGATTGCCAAGATCCTGCGGGAGGATTGAGCATGGATGCCGTCGAGCTGGCGCGACAACGAGCCCAAGAACTCAATAGAGCGGCGGTTCAGGCAGGAGTTGATGCTTGGAGCCCCTACGCATTGATCCAGCACGAAGCGGCGCGGAGGGGAATTGAGATTGATCGCGTCGCAAAAGGAAGTAGCGTTCTTAACGGAGCGCGCGCCCTCTATGATCCAAGCCTTCCGCTGATTATTCATGAGGAGACCGGGAGCGTCTTTGAGGACGCGTTTCTTGTGGCCCATGAACTTGGTCATGTGGAACTTGGCGACGCCACACTTCGCGACGAAGTCATTTCGATAGATCCGGCACGTGCTGCTGAGATGCCACCAATCGGCGCCGAGCGCGTTGAAGACTACAGCAGGCGCCAGCGTCGCGAGGTCCAAATGGATCTTTTCGCCCGAGAATTTCTCTTTCCCAGGACACTGGCTCGCGAAGCCCATATTTATGAAAAGGCAACTGCCGATGAGATTGCGGAACGGCTAGGCGCCTCCAAAGCAGTCGTGGCGCAACAGATGCTAGATGCTTTGTTGCTCCCCGAGCCGGTGATCGAAGCGGAAGAGCTGAGAGTCTCGCGCCCGCTCAACAAGCGGCAGAAGGAAGCAGCGGAACACTGGGGGCCAGCGTATCTTCTCGAGGCAGGCCCAGGAACAGGTAAAACGCAGACGCTGGTCGGTCGAATTCTTTGGCTCTTGGATAAAGGGATCGATCCTCGTGGAATCCTGGTCTTGACCTTCTCCAATAAGGCTGCTGGCGAACTGTTCGATCGCGTAGCACAAGTGAACCCTACCGCCGCAGCCGCCATCTGGATCGGCACGTTCCACGCATTCGGGCTAGATATTATTAGGCGCCATCATGACCGCCTCGGCCTGCCTGACGATCCTAAGATGATCGACAAGGCCGACGCCATTGAATTGCTTGAGGACGAGGCACCTCGGTTAAATCTGGTCCAATTCCGCAATATTAGTGATCCGACAGAGAATCTGGATAAAATATTGGCCGCCATCTCTCGGGCGAAGGACGAATTGGCGAGTCCTGCTGACTTCGACGGGCTTGCACAGGCGATGAAGTTGGCTGCGTCAACGCCTGACGAGGAAAAGGAAGCGGAGCGGCAGATTGAAGTCGCGAGCGTTTACCGGCGATATGAGGAGCTTAAGGCTGGATTGAAACGGCTAGACTTTGGTGACCTTGTAACCCTTCCAATTCAGCTTTTTAACGAAAATGAGGACGTTCGAGCCGCGATTGCCTCAACTTACGAGCACGTCTTGGTCGATGAATATCAGGACGTGAACCGAAGCAGTGTCGCCCTTTTGAAGAAGCTCAAGCCGGGTGGAACCAATCTTTGGGTGGTCGGCGACATAAAGCAATCGATTTACCGCTTCCGTGGGGCGTCCTCCATCAACATGGCGAAATTCGCAACGGGAGATTTCCCTGGTGCGAGTATCGGCCGGCTTGAGGTCAACTATCGCTCGACAGAGGAGATCGTGAGTGCCTTTTCAAATTTTGCGGTCAATATGAACGTTGCGCAAGGCCGCGATAGTTCACTCGAAGCACATCGAGGCTCCTCGGGTTGTCCCCCGGAGCACAGGCTGACCGTTTCAGCTGAAAATGAAACAGAAGCTGTAGCTGATGCCATCTCCGAAATGCAAAACCTCGGGATCTCTTACCGAGATCAAGCGGTTCTTTGCACCGGTAACGATCGCCTCGCAAAGATCGGTTCTGCATTGGAAACGTTGAATATCCCAGTGCTTTATCTCGGCAGTATCTTCGAGCGGGAGGAAGTCAAGGACCTCCTATCATTCCTATCACTTCTGGTAGATCGCAAACCGATGGGTCTCGTGCGCCTTGCGACCATGGACGACTTCGCGATGTCGCTTGAGGACGTTGGTGTTATCTTGGACGCCGTTAGCAAAGGGAAGGGACCGAGTCCTATCTGGACTTTTGGGGAACAAGATCTGCCGGACCTTTCCTTTGATGGGAGGAATGCGCTGGCGAAAGCGGCGCGTGCTCTTTCTGGCCTGCACGAGGCCTCGCAGCCATGGGAAGTGCTCGTCTCGCTTTTGCTTGATCGCACTCGAATAGCGGCCGCAATTGCTGAGACAGCGACAATCTCGTCCCGAGCACGCGGAATAGCGATCTGGCAACTTCTCAACTTTTGCCGCACACAGCCTAGTGGCAAAGGCTTGCCTATCAGACGGCTCCTCGATCGAGTGAGGCGCCTTGTTCGTCTTGCCGATGACCGAGATCTACGTCAGTTGCCAAATGCTGCGCAGGGACTCGACGCCGTGCGGCTAATGACCGTACATGGATCCAAGGGCCTTGAGTTTCGAGCGGTTCATTTTCCCGGAATCAGCACTGATAGTATTCCCCGATCACCAAACCATTTTCAGGGCATAGAATCGCCCGACGGTCTCGTTAAGGAAGTGCCGGGCAAGGCGGCGGCGGTTAGATCCGCTGCGCATCTCGATGAGCAGGAATGTCTATTCTATGTCGCCTTGTCTCGGGCAAGAGACCGGCTCTTTCTCTATTCGCCCACAAAGAAGGCAAATGGCCACAGCTGGTCAGTTTCACCGTTTGTAGCGCGACTGATACCTCCAATGGTTCAGCTACCAAAGAACCCAACAGTGCGACTTCCGACGAAGAGCGAGGAAGTTATCGATCTGCATTTCGACGGTACGCCGACGTTCAAAGATACTCAGCTGGCCATCTATGAGAAGTGTCCTCGTCGGTTCCTTTACACCTATGTGCTTCAGACGGGCGGCCGGCGAGTTGAGTCCACCTTTATGAAAATGCACGACGCGGTCCAAGACGTGGTTGATTGGATCACATCCTCTGACCCCGCAGCTGTTGTTATTTCCGAAGCCTCCGGTCGGTTGCAAGCCGCGATGACGGCTCACGGTCTCGACGAAAGCGGTTATGTCGATGATTATCTAGCGATCGCCCAAGGGTTGATCTCCAACCTGCTCGACAGCAGGCAAGGTCATTCACTCAAGGACAACGATGGGCTTTCAATTTCTGCTGGCACGATCAAGGTCGCCGTCCGCGTGGATGAGCTGCTTCAGACGGGCGATGGCAGGATCGTCGCTCGAAGAATACGGACGGGGCATGGAACAAAGGCTTCACAGTCAGATTTGGCGGCCAGCTCCTTTTTTATGGCGGTCCGAGACGCATTTCCGAATGCCACGGTCGAATTGATGAATCTCGCTGACGCCGTACCGATCAGGCTCGAATTCGACAAACTTGCCAGCCGTCGTCAGAAGATAGGCGAAGTTGTCGGCGGGGTTGCGAGCGGCCGCTTCCCTGCGAAGCCAAGTAATCGGACATGCCATCGATGCCCTGCCTTTTTCATCTGCGGCCCCGTACCTCCCGGCCCGCTTTCAAAAAAATCTGACTAAAATTACCGGTCTGCCATTTCCGCTCCGATTAACACTCCAGAGACGCATCGCAATCAAGCGAGCGCTCCTGGAGAAAAAAATGTCTGAAATTAACAACTCCGTGGGCTCTGGCAACAAGCCCTTCCATATTCGCTTCACCACTGACGGTATTTCGTATCGCGATGGCTCGATTGGTGATCCGGTCCCTGTGGGGAGCCAGCTCCTTTCGGCAGCCGGCGTCCGTGACGTGGAGAACTACAGCCTCTTCGCCATCCTCCCCAACGGTGAGTTCGAGGATATCCGCCTCGACGAAACCTTCGATCTTCGCGCAAAGGGCGTTGAAACGTTCGCCTACTTTGAGAGCGACCGTTCCTTCAATTTCACGATTGAAAGCCGCCAGATGTCCTGGGGCAAGAATCTGATCAGCGGCAAGGCACTTCGCAACCTGGCCGGTGTCGACGCTCGCTACAGCATCTATCTCGAAGTGCGCGGCGGTCATGATCGCCTGATCGAGGATCACGATCTGGTCGATCTGGCGGGCAAGGGCATCGAGCGCTTCATCACCGTGATCAGTGAAACCACGGAGGGCCTGGAGGCCCTCCCCTCCGCTGACCGTCGCTTTCTGGAAGCGCATGGACTGGCTTATGAGATCATCAACGATGGCGGTATCGGAGCGGTCGTGATCAAGGATTTTGCCCTTCCTCCGGGCAAGTTCGATCACGACAAGGTCGACGTGATGATCCAGCTTCCGGCGGGTTATCCCGATGCCAGCGTCGATATGTTCTACACGCTGCCCTGGATCAAGCTGAATGCGACAAACACGTACGCGGCGTGCGCGGATGTTCCGCAGCTTTTCGCCGGCGACAGCTGGCAGCGCTGGTCCCGACATGCGGAATGGCGCGCAGGCATCGATGGCATCCGCACCATGGTGACCCGAGCCCAGATGGCTTTCGAGAAGGCAAAGTGAAATGACGATGCTGGACATTACTCTTCTCGAGCAACATATGCAGATCCTCACGGGCCTGCTTCCGGACGCTACGTCTCCGGAAGCAGCTGCCTACATCCTGTTTGGATCGTCGGATATCGCTGAGGATCCTTGGTCGGGCGCCCCGCGTCACCGTCTCGTTTCACATCGGGTCATTGAGATTCCGGCAACAGACATGCTCAGCTCGTCCGGTGTGCATGTGACATGGAGCACCCGCAGCTTCATGCGGATGCTCGGCGACGCTGCGATCGCGGGCAAGATTCCCGCAATCTTTCACACCCATCCGGGCAGTCATGCATTTTTCTCCGATCAGGACGACGCCAACGAGCGAGAGCTTGCTCGGACGGCTCACCAGAAGGGCGCGAGAGGCCTTGTTAGTATCGTTCTTGGCGGAGACGGCTCAGTCTGCGGGCGAATCTGGCATAGCGCCGATGCTTACACCATGGCTGACGCTGTTCAGGTCGTCGGTGGACGATATCGGCGAGATCAACGTTATCTCGCTAAGAGCAGAGTCCATCACCACCTGGACCGTCAGCGCCGGCTGTTTGGGCAGAGCTTCAACGACAATCTCTCATCGTTACGCGTATGCGTCGTCGGGTGCGGCGGTACCGGTAGCCCGGTCTCGCTTCTGTTGGCTCGGCTTGGGGTTGGGCACATATTCCTCGTCGATAAGGACGTGATTGACGAGACAAACCTAAACCGGGTCCATGGAGCACGCCGCGACGATATCGGACGTCTGAAAGTCGAGGTCCTTAAGCGAGAGATCGAATTGATGGGCATCGGATGCCATGTTGAAATCGCGCAGGACTGGGTCAACGTTGCGCGGGTCCGAGATGCGCTCAAGGCATCCGACTTTGTCTTCGGATGCACCGACGACAACTCAGGACGAATTTTGATCAATCGCCTTGCCCATTTTTACGGTATCCCCGTCATCGACGTCGGCTTGCGCATGGTCGCAGCGGCTCAAGGGCACGGACATGATCTCAATGGACGGGTCACGACGGTAGTTCCGGGCCGCCCCTGTTTGATTTGCGGTGGTGTTGTGAACGCCATTCGCGCGCAGGAAGAAGAGCTCGAACGCAATCAGCCGGATGAATTCCAACGCCGTAAGGTCGAGGCCTACGTCGTTGGCGCCGGTGATCCCGCCCCCGCAGTCGTGACGTTTACGACCGAGATGGCATCTGTTGCCGTCGATGAAATGATTGCCGCGCTTACTGGATTTCACGGCGCTGATGGAATGATCCCAACCCGTGTCAGACGCTGGCATGTTCGCGATGATCGGTTTCTGGATATCAAGGCCCGAGAAGGTTGCCCGGTTTGCCAATCAGATGACTCGCGTGGTGCCGGCGATGTATCGCCCTTCCTCGATATGGCAGGGTGAGATCATGCGAAGAACGATAGCACTCACCCTCCGCTTCTTCGGGTTGCTCAAGTTTGACCGGCTTGCGGGGCTCTCGTCCAAATATCCGTCGACCGGCGAGTTGCCAGAAATGGATGTCGTCGTAGTTCGCGATGGCGACGTCGCAAAATGGGCGTGCCTGACGTGCCCCGGCGGTTGCGGTAAGATGATTGCACTTTCGCTTAACCCCACTCGACGGCCGAAATGGCAAGTAACATTGGATTTCTGGAACCGTCCGACGCTCAAACCATCGGTTCACCAGTTAAATGAATGTGGCTGCCACTTCTGGATCACAAAGGGCAAGATCGAATGGTGCCCCGGCGGGCGGCCCACCGCATAGAGAAGAGCGTTTCAAATGGATGAGCAAGTACCCCAAGTTGCGCGTTTTCCTTTTCGCGAACAGGCGCGGAAGCACCTTAAATCAGCTGAGGAGCTGCTCTGTGGTGAAGGGCAGCAACTCGTTTACGCCTGCCTCGAGCTTCGTCTAGCAATCGAGGCAATCGTGTATGAAACGCTCCAAGCCTACGAGAAAAATCTGAGCCCCGACGTTGCGGAGGCACATCAACATTGGCAACCCAACAAAGTCCTGGAACTCCTTTCCGCACACGACCGACTCGTCGATACGTCGCTTCGGGTTCAGGTCCGCGAAGTTGGCGAGAATGGCGCCCCCGTCGGTGGCCCCCCACTCTTCGATGGAATTGATCGACGCTTAACCGTCAACTGGGTGGAAAAGGCCCATCGATCTCACGGAAGTTTCCTTCATCAGCGAACCGTTTCCCAGCTCAAGAAAGGGAAGTCGATAGACGAAACTAAACTGAGGACTGAGGCGAACCGCATTCACATCCGGCTCAAGGAGGTTCTGGGATCTGAAGTCTACGGTATCCAATTTGCCGGCGGACTTCCGATTTGTTGCGAAACCTGCGGTTCTGATTTGGCCGCTACGATGGCTTCCCTGATTCTTGATGGGGTCGCCGATGTGAAGTGTGCAACCTGTAACGTCAGTCGCTTGGTGGAACTGGACAAGACAACCGGTGAGCTTAGATACGTCCATAAGATCACGGCCACCGGCTGAATCGTCGGCTGGCGCTGTCGGTGAGGTGTAGTATGCTTCCGGCTACGGTCGGCAAGTCCCTCGAAACTAAGCAGTGAGATTTGTGGCGGCTGGAACGTGATGGGGATCAATTTGCAATAACGCCAGAATGGCCGATTTCGCTGGTAGAAAAGCGTCATCATAGCTGAAAGCGTGCCAGTCGATCTCCTGCCGCGCACCTAACCGATCCTGATGCATCTTGTCACGGACGGATTTAATTCCCCGAACCTTGGCTTCGAGATCAAGGTTTCCGTTCGGGTCGGCAACCGCGACAAGAGAAGCAATCCAGTGGTTCGGAGCGATACGCGGGGCGTTGGCTCCGTTATTGCCGACATCCCTCAGGCGGAAGGCCGTTCCCAACCCTTCGCAGACGGAAAATGCGCCAACGCAGAACTCGAAGATCATCACGGTATAGTAGGGCTCAAATAGCACCGATGCGTTGCCTGCTCCTCGCGTCGCATGGGGCGTAATCAATCCAGCCTTCATCTCCATACCAACCAAAATGTGCTTTAGGTTGGAACGAAGCCGGCTGCGGACGTTAGCATCGAGAACGTTCGGTATGACCGTTACAAGCCATGCATCCCATTCAGTCGCAGTAGCGAGGGTATGAACGTAGCCGAATTGGCCAGTTTGATACGCGGAAAGATAGTACATTTAGCTCCGGCTCCATAGGACGTCTCTGGTCTACAGAGTGCCTTGTCGTACCAAAGAAAGGAAGCAAACTCATCGTCGTTTAACCTACATGACACCCCACGCCCGAAACCTCCCCCTCCCCGTCATCTCTCTGAGGCCGAGCTCCAAAACGATCCGCCGCGCCGCCTGCGGCGTGACCTCGAGCGTTTTCGCCACCATCCCGGCCGACACCAATGGTTTTGCCATGACAAGCTCGACCAGTTCCGGCAATTTGGACGACGTCCGCCGCCCCTCCAGCTTTCGGTCCATCATCGTCTTCGCAAGCGTCAGCCGGTCATGTTCCTTCATGCCGATCTCGGCGGCCGCCAAAATGCCGTGAGCGATGGCGAGCAGTCGCGTCTCCCGATCGCGATGCCGGCGCCGATCGACGGGTATGGTTTTCAGTCCGAGGTTGATGGCGGCGAGATGGGCGCCGGTGGTGACGCCGGTCTGGCGCAGGATGGAGGCGGCCAATAGCCGGCCGAGCCAGGGCGCATGCTGTAGGACGGAGAGTTCGTTCCAGGCATCAAGGGCGACGATGGCCTGCAGTACCGCAGGCAAGTTTTCGGCCTGGCGGAGTACGCCGCGCCATTCGTCGAGCCGGGCATCCTCGTCCCAGTCCAGATCATAGATCATCGGGTCCTTTTCGGGACGGCTGGTCGTCACATGGCCGCCGGCACGGCCGGGACGTTTTGCGCCCTCGATCGCGGCCTCTGACCGGGCGAGCACCGCATCGATGGCGGCATAGTCGAGGCCGGGCAGATTCTTGGCGTCGTCATTATCGCCCTCCCCTTCTCGATCGACGACGGGCGCTGGTCGCATGATGCCGATCGGCTCTGCTGCCTCGGCGCCGATCGCGCCGGCGTCCGTCGTTTGTCGCAAAACCCGGATACCCTCCGCGGACAGAGCCCAGTCGGCTGACTGGCCACTAATGCGCCGGCGGGTGCGCAGCACGTCGCGGGCGATTGTCAGTTCATGGGTGGGTGTGCGAATATCGCGTGTGGCATCGTGCAGGACCAGGTCCTCGAGATGGACAAGTTCGCCGTCGATCCACAGCGATGCGCAGGCATCGGCGAATTGGGTGCGCTCGAGGAAGCCGGTTCCGACCGGCGAACGGGCAACACGCTCGTCGAGGCGCGCCAGAGCAATACCAGTGTGGCTTTTACTTTGAGGTTTCAAACTGGAAATCGTCATTAGGCTGTTAGAGTTAGGCGTTATTGGTAGGAACGATTATCGCTAACGATTTCGATGAGGCCAGATGTGCCAAATCCATTTCAATATTGCCGATCGACACCTGCCCGTGAATCTACTGAAGCCGATTGGGCGGCTGCGCGCAGGCTCGCGGACCAACTGGATCGCATCCTGGAAGGATACGGTTCGCGCAAATCGGCCATTGACCGCGCTGCTGCGGAATTGAGGCTGTCGTCCCGACAAATATACAATCTCTTGGCCCGATATCGAACCGACAGAACGGTGACCGCGCTCCTGCCGCGCACATCCGGCCCCCGGCGAAAGCGGATTTCGGCGGACGTCGAAGCTATCGTTGCGAGAACTTTGCAGGAGCAGTGGCTCACCCTCGAAGCGCCGCCATTGGCTCCGGTCGTCGCCGAAATCCGCGCGCGCTGCGAGGAGGCAGGCCTGTCCCAGCCATCGTATGTCACTGTCGCGCGCAGGATCCCTGAATTGTTTTCAGCCGAAACGATCGCGAGGAAGCGCTCGGCCAATCCGAAACATTTGTTGCGGCTGAAGCCACGGCCTGGATACATCCATGCAACAAACCCATTGGATGTCTGCCAGATCGACCACACGCCGACGGATGTAAATTTCGTCGAGGTCATCGATGGGGCCGGGGTTTTCGTCGGGCGGGCGTATCTGACACTGGTGACCGACGTTGCCACCCGTGCCATCCTGGGCTTTTGCCTATCGCTGGAAAAACCCTCGGTGCTGTCGGTGGCGCTTTGCCTTGCGCAGGCGATTTGCCCCAAGGATGGCTGGCTCGCATCGCGCGATATTCGCCATGACTGGCCAATGTATGGAAGGCCCCGGCTGCTTGTGGCCGACTCGGCGATGGAGTTCAAGGGGCATGCTTTTCAGCGAGGCTGCGACGAATACGGGATCCGCATTCGATATCGGGATCGCGCTCGGGTTCACCACGGCGGCGTCGTGGAACGGCTTCTAGGAAAGCTGAACGGTGTGTTGGCAACATTACCGGGCACCACGAAACGTTCCGTGGCAGCTCGTGACGAATATCCTGCCGAACACCGTGCCCGCCTCTCATTTTCCGAATTGGAGCGGTGCGTGGTCCTGGCGATCCTGGATCATAATCGCCATCAAAATCCGAAAACGCTGAACATTCCCGTCAAGGAGTGGGAGCAGCGTGCGTCAGGCCACCCTCATATCATCGACGACCAGCACCATGTGCTGCTCTCCTTCTTGCCGGCCGGTCAGAGGCAATTGTCGCCTCAAGGGATCAGTCTGTTCGCGCTGCACTACTTTTCGAGTTGGATTGGCAGGCTGGTGCCGGAACGAGATCGGCTCAGTAAGCTCGAAGTGCGATACGATCCCCGCAATATAAGCCAGATCTTTGTTCGCGACCCCGAAACACAAGTGTTTCGGGCAGTGGAGCGGCGAGATGGCGTGGTCGCCAGTATCACACTGTGGGAGCATCGGGCCGAAAGGGCACGGAGGCGCGACTTGAGCGGCCGATCCAGCGTCGAGATCGTCTCGCTGCGCCGGGAAATGACCACGATTGCAAACACCGCCGGGCTTTCAAAGCGCCGGCTGCGCAATACGGCGCGGGGCATTTATGCCGCGCCCGCGGAAAAACGAATGGCTGAAACATCGGAATCAGTTCCGATACAAACGATCCAGCAAGAGCGGCCAAAGGCCCGACTACAGGTCGAAGACTGGTAGTCGGCTATGGAAGATCACCTCTTCGAACATGTTCGCCCCTATCTCGACCGCACCATTGAGGAGCGGATCGCGTATATCCGAGCTCCGAGGTGGATCGGGCATCAAGCTGCGATCGAAAGCCATCAGCGGCTATCGGATTTGTTGTCACGCCCTCCTTCACTGCGCACGCAAGGGCTGATGATTGTCGGGCCTTACGCCAATGGCAAGACGATGATCGTCGAACGATTTGCCGTGGATTGCCTGAAGGCCTCCGCAGACCAGAAGGTCTGGATCGTCCAGACCCGGGAAGGTGCAGGACTTGGCCATTTTTACGCCAGCATTCTCCACGCGCTCAACGCGCCGGGCGGCGATGTGTGGACTGTCGGACGCAAAGCGGAGCAGCTCGACCATCTCCTTGCGGCGCTCAGGCCGAAGGTCCTAATCTTTGACGAATTCCACAACGCGCTTAGGGGCCGGCCGCGTGACGTTGAAGCAGTCTTCGCATTTCTGCGTCGCATTGGTCGGCAATACGATATCTCGCCGGTTCTGGTCGGAGAGGTCACGGTTTACGACTACATATGTGCAACCAGCGAGATGGCGAGTCGGTTCGAACTCTTTCCGATTCCGCGCTGGTCGTACGATGAGGCCTACCTGTCATTGTTGGACAGTCTCGAGGCCGCCTTGCCCCTCGCACGCAGCTCGGATCTGTCGGCGGAGCGAAAGGCCCGACACATTCTTGGTCTTTCCGAGGGGCTGATCGGAGAGATCGTCGCGATCCTGACCAAGGCCGCGATTGCAGCAATCCAGGAGGGAGACCAACGTATCACCAGATCCTCCATCGACAACCTGCGGTACATTCCGCTGTCCAAAAGACGGCATGGGCCCATTCGTGAGGCGCTTCTTTGAGCCTGCTTGGGCCGTCACTGATGGTGGTCATTCCGCAGGAGCGCTACCGGGACGTTGTGTATGAACGGTGGCCGGTTAAAGTAGAACCACACGCCGACGAACTCCTGTCGAGCTGGTTACATCGGATCGCTTCTGCCAATGGCGTAGCACCGCGAAATTTTGCGCGCGTTCTTGGACTGCGCCACAGAATGTGGTCTGCCAGGTTCGATTTAAAACTTCAGGACGATGTCTTGGACCAGCTCTCGGAGGGATCTGGAATTCCGAGAGACCGATTGTCGTCAATGGCCTTGCAGCCATGTGATTACAGACACATGCCGCTACCACTGGTCATCAAAGCCCGTCGTGCTGCTTCGACGTGGCTGCAATTCTGTCCTGCGTGCCTCGATTCTGATCAGCCCCCATATTTTCGGAGGCGATGGCGACACTCGACTAGAATCTCCTGCTTTATCCACGGGTGCGGATTACGCGACCGTTGCCCATCGTGCCACCGCGGAATTACTGCCTTCGCTCAGCCACGGCTTGTCGGCCAGCATGTCTGCACCTCTTGCGCTTATGACCTGCGGCGGGCATCCAAGGTGCCGGTGACCATTGAAGCGCAATACTTTGAACAGATAATCAATCGTTCTATCGGTACAGTGGCGAACATCCTGGCGACGAACAATCCGCCGAAATGGCCTTGGCGACAAGATTTGATCGCAGTTCTACCGACTATGTCGGTTTCCAGCCGGATACGCTTGTTCGAGCGCTTCATCCCCGACGACGCCTATCTGGATGAGGGCTTCGTCCTTCCCATTCGGCGGTCGAAGCGGATTATGAAAGATAAAATTGAACCAGCCCGTCAAGCTGCAGCTCGCTGATCGTCGTGGCGGCATTCGCCTCTTCGGAGGCTGGCGCCTATTCTCAGAAATTTTGCGGAGAACAGGCGTGCAATCTCCGCACAGGTTCTGTGCCAGCCTTCCCATCCCACCGTATCAGGATAAGGCGTCGCGCTCTCCGACAAGCTCTTCTATCGTTTTGTCCAGCTTACTCTTCTGAAACCCATCCAGATCGAGACCTTCAACGACGCTATAATCATCGTCCTCGCACATCACAGGTACGCCACACACCAGACCCTCCGGTATGCCATACTGCCCCTGCGATATAACAGCCATCGATGTCCAGCGCCCATCCGTGCCATGCATCCAATCACGCATCTGATCGATCGCTGCATTGGCGGCGGATGCCGCGGACGACGCGCCGCGCGCCTCTATGATGGCGGTGCCACGCCTTGCGATCTCAGGGATCAGCACCTCCTTGTACCAATGGTCGTCGGCGATGGTCTCGGATAAGGGCCTTCCGGCAGCCGTTGCATAGGTCCAGTCGGCAAACATGGTCGGCGAGTGATTGCCCCACACAACGAGCTTGTCGATGTCGCCGACGCCACAGGCGGCCTTGCGCGCCAGTTGGGTCAACGCCCTGTTGTGATCAAGCCGGATCATCGAGCTGACCTGCCTTGGGTTAAAGTCCGGAGCATTGGCGATCAGGATGGAAGCGTTGGTGTTGGCAGGGTTGCCAACCACCAAAATTTTGGCCCGGCGTCCGGCGACTTCGTTGATCGCCCTGCCCTGCACCTTGAAGATCTCTGCATTCGCAGCAAGCAGGTCCCGCCGTTCCATACCCTTTGATCGCGGTCTGGAGCCGACGAGGAACGCCGCATCGACACCTTCGAACGCCTGGCGGGGATCATCCGTCATGACGATGTTGTGCAGCAGCGGAAAGGCGCAGTCTTCCAGCTCCATGACAACGCCGCGTACGGCGTCCTGGGCTTGAGGCAGATCGAGAAGTCGAAGTTCGATCGGCTGCGACTTGCCATAAAGGTCACCATTCGCCAGCCGAAACAGCAGGGAATAGCAGATCTGGCCGGCAGCACCGGTCACAGCGATCTTTTTGGGAGTGGATTGCATTGTCGTTATCTTTCCTGAGACGGTATAGGGTTATTTCGAGGGCGTGGTCCAGCCGGCCTTGGCAAAGATCGCCTTGGCCTCAGGGCCCTGAAGGAATTGCGAAAACGCTTTGGCGTCGGCATTCTTGCCTCCGCGCTCAGTCAGCACGATCCCGGTGTCTCGATAGATGCGATAGTCCGGTTCGACCTCGACGACATCTGCGAGTTTTGGATTGGCGACCTGCCAGATGTTCCAAATGATCCACGCGTCGTAAGACTTGTCCTCGGTCCAGGCTTTTTTGGCTTCGGCACTGTTGGCGGCAAACGTCTTGATATTGGCGCGAAGAGCTTTCACCTTTTCAATGTCGCCGGTTCGTCCGGCCATGTCTTCCCAAAGACCGTTCTGCCCGGCACCATTGACGACAAGCACTTTGTGGCCGGGCTTGAACAGATCAGCGAGGCCGGTGATCTTCTCCGGGTTCCCCGGACGCACCAGGATAGCGGATGGGCGCAGGTAGAGCGGCACGACATCAGCGTCCTTGATCTGGCCGTCCATCGCCTTCACGAAATCCGACATCATCGTCTCGGAGCCGCTGAAGATCAGGTCGGCATTGTCTTTAGCCTTGCCGATCCATTGCGGCGTCGGGCCGGCGGTAACGATAACCTTGTTGTCGGAGCTTTTCTCGAAGGCGGCTGCCGCCTCCTTCATGGCAGGGAGTGGTCCACCGGGACCATAGACGTGGATATCGGCGGCAAGCGTTGGTGCTGTCGTGGCGACAAGAATCGCCGCGCCGGTGATGATGGATTTCAGCATGGTATTTCCTCCGTGTCTGGTAGGAGAAAACTAGCGCCATTCTGCATCAGTTCCATCGCATAATTTTGCTACGAACATTCGGAAAAATCGATTATAACTCGGAGCAGATTCAAGGTTGCTATCTTCATGACCCTCGACCAGTTGCGCATCTTCGCCGAAGTCGCCCGCCAACAGCACATCACCAAGGCTGCCAAAGCGATGAACATGACGCAGTCGGCCGTCAGTGCTGCGGTCATCGCGCTTGAGGAACGGCACGGCGTGGCTTTGTTCGACCGGATCGGTCGTTCTATCGTCCTAAACCAAACCGGAACGATCTTTCTCGAGCATGCACTTCAGGTCTTGGCTGAAGCGAAAGCCGCCGAGTCTGCGCTAAGCGACCTTGCCGGACTTTTGCGCGGGGAATTGTCTGTTATGGCGAGCCAGACTGTTGGCGCCTATTGGCTGCCCTCCAGGCTTGCGACTTTCCACGCACGCTATCCTGGTCTCGGTCTCGACGTCAGGATCGGCAATACCGAGGCGGTAGGCGACGCGGTTGAGGCAGGGCGGGTTGAGCTCGGCGTTGTAGAGGGCGCGGTCGACAGACCGGCCTTGTTGTCGCGCATGATCGCCACGGATGAGATGATCCTCGTCGTGTCGCCAACTCATCCATGGGCCAAAGGCAAAAAGCTCGGAAAGGCCGATTTTGAAGACGCGACATGGGTTCTTCGCGAGCCCGGATCGGGAACACGGCTCGCCTTCGAGACGATGATGACGAAAGAGAAATTGAAGCTGCAGGCGTTGAACGTTGCAATTGTCCTGCCCGGAAACGAGGCCGTGCTCGGCGCAGTCGAGGCCGGCATGGGGGCAACACTGACATCGCGAAGTGCTGCCCAGACCGAACTCAACAGCGGCCTGCTGGTCGAGGCCAATGCTTCTCCGCTTCCGCGCCCATTCTTCCTCCTCCGGCATAAGGAGCGGTATCGCTCCAAGGCGGCCGATGCGTTCGAAGCCCTGTTGTCGGAACAGGCACGATGACCTATCGCGGACCTGATACGCTCTGGCACGAGCATCGACGCGAGGAGCGGTTGGCCGCGCTTGACAGCGCGCATATGCAGCCATTGAACGCCTTCCGGGAGCACCTTCAGCTTAACTCCGACCGGGATATGCCGAACTTCGATCCATACGATGGCGGTATCAGCGCAAGACTGCTGATCCTTTTGGAGACGCCTGGACCAAGTCCGGTCGAACGCGGCCGGCGTTTCGTTTCGATCGATAACCCGACCGGCACGGCGAAGAACCTGCGCACGGCGCTGACTGGCGCAGGGATATCGCGCCGAGACATCGTTCTGTGGAATACGGTCCCGTGGGTCCGCGCAACCCGAGGCTCGATCGTGGCCAGCGAGCGGCGCGAGGGCATCATGGGACTTGCAGGCCTTCTGCCGCTGCTGCCGAACCTACGTGTCGCCATCCTGGCGGGCGCGGTGGCGAGCGGTGCTGAAGGGGTACTGGTGGATGCCGGCATTGAGGTGATCCTCTGCCCCCATCCGAGCCCGACGCTGATCAATACCTCGCCGACGCTGCGCGACCGCCTTCACGCGGTTTTCGAAGCTGCCGCCGCAAAACTCGATCAATCGAAAACGGCGATCGAAATATCCTGAACTATGCGTTGGAACTGATCGATGTACCCCCGTATTTTCTCCTCAACGATCAGGAGAAATTCGATGCACAAGGTTGTTGCCTTCAAGAGGCCGGTCACGCCAGCCCAGGACGTTCCCATGCAGGGCTATGTCATACGGAACTTTACGCCAAATTGGTTCGCGACCACGATGGGCACCGGCATTCTTTCGGTCGCTCTCGCACAATTTCCTGGGCATCCGTGGCTTTTCGCGATCGGTCAGGCGCTTTGGCTCTTCAATATCCTGTTGTTTGCCACCTGCACAACGCTCTACACGGCACGCTGGCTGCTCTATTTTCATGAGGCAAGCCGCGTCTTCTCGCATTCTGTCGTGTCGATGTTTTTTGGCTGCATCCCGATGGGACTGGCCACCATCATCAATGGCTTTCTGATCTACGGCATCCCGCATATCGGCGACACGGCGGTGGCAATCGCAACGACGCTCTGGTGGATCGACGTCACACTGTCGCTGGCCTGCGGTCTTGCAATCCCGTTCATGATGTTTACGCGCCAATCGCACTCGATCGACCAAATGACGGCGGTCTGGCTGCTGCCGATCGTGGCGAGCGAGGTGGCGGCCGTCAGCGGTGGCCTGCTTTTGCCCCACATCGCCGACGCTCAAACGCAGTTGACGGTGCTGATGACCAGCCTGGTCCTATGGGCCTGCTCGGTTCCGCTGGCCATGAGCGTGCTCGTGATCCTTTTCCTGCGCATGGCGGTCCACAAGCTTCCGCATGTCAACATGGCCGCCTCGAGTTGGCTGGCTCTCGGCCCGATCGGAACCGGTGCCCTTGGTCTTCTCGTCATGAGCCAGACCGGACCCGCCGTGTTGTCGGCGAATGGATTGGCGAGCGTTGCTCCGGCCTTCGGTGGCGCCAGCTTCCTCGGCGCGATCCTCCTGTGGGGCTACGGCATCTGGTGGCTGGCGACTGCTGTCCTGATCACCCTGCGCTACCTTCGCGAGGGCCTGCCATTCAATATCGGCTGGTGGGGCTATACCTTCCCGCTTGGCGTGTTTGCCGTCGCCACTCTTCGTCTCTCAACGATGGTGCCGATGTCGTCTATCGCAATCTTTGGCGCGGTTCTTGTTATTGCGCTTGTCTGCATGTGGCTGCTGGTCGCGGCCAAGACGATCAAGGGCACTCTTGACCGCTCGCTCTTCGTCTCGCCCTGCCTCAAGGCCGACTGATGATCGAAACACTCCGGCATTGCTCATGCCGGAGTGTTTTTTCTCGTAACCGAACAGGAGAAGACATGACGTTTCGTATGATGGCCGTGATCGTCGGCATTGCTTTGGGATGCGTGACATCGGCCAAGGCCGAACCCTTGCAGGATTTGATGAACCCGGCCGTATTCCAAGACAGCTTCGTTGGCGAGAAGACCGCTCCAGTGACGCTGGTCGTCTATTCCTCCCCAACCTGCAGCCACTGCATCGACTTCCATGAACGAGACCTGCCGAAACTGCAGGATACATATGTCGCATCGGGTAAGTTGAAGATCGCGTACCGGCCCTTCGTGCGAAACTCGGTGGATGCCGTTATCTTCATGCTGGCGAATGCGCGGGGCCGAGACAAATTCGACGAGACGGTATCGTCCTTCATGACGAAATTCGATGAGATTGCCGGCGCCGCCAATGCCGAGGATGCATTGCGCGAGATCGCCGCTAGCATGGGCATCAACCGCGCGGGTTTCGATCGCGCTGTCGCCGATCAGGCCTATCTCGACAAGCTCAATGCTGCGACGACCGAAGCGAACAAAAAATTCGGCGTGGCCGGCACGCCATCGTTTTTCGTCAACGGCCAACAGGTTCGGATTGAAATGAGTTTCAACGAGGTCGCTAAAGCAGTCATGAAAGCCACCGCCAGCCTGGAGTGAAACCAAAATCTGAGAGTGGCGGAATTCTCTGAGGGAAGTTTTCCTACGATCGACCAGGCTGGTTTTCCTCTGAAAAGACGGACGACTGGGCGCCGTCGTCGAACGGCTTAGAATGTCTGCTTTTTCGCCCTGTTCCAACCGGCCGTTCATTCTCCATACCGCAATCCGCTGCGGGTATCGCCCTCAGACATCGTTCACATGCAGATTAGATGCAACGCGCGTGATCCTCTTGGCGGCATATGAGCAAGCAGTATTTGGGCACGCTTCGAGTCAAGATCCGCCTTCCATAATTCTTAGCGCAGACCGGCATAGTGCCGCGCGTGCCAACCGCTCACGCCGACGTGAGGACAAATACGGATGAGCAATGGAATAAACGGCGACCCACAGCGTTCTTATCCACTCAAGCCAAAAGGATTCCGCCATGCGCGTCTACAGTTTCATACTTGTTGCCAGTTTTGTCTTTGTGGGAAGTGCATCTGCTGAGCAGTCCCACGACCACCATCCGGCAATGAGCATGGAAGATAGCGGCACTTCCACTGCGTTCTCCAAAAGCATGAAGGTCGCCATGGACAAAATGCATGCCGGCATGATGGCGGTACCTGAAACAGGCAATCCAGACCACGATTTTCTGGCGCAGATGATCCCACATCACCAGGGCGCCATCGACATGGCCAAGGCTGTGTTGCTCACCACCAAAGATCCGCAGATCCGAAACCTCGCCCAGTCGATCATCACAGAGCAGGCTTACGAAATTCAGTTGATGAATTCGATGCTCACACAACAGCGCGGCTCCGTCGCCGCCAACCCGGAGACTTCGAAATGAAACGTTCCGCAGCCCTGCTGATCGCCCTGATGGCGAGCACCCCAGCCTTTGCCCTGCCCGAATCCAAGGACCGGGTCTATGCTGCTGACCAGAACAGCAACACCGTATCTGTCATCGATCCATCGACCAACACGCTTCTCGGCCTGATCAAGCTCGGCGACCCACGCCCGAATGTCTTGAGCCCGCTCTACAAGGGTGAGGTCAACGTCCACGGCCTTGGCTTCTCGCCGGATCACCGCACTATCGTCGCCGTCTCGACAGTGACCAATTCCGTGACCTTCATCGATACCGAGACAAACAAGATCAAAGGCGCCGCCTATATCGGCCGCAACCCGCACGAGGCCTTCTTCACGCCGGATGGCAAACACGTCTGGGCAACAGTGCGGGGCGAGGATTACCTTTCGGTCATCGATGCGAAGACATTCAAGGAGACCGATCGCATCAAGACCGAAAGCGGTCCCGGCATGACGATCTTTACGCCAGACGGCAAGCGCGCCTTTGTGGCCAACAGCTTCAATCCGGTCGTTCAGGTGTTCGATGTAGCGTCGAAAAAGCTGCTTGCATCCATTCCGGTGGTCTCGCCATTCTCGCCTTTCATTCAGGTGACGCCAGATGGAAAGGAAGCTTGGCTAACCCACAAGGATGTCGGCAAGGTGACGCGGATTGATACCAAGACATTGAAAGTCAAGGGCGTGATCGATAGCGGTCCGATCACCAACCATCTGGCGTTCGCCAAAACATCCACCGGAACATTGGCTTATGTGACCATCGGCGGCGAGAACGTCGTAAAAGTCTACACGCTAGACGACGAGGCCAAGCTGATAGCCACCATTCCCGTCGGCGCCCTGCCGCACGGTGTCTGGGGTTCTGGCGACGGCAGCCGCGTCTTTGTTGGCCTTGAAAACGGCGACGCGGTGGACGTGATCGACACGCAGAAGAATGAGAAGATCGCCCATATCCCCTCAGGCCAGGCCCCACAAGCGCTGATCTACGTTCCGGATGCGGTCCCGACAGGCGATGGCCGCCAAAACCTTGAACCACGCAAGGACATGCCGGAGAACATCACACTTATGCTGAAGCCTGCCGCAGATGCGCAAGGGGGCGGCATGGTCGTCTCGCGCAATCTTGGCCTGATCGATATCGTAGATCTCAGCGTATCGAAATTGAAGCCGGACACGGCTTATGCGCTGTTGTTCGAAGGTCAGCCGGAACCGATCGTGGCGTTCAAGACGGATGCCAAAGGTGCCGCGATGGCATCGGCCACCAGTCCGACCCGCTCCATCGTTAAACCGGGCGAAGCCTCCAAGACACCTAAGGTTATCCTCGTTGAGGGAACAGAACCGTCAGCAACTACGGTCTTGCAGAGCAACTAACAGTTTGGCTGCCTGTTAAAGGCAACCCCGAAACAAGTTGACTGCGGCGTTCGTACAATGCCGCAGTCATTTTTGACATTGAGATTGACCCGGTTTCAAATCATTCCTTGATAAATCGCAGTTGCGATCGGAAGAAGCTTTGCCCGATCGACCGAGGCGGATACCGCGAAATCGAACCCCTGATCCACCCAGACAAAGCTGGACACGCCGTTTTTCTCTTCAAACGTGAACGCTGTCTGCGCTGATTGGCCGGCGCGTAGATAAACGGCCAGCCTCTCGCCTTTGTCATCCTCGTACATGAGTTGTGCAGCCGCAGCGCCACCGCCCGGAAGGACGCGTCCGCCGAGCAGCTTATACCCGAATGCCGAAAGGTTCGGTGGCGTCAGTGCCCGGCCGGATCGCTTCGACAGCCATGTGACCAGATGTGCCTCGTCATCCGCTCCAACTTCGACCGGATGGGCTACTTCGACCACGAAGGTCCGATAGGCGTCAGATGCATTCGCGGCAAAACCCGCCTCGGACAATCGCGCTGCGTTGATTTGCACGCCTTCAGGCTTTAGCCACCAGCCACCGGCCAGGCCTAAACCCAGGAAGATGCAAGCGGTCATGGCGGAGCGATACCAGCCTCGTCTTCGCAAAGCTGCGTTGGACTGAAGGTTGGCGATGCGCAGCCGCGCTGGAATGGGCTCTGCGAATTTTTCAGATAGCCGCACTCGCAAGGCTTCCCGGTCCGCAAGCTGTTGCGTGACCCTTGCGCTCACTTCAGGATGACCAGCAAGATAGGCGTCGACAAGCGCCTGACGGTCAGGCGTCAGCTTTCCGTCGATGTAAGCCTGAAGATCATCTTCGCCGATCGGCGAACCGGTGTTCATCATTTTACCCTTCGCAAGGTCACGGGCGTCTTGTTGTCTAGGATAGATCGGAATTTCTGCCTGGCGCGCGACAGCCGCGACATCACGGTTCCTACCGGCACACCAATGACGGCAGCAGCCTGCTCATAGGACAGATCCTCGACGCCAACCAGAAGCAAAAGCGATTTTTGATCGTCGGAAAGCCTATCGAGCGCTTCGAGTATATCGCGCACGGCAATGCCATGATCCTGATCGGCTGGCGATCCGGGGAGCGTGACGGTATCGAGGTCGTGGTGTGGACCCCGGCGCTGGGATTGGCGTCCAGCCGAGATGTGCAGGTTTCGCATGATGGTAAACAGCCATGCCCGCAGGTCACCATCAGTCCGGCGCAGATACCAGCGTGATATCGCACGCTCAAGGCAATCCTGTACGAGATCGTCGGCACGGTTGTGATCACGCAGAAGCGCGAAGGCATAGCGTCGCAATGCCGGTATTTCCGCCTCCAGTCGCATCGCCATTGTCGACATCATCAGCCCTTCGGATCGGTGGCCACACCGGCGAAGCCGGCATGGCCACCCGTCGCCTTACTTTGCAGGCGGGTTGACCTGCCAGATTTCGTCGACAAGTTTTCCGTCACGATAGGTCATGATGTAAAGAACGGGAACCTTGTTCTTGCCGGCAAAGACAACATTCGCTGCAACGGTCGCGCCCTTCGGATTGGCTGCCTCCCAGAGTTCACCGACTGTAGCGGTCTGTTCGCCCTGTGCCGTCGAGAATTTGGTCCAGACTTCCGCTATCGCCTTTTCCGACGCATAAGTGCCGTCGAGCGGACCACCAATCCAGGCAAGGGAAGGATCCTTGCCGTATTCCTTGGTGATTGTCGCGACATCGCCCTTGGCAATCGCTTCAATACGGGTTTTGGCCATCTCCATGGCCGGGCCGGCAAGGGCTGCACCAGTAGACATGAGAAAAGCAAGAGGCAGAGCCATCAGAACTGTTTTGCGCATAGTGTGATCTCCTTGTTGAAATGACAGGAGAGAGACGCTGGCAATCACGCGTTATTCCACCCGGCAGCAAAAATAATTTTCTCCTCATTCACTGCGCTCAAGGATATTGAACTCCCTTTGGCTTGTAGAACGGATTCCAAGGGCGAAGTTCTACAGGAGGATGTGTCGTATGTAGCCTAATGGCTGAGAAAAACGGGCACACTTGTGTGATCCATCACTGCCTTCGTGGCCCCGCCAAAGACGGTCTCGAGGAATGCGCCATGACGGTAGGCGCCCATCAAAAGCGTATCCGCGCCGCCCCCATTGGCCTTTTCCAGAAAATCGTCGGCGTTTTTCGCAACGGAGGTCTGCAGCCGCCCTGTCCCGCTGACATGCAATGTCTGAAAGAACGCAACCGCCTCTGGGATGTCGTTCTCGTGCGCTGCGAGAATTATCACCGTATCAGCAGCGCGGAGCCAAGCTCTGGCCTTTTGAAGGCACGAACGTGTTTCGTCATCGTCCCTCCAGAAAATGGCGATCGAGCGGCCGAAAGAAACCGGAGTGCCGTTAGTATCCGGCGTAAAAACCACCAGCCGATGATGATCGAAAAGCGCCGCATGCAGGGCATCGCCGCCGTCCATCGATTGCGGGCGGGCGATGGTCACCAGATCGGCCGATCTGAGATGATTGCGGACACCGTCTTCTTCTCCACCATCAGCTTCCACCCACTCGACCTTGGCGCCGGCCGGCGACTGTTCACCCCCTGCCGACCACTCCTCGAAGATATTTCTGACTTGGTCCCGTCGCTGAAAGGCCGTGCCCTCATCGCGTATCCGCATTTCCTGCATATCGACTTCCTCTACGCTGCCTCCGATCTTGGCGGGATCAACGCAGACATGGAGCGCCGTGATTGTTGATCCCGGTTCGACTGCTGATGCAGCGTCGGCGATGAGCAGGCTGGAAAGGGCTGTTTTAGGATGTGGGATGAGTGCGACAACGTGCATGATTTTCCTCCTGGTTCAGATTTCCTGCGACGCAGCTTCCGCGTCTTTTTGTTCGTGGCTCCGAAACGAGATACCGCCATCGCCGTGCAGTCGTATCCCATCGCCTCCAAACATCCTCCAGCCAGAATACGCGATCATCCTCGGGCAGAACCGGGTGCCACGCGTACCAGACCTGCCACATCGGGAGGCGAAGTGGGTTCGACATCGGATCTGCTCTAGACGCGGTAAGCGACGAGGACAGCGCCGCAGGCAATCAGGCAGACGCCAAGCCAATTGGGGAGCGACAGACGCTCCCCCAGAAAGAGTACGGCAAAGATTGCGACAAAGACGACACTGAGCTTGTCGATCGGCGCAACGCGTGCGGCATCACCGAGTTTCAACGCCCGGAAATAGCAGATCCACGACGCGCCGGTTGCCAGGCCCGATAGAACAAGGAAACTCCAGCTACGGCCGGACACCGTATCCGGCGATTGCCAGTTTCCGGTGACATAGACCATCATCCCGGCGGCGGCCAGAATGACGATCGTGCGAATGAAAGTCGCGAAATCGGAATTGACGTTTTCGACCCCGACTTTTGCGAAGATAGCCGTCATTGCCGCAAAGCCAGCCGACAATAGCGCCCAGAAGGGCCAGCCAAGAAGAATACTTTTCATGCCGTTTGACCTCCAACCATACCACGCACCAGCGCCATGCCAGCGAACACTGCAATGAATGCCAGGATGACAGAAGCGCTGGCGTAGAGGATGGCGGCGCTAGTCTCCCCCCTTTCCCAAAGCCCTACAGCATCCAGCGAAAACGTTGAGAAGGTCGTAAAACCGCCAAGAATGCCGGTTGTCAGAAACAACCGCAGTTCCTGCGGCAGCCCGGTTCGCATGACAAAAATCTCCGTCAGGATACCCATCAGCAATGACCCGATGATATTGATCGATAAGGTTGCCCATGGAAAACCAAGTCCGAGCAGATGGGCCACTATAAGGTTCACACCATGGCGGACGGCACCACCGACGCCTGCACCCAGAAATACGATGACAAATCCCATGATCGCTTCCTCAGAACGTGCTGGATGACGACAAGCGACCCGACAGCGCGTCTTGCGCCGCAATCTCTTCACCCAGGACTTCCCACTGCTCGATATGCTTGTAGATGACCACCTTGCGGCATAGCAACTCACCGTGCGTCCGGCAGAAGGTCTCGAGATCCTGCTTCGGCGCGATCAGTTCGACGCACATGGTGAGATTGGGGTTCTGGATCTCCACACCTTCTGACTGCATCTTGCCGTGGTTGCTGTATCCGAACGTCGTGTGATGAGCGACCGCATTGATGATCCCTGCCGCTTTCGCCTGGATCACAAGTTCACGATAGAGCGGCTTGCTGCCGAACCAGCGCTTAGCCGCCTTCACTTTCTCCCCTGGGCGAAGATAGATGCGCACCATGCCGAATTCGCGTGAGGAGACGGTGTGGGTCATGACGATAGGCCTTTCGGTCAGATTGGCGTGAATGGAGAGGGAATTTGCATGCGTTGCCACAGGCGCGGGCGTTCTGCCGCCCTTCGTGCGGATCGCGCGCACCGGAACACCGGTCGGCAGGTCCGAAACAGCCGATTTGACGACGCCGATACGCTGAGACAAATAGATGCTCGAATGGCCGCTGAAGAGGTAGGCGAGAAAGCAGGCGGTGGCGATATAGACGCCATGGGTGGCCCCGAAGAGTTCAATCCCCATGACCATGCAGGCAAGTGGCGTGTTCGTTGCGCCAGCAAAGACGGCGACGAAGCCAAGTCCCGCCATCAAATCGACCGGGGCGCCGAGAAGCCCGCCGAGCGCACTGCCAAGCCCTGCACCGATGAAAAACAGCGGCGTCACCTCACCACCCTTGAAGCCGGCCGAGAGTGTGATGATCGTGAACAGTGCCTTCCACAACCAGCTCCAGTAATCGACGTGATCAGGGCGGAAGAAGCCGAGAATGGTCGGGTCCGCCGGATCAGGCGACCAGACCCCCAAGCCGAGATAGGCTCGAGTTCCAAGAAGATAGGTCAGGCCGATCAGGACCAGCCCTGCGAGGACGGGCCTTAGCGGCGCGTACCTGATCACCTTTTTCAAGAGGGCCGACAGATCGTGGCTGGCCTCGGCAAAGAGATGGGCGACCAACCCGAATATCACCCCTGCCAGAGAGACTTTCGCCAGTAGCCAACCGTCGAGATTGAAGGCGCCGCCGATATCGAAATTGGACAGATAGGCGATATGATACTGGATATGACCGATTCCCCAGGCATGACAGGTCCAGTCGGCCACGATGGCCGCCATCAGAGCAGGCAGAAGGGCCTCATATTGCATGCGCCCGATGGTCAGCACCTCCAGCGCAAAGATCGCGCCGGCGATCGGCGTTCCGAAGACTGCCCCAAACCCTGCCGCGATACCTGCCATCAGCAGGATGCGGATGTCGGCGGTTGATAGCTTGAACAGTTTGGCAAAGGCGCTGGCGATACTACCGCCCAGCTGAACCGCCGTTCCTTCGCGTCCGGCCGACCCTCCGACAAGATGGGTGAGTACAGTCGAGACGAGGACGAAGGGCGCCATGCGTAGCGGCACGCCGCCACCTGGCTCATGGATCTGGTCGACGATAAGATTGTTGCCGGCCTCAGCCGTCCCGCCGAAGCGCCCGTAGGCCCAGACCATGGCAAAACCGGCGATCGGCATCAGAAAGATCAGCCAGGGATAGGCGAAGCGCAGTTCCGTGGCGCGATCGAGGCTCCAGAGGAAAAAGGCGACAAGGGACCCGACAATCATCGCCATCGGGACGGTGACCGCAACCCATTTGCCGATGCTCTGGATTTGCTGAAGGCGCAGGCTGGAAAACTGACGGATCATCACGCGAGCGCTCCAGAAAAAGCGCACGCCACAACGACGATCGAACTCGATAGTTGGTAATCTGACACAACTCTACCCCTCTGCCGGCTGCGGCAAGTTGAGTAGGAGTCATCAGCTTCATCCTGCGAAGCGGTTCGGCCACCATGGCCAGGCAGAATCCATTACCGGAAACGTGAGTAGATGAAGTCTGGTGCCGCGTCAACATGGCCGAAGCTGCAGCGGCAGCCGGAAAGGCGCGGATCAGATGCTAGCCGCTTGTCATGCGACGCAGGACATCTGTCCGGAAATAAAAATGCTGTGCCAAAGCACCAACGGCGTGCGCAGCGATCGTCGCCCACAGGATCGCCTTCAATACCTGTGAAGTGCGCAATGCGGTACCAAGCCGAAAGCTGTCAATCTTCCAACATGTCGTCCCCGATGGCCGGGTCAGTATCCACCGAGCCACCCTGCTTACTTAAGAGACCAGCGTCTTCCAGCGCCTCGATATTTGGCAGGTCCCGCAATGTCTCCATGCCAAAGGCCGAGAGGAAATATGGCGTCGTGACATAGGTATATGGGGCGCCCGGCGTGGGGCTCCGTGGGCCGGAGCCGATAAAACCTGCTCCACGCAAACCGCCGATCGTATCGCGGCTGACGTCCTTGCCAAATATCTTTGACAACTCACCGCGCGTGATTGGCTGGTAATATCCGACAGCCATCAGCACCATCGCCTCAGATTCAGACAACGCTGCCACGCCGCCTCGCGTAGGCGCGGACGAAGCACGGATCGTCTCGGCAAACCTTGGTCGGCTCCGGTGTTGCCACCCGCCTGCGACCGAGACCAGTTCATAAGGGCGATCTCGCAGCTCTCCGACCAGGTCGTCGATCAGCAGGTCGATGCTGCAGTCTTTGCCGACCACCCGCGCCAGAGTCTCGCGGCTGACCGGCTCGGAGGACGCAAAGATGACCGCCTCGACGCGCATCATCCATTCCCGCCAGCGCATTTCCGACGGCAAGTCCAAGAGCTCCCGATCATACAGGAGCTCCTGCTTGCGTTCCCGGGCTTGACGGCGGGGTTTGGCTGCGCGCGCTCCTGCCATTGTCACAATCCAAATATTCGGAAGGAGGACCGGCCCGAGAGCTCGCGTATCGCCTCAAAGCCTTCGAGCCGCTCGAACAGCCGGCTTGCCGCCCATCGTGACAGGCTGGCCCCGGCTGCCGAAGCGGATACAGCGTCTTCGTTCAACAGCCGACGGATGACCGGTTCAGCTCCTCTGGTCCTGACTTTGGCTGCGATGGCCAACAAACGGCTAGCGCGGCGATCGATCTCCGCAGCAGAACGAAGTGCCAGTTCGGCGCCATCGACAATCGCCATGCAGATCGCTTTCGAATAGGCTGACTCACCCGGCATGACGCGACCCCGGCCACCGATGGTGCGGAAAGCTGGGCCAAAGCGCTCGGGTAGCACCAGGGGAACTGGTTGAGACCAGTTCAGCTTCTGAGCCAGCACCATCTCGCCCAGACCAAGTGCTAACACTTCTGCGTCCGGGCGAGCCGCAGAAATCGCCATTATAAGGTCCGCCACCGCGAAAGGTGCCGAACGCCCGGACTGAATGGCAGAATCGACGAGATCAGCGACCGAAGCAAGATCGTCGTCCCACCGGATCGATAGAAGCGTGGCCAATTCCTTTATAAACGATGTGCCCGGCATGCCGATCCGGCGGGATAGCATTCGTGTGGCCAAAAACAGCTTCCCGGCAGGACCGGGATCACCGTCCGCGGGCGTCAACAAAACAGCGTCCCGCAGCGCGGGTTCTTCCTCGTTGCGACCGAGCATCCTGGCCGCGACGGCGGCTGACTTGAGAGCAAGACGATCACGCCAGCAGCCTATCCATGGTGTATTCGAACGGATCAAATCGTCGAGTGATTTCAGCGCGATACCTGCGGCGAAAGCAGCATCCCGCTCGTCAATTTCACGGCCACGCGCCAGCGCCCAGCTTGGGAGGTGGCCGGGCCATGTGGAGGTGGCAGAGGACGCAGATGTGATCGAATCCATTCGCAGCAGCATAAATCAGATGTGCGGTTAGTGCTACTTTTTTCGTTATAAACCGCACAGCCTGTCGCGAAGATCAAACGTCCGATAATCTTGCATTATCGGACGTTTTCCTCATTATAGAGATATGGCCCAAATCATCGAGCAAAACACCAAAAATCACGTCGAGGAGACCTCAGCGCCGTCTCTCAGCACGGCGGCTGGGCGTGATGTTTCCGCGCCAGAGGCGTCAGGCGCAAGCCCCCTCCCCTCTCTCGCTAGCGGTAACGTGACACCTGCTCATCTTGCCAGCCTCGCCGATCGCGCTCGTGGCTATGTCCAGGCGGCCAGTTCCGCCAACACGCGCAAGGCCTACGCGGCCGACTGGAAGCATTTTTCGGCGTGGTGCAGGCGCTCCAATCTGGCCCCCCTGCCCCCGCATCCGCAAACCGTCGGACTTTACATCACAGCTTGCGCTTCTGGCACGGCTGAACGGGGTGCAAAAGCGAACTCTGTCTCGACCATCGAACGCCGCCTCTCCTCACTCTCCTGGAACTATGCCCAGCGTGGCCTCTCGCTCGATCGCAAGGACCGGCATATCGCCACCGTGATGGCCGGCATCCGCAACAGCCACGCCAAGCCACCTGTCCAGAAGGAAGCGGTCATGGCTGAGGATATCATTGCCATGGTCGAAACGTTCGATCGCGGCTCCCTGCGCGGCCTACGGGATCGGGCCATGTTGCTCATCGGCTTCGCTGGCGGCCTTCGGCGCTCCGAGATCGTCGGCCTCGACCTGAAGGCCGACCAGACTGAGGACGGTCGCGGTTGGATCGAGATCCTCGACAAGGGTATGCTCCTCACCCTGCGAGGTAAAACCGGATGGCGAGAGGTCGAGGTCGGTCGCGGCTCGGCCGATGCGACCTGCCCGGTCGCCGCAATCGAGACCTGGATCAAGTTCGCCAAGCTAGCTCATGGCCCTCTGTTTCGCCGGGTCACCGGGCAAGGGAAAGCTATCGGCTCGGAGCGGCTGAACGACAAGGAGGTTGCTCGGCTTGTGAAAAGGGCCGCAATGGCTGCCGGCGTTCGCGGCGATCTCAGTGAGATCGAGCGGGCTTTAAAGTTTTCCGGCCATTCCCTTCGCGCGGGCTTGGCCTCCTCCGCTGAAGTCGACGAGCGTTACGTCCAGAAACAGCTTGGTCATGCTTCAGCGGAGATGACACGCAGATATCAGCGCCGGCGGGATCGCTTCCGCGTGAATCTGACTAAGGCATCAGGGCTTTAGTTGGCCCTCCCCTACTCCACAGTGAAATCGTAAGAGGAGATTTCAGTGCCGAATTTCTCGCTTAGCGCTTCAATTGAAATCGGGAGCTAAAAGCCACAACCAGCATCAAAAGCGGGACCAACCAAGTTTAAAATGGGCAATTTCGCGAGATCGTAAGCCATTGATATTATGGTAAATGATCTTTTAAAAGAACTCTATATAAATATTGCAGTTCGCCACATGGTATGATCGGCGGTTGAGGTTATAACCATCGATAAGTACCTCTTATCGGTGGTGATTGATCTGACGGCTCTGAAGGCCTAAAGTCGTGGCAAATCACGGCGAAGATCACTGCTGGACGCGCAGAATTCGAGGGCGAACAAAAGGATGAAGAACAGCTCAATCGCTGCGAATGGTCGCCTTGTGACGCTGGCTTCTCGCGAGCTCAACGAACCGGCGCTTTACCTCTTCGAACAATGCCGGAGGCAGCGGCCCGTGATATCCGCTCTCGCTGTCAACAGGGCGAATATCGGGCCCCGGCCAGACGAAGCGGTTGCTCTCGGTCAACACGATCCAAGATCGCTCGTCATCGAGACCCAGGCGACGTTTGGTAACCGGCGGGATTTCGATTGCTTCGCTGGGATCGGACGGTGGCGAGTGCGTGATTGGCAGGACACGCACTGCAGGTGTCCCGTCCTGAAGCGTCGCAACAATCGCCAGCACGAGAGCCGGGCGATCCTTGTCCCCCTCCTCTCGTCCGTCCAGATGCTGCCAATGCCAGAGATAGGAATAGCGAAAGACCCAGCCGACCTTCGGTTCAATCGGCAGCATTCTTGTCCATCAGCAGTTCGGCATTGAGATGATCCAGGCCCCGCTCCATCATCGAAGCCTCGATCGCGGCCAGTTCGTCGTCACTGATCGCAGCCGTCAGATCGACCCGACGGTCCCGCTTGGCCAGCCGGAGATAATCTTCATAGGCCATGAGCACCGTGCGCGGCCGGCCGTTCTTGGTGATGATGACCGGCTCTCGCACGGCGGCATCCTGGTAGGCACCGAAATTCTTCGAAACCGCAGCTGCTGTCACAATCGACGTCATGGCAGATCTCCTTTGTTCCGGAATATACGGGCTTTCCGGAACTTTTGCAAATGTGCTCCTGAAAGTGACGGAATACGATGACGCGAAAGCCACTAACATCCAAATCGACCGACGATGTGGTTACGCGACGTGTGGAAGAACTCGATACCATCGCTGCCGTACTCCCAATGGAACGCCGTGACGAATTGGCTGAGCTCCTGACGGACCAGGATGTCGAGACGCTCCGTCATCTCGTCAACGAAGGCATGGGCGCAAATACACTGCGCGCGCTCACCTCCGATCTCGCCTACCTGCAGGCCTGGTCGCTGGCGGCATCAGGACGATCACTCGCCTGGCCCGCGCCGGAAGCGCTGCTGCTGAAGTTTGTCGCTCATCACCTCTGGGATCCGGAAAAGCGTCTGACGGATCCGGATCATGGCATGCCGGCCGAGGTCGAGGACAAGCTTCGCCTCCAAGGGTTTCTCCGTTCTTCAGGCCCCCATGCACCCGACACCGTGCGCCGACGTCTGGCAACCTGGTCGACGCTGACCAAATGGCGCGGACTGCAAGGTGCCTTCACCTCCCCTGCCCTCAAGTCGGCCATCCGGCTGGCGGTGCGTGCAACGCCACGCCCGAAGCGGCGCAAGAGCGTCAAGGCCGTGACAGGCGATGTCCTGTCGAAGCTGATTGGCACCTGCCGGGCCGGCAGCCTGCGCGATGTCAGGGACAAGGCGATCCTGATGGTTGCCTTTGCCTCCGGTGGGAGGCGCCGCAGCGAAGTGGCGGGGCTGCGTAAGGAGCAGTTGGTCATGGAAGCACCTATCCCGGTTGAAGGATCAGCTCCCCTGCCCTCGCTGTCCATTCAACTCAGCCGCACCAAGACCAGCGGCGCCGACAACGAAGAGGTTGTCTACCTCACCGGCCGGCCCGTCGATGCGCTGAATGGCTGGCTCGAGGCCGGCAGGATCGAAAGCGGCAGTGTGTTCCGGGCGATCGATCGCTGGGGCAATGTCTCAAAGCGCGCGCTGGATCCGAAAGCCATCAACGATATCGTCAAGCAGCGCGCCTTCATGGCAGGGCTGGACCCGGCGGAGTTTTCCGCCCATGGCCTGCGCTCCGGCTACCTGACCGAGGCAGCCAATCGCGGCATTCCGCTTCCAGAAGCCATGGAGCAATCCCGGCATCGATCGGTTCAGCAAGCATCCGAATACTACAATAGCGCAACGAGACGGAGTGGCAGAGCAGCCAGGCTGCTCTAGTTCGGTGATGCTCTCTCATGGGAGGGCGCGCCAGCTATAAACCGTGGAACGAGTGCTGTATGAAATGCGGCGCCACTGCCGTACGATCATGCCTCTACCTGGTACCTCGTATAACCCATCACCCCGTTTTCCGATCGCCGTTCGCATTGGCACGCATCAGTGACATTAGCATCGGTCCCAGCCCGAACTCCCCTGCCCGCGCTCGGCGCGTGAGATCGCGGAGATATCCACCTGCCGAATTGATGTGCCCTGCCCTCTCCAAGATTGCAGCCATCGCAACCGCGGCGTTCTCCGGCCCCATCACCTCGCAAGCCTCCTGGTAAGCCGACGGGCTAACGCCAAGCATGGATCGAACCACCACCGCGGCCCCCATCAGCTCGCGCCAATGGGAGATCGTCCCGCCGGGCCCGTAGTCCAAAATCTGCGGGCAGGCTTTCAGGACCATCGACAGTGGGAACGCCTTAATCTGTTCCGGTTTTGCCAACGGCTGAGCAACCGCTTTGGGTTCTACTTCCAGCTCGACGGCTCCGCCCTGCTCTTTTCCAGAGCTAGGTTCAAGTTCATGGATGGATTCGGGTTTTGAATTCTGTATGTGACAGCCATTTTGAACAGCATTGCCGTCCATATTTTGAGAATCTAACTGATTTTCCAGAAGGTTGAGGATTTCGGTGCGCAAAAGCTGCATCTCGTCGAGGATTGCCTCCACCTGGCGACGGTCAGGATTGCGGGGGAGTCGGCTGACAATGCCGACATACATGTTTTCGATGGCTTCCCAGTCGCCGTCGGCCCCCTCATCCATCGCGGCGGAAATTAGCTTGCGTACATCACGCCGGCAGATAGTCAGCGCCTCTTTGGCCCGTCTGAACTGCAGGCGTTCAGCCGCGACTTCCCGTGCCAGACCCGCAAGTTCCGCAGCACGAGCCAAAAGTGGAGAAAGATCGAACCCGAAGGCTTGCTCGATGTCGCCACCCTTGTCCCGGTGAGCGTAGCGCTTTCCGTTGGGACTATCCTTGCGCTGGATGAGCCCGGCTTCGACCAGGGCAGCCAAATGCCGCCGCAAGGTCGTTCCGGTTATGCCGTGCGCTCTGACAGACAGCTGAGCATTGGATGGAAAGACCACCAATCCACTATCGCAGTTGAGCTCGCTCTCTGGATAAAACGTCAGCAATGCGTCCAGCACAGTCAGCGCCCTGTCCTGGAGGCCAAGGCGTTCACGGGCCTCACAAGCGTCGCGAAACACCTTCCATTTTTCGACCGGGCGGTTTGGTTTCGTCTCAGACGTCTGCAGCTGTCTCTTTACGAGAGCAAGCACGACCGGCCGCCGCCCAAAGGGCGTCGTTACATTTTCGGGATGCATTTTCCTACCTTTCGAAAGGCAACAGAAAAACGCTCGCCGGAACGACGTCAAAGACTCTTGACGGGGATTCTGAGAAGTGCGATTCTCTCAACCGACCAAAGTGGAGAAGGCTCTTCGGAATTCATTTCGGAGGGCTTTTTCTTTGCCGATTTTGCTTCACCGTGAAACAGTCCAGCGGCTCAATTCATCATCAATCCCCCTCGCGATTCTGTTTTTGAAATTGTTCGTAAAGCTCATCCAGTCTCGCTGACACAAACTTGGCGAACGCTGGAACAGCCTTTTCTTCGAAAACGATGGACGTCTTGCCATCGTTCGCTTCGATGCTCACTGCGCGCTTACCCGTCGGAGTTCTCCAAACGTCCGTCGACTCAGATCTCTTTTTGCTTACCTTGGGGTGCCCGGACAACTCACGCAGCAAGCCACTAAGACGCGCATCGCTGTCTAGCCGCTGTTCAACATATCCTCTTAGAATCTGCTGGGCCGCTTCGACCATTGATGGATTTGCAAGATGTTCGGCCAGAGCCATCCATCTGGCGCGTCCCGCCTTGGGCGCGGGGCCAATCAAGTTTACGACACTGTCCGGCAATCGTCGGGCCACCGCAATGTATCTGCTCACATCCGCTTTATCCGTAACGAGAGCAGAAATAATAGTGGCGCGGTCGCACCCACCGTCCTCCAGATTTCGTGCAAAAAAGGCCTTTTCGATAAAGGATAGATCTTTCCGATCCAGATTTTCCCGGCCTTGGGCAATGTAGAGTTGGCTGTCAGAAAGACTTTTAACAATTGCTCGGACAGGTCGCCCGAGCTGTTCGGCAGCTCTCAAACGGCGTCGTCCATATGCAATCTGAAACCTCCCCGCAGTTTCAGGATTTGGACGAACAAGGATCGGCACCTGCTGCCCATGTTCAGCAATACTTGCTACCAGCGCCTCAAAATCGGGGTCGACCTCGAGCTGTATGCGATCAGTTATCTTTGAGTTATCGATCGCAGACGGGTCGAGGGAAACGACCGGTTCACCTTCGGCCAATTGTTGCTGCAGCTTGGTTACTTGCTTGGCATTTTCCGCCATTTCATGGAGTGAGGACCCCATCGCCGATATTGCACCAGTGCGCACCCGATCAGGAGACCTGGCCGGTGACGATGCGGTGACGACCGGCTTTTTCATGAAGAGGTTGTCGATGGAATCCTTGCGGCTCATGAACTTACTCCAGGATGAGAGTCCCGATCAATTGGCTCGCTGTTGGGAGCTCCCAACAAACGCGGTTCAACACTCTGGGAAGATGGGCTGATCGGAATGGTTGGGAGCTCCCAACAATCCGCGATATCATTATGTGGAGAACCGAATTGGGTACTCATGCCCGACCCCAAGCCTGCTTAATCAATGTCTCAACCTCCGAGTTGACCGCCTCCAACGACTCCATCGCACGATCATAGGTGGAGCGAGTCATGTTCTCACGACCAATCTCATAGAGGGTCTGCTTGGTCAGGCCGGCGTCCGATACCGCTGCAGACTTCAGCATGGGATTCGTCAACACGTAGTCATCAAAAAGATTACGGAGCAGAGCCGCGACCTTCGTTTGAGGAGCGTCTTGAGGCTCATATCTGGTCAATAGGTAGCGGATGAAATCATATTTGAGTTCGCCGCCAGCATCCCGCACTACACCGAGCAGATCACGCGTCATCAAAAGGAACTGACTCATCGACGATATGTCGAGCATCTGCGGATGAATCGTGATGATCATCGCAGTCGCTGCGCACAATCCACTGAGCGTTAGGAAGCCGAGCTGAGGAGGGCAGTCAATCACGACGACGTCGTAGTTGTCGGCAACCTCGTCAAGCGCCGCCGCTACTCGTGCAAAGAACAGCGTTTCGCCTGAAGCCCCCGCGCTGAGCGCTCTGGGCGTCGTATGCTCAAACTCCATCAGTTCTAGATTACCTGGGACGAGATCCAGGCCGTCGAAGTAAGTTGGCCGGATCACCTCCGAAAGTGCGCGACGCTCTTCGTCGTAACGAATTGCAGCATATAGAGTCTGGTTTGACGCGACATCCAATTCCGGAAGAACGCCTAGCAGTGCCGAAAGACTGGCTTGTGGATCGAGATCGACGGCTAGAACGCGATAGCCCTGGAGAGCCAGAAATTGTGCCAAATGAGCTGTCGTTGTCGTTTTGCCGGACCCGCCTTTGAAGTTGGTGACGGCAAGGACTTGCAGATGCTCACCTGGGCGACGGTGAGGGACAAATTCTATCGTCTCTCTACCGCGTGTCGATTGGGCGAGCAGTCGACGAATCTGGTTGATCTCACTGAGATTATATAGGCGCCTCCCGTTACTCGTAGTTTCCGGCTGCGGTCCTTCACCAGCCAGCGTCATCTTGCGCAACGTGGAATCAGATATTCCGATCAAACGAGCAGCTTCACCCGACGTAAACTTACGGAGGACCTTTTGTGAAGTCGGCGGGAACAGCGCCTCGCTCATAGACTGAAGCTGAGAGCTCAGGAGTTCAGCCTGCGCCCCGATCGTTTCATCAGCACTTGGGAGGCTGTGCCTATTCACGTTTTTAGCCACGCTCACGATGATCTCTCTTATCACGGATTTTAAGCCGAAACGGCCTGTTTACCGTGACGATACCTGCAACCAGTTTCTTGGCAAGGACTTAATGGTTAACGAAACCTTAATCGATGCATTGCCAACTACGGTAACCCAAACAGATTACGTATTTTATACAGTAACTTAGCATCTCCCTTGTAGCTTCCTGTTCCTCATTTGTTTTATTGTGAATCCTGCAACTTGCCGAACCCGTAAAGCAGTCGATTTCTCTGCCAAACGCATGCGGTCGCCATGTCTACCGCGACTCAGCGCGATTCTCATTTGTCGAATCCTACAACTGCCGCTCGGTTCCGATCCGTGCACATATCTCAATCGACTCAACATCGACGGAGATATCCATGCAGCTACTGGCGATTTCGACACCTCGAACCGCAAAAGAAGAGAGACTGCTCGCTGCCCAGCACGCCCTCCGGGCAAAAGTCTTCGCCGACCGGTTGGGATGGGAAGTCGACGTTGATGACGGGATGGAGATGGATCGATTCGATGATCTACGTCCAACATACATTCTAGCTGTCGGGGGTGACGATCGTGTCCATGGCTGCGCACGGCTTCTACCCGCCACCGGGCCGACAATGATCCAGGAGATTTTCCCGTCACTTCTTCCAGATGGGAGGCTCTTTGCTCACGCCGCAATGATCGAAAGCTCACGTTTTTGCGTCGATACGCAATCGCAAGGATCGAGTGCGCAGAGCTCCATCAACAACGTCACGCAAGCAATGTTTGCTGGCATCATCGAGTGGTCAATCGTCAACGGCTTTAGCGACATCGTCACCGTGACGGATCTGCGGTTTGAGCGGATCCTCTCCCGTGTCGGATGGCCATTGCAACGACTGGGAACACCTCAAAAGATTGGCGTCACCACGGCAATTGCAGGCGTTCTCCCCGCAGACCGCGCTTCGTTCCAGCGGTTGCAGCCACCGCACTATCGGTCGCTCATCGCTACTTCCTTCCACAAGGCCGCTTGAGGACAGCCACGTGACCCAGCTTCTTTCCCATCCAAGACTTGTACGCAAGCTCCAGGAGGCGCTAGGCGATCAGCTATGCGTCGCGCTCGACGACAGTAATGTCGTTGAAATCATGCTCAATCCAGACGGCAAGCTGTTCATCGAACGGCTTGGTCACGGCGTAGCGCCTGCCGGGGAAATGTCATCCGCTGCGGCGGAGATGGTCATCGGGACTGTTGCGCACGCTCTTCAGTCCGAGGTCGATACCAATCAACCTATCATCTCCGGTGAGCTGCCAATCGGGGGGCACCGGTTCGAAGGCCTGCTGCCTCCCATCGTTGCAAAACCGGCGTTCACTATACGCCGGCGTGCCTCACGTCTCATTCCGCTCGATGACTATGTTCGCACCGGCGTCATGACAGACCTGCAAGCAGGAACGATCAGAAGCGCGATCGCCTCGCGATTGAACATCATCATTTCAGGCGGGACCGGCTCCGGGAAAACCACGCTAGCCAACGCAGTGATCGACGAAATCGTAAGAAGTGCGCCAGAGGATCGACTGGTGATCCTCGAAGATACGGCGGAGATCCGGTGCGCCGCCGAGAACGCCGTTCTTCTCCACACAAGTGACAGCGTTGATATGGCCCGCTTGCTCAAAAGTACGATGCGCCTTCGACCTGATCGCATCGTCGTCGGCGAGGTGCGCGATGGCGCAGCCCTCACGCTTCTTAAAGCCTGGAACACAGGGCATCCGGGCGGCGTCGCAACCATCCACTCCAACACCGCCATGTCCGCACTCCGCCGGCTTGAACAACTCACGGCAGAGGCAAGCCAACAGCCAATGCATGAAGTCATTGGTGAGGCCGTTGACCTCATCGTTTCGATCGAGCGCACGCCCCGCGGCAGGAGAGTCCGTGACATCATAACCGTCGAGCGTTTTGCCAAAGGCGAATACGAAATCCAGTCCGAGCACCTTACGGAAGAACAGGAAGCCCGTCATGTTGCGTAAGACCAATGTTTTCGCTTTTTCAGTAATAGCAACTCATTTTGCCTTCGTGGTGCCGGCGATGGCGAGCTCAGGTGGTGGCAGCCTTCCTTGGGAAGGTCCTCTGGAGCAGATCCAGCAATCGATCACAGGTCCAGTCGCTGGATACATCGCGCTCGCAGCCGTTGCCATCGCTGGCGGTATGTTAATCTTCGGCGGCGAACTCAACGATTTCGCGCGCAGGCTGATGTACGTCGTCCTGGTCGCCGGCATTCTGCTCGGTGCGACGACGATCGTCGGCCTCTTTGGCGCCACCGGTGCATCGATCGGCATTTCGGAGAAAGTCACCTCTACCTTCCCAGCTATAAAATCAGGGGAGGGCACAGATGGCTGAAGCTGCCTCAAGACTGCAACGAAATCGCATTCATCGCGCGCTGTCGCGTCCGAACCTTTTGATGGGCGCCGACCGCGAGCTGGTGCTGATCACCGGGCTCGCCGCCGTGATCCTGATCTTCGTTGTCCTGACGGTCTACTCGGCGCTCTTCGGTGTGGCCGTCTGGATCGTCATCGTCGGTCTGCTTCGCATGATGGCCAAATCCGATCCGCTGATGCGGCAGGTCTATGCCCGTCACATTTCCTACAAGCCCCACTACCGGCCAACGGCCGCGCCGTGGCGAAGATACTGAGGTGTCCTGATGGTTGCCCTCAAACGATTCCGCGCGACCGGTCCCTCGTTCGCTGATCTGGTTCCATACGCCGGCCTGGTCGACAACGGCGTCCTGCTGCTGAAGGACGGCAGCCTGATGGCTGGCTGGTATTTCGCGGGTCCGGACTCCGAAAGCGCCACCGACCTCGAACGCAACGAGCTGTCCCGACAGATCAGTTCAATTCTTTCACGACTAGGGACCGGATGGATGATCCAAGTCGAAGCCATCCGCGTGCCGACGGTCGACTATCCCACGCCAGATCAGTGCCGTTTCCCGGATCCTGTCACCCGAGCGATCGATGCCGAGCGCCGTGCTCATTTCGGGCGGGAGCAGGGGCATTTCGAGAGCAAGCACGCGATCATTCTCACCTACCGGCCGCTCGAGTCGAAGAAGACGGCGCTTAGCAAATACATCTACTCGGACGAGGAGAGCAGGAAGAAGTCTTATGCCGACACGGTCTTGTTCGTGTTTCGAAACGCGATCCGGGAAATCGAACAGTACCTGTCTAACACTTTGTCGATCGCTCGCATGAAGACCCGCGAGGTCCGCGAGAGGGGAGGGGAGCGGGTCGCACGCTATGACGACCTCATGCAGTTTGTTCGATTTTGCATCACGGGGGAGAGCCATCCGGTTCGGCTACCGGAAGTTCCCATGTATCTCGACTGGCTGGCGACGGCAGAGCTGGAGCATGGCCTGACGCCAAAGGTCGAGAACCGGTTCCTCGCGGTTGTAGCCATCGATGGGCTGCCGGCCGAGAGCTGGCCCGGCATCCTCAACAATCTCGATCTGATGCCGCTGACCTACCGCTGGTCGTCGCGGTTCATCTTCCTCGATGCCGAGGAGGCGCGCCAGAAACTCGAGCGCACGCGAAAGAAATGGCAGCAGAAGGTTCGACCTTTCTTCGACCAGCTTTTCCAGACCCAGAGCAGATCGGTCGATCAGGATGCCATGACCATGGTTGCCGAGACCGAGGACGCCATCGCTCTGGCATCGTCCCAGCTTGTCGCCTATGGCTACTACACGCCTGTCGTCATCCTGTTTGATGATGACCGTGACGCTCTGCAGGAAAAGGCGGAAGCCATCCGCCGGCTCGTCCAGGCAGAGGGGTTCGGAGCGCGCGTCGAGACCCTGAACGCGACAGATGCGTTTCTCGGAAGTCTGCCGGGGAATTGGTACGCCAATGTCCGTGAGCCGCTGATCAATACAAGCAACCTGGCAGATCTCGTCCCGCTCAACTCGGTATGGTCGGGTAACCCAGTGGCGCCGTGCCCTTTCTATCCGCCGAACTCGCCACCGCTGATGCAGGTCGCTTCGGGATCGACGCCGTTTCGTCTCAACCTGCATGTCGACGACGTTGGCCACACCCTGATCTTTGGACCGACGGGCTCGGGAAAATCGACGCTTCTCGCGCTGATCGCCGCGCAGTTCCGTCGCTACGAGTTCGCTCAAATCTTTGCTTTCGACAAGGGTAACTCGCTCCTCCCCCTGACGCTTGCCGCCGGCGGCGATCACTACGAAATCGGCAACGATCAGAACGGGGAGGGGAAAGCGCTAGCGTTCTGCCCTCTGTTCGATCTTTCGACAGATGGCGATCGCGCCTGGGCGACCGAGTGGATCGAAACGCTTGTCGCCCTGCAGGGCGTTACCATCACACCCGACCATCGCAATGCAATCTCACGCCAGATCGGGCTGATGGCGACAGCACCCGGAAAGTCGCTATCGGACTTTGTCAGCGGCGTGCAGATGCGCGAGATCAAGGACGCACTCCATCACTATACCGTCGACGGCCCGATGGGTCAGCTTCTCGACGCGGAAGAGGACGGGCTGACGCTTCGAGCGTTTCAGTGCTTCGAGATCGAGCATCTCATGAATATGGGCGAGCGTAATCTGGTGCCCGTTCTCACCTACCTCTTTCACCGGATCGAGAAGCGGCTCGATGGCTCTCCGAGCCTCATCCTCCTCGACGAGGCCTGGCTGATGCTCGGGCATCCGGTTTTCCGCGACAAGATCCGGGAATGGCTGAAGGTTCTCCGCAAAGCCAATTGCGCCGTCGTATTGGCGACGCAGTCAATCTCCGACGCCGAGCGCTCCGGCATTATCGACGTCCTGAAGGAGTCCTGCCCGACCAAGATCTGCTTGCCGAATGGTGCCGCACGCGAGCCGGGCACGCGGGAATTCTACGAGCGGATCGGTTTCAACGAGCGCCAGATCGAGATCGTCTCGGGCGCCATCCCGAAACGCGAATACTATGTCGCCACGCCAGACGGACGGCGGCTTTTCGATATGTCGCTCGGGCCGGTGGCACTGAGCTTTGTGGGCGCATCCGGAAAGGAAGACCTGAAGCGGATCCGCGCGCTGAAGGCGGAATATGGCCAGGACTGGCCAACCCATTGGCTTGAATCGAGAGGAGTTCCGGATGCCACGTCGCACCTCAACGCCCAGTAACTGGATCGTCGCAACGATGACTGCGGCAATCGCGCTGTTGCCGATTGCTTCCGTCCATGCGGGCTCTGCAACGGGCGCCGCCACCGAATGGACGCAGCTCGCCAACAATGCTCAGCTCATCGATCTTCTCAAAAGCTCTGGCCTGCAGGTCGATAACCAGCTGACCCAAATCACGCAACTCGCAGAGCAGATTCAGAACCAACTGAAGATCTATGAGAACATGCTGCAGAACACAGCGCAGCTCCCTGATCATATCTGGGGCCAGGTCGAGGGCGATCTCAACCGCCTGCGCAGCATTGTTGATCAAGGGCAGAGCATCTCGTTCTCAATGGGCAATGCCGACGACGTCCTTCAGCAGCGGTTTAATAGCTATGCGGATCTGAAAACCAACCTGGCGAACGCCGAGTCTTTCTCGAACACCTACCAATCCTGGTCGGACACGAACCGGGACACGATCGGCAGCACGCTCAAGGCGGCGAGCCTGACAGCGGATCAGTTCGACACGGAGGAAAGCACGATGACCTCGCTGCGATCCATGTCGGAGTCGGCCGACGGCCAAATGAAGGCCCTCCAGGTCGGACACCAGATTGCCGCCCAGCAGGTTTCACAGATGCAGAAGCTGCGTGGTCTTGTCTCGCAGCAAATGACGATGATGGGGACATGGCTCCAAACCGAGCAGACGGACAAGGACCTCGCGCAGGCCCGGCGTGAGAAATTCTTCAAATCAACGGCTCCCTCAACATCCGGCGGCGAAAAGATGAAGGTGGAATGGTGAGAACGAAACTGATCTTGGCCATCCTCGCCGCAATCATCTCTGTTGGAGGAACAGGCCTGTGGTTCCTGATCTCAGAGAGACAGGGAGCGCGAGAGCGGCACGAAAAGTTCTTTGGGTCGACGAGGGAGTATCCGACGTCGGGCGGCGAGAAGATGAAGATCGAGTGGTAGGCGCATGACCTCTGAGCTCAAAACGATCAGGGGCATTACGGTGCTCGTCGCATTCATCGTCGTGTCGTTCCAACCCGCAATTGCGCAGGAGGGGTCGGTCCTAACGGCCCTCCAGAACGAGATCACTACTGCCGCAAAAGGTTGGGAGACCACCGTCATGGATGCGGCGAGATCGCTGTTCTGGATTCTCGCAGGGATCGAAATCGGTATTGCCGCGGTCTGGCTGGCGCTTCAGGCCGCGTCGCTCGACAGCTGGTTTGCTGAACTGGTCCGGCGCATCATGTTCGTGGGCTTCTTCGCATTCGTTCTCGCGCAGGGTCCGACCTTCGCGAAGGCGGTCGTCGATAGTCTATTTCAGATCGGCGCTGGTGGAGGCACGGCTTCGCCAGCCGATGTGTTCAACGCAGGTCTGACCGTCGCGACCAAGATGTCAGAGAAAGTGCAATTCGGGCTGTTCGAGGACAACGCGCTCGCCATTTCGGCGGCCTTTGCGATGGTCGTAACGGTGATCGCATTCTCGCTCGTTGCCGCGATCTTCGTATCCGTGATGGTCGAGATGTATCTCGGTCTGCTCGCGGGAATGATCATGCTCGGATTGGGAGGCTCGTCCTTCACCAAGGACTTCGCCATCCGCTATCTCATCTATGCATTCTCAGTCGGCATGAAGCTCATGGCTCTGGTCATGATTTCCCGGATCGGCTCCGAAGTCTTGATAGGCCTAGCGAACCGGCCCGACGTCGGGGACCAGTTTCAGACCGCATTAGCGATCGCCGGGATCGCGGTCGTGGTCTTCATTATCGCCATGTATGTCCCGAACATTATCCAAGGCGTTGTTCAAGGAGCATCGGTCACAGGTGGAATGGAAACCATCCGTCACGGTGGACAGGCTGCATCATTTGCACTTGGAGCAGCGTCGCTCGCAGCGGGGGCAGTCGGAGCTGGCGCCGCGGCGGCTCAATCCGCACGCGCCGCAGGATCCTCTATTGCAGGCGCAGCACTTCGCGGGATGGGAGCCGGTATCGGGTCGGCTGGGAAGGCGGCCGGCTCGGCCGCCAAGGAAAAGGCGATCGGTTCGCCCGGAGCCTATGCCGGCTCGATCATGGGACTCGCCAACGCCAAGCTCGATCAGAGCCGCACCGGTCAATCCGGCCCCAAGACGCCACCCGAACGAAACGACAAGTAATCATCAGAAAGGCGACAAGCGATGGCAGCAAACCGGCCGCCCGACAGCCCTTACCTTGCCGCGCGGCAGGAATGGACGGAACGATATGGATCCTATGTCCAGGCCGCACGCGCATGGAGGATCGTCGGCATTCTTGGGCTATCGATGGCCGTGATTGGCTTCACCTATGCCATGTATCTCAGCACGCAGGTCAAGCTGGTGCCCTACATCGTTGAGGTCGACAAGCTCGGCACCTCGGTGACAGCAGGCTTCCCCCAGCAGATCGAGTACGCCGATGCCCGGGTCGTTCGCGCAACGCTCGGCAACTTCATCACCAGCCTGAAATCGATCACGCCGGATGCCGTGGTGCAAAAGCAATACATCGACCGGACCTACGCGCTTCTCAGGACGTCCGATCCTTCGACCCAGAAGATCAATGCCTGGTTTCGCGGCAATTCGCCGTTCGAAAAGGCCAAGACATCGACAGTCGCCATTGAGGTCAACAACATCGTGGCGCTGTCTAACCAGACCTACCAGATCGACTGGACCGAATACGAGCGCGACCGCAAGGGCAAGGAAATCGGCACGCGCCGGTTTCGCGGCATCGCGACTGTCGCGCTCACCGCGCCACAGGACGAGGCGATCATCCGCCTCAACCCGATCGGTCTTTATGTCCAGGACTTCGACTGGACCGCACAGCTTTAAGGGCAGGGGAATTCACATGCACAAAACAGGATTGATCGCGGCCGCCGGCTGCATGGCCGGGCTCGTCCTTGCGGGCTGCGCGATGGCACAGAGCATGACGTCGAACGAAGTGAAGGGGACCAACATCTCGCGGAAATGGCGGGGCACGCCGGGTCTGGTAACGACCGGTCCCGATGGAAAGGTTATTTTCCTCTTCGGTGAGACCCAGCCCTCCGTTGTGTGCTCACCGCTTCAGGTCTGCGATATCGAGCTGCAGGGTGGCGAAATCGTCCGTGATGTGCTTGTCGGTGACACCGTACGCTGGAAGGTCGAGCCGGCGACATCAGGGGCGACCGGCGGACAGGCGATCCACCTGATTGTCAAGCCGTCGGAGGCCGGCCTCGTCACGTCCATGGTCGTCACCACGTCCCGGCGGACTTACCATATACAGCTCAAATCCCATCCCAGCCAGTACATGGCCCGCATCGGATTTGAGTACCCAGAAGACGTGTCGACCAAGCTGGCCGACATCAATGCCCGGCTTGAGACCGGCGGCATTCCGGGAGCCGCTCCGGACAAGCTAAACTTCTCCTATTCGGTCAGTGGTAGCGCCTCATGGCGGCCGAAGCGCGTCTATTCCGATGGCACCAGGACCTACATCCAGTTTCCGCGGTCGATCTCAGGGCAGGACGCGCCTGTCCTGTTCGTTGTCAGCGGTGGCCAGAACCGGATCGTGAATTACCGCATGAAAAACGACATGATGATCGTCGACTACGCCGTGGAAAAGGCCGTGCTCGTCTCCGGGGTCGGCTGGCGCCAGCAGAAGATCACAATCCGGCGAGGAGGTTGACGGATGAACAAGACCATCGCCGCCATCATCATCACCGCCGTTCTTTCCGGTTGCCAGACTGCGGATGAAACTCTGACCACAAGTTCCACGCCGATTTCTGTCACGGGCGCCACTGCAAGCGCAATCGCCGGCGACATGGCAAGCCGCCTTGCCGAACAGGTGGGCCCGGCCGGCACCACGACGCTCAAAATGGCCAAGGACACCTCAGAATATGCCGCAGCGCTCGAGGCCGCGCTGAAGGGATGGGGATACACTGTCATCGCCGACGGCAAGGTCGGAAAAGATCAGAAGCCTGTCGAGGTTGCGTGGTCGATCGACAGTTTCGACGGACAGGTTCTTGCGCGTGTCAGCACACCGGCCGTCGCGCTCGGACGCGCCTACACGGCCACCTCAGCCGGCGCGACGCCGGCCAGTCCGCTTTCGATCATGCAGCGCAACTGAGGAGGAGGGGAGACCATGGTTCAATCGCTCCAGCTCGGCACGGCGGGCAATGCTGACGATCAACAGAGTATGCGACGCCTCAATCGCCTGCCGATCATCGTCGCGATCGTCATCATCGTTTTGTTCTTCGGCGTCGTGATCGTCGGCCTGTCGTGGCGCGGTCTCTCCTTTAACCGCGGAAATGAGCTCGACAGCACCTCCGCGTCTCCGGCAACAACGTTTGGCGATCAGCTGAAACGAGGCGTGACGGACGGGATCATAGGCGAACCGGAGCAACGCGAAGTGTTTCAGCCGACGCCCGTCGTTGTCGAACGCGAGCCGGTGAGAGAGGCCGTCGTAGAGCGGCAGAATGAAGTTCGGACGGAGCGGCGGTCGCAACTCGAGCCAGAAGCCGAGTGGAAGGCCCGGCTGAAGCGGGAACAGGACGAGCAGATTCTCCGCGAAGCGCAGCGTCAGAGGATGGCAAGCCTCCAGGCACGGGCAACAGCGCTCGATTCTCCGCTCAAGGTTGACGTTTCCGAGGTCCAGAAGAGCGCTTCCGAAACCAGGACCGACGCCCGCCAACCGCTCAATGCCACGACGAACAGTGCATCCGACCTTTACAGCGCTGCGATGAAGTCCGGTTTACTCGGACAGAACGTCGATCAAAACGGGCAGACCTCGAAGGAGGATTTTTTCAATCAGGACATCAAGGATCTTGGTTACCTGCCGAACCAGGTCGTCCCGCAATTCTCGCCCTACGAGTTGAAGCGAGGATCCGTTATCCCTGCCACGATGATCACCGGCTTGAATTCGGATCTTCCCGGCAGGATTTCAGCGCAGGTCAGCCAGAACGTCTATGACAGCGCCACCGGCTACCGACTGCTCATCCCGCAGGGGGCGAAGCTGTTCGGTCGCTACGATTCCAAGGTGTCGTTCGGGCAGGAGCGCGTGCTAGTCGTCTGGACCGACCTGATCTTCCCAAATGGCTCGACACTTCAGATCGGCGGCATGTCCGGCACGGATGCCGAGGGGTATGGCGGTTTCAAGGACAAGGTCGATCGGCATCTCTGGCGAACGTTCGGCTCTGCCGCGCTCGTTGCCATCATCGGCACGGGGATCGATATGTCGATGCCGGAGAGTTCGACGCTGGCAACACAGGATACGGCTTCCGATGCAGCACGACGAAACTTTGCCGAGAGCTTCGGCAGAGTAGCCGAGCAGACAATCTCGAAAAATCTCAACGTGCAGCCGACGATCAGGATCCGGCCAGGCTACAAATTCAACGTGTTGGTCGATCAGGATATCATCTTCCCGTCTGCCTACCGTGATCAATGACGATCGACATCAAGTGGAAAGAGCGTTGCAGGAAGCTGTCAGGACAAAGAGGCTTCAGACAATCAACTCAATTGCAAATACTTTCATATTTTCGTCATTTTTCGAGGAGACGAAATATCCGTTACACCTAAATCGCGAACCTTGATGGTCGATAGCAATTTACAATCAGGATGTCGCACTAAGAAAACATGAACGTGCCCATGTCTCGTTCAAGATCCGAAGTCCCGGCTGGCAGTTCGCGAAGCTGCAAAATGGCCTGCAGATCCCCTCCGTAACAGGGAGAACCGCAGCCGACTACCAGCCCTGAAATCAGGAGAAACGTCCATGGACGCCGCTGCTCAAACGCTGATCGACATGCTTGAAGTGGCCCAGGATGAGCAGATGGTGACGGGAGCAGTAAAAAGCTTCGCAAACGCGCACGGTTATAAACAGTTCGCCTACCTCCATACCGAAGGTTTGGACATAAGGACCTTCAACACATATCCAGAGCCGTGGAATAAGGACTATCTTGTCAAAAACTATTCTCGAATCGACCCCGTGATCACGGAAGCAAAACGGCGTGGCGATGTTTTTAATTGGAAATGTGACGACTGGCCGGCCCGCGGCGCATCCGATCTGAGACGATTTCGGGACGAAGCCATAGATAATGGAATCCGCTCGGGTGTTACCATTCCTGTGAACGGCAGCTTCGGGACAACGCACATGTTGACCTTCGCGTCGAGCGAAAGATCCGTCAATGTATCGGGCCTTTTGGATGACCGGACCGCCGTTCAGATCGTCATGGCCATTCACTACCGTCTGAGAATGATCGGCGCATCGACGGTTCTCAATCCAAAGCAGGCACTCTCGCCACGAGAACTTCGATGTGTGATGTGGGCAGCAAAAGGCAGGAATACCCCTGATACCGCGATGCTAACTGGCATTAACCCCCGGACGGTTCAGCACTACCTTGACAACGCCAGACGCAAATTCGATGCGCAGACTCTGCCCCAACTGATCGCAATGGTGAAGGATCGGGGGCTTCTCTAGTCGTTACGGCTATCGTCGCTGACCTCTGGCACATATCCAAGCAGATCGAGAATGCTCGACAATTGCTCTTGTTGGGCTTCGGCTTTTCCCTGCCGGGTAAGATACTCATCCTGGAGGTTTTTCATAACATCGGCTGGCGTATCCGGATTATTGCTGGCGCGCAGCCATTCCTCGTAGACAGCTTCGTCAGCGGCCATCAACCGTCGTTGCTCTCGAATCTGCTCGACGGCCAAAGCTTCAAGTTCAGCTTTGGGCATGGCACTGTAGGGACAGCCGAAAGCCAGCTTCTGCGATTTGGCGGATGACGCGTCTTTTTTCATTCGTTTTATTAGACCAATCTATTCCAGATCAAAACCTGCTCACACCAAATCGAGGGATTGGCGCCGACGCACGAAATCGGCCAGCGCGAACCGTCTCGTAACAACCGAAACCCTTATATCCTTTCACCTTTAACATCTCAGCGGCGGAATCGGAACTATCGTTCCTGGAACGATCATTCTTATTGCGGCTCCCCTCTTGCCATGGATCTCAAGGAAGTCATGGCAATTAACCTGCGTCGGGTCCGTCATGACAAGCAAATGACGCAAGAAGAGTTGGCCCATCGGGCAGGCTTAAGCGTGCGTTACATCGGAAAGATCGAACAAGGGCATGTCTCCGCCAGTGTAACCGTGCTTGGGCAAATTTCGCACGCTTTGGGTGTAGAACCCGCAGAACTCGTAACCCGAGCTGTCCGGTGATGCGAGAGCAGGTCCGTAAACAACGGAGTTCGCAATATTGGCTATTGCGGCTAGCGGCTTTCATCCTGAGCGGATTGCCGAGGCAACCGGAAAACATCAGCTATAGAAAGCTCGCTAAAAAAGCCTGCCGCGGGAGGTTGCGGCAGGCTTTCATTGGCAAGCAGCGACTGGGAGGAGGATAGACTGCCGTCAAAATCGATATAGGCGGGGGAAGGTGCGCATCTCAATGAGGAAACAGTCTTCGGAGGCCGCTGATTGACGAAGGCAGGAAATATTGCAGCACATCATTGCCCAATATGCATACCTCTCGTTTTAGTTTTTCCCGCCGATCCTTGAAAGATCGATGCGCATTTCAGCCGATGCAGCGTCTGTCGCTGCGCCAGGCGGCGTAGCGGCGATCTCACCAGTATCCTCTTCCAGCCCCACGTTTCCTTCCAGTCGCATTTTTGGCAAAGGCTTGCCGCGAAGGAACGTCGCGCCACCAGGATCATCAGCTTGAAAGACTTGCGTGCCTTCGAATATTCCTGTTCTCCAGGCGTGGATCGCATCATCGATCAGCTGCGGCATGACCTCCTTACTCGTTGGACTGCCGTACCATTTCGTGACGATACGGGCTACTTTCGCAAAAAGAGCCGTCCCCCGCTTGAGGTTCTCGCAGGGGTCAACGAGAGCAGCATCCAGCTGAGCAATGTCTGTTATGCCAGCGCCTGCGGGGTATTGGGTAAGACCCACCCGCACGTTTGCCTTTCCCACATACTCTCTGATGATCTTGAGCGCCGCTTCGGGGGAAGCTGGTGTCGGAACAAGAACCAGGCGTCCACCGGACTTGACGGTGATCGCCAAAGGATCGTCGGAACCTGCCGCCGCCACGAACTGCTCTACGATCGCCGGCGTCAGCGATGGGTCGGCACATTTTTCGACAAGGGCTACATCAAGCATGACGTTTTTCCGGTCAGGTGTTGAATGAGAAAATGACGGGTTTATCAAAAAGGCGACCCCAGGCCCTGGCGCTCGTGCGCTGGATGTCGACGATCGAAGTGCCTGATGTCCACCAGCCGTTGCCCACGGCAACGATCACATCGGGATCGTTCAGCATAGATTGGAGAACCGGCCAGACGATCAGCTGTTCGTAACAAATCAGCGGCGCAATCCTGAAGCCGTCGAGCTCTACGACCGGATTTGCGAAGAAGTGCGCCTTCGCACCGGTGCCTTCTCCCACGAGGCTCCTCCAGGGTTGCCACATCGAACCGGGAACGGGCATGCGTTCGCGATAGAGGATCGCGCTGCTGTCCGCACTGATCGAAACGAGCACATTGTCGTACCCCTTCGCGTCGATGAGCACGGCGCCAGCTATCACTGTAGTCCCTGTCTCTGTGAGCGACCTTTGCCAAAGCCGCGCAAGAGTAGGCGTCCAAAAGCCGAGGGCGCTCTCCGGAAGGACAACTATAGCAGCAGGCCCCTGACGGCGAACAAGTTCGATGAGTGCGCTTTGCTGCTCAAGGCTCGCATCACGGCCGAGAGATGCAGCCATTTCCAGATCGACACCGGTCCATGACGTCGGTAAAATCGGCCTCGTCCACTCAGCGGCTGACCAGAGCCAGAAGCCAATCATGGCCGTGGCTGCAGCCGGCCGATAAGGCGTCGCCATGATAGCAAGGCCGGCTGCCAGCGCCGAAAGACCCCACCATCCCCAGCCAGGAAAAAGAACGCCAGCAGCTGTGATCGGATGTGCCCATCCCAGGATACCGAATGGTGGGACCGTCATTGCGCCGCATGCGGCCATGTATCGGAACGACTTCTGCCACCCCTTTCGATCCGTCCATAGCACAGAATGGATCGTGACGAACGCGGAAGAGGCGATAAGCCAGAGCAGGAGACCCGGCCAGGTATCCGATGAGTAGAAGTTCGCCACACCCTGCGGCAATCCTCGCGATGCGGCGAGGAAGTAGGCCGCAGAGATCGCCGTTGCCTGCAGGCGCGTACGCGCCAACGACCAAAGCATGGGGAAGCTAGCTGCGAGCGGGAGGAGGAGCACATTACCGCTCCAGCCGATCCATCCAGTGCTCGTCGATAGCGCGACGAGGACAGCCGCCCGGAAAAGGTCATGGCGCATAGGTCCAGACCTCCTGCGCCAGTCCAAGGATGCCCTCCATCGGCAGAGGGCCGAAGTACCGGCTATCAAACGACCCCGAGAACGCGGAATGCAGGAAGACCGTTCCGGGCGGAACGACACCCCCTTCGTACTGCACCATCCCACGCCCCTGGCTGTCCGTTCGTGCAACGTGTGAATGAGGGAGTGGCCGACCATCAATGCGGACATCGTCATGGATCTCGATCGCCTGTCCAGATGTCGCCACAACCCTCTTGATCAGTGGTGCGACCCAACCAGCGCAGAGGCCAAAACGCAGATATCCACGCGCGCGCGCCTCACGTAGCGCGTCGGTGTCCGGCGGGCAGATGAAGACAAGATCACCGACCAGAATTGGGCGATCGGGCTTAACGATCCGCCAGAGACCCAGCGGCTCGCTTGGTGTGAGATTGACCCTGAAGCCCTGACCTCCGAGCAGCACGATGAAGCCAAGTGCGAACAGGCTCACGCTGGAGATCCGATAGAACCAGACGAGCCGTTTCATGCGCCGTAGCACTCTATGCCGATGACGCATCCTCATTTGAGGGTCAGGCCCTGGGACTTGGTCTGGCGCAACGTCTCTGCCTGCTTGAGTGCCGTCGCGCTGCGCTCATAGGCAGACAGTTGCTGCACCGTCCGCATAGTATTCCAGGCCTGTTGCACCTCGCTCTTCTGGGCGCCATTCATGCCTGCCGTAACGTGCTGGAATGCCTCGCCGGTGGCATCCTTCGCAGCCAGGGGCAGGAAGGTCCTTTCTCCGAAACGTTCAGTGACCGCCTTCGCGAAACCTTCGAGTTCAGCCTTCACCATTTTGTCGGCGAGTGCATATTCGAGGCCAGAGGGCAGATCGTTTCTGTCGATGGCATCGCGGACGCGTTCCAGCACGCTTTTCGCATTGGACGAAAGGGCAGGGATCTCCAGCGCGACCTGCCTGCGGACCGCAAGCTCCTCCGCGTGATTTCGCCGCTCAGCATCGCCACGCTGGCGGAGATAATCGCTGATGCTGTCAGCGAGTGGCGTCACATTCTTGAGCGCCCGGTCTCGGTCCGCCCTGTCGCCGCGGCTGGCCAGTAGGCCCGTCTTGCCCTTGAGGGCACCGAAGGTTTCAGGCTCGTTGGCAATTCTGGCGATCGTCTTTTCCGCAGCCGACTGGTCGCGCAGCATCGCATCGACGTTCGCTGCCTTGAATGCTGCTTCCGGCTGCGCGTAGACGTGATGGAAGCGCATCGAGACTTCTTCCCATCGCTTCTTGAGCGCTGGGTCTGCGGCGAGTTTATCCTCAACGGTCTGATCGATCGATTTCGGGAAGGTGGTGATACCGGCCACCATGGGCTTGGTCTCCTTTTCTGCAACAGGAACTGTTCTGGCCGTCGATGTTGCAAAGCCGAGCTTGGCGCCGATGGCCGCAAGCTTGCCGGCAAGGTCGACGAGCTTCTGCTTCTGCCGGACCGTCCATTCGAGACGGTCACGCGCGACGGTTCTGGCAACGTTGACGATGTGAAGGCCCCGCGCCTCGGCAAATCGCAGTGCCTGCCGGTAGATGATGCCGCCAGCGTAATCGAGCGTCGTTTCTTTGGAATTCCGGCGCGACAGGATCTCGACCAGACCGCCAGCCTTGGCGAAAGATCGGCGACCATAATAAACGCCGAGATCCTCACGGTGACGGGTCATCGCCACATAGGTGAGGTGACGATCCAGCGAGAGGGACGCCAGCACCTTGACCCGGTCCACCGTCGCCCCTTGACTCTTGTGCACCGTGGTTGCGTAGCCGTGATCGACATTGTTGTAGAAGCGCTGTTCGACCGTTACTTGGGCGCGATGTTCGCCATCGCCGATCACGGCGACGATGCGACCAGGTGCGGCTTCCATGACCTTGCCCAGCATGCCGTTCTTGACGCCGAGCGAACTCTCGTTCTTCAGGAAGACAATCTGGTCGCCGGCAGCAAAGCTTCTAACGCCATCGGCGGTTTTGAATGTAAAGCCCTGCTCGATGATGCCGCGCTCGATCAGTTTCGTGCGCGCCAGCTCATTCAGCATGCGGACGTCACGGCGCAGGTGCGCAAGGATCAATGTGGACTTGGCAGGATCGTATTCGCGGTTCCAGTCCGAGATGAGGTTGGTGACCGCATTGGCCTTCAGCTCTGAGCCGTTCATCTTGCCGTTGGACTGATAGGCTGCGAGGGCTTTGCCGACATTGCCACGCGCGAGATCGAGCGAAGCGTCGCGCATCCATTGCTCACGCTGGCGATAGATGGTTTCGAGTTCGGCATAGCCGATGCGATCCGCAATGGCGCGAAAGGCAGCACCCGCCTCGATCGGCTGAAGCTGCTCAGGATCGCCGACAAGCACGAGCTTGGCGCCAGCTTTGGTGACAGCTTCGACGAATGTCGCCATTTGCCGCGACGACACCATGCCAGCCTCGTCCAGAACGAAAACCGTCTTGTCGTCGAGCTGCCCGCGACCCTGATCCCAGCGGAGTTCCCAGGACGACAGGGTACGGGAGACGATGCCCGCTTCCTTCTCCAGACCTTCAGCCGCCTTGCCGGCAAGCGCACCACCGACGACCCGATAGCCGGCCGCTTCCCAGGCCTCACGGGCCGCCTTCATCATCGTGGTCTTGCCGGCGCCGGCGCGGCCGATCACGGCTGCAATCCGCTCAACACCAGCGACATGTTCGATGGCGACCTTCTGCTCATCGGAAAGTCGTTCATGGTGCGCGAAGGTCGCCTCGAGCACCGGTTTCCGGACGCCATGCGAAGACCGCTGCGAGAGCCACATCGCGCGGTTCGCCATCTCAGCCTCGAGCCGGATCAGCTCACGTGTCGTGTACTTTGTCGGCGCCCGGCCTCCGGTGGCAAAGTCCATCCGCTCCCGATCGAGCCGCAGCGTCTCCGGGCTCTGAAGGATGCGTACCATCAGGATCTGGAAGAGGCCCGCATCATCGACATAGCGATGCAGAATCTTGGCGACATCGCGTTCGTCGAATACGCTCTTCTCCCGCGTGATCAGGTCGAGTACGATCTCTGGACTACGCTGAATCCGGCGGGCATTCTCGGCTCGCCGCTCTTCCTGCAGCTCCAGCCGTTCGAGCGCAGCCTTCTCTCCCGCAGGTCCATTCCCACGGGCTGCTTTCCTCTCGATCGCCTTCGTGCCGACGCCGAGATGGATGGTCGGCGTTAGGTCGATGCCCTGCTTCTCGAAGGACCGACCATCGATCCTGATATCGAGACCGGCAAGTGCCAGGTGCCGGTTCTGGCAGGCGAACCATCCGTCGCGAAACGCGTTGAAATCATCAAGCCCACCGGCCCAAAGCTCATAGACGATTTTGCCGCTGTCATTGCGCAGCGCTTTGCCGTCCGGTCCCGCGACGGCCACCTTCTTCGAACCGAAACCGTCTTCGGTGAGCGGCCGCAAGGTTGTCATCAGATGGATGTGCGGATTGCCTGGTGCATCATGAAAGACCCAGTCAGCCACCATGCCCTCGGCCGTTATGTGTCTCTCCACGAAATCCCGCACGAGCTCGATGTTCTGCTCGACCGACAGCTCTATCGGCAGGGCGATGGTGACATCCTTTGCAAGCTGAGCATCAGACCGTTTCTCAAACTCCTCAACCTTGTTCCAGAAGGCTTCCGACGCTCCCGAGACAGACCGATCGGCAATCATCGATTGCAACCATTCAGGCGCATCGGCGGGGATGACAAACTCTTCGTGCAGCAGGCCTTGCTTGCGGGTGTAGTCGATCGTCCGGGCTTCCCGCTCATAGTCCATTTTGGCGCAGTGCCGGTAGGCCGCCGACAGCACCGCGCTGCGGCCGGAGCCGCGGGCGACGATGCTGACTGAGAAATGCGGGACGGCCATGACGAGGCAAGCTCCTTCGATCGAACAAAATCAACGTGTTCGTGAGGAGCAGAAGGCCCCGCCAGGGGGCAAAAGCAGAGCGTCGCATCAGCGACGTATAATTGCGCCCTTCGGATCCGTCCTTGCGAACGGACGGGATCATTCACGAAGGCATCGCCGTTGGCGATTGTAGGATTCACAGTAGTGCGTTCCGCACTCCGCTCTGAAAACCTCTGCCTGACGGCATCGGTTTTCAGTCAAAGGAGACAAGGAATGAGAAAATCAACGCAGCAAATCAGGAATGACATCGCCAAGATGCAGGAACAGCTGAAGGCTGCCGAAACCCGGGATGCCGAGCGGATCGGGCGCATCGCATTGAAGGCCGGCCTGGCTGAGATCGAGATCGACGACGCCGAGCTTCAGGCGGCGTTTGAGGAGGTGGCGAAACGCTTTCGCGGAGGCAAAAGCGGCTCGAACGGGAAGGAGAGGGGAGCTGCGATCGCCGGGCAGACGTCGGCGAACCCGGCTAGCGATGCTTCGAGCGGCACTGGCGAGGCTTGAACGCATGGCAAGGACCGCATCGGCAGACGCCCGAAAGAAAGACACACGGGAAAAAATCGAGCTTGGTGGCCTGATCGTGAAGGCAGGGTTGCGCTTCGAGAAGCGAGCAGTGTTGCTTGGTGCGCTAGTCGAGCTTTCAAGCCGTCTCAAGGCGGATACCGGTGAGAGATTACGGCTGGCGACGATAGGCGCGGAGGCGTTCGGTAATGACAGCGAATAGAGTTCTTCTCTCCATAGCACCCGCCATCTTTATGATCGCTGTCGCAACGGTGTTGACCGGTGTAGAGCAATGGCTATCCCAAATGGGCAAAACCGAAGACACGCGCCTGATGCTGGGAAGGATCGGTATCGCGACACCCTATATCGCCGCCGCGGCGATTGGACTGATCTGGCTCTTCGCATCGGCGGGATCCGCGAACATCCGCTTTGTGGGCTGGAGCACGGCCGCGGGAAGCGCTGTAGCGATGATAATCGCAGCGGCGCGCGAGGGATCGCGACTGACTGCATTGGCCGACAAGGTTCCCGCCAACAAATCAATCCTCGCCTATCTCGACCCCGCGACAATGATCGGAGCGACAGTTACGCTGATTGTCGGATGCTTCGCGTTGCGTGTCGTGGTGATCGGAAACGCAGCATTCGCGCGGCCTGAGCCCAAGCGAATTTCCGGCAAACGCGCACTTCATGGCGAGGCTGACTGGATGAAGCTGAGTGAGGCCGAGCGGCTGTTCGCGGAAGCTGGCGGCATCGTTATTGGAGAACGCTATCGCGTCGATCTCGATGGCGCTTCGACGCGCGCGTTTAGCGCAGATGATCAGGAAAGCTGGGGTGATGGAGGTAAGGCTCCACTACTTTGCTTCGATGGTTCCTTCGGCTCGTCCCATGGGATCGTCTTTGCTGGTTCCGGCGGCTTCAAGACGACTTCTGTGACGATCCCGACAGCACTCAAATGGGGCGGGACACTCATTGTGCTTGACCCGTCGAATGAGGTGGCTCCGATGGTGTCGCAGCATCGCGAGGGGGCAGGGCGAAGGATCCGCATCCTGGATCCTCGCCAACCGAACCCCGGCTTCAACGCGCTCGACTGGATCGGCAAGTTCGGCGGCACAAAGGAAGAGGATATAGCATCCGTCGCCTCATGGATCATGAGCGAAAGCGGCAGGGCGAGCGGCGTTCGTGACGATTTTTTCCGCGCATCTGGCCTCCAGCTGCTGACGGCGATGATCGCCGACGTCTGCCTCTCCGGACACACGCCGCCAGAGCAGCAAACGCTCCGCCAGGTGCGGGCAAATCTGTCGGAGCCGGAACCTAAATTGCGTCAGCGACTGCAGGACATCTACGACAATTCGGAATCCAATTTTGTGAAGGAGAACGTCGCCGCCTTTGTGAACATGACGCCGGAGACCTTCAGCGGCGTTTATGCCAATGCGATCAAGGAGACCCATTGGTTGTCGTACCAGAACTACGCCGCGCTCGTGTCCGGATCGGCCTTCTCAACCGATGACATCGCGTCTGGCAAGACCGATGTGTTCATCAATATCGACCTGAAGACGCTCGAGACCCATGCAGGATTGGCGCGCGTCATCATCGGCTCATTTTTGAACGCCATCTACAACCGGGATGGCGCCATCGAGGGTCGTGCCCTCTTCCTCCTGGACGAGGTGGCGAGGCTTGGCTACATGCGTATCCTGGAGACGGCCCGCGACGCTGGACGCAAGTATGGCATCACTCTGACAATGATCTATCAGTCCATCGGCCAGCTGCACGAAACCTATGGTGGCCGGGACGCATCCAGCAAGTGGTTCGAGAGTGCAAGCTGGATTTCCTTTGCAGCGATCAACGACCCGGAGACGGCCGACTACATCTCTCGCCGCTGCGGTATGACGACAGTTGAGATTGACCAGGTCAGCCGCAGTTATCAGGCCCGCGGTTCGTCGCGAACACGTTCGAAACAGCTGGCTGCCCGGCCTCTGATACAGCCGCATGAGGTACTGCGAATGCGCGCCGACGAACAAATTGTGTTCACAGCCGGCAACGCACCGCTACGCTGCGGCCGCGCAATCTGGTTCCGACGCAAGGATATGGAAAGCTGCGTCGGGCAAAACCGGTTCCATCGCTCTTCCACATCGTCAAATACGTCACTTGAACCGCCCGAGGCAGATCCGCAATGAACTCAAAAGCAACGCGCATTCGGCGCTTTGGCCTCATCGGAAAGACCATGATCCCCCTGGCGGTTGGTGCGATGGCTTTCGGCACTTGCGTAGCGGGCGCGAGTGGGGACGAACTGTCAGCCGACTTTACGATTTGCGGCGAAGGGCGGCGGGTAAACTGTGTCGTCGATGGTGATACGTTCTGGTTTCAGCGCCAGAAAGTTCGAGTAGCAGATGTGGATGCGCCGGAACTCAGCCCGCCGCGATGTGAAGCTGAGCGACGGAGTGGTATGGCCGCCAAACAGATGTTGTTTGCCCTCTTGAATGCTGGACCATTCACGCTGGCACCAGCCGATCGCGACGCTGATCGATATGGCCGCAAGCTTCGTATTGTTCTCAGGAATGGGCAGTCGATCGGTGAGATGCTGATCGCTGCGAAGCTGGCACGACCGTGGACAGGGTCGCGGCGCGGTTGGTGCGATTAGGCGTCCGGATTGGCATTCAATATCGCATCCGCCTTGGTGGCAAACTCGCGAATGCGGGACAGGGAGGAGATGCGCGAGTTACCTGTGACGATTGGGAACCGGGTGATCACGAACGGCTCCACCCTGTCCATGCCAAGGTGATTTTTGAGCAGTTCCTCTCGCGATCGCTCCTTGACCATCGCCCGTTCATAGTAGCGTTCCAGCGTCCGGTTTGCGCGGATGAAACGTGCCGGGTCGAGATCGATCCATGACGGATCAATCAGATTGTTTTTGCATTGGATATTGAAAATGATGCCGCCGCGGGTTGCGACGACGTCGAACTCTTTTCGTTCGATCCGTTTGACCGGTTGGACCACAAACCCCTGCTTCACAAGCTCATCCTTGATGCGCTGCTCGAAGATGAAGCCGGAGCGGATCTGAAATCGACGCTTGCTGTAGAGGCAGACATTCTTGAAATTGTAGAGGAAGCGGCTGAGCGACCTGACGGAGCCACGCAATGCACCCTCGAAGGGAACGAAAGCAGCATGGCAGTTGAGCGCATCAACGAATGTTGCGCTTGATGCTGTCAGCAAACGTCTATGTGGATGCGAGACACCATGCTTGTCCGCGAGTGCATCCAGATCTTGCGCTGAAATCGTTACCCAGAAATCGTCTTCCATTTGCCAGGAGAGGTCGCGAACCAAGCTCGCCAGGCCGACGAAAGCGGTATCTTCTAGTTTGAACTCAGCGAAGGCTGCCTCCATTAGTGCGATATCGTTGCGCAACTCGGCAGCACTGAAAACGCGATCCGACGGTACAGGCTCATATTCTACGGGCGCGGCGTCGGAGGCTACGTCGACGATAGGCACTCGTTCGGCCTCAAGAGACATCTCGTCGAGTGTATGATAGTGGTGGGAAGAGGTGAATCCGTGTGGCTCGACGTAGAGCTTGAAGTCATCATGGAGCTCGCTCATCGCCCGTTGCTGCAAGAGCCCGGTGATCGTCGTCCCGCTCATCTCGGCCTGTGGCAGCATCCAGGCTAGCGCATCGGGATGGGGCATGCGGACCGTCCCCCTGCATGCCTGTGGAATTATGTAGAGCAAGCTCATCAAGTGACGGCGCCGGGACTGTAGGTAACCGACTGCGTGCGCGACCGTCGACAGGCCTATTGCAGCGGGAATGTGTCCCGCCATCGCAAAGCTGTTCTGCATCCGAGAAAGCTGCAGTAGGAGCAACGCCTGCCGCTCCGCGAATGCGGCACCATAATAATAGCCGAGGTAGTGAAGGATGAATTTAACCCGCCGCGGTTTGAATTCCCTGGGTTCGAGATTCAGATGGAACAGTGCAGAGGCAAGCACTTCATCATCGATCTCTCCCGGCAGATTGATGAGCTCCTCAATAGCTCTGATTGTTTCGAACCAGGATCTGACGGTCGCGTCAGCTTCGAACCTCGCCAGCGCTTTCAACACGCCGCCGGCATGCTGAGCAAGCTGGCTCTCAATCAGTTTTACGGCATCTTCGCCGGTCAGTGTCGTCGACTTCATTTATTGAACCTGTGCGAAACGATGCAATGCAGCTCGCGCCTTGGCGAGAGCAGCAGGCGCTTTACAACTAGGCGGATATGATGAGCATATTTCTGGCGGATCGTGCAACGCATCCGACAGGCAGACGACGCTGTGCGCAATACAATTTTTAGGTGGGAACAGTGACCGAGTGGGAATGTGCATTCTGCGGACCGACGGATGCAAAGCGAACCAAAGAACACCTTTGGCCGGCGAGCCTGCATCGACGCGTAGCCGCTCTACTTGATGGGGGCGAGCAAAAGTTTTGGATCGCGCGTTTGGAAAAAGCATTGTCCAACGAGCCAACCATTCGGGATGTCTGCGCGAGTTGCAACAACGGAGAGCCGTCGAGCCTGGATAATTACGTCTGCCAGGTGTTCGACCGCGAATTCAGTATCATCCGCGAGCGCGGCGAGGAGGTAAAGCTGGAATACGACTACCACTTGTTGAAGCGATGGCTTCTGAAGATGTCGTACAACTCAGCGCGTATGAGCAGTTCCGATGCGGCGCTTTTTCAGCCACTCCTGCCCTATATAATGGGAAAGAACCAGTCGATCGGGCGGAGTGTCAAGCTCTTCCTGGAGATGACATATCCAAGCGAGCTAACTGAGGAAGATGCGCACGACGGGGTGCCCATGACTGTTAGGCCTGCCATTAATCGTGTCGGGTTTGTTGGATACAAAACGCCCGCTGGAATGAAAATCGTCAGAGCAGTCCATCTGAGGAGCTTCAGTTTTCTGCTTGCATTCCTACCGCCAACAGCAAAGGCAGCATCGATGCAGGCATTCGTGGCTGAATTTCTCTCATCACGTCCCGCGGCGCGCGAACTCAGAGCTTCCATGTCGCAGGTGAGCCTGCACTGTGATGGGATTGATTGCTGGTCGTCGATTGTATCGGGCATGACGCATCGTCTGAAGCCAAAGGAAACATGATGCCCTGCGACTTGCACCTTGCGAGAGGATCGTCACCCGAAGGGGCGGAGACCGCTTGCGGGCTCCGGTCGCCCCGCGACTAGAGCCGTACGACGAAGGCGTCTCGCCCGGAGAAACTTCACCGAAATGAATCGATACATCTGCACCGATTCATAAGTCTCGTTGGACGTCGGTTGCGAAATTTCAGATTCTACGGGCATGATCGCTCAGCCCTATCATCTTTATGTCGAACGCACCGATGCCACGAAAAACATGGCGCGCTACTACGCGATGGAGATTACCTGCACGCTGTTCGGGGAAGCCTGCCTGATCCGGTCGTGGGGGCGGATCGGTCGGCGGGGGCAGTGCATGAACCATCATTTCGAGCGGGAAGAAGATGCGGTCAATCTGTTCCTCACCCTTGCCCGTCAAAAGCGAGCCAGAGGGTATCGTCCCTGCACTCACGGTCTCAAAGCGCGAAACTAGGGTGTATTTGACCGTCGACGGTAGAGAATATGGGCCGCCGAAGCGGCCCTGACGGCGCGCTACTCGGGCCGCTTGTTGTCAACCTCGTAGCTTATCTCGATCTCGACGAAGAACGGGATTTTGATCGCGACCTTCAGACCGAGCTTGCCCTTGCGAAAAAGGTGACAGATGACCTTTGCGAGGTTTTGAAGCCGGCGACCGGTAGCTGCGAGGAATTGTGCGAGGCGTTGCATGATGGTTTCTCCTTGTCGATTGCGGTTATCGCGGGGATAGGCCGCAGGCCGGGACAAGGAGGGCTGCACCGGTAAGGCCGCAGCAAAGCGGAGGACCTGTCGCCGACTGAATTTTGATGCGCGAGGAGCCGCACCGCGGCGGGGAAAGTTCTGGCGGCGACAGGTTGCTGCCAGACGACCGGCCTGCAACATCCCCGATGTCAATGACCCCTGTCGACAAGGAGAATTGCGACGCATAGACCTCGACCAGTCCGTTTGCCACACAGCCTCGTGCCCAAATTGGGGATTGTTTTGCAGGTGTACCGCTCAGAACGGCGGCTCGGCCTCCAGGCGTCCGTCTTGCTCCGCAATGATGATGGCAAGTTCGGCTTGAGCGCATTCGAGCTCCGCTTGGATCTCGCGGCGCTCGCTAATGTCAAAGGCGTTCCGCAATTCAGCGCGCAGTTCCTCGATGTGCTGTTCGATCGTCATCGTCGTCATCTCCTGATGTTTGAGAAAGATGACGATCGCGGGCGCGTCGATCGGACAGGGTCAAGGATCGCGCCAGCGACCGCGCGGCGGCCGGTGGGGGAGCCGAAATGCGTCAGCATTTTGGGGGAACCGCCGGGTCCTTGAGGCTGCGCGGTCGATGCGGCACCCTGCTAACTACTGAGGAGACCTATACCCCTCTCGTGTGGCACAATAAAAGCCAGAGACGGGCTCGATGCCTGTCGCTGGCTTCATCTGGCAGAAGGTTTGGCCCCGCCTTGCGGGCGGGGCCTGGCGATCTCAGTCGCGGTTCGGGCGGGACCAGATCAGCTGGTAGCCATCCTCACCTTCAACCGCCGTGAGCGTCGCGTAGATCGGAGCAGGGAGGCTCGGATCGTCGATCTTGACCGAGAGGTAGTCGCGGTCGCTCTCGCTGGAGCGCTTCTGCCAGGCCGCGCCGAGCTCTACGCTACCGGCAAAGATGCGAAACTGGGGGCCCTTGTCCGATGGGTTCTCCACCCGTGCGATGCGGGCTTTGACGTTGAGTGTGAGAGTGCGGATCGAGCCGGTGAAGCCATTTTCGGTTGAGGTGAAGGTGCCGATGGTAGCCATTGTCGTAATCCCTTTTTGTTGTTTCGGGCCGCTCCATTGCGGCCTCGATGGCAGTCGCAAAGGCCGGTGACGATCTGACCGCACCCAAAGGGCCGTAACAGCGTGAAGGGCGGAGCGAAGAGACTTTCTTGTTTCGCGAGGAATGGCGGCTCCGCCGTCAGGGGATGAAAGTCTCGTAGCCGCGTTGCGGGATAATGAGCGAGGCGAAGCCGATCTCCGGTCAGACCTGCCCCATCGAGCCCGCACATGGGCCAGGTTGATTGGGCAAAGGGAAACGGGAATCGCGGCTCTGCATATTACAATTGTCGACATCGGTTTCTGGCGCCGACGACGGCCAGCCATTTGGCATATTGGTTTGCACAATGCGAAGATGAGCCACGCTCGCCGGTGTTCAGCTCCTGACACTAATAGGTATCAGGGATCGCTCGTTGTCGCCTTCTCGAGGATGCGGCGAATTGACGAGTGGCCAGAGCCCTCGATCCTGTTCTCTTCGCGCTTCCACCGACTGGAGACGCCTACAAGTTGTGGCTTCATCCCCAACAACACCGAGCGGCCGCTTACCGGGAACCCCAAAATTGCGCCACCGCTTTTGCCGGTCGGCTTTCTTGCTTTGTTATGGCCTTTAACATCATTAAATGCCCCTTCTTTCCAATCGAACAATATCGAAACCTTGTCGCCCATCATCTCGCTGCCAAAATTCGAATACACTTCTATCGGCGTATGAAGCGCATTTTTCTCCGGGCGTTTGGTAGAAGACGCTGGATAGCCGACAACAGACCCATAAAACTTTCCTCCACTAAAGCCCCCCGTCGCAACAGTTGATTCTGACAGAGGCTTGATATGGGAAAGCATAGCCAAATCTTTGATGGAGAGGCGCATCGCAGCAAGATCGGAAGCCGCTTCGAGCCAGAAACCGCTATCAAGCCAGTGTGCTTCTCCGCCTTTTCCAAACACAAAGAGAGGGACATTGGCATTGTCGGTAAGCACGTGAGCTGCGGTCAACAGGATGGTCTCGCCTCTATACGAGACTAGAATGCCACTGCCCAGCAAGCATGGACGCAGATGGCTATCCTCACCGCAGATCGGAATCACAGCTCCTCTGAGCGCCTCGATCTCTCCATCCACGAATGCGCGCGACTGGGCATCGATCGGAAGCTTGACCTCCAGACTTACACTTCGGTCGTAAAACCGGGTAATCCATGGGAATTTTGGCATCAGGATTTCGCGCCTCGATTTGTCGTTGTCCCGTTAGCGGGATCTTTCGGTCTGGTCGCCTCGGCCGGCGGAGGGCGGTGCTGTTGCGCGGGATCACTCCCGACTTTCGATGGCACGGTTTCGACGGCCTTCTGTGAGACTATCTTTTTGCTGGCCTCATGGGCGCGAAAATCGACCAGCGTGGCATGGACCCTTGCAACGTTTACGATCAGCAAGCTGACCAAGATCGAACCGAACAGCGCGATACTGAGCGCGGCAGCTTCCATCAGCTTTGCGAGTGACGGGCTCGTCAGAGCTATCATCATTGCTGATAGGCGGACATAGAGGTAGACCGCCATCACGATGGCGGATAGCCCAAGCGACGCCAGGACGGTGTCCAGTTTGAAGGTTGCGATACTCCGTCCGCCTAGGAGCTCTCGGGCTCGGACGACACGTTCTGAAAGGGACGCGCGTCTGGGCAGTTTCCATCGTAATGGCCAGAGCTTGAAGCGTTTGACCACGCTACATATCCAGCCAAAAGCGCCCACATAAACCGCGAAGGCGATGCTACCGACTGAGCCCTCGAAAATGTTCTTCAAGTCAAGAGAATATAAAAAATTCAAAGTGCACTCCGATCAACATAAGTCCTTTCCCTCTTGATACATTCCCGGTTTATTTTCTCTTGCTGCACAACCGGCAAATCACGAGCGCGACGACGGACACCCACCGGACGCGCTTATTGCCGCGAGACTGAAGATGAAAGAGCGGAAAAAGCATCGCTGACTTAGGAAGGTCTCGCCTCATTCCATGCCTGCGGCAACACGTTCCTGTGTTTGCCAATTGAAACCGTCTTATGGAATGCGGCTCATTCAGGTGCCATATGAGGCACCGAAAGCCCCGCCTTGCGGGCGGGGCCTGGCGATCTCAGTCACGGTTCGGGCGGGACCAGATCAGCTGGTAGCCATCCTCACCTTCAACCGCCGTGAGCGTCGCGTAGATCGGAGCAGGGAGGCTCGGATCGTCGAT
>NZ_JAUSWH010000016.1 GCF_030815125.1 Allorhizobium paknamense
AAAATGATCGGCATTTCCTGCACCTTTCCTCCTACTCAGACACAAAATACGCCTTGCAGAACACCCATCCTGATTGAGTTTTGACCCTAGAGCATTGTCCCGAGAAAAGTGGAAGCCTGTTTCTGCCCGGAAATGCGTGAAAACAAGGATTTAGAGCGTTTCAATGTTTCCGTGAAACAATGAAGCGCTCTAGGGTCAAGGCTTGATCAGGACGGGTGTTTCTCAGCTTCCAAACAGGCGGGTGGTTTCGGCTTTCAAGTCCAGCAGGGATTGAATGACGGTGCGTTTCTGATCTTCAAAACGCGAGGTCGGCAGGGGCACGGATATCGCATAAAGCGTCCCTTTCCAGTCACAGAAGGCAATGCCCGCTGCGGATATTCCATCCGTGTGTTCATCGAGATCATAGGCAATTCCCTGATCTCGAATGTGTTCGAGAACGGGCAAAAAGCCGGACCACGTCCGCTTGATGCCCCTCTGGCGGAATTCTTCGAGAACAAGCCGTTCCGCTGTCTCGGCGGGCATTGCCGCCAACACCGCACGGCCATTGGCGGTGTCCGTCAGCGGAAAGATATCGCCAACGGCAGAGACGGCGCGCAGTCTGTGGCTGCCCGGCACCTGATCGAGAAAGATCATCTGATGACCGCGCAGCACCGAAAGATCTGCGGTTTCGCCCGTCTTTTGCGACAACTCGATCAGGAGCGGGCGACACAGGTCCACAATATTGAACTTTGCAGCTTGCGCTAAGGCAGTGATTTCCGGGCCAAGGCGGATGTCGCCGCTGCCGGCGCTGAACACCAGACGCTCCTCCTGCAAGGCGGCAACGATCCTTTGCACCGTCGAGCGCGCAAGCCCTACCCGTTCGGAAATCTGCCCCAAGGAAAGCCCGTTCGGGTCTTCGCGAAGCGCGCGCAACACTGCCGCTGCGCGCGAAATAACCTGGATGCCGTTGCGTGCGAGCGCCGCATCCTCCGCTACAACTTCCGTCATATGAAAATCACCTCTCACCACACCCCTATGTCGCACAAGCTTTCCCGGATTGCCAGAGTAAAGTGTATCATGATGCGGTTATGTTGTCTCATTATGCAGTTTTCTGATTGACCGCAATACGGTTCATGTGCATCATCATGCGGTATGGATGGGAGGAAGCATCCGGAAAACTTGAAAGTATTCCATCGCGGATCGGGTTGCCGTCCGCGCGCAGAGGAGGATTGCGTGATGGTGAAGATCCGCGGGATCGAATTTGAAGCGAATACCGACAACTCCATGGGTCTGGAGTTTTACAATCTCAGTCATCGTTTCGGTTATCAGTCGCCGAACTGGCCTTATTTCGAAGACGTCAAGATTGAGCGCATCCATTACATGGCGAAATCCGGCGTGCTGTCGCAGCGCATCACCACATCCATGCACAACACCACCCATATCGATGCGCCCGCGCATGTGGTGCAGGGAACGCCCTTCATCGACGAGGTGCCGCTGCCGCATTTCTTTGGATCGGGCATCGTTGTGTCCATTCCCAAGAAGCAATGGGAACAGATCACCTATGACGATCTGGAAAAGGCAGCAGGCAAGGCGGTTCGTCCGGGCGATGTCGTGATCGTCAACACCGGCTATCACCACATCTATGACGACAGCGAGGATTACTTCCTGCGTGCGCCGGGCTTCGTGCCGTCGGCCGCGGACTGGTTTATCGAGAAGAAGGTCAAGGTCGTCGGTCACGATACCCAGGCCAACGACCACCCGCTGGCCACCGCAATCGGTCCGCACGGGATTGGTCCGATTATCAAGCACGCCGATCTCCAGAAGGAATATTTCGAGTGGTCCGGCGGGCGTGACTGGAAGGACGACTTCCCGGAATGGGAGCCGGTTCACCGCAAGCTCTTCAAGGCGGGTATTCTTGGTATCGAAAATGTCGGTGGTGATCTCGACGCCGTCACCGGCAAACGCGTCACTTTCGCTTTCTTCCCCTGGAACTGGGATCGCGGCGATGGCTGCATCATCCGTCTCGTGGCCATGATCGACAAAGGCCAGACCTATCGCATCGAGAAGGGCGAGGCATTCTGACGCTAAGCTTTTGTTTGTGCGAATTTTCAGGTTGCGTCTGGCGATCCGCATCTGACCGGACGCACGGCATGTCGGGAAGAGGAGTTCCCGCCATGCCGCCCTGAAAAGGCCTGCAATACCAAGGCTCGAAGATGCTAACGCATCCTCGCCTTGAAAGAATCTCGAATATCTCAAATGCATCAAGGGCTTGAGATATTCGAAAGGGGAATACGAACTGCCATTTTCAATGGCTCTTCGTATAAGGAGGAGACAGCATGCACATCAAGCGTTTCAGCGATGCCAAGCCCTATGAGGCCGCCAATCATCGCGGCGTTGTTGGTCTTCGTCTGCAAGGTTTTGAGGACGGCGGCCCGACGAACCAATGGGTCGGCTTGTCGCAATTTTTGCCCGGCGGTGGAGCGGGGGCGGATTCCACTCCTTTCGAGAAGGTCTATGTGGTGCTCGAAGGTGAAATGACCGTGATTGTCGATGGCCACGAAAGCGTGCTGCGAGCGCTTGACAGCTGCACCATTCCGCCCGGCGAGGTTCGAGAGATCGAAAACCGCAGCAATCATGTCTGCAAGATGCTGGTCGTCATTCCCTATCCGCCGGGAGCAAAGCCATGAGCGAGGACGCTGTTCTCAAAAATCCTGCCCTGCTGTTCGACATTCGCGGCAAGGTCGCCATCGTCACCGGTGCATCCGGCGCTTTCGGAGCGCTTGCAGCGCGCATCCTCGCCGGCGCCGGGGCGAAACTCGCGCTCGTTGCCGGCAATGCCGCAGCCCTTGCAGAGACGGCGCAGGCCTGCAAGGCGCTGGGCGGCGAGACCCATTGCATCAACGCGCGCCCATCTGACGAGGCCGCCTGCGAGGCCATTGTTGAAGAGACGGTCAGGCGCTTCGGGCGCGTCGATATTCTCGTCGTCGCTTCCGGCAAGAACGAGGTCGCCAAGATCGTTGACATGGAGCCTGCGCGATTTCTCGATGTCATGGACGCCAATGTTACCCAGTCCTGGCTGATGGCGCGGGCTGCGGGCAAGCGGATGCTGGAACAGGGGGAGGGCGGCAAGATCGTGCTGATGTCTTCAGCACGCGGCCTGCTCGGTCATCCGGCGGGTTACACCGCCTATTGCGCCTCCAAGGCCGCGGTCGACGGCATCACCAAGGCGCTGGGCTGCGAGTGGGGCCCAACGGGTATTACCGTCAATGCCATAGCGCCCACCGTTTTCCGCTCACCGCTGACCGCCTGGATGTTCGAGGATACCGATCGCGCCAAAGAGGTCCGCACCGGCTTTCTTGCGCGTGTTCCCAAAGGCCGCCTGGGTGAGCCGGAAGATCTGGCCGGACCCTTGCTGTTTCTGGCTTCGAAAGCCTCCGATTTCTACACCGGCCATATTCTCTATGCCGATGGCGGCTATACGGCGGGATGACGATGGACACGCGCAAGCACCATATCGCGGTCATCGGAGCGGGTCTCATGGGCCACGGCATTGCGCTGACCATGGCACGGGCCGGACATTCGGTGTCCATCCATGATCCGGTCGAGGCGGCCCGGGACGCCGTCAAAGGGCGGATCGCCGAGAGCCTGAGCCTTCTTGGCGAACACGAGACGGCGATCGAAACGATCCTCAAAGGAATCGGGGTCAGTGAAACGCTCTCCGATTGTGTGGCGGTGGCCACTGTCGTCTTCGAGGCGGCACCAGAGAAAATGGCGCTGAAGCAGGCGATTTTTGCCGAGATCGAAGCGCATGCGCCTGCCGATGCCATTCTGGCATCCAACACCTCCGTGATGCCGATAACCGAGATCATGTCGAAGCTCACCCGCAGAGGGCGGGCTCTCGGCACCCATTGGTGGAACCCGCCGCATCTCATTCCGCTGGTGGAGGTGATCCGGACCGAATGGACAGACGAGCCGGTCGTGAATGCCATGATGGTCTTGCTCGACCAAGCGGGTAAGACGCCTGTCCGGGTGGCCAAGGACGTGCCGGGCTTTATCGGCAACAGACTACAGCATGCGCTGTGGCGGGAGGCGATCAGTCTGGTGGAACGCGGCATCTGCGATGCGGCATCCGTCGATACGGTTGTCAAATCCTGCTTCGGGCGGCGTCTTGCGGTGCTGGGGCCGCTGGAAAATGCCGATCTCGTCGGTCTCGACCTGACGCTTGATATCCATTCCCAGGTGCTGGCCGATCTCGAAAGCCGCCCCGGTCCCTCGCCCCTTCTGGAGGAGATGGTGGCAAGCGGCAGGCTGGGCATGAAATCGGGAGAGGGCTTTTACGACTGGACGCCGGAGGAGGCTTCCATCGTCAAGGCCCGTGTGTCCTCGCACCTGCAAAGACTGGAGAGGATCCTGCCCCGAAAGGACTGAATATCAAAGCCCATGTGAACTCGCTCGGAGGAGGAGACGAGATGCGTTATGAAGACAGAAACGACCTGCTGAAGCCCGGCTATCTGGACTTCGAAAGTGGCATCAAGCGCTATGACGATGGCTCTGTAACGATTGCAGCGCTCACCCGCATGCCGCGCTGCCGGGCCAAGATGGTGCATTGGTGGTTTGGCTGGGTGGGCGGAACCGATCAGTACAAGCTCTGGCATCCCGTCGATCATCTCTTCTCCGATTGGGCGGATCGCGGCAATGGCGGCAATTATTACGGCGCCAAGCATCTGGTGCATGAAACGCTGGGTGGGTCCGGCCCGGTGCACAAGCTGCGCATCCACTTCCGCGACCCTTTGGAAGTGTTCGATGTCGCCGGTTATCGCGCCGTCGATGGGATTGGCGTCTGCGCCCGCCCGGGTTCGCTCGAGCGGCCGGTCAATCTCGGCCATATGTGCCATTTCGTGCGCAACACCGATTATGGCTGCGAAATGCGCTCGCGCTTCTGGTTCGGCGACGTGCATAGCCAGAACGACGGCGAGACCTTGCCTGAACCGATGCGTGCGGCCATTCGGGAAGAGGCGCTGAACGACGAATTCTGCCGCGGGCTTCACAAACACAATATCGAGGAAATGGGCTATCTCGCCGATCTTCTGCCGGTGCTGTACCGGCAGGTGACGGGTGATGCGACCTTTTGATTGTCTCTCTGGGAGGAAGACGGCATGACAAGGATAAAAACCAGCCGCCGCCTGTTTTTGACAGGGGCAGCAACCCTACTGGCAGCACCAGCCATTCTCACCCGGACCCGCGCCTATGCGGCAGTGCCGAAACTGAAGATTGGCCTCGTCAGCCCGCGTACCGGGCTGCTTGCGGGCTTTGCGGAAGCGGACGATTACATTTTATCCGCCGTCACCGCGCGGTTCAGCGAGGGAATTGAAAACAACGGCAAGCGCTGGCAGATCGAGATCGTCGCAAAAGACAGCCAGTCAAATCCGAACCGGGCGGCGGAAGTCGCCTCCGAACTGATCCTGAAGGACAAGGTGGACATCATCGTCGCCGCCTCGACACCGGATACGGTCAATCCCGTTTCCGATCAGGCGGAAGTCAACCAGGTTCCTTGCGTCACCACCGATTGCCCATGGCAGCCCTATTTCTTCGGCCGGGGCGGCAAGCCGGGTCAGGGCTTTGAAAACACCTATCACTTTTTCTGGGGGCTGGAAGACGTTATTGCCGTCTTTCTCGCCATGTGGAAGGACGCTGGCGTTGGCAAGTCCGTAGCGGGGCTGTTTCCCAACGATGCCGATGGCAATGCCTGGGGCGATCCGGAACGGGGCCTGCCGAAGCCCTTTGCCGCAGCCGGTTATACGCTCACCGATCCGGGCCGCTATCAGCCCCTGTCGGACGATTTTACCAACCAGATCAACGCCTTTAAAAGGGCAGGCTGCGAGATTGTCACGGGCAATATGATTCCGCCCGACTTCGCCACCTTCTGGTCGCAAGCCGCACAGCAGGGTTTCAAGCCGAAAATCGTCAGCATCGGCAAGGCTCTTCTCTTTCCAAGCGCCATTGCCGGGCTGGGTGCGCGCGGCGTGGGGCTGAGCTGCGAAGTCTGGTGGTCACCCTCGCATCCGTTCACATCCTCGCTGACGGGCATCAGTGCCGCCGATCTCGCCAATGGCTACACGAAGGCATCGGGCCGCCCATGGACGCAACCCATCGGCTTCAAGCACGCGCTGTTCGAAGTGGTCGCCAATGCCGTTTCCCGCGCTGCGGATCTGGAAGATCCGGCAGCCATCGTTGAGGCGATTGCCGCAACCGACATGAACACCATTGTCGGGCCGGTCAACTGGTCGAAAGGCCCGGTCAAGAATGTCAGCAAGACGCCGCTGGTTGGCGGTCAATGGCAGAAGGATGGCGAGGGCGTCGCGCTGAAGATCGTCACCAATGCGCCGTCTCCTGCCATTCCCGTGACCGGAAAACTCCAGCTTCTCGCCTGACCACATTCTGCACCCTCAAAGGAGGCCAGATGACACCCATTCTCGAACTTGATGGCGTTCAAAAGGCCTATGGGGCCATTACCGTCGCTGACCGGCAGAGCTGGTCGCTGGCGGATGGGGAGGCGCTGGGCGTGCTGGGTCCAAACGGGGCGGGCAAGACCTCAATGTTCAACCTCGTCACCGGAACGATCAAGGTGGATGGCGGCACCATTCGTTTCGATGGGCAGACGATTACGGATTGGCCGGCGGCCAGACGCTGCCGTGCGGGCATCGCCCGCAGCTTCCAGGTGCCGCAGCCTTTTTCTGGCATGACCTTGTTCGAAAACGCCTATGTGGCGGCAACGCAGGGCGCGGGTCTTTCCGGTCAGGAGGCGAATTCTGTCTGCCTCGATGTCCTGACCCGGACGGGCCTGATCAGAAAAGCCAACCATCTGGCGGGCAGCCTGACACTCCTGGAGCGCAAACGGCTCGAACTGGCGCGGGCGCTCTGCGCGAAGCCGAAAGTGCTGCTGCTCGATGAAATCGCCGGAGGGCTGACCGAAAAGGAATGCCATGCGCTGATCGATACGATCCGCGAAGTGCGAGCCACCGGCGTTTCCATCGTCTGGATCGAGCATGTCGTGCACGCACTCCTCGCAGTCATCGACCGGCTGATCGTCATCGATTTCGGCCGGAAAATTGCCGAAGGCGATCCGCGCACGGTGATGGAAAGCCGCGAGGTTCGGGAAATCTATCTGGGGATTGCCGCCCATGGCTGACGCATTGCTCGAGGTTGAAGGCCTTGATGCCTTCTACAAGGATTTTCAGGCGCTCTACGGCGTTAATATGCGCATCGGTCAGGGGGATGTGATCGCGGTGATCGGCGCAAACGGCGCAGGCAAGACCACCCTGATGCGCACTGTGACCGGCTTCTTGAAGGCGAAGCCGGATGCCATTCGCTGGAAGGGTAGGGGCATCGGCGGCTTGCGGGTTGATCAGATTGCCGCCCTCGGCATTGCGCTTGTTCCGGAAGGCCGGCTTCTCTTTCCCTCCCTCAGCGTCGAGGAAAACCTGCTGATCGGCGGCCAGATGAAGCGCAAGGGGCCGTGGAGTCTCAGCCGCATCTACAAGCTGTTTCCGGTCTTGCAGGAGCGGCGGAATGTACCGGCAACGGCGCTTTCCGGTGGGCAACAGCAGATGGTCGCCATTGGTCGGGCGCTGATGGCCAATCCGGAACTGATCATGATGGACGAGATCAGTCTGGGATTGGCCCCGGTCATCATCAAGTCGATCTACGACGCCTTGCCAGGCATTGTCGGCGAAGGCCTGACGGCGATCGTGGTCGAGCAGGATATCGCCAAAGCGCTTTCCGTCTCCTCAAGGCTCTATTGCCTTCAGGAAGGCCGCGTGTCGTTGACGGGTCTTTCCGGTGAGGTCTCGCATGACGAGATCAGCCGCGCTTATTTCGGAGTATGACCCATGGTTTCCTGGTTGGACCCGATCATACAGGGCATTCTTCTCGGCGGGCTCTATGCGCTGTTTGCCGCCGGCCTCAGCCTGATTTTCGGAGTGATGCGGCTCGTCAATATCGCCCATGGCGATCTTATCGTTCTGTCCAGCTATGTGGCGCTCACGACCTGCGTCATGCTGGGCCTGCCGCCGCTGGCGGCAGCGCTGCTGGTGGTTCCCGTCATGGCCGTTGCCGGTTACGGCCTGCAAAGGCTGCTGCTGAACCGCACCATGGGAGGCGAGATTCTGCCGCCGCTGCTCGTCACTTTCGGGCTTTCGGTCATTATCCAGAACACGCTCCTGACGCTTTACAGCGCCGATCCGCAGAAATTGCGGGCCCGTGCCATCGAGACGGCGAGCGTCAATGCCGGACCAGTTTCGGTGGGCGTTCTTCCGCTCATCGTCTTCATAACGGCTGTGGCGGTCATCGGGGCTCTTCAGTGGATGTTCTACCACACGGCGCTGGGGCGTGCCTTCCGGGCCACCTCCGACCGTCAGGACATTGTGCAGTTGATGGGCCTCAACCGTGCTCATATTTTCGGGCTTGCCATGGCGGTTGCGCTGGCGGTCACGGCGCTGGCGGGTGTCTTTCTCGGCATCCGGACATCCTTCGATCCCGCAGCCGGTGGGACACGGCTGATCTTCGGCTTTGAGGCGGTGATCATCGGCGGGCTCGGCAATATCTGGGGTACGCTGGCCGGAGGCGTCATTCTGGGGCTTGCCCAGACGCTTGGGGCCAGGGTCGATCCCGGTTTCCAGATCCTCACCGGTCACCTTGCCTTTCTCATCATCCTTGCCATCCGCCCGCGCGGCCTGTTTCCGAGGATCGACTGATGCTGGAAAGGCTTTCCATTTCCCGCTCCACCCGGCTTTCAAGCATTTCCATGGCGATTGCCGTTCTTCTGGTTGCAGCCATGGCGCTGGCCCCCTGGTGGGCGGGCCGGGCCGATCTGCGGCTGTTCGGCGAAATCTTTCTCTATCTGGCTCTGGCGTCGCTGTGGAACCTGCTGGCGGGCTATGCGGGCCTCGTCTCCGTCGGTCAACAGGCCTTTGTCGGACTGGGCGGCTATACTTTCTTCGCACTCACCCTGCTTATGGGTCTGCATCCGCTTGCAGCGCTTGTGCTGGCTCCCATCGCAGGCGCCATCGTGGCAGCACCGGTCGCCACGCTGATCTTCCGGCTGCGCGGTGCCTATTTCGCTATCGGCACCTGGGTTGTCTCTGAAGTCTTCCGGCTGACGGCGGCGCAGGTTTCAAGCCTCGGCGGAGGTTCGGGCATCTCTCTGCCGGTCTCTGTCGTCAATGCGCTGGCAAGTGGCCGTTTTCTCAGGGAAGCCATGGCTTACTGGCTGGCGCTGGCTGTCGCGGTGCTGGTCATTGGCACCGTGTTTCTCTTCCTGCGCTCAAGGCGCGGCGTTGCGCTGATGGCGATCCGCGACAATGAACTCGCAGCCCGGTCGCTCGGCATCGACATATGGAGAACCAAGTTCATCGTCTATCTGGTGACGGCGGGGCTGACGACGCTGCTGGGCGCGCTGATCTTTCTGCAAAAACTTCGGATCTCGCCGGATGCCGCCTTCTCGGCCAATGACTGGACGGCCTTCGTGATCTTCATCGTCGTCATTGGCGGGATCGGCACGATCGAAGGCCCGATCCTCGGCACGCTGGTGTTTTTTGCCCTGCGCGAGACGCTGGCCGATCTTGGCACAATCTACCTGATCGCGCTCGGCCTCGTCGCCATCCTGATCATGCTGAAGGCGCCTTCCGGCCTCTGGGGCCTGATCCGTGGGCGTCGCGGTCTTGAGCTTTTTCCCATCAGCCGCCGGGTGCGCGGCCTTGATCCCAAAGGAGCCTGACATGGCCAAGCAAAAAACCATCATCACCTGCGCAATCACCGGGGCAATCCACACGCCCACCATGTCCGATGCGCTGCCCTATACGCCGGATGATATCGCAAGGCAGGCCATCGAAGCGGCGGAGGCAGGTGCTTCCATTCTCCATCTTCATGCAAGGCGCCCGCATGACGGAGGCGTCTCCATCGAGCCTGCGGATTTTGCTGCCTTCCTGCCGCGTATTAAGCAATCGACGGATGCGGTCATTAATATCTCGACGGGCGGCAGCCTGAAAAACACGATTGAGGAGCGCATTGCACCGGCGCTGACCTTCTCGCCGGAAATGTGCTCGATGAACATGGGATCGATGAACTTCTCCTTCCATCCGCTGGCGGATCGCTATGAGACCTTCAAGTTCGATTGGGAAAAGGAGTACATCGCCAATTCCGACACCTATATCTTCCGGAACACCTTTGCGGATATCCGTCATGCCGCCAGCCAGCTTGGCCCCCATGACATCAAGTTCGAGCATGAATGCTACGATGTCGGTCATCTCTATAATTTGAAATTCTGCATGGATATCGGCTTGTTCAAGGCACCGATCTTCATCCAGTTCATCTTCGGCATTCTCGGCGGAATCGGACCGGAGATCGACAACCTGATCTTCATGAAGCGGACTGCAGACAGATTGTTCGGCAAGGATTACCGCTGGTCGGTGCTGGGCGCGGGCGGCGCGCAGATGTCATTCGCCGCCACTGCAAGCCAGATGGGTGGAAATGTTCGCGTCGGTCTTGAAGACAGCCTTTTCATCCGCCGTGGCCAGCTGGCAGTGAGCAATGCGGAACAGGTCGTCAAGATCAGGCGGATTGTCGAGGATCTGGGTTGCGAGATCGCGACACCGGCGGAAGCCCGGGAAATTCTGGCCTTGAAGGGAGCGGCGAAGGTGAATTTCTAAAGCATGTCGCGGAAAAACGCGATTACACTTTTTCCTGACGCGCTTCGGACATCTGTTCCGCAGGAATATCGGCGACGGAGGCGCGTTCGACAAGTTCAGTCTTTAGCACGACGCGGCTTGCCGGGCCGCCATTTCCGTTCAGCCGCTCGACCAGCAGCTTGGCTGCCTTTTCGCCGAGTTGATAGACCGGTTGGCGCACGACGGTGACGGGCGGGGTGGTGACCGATGTCCAGTCCGCATCGTGAAACGAGACCAGCGACAGATCCCGCGGGATATCGATGCCACGGTCTCGGCAGATCTTGAAGACATCAAGGCCGATCACGCTGTCGGAGGCGATGATGGCCGTCGGCGCATGCTTGTCAGTCAGCATGGCGGTGACGATCCGCTGCGTCTCGGCGGGTGTCAGGGCGCCGAGCCGCACCCAATCTTCCATTCCCGAGAGGCCAGCCTCGTGACAGGCGCGTAAAAAGCCCTCTATGCGTCGGCGCACCGAGCCGGTGCTGATGTCTGAGGGGAGGCGGAAGCGGTGGTCGGGCGTATCGCAGGCGGTGAGGTAGGCAATGCGCCGATGGCCGCCGGCAATCAGCCGGCGGGTGATGTCTTCGGCCGCGTGGCCGTCATCGGCCACAACCGTATCGACACCAAGCGTCCTGCTGCCGCGATCGAGCAACACCATCGGGCAACCGGAACGGATGGCCTCCTCAAGGTGATCAACATCGCTTTCCATTGCCGGAGAGACGATCAGCCCGTCCACGCGCTTGGCAAGGAGCGCACGGATCGCAGCTTTCTCGGTCTCGGTGTTCTCACCGGAATTGGTGAGGATCACGGTGAAGCCAGCCTGCCGCGCAATATCGGTAATGCCTCTGACCGCAAGGCTGAAGAACGGGTTTTCAATGTCGCCGACCACCACGCCGATCGTGCCGGAGCGGCCGGTCGTCATCGAGCGCGCCAGTTCGTTTGGCCGGTAGTTCAGGTTGCGTGCGGCAAGCGTCACGGCTTCGCGCACCCGGTCGCTGACGGTTCCATATCCGCCCAGGACACGCGCAGCCGTGGCTTTCGAGACGCCCGCCATGCGTGCGACATCGGCCACTGTAACGGCATTGTTCCGGGGCGGGGTCGGGTCCATGGGCTGTAGCCTTACAAGAGAAGCAAATGATTGGCAAATGCCAAATTAGCACTTGACAAACATCAAAGAGACCGGTCTCAATAGACTAAGAGACCGGTCTCATAACAAAAAGTCGATTTTTTGACACGCTCTCTGCATTGGCCGGATCTCTGCTCCTGTTGCTGGTCCGGCCCGTGCTGGCATGCCCTGAATGCAGCTCAAAAAAACCACCAGAGGAGACGACAGCAATGCGCATGAAAAAAGCCTTCACCACACCCTTCGGACGTTTGCGGGCCGCAGCCCTCATGCTGGCGCTCGGCGTGCTGGCGGGAACTTCCCCGGCGACCCATGCTGCAGACAACCCGCTTGACCTCATCGACCCTGCCGTCATCAGTGTCGGCACGATGGGGGATGCCAAGCCCTATGCCTTCACCACGGCGGACGGCACCTTCACCGGTTTCGATATCGAGCTTTTTCTGAATGTCGCCGAGCGCCTCGGCTTCAAGAAGGATCAGGTGGTCTTTACCGGCCAGGAATTTTCCGCGCTCATGCCGTCGGTCGCCAATGGCCGGTTTGATGTGGCCGCCGCCGCCATCGGCACGACGGACAAGCGCAAGCAGACTGTCGATTTTTCCGACGGCTATCTGGCGGGTTTCCTCACGGTTCTGACCGCGGAGGCCGGCATCGGTGACGTCGCCGCCCTCAAGGGCAAGCGTCTCGGGGTCGTGCAAGGGACGCTGCAGGAAATCTATGCGGAGAAAAACTTCACCGGCGCTGATCTGGTCAAGTTTCCCGACAACAATTCCGCCATTTCCGCTCTCAACAACGGTACAGTGGATGCGCACTTCCTCGATTATGAAGCGGCCAAGGACTATTCCACCCGTTATCCCGCTCTGAAGGTGGCGATCAACATCCCAAGCTTTGACGCTCCGGCTGGCTTCGTGGTGCGCAAAGGCAATAATGCGCTGCGCGAGGCGCTGAACAAGGGCCTGCATGAGGCCATGCAGGATGGCACCTGGAAAAAGCTGCACGAAAAGTGGTTTCCCGATACGCCGATGCCGGCGGCCTATCTTCCCAAGCCGTGATGCCACCTTGTCGGTCCGGCAGCTGATGCCGGACCGGTTCTTCTCTCAAGGGATCTTCTGATGAACTGGCTTGAAAATCTGCATCGCAGCTTCCTCGACTGGAATGCGATGGCCGAAGTGCTGCCGACCATGATCACTGTCGGCCTGAAAAATACGCTGATCCTCGCATCGGCCTCCACGGTGCTGGGTGTCGTGATCGGCATGGTGCTGGCCATCATGGGCATTTCGCGCTCGCCATGGCTGCGCATTCCGGCGCGTCTCTATACCGATATCTTTCGCGGCCTTCCGGCCATCGTCACCATCCTGCTGATCGGGCAGGGGTTTGCCCGTATCGGGCGCGAACTCTTCGGTGCATCGCCCTATCCGCTCGGCATCCTGGCGCTCAGCCTGATTGCCGGCGCCTATATCGGCGAAATCTTTCGGTCCGGCATTCAGAGTGTCGACCGCGGCCAGATGGAGGCCTGCCGGGCGCTCTCGATGAGCTACGGGCAGGGCATGCGGCTGATCGTGGTGCCGCAGGGCGTGCGCCGGGTGCTGCCCGCCCTCGTCAACCAGTTTATCGGCAATGTTAAGGATTCGAGCCTCGTCTACTTTCTCGGCCTGCTGGCTTCCGAGCGCGAGATCTTTCGTGTCGGACAGGATCAGGCCGTGGTGACGGGCAATCTGTCGCCGCTGCTTCTCGCCGGTATTTTCTATCTGATTGTCACTGTGCCGCTCACCCATGTGGTCAACGCCATCGACACCCGTCTGCGGTTGGGCAAGCAGCGTCCGGCGGTGGTCACAAGCGGACTGGAAGAGGTCGGAGAACTGGAGGGAGCCGCCAACGCCTCCGGCATGCACTTCAAGGGCGGCAGCCTGGAAGTGTCCAATCTCGGCATGGCCTATGGCGATCTTGACGTGCTGAAAGGTGTCGATCTTTCCGTCAAACCTGGCAGCGTGACCTGTATCATCGGTCCCTCCGGCTCCGGCAAATCGACGCTGCTGCGCGGGCTTAACCGTCTTGTGGAGCCGAAGAGCGGCGAGATTCTCATCGACGGCGAGAGCATTCTGGCCATGAAGCCCGAAACCTTGCGCCGACGGGTCGGCATGGTGTTCCAACACTTCAATCTCTTCCCGGATCATACGGCGCTTGAAAACGTCATGTTGTCGCTAACGAAGATCAAGGGGCTGCCGAAGGCGGAAGCTGAACGCATCGCCAAGGCCAGGCTTGCCGATGTCGGCCTCTCCAGCCGCCAGCATCATCGTCCGGGCGGGCTCTCGGGCGGCCAACAGCAGCGTGTTGCCATAGCCCGGGCGCTGGCGATGGAGCCGGAGGTCATTCTGTTCGACGAGGTGACCAGCGCGCTCGATCCCGAACTGGTCAAGGGTGTGCTGAACCTGATGGCCGATCTCGGCCGGCGCGGCATGACCATGGTCGTCGTCACGCATGAAATGGGCTTCGCCCGCCGCGTCGCCGATCAGGTGGTGTTCATGGATGAGGGGCGCGTGGTGGAAACCGGTTCGCCCGAAGCAATTTTCGATAACCCGCAGAGCCCAAGGCTTCAACGCTTCCTCGCCGAAGTTCTGTGATCGTGGGCAGGGAGAGACCAATGACGGAAACGACTAGAAAAATACGCTGGGGTGTTCTGGGGTGCGCCGGCATCGCCGCCAAGGCGGTTATTCCTGCCATCGAGTCCAGCCGTCTGGGCCGGGTTGCGGCGATCGCCTCGCGCGATCCGCAGAAGGCAAACGACATGGCACAACGCTTCGGTATCGCAAAGGCCTATGGCTCCTATGAGGCGCTGCTGGCCGATCCCGAGATCGACGCGATTTACAACCCCCTGCCCAACCATCTGCATGTGCCCCTGACGATCAAGGCGCTGCAACAGGGAAAGCCGGTGCTCTGCGAAAAACCGATCGCCCTTGATGCGCAAGAAGCGATGGAGCTTCTGGACGCCCAGAAGGCTGCCGGCCTACCGGTCGCGGAAGCCTTCATGGTCCGCCACCATCCGCAGTGGAAGCGAGCCAGATCACTGATTGCCGAAGGGCGGCTCGGCGAGGTGAGCGCCATCCAGACGATCTTCTCCTACTATCTCGATGATCCCCGGAACGTTCGCAATCAGGCGGATATCGGCGGAGGCGGCCTGTTCGATGTCGGCTGCTATGCCATCAACACGGCCCGGTTTCTTTTCGACGCCGAACCGCTGCGGGCGATTGCGCTGATCGAACGGGACCAGGTCTTCGGCACCGACCGGCTGGCCAGCGGCCTGCTGGCCTTTCCGCAGGGCCGCCAGCTTGCTTTTACCTGTTCAACCCAACTGGCGCTGACGCAGAAGATCACTGTGCTCGGCACCTGCGGGCGCCTGGAGATACCTGTTCCGTTCAATGCGCCTGCCGATTTGCCGACCCGGCTCATCCTCGATGATGGCCGCGATCTCGAGGGTGGCGGACGCACTGAAATCGCGATCGAGCCGGTCGACCAGTACCGTGAACAGGCTGATGCCTTCTGCGAGGCCGTGCTTTTCGGCACGCCACTCGCAACGGGGCTGGAAGACTCGGTCGCCAATATGAGGGTGATCGATGCGCTCTTCCGTTCCGCCGAAAGTGGCCGTTGGGAAGAACCCTGACCGGCTGAGCCGCTGCCACTTCTGATGACATGACAAACCGACTGAAAGACAGATCATGAAAGACCAGACCATCTCCTCCACCGTCATCATCGGCGCCGGCATTTTCGGCGTTTCGACCGGTGTCCAGCTTGCCAGGCGCGGCATCCGCGTGACCATTCTCAACGATGGCCCGGCGGCCAACGGCGCGTCAGGCCGTTCGCTCTCCTGGCTGAACTCCTCGCGCATGCGCTCCGAGCCCTACCACCGCCTGCGCATGGCCGGCATCGACCGCTATCGCACGCTGTTTGCGCAGCACCCCGATACGGATTGGCTGCGCTTCGACGGCGGTCTGACCTGGGATGCCGATGATGCCGGCAACGAGATTGCGGACGCCTATCGCCACGAGGTTTCGCTGGCCTATGATGCGCAGCATCTGGTCGCTGGCGATGTGGAAGGCATCACGCCGGGCGTTGATCCGCGCGGGATACCCTCGCAGGGTGCCATTTTCAATCCCGGCGAGGGCTGGGTGGACCTGCCGAGGCTGATCGAGGTGCTTTTGCAGGAATTTTCCGCTCTCGGAGGCGTGCTGGTGACAGATCAGGGTTCTGCGCGGGTCATCGTCGAAAACGGCAGAGCCATCGGCGCGCAAACCGCAAGCGGCGCACGTTTCGAAGCCGACGCCGTGGTGGTTGCCACCGGGCCGGCGGTGCCAAAGATGGTGGAAGAGAGTGGCGTGACCATTGGCGATGGGACGCCGATCGCCCTCCTGGTGCAAACGAAGCCGCTCGATCATCCGCTCCGCGCCGTGCTTAACACGCCGCGCGTCGCGGTTCGCCCGGCGCCGGGTGGGACCTTTTCGCTGGACGCGGATTGGGCCGCTGACGAGGGGGTGACGCTGCGCCCCGACGGCAGCTATGCAATCGACAACGCCGTCGTGGAGGCGCTGCTGGCCGAGACCAGCCGGATCATGGAGGGCAACCCGAAGCTCGAGATCGCCTCCATCGGTGTCGGCGGCAAGCCGATTCCCGGGGATGGCGAGCCGGTGATCGGTGCATTGAAGGCAATTCCGGGCTACTACATCGCCTTCAGCCACAGCGGTGCGACCCTTGGCCTGATTGTCGGTGAGTTGCTATCTTACGAAATCGTGACAGGCGAGGAGCATCCCATGCTGACTACCTTCCGTCCTGAACGCTTCGCCAGTCTTTAGAGTTCGTCAGGGAAAAGTGGCCCCCAGTTTTCCCGGGAAGACAAACGAAAACAAGAGAAGAGAGGGTCAGTCGGGTTTAATATGAACCCGACTGACTCTAAAGCCTGTCGCGCAACAGTATGCGCGGTTTTGCAATAACGACATGCGTTAAAACAAGAAATTCAAGCACGTTGCATGAGGCTGATAAGCCTCAACGTGCTTTAGATCTTGAAAACCAGATATACATTTCCAAAAAGTGCTAAAGGGATCATGGATAAAGGCAAGGCGTCTTTTGTTGGTTCCGGCGAGCGATGTCACTGTAACGCCTTGTGAGAAGCGGTTGCGATGGACATACGTGCATGACCCCCGCCACAGGCGACCGCAGAGTGGAAAGCTGCGGCCGGAGCCATGTCTCAATCCTCAAGGCCGAAGTCTCCCATGTAACCGAATTCAGGTTAAGGTGATATCGTCGGTCTGGTTGTATTTCCAATTTCGGTTGAGCTGACGTTGGCGTGAACCTCTCGGGCTGGACCAGCGGAGGCTTCAAACTACAGCGCCGTGCGCCATATATGGCGCACAAAGGTTTGCTGTATCGCTTTCCATCTAATGCATAATTCCTTAAATCGATTCCGATTTAAGGAATTATGCAGTAAGCCGCCTGACGGTCGAGTGGTGCTTAAAATTCGACTTGTGACTGATGGCGAAGGGCGCCACGGCTGGATAAGCCTATCATATCTCGCCGAGGAGCGGCAGAAGCGTCTTCCCCTGACGTTCGATTTCCTGAAGATAGGGCGTATCGGAGAGAATGAACTGGGTGATGCCAAGGTCGCGATATTTGTTGAGTGAGCGGGCGACATCCTCTGCCGAACCCACAAGCCATGTCGTGCCCGCACCACCGCCGCCAAATTTTCCTGGGGCGGTATATAGATTGTCATCCAGAACATCCCCCTTCGCGTAAAGATCGAGAAGCCGCTTTTGGCCGACAGCCACTTCGCGCTTGTGATCATGCCAGCCTGCGCCGCCGTTATTCGCCATCTCCGCCACTTTTGCCTCGGCATCACGCCAGGCTTCTTCTGTGGTGTCACGCACCAGCGTGGTGATGCGAAGGCCGAATTGCAGTGGTGGAAGATCGCGGTCGAGGGCCTTGCTGAGTGCCTTCAGTCGCTCAATGCGTTCCTTCACGCCCTCCAGCGGTTCGCCCCAGAACAGCTGTACATCCGCTTCCGTCGCCGAGACCCGTTCTGCCGCTTCCGACGCGCCACCAAAATAGAGCTTCGGATGAAGCCGCTCTGGTGTCGCCTTGATCCGTGGCTGGACGGTTGCGTTCTTTACCTTGAAATGCTCGCCCTCGAAGGTCACGGCCTCTTGCGTCCACAGCCTGCGGACAAGGCGCATGAATTCCTTCGTGCGGGCATAGCGATGGGTGCTGTCGCCTTCGCTGTCACCATAGGCTGCAAGATCGTCCTTGCCTGAGACAATGTTGACGCGGATGCGCTGGCCGCTCAAATGGTCGAGCGTGGCTGCTGCAGAGGCGAAATTGGCAGGCTTCCAGTAGCCGGGACGGATGGCGATCAGCGGCTGGAATGTTTTCGTTCGAGCGGCAAGAGACGTTGCGACGGTGAATGTGTCCGGCCGGCCCCAGCCCGTGCCGATCAGCGCGCCTGTCCAGCCATGCTCTTCCAACGCGGTCGCATGAGCGGTCAAGGCATCAAGGCTGTTGTGGTTTTGCGCGACCGTATCGCCCCGATGGCCTGCCTTCACGTCGTTCGGAATATACCAGAGAAACTCGGTTTTGCTGCTCATGCTGATGCCCGTATAGAAAGGAGGGAAGGATGTATGGGGTTACGCCGCGCGGGTTGGACGCCAGCGAAGAAGATCTTTGGTGATGCACCCAGACTAACAATTGAAACTATATTCTATAGAAATTATATTCTATTTTGACGAGAGAGGATGAACTATGTCACCGGGATGCAGCCATGCGACAGCAAAGAGCCATCAATCTGCCCCTGATCGCCCCTCTGAGCTTGAGGTCTAGGCGACGCGCTGCTTAGAGCGCTTTTCGATCTGATTGAATCAGATCGGCGCTCTAACTCTTTGTTTTTACGCATTTCCAGACGGAAAACCGGATTCCACTTTTCTCGGGACAATGCTCTAACGGAAGAACCGATTGGCAGGACGGGGCAGGCCAAGATGCTCGCGCAGGGTCGAACCTTCATAGTCCAAACGGAACAGACCGCGTCGCTGCAATTCTGGCACAAGCTTTTCCGTTACGTCATGGAGCCCCTGGGGCAGGAAGGGGAAGACGCAGGTGAAGCCGTCCGCAGCCTGTTCCTGCAACCAGCGTTCCATCTCATCCGCGATGGTCCTTGGCGTGCCGACGAAAGCGAGACCGGCATAACCGCCATAGCGCTGTGCCAGTTGCCGCACAGTCAGTTTTTCCTGCTCCGCCAGCCGCAGCACCTGCGCGCGTCCGCTTTTGCTGGCATTGGTTTCCGGGATTTCGGGCAAGAGCCCATCGGGATCGAAGCCGGAAGCATCATGTCCCAAAGCGATGGAAAGCGACGCGATTGCACTGTCGTAATGCACGAGACTGTCGAGCTTCGCACGCTTTGCCCTGGCATCCTCGACACTGTCGCCAATAACGATCATCGCCGCAGGCAGGATCTTCAGATGCGCCGGGTCACGATCCACGGCTGGCATCCGCCCCTTGATGTCGGCATAAAGCGCTTTTGCCGTTGTCAGATCGCGTGGGGCAGCAAACACGACTTCCGCCGTTTCGGCGGCCAATTGCTTGCCTGGTTCCGACTGACCGGCCTGCACGATGACCGGCCAACCCTGCACTGGGCGGGCGATGTTCAGCGGCCCGCGCACGGTGAACTCTTCGCCCTTATGATCCAGCACATGCAGCTTGTCCGGATCGAAAAAGATACCGCTTTGCTGATCGCGTATCATTGCGTCGTCGGCAAAACTGTCCCAAAGCCCGGTTACGACGTCAAAGAACTCGCGGGCGCGCTTGTAGCGCTCGCCATGCTCCACATGGTCTGACAGGCCGAAATTGCGGGCGGCATCCGGGTTGGACGTGGTGACGATGTTCCAGGCGGCACGACCGCCGCTGATATGATCCAGCGAGGCAAAGCGGCGGGCCACATGATAGGGTTCATCGAATGTGGTCGAGGCGGTTGCGGCAAGGCCGATCTTGTCCGTTACCGCCGCCAATGCCGACAGAAGCGTGAAAGGTTCGAAGGAGGTCACCGTATGGCTGCGCTTCAGGGCTTCCACCGGCATGTTGAGAACAGCCAGATGATCGGCCATGAAGAAGGCATCGAACTTCGCCCGCTCCAGGCTCTGGATAAAGGATTTCAGGTGGCCGAAGTTGAAGTTGGCATCCGCATAGGCACCCGGGTAGCGCCAGGCGCCCGTATGAAGGCTGACGGGGCGCATGAAGGCGGTGAGGTGAAGCGACTTGCTCATGGGACTGTCTCGCAGGAAGAAGAATGGGCCGCCGGCAAAATGCGACGAGGGCAGGATTGTCATATCGAAATGGACAGGCAGCGTTGCAAGGGGCTGCTTGTCTCTATCATGGCTTGCCTGCCCGGTTTTGGCCTTCAGTCTGGATAGGGCAGGCGGTAGCGGTCGCGGATGGTGCGGCCTTCGTATTCGCGCGGATAGACCCCGCGATCCTGCAGGATCGGCACGGCTTTTTCGACGAACTCTTCGATATCATCGGGCGCACGTGGCGGCTGCAGCGTATAGCCGTCCACGGTCCCGTCCTCCAGAAAGGTCTTGTTCCTTTTTGGAATGTTTTTTCGCGTTGGCCTAACAGACAGGCAGAGATTACCTCTTCATAATCGATATTTTCTACTAGATTTGTCGATATTATTTTGATGAGGCTCCCATGAAACTGACTGCCCTTCTGTCTGCCCTGTTTCTTGCCATTGCAGGGACGGCTATGGCTGAAACTGTGAAGATTGGTGTCGTGCCGGGTGTGTACGCCGATTCCGTTACAGCGCTGGTGCCCGAGGCAAAGGCTGCCGGCATTGATCTTCAGGTCATCGAGTTCAGCGACTGGACGACGCCCAACGAAGCGCTGAATGCCGGTGATCTCGATCTCAACTATTTCCAGCACGTGCCTTTCCTCACCAATGCCGTCAAACAGAAGGGCTATGACATCACGCCTATCGGTGTCGGTACGCTGGCCAATATCGGCATCTATTCCCTTAAGTATAAGGATTTTGCCAGCGTTCCGCAGGGGGCGACGGTTGCCATCGCCAATGACCCGGTCAATCAGGGGCGGGGCCTGCTGCTGCTGGCCAAAGGCGGATTGATCAAGCTCAAGGACGGCGTCGGCTTTCTCGGCACGCTGGATGACATCGTCGACAATCCGAAGAAGGTGACGTTCAAGGAAGTAGAAGGCCCGCAGTTGGCGCGCGTGACTGGCGATGTGGATCTGGCGCTCGGCTATCCGCATTTCATTATTGCGGCCAAGACCTTCGATCCCGGCTCGGCCCTGATTTTCTCCGGAATTGATGACAAGCAGTTCGCAATTGTCTTTGCAGCCAACAAGGCCAAGGCAGGCAATCCTGCCCTGAAGAAAGTAGTCGAGCTTTATCAGACGTCCAAGCCGGTACGCGAAGCAATTGACAAGGGCTTTGCCCACAATCCCAAGCTCTACACGATTGCGTGGGAAAAATGAGCGCCGTTCTTTTTGACGCAGCAACGGATGTTCTGACCGTAGCAGGGGTCGCTTCGCACAGCGCTGGGACTTTGGAAGCGTCATTCACGGGGAAGCCGGCGGCGGTTGCTGCTGGCTCCATCCGCTTTGAGGCGGTTGAAAAGACCTATGTTTCGTCGGCTGGCCCCGTAAAGGCTCTGACGGATATCACCATCGAAGTGCCCGGTGGGTCTATCTTCGGCATCATCGGACGCTCGGGTGCGGGCAAGTCGAGTTTGCTTCGCACGATCAATCGGCTGGAGCTACCAACCGGTGGTCACGTCCTGGTCGATGGCGAGGATATTTCCACGTTCCACGAGGATCAGCTTGTGGCACTGCGCCGCCGCGTCGGCATGATCTTCCAGCACTTCAACCTGCTGTCCGCCAAGACGGTGTTCGCCAATGTGGCGCTGCCGCTGGTGGTGGCTGGTGTGAAAAAGCAGGAGGTCAAGGAAAGGGTCGCGGCGGTTCTCAAGCTTGTGGGGCTGGAAGGCAAGGAAAACACCTATCCGTCTCGGCTCTCCGGCGGGCAGAAGCAGCGTGTCGGTATTGCCCGCGCACTCGTCAGTCGCCCGGAAATCCTGCTTTGCGATGAGGCCACCTCGGCGCTCGATCCTGAAACGACCCTTTCCATCCTATCCCTGCTGAAGGATATCAATCGACGCCTCGGTCTCACGATTGTTCTCATCACCCATGAGATGAGCGTTATCCGCGAGATCTGCGACCATGTTCTGGTGCTGGAAGCGGGGCGGATCGCCGAGACCGGGCGTGTGTGGGAAGTGTTCGGCAATCCCCGTCATGAGGCAACGCGGGCTCTGTTGAAGCCGCTTGATCGCGGTCTGCCGGAAGATCTGGCGGGACGCCTGAACTCTCGATGGAGCGGCAAGCCTGCGACAGCGCTGATCGAATTCACCTACACGGGTGTTGGCGGTTTACAGCCGGACCTCGGACGCATTCTGGCTGTCCTGGGCGAGGACACGCAGATCATTCAAAGCAATCTGGACCGAATACAGGGTCATGTCAGCGGACGGCTGATTGTAGCATCTGCCGCACGCGCCGACCTTCACCATCTCATCGCCAATCCTGACCTGGCGCATGCAGCAAGGATCATTGGTTATGACACCCCAAATGTATGACCGTCTCTGGCATGCCTTCCTCGATACACTGACCATGGTGGGCGTGTCTGCCATTGTCGCGCTTTTTGCGGGCGTTCCGCTTGCCCTGTTTCTGGTGCTTTCATCGCCTGGGGGACTTATTGACGCTCCACGGTCCAATCGGGTGCTGGGCGCGATGATCAACGGTTTTCGCGCTACGCCCTTTATCGTGCTTTTGGTCGCGCTTTTGCCGTTCACGCGACTGGTGACGGGAACCACCATCGGTGTTTGGGCCGCAATCGTGCCACTGTCGATCAGTGCGACACCGTTCTTTGCCCGCATTGCCGAGGTCAGCCTTCGCGAGGTGGAGTATGGTTTGATCGAGGCTGCTCAGGCCATTGGTTGCCGACGCCGGCATATTATCCGGCATGTGCTGCTTCCGGAAGCGCTACCGGGTTTGATTGGCGGCTTCACCATCACGATTGTATCGATGATCGGCGCCTCGGCCATGGCCGGAGCCGTGGGGGCCGGAGGGCTTGGCGATATGGCGATCCGTTACGGCTATCAGCGCTTCGATACCACGGTGATGCTGGCGGTGATCGTTGTGCTGATCGCCACCGTCTGTCTTGTCCAGTTTATTGGCGATACGGCAGTGCGCCGCTTGCGCGCACGATAATCCGGTTGATTCAACGGAAGCGGAAGCGATGATTTTACCCTGGACGCATCTTGCCATGGTCAGCAATTCTGAGACGGCGCAACGGCGCCGCGTCATGGCGCGATGTGACCACAGCCTTCCGATGTCTTCAAAATTCTGGAAAAAAGCATGTCCCTGCGCAAACAGATCCTGCTCAATGCCTTCAGCATGAATTGCGTCGGCCATATCAATCATGGCCTTTGGACGCATCCACGTGATCGTTCGCACGAATACAAGCAGCTATCCTACTGGACGGATCTGGCAAAAACGCTGGAGCGCGGCCTGTTCGACGGCATCTTCCTGGCCGATATCGTCGGCGTCTATGATATCTACCAGTCCTCAGTGGATCTGACGTTAAGAGAATCGATCCAGCTCCCCGTCAACGATCCGATCCTGCTGGTTTCGGCCATGGCGGCGGCCACGCAGCATCTGGGCTTCGGCATCACCGTCAACACGAGTGTCGAGGCGCCGTATACGTTTGCGCGGCGGATGTCGACGCTCGATCATCTGACCGAAGGCCGCATCGGCTGGAACATCGTCACTGGCTATCTCGACAGCGCAGTCCGGGCGCTTGGGCAGACAGGCATGAACGAGCACGACACCCGCTACGACCGCGCCGATGACTATCTCGATGTGCTCTACAAGCTCTGGGAAGGAAGCTGGGCGGACGACGCGGTTGTTCTGGACAAGACGCGTCGCGTCTTTGCGGAACCGGATCGCGTGCGGAAAATCCATCATAAAGGCCCCTACTATCAAAGCGAGGGCTATCATCTGGCCGAACCTTCGGCACAACGGACACCGGTGCTCTATCAGGCCGGCACATCGGGTCGTGGTCGGCGGTTTGCGGGTCGCCATGCCGAATGCATCTTCATCAACGCCATCGACAAGGCGGCTGCGGCAAAAACCGCACGCGCCTTGCGGGAAGAGGCCGTGGCTGCCGGACGCCGCCCGGAAGACATCAAGATCTTCGTCGGCATGACCGTCGTGCCGGGACGCACTGCCTCGGAGGCGGAAGCAAAGCTCGCGGATTATCTGGACCATGCCAATCCGGAGGCGGGACTTGCACACTTCGCCGCGGGCAGCGGAATCGATTTCTCGCGCTTTGAGCCGGATGAAGCGATTGAATATGCAACGGGCAATGCCATCCAGTCCGTTACGCAGCTGGCGCGGCAGAAGGGCTGGACGAAACGGCAGTTGCTGAAGGAACTGGCGATGGGTGGACGCTATCCGGTTGTCGTCGGGGACGGTGCCAAGGTGGCCGAGGAACTGATGTCCTGGGTGGACGAGGGCGGAATTGATGGCTTCAATCTGGCGCGAACGGTGGTGCCTGAAAGTTATGTCGATTTCGTCGATATCGTTGTACCGGAACTACAGTCGCGCTCTGCCTATAAGACGGCCTATGATGACGGCACGCTGCGCCGCCGCTTGTTCGGTGCAGGCGACAGGCTGCCGGATAACCACTATGGCAGCCAGTTTCGTCGTCTAGAGCACGTCCGGTGAACACGGGTTCACCGGACGTGCTCTAAGTTTTTGTTTTTACGCATTTCCGGACGAAAAACCGTGACTACACTTTTCCTGGAAATGCTCTAATCATGGAACGAAGGCGGCCCGCTTCATTGTGGCCCGTTTCAGACTTTGTGCGATTGCCTCACGAAATCGATAAATGCGCGCAAAGGCGCAGGTACAAGGCGCCGCCCTGGATAATAGAGGAACGGACCGGAAAACTGCAGCCACCATTCTTCCATCACCGGTATCAAATCGCCTCTATCGAAGTATGGCCTTAGCCAATCCTCAAAAATATAGAGCATGCCAGAGCCCGCAATAGCTGCGTCGATGCCAAGATCGGTGCCGCCGCCGAATTGGACAACGAGGTTGCCTTTAGGATTGATGACGACTTCCTCCCCGTCGCGTTCGAATTCCCAGGAGGGAATGGCGCGTCCCGGAAACCGCCCGAGAATGCAATCATGCGCGAGCAGCTCTCGTGGATGTTGGGGTCTGCCTCTCGTCGCCAGGTAATCCGGCGACGCTGCAAGGGCGTAGCGCTGCTGGCGCGGGCCGATCGGTAAAGCCACCATATCCTGTTCGAGGCGTTCGTCATAACGGATGCCGGCATCGCAGCCGCTTTCTATGATGTTGACGAAATTCTCGTCGGTCACGATTTCCAGTCTTATGTCGGGATAGGCCTTCAGGAATGGCGGTACGATCGGAGGCAGGACCAGCCTTGCCGCGCTCATCGGAACATTAAGTCTGAGCTGTCCCGCAGTGCGGCCGCGGCTGCTTCTTACTTCGTTGAGCGCCGATGCCACTTCAGCAAATGCGGGTTCAAGGCGCTCCAGCAAAAGACGTCCAGCCTCCGTCGGGACCACGCTCCGGGTCGTGCGATTGAGTAGTCTTATCCCAAGGTTTTCTTCCAGGCGTTTCACCGCATCGCTCAACGCCGAGGAACTGACGCCACTTTCGCGCGCGGCATGCCGAAAACCTCCGGATCGAGCCACCAGCAAAAACGCATTGACATCCGTAATGTCCGACACCGCGCGCTCCGATCGCTGATACCGATTGTCCGCTCTCACGGACAGCCTGTCCGGATTATATCTTCTTGTGGCACATATGCCACCGCTATATTTGTAAGGAACACAAGGAGATAAACTATGGGTATTGTGGATACTTCAGGAACCTTCATGCTTGGCGATCATGCGGTGCGCCGGCTGGGCTATGGCGCGATGCAGCTTGCGGGAAAGGGCGTGTTCGGGCCTCCGCGCGATCGTCCGGAGGCCATAGCCGTTCTGCGCGAGGCGGTGGACAGCGGTGTCAATCACATCGACACCAGCGATTTCTACGGCCCGCATGTCACAAACGAGATTATCCGTGAAGCCTTGCATCCCTATGACAGCGGCCTTGTGATCGTCACCAAGGTCGGCGCGGTCAGGGGAGCCGACGCGTCATGGAATCCAGCATTTTCGCGCGCGGAGCTCACACAGGCTGTTCATGACAACCTCCGCAATTTCGGCCTCGATGTGCTCGATGTGGTCAACCTGCGCGCCATGTTCGACGTGCATGGTCCCGCGGAAGGCTCGCTCCATGAGCCGCTTGAGGTTCTGGCGGAATTGAAGCAGAAGGGCCTGATCAGGCATATCGGGCTCTCCAATGTCACGGCCAAACAGATCGAGGACGCCGGAACGATCACCGACATTGTCTGCGTGCAGAACCAGTATAATCTTGCGCATCGCCAGGATGATGCCTTGATCGGTATGCTTGCGTCTCGCGGCGTCGCCTATGTGCCGTTCTTTCCTCTTGGCGGCTTCTCCCCACTGCAATCCTCGACCCTGTCGAACGTGGCCAGCCGCCTCAATGCCACTGCGATGCAGGTGGCGCTTGCCTGGCTTCTCCAGCGATCACCAAACATTCTTTTGATACCCGGAACCTCTTCACGGGCTCACCTTCGGGAAAACCTGGCATCGGCGCAGATCGAGCTTTCGCCGGAAGCCCTGTCGGAGCTGGAAAAGGTTGCGGCCTGACGCTGTTTGAGCCGGCTGCCGCGACAACACAGGCAATGCCCGAGCCAAACGGACTGGCAATCCCTTCGGCTTTTCCGGCCATAAAGCGGCGGCAAGGCTCGGGATCGCCGTTTCAACGGCGCAGGTGCGCTCCAACGGCGTGCAACTGGTAGAAGCCGGGCGCCTGCTCGCCGACGGGACGATCCGGGGCAAGACCGTTCTCCTCAACGAATGAAGCTGTGTGCCCTGACTGAAAAGAGGAAAAGGCCTTTGTCCCTGCTTATGGTACCGGGATGTGATCGCGGGGACATAAATTTGCAGTTTTGTTCGAACGGAGCGCTGTCCCCGAGCAGAGAGGCGAAATGGCGGCGAATGGTTCAGGAGACTTTGAGGGCTCTTACATAGCCGGCAGTTTCATGGGCATGAACGCGGGTGAACCTGATCAACTGATCAAAATGACGCTGCATTTTCCGAATGGAATCGGTGTTATTGAGGACAAGATACATTCCACCCACGAAAATCGCCGCCCGCTGAGAGCCGAAGATCGTATAGGGAACCGAAAACCGCTCCTTTTCAGCAAACAGAAATAGACGAAATGAAGGATAGAGTTCGGTGATCAGGTCTGCCATGTGTTGCAACTGCTCGGCGCGAACCTCCCGTTTCAAGCCACTCCACATGCCGCTTCCATGGGCAAACGCTTCCAGCGTCTCCTGCGGCATGCAGACTTCCATGTCAGTGCCAGGTTGACGGTTGTAGTCGAGACGGAAGGCGGTTTCGCTTGCTTGCGCCCTTACGCTTTGATGAGCGCTTTCGGCCTCAAATGCAATGATTTGCGGAGTGCGAAGCAGATCCGGAATGCGGGCCGGAACATAGCGTATCTTGGAGCCCGTCGCCTCCGCATGCCATTTCATCAGCAGCGTGTCGGTATAATCTTCCCCACCTTCCTCTATCTCGAAGCTCGGGCGCAACTCCCCTGTCAGCCCCGGATCGTGCGAGATGCCGAGAAGCCAGTCCAGTGAGACTGAATGACGTTCTGCGATATTGAGCAGTGTTTCCACCCGCGGGAGGCGTGCCGAATCGCCCGACAGAAGCTGTGAGAGAGCGGAACGGTCGATGCCAATTCCCGTTGCAAAGGCGGAGTGAGACGAGCCGGAGCGCGTAACGAGTTCCATCAGCCTGACACGGAACAGATCAGCAAGAGTCCGCTTGTCCATAAAACACCCCATTGTTTATAATTATTAACATCTTCTATTTTCTATTATCATAATCAACAGTCTGTCACCATACTCTCATTGTGCGCTGCACCCGTTGATGGAACTCTGATTTCCACAATGATCCGGGGGCCGCATGAGCAACTTTTCTATCGACAGATCAGGCCAGCTTTTCAGACGAAGACGAAGGCGTTCGCTTAAGGTCGAGTGGCCAACGCTTTCGCTGCTGATTGCGTGCTACAGCCTCTGGGCGGCTGCCGGATACCTGCTTTATCCGGCCTATCCAATCTTTGCGCTGGTTGTGATGGGGGTAGCCGTCGCACTGCATTCGTCGCTACAGCACGAGGTTCTGCATGGGCATCCCACCCGCAATGCCAGGCTGAATGAAGCGCTCGTCTTCGCGCCGCTCGGTATTTTCTATCCCTATCGCAGCTATAAGCGAACCCATCTTCAGCATCATGCGGATGAACGCCTGACGGACCCCTTCGACGATCCTGAAAGCTACTACCGCGCCTTGAAAGACTGGGAAACCATGCACGGCCTTTTGAAGCTCCTCCTGACCTGGAACAATACGATGATTGGCCGGCTGCTGATCGGTCCGCCGTTGATGGTCGTGGGGTTCACGGTGTCCGAATGGCAGAAGATCCTGAAGGGCGATCGAAAGGTTATCCTCGCCTGGGCGCTGCATCTTGCTGGGCTGCTTCCGACGTTGATGGTCGTATCCTTGCTGTTCGGCATTCCTGTCTGGATCTATCTCGGCATCCCCGCCTATCTCGGCATTTCCATCATCGGCATTCGCTCCTACTGCGAGCATCAATGGTCTGAGCAGCCGGACGGACGGACGATTATCGTTGAAAAGTCAGTTCTTGCCCCGCTCTTTCTCTACAACAACCTGCATTTCGTGCATCATAAGCTTCCGAGCGCGGCCTGGTACAAGCTGCCAGCGCTCTATCGCGCCAGACGCGCCGAGTGGCAAAGGATGAATGAGGGCTATGTCTTCGCGAACTATTTCGACGTGTTTCGCGCCTTTGCATTCAGGGCGAAAGAGCCTGTCGCACACCCCGTATTGAGGCGGAATGACGCCGTTCCCATGGCAGATGTTGCGCCCCAGAAACAGATCGATCTCGCCGATTATGGTCTGTCCGGCATTGCCGTCCCAACGGATGTGACAGCGTGAGATGGATCGCCGCCCTTCCGATGTATGACTGGCCGGAATTGCGTGCCGAAACCGATGCGGCATGGGCGAGCATGCGTGCTCGCTTCATCGCGCATGGCATTGATGCGCCTGAGCATCTCGTTCGGCGCAACGGCGATATGCCGCCCGTTCCTGGTGGCATTTGCAGCGATGACGGGGCGATCATCGCGCCCGATCCGGCAGTGCTTGCTCCGGACGAGCTCGATCTGGACGTCCTGTGGCGCCATCCCGCGCTCCTGATCTCCAGCACCTGCTGGGGGCCGATGGAGCTTGGACTGAAAAAGCATGTCCAGGTCATCGGTCAGAGCGACTATGATGGCATCGAAGGCGGAGCCGGTACCTTCTATTCCAGCGCCATCATTAGCAGGCGAGGGCAGGGGTGGACCACCGCCGCCGCGCCGGAGACCGGAGAGGCGATCCTGCGGCTTAATGTCTTTCGGCGACGAAAACTGGCCTTCAATGAGTATCGGTCTATGTCCGGTTATCTGGCCTTGAAGCGCGATCTGGAAGCGATTGGCGAAAGTCTCAACATATTTGCCGAACTGATCGAAACCGGTGCACATCGCAGTTCTGTGGTCGCCGTTGCCCGAGGTGACGCGGACTTCGCCGCCATCGACTGCAGATCCTGGATGCTGGCTGAACGATATGAGCCTGCCGCGAAGGATCTACATATCGTCGGATGGACGGCACGACGCAAAGGCCTGCCTTTTATTCGTGCCAAGGGCATCGATCTTGAATTTCCGATGTAGCAGAGCTGGCCCCGGTTACTGCGTGGGCGCTTGTCGAGACAAGAGCGACCGGGTCTTTTCCATGTCGGATGCGATCGGCCGGTCATCCGAGTAATGGCCGATATGCGAGCGAAGCAGGCTGTAAACTGCGTCCGTGCCGGATGCGCGCTGGTCTTCCTTGTTGAGGAAATCATGCGCCTGAGTGGCTGCCATCCATTCGATCGCGAGAATATATTCGGCGTTATCCAAAACAGCGAGAAGCTTGTTGGCTGCGGCAGTCGGGTGCGCGAGAAAATCTTCCTGCAGGGCTGACGTCAGGCCGCCATCCGTGGAGGCCGGTGCCGCAAGCCGACGGTTCTCATTGGCCAGAGCGGCAGCGGTATATTGTGCAATCATGAACCCGGAATGGCTTCCGGGATCGGAGGCAAGGAAGGGCGGCAGCCCGCTCACCAGCGGGTTGACGAGTCGGTCGATCCGTCGCTCGCTCATTGCTGCAATCTGCGTGATCGCGATGGCAAGAGCATCGGTGGCCTGACCAAGGGCGGGAGCCACCGCATGCGCTTGCGACCAGACATGCGGTTCTGCGGGTGTCCCGGACACCGCTGGATTGTCGGTGACGGAGGCCAGTTCGCGATCCACAACGGCGGCGCAATTGGCAAAAACGTCGCGGGCCGCGCCATGCACATGGGGAATGGAGCGCAGGCTGAGAGCATCCTGGGTGCGCTTGCCTTGCGCGGCTGCGATCAGGCCGCTGCCATCCAGGCGAGCCCGAAGGGCAGCGCCGACAGCGGCAATACCCTCCGAGGCCCGGAGCGACAGAACGGCATCGCTGAAGGCAGGCATCTGGCAACCGATCGCCTCGAGAGTGAGCGCGGCAATGGCGTCCGCCCATTCCAGCAGATGAGCGGCGCGGTCGAGAGCGACACTGGAAAGGCCTGTGGCGCAAGCCGTGCCGTTGACCAGGCTGAGGCCTTCTTTTGCCTCTAGAACGAGCGGCTCAAGGCCGATTGCAGCCAGAGCCTCCCTTCCATGAAATGCCTTGTCGCCTATACGGGCCGAGCCCTCACCGATCAAGACCAGCGCGGTATGAGCATTGTGCGTGAGATATCCGGCGGACCCGCGTGAGGGCATGTCGGGAATGCAGTCCCGTTCGAGAAAGGCCGTGAGATGATGGATAATCTCTTTGCGCACCCCGGAATAGCCATGGGCGAAATTGGCGATTTGAGCCGCGATGATGGCGCGCACGTGACTGCGGGGAAGAAGCGGGCCGATGCCGCAGGCATGGCTGAGAATGATACTGCGTGAGAGCTTGCCCTGCGCAGCGCGATCGACCACCGTATCCGACAAGGCGCCGACGCCGGTGGTGATGCCATAGGCGCGGATGCCGTGTTCGACGATGCTTTCCACGATCCGGCGGGCGTTTTCGATGCGGGCGAGAGCGTTTTCAGAAAGGGTAAGGCCAGCATTTTTGCTGACCTTGGCCACGTCCTGCCAAGTCAGCCTGTCATCCAGCAACACGGTCATCAGGGCTTCCTGCTCTTCAAAAAAGGTGGGCGATATCACCGGACTCGGGAGCGAACACGGCCCTGGCGATCAGGTGCTGTAAAGGCGATAGCGGCTTCCAGGGTAGAGCAGACGAACCGAGGAAATCACGCCGGCTTCGGACCAGGTTCGGCGCCGAACGAGAAGGCAGGGCTCGGTCTTGGCAATTGCCAGCAGCTTGTACTCCCATGGCTGTGCTGTCACCGCCTCGATATGCTGCTCGGCCCGGACAATCGGCGCGACGGCCGTGAGATAACCGTTCGGCGTCGTCTTGACGAAGTCCTGATCGATATAGTCTGGGACGATCGCGTGATTGACGAAACGATCCTCGATCTGCATCGGAATGGAATCTTCGGCGTGTACGATCACCGAATGCGAAACCGGGCTGCCGATCTCGATGGCAAGCGCCTCTGCGAGATCCGCGTCGCAGGTCTCCATCCGCAGCATGATCACGCTTGCCGTGTGGACGCCGCCATTGCGGGTGATCTCGTCGGCAATATTCGGAACGCTTTGAAACTGGGAGGTGCGCTTCTTGCTGGCAACAAAGGAGCCCTTGCCTTGCACGCGGACCACGAAACCTTCATCCGCCAATTCGCGTAACGCCCGGTTGGCGGTCATGCGGCTCACGCCCAGGAGTTCAACCAGTTCGTTTTCGGACGGGACTCTATGGCCGACCGCCCACTCGCCGGTTTCGACACGGCTTCGAACATAATCCTTGAGCGTGACGTAAAGCGGCTTTTCGGATGCCTGCCCGTCCGGACCCTTTTCGACCTGTTTCTCTACCGTTTGCATGGGGCTCCCAAAAGCGAACGACCGCAATTCGTCATCCGACGCAGACCGAATGCGTGTGCGGGTATGGTTAGTGCCATACCCGCACACTGCAATCAGTTCAATTTATGTTGCGTCAGCCATTCTTCGGCAACCACATCGAAGCTGTCGTGATTGGCCAGGCGGCCGTTCATGACAACAAGATCCTTGGTGGTCAATGCTGCCGACACGGCGTCCAGCGTTTTCGTCACCATGTCGTTCACTTTCGCCTTGGCCATCACCGGGACGATGTTCTGGGCCGGGAAGAGGTTCTTGATGTCCTCGAGAATGATGAGATCGTTGGCGGCGATGGCAGGGTCCGTCGAGAACAGGTTTGCGGCCTGAACCTGATCGTTCATCAGTGCCGACAGCGTCAACGGGCCGCCGACATCAAGCGACTTGAACGACTTGAACTCAAGTCCGTAGAGAGTCTTCAAGCCGATGATGCCTTCCTTGCGGGTCTTCCACTCGGGTGGGCCGCCGAGCACCAGCTTGGAAGCGACCGGCGCGAGGTCCGCGATGGTCTTCAGCTTGTATTTCTCTGCCGTGGCGCGGGTAACCGCAACGCCATCGGAATCCTGAGCCGCGGAAGGTGTCAGCATCACGACACCCTGGGGCAGCGCCTTTTTCAGGGCCGCAGCCACGTCTTCCGGCGAGTGCGCCGTTGCACTCTTGTCGAGATAGCTGAGCGTCGCTCCGGTATATTCGGGCAGGAGGTCGATGGATCCGTCGAGAAGTGCCGGCATGTAAACCTCGCGGCTGCCGATATTCAGCTTGGTTTCCGTCTTGATGCCCTTCGCGGCAAGCGCCTTGGCATAAATGGTTGCCAGAAGCTGGCTTTCGGGGAAGTCGGCTGAGCCGACGATGACGGTGGTCGTGTCCGTCCGCGCGGCCGGAGCAGCGCCGAGCGGATCGGTCTGGGCAAGCGTTGTGGTGGCAGAAAGCACCGTCAGCGCCAACGCGCCAGCCGCTCTCAATATCTTGAAGGCCATGCAAGCTACTCCTTTGGGTTTGGAATGAAATGCGGTTTTGGGTGATGCGTGGTTCGTTCAGACGCGTCGCGTCAGTCCCGGTGAGACGGTCAGCCTTGAAATGATCCCGATGATGAGGTCAACGATCAGTGCCAGCGCGCCGACCAGAACGGCGCCTGCCGCCATCTGATAATAGTCATTCTGTGCGCGCCCATCGATGATGAGACGCCCGAGCCCGCCAAGCGAGACATAAGCGGCAATGGTAGCCGTTGAGATGATCTGCAGCGTCGCGCTGCGCAGCCCTGAGAAAATCAGCGGCAGGGCGCATGGCAGTTCCACATCGAAAAGGATATCGAGAGGCCGTTTTCCCATGCCACGCGCCGCATCCACCGCCGCTGGATCAACGGCGGCGACACCCGCATAGGCCCCGCTCATGATCGGCGGCACGGCAAGAAGCACCAGAACGATGATGCTCGGCACGATGAATGCCATGTCCGACGCAAAGACAGGCCCGAACAGGATGACCAGGAGCACGATCAGTCCAAGGCTCGGAAGAGCACGGAGCGCATTGGCAAGCCCTGCGATAAGAACCACGCCACGGCCTGTGTGTCCGACATAAAGGCCGATCGGCAGGCCGATCATGCATGAGAAGAAAAGCGCAAGCCCGCTATAGATCAGATGCTGGACGACAAGGGCGAAGACGCCATCTGTTCCGGTCCAATGGGTCGGGTCTGAAAACCATGCAATCATCGCTCAGCACCTCTCGGCTGCCATGGTGTGATGCGCCGCGTGACAAACAGCACGATCCCGTCCAGCAGTGCCGCGAGCAGCACGCACAGAAAGATCCCGGCGAGAATCGGCGTCAGGAACCGCAGTTGAAGTCCTTGTGTAAACAGCAGGCCGAGCTGCGGTGTTCCGACAAGGGCTGCGACTGAGACGATGCTGACATTGGACACCACGGCGACACGCAAGCCCGCCGCAATCACGGGAACGGCAAGGGGAAGCTCGACGAGAAGCAGCCTTGGGAGTGTGCGGTAGCCCATGGCATTGGCTGCCTGAATCACATCGGATGGCACGGACTGAAGACCGTCATGAACAGTGCGTACCAGAAGCGCAAGGGCGTAAATCGTGAGTGCCACGACGACATTCAGCGGATCGAGAATGCGTGTGCCGAGAACAAGCGGCAAGAGGACGAAGAGCGCGAGTGATGGAATGGTGTAGAAGAGCCCGGTTGCGCCAAGCATGGCGGAGCGGAAAAATCCGGCGCGTTGTGCCATCCAACCGAGGGGCAAGGCCAGTACCAGACCGATAAAGACTGGAATGACGGAAAGTCCGAGGTGCCAGAAGAACAGTTCGGCAATCCGGCCCGATTCACGATAGAGCCAGTCGAACCTCATGGGCGCGCTCCAAGCCGTCCGGTACGAGCAGCCTCGATTGCTGCTGCTACGTGGGACAGTGTCACCGTGCCGATCAATTCGCCAGCCGGCCCGACGATCACACCGCGACCGGATGGGGAGCTGAGTGCTGCATCGAGGACATGGCGCAGGCTGCTGCCTTCGACCGCAAGCGTCCCGCTGAGATTGAGGTCGCCGTTCCGCAACGGGTTTTTTACACCCTCGACATCCGCCCATCCAAGGGGACGGTTCTGCTCGTCGGCGACAAGGACCCATCGGTCAGTCGCAATCTGACGAAGGGTTTCGGGAGTGGCGCCGAGAGCCACTGTCGGCTCCTTGCCCAAACGCACACCCTCATGGTTGAATTCGGCAAAGCCCAGGATGCGATAACCGCGATCACGGCCTATGAAATCTGCGACAAAATCGTCGGCGGGCCTTGCCAGCAGTTCCTGGGGAGAAGCCATCTGGGCCAGTGTGCCTCCGGTGCGCAGAACGGCCACCTGATCGCCGAGCTTCAAAGCCTCGTCGATATCATGCGTGACCATGATGATCGTCTTGCCGATCTCTCGCTGCAGCCTCAGAAATTCGTCCTGCAACTGGCCACGCACCACCGGGTCTACAGCGCTGAAAGGCTCATCCATCAGCATGAACTTGGGATCGGACGCCAAGGCGCGGGCGACGCCAACGCGCTGCTGCTGACCGCCGGAAAGCTGCCATGGGTACCGATCGGCAAATGCTGAGGAAAGTCCGACGCGCTCCAGGAGATCATGCGCGATGCGAAGCGCGGTTTGCTTGGGCATGCCGTTCAGCCGCGCAGTCGTCGCAATATTATGGACAACTGTCCGATGCGGGAAGAGACCGGCGTTTTGAATAACATAGCCGATCTTGCGGCGAAGCAACGCAACATCCATCACGTCCGTCGGTTCACCATCCAGAAGAATTCTACCCGAAGAGGGGGTGATCAGCCGGTTGATCATCCGCAGTGATGTCGTCTTGCCGCAGCCGGATGGGCCAACGAAAATGGTCAGCTTGCCGCTCGGTGCCGTCAGCGACAGGTCATCGACAGCCGTCGTCGGCCCGGAATAGTGCTTGCTGACGTGATCGAATGTTATCATAGGCACAGTCCCCTTATTGTCCGGCAGCGGTATCGGCCTCAAATCCGGTGCCGTAGTTGTCTATACAAGCACGAAGGAGAAGGGAGTGCAAGCCGGGTTGCTTAAGGAATCTCCAAAACTCGCTGGTGATTAAAACTTATGCGATTGTTGGCGTGTCGGAGTGCGCAATCAGACGAGCGGCAAGTCACCGACTTGCTAAAGGATAAATGCTCTAGGAACTGGCGACTAAGATGCGAAATCCGTTGCCTAGGCCAAGCGCCCTTATCGACGTTGTGGCACTCCTCGCCCAGAATCTCGATACCACACCCGCGTGACTGAGGTGCAGGAAAGGCCTCTTCGCTGCTAAGCGAAATGGTTGCAACAGAGCCCGCGTTCAAAACTCACAAAATGCATTTGAGGGTTGCATCCTTGGTCTAATAATGCAAGAATTGGTACTGTATTTCCTAATTTACACTCACCCTAATAAAAATAATTTCTAATTTACAGAACAATATCGATAGTTTGTAATTATAATTATAATACACATTTATTTTGCATAGGTCTAGAATGTTTGATGTGCCCACGGATAGGCCAAGAACGTCTGCCACTGGACTCATAAAGTATTTAGAAATTGGGCTTTCATCTCGAGTGTCCGACGAGATTAAGAAATTCACCCACACTCATGATGTCTCGCACAATTCATTCTTTTTGGCTGTGCTCAGGATTTATTTCCATCGCTACGGAGCCGGAAACTGTATTTGTATAGATGACTGGGCCGAAGATGGGCTTCTAAAGCCCGCTATTTCATCGCTCCATTTGAATAACTCCACTGATATTTTTGAAAAAAGCGGTCTGCAAGTCATCCAGGACATGGCAAAATGGACCGCGGAAAATGTTGAACAGCGATCGTTTACAGGTCAACTGGCCGGTTCCACTCAGCAAGATAGTGCCTGTCAGGTGATCTTTTGTTGCTCTAGGGTTGGCAAAGCTCCTATGCCGGCCGAGATACGCAGATGTTTGCCCGGCCACGAGCTTTTCATTGAAATTTGCGTGCATGAGGACAAGTTTGTCCTCCATCTGGGATACGATGCTGGCCTCTTCGATCCCGTATCGGTCGAGCGGATGGGTGGGCACTACATTCATCTCGCCAGCCGCATGCTTGCCATGCCTGAGGCCGTTTCGCGCGATTATGACATCGTTCCCGAAAACGAACTCAACACGCTCTTTCAATGGACAAACACGGACGCACCTTATCCGCAGGATTGCTGCTTTTACGACCTCTTCGTCTTGCAAGCGAAGAGGGAGCCTGACAAGGCGGCCATTTTTCTAGGCGACGAAATGTTGACCTATGGCGCGCTGGAACAGAAGAGCGCGCGTCTTGCCGCGTGGTTACAAAAGCAGGGCGTCGGCCCGGGCGTGGTGATCGGGCTGACTGCACAGCGATCGCTCAACATGGTGATCGGCTTGCTGGGAATAACACGAGCAGGCGGTGCCTATGTGCCTTTGGGGCCGGATTATCCTGTCGAGCGCCTTCGATATATGGCCGAGGACAGCGGTGTCCGCCTCATCCTGACAGAGGCGCATCTGGTCGGTGCCGTCGAAGGCTGGGCAGGGGAGGGTGCTCGCATCGTCGCGCTGGACGGAGACTGGGACCGGATCGAAGAAGAGGCCTCGAATGAGCCCTTAAAGCTCGCCGGCCCAGACGATCTGGCCTATGTCATGTATACCTCCGGCAGCACGGGCAAGCCGAAAGGCGTGATGATCCCCCATCGGGCGCTCACCAATTTTCTCGTGTCCATGGGAAAAGAGCCGGGTCTTGGTGCTGATGACAGGCTTTTTGCGGTTACCACCTATTGTTTCGACATATCCGGGCTGGAACTTTATCTGCCGCTGATCAACGGCGCACAATGCCATATCTGCCCGGAAAGCGCTTTGCGTGACGGAGTGCAGCTTCTGGCCGAAATCCGCCGGGTCAAGCCCAGTTTCATGCAGGCGACACCCGCCACCTGGACCATGCTGTTTCACGCCGGATGGGGCAATGAAGAAAGGATGAAGATCCTCTGCGGGGGAGAAGCACTCCCCGACAGCCTCAGGCGCCGCTTTATCGAGGTCGGTGCAGATGTGTGGAACATGTATGGGCCGACGGAAACGACGATCTGGTCCACATTGCATCACCTGCATCAGGACGAGCCCGTCAATATCGGCAGACCCATTGCCAATACCCAGGTCTACATCGTTGACGACCGGCTTCGTCCCGTTCCGATCGGTGCGCCAGGCGAATTGTGCATCGCAGGCGACGGACTGGCCAAAGGCTATTGGAACCGGCCTGACATCACCGCCGAGAAATTTGTCGATAACCCCTTTTCTGGTTCGGCAAAGCTTTATCGCACCGGCGATCTCGCCTGCTGGCGGGCGAATGGCACGATCGACTATCTCGGGCGGATCGATCATCAGGTGAAAATCCGTGGCTTCCGCATCGAGCTTGGCGAAATCGAAACACGGTTGAACAGCCACCCCGAAATCCGCGAAGCCGTGGTGGTCGTGAAGACGCATAACGAGACGCAGAACCTCGTCTGCTATTATCTGTCGAAGACAGGACAGCCCTTGCCGTCTGCGCGCCTGCGCGAGCACATCAAGACGGAGCTGCCGGACTACATGGTTCCCGGTCTCTTCGTGCATCTTGAAAGCCTTCCCCTGACCCCGAACGGCAAGACCGACCGTAAGACGCTGATGGAGCGGGAGATAGCCAGCACTCATCATGATGCCGGTCCGCCGCCGGAATGGGACAGGGAGCGGCAGATCTGGGCGATCTGGAAAGATATCCTGCCGCTCGGCGAGATCGGCGTGCATGACAGCTTTTTCGAGGCAGGCGGCACATCGGTTTCGGCGGCCGCGCTGGTGCAGCGGCTGAACGAGACCTTTGGCTGCGAGATCAGCCTTGCCACCCTTTTCTCCCACCCAACCATCCGTCAACTGGCCGATCATATCGCGGCAAAACCTCCGGCCATGGTGGAGCGGCAAAAGCAGACCATGGCCCGGAAGGACGATGATGGAGCGATTGCCATTATCGGCATGGCCGGGAAGTTTCCCGGGGCAGCCGATCTTAATGCCTTCTGGGACCAGATCGTGACGGGGCGCAGTTCCATCACCGAGGTGCCCGCCGACCGCTGGGACTGGAAGGCCTGTTATGGCGATCCCTTGGAGGACATGGGCAAGACCCGGATCACGCGGGGTGGCTTTATCGATGGTGTCGGTGAGTTCGATCCGCTGTTCTTCGGCATCGCGCCGCGGGAAGCGGAGTTGATGGACCCGCAGCAGCGCCTGCTGATGACCTATACCTGGCTGGCGTTGGAAAATGCGGCGATCACACCGTCCAGCCTTTCCCGGCAGAAGACAGGCGTTTTCATCGCTGCCGCGCAAGGGGATTATGGCGCCTCAATCGCCATGGAAGCCGAAGACAGTGTCTATGGCATAACCTCGGACCTGACGGCGATGATCCCCAGCCGTATTTCCTATGCGCTCAACCTGCGGGGGCCGAGTGAGCTTTGTGAAACCACCTGCTCTTCGTCACTGGTCGCCGTGCATCGCGCCATCCAGTCCATGCGGCTCGGCGAATGCGGGCAAGCCATCGTCGGCGGTATCAATCTGCTGCTGACGCCGAAAGGTTTCAGCCGCTACGAGGCGATGGGACTGCTGACCACCGGAGAAAACGTTCAGTCCTTCCAGGCGGGAGCCAGCGGCTATCTAAGGGCTGAAGGGGTTGGTGTCGTCGTGCTGAAACCGCTTGCCCGGGCGATTGCTGATGGGGATATCATCCATGCGGTGCTGCGAGGATCGGGTGTCGCACATGGCGGCAAAGGCATGTCACTGACTGCGCCGAATGGCGAGGGCATGACAGCGGCGATGCTGAGCGCCTATGAGAGCGCCGGGGTCGATCCCGCCAGCATTGCGTATATCGAAACCCATGGTATTGCCTCGCCCGTGGGCGACAGCATCGAAATCGAAGCGCTAAAGGCAGGCACTCGCGGTGCTGCCGAGCGCAGCGGCCACCCACAGCCTTCGGATGCCCCCTGCTTCCTGAGCTGCTTGAAGCCCACCATGGGGCATGGCGAGGTCGTGTCCGGTCTGGCCGCCTTGATCAAGGTGACCATGGCGCTCCGCAACCGCACCATTCCCGGGCTCGCGCGCTTTACCAGACTGCATGACGGAATTTCGCTGGCCGGTTCGCCCTTCCGGATCAGCCGTGAAAGTCAGTTCTGGCCTGCGCGGCATGATGCGGCAGGGGAGGTTCTGCCGCGCCGCGCCTCCATCAACAGCTATGGCTTCGGGGCGAGCGCCCATGTGATCCTCGAGGAATATGTGCCGTCTGGTGTGGAAGAGACGCCCGCCTCTGCCGTCGCGGGGCCACAGCTGATTATTTTATCGGCCCGTAGCCGCAATCGTCTGACGGTCATGGCGGAAAACCTGCTGACCTTTGTCGAAAATCATCCTGACCTCGCCTTGGCTGATCTTGCCTATACGCTTCAGGTCGGGCGCGAGACCATGCGGGAACGGCTGGCGCTGGTGGCGACCGATCTCAACGATGTGAAAGCTGGTCTTTCCCGTTTCCTTGGCAAGGCGGAAGGGCAGGGCGTGTCGCCGCTTACCGGTTCGAGTGCGCAAACCGGCACGGCCAATACCACCGACCTCGTGGAGGTCTGGCGGCGGGGTGATCTGGAAACACTCGCCCAAGCCTGGGTCAGCGGCGCGGAGGTGGACTGGGCGCGTTTCGAGTGGAGCGAAGCCGTCCGCAGGCTTGTTTTACCCGCCTATCCCTTTGAGCAAAAAACCTATTGGGCCGTAAAGCCGGAGCAGGATGCCATGAATGTCATGAAGTCGATCAAGACGACGGGCGGCAAAAAGCGTATCTGCGTGGTGGGGGCAGGGCCTGCCGGGCTCGTCATGGCCAAGTCGCTTCTGGAAGAGGGCATGGAGCCGGTGGTGTACGAAGCCGCCAACACGCTCGGCGGTGTCTGGAACCTCGCTCAACAAAAAAGCTCCGGCGTTTATAAAAATACACGCTTCCAGAACTCGGCGGATACGAGCTTCTTTTCCGACTTTCCGCCGCGTCCCGGTCATGCGCTGTTTCCGGGTGTCGGCGAGGTGCGGACCTATCTTCAGGATTATGCCGAGGCCTTCGGCCTCACCCGCCTTATCCATTGCCGCAGCAAGGTGATCTCTGTCACCGAAGAGGGCGGCCAATGGCGGGTAGAGGTCGATCGCGACGGTATGCGGGAGGTCGGCACCTTCGATGGCGTCGCACTCTGCCATGGCCGCTACCACCATCCCGTCATCCCGAAGCTTGCCGGGCTGGATGGCTTTCAGGGCGAGGTGCTCCATTCCGGGCACTATTACGATAACCGGATTTTCGAGGGCAAGCGCGTTCTCGTGGTCGGCAATGGCGTCAGCGGCATGGATATTGCCGAGGAGGCAAGCCATGTCGCCCGCTCGGTCCACTGGACCATGCGGTCGCTGAAATTCGTGCTGCCGCGTATGGTCGGCTATCTGCCGAACGATTTCATTTCCCCGGCCAACCTGCTGATGTCGCCCGACAATCGCGCGGTGATGGAGCGGCTGAAAAGCTCCATGCCGGACTATGAGGAGGCCTATCGCAAAAGCGGCCTGTTTCCGACGCTGGAGGATTTCCGCGCCAATCCCTTCATTCACATCAATGACAATGTGATCTTCCGCGTCGCCGAGGGTGCGATCGAAACCTTCGTGGAGGATATCGACCACTTCACGCCGCGCGGCTGCATTTTCAAGACCTCTGGCCGTGAACTGCGGGACCTCGACATGGTGGTGTTCTGCACCGGCTATGACAATTCCAAAGCCTTCGATTATGTCCGGCAGTTTTCCATGCAGGACGATTTCGCGATGGGCCTGTTCTATCGCCGCAATCCAAGCCTGGTGAATACCTATGGCGTGCAGAATGTCGGTACCACCGGCACGCTGCCCTATCTGGAAATGGTCGCCCGCTGGTATGCGCGAATCATGGCCGGTCAATATCGCCTCAGCGCCGAGGAGCTGGATTGCCGCATCGACCGGCGGGACATTGTGGTCGCGCCGCTGTCCAACGTCATCATTGGTCTGAAGCTTGGCTTGCTGCCAAGGCCGGAACAGGAGTTCTCTGCTTTCTGGCGGCTCATCAACATGCCGTCTTTCCCGGCAATCTACCGTATGCGTGGCCCTCATGCCGATAAACAGGCGGAAGCCACGGTGGAAAAATCGCTGGCCCGCTCGTTCATTCAGCAGGGGGAGCAGGATGAGGGTCTGCAAAAGGTCAAGTACCGCCTGCTCGCGGGCCTTGGCGAGGCGGCCTTGGATAGCTTGCTCAGCCGTGGCGAAATCACCGAGGAGGATTATCGGCAGGCCGGTGCCCACCAGGCCGATCCGCTGGTTCTGACCTGGGAAAGCCAGTTCGTCAGGCCGGTTCGCAAACAGGACGTGATCCCTGAAAAAAGGGAGGCGGTTGCGCAAACTGCTGACGCAAGCCTGTCTGAAACAGGTTTTGTCGAGGCCATCCGGACGCTTGTCGCGCGCACCCTGAAACTGGACGTCAGCGAAATCGCGCTGGACCAGAATCTCAGCAATTACGGCTTCAGCTCCGTCACGCTCACGGCCTTTTCCCGGACCGTGATGGAGGAATATGGCCTGCGGCTTGCCCCCACCGCCTTCATGGAACATCCGACGCTGAAAGCGCTGGGCGCTTTCCTCCACCGGCAATTGTCGAAAACGGAGACTGCGGCAAAGCCCGCACAGGTGGCGGAACAAACCGTCTCCGCTTCCTTGCGGCAGGTCGATCCCGCCGCTACGAGGCCGCAAGATCACGATGACATTGCCATCATCGGCATGGGTGCCAGGGTGCCGGGTGCGTCGAGCCTTGCCGAGTTCTGGCAGAACCTCGTCGAGGGCAAGTCCCTCGTGACGCGCATCCCCGAGGATCGCTGGTCCTGGCGCGACCATGACGGCGATCCGGCGGAGCCGGGCAGAACCGATTGCCATTACGGCGCCTTCATCGAGGATGTCGCCTGGTTCGATCCGCAGCATTTCAACATTGCGCCGCGCGAAGCAGCCTTGATCGATCCGCAGCACCGCCTGCTCATGGAAACGGCCTGGGAAACGCTGGAGACTGCGGGCTATGCCAGAACGGCGCTGTTTGGCAGGGCCATCGGGTGCTTTATCGGTGTCGAGCGGCAGGATTATGCCAACCGGCTGCGGCAGATGGGTATCCCGGCGGATAGCCATCTCAATACCGGCAACAGCCACGCCATGCTGGTCAACCGGCTGGCCCATGTTTTCGGCTGGAAGGGACCGGTGCTGGCGCTGGATACGGCCTGCTCCAGTTCTTTTTCCGCCCTGCATGCGGCCATCGCCAGCCTGCGATCCGGCGAGGCGGAAATGGCCTTGGCGGGCGGCGTCAATCTGGTGCTCGATCCTGACGTGGTCGTCTGCAACCGCAAGCTTGGTCTCTTCACCGGCGAGAACCGTGTCAGGCCCTTCGACCGGGATGCCTCCGGCCATTTCTTCAGCGACGGTCTTGGGCTGTTGCTGCTGAAGCCACTGTCGGCGGCCAAACGGGACGGCGATCCGATCCATGGCGTCATCAAGGGCATGGCCGTGCGCCATGGCGGGCAGGGGGTGATGCTGACCTTCCCCAACCCCGCCGCCCATGGCGAGGTCATAGGCGAGGCGCTCACCAAGGCAGGCTTGCAGCCTGAAGATATCGATTACATCGAGGCGCAGGGCACCGCCAATCCGGTGGCGGACGCGGTGGAACTCAAGGCCTATCATCAGGTCTTTGCCGGGCGGCGGGTGCCGATCGGCACGATCAAGGGCCATATGGGGCATTTCGCCGGCGCTTCAGGCGTTCTTGCGGTTATCAAAGCACTTCTATTGCTGAAAAATGACCGTCTGATCCGGGTTGAGCATTTCAACACATTGAACTGGGAGGAAGAGGAAGCCTTCTCCTGCGATATTCTCGACCGTGACCGGACCTGGCCTGCGAAAATGCGGGCGGGCCAGCCGGTGCCCCGGCGGATCGGCATCCATAATTTCGGCTTCGGCGGTGTTACCGGCCATCTGGTGCTGGAGGAATATCCTGTTGGTTCGCGGCGTGAAGGCGGGGATGCCGTCTCGCGGCCTGAACTTATTGTGCTGTCGGCGAAAAAGCCGGAGCAATTGGTTGCCCAGGCCGAGCGTCTGTTGCGCTATATCGATCACGCCGAATATCGGATTTACGGCTCCAACCAACCCAGCCTTGCCGAGATTGCCTACACGTTGCAGGTGGGGCGTGAAGCCTTTGCTCACCGTCTGGCCTTCATTGCGAGAGACTTGCAGGAGCTGTTGGCGATCTTGCGGCAGGTGGCGGAAGGCCACGGCATGATCGGCCAGTGCTGGCGCGGGATCAACAAGGCTGAGGCCGGTGCACTGGACCGACGCGCCGTTGAAAAGGCACGTCTTGCGGAATTGGCCGAGGCCTGGGTGGCTGGCGCGAGCATCGAATGGTCTCATCTGCCCCGGGATCAGAAACCGGTACGCACCGTTTTGCCTGCGCTGGTCTTCAACAGGCAGCGTTACTGGATCGATGCGTCACCCGTCTCCACGCCATCGCGTCAGAATGCCGCCGCCATGCCGGAGGAAGTGCGCGGCATGATCCCGACATTGAATGGCACCGGCACCATGACCAAGCAGTTGCTGGCCTGTTCCGAAGCCTTCGTGGATTATGCGGGACAATGCGATGGCGAGGTTCTGGACCTCGGCTGCGCCTATGGTGCGGCATCGCTTGCGGCGCTTCAGCGCGGTGCACGGGTGGTTGCGGTGGATATGGACCCACGGCATTTGGAGATTGTCGAACAGCAGGTGACGGGTGAGGCGCGGCAGAGGCTCGTGACGCAGACCGGCATGCTGCCGGGTCTCGATTACGCCGATCGGCGCTTTGCCGCCATTCATGCCGGGCGCGTGCTGCATTTCCTGTCGCCGGAGGATCTTCGGGAAACCTTTGCCCGGATGTATCGCTGGCTGAAGCCCGGCGGCAAGCTGTTCGTCACCTGCGATACCCCCTATTTCCCGCATTGGGCCGCCAAGCTCGAGGAATACGAAGCAGCCAAGGCCGATGGGCACCTCTGGCCCGGCTATATTCCCGATCTGGAGGGTTTTCTCGCCTGCCATGCGGGCGGCGAAGGCCATGCCCGCGAGGCAGCGCTCAGAGCCCGGGAGGGGTTGAAGGGTGTGCCGCGCATCAATCTGACGGACCCGGATATCCTGCGCCGCGAGGCCGCAGCCGCAGGCTTTGCCGTGGAGAAGGCGGATTTCGAAGGACTGGCCGTCGAGATCAAGGGCCGCAAAATCAGCGATGGTTTCGAACATGTGGCGCTGATTGCCGCACGGCCCGTGACGGCAGGGGAAAAGCGTCCGGTTCCAGCCGCTTTGAATATACAGACCGCGTCCGGCAAAACAGAGCCCCTGGCCGCCCGCCCCAGGGCAGAGACGGTCATGAACACCATCCGCCCCCTGCTGGCGGAGGAGCTGGGCATGGCGGCGGAGGAGATTGACGCGGAGACCAAGTTCTTCGATCTCGGCCTGACCTCGGCCATGGCGGTGAGCTGGATGAGCGCGGTCAACGCCGCCTATGGCCTGGCCATTCCGGCAGCGCGGCTGTTTTCCTTTCCAAGCCTGAAGGCGTTGACCGCCTACCTTGTGGATCGGATTGCGGAAAACGCCGTTTCTGCTCCGGCTCTGGAAGACCAGCCGCCTGCGGCTGCACGTCCTGTGTCCGCATCCGTTGCGACCCTGCACGCCAAGCCCGCGCCGCGATCTTCCGAGCCTGTGCAGATTGCGGTGATCGGTCTTTCCTGCCGCTTCCCCAAGGCGAAAAACAAGGAAGAATTTTGGGAGGCGATCCGCTCCGGGCGTGATTGCATCAGCGAGGTGCCGGATCATCGCTGGTCCATGGAAGCCTATTATGACGCGGACCCGCAGGCGCCGGGCAAGACGGATTGCCGCTATATGGGGCTGCTGGACGATGCCGAATGCTTCGATCCGATGTTCTTCCGCATCTCGCCGCTCGAAGCGCGGCACATGGACCCGCAGCAAAGGCTGTTTCTGGAAGAGGCCTGGAGCTGCCTTGAAGATGCCGGCTATGCCACGGAAGCGCTCTCCGGCACACGCTGCGGCGTCTTCGCAGGCTATGGCAATTACGGTCAGGACCAGATGGCCTCGGCCAACAATGCCCAGCGCTTCATCGGCGCCAGCCCTTCCATTCTTGCGGCGCGCATTGCCTATCTCCTGAACCTGCAAGGCCCCTGCCTGACCATCGATACCGCCTGTTCGGCCTCGCTGGTGGCGGTGGCGCAGGCCTGCAACAGCCTTGTGCTGGGCGATTGTGACATGGCGCTGGCGGGTGGCGTTTCGGTGCTGACCGGTCCTGCCATTCACATCATGGCCAGCAAGGCGGGCATGCTGTCCAGAGATGGCCGCTGCTTTTCGCTCGATCAGCGTGCCAATGGCTTTGTGCCGTCGGAAGGTGTCGGCATGGTCGCGCTGAAGCGGCTGGCCGATGCGGAGCGCGATGGCGACCATATATATGGCGTCCTCAAAGGCTGGGGCGTTAATCAGGATGGCAGCACCAACGGCATCACCGCGCCGAACCAGCAGGCGCAGACGCGTCTGGAGCGCGAGGTATATGAGCGTTTCGGCATCGATCCTGCCTCGCTGGATTATGTGGAACTGCATGGCACCGGCACCAAGCTGGGCGACCCCATCGAGGTCGAGGCACTGATCGAAGCCTTCCGGCCATCGACCGAGGAGCATGGCTTCTGCGCGCTCGGCTCCGTCAAGAGCAATATCGGTCACAGCCTCGCAGCGGCGGGCATTGCCGGGCTTGCCAAAATGCTGCTGGCGCTGAAAGCGCGGCAATTGCCGCCCACCCTGCATGTGCAGCAGCTCAACGACCATATCCGGCTGGAGCAGACGCCATTTTATGTCAACAGTACCGTCAAGCCGTGGCTGGATAAACCCGGCAGGCCGCGTCGCGCCGCCGTCAGCTCCTTCGGCTATAGCGGCACCAATGCCCATGTCGTGGTGGAGGCCTATGAGCCACCGCCCATTGAAACCGTCAATACATCCGGCCCCCACGCCATCGTGCTGTCCGCCCGCAACCGAGCGCAATTGACGGCCATGGCCGAGCGGTTGAAGGCGCATGTGGAAACCCATCCCGATCTCGACCTTGCCGATCTGGCCTACACCCTCCAGACGGGCCGGATGGCTATGGAGGACCGGTTGGGCTTCGTGGCGATCTCCCGGGCCGATCTTCTGGAAAAGATCGCGGCCTTTCTTTCGGCCAAGCCATTATCCGGCCTGCATCTCGGGACGGCCGGGCAGAAACAAGACCTTCTGTCGCTCTTTTCCGATGACGATGATCTGGGGGCCACGGTCGAAACCTGGATGCGCAAGCACAAGCATGACAAGCTGCTGGCGCTCTGGGTGCGCGGACTGTCCATCGACTGGCAACGCTTCTATCAGGGCGGGCCAGCGCCCCGGCGGATCAGCCTGCCGACCTATCCGTTCGCGCGCGAACGCTATTGGGATCATATGCCGCTTCCCGAAGTCTCTGTGGCAGCAAGGGATACGGAACAGGGCCTTTCCAGCCTGAACGGGAGCCAACGCTTTCTCAGCAAGCAGTGGCAGCCCGCCCGGATCGAGCCTTCGCAGCCATTGGCAGGGCATGCACTGATCCTGGCCAGCCGGGAAACGCAAACCCTGGCGGAGGCGGTGAAGGCGCTTCTGCCCGAGGGTGAGATTGTTCTGATCGAGACGGCCAGAGCCGATACCCTGCCGACCGATGTGGATGGTGTGATCGATCTGATCGGCTGCGGGCGTGAGCGGCATGACGGTTTGGAATGGCTCACTCTCCTTCAGCGTCTGCTGGCTGACCGTTCGCGTCCCGAGCGCCTGCTGCTCGGGGTGTCGCAGGGGCTCGAAGCCTTCGGGCAGGCCGTGGTCAACCTGGCCGGTGCGACACGGGCGGTGCTCTATCGGCTTCTGCAAAGCGAATATCCGGCCCTTCAAAGCCGCCATATGGACGCCGATCCCGCCCTGTCCGGCGTTGAACTGGCACGGCAGATTGTCGCGGACTATGCGCTGCGTGATGGGAATGCTGAGGTCTGCTATCGCCAGGGCAACCGTTACAGGGCCGTGCTCACGCAGACGCCGCCGCCTTCCCTGCGGAATGAACCGGTTTTTTCCGGAGAGGGGCCTGTCTGGATCACGGGCGGCACACGCGGCCTTGGTCTCTTGACCGCAACCCATCTGGTGCGGCGGCATGGCGTGCGCCGCCTCATACTCTCCGGCCAGAATGCCCTGCCGCCCCGCGGCGAATGGCAGAGTGCGATGGCCGCCCGGCATCCCCGCGCCAGCGATATGGCCGCGATTGCGGCGCTGGAGGCAGAAGGCGCCGAGGTGATGGTTCTGAACGTGCCATTGAGCGACGAAGCCGCGATCCGCACGGCCCTTGCCGCGGTACACCGGGAGATGGGGCCAGTCTCAGGGCTTGTTCACTGCGCGGGCCGCATGGATTTCGACACACCCGCTTTTCTGCGGAAAACTGTCGACGGTATCGAACAGGTGCTTCAGCCGAAAACAAGCGGTCTCGACCGGCTGCTGGCGGCGCTTGCCGATGAGCCGCTCCGTCTCGTTCTGCTGTTTTCCTCGGTGGCAGGGATTATCCCGGGCTTTGGGGCAGGGCAGAGCGATTATGCCATGGCCAATGCCTATCTCGATTATGTCGCGGCAAGCCGGACCGATCTTCCAATCCTGTCCTTGCAATGGCCGCTTTGGGGCCAGTCGGACAAGGGGGATTTCAAGAGTGCCGCCTATGAGCGCAGCGGCTTTCTGAGGCACAGCCATGACGAAGGGCTGGCACTGCTCGATCTCGCTCTTGCGCACCAATGGGGTCCCGTTGTCCTGCCTGCGATGGTCGATCCCGCCCGGTTCCAGCCGGAACGTCTGCTGATGCGAAGCAGTCCTCCTGTGGAGCCTCGCGCAGTGGAAAATACGTCAGCTCCGCTTCCCGCGCGTCAAACGCCCTCTCCTGCTGCCGTTCGGGACTGGCTTGCCGCACTTGTGGCCGCAGAGCTGGAAATACCGCGCGAAAAGATCAGTACCGAGGCCGAATTTCACGATTATGGTGTGGATTCCATTCTTCTGGCTCAGATCACCCGTGTCATCGGCAAGGCGCTTTCCGTCTCCATCGATCCTTCCGCACCCTTTGACCATTCCTCCATCGACGCGCTTTCCGCCTGGCTTCTTGCCCGGCATGGCGAGGCCCTGGTTTTGGCGCTGGCCGGAACGGGCGAGCCGGAGGCTGTGGTGATGCCCTCTCCGGCAGATCGGAAACCTCCCGCAAATCTCTCCACACAGCCGCAGCCTGTCCCGGTGCGGGCCGATGCTGGCTCAACGGATATTGCCGTCATCGGCATGGCCTGCCGGTTCCCCGGTGCGCCCGATCTTGAGGCTTACTGGAACCTGCTGGCCAGTGGCCGCAGTGCGATTTCCCCGGTGCCGCCAGAGCGCTTTGGTTATGCCAGCGCATTTTCCGCCGGACTTCTGGAAAGCATCAACCGGTTCGATCCCGATTTCTTCCGGATTTCCGAGAACGACGCCCGCCTGATGGACCCGCAGGCTCTGGTCGTTCTGGAAGAGACGCTGATGCTGTTCAGCCATGCCGGCTATTCGCTCGAAGAGATGCGCGGCAGCGCCACGGGTGTCTATCTCGGCGCCCGCAGCCGCATTCAGGATGCCGACCGCATCGTGCAACTGGCCCATAGCCCCGTTGCTGTCTGGGGACAGAATTACCTTGCGGCGAATATCTCGCATTTCTTCGATCTGAAAGGCCCGAGCCTGGTGATCGATACCGCCTGTTCCTCGGCGCTGGTCGCCATGCAGGCGGCCATTGATGGCCTGAACCGTGGTGAGACCCGTTTTGCTGTCGTCGGCGGCGTCAACCTGCTGACGGATGATCTTCCCCATCGCCTTTTCAAGCAGCGGCAGTTGCTGAGCCCCGGCCAGAGTTTCCATATCTTCGACCGGCGCGCCTCGGGCGTGGTGCTCGGCGAAGGCGCGGGCCTCGTGCTTCTCAAGACACGCGCCGATGCAGAGCGCGATGGCGACCGTATCCTCGCCGTCATCAAGGGGATCGCGGTCAACAATGACGGTCGCACCGCAGGACCTACGACACCCAGCGTTCAGGCCCAGAAAGCCGTCATGCAGATGGCCTTGCAGAAAAGCGGCCTGGGAGCCGAAGACATCGGCTTTATCGAGGTCAATGGATCGGGCTCGGAGGTGACCGATCTCCTGGAACTGAAAGCCATGGAGGCTATTTACCGCGCCTCCAGCCGCACGCCCTGTGCGCTCGGATCGGTCAAGCCGAATATCGGGCATCCGCTGTGTGCCGAAGGCATTGCCGGTTTCATCAAGCTGGCGCTGATGCTGAGCCGTGGGGCCTATGTGCCCTTCCTCTCCGGCCAGCAGGCGATGAGCCATTACGCCATGGAAAGCTCGCCCTTCTTCTTCCCCCGCGAGCATGCGGCCTGGAACAGCTCCCGCCGGGCTGCAGCCCTTAGCAGCTTTGCCGATGGCGGCACCAATGCGCACCTCATTCTGGAAGAGGGCGTGCACGCACAGGAGGCGCGCCGCCAGCCGGTTGCGCCGCCCAGCCTCAACCGCCGCGATCTTCACAAGGATGGTCTGGACCTCCCGCCGCCTTCATCCGCGATGAATTGGTGGGAAAGCGTATCGCAGGGCCAGACTGCGAGTGGGGCATCCGCACGGATACTTGAAACGACACTTTCTTAGAGCGCTTTTCGATCTGATTGAATCAGATCGGCGCTCTACAATTTTGTTTTTGCATCGGATTTTTCCGAAAACCGGTTCCCACTTTTCGGTCCGATGCTCTAAGCCCTGATGACGGAATGAGAGCATGAAAAAGCAAATCACCATCGGGTCCGACAATCCCTTCCTGCGGGATCACCATGTGCACGGCCATGCCATTCTGCCGGGTTTGGCCTATATCGATATTGCCTATCAGTTTTTCCGCGATCATGGACGGCCCCTTGAGACGATCCAGCTTGAAAAGCTGTTGATCTTCAAACCGCTTGTGGCAGAGGAGGGGCGCCCCGTGCGGCTCGAAATCGCGGCCATGACAAAAGCGGCGGGGCACTGGTCCTTGCGGTTCGAAGGGGTCACGGGCCAGGGCGAGGCCGTCACCTATGCCAGCGCCGAAGTCCGGGAGCGTGCATCCCTTCGTCTCGATGCGCGTCTTGATCGTGACACCGCAACGGCGCAGAAAGACCTGACGCTCGATGCCATCTACCGGAGTTTGGGCGCACGGGGCCTTGTGCATTCCGGCGTCATGAAGGTGGAAGGTTCTGTCCAAGCGGCAGCCGGTGCCGGGATCATCCAGCTTGCGCTGCCGTCTGCTCTGCCTGTGCCGCCAGATGCCTTTCTGTTTCATCCGGCGCTGATCGATGGCGCGGCCATTGCGGCCTTGGCCTTTCTGGAAAAGACAGGCGTGGCGGAGCAGGGCCGTGGCGATCTCTGGCTGCCGCTGGCCTATGCTGAATTTCAGGCAACTGAACCTGTACGAGGCCCTTGCCATGCGCAGGTGGCGCTCGAGCGCGTGCGCGTCCAGGGCGATATTCTTGCCTTCGATCTCGATTTCTTCAAGGAAGGCGGCAACCAGATCGCAGCCCTTCGGCAATTGACGCTGAAGCGGGTCGGCGATGCCAGCCTGCTCGACCAGGCCGGGCAGGCGGCGGTGAAACCGAGAGCGCAAACGGGCGGGAGCTTGAAAACCCCTTCCCATACCGTCTCCGCCGTGGAGGTGGTGACGGAGGCTGTCGCCGCTGTTCTTGGGGGAGAGCCGGAAGCGATCGATCGTCAGGCGGAGTTTTACGATCTTGGCCTGCAATCGGCCGGGTTGCTGCAGGTGGTATCGCTGCTGGAGGAGCGTCTGGGGCAGTCCTTGTCACCGACGCTGCTGTTTGAATACACCAACCCTGCGGCCTTGGCAGAGCACTTGCAGGACACCCATGGTGGCAGTTTCGCGTCCCAGGCTGGCGGCCCGGTGGAAGAGGTTCACGCACACCCCGCAGCGAACTACCCGGGGGATGAGCATGAAGACATTGCCATTATCGGCATGGCCGGGCGCTTTCCAGGTGCTGCCGATCTTCAGGCCTTTTGGGCCAATCTCAAGGCGGGCGTGCACAGCGTCACCACCGTGCCGGAGAACCGCTGGGACTGGCGGGCTTTTGAAAGCCTTCGTTCCGCCTCGGGCCGCCCTCTGTCGAAATGGGGAGGCTTCCTCGACCACGTCGATTGCTTCGATGCCCCCTTCTTCCGGATCGCCCCCGGCGAGGCCGAGGCCATGGATCCGCAGGAGCGGTTGTTTCTGGAAACCTGTTGGGAAGCGATCGAAGATGCCGGTTATACACCGGAAACGCTCTCCCCCCTCGCTGGTCAAGGCCAGCGTCGGGCGGTGGGGGTGTTTGTCGGCGTCATGCATAATGATTACGGATTCATTGCCGCCGAAGCCAACCGCGCAGGCCAGCCGCAGCCGATTTCCCTGAGCCTCGCGCCGATTGCCAACCGGGTCTCCTATGCTTTTGACTTTCACGGGCCATCGCTGGCGGTGGATACCGTGTGCTCCGCCTCGCTCACGGCCCTGCATCTGGCGCTGGAGAGCCTCAGAAAGGGGGAAAGCCAGGTGGCGCTGGCGGGCGGCGTCAATCTTTCGCTGCATCCCAACAAATATCTGAGCTATGGGCTGGAGGACATGCACGCCTCCGCCGATGCCTGCCGCTCCTTTGGCGAAGGAGGCGATGGCTATGTCTCCGCCGAAGGTGTCGGCACGGTGGTGCTGAAGCCGCTGTCCCGCGCCCGGGCCGATGGCGATCATATCCGTGCCGTCATCAAGGCCAGTGCCATCAACCATGGCGGCAAGGCCAATGGCATGCATGTGCCAAGCCCTGTGGCGCAGGCGGATGTCGTGCATCAATGCCTGACGCGGGCGGGTATCGATCCCCGCAGCATCACCTATCTGGAAGCCCATGGCACCGGCACGTCCCTTGGCGATCCCATCGAGATCCAGGGATTGAGCAAGGCTTTCAGCCGTTCGACCTTAGAGCGGCAGTTCTGCGCCATCGGTTCAGTCAAATCGAATATCGGCCATGCGGAATCGGCGGCTGGCATCAGCGGGCTGATGAAAGTGGTGCTGCAACTCCAGCACCGCATGCTCGTGCCATCGCTGCATAGCGAGCGGGTCAACCCCTATCTCGATCTCGGTAATTCTCCTTTTTACATCCAGCAGGAAGCCGGCCCCTGGGAGAGCCGGCAGGGGCATCCGCGCCGTGCCGGGGTCAGCGCCTTCGGCGCAACCGGCTCCAATGCCCATGTGATCCTGGAGGAATATCGCCAGCCACAACGGGAGGATCGGCCAGTCTTGCAAGGCCCTGTGATGATCGTGCTGTCTGCCCGCAATGGTGAGCGGTTGAAAGCCCTGGCCGGGCGGCTTTCAGATCATCTCAAGGCGCTGCCCGCACCTTTGGACGCAGGGGAAGGACAGCGTTTTCTGGCAGATCTTTCCTATACCTTGCAGGTGGGACGCCGGGCGCTCTCCGAACGTCTTGCCTTCGAGGCGGAGAGCATCCCGGAGATCCTCGCAATGCTGCGGGCCTTTCTGGATGGAAAACACCCGCCTCGTCCCTTGCATCGGGGCCGGGTCGAGCAGGGTCAGCCTGTCGGGCCGTTCGATCCGTCTTTGCCCGAAACCTTCGTCAACGGAGAGCATTCGGGCCAGCAGGCGCATCTCCTCGATAGCTGGGTCAAGGGGGCCGTCGTGGATTGGCCGCGTCTTGTCTGGGCAGAGGGAAAACCGCGCCGTATCAGCCTGCCGACCTACCCCTTCGCGCGCGAGCGCTACTGGATCGGTGGCACGAAGATGGTGGGCGAGCCTCGTCCGGTCCTTGCCGCCGCCCGCAAAGCCGATGGGCTTTCACCCGCCGTCATGACAGCCGATGACTCTCCGCTTGTTCAGGTCGTGTGTGGAATCGTGGCTGCCGACATGAAGATCGATCCCGTCCACGTCAGTGTCGAAGACGGGTTGTTCGATCAGGGTTTGAGTTCAGCAGGCGTGGTATCCCTCTTCGAGGGGCTGGCGCGGCGGTTAAAGGTGACGCTTTCCCCGGCGCTGCTGTTTGAACACTCAAGCATCGCCGCCCTTTGCGCTTATCTTCTGCAAACCTATCCGGGCCAATGTGCGGATGTCGGGCACGAGGTGTCCACACCGCCTGTGGTTTCGCAAAGCCCTGCACCTATCTCACAAAGTTTTGCGCTGACGGAGGCCCAGAAAGGGCTCTGGGCGTTGCAAAAGCGCCTGCCCGGCATGAGCGCCTATAATGTGCCGCTGTGCTTCCGCGTCAGCGGTGTCGATCTTCCGGCTCTGGAAAAGGCGTGCGATTTTCTTCTGCGTCAGTATCCCGTCCTGACGGCGCTGATCGAGGCATCCGGTATGGTGCTTCATGGCGTGACGCGCCCGGATATGCGCCTTTCTCTCCGTAGGCTGAGCCTGAACGGGCTGACACAGCCACAGCAACACGAAGCTGTGCGCCAAGTGGCGCAGGAACCCTTCGATCTGGACAGGGGGCCGCTTTTCAAGGTTTTCCTGTTCGATCTCGGGGCGGATGAAAGCCTTCTCCTCCTGAACGTCCACCACATCATTTTCGACGGCCACTCCATCCCGCTGCTGATGGAGACGCTTTTGAAAGCCTATGACGCCCATCGCACGGGCGGTGTGGTCCAGCCTGTGCCGCTGTCCTCACCCTATGGCGCCTTTGCTGATCAGGAGGCGGCGCTGGTGTCGAGCGAGGAAGGGGCGCGGCGTCTGGCCTATTGGCAGGAAAAGCTTGCCGGGCCACTGCCGGTTCTGGCCCTGCCGGGCGCGCCGCCCATGCCGCAGGCCAACCTTTCTGCCATCGAGGCCTGCCAGGCGGAGAGCCGGAAATATGTATTGCCGCGTGATCTGACGCAGCGGATCAAGGCTTTTTGCGAGGCTCGCCGTCTCTATCCCTCCACCTTCCTGCTCGGCCTTTTCAAGCTGGTTCTTGCCCGTCATTCCGGTGAGGAACAGGTGATGGTCGGCATGCCGGTCAGCCAGCGGCGGCCTGGCCGTTTTCAGGATGCGGTGGATTTTCTGATCAACATGCTGCCCATGCTGAGCCGGGTGAATGAGGCAGAGGCGCTGCCGGCTTTTCTGGAGAGACTCCAGCATACCCTGCTGGAGGCGATGCTCAATGATTATCCCTTCCCCGTGCTGGCGCGATCTCTGGCACAATCCGATGCCACCGGTGCAGCGCCGTTCTTCCAGGCGGTCTTTATGTTTCAGGACATGCTGGGGGTGATGCATCGGCTGGAGCCCGATTTTCGCTGGGTGGATGACATCCGTCAGGAAGGGGAATATCCGCTGGTTCTGGAGGTCTTGGAAGAGCAGGACCAATTCGTCCTCTTCTGGACGTTCCAGACAGCCAGGCATGATGCGGAGATGATCCGGCTGGTGGCGGCGCAATATGCTGAACTGGCGCAAGCGGTGCTTTCGGCTCCCGATTTGCCGCTCTCGGCGCATTCCATGCTGACCTCTGAAGAGCACCAGAAGATTTTGGGGGAATGGAACGCCACCGCTCAGCCCTATCCCCATCAGCAAACGGTGGATGACCTGTTCAGGGCGCAGGTGGAGGCCGTGCCCAACGCCATTGCCCTGGTCTGTGGCGATCAGACCCTGAGTTACTCGGCACTTTCAGCCCGCGTCGATGCGATTGCCGCCCGGCTAAAGGTGGAAGGTGGCAGGCCCGGCGCGCGGGTTGCGCTCTGCGTCGAGCGATCGCTCGATATGGTGGCCGGACTTCTTGCCATTCTCCGGGCGGGCATGACCTATGTGCCGCTTGACCCCTCCTTTCCGGAGGATCGGCTCGCCACCATTCTGGCGGATAGCGAGGCGGCTATCGTGCTGACCCAGACGGCGCTGGACGGGAAGGTGCAGCGGCTCATCGATCAGCGGCCCGGACACCGGCTGTCGCAGCTTGCCATGCTGGCGCTGGATCGGATCGAAGCGTCAGGCATATCGGTTTTGGCGGCGGCAAGCCCCGCCCCCGACGCTCTCGCCTATCTCATCTATACGTCCGGCAGCACCGGAAAGCCGAAAGGGGTGATGATCCCGCACCGGGCGCTGACCAATTTCCTCACATCCATGGCCAAGGCTCCCGGCATGGGCCGGGGCGAGCGCCTGCTGGCCGTGACGACCTACAGTTTCGATATTGCGGGTCTGGAACTCTTCCTGCCGCTGATCGTCGGCGGCACCTGCCACATTGCCGGGACAGAGACGGTCCAGAATGCCGAGAAGCTGAAAGACCTGATCCGCCGGACGCGCCCGACGCTGATGCAGGCCACCCCCTCCACATGGAGCATGCTGTTTCACGCCGGGTGGCGCAATGAGGAGCGGATTAAAATCCTTTGTGGCGGCGAGGCCCTGCCGGAGGCGCTGCGCCAGCGTTTCCATGAGACGGAGAGCGAGCTTTGGAACCTCTTCGGCCCCACGGAAACGACAATCTGGTCCACGCTCAAGCGGCTTTCCCCGCAGGAGGCCACGACCATTGGCGGCCCGATTGCCAATACCGAAATTCTGGTGCTGGACGACCAGAACCGGCTCAGCCCGGTTGGCATGGCGGGTGAGCTTTGCATCGCCGGTGACGGGCTTTCGGCAGGCTATCGGAACCTGCCGGAGCTGACGGCGGAAAAATTCATCGACCATCCGTTCAAGCCCGGCCAGAAGCTCTATCGCACCGGTGATCTTGCGCGTTGGACGGCAAGGGGCGAGATCGACTATCTCGGCCGTCTGGATTTCCAGGTCAAGCTCAACGGCTTTCGCATTGAACTGGGTGAGATCGAAAAGCACCTTACCGATCATCCAGCGCTCCGCGAGGCCGTGGTTGTCTTGCAGGCGCGCGGCGATATCAGCCGGCTTGTCGCCTTTCTTGTTCGGGAGGCGGGGGCGACGGCTGCTCCATCTGCTGAGGATTTGAAGAGCTTCCTGCGGGAGAGGCTGCCTGCCTATATGATCCCTGCCTTTTTCGTAGAGGTGGCGGCCCTGCCGCTGACACCGAACGGCAAGATCGACCGGCGAGACCTCATGGCTCGTGAGGTCAGCCTTGCGCCCGCCTCTTCTGCCGCTGCACCGGCACCGAAAAGCTCTCCTCTGACAAAACAGGCCTTGGAGGAGACCCTGCTGGAGGTCTGGACGTCCGTCTTCGGCCTTCAAGGCATTGAACGCGACCATTCCTTTGTCGATCTCGGCGGTAATTCCGTATCCGCCACCCTTCTGGCCGAGCGGATCGCCGGACGCATGAATTGTGCTTTCAGCGTCACCGACCTGTTCAGATATCCGAGCATCGCAAAAATCAGCGCCTATCTTGGCGAGGTTTTGCAGGCGGGGGCCGCCGAACCCGGCGCCGCCCCGCCCACGCTGGCACCGTCACAGGCCGATCCTGAAGCGTCGGACGATGCGCTTGCCGACAGTCTGGCGATTATCGGCATATCCTGCCATTTCCCCGGTGCGAAGGACCATCGCCAGTTCTGGCACAATCTGGTTGCCGGTCGGGAAAGCGTCCGTTTCCTCCATCCTGACGACCTCTCGGATGCCGGAAACGAAAGGGCATGGCGGGATCATCCCGACTACGTGCCCGTTGCGCTCAATCTCGAAGGCAAGATGGGCTTCGATCCCGATTTCTTCAAGCTCTCCAGGGGCAATGCCCTGTTGATGGATCCGCAGTTCCGGCAATTGCTGATGCATGCCTGGAAGGCGGTGGAGGATGCGGGCTACAGGCCGGAAGATGTGCCGAAAACCGGTGTCTTCATGTCGGCAAGCAATAATTTCTATCAATCGCTGGCCCGCCGTGCTTTGCAACATGCCGAGGTGATGGAGCAGGCGGAAGACTATGTCGCCTGGATTCTCGCCCAGGGCGGCAGCATTCCGACCATGGTTTCCTATCAGCTGGGGCTGACCGGGCCGAGCGTCTTCGTGCACACCAATTGTTCATCCTCGCTGAGCGGGCTTTATTTTGCGCAGCAGGCGCTGGCCTCCGGTGATGCCGATTGTGCGCTGGTGGGGGCGGCGACCCTCTTCAGCAGTTTCGAAGCGGGCTATATTCACCAGCCGGGTCTGAATTTCGCCAGTGACGGTCACTGCAAGACCTTCGATGCCCGCGCCGATGGCATGATTGCCGGGGAAGGGACCTGCGTGATCATGGTCAAGCGGGCGCGGGACGCGATCCGCGACCGCGATAACATCTACTGCCTCATACGCGGCATCGCCATCAACAATGACGGGGACGACAAGGCCGGTTTCTATGCGCCGAGCATTGCCGGACAGTCCGCCGTGATCCGGCGGGCGCTCGAAAAGACCGGAATCAATCCTGAAACCATCCGCTATGTCGAAGCCCATGGAACGGGAACGGCGCTGGGCGATCCCATCGAAGTCTCCGCCCTCAGCGAGGTTTATGAAAGCCTGACCGGCAAGCGGCAATTCTGCGGCATCGGTTCAGTCAAGCCGAATATCGGCCATCTGGATACGGCAGCCGGTCTGGCCGGATGTGTGAAGCTGGCGATGAGCCTTCGCCATCGCTGCTTGCCCGCCGAAATCAATTATACCACCCCCAATCCACGCGTGGATTTTGCATCATCGCCCTTCTTCGTGCAGGAGCGGGAAAGCCGATGGGACGAGCAGGCGCCGCTGGTGCGGGCCGCCCTCAGCTCCTTCGGCATCGGCGGCTCCAATGCGCACGCGATCTTCGAGGAATATCGTTCACCTCTTCCTGCAGAGCAGGATGACGCAATGCCCCGGGCGGCCCTTGTGCCCCTGTCGGCCAGAAATCCTGACAGGCTTCGCGTCTATGCCGGAAACCTCATGACCTTTCTGGAAGACCACCCCGTATCCCTTGCCGACCTTGCCTATACGATGCAGGTGGGGCGCAGAGCCATGGAAAGCCGCGTCGCCTTCGTGGTGGAGAGCCTGGAGGCTCTGCGTGAGTCCCTGTCCCGCTTCCTGAAGGGCGAAGAGGATGCCGGGCGTTTCGAGGGGATGGCCCCTTCGGACCGGGCCGATGCGGATGAGGATGAGGATGAGGATGAGGATGAGGATGAGGAAACCTCAGACCTCATGGCGCTCTGGCTCGGCAAGGGCAAGCTCGCACCGCTGGCAAAGGCCTGGAGCAACGGGCAGACAATCGACTGGACAAAGCTTGTCCGCAAAGAGCGGTGCCGGAGGCTGTCATTGCCTACCTATCCCTTTGCCGAGGAGCCCTTCCATCACCGTCAGACAAGGGCGCTATCGGCAAAGGCAGGGCACATGCCTCTTCATCCGCTTGTTCACAGCCGCAGCGGTGAAGGTTTCTCGTCACGTTTCGATGGCACGGAGTTCTTCCTCTCTGAACATGTGCTGAAAGGCCGGAAGGTCCTGCCGGGCGTTGCCTATCTGGAAATGACCCGGTTTGCGGGAGAGAGCGCTCTTGGCCGGACGGTCACGGCACTGCATGACGTGGTCTGGATGCAGCCGGTCATCGTGGATGATGCCCGCAGGTCGCTGGCAATCAAGCTCGACGGCGGCGCAGACCAGGTTCGCTTCGAAGTGCTGAGCGAAGACCCGAATGCGGCCACGGCCGTTCACAGTCAGGGTTATGTGGTGATGGCTTCAGCAAACGAGGCGGCCGAACCCTCTCGCATCGAGCTGGATGGGATCCGCGCCCGTTGCAGAGACAGCGTCTCCAGCACGCATTTTTATGGCGTGCTGCGCGATCTCGGTGCAAATTACGGTCAGAGCTTCCAGGTGATCGAGACCCTGTGGAAGACGGATGGCGAAGCACTGGCGCGGTTTTCCCTGCCGGATCACCGTCTGCCCGACGCCGGTTCCTATGCCCTGCATCCCGCCATCATGGATGCTGCCTTCCAGATCACCGATAGTCTGATCCTGCAACCGGAGGAAAAGGGCGGATTTCTTCCCTTTTTCGTCAAGCGGGTCGAGATTGCGCGCGCCACGCCGCAAAGTGGCTTTGTCCATGTCCGCTTCAGCAGGGGAGAAAAACCCTCCGGCCCGGTGGTCCGTTATGACATCGATATCACCGATGAGCGCGGAGCGCTTTGCGTTGCCATTCGCGAATTTTCCGCTCGCAAGCTGGCAAAGGCGGATTTCGGCCCGGCAGAGGCCGACATCATCCCGGCGCCTATGGATGATCTGCTCTACCTGACCCGCCACTGGGTTGAAAGGCCGGTTCGTCCCGAGGTGGAAACCGCGGGCCGCAAGCGGCTGGTCGTTCTGGCGGGACGTGAGCAGGATCACGCCGCCCTGTCGGCCGTTCCTGCGGACTGGCAGGTCATCCATCTGCCTATCCTGCCGCAGCCGGAAGAGAGCGTGCTTTCAACCTTCACCACCTGCTTCGCTCTCGTCCAGAGGCTGTTCCGCGAACGGCAGGCGGCGAATACCGATCTTGTTGTGCTCACGCCGGAGGGAGGGGAGGCCTATGTCTTTGCACCGCTGGAAGGTCTGTTCCTGACGGCGATGCGCGAGGCGCGGAAGTTCAAGGCCCGGCTGGTCGGTATCGAAGGGCTGGAAAATCTGTCCTCCCAGGCGCTGTTGTCGCTGTTGACTGAGGAAATGCGGGATGGGTCCAGCGAAGCGTATGTGCGCTACACGAAAGACCTCAAAAGGCTGGTGAAGCGGTCCGCCGAGATCACGCTTCCGCTGGCACAACCTGTCGCCACGCTGCGCGAAGGTGGCGTCTACTGGATAACCGGTGGCAGCGGCAGGCTGGCCAGACGCCTGGCCGAGGATATGGCCCGCCGCCAGCGGGTTCATGTGGTGCTGACCGGGCGCACCGCTCCCGACAGGCAGAATGCTGCTCTGACCACCTTCGAAAACGGATCCTGCATCACCTACTGGCAGGCGGATGTCACCTCCCGCAGCGATATGCAGCAGGTTGTCGAGCGTATCGGGCGTGACCTCGGAAGCCTGAGGGGCATCGTCCATGCGGCAGGCTTGCTGCGCGATACGCTGATCGTCAACAAGACGGTTCACGACATCGAAGAGGTGTTTGCCCCCAAGGCCCGGGGCTTGCTGATCCTCGATGAGGTAACGCGGCATGAGCCATTGGATTTCATGGTGCTGTTTGCCTCCGTTTCCGGCACGTTCGGCGTGATTGGTCAGGCCGATTATGCTGGCGCCAACGGGCTTCTCGATGCCTTTGCCGAGCATCGCAACCGTCTTGTGTCTGAGGGCAGGCGGCAGGGCCGGACCCTTGCCATCGACTGGCCGCTCTGGCGGGGGGGCGGCATGCAGGTCAGCGCTGAACAACAGGCAGCCCTGTTTCAGGCGAGCGGCGCATCTGCGCTGGAAACGGAAGCGGGGCTCCACGCCTTCTACCGTGCGCTTGGCGGACGCGAAAGCCAGATCATCGTGCTGGCGGGTGATCGGGCGAAGCTCAGGGAGAGCTATGTGAAACCGGAAGAACAAGCCTCACCGATGCCAACCGTGACGGTTCCCGAAACACAATCCGTTGGTGTCAGGAGGGCCTTGCGGCATCACCTGTGGGTTCTGGCGGGTGAGCAGGTTCATCGCCAGCCGGAGGAACTGGATGACCAAGTGCCCTTTGGCGATTACGGCTTCGATTCCATTTCCTTCACCACGTTCAGCAACCGGTTGAACGTTCTGTTGAAGCTGAAGGCCGCCAGTGCCGAGGCCATCGCCCCGACCGTGTTCTTCGAACACAATACCCTCACCAGCCTCGAGACCTATCTGCTTGCCGATTACCGGGAAGCGGTTGAGGCCGCGTTCGCTTCTGAAGACGAGGGTGGCGACCAGCAGGAAACATCTGCAACCGTTATAGACTTGCCGCCGCCGGTGCTGGCGCCTGCTGTTGAAGCCGAGGCGCAGGGCTGCGATGACATTGCCATTATCGGCATGAGTGGCAAATTTCCCATGGCCGACGATCTCGATGCCTTCTGGCGCAATCTCACCGAAGGACGCGATTGCATCACCGAAGTTCCGGCAGAACGGTGGGACTGGCGGGCCATTTACGGCGATCCGCTGACGCAGACCAACAGGACAGACCGCAAATGGGGCGGCTTCATCCGGGGTGCCGCCGAATTCGATCCGCTGTTCTTCGGGATTTCGCCGAAGGATGCCGAGACGCTTGATCCCTGCCACCGACTGTTGATGACGCATGCGTGGATGGCGATGGAGGATGCCGGTTATTCCTCTTCCGCCCTTTCCGGCAGCCGCACGGCGGTTTTCGTCGGCATCGGCAATAGCGGCTATGGCGATGTCGTTGCCCGTTCGGGGCTGGAGGTCGAAGGACAGACGGTCATCGGCACCGTATCGTCGATGGCGCCCGCCCGGGTCAGCCATTTCCTCAATCTTCGCGGGCCGAGCGAGCCGGTGGATACCGCCTGCTCCTCCTCATTGGTCGCCATCCATCGCGGCATTCAGGCAATCCGAAACGGGGAGGCAGACCTTGCCCTCGTCGGCGGTGTGCAGGGCATGTTCTCGCCGCAGGTGCAGATCAGTTTCAGCAAGGCTGGCATGCTGGCCGCAGATGGGCGCTGCAAAACCTTCTCCAGCAAGGCAGATGGCTATGTCCGGGGCGAAGGGGTGGGTATTCTCCTGCTCAAACCCCTCTCAAAAGCCGTGAGGGATCGGGATAACATCCACGGTGTCATCCGCAGTTCCGCCATCAATCACGGGGGCCGGGGCAATACGCTGACCTCGCCCAATCCGAAGGCACAGAAGGAATTGCTGGTCACGGCCTACAGCAATGCCGGGATCGATCCCGGAAGCATCGGCTATATCGAAACCCATGGCACGGGGACGGCGCTGGGCGATCCCATCGAGATCAGCGGCTTGAAGGACGCCTTCGACAGCCTGCGGACGGATAGCCTCTCCGCCGGGGCCTGCGGGCTGGGTTCGGTCAAGACCAATATCGGCCATCTGGAGCTTGCCGCCGGTGTGGCAGGTGTCATCAAGGTTCTCCTGCAAATTCGGCATCGGACGCTCGTGCCCACCTTGCATTGCGAGGAGATGAACCCGCTGATCAAGCTGGAAGACAGCCCCTTCCGGGTGGTGCGGTCGCTGGAGCCATGGCGTCCCGTCCTTGAGAACAGCGGGCGGCAATATCCCTTGAGGGCCGGTGTCAGTTCCTTCGGCTTCGGCGGCGTCAATGCCCATGTGGTGATCGAGGAATATCTGCCCGAGGCTCATGAAGTCAGCGCCGATGAGGATGGTCCAGGCCCCGTGATGATCGTGCTGTCGGCCCGCTTCCCCGACCGGTTGAAAGCCTATGCCGAGGCGCTTCTGGCCTTTGCGGAGCGGCAGGACGAGGCTGGTGTGGCAGGGCCTTCCTGGCTCAGGCGTCTGGCCTTTACGCTTCAGGATGGCCGGGACCAGATGAAGCATCGTCTCGGTTTTGTGGTGTCTTGCGTCGAGGAGTTGAAGGAAAGGCTGCGGGCGGTGCTGACGGACAACGAAAGCATTGCAGGCCTGCATCAGGGTGAAGCCGCCAGACAGCCGGATGGTGACGATGGAGTGGACAATGCCGAGGACCTGCTGAAGCTCCATGCGCAAGGCGATCATGACGCGATCCTTGCCGAATGGGTACGAGGCCGCCGGATAAACTGGAGGATGTTTCAGGCTGGGTCGCCTCCGCGAAAGCTCTCCGCCCCCACCTATCCCTTTGCCCGGGAGGTTTACTGGGTCAAGCGGCAACACTCGGGCAGCACGGCCGACAGCCGAACACTGGAGCAGTTGCTCGGATCTCGGGCGGGGCCGCGGGAAGCGCCGGACCCATCCCGGTCCAGCGCGTCCGGCCCGACCGATCCCGCAAAACGCCGCGAATTGGAAAAGCTCCTGGATGCACTGGGAGCAAGCGACGGCATCGGGCCGAAAAGGGGAAACCGGCTTTCGGAAGAATTCGATGTTCTTACTCACCGATGATGGTCTGCCGGGCGTATCTTCCCGGCAGGTATTTGTTTTTAAATAGTTTTCATTTTTGACACTTTAGGCGAAACGAATGACGATCAACGTGCTGGATATCGATGCCTTTGTCAGCGAGGTCACGTCGAAGAACCTGAGCCGCGAAGACATTATTCGCCTGTTCGAGACCTTTTCCGATGTCGAGAAGGAGGCGATTCTCGATCGAATCCGGGAAAACCTGCCGGTGGATGGCCCTCAATCCACCGATGGCACGCAGGCTGACGGCGAGGAACCTCTGGTCTTTCAGGAAGGCTGGCGGGAGGTGGCCAAGGTTGCGGCGACCGGTCTTGCAGAGGCAACCACCGGGCGCTGGATCGTTCTTCGCGAGGAGCAAGAGGCGCTCCGGCTGATGGGGCTTTCGCAAGAGTGCCTGCATGTCGTGCCGGGCGAGCGCGTCGGACAGCTTTCGCAAAATGTACACACCTGCCCCCTCGACGATCCTGACGCCCTGAAGGGCCTTTTATCACGCCTCATCGGGCGTTCGGGCCAGCCGGTGTCGCTCGTCTACACCTGGTCCAGAGGCAAGGGTGAGGCTGGATTTTACCGGATTTTTTCCGTCTTCAAGGCGCTGCTTCCCCTGGCGCAGCGTATAAGCCGCGTGATCCTGATGGGTGATGACGGCAAGGACAGTGTGGAAAGCTGCTGGGAAGAGGCCTGGATCGGCTTTCAGCGATCGGTGAAACTGCATTTTCCGGCAACAGCCATCAGCATCGTCTATTCCTCCGATGATCGCCTCGACCTTGCCGGGCTTACGGCGCTCGTGGACCGTCATGGCGTCATCCGGGTGAGGGGCACGCAGATCTCCTCCCTTTCGCTTCAATCGGCGCATCCGGCGCGTCATCAGAAGCCGCTCGCGCTGAAGCAGAAGGGGGCCTATCTCATCACTGGCGGTGCCGGTGGCCTCGGTCTGGTCTTCGCCCGCTATCTTGCCCGGCATTTTCAGGCCCGGCTGGTGCTGCTGGGAAGGCGTCCGCAATCGGACGCCATCCGTGCCGAGATCAAGGCCTTGCGCGCTCTTGGCGCCACCGATGTGCGCTATGAAGCCGTGGATGTGTGCGATGAACCGGCATTGGCGGCACTGGCAAGCCGCTTGCCGTTTTCACTTTCCGGTATTCTCCATGCAGCCGGCGTTCAGTCTTCAACCCCGTTCTTCGAGCGCACCGTGGAAGATGTCCGCGCGGTGATGGACTGCAAGACCCGTGGTACACAGGTGCTGGACAAGGTTTTCGGGCAGCAGCCGCTTGATTTCGTGTGCTATTTCTCTTCATCCGCCGCCCTGCTCGGCGATCTCGGCAGTTGCGATTACGCCGCCGCGAACCGGTTTCTGATGCGCTACGGCGCGTTCCGTGCCGTGACGGGTCAGGCAAACGGCAAGAGCCTTGTCATCAACTGGCCGCTCTGGAGCGAGGAGGAGGGCGGAATGGCGGGGCGCGATGCGCAGCAAACCGCCTTCTATCTGAAATCCAGCGGCCAGGTTGCGCTTTACGGGCGCGATGCGCTGCCGCTCTGGTGCGATCTTTTGCACTCCGACCTCTCGCAAGCCCTGGTGATGGCGGGGGATAAAACCCGCATCGAGGCGATGCTGCAGCGAATTTATGCCGCTGGCGATGACATCCAGGAAGACGGCTCTCCTTCTCCGGCGACCGTTCCTCAGCATAACGCTGCACCTCAACAGACGATCGAAGCACAGGTGCGGGCCGATCTCCGGTCGCTGATCGTGGAAGGCTACCATATCCCGCCGGAACGGCTTGAGGATGAGGTCCATCTCGCGGAATACGGGCTGGACTCGCTCAATCTCACCCGCCTTGCCCAGACATTGGCGGCGCATTTTTCCGTGCCTTTTACGCCCGCTCTGTTTTTCAGCCATATCACGGTCGCCCAGTTGACCGCCTATCTCGTTGACAAGCATGGATCGCATCTTGCCGCGCTCTATCGGCCTGCCACTCCGGCACCTGCCAGCCTTGATGCCGCCGCCAGCCGCGTCAGCCTTCCGCAGACAGAGCCCGTTCCGGCTGAGGAGGCCGTTCCTGCCGACGATCCGGTTGCCATTATCGGCATGTCCGGGCGCTTTCCCGAGGCCGATACAGTCGATGAATTCTGGTCGATCCTGAGGGAAGGCCGGGATGTCATCACCGATATTCCGCGTTCACGCTGGAACTGGCGCGATTATTACGTTGCGCCAGGCCATGTGGACAACCGGATCACCACCAACAAGGGTGGCTTTCTGCGCGACATCGAGCGGTTCGATGCGCTGTTTTTCGACGTTTCCCCCCGCGAAGCGCAGCTTATGGATCCGGCACAGCGGCTGCTGCTGATGGAAGCCTATCGGGCCATCGAAAATGCCGGTTTTTCGCCACAGGCCCTGCGTGGATCGAACACGGCCGTTTTCGTCGGCATGGAAGAGAGCCAGTATGAACTGATGCATGGCTGGGGCGGGATCACCACCGGCGGCGCCTCGATGATTGCATCGCGGCTCTCCTATTTTCTGGATTTCCACGGTCCCTGCATCGCCACGAACACTGCCTGCTCCTCGGGGCTGGTTGCTTTCCATCAGGCCGTGACAGCGCTCAGGCAGGGCGAATGCGACATGGCGCTGGTGGCCGGTGTTTCGCTTTCGCTCTCACCGGAAAGCTATGTGACGATGAGCGCGGCGGGCATGCTTTCTCCCTCCGGCCAGTGCCGCAGTTTCGGCGCGGAAGCCGATGGCATCGGCATCGGTGAGGCGGTGGTGGTGCTGGTGCTGACCCGGCTATCTGCGGCTCTTGCTGAGAACGCCCCCGTGCAGGGCCTTGTGCGGGCAAGTGGTGTCAATTTCGACGGCCGGACCAACGGGGTCACCGCGCCAAATGGCAGGGCACAGCAGCGGCTGATCGAGCGGCTCTATGGCGAAAACGGGATCGACATCGACGCCATCGGTCATATCGTCACCCATGGCACAGGCACGCGGCTGGGTGATCCCGTCGAGGTCATCGCCTTGACCGAGGCCTTCAATACGCTTGCGAAAACCTCGCGCTCCAGACGCGCGGCCCTGACCAGTTGTAAGAGCAATATCGGGCACACCATGGCGGCCTCCGGTCTGGTGGGCCTTGTCAGCCTGTTGCAAGGCCTGCGGCACGAACAGATCCCGCCAAGCCTTCATTGCGAAACGGAAAATCCCGATCTCGGCCTGGCGGGCAGCGGCTTTCACATCAACAAAGTCCTTAAATCCTGGCCGCGTCAGCCGGGAGAGCAAAGGCTCGGGGCCGTCAGTTCCTTCGGGCGCAGCGGCACAAACGCTCACGTGGTGATCGCCGATTACGCTGTGTCGCAGACGCTGGCCCAACCGGTTTCATCCCATCAGAATGTCGCCATTCTCGTCTCGGCGACCACACAAGACAGGCTGCGGCAGAAGCTTCGCGATTTTCTGCGGTTTGTGGAAGCCCTTCAGGAGGGGCATCCTGAAGCCGGCGCGATGGCGCTCACTGATATTGCCTATACCTTGCAGGTGGGCCGGGATGCCAAGTCCTGCCGTCTGGGCTTCGTGGTGGACAGCATGGAGGCCTTGCGGGATAGGCTGGAAGCGCTTCTTGAGGATGGTTCGGCACTGGACGCTATCGCAGACGACCCGAAAAAGCCGCTGCGCAAATCTGCAAAAGTGACCAGCGAGGAACAGCGGCAGAGGCTCGACACTCTGCTTGCCGGGCGTGATCTGGAAGGTCTGGTGAAGCTCTGGGAAGAGGGCGTGGATATCGACTGGCAAAAGCTTTACCGGGACGGTCAGCCGCGGCGTGTCAGCCTGCCCGGCTATCCTTTCACCGGTGACGTCTACCGTCTGCGCAACGCCGAGACGATGAGGATATCGTCAACAGTTGACAGCCAGAGCCTTTCGAAAGATCGGGCTGGCAAGGTGCCGGCGGCTGCCCCGCTTGTGCAGCCGGACCGGCCTGGCCAGCAGCCGCTGGTGATCATCGGCGGTGCAGGCCTTTTCGGCATCTGCATGGGGGTTTTCCTCAAGAAGGCGAATATTCCCTTCCGCATCATCGAGAAGAACGAGGATGTCGGCGGCGTCTGGTTCGTCAATCGCTGGCCGGGTTGCGGGTGTGATATTCCCATGCTGGCCTATGCCTATTCCTTTGCCCATTTCAAGGGCGACATGTGGGCCAAGCAGCCGGAGATCCTTGCCTATCTGCAGGAGGTTGCGCGCACCCACGATCTCTACCCTCATATCAGCTTCAAGACCCGCATCGAGGCCGCCGAATGGCAGGAGGGCGCGGGAGAATGGCGCCTGACGCTCGATAACGGCGAGACCGCCTCGGCGCGCTATTTCATCCATGCTGCCAATGAAGGCCTTGGCCATCGGCCGCATATGCCGAAACTTCCCGGTCTCGAGCGCTTCAAAGGCGCGCTGATGCATACGCTGGAGTGCCGGGCCGAAGACTGGGAATTCAAGGGCCGCAAGATCGCCATCATCGGCAATGGCACCACCCAGATCCAGCTGGTGGAGGCGTTGCAGCCCCTTGCGGAAAAGCTGGTGGTCTATGCCCGCTCGCCCAAATACATTTATCCGCGCGCCAGCTATGGGCGGCAGACCCAGGAGAGGCTCAGCCGCGATTACGATTTCTGGCTCAAGCATCGCTGCGAATACCTGACCGGTGCCGATGACTTCTACCATGTCTCCAACGATCCGGTGGCGCTCAATCCCTTTCATCCGGATTCGCAGATCCGCAAATATTTCTCCCGCGAACTCGATGATGAATGGCTGCGTTTCTATGACTGGCTGCGAGAGCGCGATCTTGTGCCGGATTATTCTCCCGGCTGCAGCAGGCCCTGCATGTCGCACACCTATCACCGCCAGATCCGCGCCGGGAATGTGGCGCTAAAGACATCGCCGGTGACCGGGATCACCGAAAACGGTGTTGAGACTGCCGAAGGGCATGAGGATTTCGATATGATCCTTTTTGCCACTGGCTATGACCTCAACGATTTCAAGCCGCGTTTTGCCATTCATGGTCGCGATCATCGCGATCTGGCCGAGGAATTTGCGGCGTTCCCGAAAAATTACGGCGGACATTTCGTGTCTGGCTTCCCGAACCTGCTGATCGCTTCGGGCGCCAATTCCGGCAGCAACGCCACGTCCATCACCGCGATCTACGAGGAAAGTGCTGCGCTTTTTGTCGAGATCATTCGCCATTGCGAAGAACGTCAGATCAAGGCGATGGAGATCAAGGCCGAGGCGGTGGACCGGTTCCGCACCTTCGTGAGCGAACGCAATCGCACCGGCTCCTTCTCCAGCGGCTGCTCGGCCTGGTTCCAGACCAGCCGGGGCGAGAATGCCGCCATTTTCCCCGGCACCTTTGCCGAACTCAAGGAATGGCGGCGTTTCGATTCGAACCTCTTTCTGATGGAGGAGCGCGATGGAACAGCCAAGCGGCCTTCGCTGTCTGAAAATCAGATCCATCGAACCTCATCCGTGACCGCAGTTGCGCAACTGGAGGCACAGCAGGCATCTCCGGCGATCGGTCGGATGAACGATCTCGCCGCCGAAATCATGCTGGCCCATCTGCTTGCCACGCAGCTTCTTACGCCGGATGGTCCGAGGCTTCAGGCATGGATGCAAGGGCACCGACCGGTCACCTTCCTGGACCGTTGGCTGGAGGTGAGCCTGGATGAACTGAGCGCCCGGGGCTGGCTGGATGCGGCCCGCCGGTGCGCAAAATCTCCTCGCACCCTGACCGAGCTTTGGCAGGCATGGGAGACCCATCGCCAGCAGCTTAAGGATATTCCATCGCTGGCCGCGCAGATGGCGCTGATGGAAGCCTGCCTCAAGGCCCTGCCGGACATTCTCTCCGGCAAGCGACTGGCCACGGATGTCATTTTCCCGAACGCCTCGCTAACCCTTGTCGAAGGCATTTATCGCGGCAATCCCATTGCCGATTATTACAACGGTGTTCTGGCGGAGAGCCTTGCCACGCTGCTGGACGAGCATGTCCGGGAAAAGCCCGGTCAGCCTTTGCATCTGCTGGAAATCGGGGCGGGAACGGGTGGCACCACCGCGAAGCTTCTGCCGCTTCTGCAATCCCATGCCGGAGCCATTGCCGACTATTGCTATACCGATCTTTCCAAAGCCTTCCTGAAACATGCCGTTCAGCACTATAAACCCGCCTTCGACAAGCTGACGACGGCGCTTCTCGACATTTCCCGGCCCCTTGAGGGTCAGGCCGTGCCGGCCGGACAGTTCGAAATCGCCATTGCCACCAATGTCCTGCATGCCACGCCGGATATCCGCGCCACCCTTCGCCATGCGAAGGCCGCGCTCTGCGAAGGCGGCATTCTGCTCCTCAACGAATTGAGCAACTGGTCGCTGTTCAACCATCTGACGTTCGGCCTGCTGGATGGCTGGTGGCTTTACCGGGATGAAGACATTCGCCTGCCGGGAACGCCAGCTCTTTCACCGGAGACATGGCGGCAATTGCTGACGCAGGAGGGGTTCGAAACGGTCTCCTTTCCGGCCACTGCCGCCCATAGGTTTGGCCAGCAGATCATCGTGGCGCGTCTTGGTCACAGGCAGATGGAGGCGACGCCACCCGTTTCACGCGCTCCCACTGTGACCGAGCAAATGCTGGTGGATCATGTTCGCGGCATCATCGTCGAGCAATTGTCATCTGCTCTGGAAATCGGGCCCTCGGTCATCGATGAGGAAGCTTCCTTTGCCGATTACGGGATCGATTCCATTCTGGGGGTCGAGTTCATCCAGTCCGTCAACCGGCTGCTGCCGGTGCGGCTGGAGACGACGCATCTCTTCGACCATGCCTCGGTCGAAAAGCTTTCCGCCCACATCCTGTCCATCGCGGGTGAGGTGGTGCGCGATGAACTGAGCGGTGCCCTTGCCGCGCAAGTTCCGCAGGCTCTCGATCCCGCTGGAAGCAAGGCGGAGGTGCGGCCGCCAGAAGCGTTCAAGCTCATGCCGCCAGCGGAGGCGAAACCCGAGCGCATTGCTGAACCTCAGGTCGCGACCCAGCAGGGTGCCATCGCAATCATCGGGATGAGCGGGCGCTTTGCGCAATCGGAAACGCTGGAGGCCTTCTGGGAGAATCTCAAGAAGGGCAGGGATCTGGTCAGTGAGGTCACCCGCTGGGACAGACGCGATTGCGCAGGCCCCGATGCCGATCCGCAGACCTATTGCAGCCGGGGTAGTTTTATCGACACGATCGACCGCTTCGATGCGGGCTTTTTCCGCATTTCGCCGCTGGAGGCCATGTATATGGACCCACAGCAGCGGCTGTTCCTGGAGGAGTGCTGGACGGCGCTGGAACATGCGGGCTATGCGGGCAAGGGCAGCGACCGGTTGCGTTGCGGTGTCTTTGCCGGATGCTGCCGCTCCGATTACGCCGACCTTTTCACCGACGAGCCGCCACCACAGGCCTTCTGGGGCAATGCCGGATCCGTCATTCCGGCGCGGATTTCCTATTATCTCAATCTTCAGGGTCCGGCCATTTCGGTCGATACGGCCTGCTCCAGTTCGCTGGTCTCCATTCACCTTGCCTGCCAGAGCCTTTGGTCCGGGGAAACGGAGATGGCGCTGGCCGGTGGCGTGTTCCTGCAATTCACCCCGGCCTATTACCAGGTCTCCAACCGGGCAGGCATGCTGTCGCCGGATGGCAAATGCCATGCCTTCGATGCGCGCGCCAACGGGTTCGTGCCGGGCGAGGGCGTGGGCGTGGTGGTGCTGAAGCGCCTTGAGGACGCGCTGAACGATGGCGATACCGTGCATGGCGTGATCATCGGCAGCGGCACCAATCAGGACGGTAGCACCAATGGTATCACCGCCCCCAGCGCCCAGTCGCAAGAGCGGCTGCAACGTGCGGTTTATGACCGGTTCCGCATCGATCCAGAGAGCATCCAGCTTGTCGAGGCGCATGGCACCGGCACGCGGCTTGGCGACCCGGTGGAATTCACCGCCCTCAGCCAGTCCTTCCGCCACTATACCGACAAGCGCCAGTTCTGCGCGCTTGGCTCCGTCAAGAGCAATATCGGCCATGCCACCATGGCGGCAGGGGTGGCGGGCGTGCTGAAGTTGGTTCTGGCGCTGAAGGCCGGGCAGATTCCGCCCACCCTGCATTTCGAAGAGGCCAATCCGGCCATCGACTTCTCCGAAAGTCCCTTCTATCCCGCGCGGCAACTGGCCGATTGGCCGGTGCCGGACGGAAAGCCGCGGCGGGCGGCCATCAGTTCCTTCGGACTGAGCGGCACCAATGCCCATATGGTGATCGAGCAAGGGCCGGTGCCGCCTGACATCTCGCCCACCGCTCCGGCCTATCTGGTGGTGCTCTCGGCCAGATCGGCGGATCAGCTTGCGACCCAGGCGGAAAATCTGCTGGCTTTTTGCAGGGCCTCAGCCAAGCTGTCGCTCAACGACCTCAGCCATACGCTTCTCATCGGTCGCCTGCATCTGACCCACCGTCTCGGATTGATCGCCCGCAATCAGGCGGAACTGATTGCCCTTCTTGAACAGTGGATTGCCCACCAGGATCAGCCGGATGGCCGCATCCATGCCGCCATTCTGCCGGAAGGCAAGGCCCGTGAGCAGGTTGCCCTGAAAACCTATGGCAACCAATGCATCGATGCTTGCCGCGACACGGATGACGAGACCGCCTATCTCGGCCATCTCGCCAGTATCGCGGACCTTTATGTTCAGGGCTATGAGCTCAATTTCCGGGCGCTGTTTGCGCCGGGCTCACGGCGCATTCCGCTGCCCACCTATCCCTTTGCGCGCGAGCGCCATTGGGTGGAAGGGTCTGTCACGCCAGAGAAGGCAACCGGTGCCGCAACGCTGCATCCGCTGCTGCATTGGAATACGTCCGATCTCGGCGGCGTCCGGTTCACCAGCCGGTTCACGGGCGAGGAATTTTTCCTGAAGGATCATGTGATCCGCGGTGAGAAGATCCTGCCTGCCGTCGCCTATCTGGAGATGGTGCGTGCGGCCCTGCGGCTGGCCTTGCCGGATGACAGGGCGGCTGTGGAGATGGAGGTGCAGGATACGGTCTGGCTCCAGCCGCTTGTGGTGGCGCATGCCGAAGACGTCTCGATCACGCTGTCGCCTCTGCCAGCGGGTGAGCCGCAGAGGCTTTTTGCCTTTGCGGTCGTCAGCGGTGCGAAAGATCAACCGCGCCTTCATTGTGAGGGTAAGGTCGCCCTTCAGCCGCAGGTCTCATGGCCGGTTCCCGATCTTGCCGCGCTTGAGCGGGATGTCAGTGCAGGAAGGATGGAGGCGGATGCGCTCTATGCCGGTTTTGCCGCTGCTGGAGTGGACTATGGCGCAGCCCATCGCGGGCTGGAAAGCATCTCCTTCGGTCATGGGCAATGCCTTGCCCGGCTTGCCCTGCCTGCTTCAGTGGAAGCGGATCGCGATGCCTTCGTGCTGCATCCGAGCCTGCTGGACAGCGCGCTTCAGGCATGCATCGGTCTGGTCGCGGACCTCTCGGGAACCGGGCGGCAGGTATCTCTGCCCTTTGCGCTGGACGCCCTGCGCGTTCTCGGCCCGTGTTCGAGGAAGATGTCTGCCTTCATCCGGCCCCAGCCGGGCCCGACCGGCAAGTTCGTCAAGCTGGACATCGACCTCCTCGATCAGGAGGGCCATCCTCGCGCCCAGTTGCGGGGCCTTGCCTTCCGGCCTCTGCCGCCGTCGGGCGATACGGCTCCCGGCGCCTCTGAAGACGGGGTGATGCTGGCGGTCCCTGTCTGGGTGCCGCATGCCGCGCCAACCTCTGCAGAGGCGCCTCAGTTGGCGGAGCATCATGTGATCCTTTGCGGCGCACACGCTTCCAAGGCCGCCGATCTAGAGCGGGCTTTGCCGGGCAGCCTGTGCCAGAGGCTCGACGTTTCAGGTGCAGCCCATCTGGCGGAGGCCTATGCGGATGCCGCGCTCGGACTTTTTGAGCATATCCGCACCATTTTGAAATCAAAGCCACGCGGCCAGGTTCTGGTGCAGCTTGTGCTTGCCGATGAGCCCGAGCAGGCGGTGCTGATGGGGCTTTCCGGTCTGTTGAAGACGGCGGCTCTCGAAAATCCGCTGCTGATCGGCCAGATCATCGTTACGGAGCCGGACACAGGGGCGTCGCATCTCGCGCAGCAACTGGCGGAAAGCCGCAAAACGCCATCGCAAACGCTTTTGCGGTACCGGAGCGGGGTACGCCAAGCGCTCGTCTGGCAGGAAAGGCAGGCCCCGTCATCGATGATCGCCTTCAAGGATCACGGTGTCTATCTGATCACGGGCGGTCTCGGCGGTCTCGGCCTGATCTTCGCAAAGGACATCCTGCGGCAAAGCGGGCAGGCCCGCCTGATCCTGACGGGGCGTTCTCCGCTGACCGAGGCAGGACGGCAAACCATGCAGGCGCTGTCGTCCCGTGTGGGCGCGGTGGAATACCGGCAGCTTGACCTGACCGATGGCGTAGCGGTTGCGGAGTTGATCCGCGCCGTCGAAAAAAGCCATGGCCGCCTCAATGGCATCCTTCACTGCGCTGGCATGGTGTCGGACCGGATGCTGCTGACCAAGACAGCGGAGGAATTCCGCCGCGTGCTGGCCCCGAAGATTGCGGGGAGCTGGCATCTGGATCAGGCGATCCGTCATCTCGATCTGGATTTCCTGGTGTTCTTCTCCTCGCAGGTCTCGGTGATCGGCAGTCTCGGTCAGGCCGATTACGCTGCCGCCAACGGTTTCATGGACGGGTTTGCCGCCTATCGAAACCAACTCGCCGCCAGCGGCAAGCGGCGGGGTCACGCGCTCTCGATCAACTGGCCGCTCTGGCAGGAGGGAGGCATGCGGCTGGATGAGGAAAGCCAGCAGCGTCTGCGTGAGGCAACCGGCATGCGCGCCCTGAACACGGAACAGGGTCTCAGCGCTTTCCAGCAGAGTCTGGCGCTTGCTGAAGCCCAGGTGCGGGTGATGGAGGGAGACCTGCGCAAGATGCGAGGCCTTTTGCAGTGTGAGACCTCAGAAATCTCTCAGAGAGAGGAAACGCCTATGCACCAACAGCAAGCGAACGCACAGGCCACGGGGTCGGCAGACCCCGATATGCTCAAGGACAAGATCGAGGATTTCCTGCGCCGCAAGCTCTCGCAACTGTTGAAGCTTCCGGTCAGCCGTATCGATACCCGTGCTCCATTGGAGGACTACGGCATCGACTCGATCCTGTCGGTCAATCTCACCAATGAGCTGGAAAAGAGTTTCGGCAAGCTGTCGAAGACGTTGCTGTTCGAATATCAGAACCTCGCCGATCTGGCGGATTATTTCCTCGCCAGCCATCACGAAACGCTCATCACGCTGTTTGCGCCCGCTGCGGTACCAGCGGCACCTGCTCCTGTGTCTCGGGCGGTCATCAGCCAGTCAAGGCCCGTTGCGTCCAACCCGGTTTCTCCAGCGCCTCAGCCGGTTCAGGACAGCACATCCCTGCGCGGCTTCCGCGGACTCGATGAACCCATTGCCATCATCGGCCTCAGTGGACGCTATCCGCAGTCGCGCGATCTCGGCGATTACTGGAAAAACCTGCGGGAGGGCCGCGACTGCATTACCGAGATCCCGCCATCGCGGTGGAACTGGCGGGACTATTTCACCGAAGATCGCTCGAAGACCGGCCACCATTTCAGCAAATGGGGCGGGTTTATCGAAGGCGTCGATGAGTTCGATCCATTCTTCTTCAACATGTCGCCGCGCGAGGCTGAATATACCGATCCGCAGGAACGGCTGTTTCTCCAGCACGCCTGGATGGCCATGGAGGATGCGGGCTATACCCGCGCAGGCTTGCAGGCTGCCGACGATCCGGATCAGGCGGGAGAAGTCGGCGTCTATGTTGGGGTGATGTATGGCGAATACCAGCTTTTTGGCGCTGAAGCTTCGCTTCGCGGGCAGCGCATGGGCTTTGCCGGAAGCCTGGCCAGCATTGCCAATCGCGTCTCCTATGTGCTGAACCTGCGCGGACCCAGCATGACGCTGGATACCATGTGCTCCTCCTCGCTGACGGCCATTCACCTTGCCTGCCAGGACCTGAAACTTGGACGCACCAGCCTTGCGATTGCGGGCGGTGTCAATGTCACCATCCATCCCAATAAATATCTGATGCTCAGCGCCGGACAGTTCATTTCCGGCGACGGGCGCTGCCAGAGCTTCGGGGAAGGCGGCGATGGCTATATTCCCGGCGAAGGTGTCGGGGCCGTGGTGCTGAAGCGGCTTTCGCAGGCTGAGCGCGATGGCGATGTCATTCACGGCGTCATCCGCGCCAGCACGCTCAATCACGGCGGCAAGACCAATGGTTACACCGTTCCCAATCCGCAGGCCCAGGCGGCGGCGGTGCGTCGGGCGCTTAAGGAAGCGGGGGTCGATCCACGCCATATCAGCTATGTCGAGGCGCACGGCACCGGCACGAAGCTTGGCGACCCCATCGAGATTGCCGGTCTGACCAAGGCCTTTGGAGAAAAGACCGGCGATACCGGCTTCTGCTTCATCGGCTCGGTCAAATCCAATATCGGCCATGCGGAATCGGCGGCGGGCATTGCCGGGCTCACGAAAATCCTGCTGCAGATGAAGCACGGGCAAATCGTGCCCTCGCTGCATTCGGCGGTGCTGAACCCGAATATCGAGTTCGGCCGTACGCCCTTCGTCGTCAACCAGGAGCTTCGCCCCTGGGATCATCCGGTTGTCGATGGCCGCAGCATTCCCCGTCTGGCAGGGCTCTCCTCCTTCGGGGCTGGTGGATCGAATGCCCATCTGATCATCGAGGAGTATCGGCAGGAAGACGTGCAACAGCCAGCGAGCATCGCGGAGCCTCCGGCTGCCATTGTGTTGTCGGCGAAAAACCCGGATCGGCTCAGGGAGAGGGTGGAAAGCCTCCTCGCCTTCCTCAACCAGAATCCCGAGGCTGACCTGACCCGGATCGCCTATACGCTCCAGGTCGGACGCGAACCGATGGAAGAGCGCCTTGGTCTTCTCGTTTCCTCCCGGTCCGAGCTTGTCGAAAGGCTTGGCGCCTGGCTCTCGGGCCATGATCAGATCGACGATCTCTGGCAGGGGCAGGCACGCAAGAGCGACGATACCATTGCCATGTTCGCCGGGGATGCCGATCTGCGTGAGACCATCGGCAGATGGATCGCCCAAAGGAAATATCCGAGACTGCTCGACCTTTGGGTGCGCGGCCTCAACCCGGATTGGGCAGCCCTTCATGGCGACGAGCGCCCACGCCGCATCAGCCTTCCCGCCTATTCCTTCGCCCGTGATCGCTATTGGATACCGGCAAGCAGCGGAGAGGCGCCAGTTGCCGAGCCAGCGCCGGCTCCTCTTGCAAACCCTGTCGCGGCAGCACGGGAACCGGCCCAACAGGCGAGAACGATCGAGCCGCCGGTCTGGGATGAGATGACCTATCGCCCTGTCTGGGTGGATGCGCCTCAACGGCTCTCTGCCCGCCAGGGGTCCGGATGGTCGCGCATTCTGCTCGTTCAGCCGGACGGAACCGGCCTGCTGGCATCGGATCTGCTCGCTGCCCTTGAAAGGCGGGCGCCGGGGGCGCAGACGGTGCGGCTGTGGCTTGGCGCGAAAACGGAGCGGCAGTCCGAAACGGAATGGTCGTGCAATGCCGATGATCCCAGGGGCTTCACGGATATCTTCAACCAACAGCCCGCACCCGATTGCGTGATTTTCCTGGCGACGTCCAAGGGGCGTTCGCCGTTGGCCGGTGGTCTTGCGGTCGATGAAGCGGCCCGCCACGAGTTGCGCTTCCTGAAGCTCGCCAAGGCCCTGCAACAGCAGGCCTCGGCGGGGAAGGACGTGGAGTGCTTCATCGTTACCGCCGATACACGCCAGCCGGACGGAAAACCCGTTTCTTCCGAAGGCGCCGGCCTTGCGGGACTGGGCTATGCGCTTGCCCAGGGGGAACGGCGTTTCAAGGTGCGCAGCATCGATGTCGCGCTCCAGGATCTGGCGGAGGTGGCAAGCCGCCGAACGCTCATCGATGCGATCCTCGATGAGCCGGCCTCCGACCGCGGCTCGCTCACCATGATCCGGGGCGGGCGGCGCTATCAGCAATCCTTCCTCAAATGGCAATGGCCCTCCGGACCGCTTCTCACCTCTGGCCTGAGGCAGGGCGGTGTCTATCTGATCGCGGGCGGTGCCGGCACGGTCGGACAGATCCTGACCCGCCATCTCATGACACGCCACGGGGCAAGGGTGGTCTGGCTTGGCCGCTCACCGGGCCATGATCCGGCGCTTCGTGCAAAGCTTCGCGCGTTCGAAGGGCTCGGCACGCCGCCGCTTTATGTCGAGGCCGATGTCACGCAGATGGCCTCGCTCGAGGAGGCGCTGCGTCGCGTCAAGCAGACCTATCCCGTTCTGAACGGTGCGATCTTCTCCAGCCTTGTCTTCCACCCGGAAAATTCCATTGCCGCGACCACCGAGCAGGCTTTCCGGGACATATTGGCGGTCAAGATCAACGGCGCCTTGAATTTCCAGCAGGCTTTGCAGCGGGAAGATCTGGATTTTCTCTGCCATTTCTCCTCGGTGCAGGCTTTCTCCTTCCTGTCTGCCAAGGACAGCGTCGGCTATGCAAGCGGCATCACCTTTGCAGATGCCATTGCCCAGGCTGGGCGTGCGCAGAGCCGTTTTCCCATCGGCACCATCAATTGGGGTTACTGGGCGGCCACTATTCGCAACACGCCGCTGGAAGCGGCGCTCGCCTCACGTTTCGCGCTGATCGAGGATCAGCCCGGCATGCAGTTCTTTGATCAATTCATCAGTCAGTTGCGGGAGGGTGGTGCAGACCGGCTTCTCTTCATGCCCGCCTCCGAGGCGCTCAGAACCATGATGGGCATGCGTGAAAGTGAAATCAGCACGATCGCGGCGGGTAAAAACCCGTCTCTCTTTGCCCGTTTGAAGGAAGACTATCATGACCAAGCATCCCTCTGAGCTTCTTTCCAAGGCCAATCCGCTCGGTGACCTGGATCGCTGGGCGGCAAAAGTCCTGCTGATGCAATTGCGAAAACTCGGCGCGTTCGGCGATGACGATGTCGAACCGCGCCGGGTGGACGACCTCAGGCGCAAGGCGGGCGTGCTTGATCACTATGCCCGCTGGTGGACTGAATGCTGCATGGATATCCTCGAAACGGCAGGCCTCGTGCGCCATGAGGGTGATGAGGTGCAGCGGCACGGAATGGAGCCCTTCGATGATCGGGCGGTGGCGGCGGGATGGGAGGCGCGCAAGGCGCTTTATCTCGAAGAGCCCCAGGCCCGCGCCGTCGTCATGCTCCTGGATGAATGCCTGCAGCATCTGCCGGATATCCTGCGCGGCAAGGTCGCGGCGACCGACATCATTTTTCCCAATGCCTCGCTCAAGAAGGTGGAAGGCATCTACAAAAACAATGAACGGTCCGATTATTTCAACCTGAAGCTTGCCGAGGCCGCCAGAACCTATCTCGGCCTGCTGCTGGCGGAACGGCCCGATACCCGCATCCGCATTCTCGAAATCGGTGCTGGCACCGGCGGCACCACGGCCACCGTCTTGCCGCAGTTCGACGCCTTCAAGGCTCACATCGGCGAATATTGCTATACCGATGTGTCCAACGCCTTCCTCATTCATGGCCGCATGGAATATGGCAGGGACCGGCCCTTCCTGACGACACGGTTGCTGAATGTCGAGGAGCCTCCGGCGGCTCAAGGCGCGGAGCTTGGCGTTTACGACATGGTGATTGCCACCAATGTTCTGCATGCCACGAAGAATATTCGCGAGACATTGCGCAATACCAAGGCGCTTTTGAAGAAGAACGGCATTCTGCTTCTCAACGAATTGATCGAGAAAACGGCGATCGGCACCCTGACCTTCGGCCTGCTCGACGGCTGGTGGCGTTATGAAGATGACGCCCTGCGCATTCCCGGCTCGCCCCTTTTGAGCGTGGCGGGCTGGAAGAGCGCCCTGAGCGAGGAAGGCTTTGGCGCGATTTTCATTCCGGAGGAAAAGGCAGAGCGGCTGGGGCAGCAGGTGCTGGTTGCCGAAAGCGATGGTGTCATCCGGCAAAAGATCGCAACGGCCATGCCAGCGACCGCTCCGGCTGCACCGCAGGCCCGTCCGCAGACAGTTCAACAGCCTGCAGCGGCCAAGGAGCGGGTGAAGGCCGCGAGCGGCCCTTCGAAGCGGGATGTCGAGGCCCGGGTGCTTGCCGCGCTCGCCGATGCGCTGAAAGTGGCGGAAGACCAGTTAAAGGCCGATGTTCCCTTTGCCGATTATGGCGTGGATTCCATTCTCGGGGTTACTTTCGTCAACAGCCTGCAGCAAAACCTCGGCATTGAGCTGAACGCCGCCATCATCTTCGACCATTCCACCGTCGAACGGCTGTCGAAATATCTGCTGCAACAGCACCGCGCCGAGATCGAGGCGCTGTTTACCACGCCGCAAGAGCCCGAAAGCTCGCTGGAAACCATGACCGCAGAACTGGCTTTTGTGGAGCAGGCTGTTCCGGCGACTGTCAAAGCGGAACCTGTCATCGCGGTCTCGCCGCCGCCTGTTCCGGCGAAGGCCGACGATATTGCGGTGATCGGCATGGCGGGGCAATTTCCCGAGGCCGAGGATGTCGAGCGGTTCTGGCACAATCTCATCACCGGGGTTGATGGCGTCGTTGAACTGCCGGAGGACTATCTCGACCGCGAACGCTATTTTGACAAAATACGGCAGCCGGGAAAGACGTATTGCCAATGGGGCGGCATTCTGCGGCAAAGGGCGGCCTTCGATCCGCTGTTCTTCGCGCTGTCCCCCCGCGAGGCGGAATCGATGAACCCGCATCAGCGGTTGGTTCTGCAGGAAAGCTGGAAGGCGCTGGAGGATGCCGGATATAATCCCAAGGCGCTGTCCGACCAGCAGGTCGGCATGTTCATCGGCGCGGAGCCGATCCGCTACGCCTCGAAGAATTTTACCGGCGCTTCCGAGGCGCTGGTCGCCTCGCGGCTTTCCTATTCTCTGAACCTCAAGGGTCCGGCGCTGGTGGTCAATACCGGCTGTTCGTCATCCGCCGTGGCCCTGCATCTGGCCTGCGAGAGCCTGCGCAGTGGCGAAACCGATCTGGCGCTGGCCGGTGGGGTGCATGCCGGGCTCGACCATCTGGCGCTGGTCAGCACGTCGGAGATTGAAATGCTTTCGCCGCGTGGCCGCTGCCATACGCTGGATGCCTCCGGCGACGGCACGGTGCTGTCGGAAGGCGTGGGCATGGTGGTGCTGAAACGGCTGGGCGACGCCATTGCCGACCGCGACCATGTTTACGGCGTGATCAAGGCCTCCGGCACCAATCAGGATGGCGCCAGCAACGGCATCACCGCACCTAACGGTGCGGCGCAGGAAGAACTGATCACCCGCGTCTATCGCCGTTTCGACATCGATCCCGCCGAGATCGACTATGTAGAATTGCATGGCACCGGCACACGGCTCGGCGATCCGGTGGAGGCCAATGCGCTGGTGCGCGCCTTCAAGGCCTTTACCGATGCTGAGGCCTATTGCGGTTTTGGCAGCGCCAAGTCCCATATCGGTCACACCTCCGCCGCCGCTGGCGTCATCGGTTTGATCAAGGTGCTCCTGTCGATGCGGCACCAGCAATTGCCAGGGCTGCTGCATTTCAAGGATCTCAATCCGCTGATCGACCTCAAGGGATCCGCCTTCCATGTGGTTACGGAAAACCGGCCATGGCGGAGGGGCATGGGCAAGCGCCGCATGGCCGCGCTCAATTCCTTTGGCCATAGCGGCACCAATGCGCATTTCGTCATCGCCGATTATCCCGAGCCACCGGTAGAGGATGCGAAAGGACCTTTCCTTGTGCCGCTGTCGGCGGCAAGCGCTGGGCAGTTGAAGGCCTATGCCGCAAAGCTTGAGGATGTGATTGCCAAAGGCGGCGTGCAGGAACAGGATCTGCCGCGCATCGCTTTCACCTTGCAGACCGGGCGGGAGGCGCTGCGGCATCGCGTGGCCTTCGTGGCCGAGACACTCTCCGATCTGAAGGCACAACTTGGGTCTTTCATCCGGGGCGAAGCGCTGGACGGGGTGATTGTCGCGGATATCAAGGCTTTGCCGGATCATCTCAAGGCGCTGCCATCCGGCGAGGATGCAGAGGAGATGATCGGGCTCTGGCTGAAGAAACGTGATCTGACCAAGCTTGCAAAAATGTGGGTCGCCGGTCATCCGCTGGACTGGGCGCTGCTCCATGACGGCCCGCATCCCCATCGTTTGCCCCTGCCGACCTATCCTTTTGCCCGGGACATCTATTGGCGTCCTGCCGTCACGGAGCCGGCGCCTGCCGCCGCCCTCCCGGCAAAACAGCATCCGTTGTTGCAGACGGACCGCTCAGAGCCCGGTCGCCCTGCTTTTCGCTCCCGCTTCAGCGGAGAGGAATTTTTCCTGGCCGATCACACCGTGCAAGGGCGGATCATCCTGCCGGGCGTGGCGCATCTGGAACTGGTGCGCGCGGCCGTGGAGCGGGCATCCGGTCCCCGCCAACCAGGCGAGATGGTGCGGCTTGAAAACATCGTCTGGATCCAGCCAATCGTGGTCAATGATCCGAAAGAGATCGAGATTGTGCTCTCGCCCGGCGAAGGGCATCGCTACGCCTTCGAAATCTTCAGCCATGACGGCGGGCGGCGGATCAGCCATTGCCAGGGAAGGGCCGAGAAGGTCCAGGGTGCCGCACCCGCATCCCTCGATCCGCAGGCCATGATGGCTGAGATGCAGCCGAGCGGCATCGATATACAGGATTTTTATGCCGCCTTCCGCAACGCCGGGATCATTCACGGGCCATCCTATCTCGGTGTGTCGGCGCTTTACCGGCGAAGTGATGAGGTCATGGCCCGTCTGGTTCTGCCAGAGGTCGTTGCCACAACGGAACAGGATTATGGCCTGCATCCCAGCCTGATGGAAAGCGCGCTTCAGGCCGCCAGCTTGCTGATTGCCGGTCGCAAGCCGCATGAGGGCGGTCCCTCGCTGCCCTTTGCGCTGGAAAGCCTGTCCATTCATGGTGCGTCAAGCCGCAACATGTATGCTTGGGTCCGCTATGCGCCGCATTCCCAGCCGGATGCCAAGGTCGTCAAGCTGAATATCGATCTCATCGATAGAACGGGGCTTGTGGTGGCGCGGCTTGAAAACTTCTCCTTCCGGCGCATCGCCGATGACGCGGCCGCAGCGCCGGAGCCTGCCGTAACGCCGCAGCGTCTCAGCTTCGTTCCAACCTGGCATGCGATGCCTGCTTCGCCAAACGAGGCAGCGCCTTCCTATGCGGAACGGCATATCCTCCTCTGCGGCCTGCCGGATGCCGCACTTTCGTCGCTGAAGACGGCAATACCGCAGGCGCGCCTTGCCATGCTGTCTGCCGCAACAGGCCAGGTGGCGGAAGATTACACCCGGCAGGCGCTTGCCTGCTTTGCCCGCATTCAGTCTATCCTGAGCGAGAGGCCGCAGGGCAAGGTGCTGTTCCAGATCGTGCTGTATGAAGATGGGTACGCGGAGATAGCCGCAGGTGTTGGCGCCCTGCTCAAGACCGCCGCTTTGGAATATCCTGCCTTTTCAGGTCAGATCCTTGTGGCCAGCCCTGATGCCACAGGTGCCGATCTCGCCCGGCAACTGGATGATGCCGCAAAGCTCCCGCATGAGGTTATGTTCTCTGCGCGGCAGGGCGAACTTCTGGTTCGAAGCTGGAAGGAGACGGGCAAGCCGCAAACCAGTGTGCCCATCCCCTTCAAGAATGACGGGCGCTACCTCATCACGGGCGGCGCAACCGGCATTGGGCTGATTTTTGCGCAGCATATTCTGCAAAATACCGGCAATGCCCGCGTGATCCTGACCGGGCGAAGCGCGCTGAACGGGCAACGTGAGGCCGCGATCCGCGCACTGGGCGGTGATAGGGGCCGCCTTGTGTATGAGCAGGCAGATGTTGCGGAGGCGGCAAAATTGCGTGCCGTCATTGCCCGTCATGGTCCCTTCGATGGCATTCTGCACAGCGCGGGGATCCATGACGACGACCTGATCGGCAAAAAGACGGCAGCCGGTTTCGAGCGGGTTCTGGCAGCCAAGGTGCAGGGCACAGTCAATCTCGATCTTGCGACCCGTGACCATGATCTGGATTTTCTGGTGTTCTTTTCCTCGATCAGCGCCGTCTTCGGCAATCCGGGGCAGGCGGATTATGCCACCGGCAATGCCTTCATGGATGGCTTTGCCGCTTGGCGCAATGAAAGGGCGCGTGAGGGGCAAAGGTGGGGACACACGCTGTCGCTTAACTGGCCGCTCTGGGAAGCTGGCGGCATGGCCGTCAGCGAAACCGGCAAGGCGTTGATGCGCCAGAGCATGGGTGCAGTGCCGCTTCCCTCCGCCGAGGGGCTTGCCGCCTTTGCCGAGGCGCTCGCGCTCGGGGCATCGCAGGCCATGGTGCTTTATGGAGACCCGGAGAAGATCCGCACATTCGCCCTGCGCCGCTTCGAGCCCCAAACCGCCGCCCGGGCCGAAGTGCCCGCTAGCAATCAGTCAGCCACTCCCGCGCCCGGCCTTATGGACAGTCTTGGCGCCATCCAGCGATTGCTGGCGGATGAGGTCGCTGCCGCCATTCAGCTTTCGGCCGACAAGCTGGAACTGGATGTGGAATTCAGCCAATACGGCTTCGATTCCATCGTGTTGATGGATTTCGTGCGCGATCTCAATCAGAAATACGGTCTGGAACTGATGCCGACCGTCTTCTTCGAATATTCGACCATTGCCACGCTTGCCGCCCATCTCGACCGGACGTTCCGCGACGTGCTGGCGCGCCATCTTGCGCCGGAAGCCGTGCCGGCTGCCGAACCGGTTCAGTCCCTGCCGGTGCGGATCGAGGCGCCTGTGATCGCGCATCCGGCTGCCGAGAGCGGGAAACACATTGTCTCGCCGGAGATGGCGGGGCGCTACCGCGATATCGCCATCATCGGTATGGATGGGCTTTTTCCCGAAGCGCAATCCGTTGAGGATTTCTGGCAGGCGATCCGCAGCGGCAAGGATCTGATCAAGGAAATTCCTGAGGATCATTGGGACTTCCGCCCCTGGTATGACGAAAACCGCGAGACGCAAAACACCACCTATTGCAAATGGGGCAGTTTCGTCGACAGCGTCGACCGGTTCGATGCCGCCTTCTTCAACATTTCGCCAGTCGAGGCGGAATGGATGGACCCACAGATGCGGCTCTTCCTGCAAAGCGTCTATCGCACCGCCGAGGATGCCGGGCGGATCAACGAGGTGCGCGGCAGCAAGACCGGGGTTTTCGTCGGTGTCTGCTCGCATGACTATATGGACCGGATTGCCGAGCGGGCAGGGCCGATCCATCCGCATCAGGGTGTCGGCACGGCGCAGACGGTCATTGCCAACCGGGTCTCCTTCCTGCTCAATCTGACGGGACCGAGCCTTTCCTTCAACACGGCCTGCTCTGCCTCGTTGGTGGCTTTGCATGAGGCCTGCCATTCGCTGCAACGGGGCGAATGCAGCATGGCCTTTGTCGGCGGCGTCAATCTGCTGCTGTCGTCGCATCACTATCGCTATTTCTCCAGTATCGGGGCGCTGTCGCCCACGGGCCGTTGCTATAGCTTCGACGACCGCGCCGATGGCTATGTGCCGGGCGAAACCATCGCCAGCATTCTGTTGAAACCCCTGGCGGAGGCCGAGCGCGACGGCGACCGGATCTATGCCGTCATCAAGGGGTCGGCGGCTTTGCACGGCGGTTTTACACCCTCCATCACCGCGCCCAGCGTGTCCGGCGAGAAGAATGTCATCGTTTCCGCCTGGAAAAATGCCGGGATCGATCCTTCGACCCTTGGCTATATCGAGGCGCATGGCACCGGCACAAAGCTTGGCGACCCTATTGAAGTTTCGGCGCTGACCCAGGCCTTCCAGGACTTCACGCCGCAGACCGGTTTTTGCGCCCTGGGCTCCGCCAAGGCGCATCTTGGCCATACGGAAGGCTCGGCAGGCATTGTCGGTGTCATCAAGGTGGTGCAGCAGATGCGCCACGGCGAAATTCCGGCCATGCCGTTCTATGAAGCGCCCAATCCCTATTTGCAGCTTGAAAAATCCGCACTTTATATCAACAGCCAGACCATGCCCTGGCAAAGACGGGAGGGGCAGCCGCGCCGCGCCGGGGTCAGTTCCTTCGGTTTTTCAGGCGTCTATGCCCATGTCGTGCTGGAGGAATATCGTAATGCGGACAGCAGACCCGTGGCAACCTCGCAGCGGCCGCATCTGATCGTTTTGTCCGCCAAAAACGAGGATCGCCTCAAGGCCCGGATCGCGGATCTTCTGGCGTTCCTGAGTCACGACACCAGCGCCTCGCTTTCGGATATCGCCTATACGCTTCAGGTCGGGCGTGAAGCGATGAAGTCCCGGCTTGCCTTCGTTGCGGCCTCCCGTGCGGACCTTCTGCAAACGCTGCGGGCGGTCAGGGCGGATGGCCCGCAGCTTCAGACCGTTTTCCGGGGTGAAGCGCTCGGTCGGGTCGCCGATCATGCCGCGCGTGCCGATGAGGCGACGATCGAGCGGTTGATTGCCGACTGGCAAGCGCCCGATGCTGCATCATCCCTTCTCAGGCTTTGGGTGCAGGGCCAGAGCATCGACTGGAACAGGCTCTATAAGGGCGCGGTCAAGCCACGGCGGATTGCCTTGCCGCTCTATCCCTTCGGCGGTGAGCGGCACTGGTTCGAGCCTGCCCCCATGCCCGTGACGGCACGGCCCGTCATCGCGCCTGCACAGCAGGAGCCGGGCGGCGTTGTCGCGCCTGCCGCGTCTGCCGACCCTGCCGGACCTGGAACCCGTCAGGTCCTCTCGCAACTGACGGCACTGGTAGCGGAAACCACGAAAATCCCGGCGCACCGGATCGATCCGGAGGCGGATTTCGAGGAGCTTGGGCTGGATTCCATTCTGATCACCGCGCTCAACAAGAAGCTGGAGGCGATAACCGGGGTAAGCGACAGCACCCAGTTCTTCAAATACAAGACCTTGTCATCGCTTGCCGGTTTTCTGGAGAGCCGTCATGGCCAACGCTTTCACAGCGAGGGCTCTTCCCCCGCCGCAACCAGACCCGTTCCTGTGGCAGAAACGATCCGAGAGGTCGCAGCCCGACCCGCAGTGCCCGCCCCATCATGGCCGCAGCCTGCCGGGGACGAGGATATTGCCATCATCGGCATGAGTGGACGCTATCCCGGTGCGCCGGACCTCGGAAGCTTCTGGGACAATCTCTGCCGGGGGGTGGACAGTATTACTGAAATTCCCGCCGAGCGGTTCGATTATCGTCCTTTCTATAGTCCGGAAAAGGGCGCGCCCGGCAGTCTCTATTGCAAATGGGGCGGCTTCATCGACGGCGCTGACCAGTTCGATGCCGGTTTCTTCAAGCTTTCTCCGCAGGATGCCCGTTTCATGGACCCGCAGGAGCGGCTTTTCCTGGAAACCGCCTGGCAGTGCCTGGAAAGCGCCGGGCAGGTTCGCGGAAACTGGCAGCGCGAGGCCCGCAATATCGGCGTCTTTGCCGGTGTCACCTTCAACAATTACCAGTTGATCATGGCCGAAGCCGCCGAGGCCGAAGGGGAAAGCGCCTATCTTGCCAATTCACAGACCTTCTCGGTCGCCAACCGTGTCTCCTATCTCTTCAACTTCATCGGTCCGAGCTTCACCGTCGATACGGCCTGCTCGTCTTCGCTCATGGCCATTCATCTGGCCTGCGAAAGCCTGAAGCGCGGTGAATGCGATGCAGCGATTGCCGGGGGTGTCAATCTCTCGCTACATCCCAGCAAATATATCACTCTGTGCGCGACGGGCTTTGCCGCCAGCGATGGGCGTTGCCATGCCTTTGCAGCCAATGGCGACGGCTATGTACCGAGCGAAGGGGTTGGGGCTGTGCTGCTCAAGCCCTATTCCAAGGCGCTTGCCGATGGCGATCTGATCCTTGCCATCGTCAAGGGAACGGGGGTCAGCCATGACGGCAAGACGAGGGGCTATACGGTTCCAAACCCTGTCGCCCAGTCCAAGGCCATCGAGGCGGCACTTCGTCAGGCGCGGATCAGCCCGGAGGAGATCAGCTATGTCGAGGCCCATGGCACGGGAACCGCGCTTGGAGACCCCATCGAAATCCAGGGCTTGATGGATGTCTATTCCCGCGCCACGGATCGAAAGCAATATTGCGCCATCGGCTCGGTGAAATCCAATATCGGCCACGGCGAATCCGCCGCTGGCATTGCCCAGCTTACCAAGACGGTGCTGCAATTGCAGCATAAGACGCTGGTGCCGTCGCTGCTGCATGATGTGCCGAACCCGGCTATCGATTTTGCCAGTACGGCCTTCCATCTGCAGCGCGATCTTGCCGCCTGGCAGCAGCCAAGGGTGAACGGCGTGCCCGTGCCGCGCTATGCAGGCATTAGCTCCTTCGGGGCCGGGGGCGTCAATGTCCATGTGATCCTCGGCGAGGCGCCCGCCCATGCCGGAGCGGATATTGAACGCGACGGGCCGCCGGACCCTTCCGGCAGCCCCGGTCCCATGGTGTTCCCGCTCTCCGCCCCCCGGAGGGAGCAGTTGGCGGTTATGGTCCGGCAGTTGCATGACTGGCTTCTCAATCCGTCGAAAGCAGGATCGCAACTCAAAGATGTGGCATTTACCCTCCAGACGCGCCGGGCGCTGTTTGCCCACAGGCTTGCCTTTGTGGCGTCTGATCGGGCCGAACTCCGTGCTGCGCTGGCCGCCTATGCCGCGCAAGGGGAGGGAACCGAAAGAACGGCGATCACGCCTCTCTGGTATGAAGCGCCGCCGGAGGGCCATGGCATGGGCCTCGATCTCTCCACTGAAGAGGATCGCGACTATCTGCAACGCCTCCTCAGCAAGGGCCGGGCGGATAAGCTGGCGATCTTCTGGGTTCAGGGTGCGCAGATTCCCTGGGAGGCGCTCTATGCGGGCCGGGCGGCACCCCGTTGCGCGCCGCTGCCGACCTATCCTTTCATGCGTAAACGATACTGGGTGGGAGGTGCGTCGAAAGCCATTGCTAGACCTCGGCACTCAGCCAGGGACAACGATGCAGACAGGATGATGCGCGAGGCCGTTTTCGACGTCATCTGGCGCGATGTGCCGCTCATGGATGCTGGGGGAGAGGCGCTGGCCCGGCTTGAGAGCATCCTCGTCATTGCAGAGGATGATGCCGTGCTGCAGGCCCGTCATTGGGGCACGGCAGGGCTTCGCCGCTGCCGCATCGGCGGCGATCCTGCGGGCGATCATGACGTGCAGGTGGATGCCGAAACCCTTGATTTCACGGGTCTTGATGCCAAGGGGCGCGCGCTTTCCGGCCTCGATGCCATGGTCTACGTCCCCGCGCTGCCGCGTGAGGACGGCGCAAGCGAGAGCCTGGAGGCGCAGGTGCGGCGCGAAGGCCGCAAGCTGCAAGCCTGGCTTGGCTTCGTCTTGAAAAACATCGAGCACATGCCGCGGCGCCTGGTGCTGCTGTCCGTTCTGAAGGATGGGCAGGAGGACCCGGTCCATGCGCTGCTGGGAAAATATGTCAGTTTCCTGCGCTCGGAATATCCGGAATTGCAGGTTTCCATCATCCGGGTCGATGATCTGGCGGAGGCCAGTCTGTCGCAGGTTCAGGCGGAGATCGGGACGTTGACCGGCGAAATGGAGATTGCCCTGCAAGGCGGAGTGCGGCGGGTGCCGCGTTTCGTGCCGCTTTCCCTGCCGCGGCAGCAGCAGGCCTTCGATGCGTCCGGCTGCATGGTGATCACCGGCGGTTTCGGCGGTATCGGTTACAAGCTGCTGCAATGGCTCATGCAAAAAGGGCTGCGGGAGGCCGTGGTGATCGGGCGCAAGCCCTTGACGCACTCGTTCGAACATCCCGATCTCGACAAGCCTCTGACGCTTGAGGCGCTGATCGAGCGGTTTGCGGCGCAAGGGGTAAAAATCCATTATCTGCAAGCCGATATCGGCAAGGCCGAGAGTTTGGGCCAGGCGTTCGCGGCGCTCCGCCAAAGCCTCGGTCATCCGATCACGGGTGTCTTCCATCTTGCGGGAACGACCACGGATGCCATTCCGCTCAGCACCATGACGGAGGCCGTGCTGATGGATGTCGTCCGGCCCAAGGCGCTTGGCGCCTATGCGCTGGATCAGATCACGGCGAACGATCCCTTGCGCTATTTTTGCCTCTTCTCCTCCACCTCCGCTGTGGAGGGCATGCAGGTCAGCGGACTTGCCGCCTATGGGGCGGCCAATGCCGCGCTCGATGCCCTGGCGGCTGAGCGCAAGGCCAGGGGCAAGCCGGTGCAACTGGTGCATTGGACGGATTGGGATGGGGCTGGCATGGCCGTTGCCCATGGGCATAAAGCCTTCATGGAGGCTGTCGGTGTGCGGATGCTGGAGCCCTTGTCGGGCCTTGCCCTGCTTGAGGCGGTTTTGACCGGCAATGTGGCGACCAGCACGGTCTTCGATATCGATTGGAAGAGGTTCTCTGAGGTCAACGGCTTCATACGGCGCATGCCGTGCTTTGAAACCTTCGTTGAGGTCATGGATGCAAGACAGGCCAAAGCGCTGCCGCCACAGGCAGATAGTCTCGAAGAGTTAGATCAGGCCCCGGCGCTCAAGGCCCCTTCCGCCAAGCCCATTGGTGACCGGCAAAAGCTTCTTGATCATCTCTCCAGCAAACTTGCCGGACTGCTGGAGGTGGAGAGCGTGTCACCGGATGAAAACCTGTCCGCGCTCGGTCTCGATTCCATCAATTCGCTTAGTTATTTTAAGGCGTTGTCGGCAGAGTTGTCGCTGGAGATTTCCCCCTCCGTCACCTTCCGCTATCCGACGCTTGCCCGGCTGGCGGATTATCTGTCTGACGAACTGGCCAAAAAAGAGGGAGGTGCGCCCCCTGCATCCGGCCCGGCAGGGGCGGGCGTGGCCGAACAGTTGCAGGCGGCTCTGCAGCGCTCCGGACAACTTCTCAATCTGACGGCATAAGGGCAGGCATGATGGACAAGGATCAATTGCTGCAGACAGCGCTCGACACCATCACCCACCTGAATGCCAGGCTGGAGGAGGTCGCCTTGCGAAGTGCAGTAAGGCGTGGCGAGATTGCCATTATCGGCATGGCCTGCCGGTTTCCGGGGGCCGATACCCTGCCGCAGTTCTGGGATCGGTTGCTGGCGCGTTATGATGCGATCAGCCATTATCCGCGCGCGCGGCTGGCCTTGTTGGGTGAAGAGGAGGAGGCGCTGGAGGAGATCCATGGCGGCTATCTGGACGATATCGATCTTTTCGATCCCGCGCTCTTTCATCTCTCCCCCCGCGAGGCAAAATGCATGGATCCCCAGCAGCGTCTGCTGCTGATGGCCACGCATCAGGCGCTTGAGGATGCTGGCATCCGCGAGGCGCCGAATTTCCGCAGGACCGGCGTGTTCATCTCCCACTATGCCAGCCAGTATCTGGCGATGGATCGTGAGCGCAATGCCGAAAACGCCTTGTTCATGGCCACGGGCAATGCCGCCTCCATCTCCGCTAACCGCATTTCCTATCATTACGATCTGGAGGGGCCGAGCCTGGTCGTCGACACGGCCTGCTCTTCATCCCTGGCAGGCCTTGATCTCGCCTGCCGGTATCTCAGGGACGGGCGGATCGATTATGCGCTGGTGGGGGCGGTGAGCCTCAACCTCAACCGCGAAGGCACCCGCATGTTGCAGCATGCCAACATGCTCTCGCCGGATGGCCGCTGCAAAACCTTCGACAGCCGCGCCAATGGTTATGTGCCGGGCGAAGGCGTCGGCATGATCGTCCTCACCCGCGCCGGTCTCGGCGAGGAACTGCCCCGGAAAGCCTATGCCGTCATCAAGGCCTGCCATATCAACCATGACGGCCGCAGCAACGGGCTGACCGCGCCCAACGGGTTTGCTCAGGAGGCGGTGATCAAAACCGCTTGCCGCGAGGCCGGAATTTCTCCGACGGAACTCAGCTATGTCGAAACCCACGGCACAGGCACCTATCTGGGCGACCCGGTGGAAATCGAGGCTCTGGGCAACGCCGTAGGCCGTGACCGCAATGGCCGGCCACCCTGCATTCTGGGGTGCCTGAAGACCAATATCGGCCATCTGGAGCCCGCAGCCGGCATTGCCGGTATCATCAAGGCAGCTCTCTGCATCCAGCAGGGAAAGGTGCCGGGAAACAATCACCTGCAGACCGTCAACCCATTGCTGAACATTGATCGTTACGGCTTTCTGCTGCCGCAACAGACTGTCGATTGGCTGGGCGAGGACAGGCTTGCGGGGATAAGCTCCTTCGGCTTTGGCGGGGTCAACGGCTTTGCCATTCTGGCGGGTCCGGGTGAGCGGGAAGGCCCTGATCTGAAAGACTATCCGGTTGCCAGCCTCAATCTCAAATCCTATTGGCTGAGCCCGGCCCGTACAAAGGAGGTGATGTCGCAAAGGCAAGCCTTTCCGGCCTATCGCCGTCTGGAAACACCCACGGAACTGTTTCGCGCCTCTTTTCTGATCGAGAAGGGGGACCTCAAGGGCATAGAGGATACCGGCAATTTCCATATCGGTTTCTATCTGGAGGCGCTTACCAAGATTTTTGCCGGGGAATTGGGCTTCGATAGCCTGCATGTGGAGGAGATCGCGTTTCTGCAACCGCTTCAGCTTTCCCGGCAGACGGAGACGGAAATTCAGGTTCTCGTGCAGCAAGAAGGGCAAGGCTACCGGGCCGATATCCACTTCCGCTATGGCGGGGCAAAGCCGGTCTGGGGCCTTGCGGCCAGGGCGAAGATCGCCGGACCTGTCTCCGGAAAGGCGCCGATTCATGCCGCCGCCGAGCACGGCGTTGCCCGGAAGGAGATGGGTGAGGCCGAATTCTATCGTCTCTATGAGGGCATGGGAATGCCAGGCAGGGGCTTTGTCCGGGCCGTGCGCACCGCCCGCTTTTATGAGACGGAAGCGTTGTCACAGCTTGAACTTTCCTTCGATCCGGCAGCCTATCGCCTCGGTGCACATCCCGGTTTTCTCGATGCGGTGGTGCAGCCCGCTTTCCTCATGCTCGATCCACTAGCCACGGCGCCCTACATGACGACGGTGCTTAGAGACGTCACCATCCATGCGCCCGTGTCGCCAAAGCACACCTACACGCTCAGAAACCGCATTCTTTCCGTGGCCGATGATCAGGCCCGGCGGTTTAGCGCCTCGTGGAGCCTGCATGACGAAGACGGCGTCGTTTCCATTGCCTGCGGTTCTGCCGAGCTTGTGCGGATTGCCGGGAAACCGGATCTCGACCCTGTGCCGGAGGAGGGGGAGCCCGGGCCGGAAACGTTGTTGCGTTTCATTGCCGAGCGGCTGGAGGCAAGCCCGGAGCAGATACGGCGCAATGTGCCTCTGCCGGAACTCGGCATGGATTCGCTGATGATGATGAAGTTGCGTGCCTTGCTTGACCAATTCGGCAAGCCTGTGCCGCATCTCTTCGATGTGACCGTCAACGACCTTCTCGGGCTTTTCGATCCCGCAGCCGGACCGAAAGCCGATGTGATGGCGGTGGAGAAGGACTATCAGCCCTATGTTCGCTATATCCGCCGAGAGCTTCAGCCTTTTTCCCGCAGCAAGGGGCGCTGGCTGCGCGGCGAGGCAAGGCCCGGCGCCGGGCTTCGGCTTTACTGCTTCGCTTATGGGCATATGTCTGCCACAAGCGTGTTCCGCAATTGGGTCCAACAGTTTCCCGGGGATATCGAGATTGTTCCCGTGGAGCTTCCCGGCCATGGTGACCGTGTGGCGGAGCGTCCCTTTCAGACGGCGAATGAGATCGCCGAGGTTCTCACGGATCTGGTGAAAGCGGATCTTCACAAGCCCTATGCCATTTTTGGCCACAGCTCCGGCGCGCTGATTGCCTATGCCTGGGCCTTGCATCTCCAGAAAAACCAGCTGCCGCTGCCGCAAAAGCTGATTGTCAGCGCCTTTACCTGCCCGACGATCACACCCAATCCGGTCATAGCTTCAGCATTGCAAACCTATCGCGAAGCAGGCATCGAAACGATGCCGCGCCTCTCGGATATTCTCGATCCGGCCAAGGCGGATTTGACGGCCAAGGTGATCGGTCTTTATCATAACAAGACACGGGACATAGGGCTGGTGGAGCTCTCGCCTGACCTGGTGGCCGGACAATTGCATGGGATCGTTTCCATCATGAATGTTGTTGGCAGTTTTGATCCCGCCGTCATCGAACCTTTGCCCGTGCCACTTTTTGCTTTTCATGGTCAGGGCGATAGAGAGGTTTCACTTGCCGACATGCAGGCCTGGCGGATACTAGCAGCCGGGGATTTTTCCCTCTCGACTTTTCCGGGCGATCACCTCTTTCTCCATCCGGATCAAAGTGAAGCCAAGGTCATGGCGTGTCTTCGGGATATACTGCATGGATGATTTTCTGTTCGGGGCCGGTTATGTCGACTGGTTCGGCAATCGGGATGTGTCGCTGTTCCAGACGGGGTTCAACCAGGATCACTATCGGGAAAGCCTGATCCGCAGCGTCGGCGAAGGCTATGGCGCCTTTATCGAAAAGGCCGTGGTCAAACGCAAATCCGAGTTTCTGGCAGGCCGATATTGTGCACATCGCGCCCTGGAAGCCTTCGATATCGCGCCTCACCTGATCGGCATCGGCGAGGGGCGCAGTCCTCTGTGGCCGGACGGCGTGGTGGGGTCGATCAGCCACTGCCACGGCTATGCCATCGCGGCGGCGGCAAGGAAGGACTCGCTTCTTTCGGTAGGGCTGGATGTTGAGGATATCGTCGCCCCCGAAACTCAGCGCAAGCTTTCCAAATCGATCATGAATGACGATGAACTCTTTCTGCTTCAGCAGGATGCGCCGCCGGAAATGGTGTTTACCCTGATCTTTTCGGTCAAGGAGAGTTTCTTCAAGGCCGCCTATCCGTTTGTGAAGGCCTATTTCGGTTTTGAGGCCATGTCGGTGACTGGGATCGACTGGCAAGGCGAACGACTTGCCTTTCGCGTCAACGCCGATCTCGCGGACGCTTTCCGGCGCGGCATGATGCTGACGGCGCGGTTCAAGCCCTTGGATCGGCGCATATTGACCTATTTCAGTATGGGTCGAGACGACGAGGCCTTTAGGCATCTGGTGAAAAAACCGGGTTGACGGTGCTGAAAATGCAAGCACTGGTCGTTTTGAGGGATTGGTATTGAAAGTGAGTTGATGTCTTGATGCGGGTTTTTGCCTTGTCCGATCTTCATCTGGATTATGAGGAAAACAGAACATGGCTGACGGGGCTTTCCGATCAGGATTACCGGTCCGACTGGTTGATCTTTGCCGGAGATATTTCGGATGATGTGAAGCTGGCCGAGGCCTGTTTCGCGGCCCTGTCCTCCAAATTCGCAAGGGTGTTTTTCGTCCCCGGAAATCATGATCTCTGGGTGCGCCGGGACGAGGGGGTAAACTCGCTCGACAAGTTTCACGCCATGCTGAAGCTTGCCGGAGACCACGGCCTGCTGACAGAGCCGCATCGCGAGGCCGGAGTGACCGTTGCGCCGCTCTTTGGCTGGTATGACTATTCCTTCGGCGCTCCCGGCGCGCAATTGCTGCAAAGCTGGATGGATTACCGCGCCTGCCTCTGGCCCGATGCCATGACTCCGAGGCAGGTGACGGAGTATTTCCTGCGGCTGAACGAGGAGGCGTTTCAGCGATTCGCCGCCAGAGAGGGAGGAGAGGGGCTTGCCGCGCCGCAGGACAACGACGTGGTGATTTCCTTTTCCCATTTCGTGCCCAGACTGGACGTGATGCCGTCCTATATCTCGCCGAAATTTCACTTTATCTACCCGGTTCTCGGCAGTTCGGCCCTGGATGGCCAGGCCCGGCAATGGCAGGCTCAGCGCCGCCTGCATGTTTACGGTCACAGCCATGTCAACCGCAGTGTTGTGATCGACAATATCCACTACGTCAACAACGCCTTCGGCTATCCTTCGGAGTACAGGATCTGCCGAAAGCAACTCTTCTGTATTTATGACGGCGTTACGCATTCGAGCGCTTTTCGATCTGATTAAATCAGATCGGCGCTCTAACATTTTATTTTTTGAAGCATAATTTTATCGATCCTCGTTTCACTCCGGTCGAATTATGCTCTAGACCGCCTGAAACTTAAAATTTTTAGATGAAGCAAGCTCCAGCAATAAACGGAGGTTTCGATGAAGACATTTCTCTTTCCCGGTCAGGGATCCCAAGCCAAGGGCATGGGCGGCGAGCTTTTCGACAGATTTCACTCCCTGACGGCAAAGGCCGACAATATTCTTGGCTATTCGATCAAGACGCTGTGCCTCGACAATCCCGAGCGAAAACTGAACGAAACCCAGTTTACCCAGCCGGCGCTTTACGTGGTCAATGCCCTCTCCTACTTCCGCAAGCTGGAAGACGGGGCGGCCCGGCCTGATTATGTCGCCGGGCATAGTCTTGGCGAATATAATGCGCTGCTGGCGGCGGAGTGCTTCGATTTCGAAACCGGACTGCGACTGGTCAAGAAGCGTGGGGAGCTGATGGCAAAAGCGCCCGAAGGGCGCATGGCCGCCATCATGAATGCCAGTCGCGAGCAGGTGGAGGCCATTCTGAGAGATAACGGCCTCGCGAATGTCGATGTGGCCAATTACAACACGCCGAAGCAGATGGTGATTTCCGGCAATGCGGATGAGGTACAGCGGGCACAATCCCTCTTCCAGCAGGGGGAGACGATGTATTTTCCGCTGAACACCAGTGGTGCCTTCCACTCGCGCCTCATGCTGGCCGCAAGCGAAGAGTTCCGAACCTTCCTCAATGGCTTCCGGTTTGCTGCCCCCACCATTCCGGTGATTGCCAATACCACGGCGCGTCCCTACCGCGATGGCGAAGTTGCCGCCAATCTTGCCGCCCAGCTTGCCGGAAGCGTGCTGTGGTCGGATGGGATCCAGTATCTGATGGGGCTTGGTGTGTCCGGCGACGAAATGGTCTTCGAGGAAATCGGCCATGGCGAGGTGCTCACCAAGATGCTGCGCCATATCCCCAAGCCCAGTATGCCCAGCATTCGTGAGGATAGAGAGCTTCAGCCCGGCCCCTCAGAACCTGTCAGGACCGCACCGCAACCTGTGCCACAAAACGCCGAGGACATCGTCCGGGCCTGGAATGCCCGCTATCCCATCGGCACCCGGGTTCGGTGCAGCCAGCATGATTATGGCGACCTCGAAACCCGCACCGAAGCCATCACGCTCTTCGGGCACCGCGCGGCGATCTACATGAAGGGCTATAATGGTTATTTCGATCTGACCGAAATCGTGCCGATCTAGAGCATTTCCAGGAAAAGTGTATTTACGGTTTTTCGTCCGGACATGCGTAAAAATAAAAGCGAGGCCTGAGCCATGCGAAAGCCCGTGGTTTTCATGTTTTCGGGGCAGGGCTCGCAGTCCTTTCAAATGGGCCGCGAGCTTTATGATCACCATCCCCGCTTCCGGCTGTGGATGGACCTGTGCGACCGACTGGTGGAGGAGGCAACGGGCCGCTCTCTGCTGTCGGTGCTGTTTGAAAAAGATCGTGCCGAGGTTTTCGACGATCTGCTCTTTACCAATCCGGCGCTGCTGTCGGTGGAGTTCTGTTTGGCGACGGTGCTTCAGGAGGCGGGCATTCACCCCGATTATCTGCTTGGCTACAGCCTCGGAGAGTTTACGGCTGCGGTGGTATCGGGCGTGCTGACACTGGAGGAAGGGATCGAACTCACGGTCGATCTGGCGCGTCTCATGCAGGCGAAAGCCTTGCCCGGTGGCATGCTGGCCATTCTCGCAGACGAGAGCCTGATGGCGACGCATCCGGAAGCCTTTGCCGGATTGCCGGTGGCGGGGCGTAATTTTGCGACCAATTTCGTGGTAAGTGGTGACGCCGAAAAAATATCAGCCCTCCAAAACACTCTTGCCACACTCGGTGTCCCCACCCAGCGGCTGGCGGTTCGATACGGCTTTCATGCTCCCGTCATTGAACCATTGGAGGAAGATTTTCTAAGCCTTGCCAAACGCTTTAATTATTTACCACCTCGGATACCGTTGATTTCCGCCTGTATAACGGAACCGATAGACCAGTTTGATGAGTTACATCTGTGGCACGCGATCCTGAAGCCTGTGGACTTTCAGATCACTATTGAGCAAATGATCAATCAGAAGGCTTTTCTCTTCATAGATGCCGGGCCCAGTGGCAACTTGGCGACGGCGGTCAAGTATATTTTGCCAAAGGACAGCGATTCGGGTTTCCTTCAAACGTTAAATCCGTACGGGTGCGATTGCGAAGCCCTCGAGAAGGTTATTACAGGGTATCAAGATTAGTTTTTCTTCGAAGCTTTTATGACCTGCGAAGCAAAGATCGAACTCTGGAAAATCCAGTTGCTCGCTTCTTCCATCTAGAGCATTTCCAGGAAAATTGGAATCCGGTTTTCCGTCCGGAAATGCTTAAAAACAAAGATTTAGAGTGTTTCAGTGTTTCCGTGAAACATTGAAACACTCTAATACCAAGGCTCGAAGATGCTAACGCATCCTCGCCTTGAAGAAATTTCGAATATCTCAACTGCATCAGAGGCTTGAGATATTCGAAACGGGAATACGAAGAGTTATTTTCAATGACTCTTCGTATAAGTGGACGATGCTCCGATCAAAAGTAGCGAACCTCTTCGGCCTTGGTGCTCAGCGGATCCTTGCCGCGTTTGCTGAGCCAGGAATAGACCGGCGGAACGCGATCGGCGATGGATTCCACATGGATATCGATCAGGCAGGGGCCTTGCGTATGGGCGAACGCCTCGGCCAGAGCCACGTCAAGCTCCTTTGCGTTCTTCGCCGTCCAGGCCTTCACGTCGAAGGCTTCCGCAATTGCCTGGCCTTTAGGCGGCATGAAGTCCACTCCGAAGCACTGATTATGGCCTTTCAGCCGATGTAGACCCTTGATCCAGCCGAAGGTGCCGTTGTTGAACAGCAGCAGAATGGCGGGCACCTGCAGGCGCACAAGCGTTTCCAGTTCCCCGACGCTCATGCCGAAAGAACCATCTCCGAACATGCCAATCGGCCGGCGCTCCTTGTCGGCGAACCAGGCACCGACGGTGGCGGGCAAAGCCGAGCCAAGACCACCAAAGGCGCGCGGTATGGCAAAGCGCGTGCTCCGATCCCTGAGCTTCAGGAAGCGCGTCATATGCGGGGTAGGGGTGCCGGCATCGGAATAGATGTGCGCGGGCTTGCCATAGGCTTCCAATGCCTCGTTGAAGCAGCGCACCGCCCGTTCGGGGCGTAGCGGCGTTGACTCGGAATTGAGCAGCGCTTCCGCATTTTCCCAGAAATCGGCGCGCAGGCCGTTCAGTTCATCCACCCAGTCTTGCGTGCGGGCCGCATTGCTATCCTCCGGCGCCATGGCGATCAGTTTTTCCAGAACCAGCCGCGCATCGCCCTGCACGGACACAACGTTCTCGTAATTGTTGGCCATGATCTCCGGGTCGATGTCGATTTGCGCCACCCGCTTGTTCAGCGTGATCTTCGGGAAGGTCCAGCCGATGGTGACCACGCTGCCCATTCGAGAGCCGACGAAGAGAACGAAATCGGCATGTTCCAGCGCCCAGTTGGCGTGCGGATGGAAGCCGTTGTCGCCGATGACGCCGACAGCAAGTCTGTGGTCGTCCGGCATCGTACCCTGGCCGGTCATCGTGGTGCAGACCGGAATATTCAGCTTTTCCGCCAAAGCCGTGACTTCCGGTCCGGCGCAGGATCGGTTGACGCCACCGCCGGAGACGATCAACGGTCGCTTCGAGGATGTCAGGAGATCCAGAACGGTCTCCAGCTTTCCCGGAGCCGGAAGCGTCGGATAGGCCGGGAACTGTTTGCACTCGGCCTCGACGTGCAGCGAAACGCGGGCAGGATCGACTTCGGCCAGCAGCATGTCTTCCGGGATCTGTAGATGCACGGCACCTGGCTTCCCGGAGCAGGCAACGCGGAAGGCGCGGCGGATGATTTCCGGCAGCTTTTCAGCGCTTTTCACCTGCACGGACATTTTGGTAATGGGGTCGAACAGGCGGGCGCAATCGAGTTCCGTCAGCACGCCGCGTCCTTCGCCGGGCAGCGGAATGTCAATGGTCAGCAGGATGACGGGCACGGAGGAGGAGTTGGACTCAGCCACCGGCGGCAGGGAATACATGGCACCGGCGCCCGATGGGCATTCGAACACCCCTGGTTTGCGGGTGAAGCGGCCATAGGCGTCTGCCATGTAACCCGCAGAGCGCTCGTCACGCGCCATGACGTGGCGGATCTTGCCCTCGTTCTCTTGCAGGGCTTCGTAGAATGGAACGTTGGTATCACCCGGTACGCCGAAAATCACTTCGACGCCGTAGCCAATCAACATGTCGACAAGGATATCTGCACCGCGCACGGCAATCTCCTGGTTATGTGAGTTGAGAATGTCACGCAATGTGACAATGAGTTTGGGCTGAGCCTTCGATGGACAGAACCGGCAAAATTTTTCTCCGCCCGGGTCCGCAATCTGTCATCACCGGAAGCGCTGCGGTAAAAAGGGTTCAAGATCGCGTTCCGGGGGCTTGTCGCTCACGAGATCCGCAGCGAGCCTTCCGGAGATCGGGCCTGAGGCAAAGCCGACATGACCGTGGCCAAAGGCGTAGATCACGTCTTTCGAGCAGGATGCCCTGCCAATCACCGGCCGGCCATCTGGTGTGGAGGGACGATGCCCCATCCAGCGATCGACCGGGATATCACGGGTTTCCGGTAAGCCGGCATAGGTTTTGCGTGCATGATCGAGAAGGATATCGACACGCTTCCAGTTGGGCGGGGTATCCAGGGTTGCCAGTTCCACCTGCCCGGAAAGACGAAGACCGTGGGCCGTCGGCGTGTTGGCCATCTTGCCGTCGCTTGGCATGACAGGGTGCTTGGGCCCATTGACCGGTGCAGCGATCACGCCGTGATAGCCGCGTTCGGATTCCAGTGGAATGCGGTCTCCGGCCAACCGTGCCAACGCTTTCGACCAGACTCCGGCCGTGACCACGGTGCACTCACAGACAATTTCTCCCTGGTCGGTCTCGACCGCTTCCAGTCTTTCGCTTTTGAGGCGGAAGCTTGTGGCCTTTGTCCTGATGAGGCGGGCGCCATGTTTGACCGCTTCCGAGACAAGGGCAGACACATAGAGGCCTGGATCGGTGCAATGGGCACCGGCCTCGGCCAGTATACCGAAGCGATAATGAGTGGACAGCGCAGGCTCGCGGGTCCGCAGGCTCTGTTCATCCAACTCCTGCCATTCGAGCCCCGTGATCCGACGCAAATGCCAGGCGAGTTTCTCCGCCTCGAAGGCTGAGCGATCGGGATAGGCATAAAGCAGCCCCTCGCGTCTTATAAGCTGCGGAGTTCCAATACTCTTTGCGAGCGCTATGTGTCTTTCCGGGCTGTCCTTCAAGATCGTGGCGAGCGCCTTGGCCGTTTTTTCGACGCGTGGCAAGGTTGCACCGGCGAGCAGGAACCGGCTCAGCCACGGAAGAAGCTGGAAGATATTCGCCCAGCGGATGACGAGCGGGCCATTTGGATTGAGAAGATAACCCGGAACCTGTTTCCAAAGACCCGGCATGGACATGGGAACGACGGAAGCAGGGCTGATCCAGCATCCATGGCCATAGCTCGCGGCCTGTCGCCCGCCCGGTTCACCCGGTTCGATAATCGTGACCTGATGGCCATCGCCCAGCAGTTCGAGAGCGGTACACGCTCCAACAATGCCGGCACCTATGACTGTAACATGCATGTGTGGCCCCTTATCAAGTGCCATTCGTTTACGAGCAGGCAATGCATCTCCCGCGTCCGGTCAGCGACAGGACGAGATGGAGACGCAGCCGTGTTGTGTGTCGTCGGGAGGCGAACCGTAGGAGGCACGCATCCCGATCCGGTGTTTAGTTCAAGCCACCGTGGAAATGACTGAGAAAGGCCTGGGTTGCAGGCTCTTTCGGGTGGTCGATCACCTGCCGGGCTTCCCCTTCTTCCACCACGCATCCATCACGCATGAAGATCACCCTGTCCGCCACATCTCTCGCAAAGGCCATTTCGTGCGTGACCAGCAGCATTGTCATCCCTTCTGCTGCCAGCGAGCGGATGACGGACAGGACCTCTCCCACCAGTTCGGGATCGAGTGCCGATGTCGCTTCATCGAACAGCATGACCTCCGGTTTCATGGCCAAGGCACGTGCGATGGCGACACGTTGCTTCTGTCCGCCGGAAAGGCTGTCCGGATGCGCCGTTGCCTTGTCGGCAAGCCCGACTTTCGTAAGGAGGTCATGGGCAATGGCCTTTGCGTCAGCCTTCGGCGTGCGCAACACCGTCACAGGCCCCTCCATCACATTCTGCTCCACCGTCATGTGCGGAAACAGATTGAAGCTCTGGAATACCATCCCCGTGCGTGCGCGAAACGATGCCAGTTCCTTGTCGCCTGGCAAGTTGCGGGTTGTCGAGAAGTCGATGGCCTGGCTGCCGACCCGGATGAAACCCTTTTCCGGAACCGTCAGAAGATTGACACTGCGCAGCAGGGTCGACTTGCCGGAACCGCTCGGCCCGATGAGAGCAACAACATCACCTCTCTTCACATTGAGCGTGATGTCCTTGAGCACCGGGAAGTCGCCGAAAGACTTCTGGACACCGATCAGTTCAATCATGGTATCGTTGGTCATGTGGTGAACTTCCGCGCGAGGTCAGTGGCCGCTGCGCGCTTCAAGCCGGTGGGCGAAGCGGGTCAGGGGGAACAGGAGAATGAAGTAGATGACCGCAATCATCGTATAGGTTTCCAGCGGTCGATAGCTGGAGGAGGTGATCAGCTGGCCTTGGTACAACAGGTCAGGCACCGCCAGGACAGAGAGCAGAGAGGTGTTCTTCAACTGGAGTACCGTCTGGTTCATCAGCGGCGGAACCATACGACGAAACGCCTGCGGCAGAATGATCCGCGCCATTAGCTGATGCCTGCGCATGCCGAGTGCGCGCCCTGCATCCCACTGGCCGAGATCGACCGAAATGATGCCACCCCGGATGATTTCGCCGAAGAAGGAGCCGCCGTAGAGCGTTAGCGTCACGAAGGCCGCGGCGCCCGCCGACAGCTCGATCCCTGTCAGCATCGGCAGCGCGTAATAGCACCACACCAGTTGGACCAGCACCGGCGTGCAGCGAAAAATCTCGGTGAATCCGATGACGAGCGCATGAACAACACGAAGGCCGGATAGACGTGCAAATGCTATGAAGCAGCCGAGAGCCAGACCCGACAAGGCCGTTCCGACCGTAAAGCCGATGGTGTAGAGAACACCGGTCCAGATCAGGCCCTTGTATTGAAGCAGGAACCCGAAGTCCCATTGATACTGCATCGTTGAACCCCTTTTATTCTTGTATATGGCGTCAAACGTCGGGCTGGCTTGAATGCAGCCATTTGCCGAGAGTCAGAATATCGAAGACCGGAAGTCCGAACGTCCGGGAGATGCCCGAGGAGAATGGCGGCAGGTTCGTGCACTCGAAGACCAAGGCTCCGATATTGGAATGATGCTGAAGCAGATCCTCGACGGTCATGGCCAATTCGTCCGCCAAAGCCTGTGCATTGTATTGCATACCCCCTTCGATCAAGCCGTGAAAAGCGCCTCCGCTCGGCAATCCCGCGATAGGCGGAATGTCATTGACGCCGACCTCCTGGAAATGTCTCTCTGTCAAGGATGCCCGGTCATAGGTAATGACACCCACCGTTTTGCCCTTCGGCAGCGTCAGTGACAGTGACGGGATCTGCAGAAGGCTCGAGGTGGCGACCGGGACCGCCAAACGCGCGGAAAGCTGCGATTGGCGAAGTGCTAAAAATCCACATGAAGTGGTTAGCGCAAACGCACCTTCGGACACGAGTTCCTGCCCTGCTGCAATGAACGCCTCCAGCAGATCATCATCTTGTCCGGAGACCACCTTGCGGGCGACAGCGCCCTCTACCCGTTTGTAAAGCACGCGAAACGGCCAGCTTGCTGCATTACCAACGTCACCAACGGGACGCTCGAATGCCGTATCGAGCATCAAGATACCGAGCGGTCTTGTCATTTTTTCCACCATGAGGAAGGACCGCCGCCCTATTTAATCTGCGGCTACGGTCGAAGACGGGTCGGGGTGATCACACCTCCCGCAGCAGTCAGAACTGGAGATCGGCAGGAATGTCCTGCTTCTGCACGCCGACCAGCGCCAGACTGGAGGTAATCCAATCGGTTACCACGCCAGAGGAACGATTATATTCCAGCCAGTTATCCACGAAGGTGCGGAAACGTGTGCTATCTTCGGCGCGCACGCCAGCGCAGGTGGGCTGTCGTACGATCGGCCCGGGTATAACGATCTTGCCGACATTCGGGTTTTTCTTGACCGTGACGAGAGACAGCATCGCCACTTGAATGACTGCATCAGCGCGACCGGACTGCACCGCAAGGGTTGCTTCATCCGGCGTCTTCAGTGCCACAAGCGTTGCCTTGGGCAGAATGCGGCGTGCAAAGAGATCGTGGGTAGAGCCGATATCGACGGCGATGCGGATTTCTGGTTTGTTCAACTCTTCCCACGTTTTCGGTTCGAGACCGGGTTTCGCGATGAGCGTAAAGGTGTTCTGCATGACGGGACGCGTGAATTCGACCACCAGCGCACGCGACGGCGTTGGGCTCAGGCCGAACATGATGTCGATCTTGTTCGACTGAAGGTCAAGGACGGCATTGCCCCAGGTGGTCTCGCTGATTTCCACCTCGGCTTCCAGCGACTTTGCGAGGTCACGGGCCATGCTCATACAAAAGCCGGTCCATTCGCCCGTTGCAATGTCCTTATGATAATAGGGTTCCGTTCCCACGATGCCCGCAACACGCAGCTTTTTGGAGCTGCGGACTTTGTCGAAGGTTGAGCTTGTGGCCTGCTGGGCAATCGCCGGTGAGGCGAGAGCCGTCGCGGCAGCACCAGCGCTGGCAAGACCGAGAAAGCCTGCAAATTCACGTCTATTCATGTCAAACCCCTCATTGTTTATTTATGTCTTCATGCGCTCAGATCCGCTGCGGGCTCCCAGTAGCCAGTGCGAATGCCGTGTCATATCGTCGTGCCCTTGTCAGAGCATTTATTATCAACAATCGATTGACCGGGGAAAGTTTGCTGCATCTTGCTGTCCGAGGGAAATTGCGAATACTCCGGCATGCATGAGTTTTTATCATGATGGGACGTTGCCCGATGCGCCGCTATCTGCCTTCACTTTCTGCCCTGCATGCTTTCGAGGCGGCTGCGCGCTACATGAACTTCACGCGAGCCGCCGACGATCTTGGATTGACGCAGAGCGGAATTAGCCGGCAGATCCGTAATCTCGAAGAGTTTCTTGGTGCGACGCTCTTCCATCGATCCGGCCCAAGGCTCGTGTTGACAGAGACTGGTGCCAATTACTACCGAAACCTCGCACTCACATTGGATCGGCTGGAAGAGATCTCCATCGATGCCGTGCGTGGACGGAGCGTAGACTCCTCACTGATGATCGGCACGCATCCGACGCTCGCCTCCCGCTGGCTGCCGGAGCGGCTTGGAGCTTTTATCGGTTCATACCCCGACATTCCGCTCGAGGTCATGCCGGCGATGCCATCGACAGATTTCGAGACAACACAGCTCGATGTCGCCATTCTGCGTGGTGTGGGAACCTGGCTTCACGCCCGTTCGATTGAACTGTTTCCCGAAGTGCTGGCGGTTGTCGCGTCCCCCGCGCTCATTCCCCCGGGCAGCAAGCTGGATCCATTGCAGTTCGCGGAGTTCCCCCTCTTGCAGAATGCCGGGCGTCCGAGCCTGTGGCTCAACTGGCTGCGGCTGGCGAAACTCTCCTACAGCGGTCGCATTCAGGGGACACGCTTTGCCCATCATGAAATGATCATCAATGCGGCGATCCACGGCCTTGGCCTCGCCGTCGTGCCGACCTTCTATATCCGGCAGGAGGTCGCGAATGGCCAGCTTCACATGCCCTTCGGCGAGCCGGTGCAGTCGGATGACTCCTATTATTTAGTCTATCCCGAGCGGAAATTTCATAATCCCAATGTCATTGTCTTCCGTGACTGGCTGCTTCGTAGTCTTCGAAAAGCGTAGCAGAAATAGTGCAATAGTAAAGGCAGTTTGTGGACAGACGTTCGAAGCCCTCACATCAGGATTTTTTTTCATTTTTTCATTCGAGTGGCATCGAATTTATTGTTACTTGTGAATAATTTTATCTTTAAATCGGAATCGATTTAAAGATAAAATTATGCAGCGGATATAAAGCGCTACAGAGAACCTTTGTGCGCCATATATGGCGCACGGCGCTGTAGGCGGCTCCACGGTCTGAGCCGGTGGCAGTTATTGGCCCGGTTCCACCACCCCCGGGTTCACCGAGAATGCGGATGACACGCCGTTGTTGCTCGGTCAGATCATGGGCAGCCAGCATCGGCGAAATGGGTCATCACGGCTTCGCGCGCCGCAGCCAATCCTGCAATGATTGGCTGCGGCGCGCAGTTGAATAAAGTCACGCCCATACGTTTGGCCGCTTGACAAGCAGGTTAATTAATTTAACATGTTAAATATAAACGGCGGGAGGAGCCATGCCGCATTTTACCTTCGATTATTCGGCCAATCTTGAGGGAGTGGTCGACATGAGGGCGCTTTCGCGCCTCATTCACGAGACGATGATGCAGACCGAACTGTTCGAGCTCGGTGCCGTCCGGGTGCGCGGTTTTCGTACCGACGTCTATGCCGTTGCCGACCTTTTGGCGGAAAACGCCTTCATCGACATGTCGTTGCGCATTGGCAAAGGCCGCAGCGACGCCGACAAGAAGCGGGTCGGCGAGACGATCTTTGCCGCCGTTTCCGCCTTCCTTTCCGAGCGCTTTGAGACGCCGCATTTCATGCTCTCGCTCGAAATCCGCGAGATCGACGCCGAGTTGAGCTGGAAGAAGAACGCCATTCACCCGAGGCTTCGCCAGAAAGCGATCTGACCTTTTCATCCCAACGGACATTGCGTCGCGACCGGAAAAGGCGCGGGCCATTTTCATGGAGAACATCATGTCCACCTTTCAAGACAATCTTGCCAGGGCCGAGGCCTATCTCAGGAAGTTCCAGGGCGGTGTGAAGAACCGTATCGGCGGCGAAGACTGTGACGCGCTGGACGGCAGCAGTTTCGAAACCATCTCACCGGTCGATCTGAAGGTGCTGGCGAAGGTGGCGCAGGGTAAGGCCGCCGACATCGACCTCGCGGCACGGGCTGCGAAGGATGCCTTTGCCGAGTGGGCGGCGATGCCGGGTGAAGCGCGAAAGAAGCTCTTGCACAAGATTGCCGATGCCATCGTTGCGCGGTCGGAGGAAATTGCATTCGTCGAATGCATGGATACCGGACAATCGCTGAAATTCATGGCCAAGGCCGCCCTGCGTGGTGCGGAAAACTTCCGGTTTTTCGCAGACCGGGCGCCTGAGGCGCGGGATGGCAGGTCCCTGCGCGCGCCGGGCCAGGTCAATATGACGACCCGTGTTCCGATCGGTCCGGTGGGTGTAATCACGCCCTGGAACACGCCTTTCATGCTGTCCACCTGGAAGATTGCACCAGCGCTGGCCGCCGGTTGCACCATCGTTCACAAACCTGCCGAATTTTCGCCGCTGACGGCGCGGTTGTTGGTGGAGATTGCCGAAGAGGCGGGATTGCCGAAGGGTGTCTGGAACCTCGTTAACGGTCTGGGCGAAGATGCGGGCAAGGCATTGACCGAACATCCGCTGATCAAGGCCATTGGCTTTGTCGGTGAAAGCCGCACCGGCTCGATGATCATGAAACAGGGTGCCGATACGCTGAAGCGGGTGCATTTCGAGCTTGGCGGCAAAAACCCGGTCGTGGTGTTTGCCGATGCCGATCTGGAGCGTGCCGCCGACGCTGCCGTCTTCATGATCTACTCGCTGAATGGTGAACGCTGCACCTCTTCTTCCCGCCTGCTGGTGGAAGAGGGCATCTATGACAGGTTCACCGCCCTGGTTGCCGAAAAGGCCAAGCGCATCAAGGTCGGTCATCCGCTCGATCCGGAAACGGTCGTCGGCCCGCTGATCCATCCGGTGCACGAGAAGAAGGTGCTGCACTATATCGAGATCGGCCGTTCCGAAGGCGCTAAAGTGGCCGCAGGTGGCGAGAAATTCGCCGGTCCCGGCGGTGGCTGCTATGTCTCTCCCACCCTGTTTACCGGCGCCAACAACCGGATGCGCATCGCCCAGGAAGAGATTTTCGGGCCGGTGCTGACCGCCATTCCCTTCAAGGACGAGGATGAGGCGCTGGCGCTGGTCAATGACGTCCAATATGGGCTGACCGGCTATCTCTGGACTGCGGATGTCACCCGCGCCTTCCGTTTCACCGACCAGATGGAAGCAGGAATGATCTGGGTGAATTCGGAAAATGTTCGCCATTTGCCGACCCCGTTCGGCGGCGTCAAGAATTCCGGGATCGGCCGCGACGGCGGCGACTGGTCCTTCGATTTCTACATGGAAACCAAGAATATCGCATTCGCGACCAAGCCGCACGCCATTCAGAAGCTGGGCGGTTGATCGATCTATCCGGAGGAGACCAAGACATGCCCGTGCCCACACCAAACCTTCATCCGCCCTTCAACATCCTTCGCCTGAGCCATGTCGAGTTCGGTGTGAAAGATCTTGCCCGGTCGCGCGCCTTTTATGTCGATACGCTTGGCCTGCAGGTGACCGACGAGGACAAGGATGCGATCTATCTGCGCGCCATGGAAGAGCGCGGTCATCATTGCATCGTGCTGCGCCAGAGCACGGAATCGGTGGCCCGCGACCTTGGCTTCAAGGTGTTTTCCGAGGAGGATCTCGATAAGGCGGAGCATTTCTTCAAAGCCAGGGGTCTGCCGGTGGAATGGGTCGAGCGGCCCTATCAGTCGCGCACCTTCCGCACCCGCGATCCGCATGGCACGCCGCTGGAATTCTATTCCAGGATGGACCGCCTGCCGCCGATCCACCAGCAATATGCGCTTTATCGGGGCGTCAAGCCGCTGCGGATCGATCATTTCAACTGCTTCTCACCGGATGTCGATGCCTCTGTCGCCTTCTACAACGAGCTTGGCTTTCGGGTGACGGAATATACGGAAGACGAGGAAAGCGGTAAGCTCTGGGCGGCCTGGACACACCGCAAGGGCGGCGTCCATGATATCGCCTTCACCAATGGCACGGGTCCGCGCCTGCATCACACGGCCTTCTGGGTGCCGACCCCGCTCAACATCATCGATCTTCTCGACCTGATGTCCACCACCGGCTGGGTCGCCAATATCGAGCGCGGACCGGGCCGCCACGGCATTTCCAACGCCTTCTTCCTCTACATTCTCGATCCGGATGGCCACCGTATCGAGATCTACTGCTCGGATTACCAGACGGTCGATCCCGATCTGGAGCCGATCAAGTGGGATCTGAAAGACCCGCAGCGCCAGACGCTCTGGGGGGCGCCTGCTCCCCGATCATGGTTCGAGCATGGCAGCCTGTTTGAGGGCGTTGGTCCGAAGGCGTCCGCCCTTACGGCCCAGCCGATCATCGCGCCCTGAGCGTCGTCAGCACGATGGGTCGCTGCCAGCGACCCCTCTTTCCGCCAGAAGGAGTTGCACCATGTCCCATCCACGGTTTTTAGGTTTCAGCCGGTCTGACGGCAGCAAGGGTTACGGCCTGGTCAGCGGTGACGGAGTCATCGATCTTTCGGCCCGTCATGGCGCGCGCTATCCGACCCTGCGAGAGGTGATCGAGGCGGATGCGCTCGTGCAACTGGCGCGGGACCATGCGGATCAAGCACCGGATATCGCGCTATCGGAGGTGACATTCGAGATCCCGATCCCCGCGCCGGAAAAGATCATCTGCGTCGGGGTGAATTTTCCCGACCGCAACGAGGAATACAAGGATGGGCAGGCGGCGCCTTCCAATCCCTCGCTGTTCATCCGCTTTCCCCGTTCCTTTACCGGGCACGGCCAGCCGCTGATCCGGCCCCCGGAAAGCCCGCAACTCGATTATGAAGGCGAGATCGTTATCGTGATCGGCAAGCAGGGCCGCCGCATCAGCGAGGTGGATGCGCTTTCCCATATCGCGGCGCTGTCGCTCTGCAACGAAGGCACGATCCGCGACTGGGTGCGCCATGCGAAATTCAACGTCACCCAGGGCAAGAATTTCGACCGCACCGGCTCGATCGGCCCCTGGCTCGTTCCCTTCACCGATGAAAGCCAGTTGACCGATATCAAGCTGGAAACCCGCGTCAATGGCGAGGTGCGCCAGTTCGACCGCACGAGCCGGATGATTTTCTCCTTTCGCAAGATCATCAATTACATCTCCACCTTCACCACGCTGGTGCCGGGTGATGTCATCGTCTGTGGCACCCCGACCGGGGCTGGTGCGCGCTTCGATCCGCCGATCTGGCTGAAGCCGGGTGATGTGGTCGAGGTCAAGGCCGAAGGTCTCGGCATCCTCAGCAACACCATCGAAGACGAGGCATGACATGTTGAGCCCCGAGCAGATTGAAGCCGCAGCGGTAAAGCTTGACGAGGCAGAGCGGACCCGCATCCAAACCGGCCTGTTGTCGCTCGCCCATCCCGGTTTCGGCATGGACGATGCCTATGCCATTCAGGGTGCCTGGGTGAAGAAGAAGATTGCCGCCGGGCGCAGGGTGATCGGCTGGAAGATCGGGCTGACGTCGAAGGCCATGCAATATGCACTGAACATCGACATCCCAGACTCCGGCGTGTTGTTCGACGACATGGTGTTCGAGGACGGAGCGACCGTGCCGAAGGATCGCTTCATCCAGCCGCGCATCGAGGCGGAGATTGCCTTTATCATGAAGGCTCCGCTGAAAGGACCGGGTGTAACGGTGTTCGACGTGCTGAACGCTACCGATTACGTGACGCCTGCGCTGGAAATTCTCGACACCCGCATTCTGCGGGTCGATCCGGAGACTAAAAAGACCCGGACCGTGTTCGATACCATCTCGGATAATGCCGCCAATGCGGGCATCGTCACCGGCGGACGCGCCGTGCGGCCGGACCAGATCGACATGCGCTGGATGGGGGCGATTGTTTCCCGCAATGCCGAGGTCGAGGAAACCGGTCTGGGCGCCGGGGTGCTCAACCAACCGGCGCGCGGCATTGCCTGGCTCGCCAATCGGTTGGCGCAGTATGGCGATGGCATCGAGGCAGGGCAGATCGTATTGGCGGGCTCTTTCATCCGGCCCATAGAAGCACGGCACGGCGATACGATCCTGGGTGATTTCGGGCCTTACGGCTCGGTCAGCCTCTATTTTGAATAGGGAAAAAGCAATGCCCGCACCGCGCAATCTCTTCAAGCAGGGTCTGAGGGAAGGCCGCCTGCAAATCGGTCTCTGGCAGGCACTGGGCAGCCCGAACACGGTGGAAATCTGCGCCGGCGTTGGTTACGACTGGCTGCTGCTCGATGCCGAACACGGGCCGAGCGATGTGCCGCGTCTGGCCGAGCAATTGCGCGCCATGCGCGGCTCTGCCTCGCAGGCCATCATCCGTCCGCCGGTCGGCGAGACCTGGATGGTCAAGCAGATGCTCGACATCGGTGCGCAGACCCTGCTGATCCCGATGGTGCATGATGCTGAAACCGCTGCTGCCATGGTAAGCGCCGTGCGTTATCCGCCGCATGGGATGCGTGGCGTGGGAGCGGCGCTTGCGCGGGCCTCCGATTTCAACCGTATTACAGATTATCTGCCTACCGCCAATGACGAGATCTGCCTGCTGGTGCAGGCGGAAAGCAGGGTGGCGGTCGATAACCTCGAAGCGATTTGCGCGGTGGATGGTGTGGATGGCATTTTCATTGGCCCTGCCGATCTTGCAGCCGATATGGGCCATCTCGGCAGGCCAGGCGCCCCGGAGGTGGTCAGCGTCGTGGAGGCGGCCATCGCCCGCATCACCGCCTGCGGCAAGGCGGCAGGCATTCTGATCGGCGATCTGGGCCTTGCCCGGCGCTACGCCGATCTGGGTGCAAGCTTTGTCGGCATCGGCAATGATGTCGGCCTTCTGGCAAATGGAGCGGCCAAGCTGCTGAAGGATTTTCGCGAAGCGCAGCCTGCTGTACCTGCGGGCAATGTAGGGGTCTATTGAGGAAGGACACGTTTTGTCCGACTGTTGTGGACAGACGTGCGGTCATCGACATGCGCAATGTCTGCCGGGATAAAGCGGAAAGTATGACCAGTGAAGCTTGAGAGGTTTTCGGATCTGGTGCTCAGATTGACGGCGTCTGCCGTCGATATGTCGCCGGCTGATTTCCGCCAGCGCATGGTCGCCTTGCTGGGAGAGGCTGTCGATTTCGACGCAGCCTGGTGGGGCTGGTCTTCCTTTGCCGGAAACAAGGTCAACATCGTCAATTCCGGTCGCTATCGAATGCCCCCGGAATTCGAGGCCGCAGCCAAAGCCGTCGCGCCCATTGATCCCTTCATTCGCCATGGCCGCAATCTTCCGGTCTTTGCGCTCACGCTGACACCGAGGGAGGCGGCGGTTTCCGAAGACTATCTGGCTTTTTCAGAGCGTTTCGGCATTGCCACAATGATGAATGGTCACTGCCGTCTCGATCAGTCCTCGGCCTATCATTTCTTCATGTCGATTTATCGCGGGCCGGAGCGCCCGGTTTTTGAAACGCAGGATGCCGCCAACTTCGAGATCATCCTGCGTCATCTCGAGCAGGGTCTGTCGCTGTCGGTCCGCACCGAGCTTCGCGCTCGCGCCGGACGAAACGGCGAAGCGGCCCTTTTCGATGAGGATGTGCAGATTGTGCGCGCAACCCCCGGTTTCGATGCCATGCTGGAGACGGAAGGTCTTTCCAGTCGGCGGGCGGCAGCGCTTTTGAAGCAGATTGTGCGACAGGGTGGCCACCATCGCGGTCGAAATCTCGTGCTGGAGGCCGAAACCTACAAGCCCGGATTGACCTTCGTGCGCTTGGCTCGGCTGGCCCTTTGGCATCGCCTGTCCGTTCAGGAACGCCGTGTGGCGGAAAAGCTGATCGCTGGTGCGTCAGCACGACAGATCTCCGAAGCCTTCGGCGTATCCTCCAACACTGTGCGTAATCAGATCGCCTCAATATATCGTAGGCTGGAGGTCAAAACCAGAATTGAGCTTTTGCAGCGGCTTTCAGGCGAAACATAGTAGGTTTGCACCATATCTGTTGCGCTGATTCCGATCAAAACTTCCCCTAACAAAAGATAAAGTCAGGGGAATGACAAAGATGGGATATCAACAAGACTGCACATCGTCGTAGCGTATGAGCGGCTTTGCGGCCTATCCGCTCGCAGGTAAACCGCCTGGAAAGCGTTGATTGCGGTGTGCAAGCCTGTTCGGCCGCAGTCGGACGGGTAACGGCAGCTTATGACCTTCCATCGCTGCACCGCTGTTGCGTGTGCCTTTCCGCGCGCTTGCGCAGACAGTCTTTGCCGTCCCGATTTTACCCCGTGAGCATGGACGGCGTCGAGCGATTACGCTTGTCCTGAAATAAGTTCAACAACATAAAGGGGAATGTTTCATGTCGCTTAAGTTGTATAATCTTTCGCCCGGCTTGCTGCTGGCCATTGTCGTGCATGCGGCCGTCGCGCCCGTGGTCTTGCTGACGGCACCTGCCATGGCGGCGCAATATGGCGGGCAGTTCGGATTCGGGGCGGGTCAGATCGGCTTCCTGTTTTCCACTGAGCTCGCCGCCATGAGCCTTGCCACGCTTCCGGCCTATTATTGGCAAAAGCGCTGGAACTGGAAAAACGTGGCGCTTGCCGCAACGCTTTTGTTCATTGCGGCCAATATCGCCTCTGCCTTTGCAACGAGCTATGTTTCGCTGCTGATCCTACGCTTTCTGTCCGCCTTCGGCGGAGGAACACTGATGGTACTTGGTCTCGCAAGCGTTGTTCTCAGCAATCAGCGGGATCGGGTTTACGGATTATGGGTCTGTGGGCAGCTGGTGATCGGTGCCATCGGCCTCTGGGTTCTTCCGGGACTTTTTCAGCGCTACGGCCTGTCTGTTCTCTATGTCGGCCTCGCCGCGCTCATGACGCTGGCATTGCCACTGGCGCGCTGCTACCCCGCCAATCTGGAGCGTAAGGATGACCTACGGCGCAAGCAAACGTCTGCGGCAGTGCGCAAGCGTGCGGCCATCAGCATTCTGGGATTGTTGAGTTTCTATATCGGCCTCAGCGGTGTTTGGACCTTTATTGGCTCGATTGCCAGTGCCGCCGGGATCGACGCAGCGAAGACCGGCGAACTGCTGTCGATAGCCACCATTTTTGGCATTGTCGGCTCGCTGGCGGCCACCGGCATCGGCAGCCGCATTGCGCGCAGCGTCTCACTCCTGGCCGGTTACGCCATCATGACCGGCTCTATCCTGCTGCTTTTCGATAGGCCGGAATTTTTGCGCTTTGCCATCGCGGCTTGCGCTTTCAAGTTCGTCTGGACCTTCGTTCTACCCTTCATTCTGGGTACGATTTCCGATCAGGATCAAGACGGCCGGTTGATGAATACCGCCAATCTTGCCGTCGGCGGCGGTCTGGCCATCGGGCCAGCGGTTGCCGGGCAAATTCTTGAGGCGGGCGGCGGGTTTTCGACGATGCTCGGCTTCAGCGCTATCGCCACCGTTCTTTCCTGTGCAGGCATATTTGCCGCCCACCTTTCCCAGACAAAAAACACTGTTGCCGAGAAAGTACCCGCATGACACGTCGTACCGCATTCTATACCGATGAACTGACATTCTGGCATCACAGCGGGCCGCATGTCGTGACACTGCCAGCCGGGGGCTGGGTTCAGGTTCCCAATGGAGCAGGCCTGGCGGAGTCTCCCGAAAGCAAGCGCCGGTTGAAAAACCTGCTGACTGTGTCGGGGCTTGAGACGAAGCTGATTGTTCGAACCGCGCCGCCGCTCGAAAGGGAGGATCTGCTGCGGGTTCATCCTGCCGCCTATCTCGATGGCTTGAAGGAATTGAGCGATCTCGGCCACGGCTACGCCGGACCGTCTGCGCCCATCGGCCCCGGAAGCTATGAAATTGCCTGCCTTTCGGCGGGCCTTGCCACCGCCGCGCTGGACGCCGTTGTCATGGGCGAGATTGACAATGCCTATTCCCTGTCACGCCCACCGGGGCATCATTGCCTGCCCGATCAGGCTATGGGCTTCTGCTTTCTGGCCAATATCGCCCTTGCTATCGAAACCGTGAAGGCCCGGCGCGGGCTCGGCCGGGTTGCGGTTGTCGATTGGGATGTGCATCACGGCAACGGCACCCAGAAGATCTATGAGGAGAGAGGGGACGTGCTGACCATCTCGCTTCACCAGGAAAACTGCTTTCCACCCGGCTATTCAGGGGTGGAGGACAGAGGGATTGGCGCAGGCCTTGGCACGAATATCAACATTCCGCTTCCGGCGGGCTCCGGCCACACCACCTATCTTCGGGCGCTGGAGACAATCGTGGTGCCGGCGCTCGAAAGCTTCCGGCCTGAGGTTATCATCGTCGCCTGTGGTTTCGATGCCAGCGCTCTGGACCCCTTGGCGCGTATGCAGCTTCACAGCGACTCCTACAGGGAGATGATCCGTCTCATGCGCCAAGCGGCAGAGCGGCTGTGCGGTGGCAAGCTGCTTGCCGTCCACGAAGGTGGCTATTCCGAAGCTTACGTACCCTTTTGCGGCCTCGCGACCATCGAGGAAATGTCGGGCCATCGCACCGAGGTCATCGATCCGCTGCTCGACTTCATGATACTGCAACAGCCGGGAGAAAAAACGCAGGCGAGTCAGGATAACTGGGTGGACGATCTCGCCAAACTATTTGCATGAGTCATCCGTGAGAGTCTGTCAGGTTCAGAACCAGACAGCTCTCGCTTTTCTTGATTTCGTTTGTCTTTCCGGGAAACCGGCAACCACTTTTCCCTGACACACCCAATGCTGATAGTCCTCGCGAACACGATGATGTCTGGAAGGATCTTGTCCGTGTGGCCCTGAATCTTTTATGCCAAGGCTCGAAGATGCGTCAGCCTCCTCGCCTTGAAGAGATTTCGAATATCTCAAATGCATCAGGGACTTGAGATATTCGAAAATGGAATACGAACTGCCATCTTCAATGACCCTTCGTATTACGCCGCCGCCATTCGCAAAATGTGGTGACAGTTTTGTAAAAGCCTGTTTAGTTAACATGCGTATTATTGCGTTGCCCGGCTTTGGGAGGAGGCGGACATGTATCTGACGGGTCTTGAGGGGCGGATTCCGGCGCAATGGCCCCTGCTGGATTTCGATCTTTGGGCCAACACTCTGACGTCGATTTGCGGGCGTTTTCAGCCAAGACGGCGTGATCGCTGTGAGCGGGTGAAAGGCGGTGCGACGCGCTTTGACGCGGCGGGCATCGCGGTTGCACAAGTGGCCAATAATCTCGATCTCATTCGCCGCGATCCCGCCGATATCCGCGCCGATCAGGGCGACAGTCTGTTTCTGCTGCTGCAGATGGAAGGCAGCTGCGGCATTGAGCAATACGCACGGCAGGAAAGGTTGCATCCCGGCGATTGCATTCTGGTGGACGCGGCCCGGCCATCCATCTTTCATTTTGCCGGAAACTTTTCCAATCATCTCTCGGTGCATTTGCCACGGCAATTGCTGCTATCGGAGCGTAATGCCCGCATTGCGCTGACCCGCAAGATCGGGGCGAATGACCCGATGTCGGTCATGCTGGGGGCGCTGATTGCCAAAATGCTGACCACTGCCGAGGGGGATAGCCGGGCAGCGGATTTGCGCTCCCTTTTGTTCAGCGCCACGCGTCAGGCGTTCGCGGCCAATGGCACGGAGGATTTCGCTGTCCAGAGCGATACCAATCTTGGGCGGCGCGAACTTGTGGACATGCTGATCGACGAACATCTGACGGAAGATTATCTGACCCCGCAATGGTTGGCGGCCCGGCTGGGCCTGTCGCTGCGCACCCTTCAGGATGACATGGCCGCCCAGGGGCGCACCATCACAGGCCTTATCAAGCAAAAGCGATTGAGCCTCGCCCGCTCGAAGCTCGAGCAGATGCGCGGTATCCGCCATCCGGGCGCGATTGCCGATATCGCCCTTTCCGTCGGCTTCAACGACATCTCCTATTTCAATCGTTGCTTTCGTCAATTTTATGATTGCGCGCCAAAAGATGTGCTTCGGGGATAGAGTTTGTCAGGAAAAAAGGGAACACGGTTTTTCTGATCAGACAAACGAAAACCAACGAATCGCGGGCCCGTCTGGTTCCGTCTGAAGCTGACAGGCTCTGGTATGAAGAAGGGCTGAAGATGGCTCTTTGTGTTTTCAGATGACGCCGCGTTTTTGTCCTACAACCGCCGCGCCGCAATCCAAGAAAGGCGTTTTGACCTTTGTTAAGCTCCTCTTCCTTTGCAGGGCATGGGAGGAGAGACTATGCAGGAGTTCAAGCTTGTCATCGACGGCAAATTGGTGGCGACGGAGCGCCATCGGCCTGTCGTCAATCCGTCCACGGAAACCATTGTCGGCCTGTCGCCGCTCGCGTCACGGTCTGATCTCGACCATGCGGTTGATGCCGCCAAACGGGCCTTTCCGGCCTGGGCGGCAAAAAGTAGCGAAGAGCGTGCCGCATTCTGCCAGCGCATTGCCGACAGGATCGAAGCCAATGCGGAAGATCTGGCGCATCTTCTGACGCTGGAGCAGGGCAAGCCGCTGGGCGGTCTTGGTTCACGCTTCGAGATTGGCGGTGCGGTGGCATGGACGCGCTATACCGCCTCGCTCGATCTGCCGGTCGAGGTTGTGCAGGACGGGCCGGACGACCGCATCGAGCTGCACCGCAAGCCGATTGGCGTCATTGGCGCAATCACGCCGTGGAACTGGCCGGTGATGATCGCGTGCTGGCACATCATTCCGGCAATACGGGCTGGCAATTGTGTGGTGATCAAACCGTCGCCGAACGCGCCCCTTTCCACCCTTCGCCTTGTCGAATGGATCAATGAGGTGCTGCCGCCGGGTGTTGTCAACGGGATTGCCGATGACAATGATCTCGGTGCTGCCATGAGTGCCCACCCCGACATCGCCAAGATTTCCTTCACCGGCTCGACAGCCACCGGCAGGCGCATCATGGCAACGGCTGCGGATACGCTGAAGCGCCTGACGCTGGAACTCGGCGGCAATGATGCGGGCATCGTGTTGCCGGATGCCGATCCGAAGGCGATTGCCGAGGGGCTGTTCTGGGGTGCCTTCATCAATAGTGGTCAGACCTGCGCCTGCCTCAAGCGGCTTTATGTGCATGACAGTCTCTACGATGCCATCTGCACGGCCCTGTCGGATTACGCCCAGACAATCAGGATCGGTGATGGATTGGCAGAGGATAGCGCCCTTGGCCCGCTGCAAAATGCGCGCCAGCGTGACATCGTTGCCGCTTGCGTGCGTGATGCTGTGGAGGGAGGCGGGCGGATTCTGATCGGCGGAACCGCTCCGGACGGCAAGGGCTATTTCTATCCTGTCACGCTGGTGGCCGATATCGATCACGGTGCAAAGCTGGTGGACGAAGAGCAGTTCGGTCCGGCGCTGCCCATCATTCGCTATCACGACATCGAAGAGGCGATTGCAAAGGCCAATGACAATCCGAGCGGGCTTGGCGGCTCGGTCTGGTCCAGCAATGTCGAAGCTGCCCGCAAGGTGGCGTCGCGGCTGGAATGCGGTTCGGTCTGGATCAACAGGCATGGAGCCATTCAGCCCAACGCGCCCTTTGGCGGCGTCAAGCAATCGGGCATCGGCGTCGAGTTCGGGGTCGATGGCCTGAAGGAATTTACCACCATCCAGACCGTTTTTATCTGACAGTCCGTCCAATAATCGCTGCTGATCGTCTGCAAATGGCAATTTCTGCGCTTCCGTTGCTCACGTACTTGAGTACGCTCCGCTCCGGTTCTCGAAATCACCATTTTCGCCAGATCAGCAGCAATTCTTGAACAGACTGTGAAGCCAGCCTGTTGGATTGGAGAGCGCGGACACCGACAGCGGGCCGTGGGGAGGACCATATGCGTGAGTTTGATTATATCGTGGTGGGCGGCGGTTCATCCGGCTCGGTTGTGGCGGCGAGGCTGTCGGAAAATCCGGCCAATCGGGTGTTGCTGGTGGAAAGCGGCCAGAAGGACAAGGACCGTTTTATCCATATCCCTGCCACCTTTTTCAAGGTGATCGAGAAGGGGCGAGACGTCCATTTTTACACATCTGAGCCGGATGCGGGCCTGAACGGCAAGCAGAACGTGGTGCCACAGGGCAATGTGCTGGGTGGTGGCAGCTCCATCAATGCGATGATCTATGTGCGCGGCCAGCGACAGGATTACGATAGCTGGGCGCAAATGGGATGCCGGGCCTGGTCCTATGACAAGGTTCTGCCAGTTTTTCGCGATCTGGAAGGCAATCAGCGGCTTTCGGGCGAATTTCATGGCGCGGAAGGTCCATTGAAAGTCTCTGACCGGCGTTTCGGCCACCCGCTGTCCTGGGCCTTCATTCGGGCGGCGCAGGAGGCAGGTCTGAACTATAACGAGGACTTCAACGGGGCGGATCAGGAAGGCGTCGGCTTTTACCAGACGACGACCTATAATGGCCAACGCTGGAGCGCGGCTCAGGCCTTTCTGCGGGATGCGGAAAAGCGCCCTAATCTCGACATCATGACCGGCACCAAGGTCCATAAGCTGCTGTTCGAGGGCAGGGCGGCCGTCGGCGTGCTGCTATCGACCGGCGAAACGGTCAAGGCGCGTGGCGAAATCGTGTTGACGGCGGGGGCGATTGCCACGCCGAAGCTGCTGCAACTTTCCGGTATTGGCGCAGCTGAACACCTTAAGACGCATGGAGTGCCGGTGCTTGTCGACCTGCCAGGGGTCGGCGAAAACTATCAGGACCATCTCGAAGCCACCGTTCAGGTCGAGGTGAGCATGCTATCTCTGTTCGGCCAGGATAAGGGACTGGCTGCCGCCCGTCACATGCTGCAATATCTCATGACCAAGACCGGGCTTCTCACCTCGACCGTGGTAGAGTCCGGCGGCTTTGTCGATACAGCCGGTACCGGGCAGCCGGATATACAGTTTCACGTCCTGCCCAGCTTCGTTGGCTTTGGCGAGCGGGTGGCAGAGCCGGGCCATGGCCTGTCCATCGGTCCCTGCTTCTTGAGGCCGCAATCGCGCGGGACAGTCAAGCTACGCTCGGCCAACCCTGAAGACCCGGCGCTGTTCAACGCCAATTCCTTCTCCAACCCGGCGGATCTGGAAACGCTGGTGCGGGGCATCGAACTGGCGATCCGCATTACCGAAGCGCCGTCGCTGGCCCGGATCGTCAAGCGCCGGGTTCTGCCGAGGCCCGGTGTTGAAAACGACCCGGAAGCGCTGCGCGATTATATTCGCGGGATTTCCAAAACCGTCTTCCATCCCTCCTGCACCGCCAAAATGGGCGTGCCCGAGGACCGCATGGCCGTGGTGGGCGAGGATTTGAAGGTGTTCGGCGTTGACAAATTGCGCATTGCCGATGCCTCGATCATGCCGACGCTGGTCTCCGGCAATACCAATGCGCCGACGATTATGATCGGTGAGCGAGCCAGCCGGTTCATTCTTGGCAAGGAGCGTGTGGCCTGACGGCAGAATGGCGCGTCTCATGTCCCGCGATCAAGTACCCCTTTTCGCCAACTCGCCGGGGAGTAACCAGTGCGCTTGCGAAAAAAGCGGGAGAAATAGGCCGGGTCTTCGAAGCCGATTTCCCGGCCGATATCCTCGATGGAGCGGATGGTGAAGCGCAGCAGCCGCTTGGCTTCCAGCAGGCGACGCTCCATCAGCATATCCTTGACCGACTGTCCAAAGGTTTCTCGCGCCGCCTTGTCGAGGAGATGCGGGGTGGTGGCCAGCACATCGACATAGCGGGAGACGGGCCAATCCTCTCGGTAATGCCGGTCGATGGCGCGGCGCAAGGCTGCCGCCAGCGCGCGGGAAGGCGACATATCCTCCATCGCCTGATGGCCACCCAGATTGCCGATCTGTGACAGAACCACGCCGATCAGGCCCGAAATCAGCCGGGGGCTGGCGCGGGCCGATCCCCTGTATTCATCCGCCACCATGCCGATCAGCGCCTTCAGCCGCATCCAGAGCGGATCGGATGCCGTGCCGCCGATCAGGCAGGGTTTCGTGAGGTCGAGATCGACGCCTGGTTCGAGCGTTCGCAGCAGATCATCGGAGATGGAAATCACGAAGGCATCCGTACCGTCCTCGACATCGAAACCATGCACCGTAGCCGAGGGAACGAAACTGATGGTTGGAGCCGAAAAATTCCAACTATCTGCCTCGATCCGGTAGGTGCCGCGCCCCTCGAACCAATAGGTGATCTGCCCCATCTGAGGATGTTGATGTGGCGCAACATGGCCAAAATGGATGGATTTTCGCTCCATAACGGTTTCGACATGCACGAAACCGACATCAAGCGCACGGCTTGGCTCACCATAGACGAAAAAGGCGGGAATGCTTGATGTCTGGCTCATGCCGGAAAAAGTACCAGCGAATTGCCCTGTTTGTCCATGGAGCGTGTGCGCTGCTCGACCTAACATCTGTCATTATTTTCAGGGAGGAAAATTTCATGCGTGCAGAAGATCATCGCAGCGACAAAACGCGTCCGTTTACCGGGGCCGAATATCTGGCAAGCCTGAGAGACGGGCGTGAAGTCTATATCAATGGCGAGCGGATTGCCGATGTCACCACTCATCCGTCCATGCGCAATTCTGCCCGCTCGATTGCCCGGATGTATGATGCATTGCATGACGAAAAGACGAAGGAGCGTCTGACCTCGCCGACCGATACCGGCAATGGCGGCTATACGCATAAATATTTCCGGGTCGCCAAATCCTCGGAAGAACTGGTGGCGCAGCAAGGCGCGATTGCCGATTGGGCGCGCATGTCCTATGGCTGGATGGGGCGCACGGCAGACTACAAGGCGGCCCTGATGAATACGCTCGGCGCCAATGCCGACTGGTACGGCCCGTTCAAGGACAATGCACTTTCATGGCACAAGCGGGCGCAGGAAAGCGTGCTGTTCATGAACCACGCGATCGTCAATCCGCCGATTGATCGCCATAAGCCGGCAGATGCGGTGAAGGACGTTTTCGTACATATCACCAAGGAGACCGATGCCGGTATCTATGTTTCCGGCGCGAAGGTGGTGGCAACCTCCTCGGCGCTGACCCATTACAACTTTCTTGCCCAGAGTTCGGCCACCGTCACCGAAGATCCGTCGCTGTCGGTGATGTTCATCCTGCCGATGAATGCGCCCGGGGTGAAAATGTTCTGCCGCGTCTCCTACGAGGAGAATGCCAACACCACCGGCCAGCCCTTCGACTATCCGCTGTCGTCGCGGTTTGATGAAAATGATGCGATTCTGGTGCTGGATAATGTCTTCGTGCCTTGGGAAGATGTTCTGGTGCTGCGCGATGCGGTCAAGATATTGTCCTTCCACCCGGCCTCCGGCTTCATGCATGGCTACTGCTTCCAGGGCTGCACGCGGCTTGCCGTGAAGCTTGATTTTATTGCCGGCCTGCTTGCCAAGGCGTTGCGCGCCACCGGCGGCGATGCTTTCCGTGGCAATCAGGCCATGCTGGGCGAGGTGATCGCCATTCGCCATCAGTTCTGGACCTTCTCCAATGCCATGGCGCATAACCCGATTCCCTGGGCAAACGGGGCGGTATTGCCCAATCTGGAAGCGGCGCTCTGCTACCGCACCTTCATGTCGGAAGCCTATCCGAAGGTGATCGACATCGTGCGGCGCACCGTGGCCTCCGGCCTGATCTATCTTCCATCCTCGGCCAAGGATTTCCAAAATCCTGAAATCGACCGCTATCTGGCGCAATATGTGCGTGGCTCCAACGACATGGGCCATGTCGAGCGTATCAAGATCATGAAGCTGCTCTGGGATGCGACCGGATCGGAATTCGGCGGTCGCCATGCGCTCTATGAGCTGAACTATGCCGGTGCGCCGGAGGAAGTGCGCTTGCAGGTGCTCAAAGGTGCCGAGCGCGGCGGTACGCTGAAAAAGATGGAAGCGCTGGTGGATCAATGCATGGCCGATTACGACGAAAACGGCTGGACCGGCGATGTCTGGCATGGGCCGCAGGACGATCTGCGTATCCTGAAAAGCGCCGCGGAATGAGGCCTTCGGTATGACCTTCAATGTTTCGAAAACCGAATTCCGAAATGCGATGGCCAGGGTCTGCGCCCCGGTCAACGTCATCACCACCAGGGGGGCTGCCGGTCGCGGCGGCTTCACCGCCACAGCCATGTGCTCGGTCACGGATGAGCCGCCAACACTTCTGGTCTGTATGAATGGCCGCTCGTCGCAGGCCGAACTCTTTCGAACAAACGCCCGGTTCTGCGTCAATGTCCTGACGGGTGAGCATCGCGATCTGGCCGGTCTGTTCGCGGGGCAGGAGGGCGATATGGAAAAGCGTTATGCAGCGGCTGACTGGCTTGATCTGGCGTCCGGCAATCAGGCGCTGGCAGACGCCATCGTCTCGTTCGACTGTGTGCTCACCGACATCAAATCTGTCGGCACGCATAACATCCTGATCGGTGAAGTCAAAGAGGTCCGCAGCCGCAAGGATGGGCATGCGCTTCTGTATTTTGACCGCAACTACGTGCATGTGCCGACCCAGACTGGAAGTTTTGGCGGATAAAATGGCGTCTTTCTGCTTCCGACTCTTTGGCCTTTCCAAAACGGGGTGAATCTGGCTCTAATGATGTAACCGCCCTCCGACGACCCCAATGTGCGAAGGTGGGTCTCCATGTGTCCACCAAGGAGAGCTGTCATGTCGAAGATTGTCACAGTCGGGCTCGATCTGGCGAAGAATGTGTTTCAGGTGCACGGGGTTGAATAGACTGGCCGCGCGGTTTTGCGTAGAAAGCTGCGCCGGGATCATGTGCTTTCGTTCTTCAGCCAGTTGCCTCGATGTATTGTTGCGATGGAGGCCTGTGGCGGGGCCCATTTCTGGGGTCGTGAGATTGTCCGCCTGGGTCATGAGGTACGGTTGATCTCGCCAGCCTACGTCAAGCCCTTCGTGACGCGTCAGAAAAACGATGCTGCGGATGCTGAGGCGATCGGCGAAGCAGTTACACGCCCGACGATGCGCTTTGTTCCGGTAAAAAGGGAGGAAACTCAAGGCGTAGCAATGAGCTTCCGCGTTTGCCAGCTTCTGATCCGGCAGCGAACGCAAATCATCAATGCCTTGCGTGGCCATCTGGCAGAATTCGGACAAATCGTACCGCAAGGTGCAGCCAACGTATCGCGGCTGGTTGCAATCATCGAAAGTTCGGAAAGCGACCTGCCCGCAGAGGCGGTCACCACGCTGGGTATATTGGTTACGGTGTTCACGAACCTTGAGGCGGAGATCGGCAAACTTGATGCCGAGATCGCACACAGAGCCAGGGAAAATGAAGTGGCGCGGCGCCTGATGACGGTTCCGGGCATCGGCCCACTGATTGCCACAGCGATCACAGTCCTGGCTCCGCCGCTGCAGACTTTCCGTAAGGCACGCGACTTTGCAGCCTGGCTTGGCCTGACACCCCGGCAGCATTCCACCGGCAGCAAGCAAGGGCTCGGGTCAACGACGAAGATGGGCGAGCGCTCTCTACGTACGAGCTGATAGATCGCAGCATCCATGTAGATCGTGTTTCAAAGCACGACGAGATTGACGACTAGACCGAGCGCGCCGAAGCTGCTCTTCCTGTCCCGCGCAATAGCGCTGGCGCAGTTCGGCACGCTTTCCATGGAAGATGACGTGGGCAAGTTGGTGTCGGCCTTCGCCACGATTGAGGTGGATGATAATACGGCGTCTATAGCTTTTACCATCGAGGACGCGCGGGAGATATAGGGTCTTGATGAGCCGACCGAGTTCGTGCTGGGCACGGGCAGGACGGGTCTCGGCCATGGGGGCTTTGTTGCAAATATTCCGGATGGCTGGGGAGGGGCTTTCCTACGCTTCAGTCACACGGGTTTGGTGTCGCGTTTCTGGGGAGAGTTGCTACTAGCTGCTGCATAATTCCTTAAATCAAAGTCGATTTAAGGAGTTATGCAGCAGATGGAAAGCGTTAGGGTCAAAACTCAATCAGGATGGGTGTTCTGTTGAACGGGATGGGATTGAATGGCCGCGAACAAGCGCAAGGCAAGGCCCTGAGGCCTTGTCGAGCATTGTTCGCAATCAGGCGGCCCATCCCGTTCAACCCTTCGGGCAAGGCGTATTTTGCGCCTGCGGGCGTCGGAAAGGTTTGAAAATGATCGGCATTTCCTGCACCTTTCCTCCTACTCAGACACAAAATACGCCTTGCAGAACACCCATCCTGATTGAGTTTGACCCTAGAGCGAACCTTTGTGCGCCATAAATGGCGCACGGCGCTGTAGGTGCGCGCGCTCGACTCAATACCGAAAGCACGTTCCACGAATGTGGCCGTTCAAATTGAAGATCGCGGCCTGTCCCTTGCGTGGAGCATGCATGAACTCGAACCCTTGATCGTCGCGTAGATGGTTTTCAAGGTCTTGAAACCTCGGGCTGGCTTGATCAATGGTTTGAGCTTTCCATGATCTGCCTCGTGAGCTGATGGGGTTATCTGCTTTTCTTCCGTGAGCGCCACCAAGGCGTTGGGCAGGCATCATACTCCAAGGCCCACTGAAGGGAGCATCCACACCATCAGTTCAAAGTGAATCGAAAAGCAACCTTTTGATTATTTTTTCCGGAATGCAACTTGAAGGATAAATTCATGCACCTTATATAACAGTTTTATGACAAAACATTTATTTAGAGTTGTATAAATGAATTTTGAAGCCAGAAGGTCAAAGCATTTTGACCGCGCGTCTCCTAAAGGTTGCCTTAGGCATCCAAATCAAGAGGTAGACCCCTTCACGTTTGGCACTAAAAGTGAAACACTAGTTAAAATCAGTAAAATATCAAAGAATTTTACGGTTCTACCGATAGCGGTCGTGCAATATTCGGACTGGCAGGAAGATAGAGATCGCACGGCACGCAAGATTTGGTCAGACCTGGAGATGACGCGGACACTCATTGTACGCTCAAGCTGCGCCGCTGAGGATTCCGAGGTTGCCTCCCACGCCGGGGAATTTCTTTCTCTTCTCAACATCAAAAGCCTGGCGGATTTGGATCACGCCATTGATGACGTATTCATGTCCTATGGCAAACCAACACCCGGTGACCAGGTGCTTGTTCAACCCATGGCGCGTGAGGTTGTCTTGAGCGGCGTCGCCATGACTGCGGACGCCCAAAGTGGTGCGCCCTATACGATCGTTGACTATGCTCACGGAGCCGACACCGAAGCCGTTACGGCCGGAACATCAAACTCGGGCATGGCGATCTGCGTGACGGGCTACGAAAGCCATCTGCCGCCTTGCTTGCAACCTTTGGCGCCCGCTCTTCGCGAACTGGCCGAAATCACGGGCGGCAAGCCTGTCGATATCGAATTCGCGATTACCGCGACAGGGACAGTCATCATCTTCCAGGTGCGCCCAATCGTAATGAAATCACCAAGGCATAAGATTGTCGGCTTTGGTTTCCCATATCTTATTGAGAACGTGCAACGATGCTATAAAGACATCGTCAAATTCAATGCGCGCAATGGGCTAGAGAATGCCCTGTTTGGCGTTATGCCGGATTGGAATCCAGCAGAGTTAATCGGCATCAAACCGCGTCCCCTGACGTACTCTCTGTATCGATATTTGATTACGGACGTGGCTTGGACCAAGGGGCGTACGCCGCTTGGGTACACCGACATGAGTGGCGACGGGCTGATGCGCCTCATCGGCGGAACACCCTTCATTAATGTGAGCGCCAGCCTTAGTTCATTTGTGCCTAAATCTGTACCCCCACTCATACGTAGAAAGATTGTTGCAGATGCGTCTCGCGCGCTGGCAGCAGCACCGCAATTTCACGACAAGATTGAATTCGAGATCATGCCAACGGTGTTCACGCCGGACTTGACGCAGCCCCACTGGAGGGCTCGCTTTACTTCGCTTTCCGACGCGGAATGGGCGGGGTATTTGGACGATCTCCTGAAACTCACCAACGGCGTCGTGGTCGAAGGCGGCACCTATGACGGCATCATGGCCGATGTGGTGCATCTGGAAGCGATGTATGAGCAAAAGAGCGATCTTAAGTCTTCAAGCCTGATGGACGCCACACGGCTTTTGTCATGGGTGCGGCACAACGCAGCACCGTTGTTTTCCGGCGCTGCACGGTCGGCATTTATTGCCGCTTCTATTCTGAGGGTCCTTGCACGGACCGGTTATATCCACGAAGCCGTCATTGAGGATATCTCTCGCAGCGCGCAGGCAATCGGTTCGCAACTTTTTGGCGATTTCCAGAGATTGGAGCGCGACGTCTTCATGGCGCGATACGGTCATATTCGCCCGGGAACTTTCGACATCACCGTGCCGCGATACGATCAAGAACCGGAGAGGTATTTTTCATTTCTTAATGCCACCCAAGCGCAACCCGACGAGCCAGACACAGGAAGCTTTGTAGAACTTTCGGCGAGTGACATCGCCCGGATTGATGCGCATTTCGCAGCGCTTGGATACAACTTTAACTGGGAGCGCTTCCGCACTTTTGCGGCGAGTGCCATTCATGCGCGGGAATATGTAAAGTTTCTCTACACAAAACAGGTTTCCGATGCGCTTGAAATCATTTCGAATGTCGGGGCGCAGTACGGTTGCAACAGGGAAGAGATGTCGTTTCTAACGCTCTCGGATATCGAGAATATGCTCGACTTCACATCCGACATAGACCGTCGGATTCGCGAAAGCTCGGCGTCGAATCGGGTCTCATGGCAGCAGAGCCTGCCGGTGCGTTTGCCTGATTTGCTGACCTCGCCTGACGATATTCTTGGTTTTGAGGTGGAAGCTTCGGCACCAAATTTCGTGACCTATGAAACCGTTCAGGCCCCGGTCGCGCTGTCTCTCGATAATGACCTGAGGGGCAAGATCGTGTTCATCGAAACCGCGGATCCGGGATACGATTGGGTGTTTACTCGAGGTATTGCGGGTTTCATCACGCGATATGGAGGCGAGAATTCCCATATGGCGATCCGTGCTCGTGAATTCGGGATCCCGGCGGTAGTTGGGGCCGGGCGGCTTTATGACAAATGGAAGACCTTTTCGGTGTTGCGGTGTGATTGCCGCGCCCGTCGGGTTGAGCCAATCACATGAGCCGCTTTGTGGCAATCACCATGCGTGACGCCGTGTTGCCCGAGCGGAACGAGCACCGGGACTGCCTTGAAACCGGTTGGTGGACTTTTCTGGAGGCTTGCGAGCTTGTGCCAGTTTGTCTGCCCAACCATCTCGGTCAAGCAGAGCTCATTCTCGACAGCGGTATCTTGAGCGGTGTGATCCTGAGCGGTGGCGGTAATGTCGCGCGCTCACCGGAGCATGTTCTGGCCCGTGACAGAGTTGAAGATATCGTTCTGGCCCGAGCGAAAGAGAAGGGGCTTCCGGTTCTTGGGGTGTGCCGGGGGTTGCAAAAACTCTGCCACGCGTTTGGCGGGACTCTTGTGAAGCGTGCAGGTCATACCGTGACCAGGCATAGGATTGCGGGTAACTGGGGGGAGCGCTGCGTGAATTCCTATCATGACTACGGGATTGATGAGGTGCCGAGCCAATGCCACGTTTTGGCAGAGGCGGAGGACGGTTCGCCGGAATGGTTGGCGCATGACAGCCTGCCTGTATCAGGGATCATGTGGCACCCAGAGCGCAATGTGGTGCCGGATCAAGCCGATATTGCACTGTTTAGAGCTAGATTTTCAATCATAGGATGCTGCTGATGCGCGCCATAATGCTTGTAGCCGGCCGAGGTTCACGACTTCGCAATCTTACGGACATGCGACCGAAATGCCTCGTTCCTTTCCGGGGCAGGCCGCTTCTGGAGCTCTCCGTTGAGCGCCTGAAAGCAGGCGGTGTGGAGAAATTCACGTTTGTGGCGGGCTACCGTTCCGAGGCCATTGAGGCGTTTATCGATAGGCATGAGATTGATGCCGAAATCGCCTTGAACCGTGATTGGGACAGTACGAACATGGTGCAATCGCTGTTTTGCGCGGCGGATCGTCTGGCGGCGGAACCATGCATCGTCAGCTATGGCGACATCTTCTTTGAAAGTGCCATTGTGCGGAATCTGATTTCCGCTCAGGGCGATTTTGTGCTGGCCTATGATCATAATGGCCGTGCCCTTTGGGAGCAACGTTTCGAGGATCCGCTTTCGGACATCGAGAACTTCCGGATTGATACGGAGGGACGCTTGATCACGATTGGCGGGAGGGTGCAGGATATCACGACGGTGCAGGGCCAATACATGGGCCTATTCAAGCTTACGCCGACTGGTCTCTCCGAGATGCAGGATTTTTGCGCAAGCCTTAGTTCAGATCGTCGCCGTTCGATCGATGTGACGAGCGTATTCTCCGCCCTTCTGGGGCGCGGAACGCTCATTCGATGCGTACCGAACCTCGATCCATGGGGCGAACTCGATTCTCCCGAAGATATTCACTTCTTTGAAGCCTCTACCCCCGTTAACACTCCTGCTTTAGAAAGATCTTACTAATGGATCCCACACTCTGGCTACTTTTCGCGCTTGCTTATCTCGGAATCACCTTTTCGCCCGGTCCTAACGTCCTGATGGTTCTGAACCATACGGCAAAATATGGCTATCGCCACGTTTTCGTCACAATGGCTGGCAATCTTTCATGCCAGCTTTTGATTATCGTTGCGATTTGTGTCGGCGTCGGCTCGTTGCTAACTGTAGAGAGCGCAGCCTACCACTGGATGAAGATTGCGGGAGCATTTTATCTGATATATCTCGGAGCACGCATCGTTTATGATGTTTTTATTCGGGGTCGGTTGAGAGCTGTAAAAGCACCGACGCATTTGAATCAGGCGCATGTGCTGCCGTCGGCGCGCAAACGCTTTCTTGAGGCTTTCGCGGTTTCGGCTAGTAATCCTAAGACGGTGATTTTTCTATCGGCGTTCCTGCCGCAATTTATCTCGCCGGAATGGCCAATCGTGCCGCAATTCGCAATAATGTATCTGACAATCGCGATTATTGTCATCTCTGTGCATTATATTTACGCGTTCTTGCTCGTCAGAGCTCAGCGTCGATTCTCCGGCATGTTTTCCAGCCGTTTGTTCCCCGGGCTCAGCGCCGCGATTTATCTCTTTTTGGGAGTCACGTTGGGGGTCTCTGCGTGAGTTTAGCGGACGACAAACGAGGGGAAAGCCTACAGGTTTCAGATGAGCCGGGTCCCATCACTGCTCTGATGCGAGACCCGGCCAATGCCGTAACCCTGGGGGGGCTGGGGGTTGCCGTTGCCGGGCTTCATGCGTCAGTGGTGGGCGAGGTGCATCTCGGAGCGGCATGTTTGGCTCTGGCCCTGTTCGCCGACATGACAGATGGCTGGGTCGCGCGTCGTTCCGGGCCGCGCCGCGCGGCTCATATGTCGCGCGCGGGTGTGCAACTCGACTCGATTGCGGATCTGATGCATGGAGCGATCCTACCCGCGGCGCTCATGGGGGCGTTGAGCGACTGGAGCGCGATCAGCCTGTTACTTTCTGTGCTTCTGGCGCTGTGCGCCGCGACACGGCTAACATATTTCTCTGTGTTTGGCGGCAATCCTGACGGCAGCTATCGCGGCGTTCCGGTAATCTACACATCGTTCCTGACGAGTCTTATTATTGGGCTGTTGCCGATGCCTTTTGCCGCACAATTATTGCCGTGGTGCATCGCCATCATTGGAATGCTCAACATGAGCTCTCTAAGGGTACCAAAAATGACTGGAGGAGCGCTCGCCGCGTTCAATATACTGTCCGTGGGCATCGTTGTTCTCAATTTGTTGAGGAGAATTACCTGATATGGGCCATACGCAATTCACCGTGTACAGTAATCTTAAAGCCTTGAAGCGGCGTCGTAACCTTAACTTGTGAGTTCATGCTGAAGCGCGACTTGCGGGCAGGTCGAAGCTACCCGGTACGCCTTAATTGTGCGAGCAGCTTCTTGCGGAAGACTTCTGCCGGTGTCCTGTATCCCAGGCATTTGCGAGGCGTCTCATT
>NZ_JAUSWH010000017.1 GCF_030815125.1 Allorhizobium paknamense
CATGCCTGTTGTTACCGTTGGTCTCGACCTTGCAAAAACAATCTTTCAAGCGCACGGCGTTGATGAGGCCGGTCAAACCGTTCTGCGCCGTCGCCTTGGACGAAGTGAGTTGCTTGCATATTTCGCCAAGCTGCCTCCTTGCCTGATCGCGATGGAAGCATGCTCCAGCGCCCATCACTGGGCTCGTGAGCTGGTTATTCTTGGACATGATGTTCGGCTCATTCCGCCGCAATACGTCAAACCCTATGTCAAACGGAATAAGACCGACGCGGCAGACGCAGAGGCGATATGTGAGGCGGCGGGTCGGCCAAGCATGCGCTTTGTTCCAATCAAGACCCGAGATCAGCAGGCAGTGCTCGTTTTGCATCGGTCTCGTTCATTGCTGGTTCGGCAGCGAACAGCATCGATCAACGCTGTGCGGGGATTGGTTGGTGAGTTTGGGCTGATCACATCAAAAGGCCGCTACCGCATGTCAGAGTTGCGGCAGCGCATGAACGCAATGACGCCAGACCACCTACCAGCGATCGCCTGCCAAGCTATCAATACCCTGTTTGATCATATCGATGTACTTGAAGAACAAATTGCTGCTGTCGAACGACAGATTGTCGAGTGGCATAAGAGCAACGAAGACAGCCTTCGACTGGCGACTGCGCCAGGTGTTGGCCCAATCACGGCGAGCGCTATCGTTGCCGCTGTGGGAGATGGTCGTCAGTTCCAGTCGGCGCGGCATTTTGCGGCCTGGCTTGGATTGACCCCAAGGATGCATGCAAGCGGGAAAAAAGAGCGGATCGGAAGGATCAGTAAAGGAGGCGACCGATATCTGCGGGCGCTTCTAATCCATGGCGCAAGAGCGATTGTCGGAACGCTGTTCCGCAATAACGTGACGCCTCGTCCGTGGCTGGTTGCACTGGCGGCACGCCGACCGACCAACGTCACCGCTGTCGCCGTCGCGCACAAAACGGCACGCGCCTTGTGGGCAATGCTGACGCGTGAAGAAAAGTACCGCAAACCAATTGCGGCGGCACCGTCTGCAGCATAACAGCTTCAGCACTGTTCCTATGATCAGTGCTGGCTTGCGAGGGTAAGCGAATGTGATGGCAAACCGGTATGATCCGGGTTCGGCAAAGGCCCATGAAACGATGCGAGCCATATGAGCTCGTCCATTTGTCTGGCCGCCGATCCGCGAATACCATCAAGGCCAGCGGCCGAGCGGCTCGCATAAACAGGCCGGATACACGACCGCAAGCACCGTCTCTGCCGTGACGTTCAAATTACTCCTTGCAAACCGGGAGCGGTCCATACACATCGTTCTGTTCGAGCAAGAGCCAACGGCCATCCAAATAGCCGGATCGATGACATGCCCTGGGCCTATGCCGAGAAGCCCATCGCAAAGGCCGTGGTCTGAGAACACCGCTTACTACGTTCCATGTCCCGAAAGGGATGCTCGCAAGACAACGCCGCATGCGAAGGCTTCTTTGGCCGGTTGAAAACGGAACTCTTCTATCCATGAGACTGGAAGACGATCACGATCGAGCAGTTCTTGGCAGAGGTGGACGCCTACATCCGCTGGTACATGAGAAGCGGATCAAGATATCGCTGGGATCGCTCAGCCCGGTCGAGTATCGTTAGAGCCTTGGCCTGAACTTATCAATCAGTCCAACTTTTTATCCGCATCCCCACCGGTTCAGTTCTGCGCGGAAACCAACATGTTATCGAACGATCTGCCGGGAGCGCGTTTTCGAAGGGGTTTCTCCGTACTTAATCCTGTAACGCCTCGTAAAGTCAGCGATGCTATAGAAGCCCCACTGGTGTGCGACTTGCGAAACATAGACTTTCGAGTTTTCCTTCATGAGCTGTTGGTGGACGCGCTCAAGTCGTAGATCTATAATGTATTGGATCGGTGTTCGATTAAGGCTCCTTCGAAAAGCCAATTGCAGACTACGAACACTAACGCCTGCCACGGCGGCAAGTTCTGAAACGGTCAACGGGCGAGCCAGGTTTTCTTCAATATATTCGATAACTATTCTGAGGGCTCGGCTGGGCGCCCCGGCAATTTTGAACTCATCCCCCGACCGACTTGGCCAGCTAGACAATAATTGGAAAACGATCATTTCTTCGATCACGGGATAGTATATATCATCAGCTACCGTTAGCGATGCCATTCGTGAATGCAGGCAAACAACCGCCTGCCGTAGCGCCTGCATGCTCGGGTGAGAGACCTTGACGAGCGGGTCGAAAAAGTCTCCCTCTTTCGCATCGGTCCCCCAAAGAGATTGTCTGGAGGCGAAAAGCGTCTCGCTGCCAATTGTGCAGCTAATCATATCTACACCTGGCAGCGTGCGCATGCCCTGCATTCCTTCAAACGGGAGTAAGAGTGCATGCCCTGGGAACAGCACGTACTCCCGATCAAAATGTTTCCGCGTCGCTGAGCCAGCTATTGGAAAGCGGAGCGTGAAAACATCCTCGAAGGTTTTCGGCTCGGTTTCAAAGCCGCTCTGTGATGTTGTTCGCCAAATGGACAACGCGCCTCGCTTCGTGCCCACGATTTTGACGTCGAACGCGCTTCCACCAATCGGCTTAAACTCCGTGGGCAAAAAGCCTAGGGAATTCAGTTCCTCAAGCCGTTTTATGCTTTCGATATTCAAGCAAAAGCTGTTTCTCACAGCCTCCTGTTGGAGTGCGTCCATCACTGCGCTCTCCGTCCGTTGCTTTCACCGCATCCAAAACTACACACGAGGGATTTCAGATCTGATGCAGCACGGGAGTCCAGCTGGAAAAAATATAAAATAAGCGAAAATATTATATTGATCGCGAAGAATGCAACTAAAGATTTAAAACATAAGCAAATCATTTACTTTGTTCCTCCCTATCTTCTCGGCATCCGTTTTATGCAAAAACCACGCCAATGGGCTGCGAAGAGAGGAAGGGTCATGCTAGATTTTGCTGCATTCGATGCGAAAGCCATCCTGAGTGCGTTAGACAAGTCGCAGGCGATTATCGAGTTCAAGCTCGACGGAACGATCATCACAGCAAACGATAATTTCTGTCGAGCGCTGGGCTATCAGTTGCCCGAGATTGTCGACAAGCACCACCGCATATTCGTTGATCCCGCAGAATCCAGCACAACGCAGTACAAGGAATTTTGGGCGGGGCTCGCGAGCGGTAAATTTGAACGGCGCCAATTCAAGCGGATCACCAAAGACGGTCGCGAAATCTGGATCGAGGCGTCCTACAATCCAGTACTCAAGAAGGGGAAGCCTTACAAGGTTGTCAAACTTGCGACGGACATAACGGCCAGCAAACTTCAGGCACTGGAAGACGTGGGGAAGATTGCAGCCATTTCTTGCGCTCAGGCCGTTATCGAATTTACGCCTAGCGGAGAAATTCTGGGTGCCAACCAGAATTTCCTCAAAGCGCTTGGTTATGAACTGGCCGAGATCAAGGGCAAGCATCACTCGATGTTCTGCGACAAGGCGTTTGTGGGCAGTGCCGATTATGGTGCCTTCTGGTCCAGACTTGCTGGTGGCCAGCTTGTTGACGGTGAATTCACGCGCATCACTAAGAGTGGTGCTCCCGTTTACATTCAAGCTTCCTACAACCCCATCTTCGATTCGAATGGCAAGGTGTTCAAGGTCGTCAAGTTAGCGACCGATGTTACCGAGCGCGTCAACAATGTACATCGGCTCGGTCAGGGGTTGGAGGCAATTGCTGCCGGAGACCTGACGCACACCATTAAGGACCCCTTCCTGCCGTCGCTGGAAAGCCTCCGCGTCGACTTCAACCAGGCCGTCGCCAAGCTTGAGAGGACTATGCTGACCATCAACGAGAATGCGCGCTCGATTGCAGCGGCATCGCAGGAAATCCAGTCTGCTTCGAATGACCTATCGAAGCGAACGGAACAGCAGGCGGCCTCGGTTGAAGAAACAGCTGCCGCTCTTGAGGAAATCACCACCACCGTCACCGACTCCAGTAACCGGGCGCAGGATGCCGGCAAGCTTGTTCGGCGCACTAAGGAAAGCGCCGAGCAGTCGGGCGATGTCGTAAGTCAGGCCGTAGACGCGATGGGCAAAATCGAGAAGTCGGCCGGAGAGATTGCGAGCATCATCAGCGTAATTGATGAAATCGCTTTCCAGACAAATCTCCTGGCGCTCAATGCGGGCGTCGAGGCGGCACGTGCTGGTGAAGCCGGCAAGGGCTTTGCAGTTGTCGCCCAAGAGGTCCGCGAACTTGCGCAGCGTTCTGCCAAGGCTGCGAAGGAAATCAATCATCTGATCAACGCCTCGAACGAGCACGTTAAACACGGTGTGGGCCTAGTGGGCGATACCGGTAAGGCTCTGGAGGACATTGCAACTCAGGTTGTTCAGGTTGATTCCAATGTTGTTGCCATCGTGGATGCCTTTCGCGAACAAGCGACCGGTCTCAGAGAGATCAACGTGGCGGTCAACATAATGGACCAGGGCACCCAGCAAAACGCGGCCATGGTTGAACAGACGAGCGCCGCTGCTCACAGCCTGGCGAGAGAGGCTGAAAAACTGTTTGAACTCATCAAGCAGTTCAGGATTGGAGAACGCTCCGGACAAACTTCAAGGCCCGCCGAAAGCGGTGGGCGTCCGCTGAAAGCAGTTTAGGGCGTCGCGGAATGGCAGCTATGCGAGGTGGCGTTAATGCATGGATAAGATTCCAACGTGTTGGATTTAAGCGGCTTGGATCGAGAATAGGTTTGTTGATCCCGGATGCCCACAAACTTAACGCCGCCCGCCGTTATCACCTCAGCAAGATGAAGTTCTTAGTGACGAACTGGGCCGAGTATGAGGCAGGCCTTCGCTGCGGTGGCAGTTTGACCCTTTGAATAACACCAGAAGCGCTGGTGGGCTGAAGCCTTACTCATTTGCCATAGACACTGAGTCACCAATTTATGCAATGAGGTAGTGATGCGAGCGCAGCCGCACGGTTAGTCTTTCCGCTACAGTGAATTACTCTGGAAATACATGTGAGGAAATTAATAATTCGAGCAACAATAAAATAAAAATTCGAATTATATTACATATATCGAAAAAACGAATGTTGCTTTAACATTATATCAATTATTCAAGAAAATTCTTTTTGTCGTCTGGGGCAGCATGAATCGTAATATCCAAGCTTAACATCGTTGGAGCGTGTCATGAAACATATCCCGATCGTCGGCAAGTTCCTTGTCGTCATAGTATTGTTCTGCCTGTTTGCGTTCGGTGTTGCCATCTTTGCAAGTAGCCGGATCCTCTCGGTGGACACGGCGTACAACGGATTGCTTGACAACGAGGGCAAGGCGGCTCTGTCTCTCGCCCGCGCCAACCGCGCGATGCAGACCATCCGGGCCAGTATTGGCGATATCCTGATGGCGCGCACCGCAGAGAGTATCGACGCCGCCAACAGGGGGCTGGAGTCGAGCATTAGGGATTTCGTCGATTTTATCGACTCGGCCGCCAAGGCACTGCCGGCGTCACATGATATTCCAGCCTTGAAAGCGGAGGTCTTGAAGGTCGTGGACGGTGCCTGTGCCAATGCCTTGATGGCGGGTCGTGCCGTGACCGAAGATGCAGCGCTTCTCGCAAGCCAGGCGCTCTTTTTGCAGGATTGTCAGCCGGAATTCGTCAAACTGGCGCCCTTATTCGTTAACGTCACCAAAAAGGTGACGCAACTGGCTGACGACAGCAGCACGGAATTAACTGAAATGGCCCATGCAACTGCCTTCGACACGGTGATCGACGTTCTCGCTGGAATAGCCGTCGTGCTGGTCGGTGGCTTCCTGGCGATCCGCAGCTGGCTGGTCCGTCCGATCCGCGGGCTGTCGGATACGATGAGCATGCTGGCCGGTGGCGATCTTGAGGTGACAGTTGAGGGAACCGAGCGGCGTGACGAGTTGGGCCTGATGGCACGCTCTGTCCAGGTCTTCAAGGATGCCGGCCTCAAGGCGCGGGAACTGGCTGGCGAGGCGGAAGCCGCCCGCAATCAAACCGAGGCTGAACGCCTGCGCGCCGCAGAGGCGGAACGCAAGCGCGCTACCGAGATGGCGCAGGCAACCTCCAGCCTTGCAGAAGGCCTGCAGCGACTGTCTAATGGTGATCTTGGCTACCAGCTGTCGACACCGTTTGCCGCCGACTTTGAAAGCCTGCGCGCTGACTTCAACACTGCAGTCGCCAAGCTCTGCGGCACGCTGGCATCGGTTGCTCAGGCGACGGGTGCCATCGATGGCGGCTCGCGCGAATTGAGCCAGAGTGCTTCCGACCTGTCGAAGCGCACCGAGCAGCAGGCAGCCTCGCTAGAGGAAACTGCTGCCGCCCTCGACCAAATCACGACTAATGTGCAGAACTCGTCCAAGCGCACCGAAGAAGCCCGCAACATGGCGGCTCAGGCCACCGCTTCGGCCAAGAAGTCCGGCGAAGTCGTCGCCAATGCGGTCAATGCGATGCAGCGGATCGAAAGCTCGTCGAGCCAGATTTCCAACATCATCGGCGTCATCGACGAGATCGCGTTCCAGACCAACCTCCTTGCGCTGAATGCAGGCGTTGAAGCGGCACGCGCAGGGGAAGCCGGCAAGGGGTTTGCGGTTGTCGCTCAGGAAGTCCGCGAACTTGCCCAGCGCTCCGCCCTGGCAGCCAAGGAGATCAAGGAACTGATCAGCAAGTCGGCCCAGGAAGTCGAAAGCGGCGTCAAACTGGTGACGGCGACCGGCGAGGCGCTGAAGGCGATTGGTGACCACGTCATCGCGATCAACGGTCAGCTCGATGCGATTGCCACCTCGTCACGCGAACAGTCGGTCGGCCTCTCGGAGGTGAATACGGCGGTGAACCAAATGGACCAGACGACGCAACAGAATGCGGCTATGGTCGAAGAAGCGACGGCAGCATCGGCCTCGCTTGCTTCGGAAGCCGAGCGCCTGCGCCAGCTGGTCTCGCAGTTCCAGCTCGGCCAGACTGGTCACTCCGGTCATCAGGGTCCCGCGACAACCCGTCCGGCCCCGGCCTCGGCGTTACAGCATCGCCCGGTCCCATCCCCGGCACGGCGCATGGTGCAGACGGTCGCTGGTGCGATCGGCATCGGCGCGAGTACGGCGGCTACTAGGGACACTTGGGAAGAGTTCTGAGCGACCGCCAGCAGGCGAGCCACAACACCGGTTGCAATGTTTCTGCTGTCCGTACAGCCCTTGTTTGAATTGTGACCAACACAGAGAACAAATGGACCAGTATATGTGTAAAGTCATTTATCTTAAAGGACGTCCAGCGGGCGTGACCGACATTCCACTGGAACCGACCCTCGAAGCTTTCAGAGAAGTTGTCGACTGCCTCGAATATGTCAGAAGCCATTTCGTGGAGATATTCTCTCAACTTGAGGAGCTAAAGAGTGCCCTGGCGCTTCTGCAACCATCAACGCCCGAGTCAACTCGCCCAATGATTGAGAGCGGATTTGAGTGAAGAGTTTTGCGGGAGCTGTTGTATGGCGATGTCAGATGAGGATCCGTTTTGGTCCGAGCGATGTACAGAAGCGGGCCACAATGGCCAGAAAGGTATCATCAACATGAAATTCGAGCAACAGATCCGCGCTGCGCAGGCCGATTCTGTGCTGGCCGTCCTAACGCTATCGTTCCTGGCCAACAGTTTCATCGCTCTCACTACGGCCGCCGTCCTGTGGCTGAAAGAGCCCGCGATCTACCAAGCCATCTGGCTCGCTGGCATTTTGACGCTGAATACGTTGCGGCACATTTTAGCCGCCCGTCTCAGACGAAGAGATATCGTTCGCAGCGATCCCCATGCGGTTCTCAACCATCTCACGATAGGTGCCTTTGCCAGCGGTTGTCTCTGGGCATTCGCTCCTTTTCTTGGTCTCGGGCTCAGCTCCGACGGCGCTGAGGGCTATGTGATCTTCATCATCGCTGGAATTTCGGCGGGTGCGATCATACAGACCACGGCCTATTCACGCATCGCCATCGCATTCGGTGCCCCGGCCATGCTGGCCACCGTCGCCTCCCTGCTGCTCGAGCCAAGCACTGTCAACTTGGTAATCGCTGCGGACGTCTTACTGCTGATGGTGATGATGTTCCGCAGCAGCCGCATGAGTGAGCTGAATTTCATCAGCAGCCAGGCAGATAGGTTGAAAGCCATAAATCTAGCCGCGTCTCTGTCGCGTTCCAATCTCGAGCTGGAGATACTCGCGAGCAGAGATCCGCTGACCGGCCTTGGCAATCGCGCGGCTTTCAACCTGCGCCTTCAGCAAATGCTAGGGCAAACTGAAGGCGCTGTGCCGGCGGCCTTGCTTATCATCGATCTCGACCGGTTCAAGTTGATCAACGATACCATGGGACACACCGCCGGCGATATCGTCCTGACCGAGTTTGCCCGCCGACTATTTGCAATTGCGGCGCCTGAGCATCTCGTCGCCCGCCTCGGCGGCGACGAATTTGCTGTGGTGATCGAAGGTGAGGACGCAGCCGCAAGAGCCTTGGCCCTTGGCGGGGAAATCCTAGACCTCACGTCCCGCCCGGTGATGATAGGCGATCGCCAGGTCACCGTCGGTTCGAGCGTAGGTCTCGCCCATGTACCCGAACATGCCACCACGGCCGAAGCGATCTTCGCCTGTGCCGATATCGCCCTTTATGCCGCCAAGGAACACGGTCGCCGCCGCCTCCGCGTCTTTAGCCCGGATATGAAGCAGCGCCTGGATCGCCAGAAGCAGATCGAACTCGGCCTTGAGCAGGCCCTCGCGGCCGGTGAAGTCGAGGTCTTTTTCCAGCCGCAGGTAGAGCTGTCGGGCGAAACGATCACCGGTTTCGAGGCGCTGGTGCGCTGGGACCATCCGGCACTCGGCCCAATAAACCCGCCGGAAATTGTCCAGGCGGCCCATGCGCTGCATATCTCGGAACAGTTAACCCGCCATGTCGCCTCCGAAGCCGCCGCACTTATCCTGCGTCTGCCCGCCCTCGGCCTCGCCGGTAGCAGCATCGCCATCAACGTCTCGCCGCGCGAATTCTCGATGTACTCGCTGTCGAATACGCTCGGCGAAGTGGCCCGTGCCGCCGGCATCTCGCCATCGCAGATGGAGATCGAGATCACTGAGGAAGCTACTCTCGACACCGCCGCCGCTGGCAGCGAGCTTGGACTACTGGAAAAGGCTGGCTTTCGCCTCGCCGTCGACGATTTCGGCATGGGCCATTCGTCGCTCGCCCATCTAGTCGGCCTCAAAGTCGACCGCCTGAAAATTGATCGCAGCTTCGTGAACGGTATCGCGACTAGCCGACAGAACCAGGCGATGGTCTCAGCACTGGTCGGGATGGGTCACGCCCTGTCAATCGACATCGTAGTTGAGGGCGTCGAAACGCCTGAAGACGCCGAGGTGCTCCGCATGCTCGGCTGCCGCTTTGCACAGGGCTATCTATTTGGCATCCCGATGTCAGCAAAGGCCCTGCCTAACTGGCTGGCCGCCCGGTTCGCTCCGCCGACCCTTGAGACGCTTGCCGACTCCAGGTGAAGCCTCAAGAAATGTCCGCCCCTCCGCACTCGTGAAGGTTTAAACAAGCTCGTACATGCGTGTGTTCTGAGGGATATCTGGGTAGCGTGTTGCATGATCAGCGGCTTGACGACATCGGCCCTACGCAGTTCGCATTTCACGCGATGCGCTCGAAGACCGGACGAGCGAGTTGGGTCATTCGGTTGAGAGCACGAACTCCGAAGTGGGCCTCAGTCTTCTAATTGTCGAGATGACGCGCTTGCAGTTTGGGGCAGACGACGGTCTTCCATCGGCCTATCTGGGTTTCGCTCCGGCTGCGCTGATTGTACCTCGTCGACTTCTGCCAAGCCAGCCGGCCCCGCTTTGCGATCTCGGCAATATGTTGATCGCGAACCGTTGGATGCAAACAGAAGTCTACAGCAGGGCGCATGAATCCGAATCGACGCGACCTGCTGTAGGATGAACTTTCTCACCATGATCAAGCTGGCGTGTATTCGTCTCACTCTCCGCCATAATGAGTCCACGGCCCAGGTGTAAACTCACGTCTCTGATGTCGCTTCACTTCAGCTTGCCAAAGACGGGTCGCCGCGGATCTTTATCGATCGTCTGCTTCGGGGCAGGTGCGATGCCGGTTTCCACCTCCTCCGTTGTGTCGCAAAGATCAATGCGCTGCCGGCGAGCAGGGTTGGTCCCTACTCGTGAACCCGTGAAGCGCACGCCGTAGAGATTGCCACGGTGCCAAACCTTTTCGCACTCAACCTTAAAGCCATCGAGTTCAACAAAAAGAGTAAAGTGCGAAGGTACGATCCAACCGACGTCGAGCTCGATTTTGGCACCGGTGTCGCTCAGGTCCCGGACGATGCAAGGCACTGCACTGTGCCCTTCATGGAAGGCAGCGAGCCCGCCCTTGAGTACTCGGGTCCTTCGGGGACGCTCAACCGTCGGTTCGCGGGGTGGTACTGAATCTCTCGCCTGATCGCACACCATGCAGATGTCCTCGTTAAATCACCGCCCAGATCAATCCTCCCGTTGATTTATTGGAGTAGCAAGAGATGATTGACAATCCGTTTCCGGAGCAGCCGCATGTGGGTGCTAATGCCCGCCAGCGATCCATACCTTGACCCCAGCCGGAACCGGCCCCGGTCTTGTGCATCTGCTGTCGGGCTGGCTGCTCAATAGCATTACCGAAGTGTTTGAACGCTGCCGATTGTAATAAGAGTTTCCTCTATCGATCACCCGCAAAGAGGCACTGATGCTTCTGTAGCCGCGATTGACGGTGCCACGGCCGGTGAGCTTGAGCGACAGGTGGCTTGGTTCGTCCGACGAAAGAGGTGGCTCGTTTTGTCTGAACAGTTTGGGGCGTTTCGCTAAGTGGATTTCCGCCTCGATTATCCCGCCACCATCATTGGTGCCAGCGCGTTGAAGTAGGCCTGATTCGGCGTCTGCCGGTCAAGGGATGAATGTGGTCGTCGGCTGTTGCTGAAGATCAGATATCGACCAATGCCAGCGCAGGCCTCAGACACGGTCTTGTAGGCGTGCAGGTAGACCTCATCATATTTGATCGACCGCCAGAGCCGCTCGACGAAGACGTTGTCGCGCCATGCGCCCTTGCCATCCATCGAGATGGCGATCTCAGCTTTCTTCGGCACTGCCGTGAAGTCCACCGAGGTAAACTGCGAGCCCTGATCGATCATGATCACCGCCAACCAGCCCTTCGGTGAATGGAACAGGGTTTTCCAAGACCCCGCAATGACACTCGCTGCCGTCGATCGTCTCGTTCACCATGCAACCATCTTTGAGATGAATGTTGAAAGCTACCGGCGTCGCTCGGCAATGGAAGCCAAACGCCAGCGCGGCAGGCCACCATCGTTCGCGACAATGAAAAGTGCCGCGGAGATTGACGCTGCGCGACAATCAGAAGCCGACGAAGCCCTTGCCAGCGACAATCACGATGATACCGTCACCGACGACCGCGATATGAGAATCTCATCCAGATCGTTGCTCTACAGGGCCGTGATAAGAAAAGCGTTTCATACAAGAACGGGTCACGCAGCCACCTATTGAAGCTCAAGGTTCGGCAAGCAAGTCTTTCAAGAAGTGATAGAGCGGCGTCGGTCTCATCTGCTCGTCAAGCAGGCCCCGGGGGCCGCAAAGGCCACCAAGCGTCAATCGACGTATGCCGGCGCGCGCTGCAGCTTCGATCAGGCCCCGGTTCCAGTCCACAGCATAGCTTGCAAACTGGCGAGGGTCTGTCGCACTCAGGCATAGCCGTCGATTGCCAGGATTTGGGACAAGGTCTGCCCCATAGGGGTCATGCGCGCGGCAATGGTGGTTGGCCCCAGATCGTATGGCGTGTCGCCGATGAAACTGCGAGCGGTCGCAAAGATATCGGGCAAGGCTTCCAAGGTCTCCATGACCGCGGCGTCACCTGCATCATGAACGATCGGGCAGAATGAATGCGTCACGAAATCGAACAGGTTTCGGGGAGGGCGTTTGCGGTTCAGTTCGGTGAAGAAGGACAGCATGCCGCCACCGATTTCGAGCCCGGGGAAAAAGTGGCGTGCCGCCTTCGCCATCTCTTCGAAGCTTGGACCCTCAGGACGGGTTGCACCGGGTTGCCACGATTTTAGATCATGTGCTTGCGTGACCACAAGGGTATGCGGCATCAGCCCCGCTGTCTGGAGAGCCTGGGCAGCTTGGGCCATCTCATTATCGGCACTTGCGCGTGCTGGTAACACCAGCTCTACGGTGATCGGCAGGCCTGTCATCTTGCCTAATGTGCCACTATGCCGGATACGTTTGTGCACGACCAAGCAAAGTCATCAACAACCCTATTGCCAACGGGGCGGGCCATACGATTTTACGAGTCTGCCCGTGCCGGACAAGGAACCGATGCAAGGCCGACTTGTTGATCGTGATGCCCTGCGCAGAAAGCGCGTCCCGCAGCTCGAACAAGGTTCCATCGCGGTGCTCAGCGAGCCATGCCATGATCGCCACGCCATGGGCCTCTGTCTTGCGGGAATTTCGATCTCCGCCAAGAGGACCAGGTCGCATGTCGCCCTGGCGAAGTTGAAGAGTTCGCCAGCGGCTGACGCTTGCGGCACTCACGCCGAACCGTTCAGCAGCTTCTCGGTGGGTCGCACCAGCGGAAACAGCAGCAAGCACGCGAACTCGCAGATCCACAGAGAGAGCTTTTGACATATCTGCCGACCTCCATCGGCAGATAGTTTGAGAATCAGAACACGGCTGATTTGCAAAGACCCCCAGATTCAATCATTCAGGGAACCGCCCTAATGCCTTTGTAGCCAGGATTGAAGGAAACCACGGCTGGTGAGCTTGAGCGACAGGTGGGCTTGGTTCGTCCGACGAACAAGCAGGATAACAATTCATTTGGTTGTGGATTACTCCTTTTGAAGCGTCGCAATCTTGCAGTGTTAGGTAGTCCAATCACACTGGCGTGAAAGGTTCGGCGTTTGGGCGATTATTTCAATAGGTTCACATATAATTAAGTAGTAATTGTGAACCTAACTGCAGACGTTACCAGACGGTCTTGCTTATTTCTCCAGGGGAACATGCGGTGCGCATAACAATCGCTAGGCTTTTGACGGTCTTTGCCGTGGTTATCGTAACAGGACTTGCTGCCTCAATCGGCCTTCAAACCTATACCTTGGAGAAGCTGAAGGTGAATGGACCGATCTATGCGACAATTGTCGACGGCAAGGATCTGATCGCCGACATCCTGCCGCCGCCCCTGTATGTGGTCGAGGCATATATGTTATCAAGCGAGACGGTGCTCCACCCGGACAGGGCAGCCGTTAACCTTGCCAAAATAGAAAAGCTTGCTGAAGAATATGAGACGCGACGCAAATACTGGCAACAGTCAAACCTTCCGCAGCCATTGCAGGACAAGCTTTTAAATGATGTCTTGGTCAAGGGAGACAGGTTCTGGGAGAAATTTCGCGCGGAGTTCATGCCAGCTGCTTCTGCCGCTGATTTGGAGGCGAAACAAGCCGCAACCGAAAGCCTTCTTGAGAGCTTCTGGGTCCATGATCTTGCCGTTCGTGAACTGGTCGAAATGGCCGGCGGTCATCTTGTAGCCCAAGAGGCATATGCTCGCGCCTCCTCTGGCAGTCTCGGTAAAGCCGCCGCCGTTGGTAGCGCGCTATCCGTTATTCTCTTTGTCTTGGGCATTATGTTCTTTCGATTGCGCGCCATCGGACCGCTCGACAGGATTACCAAGTATATGTCGCATTTGGCGGCCGGAGATCTCACGCAGGAAGTGCCCTTCGTAACACGCAGTGATGAGATAGGGACCATGGCCAATTCGGTGGAGGTCTTCCGTCAGGCAGCATTGGAACGTAAGCGCTTGCGCCTTGAGGCTGAAGAAGCACGAATTGTAGCGGAGGCAGAGGGTATTGAGCGCGAGCAGCTGACGAATGCACAGGCGGCGGCTCTGGCTAATGTCGTGGCGACATTGGGTGCTGGCCTCTCGCGTCTTGCCGAATGCAACATTCGCTACACCATTGATGAGCCTTTTAGTGCCGACTTCGAGCCGCTGCGCCATGACTTCAACAACGCGCTTGCCGCATTTCAAGCGACGCTTGTCGACGTCCTTGAGGCGACGCGGACCATTCATGCCCATGGCGAAGAGATGCGCGAGGCCTCAGACAACCTCGCAAAGCGGACCGAACAACAGGCCGCAGCGCTTGAGGAGACATCGGCCGCACTGTCTCAGGTGACTGCGACGGTCAAGCAGGCCTCCGAGCGAACAGTGGAGACACGTACGCTGGTCAGAGACGCTAAGGCCTGCAGTGAAGAATCGAGCAAGGTTGTCAAAGACGCGATAGAAGCCATGAGGATGATCGAGAACTCATCCGATGAGATTGGCAAGATCATTGGTGTGATCGACGAGATTGCCTTCCAGACCAATCTGCTGGCCCTCAATGCTGGGGTTGAGGCAGCCCGCGCAGGAGAGGCTGGAAAAGGTTTCGCTGTTGTCGCACAGGAGGTTCGCGAGCTTGCACAACGCTCCGCCACGGCGGCAAAGGAAATCAAGACCCTGATTGCCACTTCAGGAACTCAAGTGGAAGCAGGTGTTAGGCTGGTCTCTCAGACCGGTTCCTCCTTAACGCGCATTGAAGACTTTGTGTCCGTTATCAATCTCAATGTCGAGGCAATATCGACAGCGTCAGTAGAACAGGCCGAAGGGTTGAGGCAGATTAGCAGTGCGGTCAGTGAAATCGATCGCATGACCCAGCAAAACGCGGCAATGGTGGAGGAGACGACAGCAATCAGCCATGCACTATCGGAGGGATCTGCGCATCTAACGCAACTCGCAGGCCGTTTCACACTGAACAGGCGAAGCAAGATACGCGAAAAGTCTATGCCGCTTGCTGAGACGAACCCAGGTAAAGACAGAGTTTTTTCTGCCGCATGAGCCGTTGAGGAGCGCTTGCTTTCTGACCTTGATCGACAAACCTCTGAGCTCCGGAGGAAGGCTCAACCACTTGTAGGTCAGGGGTTTGAACGATCGACTGAAGGGCCATCATGCTAAGGCGTCGGTGATGGACGCGGAGATAGATCCAATGACCGACCCGAAGCAGCTCGCGAAACCTTTTGTGCTTGCTGAAACCGATTGAATTTGGCCTCGGGGGGGGCCGTTAGATGAACTGTCAGGCTTGCAAGAACGGAGCATCTTTCAGGACTTCAATTTCAATGGCTTTCCAGCCGATCATTGATGTCGGTCGCGGACTAGTATTTGCACATGAGGCCCTTGTGCGCGGCATGGATGGAAGCGGCGCGGCAAGTGTGCTGTCGTTCGTGGATCCGGACAACCGCTATGCCTTCGATCAACAGTGCCGGGTGCATGCAATCGAACTTGCGGCCAGCCTGTTTCCCCGCAAAGACATTCCGCATTTATCAATCAACTTCATGCCAAAAGCCATCTATGAACCGCGGGCCTGCATCCGCCAGACGCTGGAGACGGCCAAGCGCACAAACTTTCCGCTCGACCGGATCATCTTCGAGTTTAAGGAAGTCGAGAAACTCGACACAGCACACCTGATCAATATTCTCCGAAGCTATCGCGAAATCGGTTTCAAGACGGCGATCGACGATTTCGGTGCCGGCCATTCCGGGCTTAACCTTCTGACGCGTTTTCAGCCTGATATTGTCAAGCTCGACATGGATTTGATCCGCGGCATCGATTTGGACCCGGTCAAGCAGGTAGTAGTCCGCCGGACGCTTGAAATGCTCAAAGATCTCGGCATCACGGTCGTATGTGAGGGTGTTGAAACTGCCGAGGAGTTCACAACGCTCACCGAGCTCGGCGTTGACCTGATCCAAGGCTACTTTGTCGCCCGCCCGACCTTTGAGGGCCTGAGTGAGGTGTCCTCTGCCATTTGGCGTTTTTTAGGCAACGGTAAAACAGATGAAGACACTGCGCTTTAGGGTTTCGGGCAATACGGCTCATCGTCGGTTTGAAACGAGGCAGCTTCAGAAGGCGGTTACGTTCATTGAGGCTGGTCTCGATATCCAAACCGCTCCCAAAGTCAGAGACTTGCTCCAAGCAGCGCTAATCCGCGAAGCGCGGCTCGACGAAACCACGTGCAAGGAAATTGCGCAACTGGTTGTTCACAAAGTGGAACGTGGTGTATCGCCTAGCATTACGGCGGCATCCATCATCAGGGCAGGGGACGCCATTTCACGACGCCGTGCCTTGCAAGAATACGGCTGGGACGGTGAACTCCTGGGTATGAAATTTGTTCAACTTATTGCCGGCAATCAGATTGCTCTAGCAATCGAAACAGTTCGGCTTGCAGTTGAGGCGGCGACCAATCTCTATCGAGAGCTTAGAAAGGTTGAGGCCTCCGGTCGATACCATCTCATGTATGAGTATTCGGCAAACCCGGTGTAGTTCGCCAATGGAGCTGCACTGACGATAGAGATATCCACCATTTCTGACCAAGTGGACGATATCGAAGATAAACTTGGTAGGCTGCCACTCACGCACTTGCCCGTCGTCAGGCTTTTGTCTGCGGACGATGCCCAGGCCGACCAAAAGTTTGCCACGATTCCGTAGCTGCCATGCGTTCCGATCTGCCTTCCGACGACCTCGTCGCGCAGTGATGAGATGTGATCGTGCAGGACTTGGTCGATGATTGCCACGGTCGTTCAGGCACCCAAATTGATTTTCGCGTCACCATCTTGGCAACCTGCGACGCAGGCAACTCGAATGTTCCATAATTATGACTATGCAATTTTTGATAAATTATTGATAATAATTATAAATTAGATCAACGATCGGGATGCGACGGCGCGAATTGTTAGCTGTTTACGGCACTTGATCCCTACTCGATCGAGGTTCGAGAACGGTACGCCTCCCCTACCCTTACGAGGTCATAGGCTTCCGCAACCCGGCCTTCGAAAAGCCTGTGCAGCGGATTGCGACGATCAACGTCAGACCCGACGATCTCGCCAGCACGAACGCGGAAGATCTCCCGGGGCTCGATACCGCTGTTGTCTAATAGCAGGGCCTCATCCGCGCATCTGAGAGCTTTAGACAGCTTCTGCAGCGATCCTTCGTAACGTCGACGGATGATATCTTCTGGGATGCCGTGACCACCCTTCTCTACTCGACGCTGAACACGCTCAATGTTGAGCTCGACGGAATCCAGGGCAACGTAGTAGAGGCCGACATAGTACCCAGCCGCCTTGGCCTCGCTCATCAGGTTGATTGACTGCTGGCTGCTCAAGGTGGTTTCGAAGACGAACGACTGCCGGGTTTCGATCATCTCCGCGATCTTCATGAGAGCCGCCCGCCCCGCTGCGATGGCTGCCGCCCTCCCATCGTCGGATCCCGTCAGTCCTTTGGCGATCTCATCGGCGTTGATCCAAGCGCCGTCGAGCTGCAGCTTGGCATATGCCGACGACTTGCCCGATCCGTTGGGACCGCCGAGAATGACGCAGGTAGGTCGGGACAAAGATTTAGACCCTCAGGCGGCAGAAATACGCTTCTTCTGCTCAAATGCCGCCAGATCCTCGGCCTCATTCTGGAGGTCACGAGCGGAGATCGGCAGGCCCAAACGGCGGCTCTCGGCGATCGCTTCACGGCCGATCTGCTTGAGGGCTTCCTTGTTCTCGTCAAACTTCTTTAAGAGCATGTGCGATCTCCTACATCAGGAATATAGCGCAGAGCGTCCCGCTCGGCAAATCCCGGCTTCATGGCACAGAGGAAAAGGGACAAAACGGGACGCTGGAAATCAAGATACAACATTACGCCCTTCTAATCTGCTGAAGTGCAGCTAACACGAGTGTTAGCGTGTTGGTAGCGTTCCCAAGCGTTGTCACAATGGAGAGGATCAGATCGCACCATGACTGACGAAGTGGAACACCTGTCAAATACCCTGATGTGGACCGTCGGCATGATCACCCAAGCCGGGCCAGACGACCTCAAACGTGTGGCAAATGCCTATCGAGAAGCGCAGGATCTGGTTTCGCAGATTCCAAAGACCGAGGAAGGCGCACGGCCTCGCATCGTCGCATGCTTCCATCGGTCGGACGAGTATCGCGCTGCAGACGATATTGCCTGCGTGGGATGGGTCCTAACGGCTATCCAGGAGCGCGTAAACGAAGGCGATCTACGAGACTGGAGAAAATTGCGAACGGTCGTGAAGCAGATGGTAAAGCTGCTGCCGGAGCCGACGCGCTCGCTTCACTAAATACTTGGTGTATCGAGAAGATGTTCAAAGCCCTCCCAGGTCGCTTTGTCGTCCACCCAATGACGCTGAAGCTCTTTCCATCTTCGGTCCGCCGAAACCTGCATCTTCGCGATCCGCTCAAGGAGATGGCGTGAGAAAAGCAAGTCGTCCTGTTGAGCGGTTTTAAATATGATACCGCCCTCCGGGTCATATGCGACCTGAAGCAGCTGAAGGACGCCGCATGAGCGCCGGCTATTCGCCAATGGCGGCCGGCGCGCGGCGGAAACCAGAGCCAACCCATTGAGTGCAAGTTATGGCGCGGCTTTCGCCGCGCCATTCCCTTTCTGCTTCTCGATCGTCCGGGGCTCCATGGCAAGCACAAGGTCATGCACCATCTTCAAGGCCGTTTCGTCGAGCTTCTGCAGGTGGCCGACCGTTTCTTCCATCAGCTTGTTTCTCTCTGTTTCCTGTGAGTTGCCTTCGGATTGAGGGGGCCGTTCTTTGATGAAAGGATCGAAGAACTCTTCCGGAGTAATATCGAGGACCTCGAACACGTGGAGCAGGCGTCCGACGGTCATCAAGGATGAGGCGTTTTCATAGCGGGCGTAGGTTGCCTCCTTTACGCCCAGGAGGGTCGCGACTTTGGCTTGCGCAATTTGTCGGTCGGTTCGCAGGTGACGGAGCCTTCGCGCGACAAGCAGATCCAGTTCCTTGAGGTCGATGATCTTTCCGTCGAGCCGTTTGCGATAAACCGGATGATCTTTGTCTGGGTCGTCAACGCGTTCAAGTCCGAGATAGCTTACCCACTGCTCGAGTCCGAAACCTGCCATTGCCGCCTACCACACTGGAATTTCATCGTTGTTCCTCCGGGAAAATTAAAGATGGTGCCTCGAAAGTCTACCCTGGATCGCTGCTTTGGCGCATCGCTTTGCGACCCCGCTCTATGCCTTCGGCACGGAGCCAGCAGACACTGTCTCCGCCCATTCGGGTGACGATCGGTTGCGCTGCGGCTTCGCCTCAAATCAGATTCATCGCAGGCAAAATCCGTTCGGAACATTTACAGCCTCGCCCGATCGACCCATATTGGCTGTTGATCAAGTCAGGTCGTGGCAAGTCTCTAGCCCTTTCTTGTCGCGTGCCTACGGAGGCCGCCCTGCCTCCTATCGGGGCGGCCTTTCCCCTCCCCTACTGCTCTTCACAGTAATCAGCATCAGCGGTTTGCCGGCCTAGGCCAGGATAAAGCAGTGACGCCGGAGGCGTCCTGTCTGTTTCTTTGATGAGGGAAAGAGGAGCGCTGCCCCCTCTCCCTCACAAGGGGAAAAAACGGTCTCCCCGTCCTTCCTTCGCGCAGCCTTAAGGCCGCTCTTTCGTGCAGGATCGCCGCTAACGCGCCGCCCCTTCGGCTTTGCCTCGGGCGGGCGAACCCCCTCCGTTTTTATCCCCTTGCCACCCTCTCCCCCGCTGCTCCGCGCGAACTCGGGAACAGGAGCGGGGCTCCTGCCCACGAGGGGCACGAGAAGACCGCTTCGCGGAATTGGAGAAAGGGTGAGAACTATGACCACAACCGCAACCGTTTACCTGCTGGACCCGGAAGCCGGGACCATTCAAGCCGCAGAGGTCGCAGCACCTAGCGCATTCTCTCAGACCTACGGGCTGATTGGATGCCAGCTTGTCGAGGTGGTGCCATTCGACACGAACCACGTTCTTATCGTCGATGAGGAGGGTTTGCGGGACGGTTTGACCGCCTTCACCGTCTTTGACGGCTACCCGCAGCCATTGGCTGGAAAGATTGTTCTTGCCAGCCTGGACGGCGCGCATGTCCTACCGCCGCAGATCAGCATTGAGGAAGCAGCGGCCCGCCTGACCGTCTGCAAGCCGGTTCTTGATCCGGTCTTTGCCAAGGCAGACGAGCATTCCCCCAATGGGGTCATTCTGGGCGGCGCCTTGATCGGGTTCCAGACCCGTATCACCCGCACTCACCCAACCGTCATGGCGGGGGTAGTCCGATGATCATCGCTGTTGTCGAGGACCGCACCCTGTCCATTCTCGCCGGAACCTTTGCCGCGACCATCGCGGCGAAGGACATCGAACATAGCTTCCATGCCCTTACTCATTTTCCGGAGCGGCGCACCCTTTCCGAACTGGAAGGGCTGGCAGAGCGCCTGAACGGCTTTGCAGCCTACATGGGGGAGCTGTGGGAGCAAGCAAAACTGCCCCTGCCGGACGCTGAATTAGAGGCCTTTGCCCGCCGTCATGTCGAGATCACCGCCAAGTATTGGGCAGCGGAAGGCCGTTGCATGAACTGGTTTATCACCGGACCTGCCCGCTTTCCCGTCGCCCGCAATGAAAAGCGGATGCGAGTATCAGACGCCCGCCGTGCTGACATCTCAGCCCATATCGCGACTGCGAAAAAAGCAGTGAAGCGCAAGGCGTTTCCCCACGGGACCGATGACGAGCCGATCCGAGCCAGTGATCCGGCCGCCATGCAGCGCATCGCATCGCGGATCGAAGATCTGGCACTGTCCATCGACCGGATGAAACGGGCGAATGTCATCATTCGTCGGATGGAGAAGGATCAGGCGAGCGAAGCCGACATTCTGGCGCGTGTGGTGGCAGAAACCGGCATGGACGAGAAGAGGGCATCGCGTGGCGTTACCCTTGCCCCATGGCAGAACCGACGCGGCTTCTCCACCACCAACACCCGCGCCGAGCTGCGCCGCATGCAAACCCGCCTCGCTTCGCTTGCTGCGATGAAGAAGCGCGGCGACCGCGCCGAGGACGTCGAGACGGAGGCAGGAGCCGTCACGGTCAAGGAAAATACCGACATGGCCCGCATTCAGTTGCTGTTTCCCGGCAAGCCGGACGAGCAGACGCGACGCACCCTGAAATCTCACGGGTTCCGCTGGTCCCCATCGCAAGGAGCGTGGCAGCGCAACTTGAACGAGGCCGGACGCTATGCGGCCAAGTGCGTCTTGAAATCGATCAGCGGCAACAGCGCCGCTTGATCAGCCCCGGAAAACAGAGGATCCCCACATGAATGAGCAGATTTTTACAGTCATGGAGTTTTCCGGCCGAGGCGACGCCATGTTCGGCGGCAGTGCCGCCGACTGGAGCCTATACACCCAAGAAGACGGCTCAAACGCTTTCATGAGTGCAGCCGACGCGCAGCGCCGCCAGCTGGTGAAAGCCTATTTCCCGACCAAGAAGGAGGCAAGTGAGGCCGGAGAGGCAGCCAGTCAGCGCAAGGGCCTGATTTCGGCCTTGCCTGTTCGGCGTGTTGACGAGATCCCCTATGCGCAATTGCGCTGGATTGGCGTCACGACACGAAAGTGCCCGATCTGTCCGACTTTTGAGAACATAGGGTGATCACGCTGCGAGGATGGAAGTTTCCTGCCGCAACGGCCTGAGATCAACGCCGTCCGTCGGGGTCCAGATGTAGTCACCGGTGAGACTGATGTGCTGCCAGCCGAGTGGGGTAATGTGCTTGATGACGTCGGGCGGCGTGGGGATGCTCTCCCGGTTGAGTTCGGCGAAGGCAGGTTGGAGATAGAGCGTGTTCCAGTAGACGATGGCGTTGATCAACAGGTTCAATCCGGATGCTCTATAGAACTGGCTCTCGAAGGTCCTGTCGCGCAATTCTCCGAGGCGATTGAAAAACAGTGCGCGGGCAAGCGTGTTCTGGGCTTCGCTCTTGTTGAGGCCGGCGGTTGCGTTTCTGCGCATCTCCGGGTTTTGCCACCACTGCGGCAGAAAAATCGATCGATTGATGCGGCCGAGATCGCGCAGCGCCAACGCCAATCCGTTCTGACGTGGGAATGCAGACAGCTTCGCCAGTAGGGTGGACGGTCGGACCTGACCGGAACGGATCGTCGTGACCAGGCGAAGAATGTCATTCCAGTTTGCCTTGATGCGCTCGACGTTGATGGGTTCTCCGACGAGAGATGCCAGGTTCTCCGGAGGCGTATCACCGGGAAAGAGGTAGAGCTTGCGATCCTTGAGGCCTCGCAGCCGGGGCACGAGTTGGAAGCCCACGAGATGGCAAAGGGCGAAACTCATATCGCTGACCCCGCCGGTATCGACATAGTGGGTTTCGATGGCGAGATCGCTGCCATGATAGAGCAACCCGTCGAGGACATAGATGGCCTCGCTGGCGTTAGCATTCATGGCGACGATGTAGAATGCGCCGTATTGATCGGACGTGAACCGATAGAATTTGGCGCCGGGATTGGGACCATAGCGAGCATTGAGGTCGCCGATCGCCTCAGCGTGACCACCCGCCGGAAAATACTGGCCGTCCGAGGACGAGGTGGTTCCATCTCCCCATAGGGTTGCGAGCGGCAGTTGCCTTTGGGCATTGACGAGAATGGCGTGCGCGGCGGTGTAACCTTCCTCTCGGATGTGCCAGTCATGCGCCCATGCAAGCTGGCGCATCGTGATCCCGGGAGAAACGTCGGCCATCCTGGTGAGGCCGAGATTGATACCATCGGCCAGGATCGCGGTGAGAAGCGCAAGTTTGCTGTCGGCCGTTCGACCGCTGCGCAGATGGGTGAAGGCATTGGAAAACCCCGTGCGTACATCCACCTCCAGCAACAGATCGGTGATGCGGATCGCAGGCAGGCGGCTTTCGACCTTCGCCTTCAGCGACTTCGCGATATCCGGAAACAAGGCCTTGTGCGGCGTGACGCTGAATCCCGCTCCCGTCAATTCGACATCGTCGAGTTCGCCGGCGGCAGCAAGACGGGAGAGGTCAGCCAGCCCCTCGTTCAGGACATGGCGCTGCTGGTGGAGATATGTCTCGACATCGGTATCGACTGCGATCGGAAGCGGCCCTTCCTCACGCATCAGCTCGAATGTCGGTGTGGGGATGAGAAAGCTCTCAAAAGACTGGAAGCGCTTTGCTCCCTCCACCCAGACATCGCCCGCATCGAGCCGGCGCTTCAATTCGCTAAATAGGCAGAGCTCATATGCCTTGCGATCAATTTTTCCGTCTTGCAGGAGGAGCGGCATCCAACCTTTCGGGGCAAACGAGATCGGCGCCTTGTCTGGTATCGCCCTTTTGCCCGTGCGATAGAGATCGGCGATCACGGATAGTGCCCGCAACAGATTTGCCGCTACGGCATGGCCGCGGAAGACGAGGGTGGAAAGAAACTGTGGCGCAAGTTTCCGGATTGTCGGATAGCGCTGGAGCATGTCGATTTTGCCGTCGATGACATCCGGGACGATCAGCGTGTCGACCGCCTCGACACTGAGCGTGAAGGTCGGCCACTGAGTTGCTCTTTCAATCGCGCTTGCGATGTCCTCGCCTTTCTGTCTAGCCTCAATGATTGCGTGGCAGACTTTCGAAACATCCTTAAGCGGTTTCTGCACTTCCCGAACTGACCGTGTCATGCGAGCGGCCGCCCGATTATCAGCCCGCCGGGTCAGGATGCCCATGATCTTCTTGAACATATCGATTGCGCAGTCCGTCAGGTGACGGGAAAGGTGCAACGCCGTTGCAGCCAGGACGGCGTACCGGCGTTCGGAGTTGAGGTCGCGCAGATGCTGCGCGCTCATCCGCATGCCCTCGGCGGCGAATTCGTCAAAGACCTTCACTGGAATCCGCTCCATCAAAGCCGCCGGCAGGTTCAGCGAACGCAGAAAGCGAATGCGCTCGGCGATCCTGTCGAGGTTGGCGGCGGCTGGCGACAACGCCGGCGTTCTCGCCCAGGCAAGGACGGTCACGCTCGTCCCCTCACGCGGATCGAGAAGTTTGTCGAGATCAAGCTTCTGATAATCTGACAGCCCACCAGCTAAAGCCCGATGAGCGATGCGGATACCGCGCCGGATCGCGACATGGATGATGGCTTCGAGCGCCGCCCGCGTTGGCAGGAGAAGTCTTCGGCGCCGTAGTTCCTCAACGACCATATCCGCCAACTTGTCGGCTTGGCGCAGTGTTTGGGCAGCTGGCGTCAGCCAGCCGGTCAGCGCCCGAACATCCGAAGGAGCGAACGGTCTGATCTGCATTCGATCGAAAAGCAAAACGAGGTGTTCGCGCCGCGTCTGCGGCCGCTCGAAGTAACGGTCGATCTCGCGATGATCGACACCGATCTGCCTTGCCAGGAACCGGAGAACGCCCAACGGCAGGATCTCCCCGTCAGAAAGCGGCCTGCCCGGATAACGCAGCGTGGCCAAGACACAGGCAAGACCCAACCGGTTCGAGGCCTTGTTCTGCCGCATGATGAGGTCGAGGTCGGATCGGTCCAACGTGTAGTGCTTGGCGATCTCCCTGTCGTCATCCGGAATGGTTGTTGCCTGCTGCCACCATGCCTCGCTCAATAGTTCCCTTCGCGTCATTCTTCGACCTTGTGTTATAACTCGTTACCAAGTGATATACGGCTAACCTATGCATCGTAATTCGAGGACATGATGAAGCTTCGATCGTTTTTGTCGATTTTTGGTGCAGTAGCGATTTCTTCGGTTTTCTCTCTGGCGCCAACGATCGCCCGGGCGGCAAACACCACGCATATCGCCGGGTTCCGCGATCCGGAGGTTGCAGACCGCGCGTACATCGCTGCAACGGCCTATCATACGATCAGGCGCTACTTTGCCCATGCAGAGGGGCTGCCAGCCGGCTACGATTTCGAAGTGCGCTATCGCTCCTATCTCAAAGAGGCGTTGAGTGCTCCTGATCGGAGAGGCTTTTCGTTGGCGACAATGCGCTTGTTCGCAAGTTTGCGGAACGGCCACACGTCGTTCAACGACGAGACGTTATGGCAGCAGGGTGGATCGCTGCCCTTCACGGTGCGCAGGATAGATGGGCGATGGGTCGTCGCAACGTCCAGGCTCCCCGGCCTGCATCCTGCTGATGTGATTGTCATGGCTGACAATAAACCGGTTGATGATTGGCTCAAGCCTGTCCGCGAGAATATTGGTCAGTCGAACCTAGCAGCGCTTGATCGCACAACTTGGCTCCGTCCTTTTTTGTTTCCGTCACGCTTCACGATCGAGACAGAGGACGGTCGAAAAGTGCCTGTCGATTTGACCGCAACCTATAGCGGACCCGAACAGGGCGTCTTCCTCCCGACGGCAGTCGAAACGACCCACCTTTCACAGGGTGTCGTTGTTATACGTATCCCAAGCTTCGAGAACCCAAAATACGAGCAGGCCGCAATCGTGGCAATTCACGCGGCCAAGGATGCGAACTTTATTCTACTTGATCTGCGTGGGAATGGAGGTGGCAACACGCCCAGCAAGCTGCTTTCTGCTATCATGACGAAACCTTATCGTGGAACCGTCGTCGCCACACCTATGACCATAGCAATGGTTGATGCGTCTAATTCCAACAATGGAGCTGTCCAGCCATTGCCGACCGTTATGATGCGCTACGGCCCTGACCAGACACAGCCTTCGCCAGACGCATGGGCAGGAAAGATGGCGGTGCTCATCGATGGTGGTTGCGCTTCGGCATGCGAGGACTTTGTGTTACGTTTCAAGGATGGTAATCGTGGACTTATTGTCGGCGAGCCTACCTTCGGGTCGACTGGCCAGCCTTACTTCGTGAACTTTCCGGAATTCGGGATGTCATTCAGGGTATCCACGAAACGCGAGTATTTTCCCGATGGACAGCCCTTCGAAGGTCTTGGCGTTCAGCCTGACAAATTAGTTCCGCTGTCGATCGAACAATTGAAAAGCGGAACTGATACACAGCTCGACCTTGCTGCTAAGGCGGTGCTTGCCCAATAGACAGCACGCCTAAGATAAGTGTCCGCCAAACGGACGTTTGACGGCATCCACAAGTTTTGTCCGCAAATATTGCTATTTAACGGCAAATCGGACATTGTCCGTATTGAACCAGAAAACGGACAAGTCGCACGTTATGACCGCGATCGGCTATGCAAGGGTCTCGACGGAAGACCAGGATACGGCATTGCAGCTCGATGCATTGAGGAAAGCAGGTTGCGAGAAGCTGTTCGAGGACAGAGCGTCAGGTGTTAAGACCGACCGACCCGGCCTAACGGATGCTATCCGCTATGCGCGTGACGGCGATACGCTGACGGTCTGGAAGCTCGACCGTCTCGGCCGATCGATGAAGCACCTGATCGAGATCGTCACCGAACTGGAAGCGAAAGGTGTCGGCTTCCGCTCCCTGACCGAGAATATCGACACCACGACATCCGGTGGCCGCCTGGTGTTCCATCTGTTCGGGGCCTTGGCGCAGTTTGAGCGTGATCTGATACGAGAACGGACGAGGGCCGGGCTGCAAGCCGCGGAGGCACGGGGCCGCCGCGGTGGCCGCCAAGCCGTCGTAACACCTGAAAAGCTTGCGAAGGCCCGCCAACATCTGGCGGCAGGACTTAACGTGCGGGAGGCGGCCGCCCGCATCAAAATTGGGAAAACTGCACTCTACCAAGCTCTCAAAGTTGAAAAATAGCGGTGTCGTCGAAGCTGAAATCTGGTTTGCTGGACGGCGAAATTGATAGGTTGCCAATGACGATCCGAAAAAATCGCAGAGAGATCCTCAAGTACATGGGAGCAACGATAATGGTCAGTACGACCCCAGCCATCGCGGACGGAAAGCATACCGATTGGCAGGTTGCCGCTTCGGGTGAGACAGAGTTCAAATCCGACCCCGTAACGCGTTTCGATGATTTGGCGAAAAGCGGAAAACTATCGGGTGTGCACGGAGTTGTCGCCTTGCGCGGCGGTCGGATCGCCTTTGAACGTTATTTCAACGGCAATGACATGAAGTGGGGGCAGCCCCTGGAAAATGTGGAGTTCGGGCCGGAAACCCTTCACGACATCAGATCCGTTACGAAAAGCATCGTCGGTCTGCTCTACGGTATTGCGCTTGCCAAGGGGCGAGTGCCGGCGCTTGACGAGCCGATCATCGCGCAGTTTCCCGAATATGCTGATCTTGGCCGTAATCCCGAACGCGAGCGCATCACCATTCGTCATGCACTGACCATGACGCTGGCCATGGAATGGAACGAAGACGCCCCCTACACCGATCCTGCCAATAGCGAGATTGCCATGGAGCAAGCGCCGGATCGCTATCGCTTCATCTTGGATCGGCCGATCCTTGCCAAACCGGGAAGAGGGTGGATTTACAGCGGCGGGGCGGTTGCGCTGATTGGCAAGATTATTGAGCGAGGCACCGGCCAGAGTTTACCGGACTTCGCGAAAGAAGTGCTGTTTGATCCCCTCGGCATCGACACCACGGAATGGATCCGGGGGCAGGACGGTGAGCCATCGGCTGCATCGGGGCTACGGCTGTCGCCTCGTTCACTGGCCCGCATTGGGCAAGTGATCCTGCAGGGCGGTGAATGGCAAGGCCGCAGTGTCATTCCAAAATCCTGGCTTGATGAGAGCTTCGAACCTGCCGCCATCGTAGATATCGGCTGGCGGGGAATGCATTACGGTTATCTCTGGTATCTCGGCGAGGAGGCGATAACAGACAAGACAGGAACCCATGGCGAGCGTTTCATCGCTGCCTTCGGCAATGGTGGGCAGCGACTGTTCGTCTTCCCCGGTTTTGACTTTGTCCTAGCCATCACCACCGGCAATTACAATGCACCGGATCAGTGGATGGCACCTGCCGCGCTGTTGTTCGACGTATTCCTGCCCAGCCTGACGGAGACGTGAAAGCCGGCGTCTTTCCGTCCCCCTGACAACTAAACACCATTAAGATTTGAGATCCAGAAGTCGTCTTGCTGCTTCAGGCTGAACGCTGTACGGCGGGGCCGGTTCTTTATTCGTTCTCAAATGTCGGACAGATCGATCACTTTCGTGTCGGGACGCCTGGATTGTCGGAAACATGCACGTTGGAACCAGCGATGACGACTTGAAAGCCGACATCAAGGGACGCGCGAAGTCGGGCATGACAGAGAATCCCGACCTTCTGGCGCAGGCGTGCGCCTATGCACTGGCAAGCCACCGAGCCAATCATGGCTTGGTTGCCCATTTCCGGCTGTAGGAGGCGAAGCATGAAAAGCAACGGCCAGCGCCGAAGCGTTGAGGTGTTCGACACGCCCTCCGGTTTAGGAGGGAGCCACACGGTTGAGGTTGTCGAGGACCTTGGAAACAATAAGGTCAAGGTGCGCGTCTGGTATGGGCGCGCCACCGCGGCAGGTTGGGAAGCGTGGAAGGGTTGGGACGGCTACCGCTTTGAGACCGACCGCGCCAACCTGACCAACAAGCGGTCAATGCCGCTGTTCAAATAGGACCTGGACCGCATTTCGATGCGGCCCGACATCAGGAGGGACACCATTGAGCCGCTACACCGTGACCGTGAAAACCGACGAAGACACCGACGAGAACGCCGTGATCGGCTATGATCCGCCGTTGCGCACCTTCTTTCTGCAGGCGTTTCCCGATGAGGAAACCGACGAATATGCCCTATGGTTCGGGACGCATCTTGAGCAGCACCCAAGCCTTGAATCGATCATCGAGAGCGCGCGCCGTTTTGGCTATGAGATCGAAGGGCTGTCACAGAAGGCCATCGTCGCCATGACAAAGGAAGCGGGAACGCCGACGCTGCCAAGCCTTGGCGAGCGGCTAGGATTGGTACGCTGACAATTGTTGGATGCTTTGCTGCGGGGCTGGTTCGGAAGAACTGGCCCCGTAGCCATTTTGGCAGTTGCGAACCTGGCCGCATCGAGCGGGCTGCGGTTTGCCCGAAGGGAGCCCGTGCCCCTCCCCTCGGCTCCCCTCCCGCCCGATTGCTGCCGCTGAAGCGAGGCCGGGATCGGAACGTCAGGGGCGTCCACGAGCGCCAGAGTTCTCAGAAATCGACTTCAGCTCTTGGATCGATAATGAGCTCCTGGTCGCGATCAGATAACCGGCCAGATAGGTCAGCTTCAGATATGCTTCACCGTCGCCTTTTGGCTCATAATTGATGATTGCCTGGCGGCTCGCCTTCGCCTTTTTCCCCCCTTGAACTGCCGCTGAATGCTGATCGATCAGCTCACGAAGCGAAGGTTTTTCTCCTGTCGCACCAGCTGCGATCTCCGTTACTACTCTCCTGGACGTGGACAATGCCGGAGCCGTTTTGGTGCATCGAGCGGCAATTGCTTCACGGGACGAACGCGAACTGGATGACGACAGTAGCATGGCGGATGCCTCACCGATCTAGTTGCATTGGGGATCGTCTCAGACCATCAAATCGTCCACAACGCACGATAGGATACGAAACAAGACGAAATCTTGGGCTGTAAGTCATTGGAAAAAAACGGTAAGATTTTTGTTCCGCCGCCGGCGGATGGAAGCGATTTCAAGGAACTGTTCAAGAAAATGGCTGCTGCGGGTGCCGGACGCCCCTTGGGTGAAGACGGTTTTCCCCAAGGCCCGTGGACGCCGGAGCTACTGGCGGATGCCATCTCAAAGATCGACGCCAACCGTGTCGGAGTGGATCTTCGCACCGTCCAGCTCTGGTTTCAGGAGAATGACAAAGGCATCAGCCCGGCCAACATTCGCTGGCTGGCGCGCATCTTCGGTTGCGACGATCGCGAGGCGACGAATGATTGGCTGAATGAGCTCAGCTCGGCCCAAGCGCGTCTGACCGCCAGGCGGCGAGATCAAAAGAAGACCGGTGGCTCGACTGCGACTGCCCTGCGTGTGCCTGACACGTCAGCGCCAGAAAAAAACCAGGTTCCGCTAACGCCCGTCGTCTCGGTGGACCTTCAAACCATGCCAGCGGTGCGGCCAAGGGGATTGGCATTCAAGACCGAGGCGATTTTCTCGCACGGATCACATCTGAACTTGCCGGCCTGGATTTTCGCCGGTTCGTCCGCCCTCGGATTCCTCTCTTACATTTTGGGGATCCACAGCATCACCTATGTACGCGCGGATGGTATCGAGAAGCAGGTTGGCTTCCTTTGGGCACCGAACTGGACCTTCCTGTTCATGGTGCTGTTGCCACTGTTTTTCGCCGTCGTCATCGAGCTTCTGGGTTTCTGGAAGCATGATGGCCGGCTCAGGCTACTGGCGGAGGCTGATCGTGTTAGAAGCGGCGACGCCTGGACGCTACATTTGCAGGCCAACTCACAGACCTATTGGGCAGTTTTCCTGATCTGCATACTATTCGCGGGCGTGGTGCAATGGATCGGCGTGCAGCTTATCCCTCTGCTTGAGCAAGCGCAGGATTTTGCCCCAAGCTGGGGGACGATCGGTATCATCAGGCCGGATATCCTATCGACGCCGGCGGCAATCGTATTTACCGCCCTTGCCTATCTCTACATGTCCACAAGCTTCTACCTGCTGTTCGCTGGCCTGATCCTGCTGCATACGATCATCCATGATCTATGGAAGCTTAAACGCGGAACTGAACTCCTTGGCGAGCAGAGAGCCTGGCCGGACACCAGTGAAATCGGTCTGCGGATCATGCTCGGGGTCTTCAGATGTTCCGTGCTCGTCGTCCTTGCTGCCATCTGCATGAAGGCACAAAGTGCCTATCTTGCATCGCAGGGCCCGGATTTCGTGACATGGCTGGTCCGCGATGTCTGGGCTGCGCTGGCAGATTACGACGATGGAGATAGGACCTTCGATTACATCATGCCCACACACTACAGCAGCTTGCTCGTCGTGCTTTCGACCTGCAGCGTCTTTGTGTATGGAGCAATCCGCTTGGGGGATGATAGGCGGCTTCGTTCCCCCCTGTGGAAGATGTCTGCGGTGATCGGTTTGCTTTTCGTCTCATACATGTTGATCGACGCGTTCGATGGTTTCTCTGTTTTGCTAATCGTTACCGCACTCATTGCGACCTATGGTCTATTTGATCCGGCGTTTGAGCCAGCTTGGCGTGCCCGTGAGATAAGAGGCGACAGCCGTGTTTCATAATTGGCTGGATCGTTGGGACGAGGGTCGCGCACAGCGCGGCGAAGAGGCCAAGAAGATCACGGACTTCATTCTGGACGCCGATCGTGCATTTCCCGGCATGGGGGCGGCTGAAACGGTAGAGGAGTTTTGCGTTCTCGCGGAAACGGCCGCCGCTGACCCGGACTTTTTTGAGCCGCCTGATGCGAGCGATCATAGCTTCGAGCTGCGGAATGGCTGGCTGACATTCCCTTCGGACGTTTCAACCGATGTTGCTGAAAACAACATCGTGTGGGCCAGGATCACCGAGAGCGGAAAACGCGATCAGGCAGTCGTGATCTTCCATCACTGGAACGCGACCAGTCGGAACCGGCAGATCGCCGGGTTCCTTTCCTGGCAGGGGATCACGGTTATTGAGATCGCCATGCCCTACCACTTGGAACGCAAGCGGCCCGGATCGCTCTATGCCGATTACATGCTCAGCGCCAATCTCGGCCGCACGATGCAAGCCGTCAAACAGGCGGTATGGGACGGGCGTAAGCTTATCGGCTGGCTAAAGCGCCAAGGCTATCGGGATGTTTCCGTTCTCGGGATGAGCCTTGGATCTTGGGTTGCAGGATTGGTCGCGGCGTATGAACCCGCCGTCTCGCGGGCGTCTATGTTCCTCACGGCAGGGAGCCTTGCTGAAATGGTATGGACCGGGCGCGCAACCCGCTCGATCCGGACAAGCCTCGAGCCGCATCTTACGCTTGCCCAACTGCAAAGAGCGTGGGCACCGCTCAATCTCGAAAACCAGCCAGACAGGCTGGCGCGGCCAGGCCTCGAACTTCTGGTGATTCTGGCGTCGAGGGATTCGGTTGTTCTGCCGGACCTGTCCGAACGGCTGCTCGGAAGGCTGGAGAACGCCGGAGCCGGAGTGAGCGTGCTGCGGCTGAATTGCGGGCACTACTCTCTTGGGCGGCCACCCTACATCTTGCGAGCCGGATGGAGCTTGAAGCGGTTTCTGTTACGCAAGCGCGGCGCCACTCAGGCTTAGGAGCGATTGAGCGCCGCATCGAGCGGCACCCAACCGCAATGAGGGGAGCCCCCTTCGGCCCCTCCCCTCAAACTTCCCTTCCCCCTCACGACGGAAGCGCCCCGCAAGCTGGGCGGCTCCCTGAGACTTGTTGTCGTTTCCAGCCAGAGCGTCGATGTCAGCTCCCCACCGCTGCAGCATCACGGCGATGGAGATCCGACCTGGCGGCCGGATGGCGATTTGCCGGTTGAAGGCGAAGGCGACGGCCGGGGCTACGAAGGCCGCGTTTTCAGGCCGCTCCTTAGTGGCCGTACGCAATCTAATCCTGCGCACGATACGGCAGGCCCCGCCTTAGCGTGCAACCCTAAAGGGTTCTCCCCTCCGCTTCGCTCTGTTGCGATCGCTACGCGATGCACTCGGCGGTTCCAGCCGTATTCGAGCTTCGCGATTACGCACAACCACTAAGGAGGAACCTCTGATGAAAACGCTCGTAACCTTCTGCCAGAAAACCGGCCGTCGCCTTCGCCAGTTTATCAACCGGCAAATCGCGAAGTTGTCCCATAAGGGCCAACTTCGGTTCTCCATCGCCGTGATGCTTCCGCTCCTCGCCAAGGTCGAGTTCAACGGCAAGGCCGGAAACGACAACAAGCCTCAGTGAGGTACGGCCGCACCCTGCCCCGCAGGGTACGGCCTATCATGGAATAGAACGCCCGGCGCAGACGCATGGAAGTGCAGCGCTCAAGCAGGACGAGTGGCAGGAGTTCCGATATTGCGCTATGAGGCCTTTATGTCCGGTGTCGAGGATCTGCCTCTGGGCAGGCGTAATGGTCCGAAAGCCGGGTCTGCGGTCTGATCCCCAAAAAAGACCCGCCGTAAGTGGCGGGTCAAAAGCCGCTCCTGGGAGTCCCAAGCGGCGGGGGCTGCATCAGTTTCGGTCCAAGCTCGGCTCGCCTCTGCCTCCCAAAGCTTGGCATGGCCAGACACACCATAGCGAGCAGGCTGCTTGATGCAATGCTCAAATACAATGGATCGTCCAAGAGCAAGGTACTGGCAGGGGTGGCGATATTCCGCAGCAGTTGTTGGATGCTCGCGGCTATTAAGGCTAGTACGCTTGCTGAGGAAGAACCAGATGGCCAGCAAGTCCACTGTTGCCGTGATCCCGGGGTAAGGCGCTGCGAGCCTTACCTCGTGCTAGTTGTGTCCGGCGGTGATGTGAGAGGTGTCCTCGACAATCTTTACGTCTGCATCGGGCTCATCAAACACAACCAAACCGAGTTTGAGCAGCTGAATACAGCAAACTACCGACAATCCCCACAAAAAGACGGTTCGCCACTTCATGCTCAGCCCCACCAGAGATGGAATCCCCTCAGAAACCGACGGCCGCTACAGGCTCTGTAGGCCTGCTGGCCTCGGCAATTAGGTCAATAAACGGCACTGGGATTCCCAAATAGTATCCCTGCAACGTATCGCAGCCGAGCAGCCGCAAGATCTCTAGCTGCGTTGCGGTCTCGACGCCTTCGGCAACAACGGTGTGCCCAAGGCCGTGAGCCATCGAAACTATCGCCGACACAATGATCCGGCTATCGTGATTCGTCACAATGTCAGAGATGAGCGAACGATCGATCTTGAGGCTGTCATAGGGGAGCTTGGACAGCTGGGCCAGGTTGGAAAATCCCATCCCGAAGTCATCGATGGACAGTTTGAAACCGGCGCGTTTCAGAGCGAGCAGATGTTTTCTCGCCTTCTCAACATCTAACATCGCGACAGCTTCCGTGACCTCCAGCTCGAAATTACTAGGCGCGACACCGAGCGACTTCACATAGTCGGTGAGCCGATCGGCAAACTCATCATCCGCGAATTGAGTTGGACACACGTTGACTGCAACGCGGCACGAAATTCCCGATGCACGAAGTTTTGGGATATCGGTCGCGACAATCGACATCACCTTGCGTCCAATCCGCTCCAGCCCATCACCCGTCCCTACGACATCAAGGAAGCTTCCGGGATACAACAGGCCCCGCGTTGGATGCGCCCACCTCACCAGCGCTTCATAACCTTCGACACTATTTGAGGCGAGATTGATCTTGGGTTGATAGTGGACAATGATTTCGTCGTTGGCGATCGCATGGAGGAAGTCACGTTCAAGCTCGCAGCGATCAGTCGCCCTATCTCGCATTTGATCATCAAAAAACGCGTAGGTTCCTCGACCGCGGCTCTTCGCCTCGTACATAGCCATGTCGGCGTACTTGAGGGTGTCAGCAGCATCAACGGCTTCGTCGCCAAGCACGGCAATACCAACACTCGCGCCAATCTGAACTTGTCGTTCGCCGATCACAAACGGCTCAGCGAGTGATCGAATGATCTGCTGAGCTATGTCCGTAACGTCTTTGTCCCCTGCGCTACCTGTCACCAGCACAACGAATTCGTCACCGGCAAATCGAAACAGAAGTCGACATCCGGCCGATTCCAAATTGACACTCTCTGGAGTGAGACATCGGTTCATCCCATCCAGAGTGATTTCAAGGCCGTCCACCATCATTCTGGTCGCAGCCATCTGAAGCAAAGTGTCACCGACCTGATGACCATAGAGGTCATTGACTTGTTTGAACCGGTCGAGGTCGATGAACAGCACATGACCCTTGAGATCAGGATTCCGGTCGATGATCTCGCTCAGTACTGCGCGGTTGGGAAGACCGGTAACACCGTCTTCATAGGCCAATGTGTTGATCTTGGACACATTATCATTGAGGCGCGCCACCATCTTGCGAAAGCTCTCGGCCAAGCCGCCGACTTCACAGTTGCAGTCCACAGTGACAACAGCGCTATAGTCGCCTGAGGCAATAGCCTCCGTACTGGCTTTCAGGTTCTGAATTGGCCGAGTGAGCCGACCAGTCATATAATATGTAAACCCCGAAGCGGCAGCGATCGAAGCTACCAGCTTAATGTAGCCCAAAGTCGTCAACGTGTGGGTGAAATCGCTTCCGGCTTCCAGCAAGTAGAACACGAGTGCTGCAACAATCGAGCAAAAAGTCCCAATCATCAGGGTGAACCGTACGCGTAGGCTGTTCAAGCCACGACCAAGAATGCGTCCTGTGATCAGCTCGGTATCAACTTCCATGACTGCAACCTTCATTGCCGGAATGCGGACGCGGACCAGATCGAGCTGGCCCGCGACTATTATGAACGGAGGACTTTAAAAATCCTCCCACGCCTCGGATTTCACTGCAGCATTCCCTCTGACGGCGGTGGCAACACGATTCATTAGTCGGCGTGCAGGTGATGTGTTTGCCGGGGGCATCGAGGAACGTTCCGCTGGCATGGACTTGTTTTGCGAGTTTCCGATTTCGAAAAGTCCGATGAGCTGGAATAAAGCTTCTGCTTCCTTGGCCAACGAATGGCTGGCTGCAGTCGATTCCTCGACCATCGCAGCATTCTGCTGCGTGCCTTGGTCCATTGTATTGACGGCTGTATTGATTTCCTTCAGCCCCGTCGCTTGCTCCTTGGCGCCCTCGACGATTGCGGTAACATTGACGCTGACCGCCTGAACCTGAGACACGATATGCTCAAGCGCCCTGCCCGTTTCTGTGACGAGATGTACGCCGTTCTCCACCTGCTCGCCAGACTTCGAGATCAAAGTCTTGATTTCTTTCGCCGCGGAGGCGGATCGCTGAGCAAGTTCTCGCACCTCTTGGGCGACGACAGCAAAGCCCTTGCCAGCCTCACCAGCGCGCGCCGCCTCGACCCCAGCGTTGAGCGCCAGCAGGTTCGTCTGGAAGGCGATCTCGTCGATTACACCGATAATGCTTGAGATTTCGCGCGACGAGGATTCAATCTCCTGCATTGCATGAACAGCACGATTGACGATCTCTCCGGAGCGCTCGGCAGACTGCCGTGTTTCTTGGACCTGCTTTCCAGCTTCTTCGGCGCGGCGACTGGAATCGGAGACCGTTGTGGTGATCTGCTCAAGCGCTGCTGCAGTTTCCTCTACAGATGCCGCTTGCTGTTCCGTTCGCTTTGAAAGGTCGTCGGCCGCCGCGCGGATCTGATTGGAGCCGGCCGCGATGGCTTGCGCATTTTGGCCGACCCGGCGCATCGCATCCTCGAGCTTAGCAACGGCTTCGTTGAAGTCTAAGCGAACCTGATCCAGTCGCTCTGAAAAGACGGCATCTATCCGGTAATTCAGTTTGCCATTTGAGAGCTCGTTGAGGGCGTGGCCGATGCTCTCAACGGCGAACCGCACTTCTGCGGCTTCGCGAGCCTGCTGCTGCTCACGCTCGAGACGCTCCTGCTCGCTGAGTGAACGATTTGCCTCAGCTTCCTGTTCAAGGCGCACACGTTCTTGGGCATTGTCTCGGAATATGGCAACGGTGGAGGCCATCTTGCCGATTTCGTCCCGACGGCCCTGGCCGTAGATTTGGACTTGAAGGTTTCCATTCGCGAGATCGGACATCGCCGCGGTGATGGAGTTCACGGGGCGAATTACGCCTCTCAATACGGTCCAAGTGGAGAATGCGGCAACAGCGGCCCCGAAGACCGTGAGTATCGTCATGCCGGCTGTCAAAAGCGATGCCAGCTCATTGCCTTTAGCGAGGTCCTGCTTTGAGACCTCGATCTGCAGATCGATCAGTTTCGAGATATCGGTGCCGAGGGGATCAATAGTCGGGTAGAGCCTCTGCTCAACGAATTCTGAGAGCGCAGCACTGTCGCGGGAAACCAGAATCTGTCTCAGCAACTGCACTCCTTCGTTTGCCTCTCCCTTGACCTGCACGAAGTGATCGGCAATTTGCTTCTCTTCTGCGGTCAGCACCGTCGATGTGTACTCCTTCCAGTGCGCATCGATGGAGGCCAGCGCCGCGTCTATATTACTCAAGCCATCTTGAGGAGAGAGCGCGCCAGATCTCACCTTGTGAGCGCTATCAACAATATTGACGGCATAGCCATCGCCGATCCGCTTCAGTTGCTCCATTGGCAACACCCTGTCGGCAACGATCGAGTTGGCGATTTCCGCTTCCTTTTTAAGGGCGTAAAAGCTGAAACCCGTGATGGTTATCAATGCTGCGGTGAGCAACGAAATGCAGGCAAGAAGCTTGACCCTGATGGTCATAATGATCCCTTCCCAACGAATGTCCCCGTCGACATTTCAAATGCGGCAAGCCGCATTTGAGGTGAGGCCCATCGAAGAAGCGTTTTTAACGACTTCGGACGGAGCACAGTCACCGAATGCGATATTTAAGGGCCACTTGTTTACGCTTCGCTAATTTCGTGGTTTCTTTTGCACGAAGCGTGGGCAAACGCCCAAAAAAAAGCCAAGCGCGTCTATGCCGTACACCGTACTGCTGCGTCCGCACTGGGATGCCTTGTCCAGCCTTCGGAGTTCTAGCGAAACGCCAGCCGGTCAGATATCCCTGCAAAAGCTCGTAGCCAGCATCGCGCCCAAGACTTGCCTGTCGCTCTGTCTCTCTATCTTCGTCAGGGACTGGGATAGCGACCGCTATCGACATGTTGAATCAAGTTGAAATGGAGAGCTGCTCGAGGAGCGGAGCGCTCATCACTCGGAGCGCAGCGGGCAGATCCGTCGTGTTATAACCTGTATCAGAAGACGGAGAACCGGCGTCGCCGGTTCGCATCCGAAAGGAGCGGCCAGGGTCGGCCGCCCATCTACCCTGCCCTGTACCGCTCTTACGATAGGTCGCCGATCGCGCCAATGGGCAAGCGCGCAAGCGCTGTCGCTCGTCAGGAAAAACGGCTTTCGCCGTCAGGCCGGCAAACCTTCCGTTTTTCCTTCCTCCCGCCCCATGACCCGATCCGCGTCCTAACGGGAGCGGGCTCAAGCCCTCCCCCTTCGTTCCGCCGGATGTGGGGGCACATCCTTCGAAAACGAAGGCAGAGGCTTCGCCCACTAGCGGGGCTTGCTCCCAAGGGAAACGGGAAAAACTGGAGCAAGGAACCATGAGCGACATCATCGCGGTAGCACTGAACAAGCTGAACGCAGACCCCAAAAACGTCCGCAAGACCTACACCAAGGAGAGCATCGAGAGCCTGTCGGCGTCCATTCTCGCCAATGGCATTATTCAAAACCTTGTGGTGCGCAAAGCTCCCAAAGGCCGATACCTCGTGACGGCCGGCGGTCGCCGCCTCGCAGCCCTCAATCTTCTCGCCGAACGCGGCGAGATCGGGGCCGACTACGCCGTGAACGTCATTGTCCGGGAGGCGGGTGACGCAACGGAGTTAAGCCTGACCGAGAACGTCATGCGGGAGGCCATGCACCCGGCGGACCAGTTCGAGGCATTCAAAGCGTTGTTCGATGAGGGCAAGTCCATCAAGGACATCGCCGCCCGTTTCGGGACAACCGAAATCATCGTCAACCGCCGTCTTGCGCTGGCGAAGGTTTCCCCTGTCCTGTTCTCGGCGTTCCGCGCCGAGGATATGACCTTTGAGCAGCTTGCCGCCTTCACCATCACCGACGATCACGCTCGACAGGAAGAGGTTTGGAATGCCCTCCCCTCATGGGATCGCAGCGCCAACACAATCAAGCGCCGGCTCGCCGTGGATGAAGTCCCCGCAAGCGACAAGCGGCTCGCGCTGATCGGCGGGTTAGAGGTTTATGAGGCGGCGGGCGGTCCAGTGCGCCGCGACCTGTTTGTCGAGCAGGGAGGAGGCTTTGCATGCGATAGCGGCTTGCTTGAAAAGCTGGTTGCCGAGAAGTTGGAGATCGAGGCGGAAGCCGTGAAGGCCGAAGGCTGGAAATGGGTCGAGTGGTGCGCTCAGCAGCCGGATAACATCTATCAGATGGCCCGGGTTTACCCGCAGCGCTTGGACCTAAGCGACGAGGATCAAGCCAAGCTTGACGCACTGACTGAGCGCTATGACGAACTGGCGGCGCAGATCGATGCGGATCAGGAGGATGAAGGTGCAGAGGCCGCCTTGTCCGCCGTCGAGCAGGAAATTGCCGTCCTGCAGAAGCGCGAAGAAGCCTATCGCAGCGAAGACCTCGCAATGGCAGGGGCAATCGTCACAATCGACCATTGGGGCAAGTTGTCGGTGCTGAGAGGCTTTGTCCGCCACGAGGACAAGAAGAAGGCCGAGGCCACGGAAGGAAAGCAAGGCGGGGCGACCGAGGAGGCTGACGGCGCTTCGAAATCTAAGGGGCTGACCCATTCAGCCGCATTGATTGAAGACCTGACCGCTCAGAAGACGGCGGCACTTCGTGTCGAGCTGGCAAACAATCCCGACATTGCGCTTGTCGCGGTCGTCCACGCGATGTTGCTCAAAGTGCAGTATCGCACGGAATGGGGCATTCCCGGCCACCAGAGCGCGCTTGAAATCTCTGTCACTCATGAAGTGCTGGACGGTTCGATGAAGCGTCCCGCCGAGAACAAGGCCCTCGAGGCGTGGGGAAGCCTTAAGGAAAACTATGGGCACCGGCTTCCCGGCGATCCTGCTGACCTTTGGGAATGGCTGATGGATCAATCGCAAAGCGAATTGTTGCAGCTTCTGGCCTATGCCGCCGCCCATTCCGTCAATGCGGTTGAGAAGAAGTTCAGCAGTCGCAGCCAAGCGCTGGCACATGCCGACCAGATGGGCTGCGCATTGAATGTGGACATGCGTGACTGGTTTGAAACTACGGCGGAAAGCTATTTCAGCCATGTCAACAGACCGACCATTCAAGCCGTTGTTGCCGAGGTGCGTGGCGAGGATTTCGCCGCCGGTGTCTGCAACATGAAGAAGGGCGAGGCTGCGGAGTATGCCGCCAAGTCCATCCAGGACAGCGGTTGGCTTCCGCCTCACGTTCGGATCGGGTCAGACCCCAACGCAGAGGGTGAGGCTGAAACCTCTGAGGAAAAGAAGGAACACTCGTTCCCGATGGCAGCGGAATAATCCCGCCGCTGCTTGTCCCCGGTCACGTCCTCCAGCGTGACCGGCTCCCCCATTCCAGAGGATAAGCCATGCTCGATTCCGAACCTGATCCGACCCTTGCCGCCGAAAGCTGCTGTCAGCTAATCAACGCCTACCTGAGCGACCCGGAGCATGTTGATTGGGATGATGTGCAAAAAGCACTCGATGCAGCGCTAAAGGCCTTCGATCTACCGCCGACCTATCTTGAGGATGCTGCTCAGCGCGGCTGAGCCTGCTTCTAGATCGCACTTTAGCGCCCGCCTTGGCATCGAGCCAATGCGGGCGCTTTCGCAGGTGCCTGGGAGGCAGAAACGTATCGGGGGACGGCAGATCAGGCCGCTTGTTGAGAGGAGGCCCTCGCCCCCTCCTCTCAAACTCTCCTCCCCACCCGGTTGAATTTCCCCAACAATAACGGGGGGTAAATCCTACTCTGGAAACGTTCCAGATTTCAGCGTGAAGAGAGGGAAGAGGCGAAAAAGCATGCTAAGAAATTGAAATGTAAGCGTTATTTCAGATGTCGGCTGAACCAGCGCAGCAGCGCGGAAATGTGTCAACTTGCATCAATTCGGTATCTCAGGCTACAAATCGTAACGAGCGGAACCGTAACCGATTCCGACTCACACATTCTAACAGCTTTTTGGAGATCACACCCGGCCCAGAAAAGAAAAACCGCTCCCGAAGAATCCGGAAGCGGTCTGCAGTTCGGTAATAATAAGCCAAAATCGTTCTCGCAGACCTCCCCTCCGATGTCAATAATCAAAACACCTTTTCGGTGAACGGCGGAGCTTTGTCTGGCCTCTGACAGGAGACGGACGATGGGGGAACCCACACAACACAAGCGGCCGACAGGTCGCAGAATGACGAAGGAGCGAGCCGAATTCCGGCGACTGGCGCAGTCAACGGAAATCGGAACGGTGACGCGCGGGCAGCTTGCGGTACTTGCAAAAAACCTGATGACAATCGGGATGATTACGACCGCAGAATATGCGTTGCTGGAAGCAATCATCACGACCGCCAAGGCAGACGCCTTCGACAAAGGAGGGCGGCCGATCGTCTACAAGTCGAACCGACAGCTCGGCTATGACATCAACAAGTCGCCAGGGCGCGTAAGCCGGATTCTCTCCCGATTGTACGACCTCGGCCTTGTCACCATGCAGGACAGTGCGAATTTCAAGCGTTACCCGATCCGTGACGGTGAAGGAGATATTGCCGACGCCTGCGGCATTGATCTGCGTGTCCTGATCGCTCGGCACCATGAACTTGATCAGCTGGTGCGCCAGAAGCGGGAAGAGATTCGAGTTCGCGACAGCGCGTCGCGTCGCTTCCGGGACGCTCTGCGTGCCGCGAGATATGCTCTGGCGTCCTCCACCGATCGAGGGGAAGTCATTCTCGGGCGGATCGGGTCCCGTGTTGAGAAGATCGCTGCCTTCATCGGATCAGCCAGGTACGCACCGGCCCAAGTCCTCCGGAAGGCAACAATGCTTTTGGAGTGGCTTGGCGACCGATTGCGCAACGTGAATCGGATCCCGCAAGCTTCTGACATAGATGCAAATATGACATGCACGGATGTCAAAAACGACATGCACATACAGATTACAACCCCCAATCCTTTTGAACCTCGTAATAATGAACGGCGTTCGGCTAACGCCGAACAAGTCAGTTCGCCAAAGGCTGGCTCCGCCAGCAAGGGGGCTTTTGAAGAAAGGCTGGGGAGCGGTTTGCGCCAAAGCAATAGGCAACTGCAAGTGCGGCCTTCACTTGTGGCGCTGGAAGATGTGTGGCGGGCTACGCCAAGCCTTGCCGAGTATGGCTACCAGCCCCCGCGTAGTTGGGCGGACCTGGACCGGATCGCTCCCAAACTTTGCCGCGTCGCCGGCGTGTCCGAGGATGCGCGCCAGCGGGCCGTGGACCGAATGGGCCAGCAGGCGGCTGCCGTTGCGATCGCTCTCACCTTTGAGAAATACACGCGGGCCGAGATCAGCTCGCCGGGTGGGTATTTGCGGGCCATGACCGACCGTGCCGCGAGCGGAGACCTTCATCTGAACCGCTCCGTATTTGGGCTGGCAGCCCGCAACTCAATGGAGGCACACTCGTGATAGAAAATCGCTTGGTTGGAGCCGCGCTGGCCGCGCTTCTGTTCACCGCGTCTTCTGCAGCGGCCGACTATTCAGGCCGAGCGCGGGTGATTGATGGAGACACCTTCAGCATCCGCCAACAGAGGATCCGCATTGCGGCTATCGATGCTTGTGAGCGCGATCAGACCGGCTTCAAGAATGGCGCGATATGGAGGTGCGGCATCGAGGCACGTCGCTTCCTCGCCCGCATGATCGATGGCAAGCATGTCCGCTGTGTTGAAGTCGATCGAGACCAGTACAAACGCCTTGTCGGCCAGTGCTTCATCGACAACTCGGATATTGGCCTCGAAATGGTGAAGGCGGGCCAAGCCAGCCTCCTGTTGCGTTATCTGCCAAGATCTCACCCGATCGATCTCGACCAGTATCGCCGCGCCGAGGCAAGAGCCCGACAGCGAGGCCAAGGCTTGTGGGGCGCTCAGGTTGAATCGCCCTCCTCCTATCGCCGCAGCCATTCCTGCAACTGAACGACTGGCGGCGCTGATATGGGCAACAGATGGCGAGATCTCATGTTTTGGTGGAACTCTTGGTTACCCCAGCCTCTTGTTTCAGGCTGCTGGTTCGGCTGCAGTCAGCACAATCCCGCCCTTGACCTGTGCCGATGTCCCATTTGTCGAGGTGACGTATTGCTGCAAGCGCTCAGGCCCCACACCTCCAAAGTGGTTGCTCTTGATGCCCGTTCGCACGGCGACACGGCTGGCGCAAAGCCGTTCGTCTCCAAATTTTCCCCGCCTTCGGCTTCCTCGCGAAAAAAAATTTGTCCCCGCCCACCCTCCTTCGCTGCGCTCCGGCCTGCGGTGCGCACCGCTTTACGCCGTGCCTTATGAACGATCATCGCAACCACCATAGAGGAGTGATTAACATGAGCATGACCAACTTCATCCAGTTCGACAATGACGACATCGACAACGCCAAGGGAACCGGCCTCATCTCCACAATCGACCGGGACCTGGACATCAAGGTTACACCGTTCGACTCCACCAACGATAAGGCTCCAACGCATCGCGTCTATGCCAAGTCACCTCGCGGCCACGACATCGAAGTTGGCGGCATCTGGAAGAAGACCAGCGGAGAAGGGAAGCCGTACTACACCCTCTCCATCAAGCGCCTCGGTTTCAACGCCAACTTGGGCCGCTACCCCGGCCAAGATGATCTGGCACTGCAGGCCATCATCGAATGGGAACCCCGCGATTGATCGCTCTGGGAGGCCCGATCTCTGATCGGGCTCCCACCATAAAGAGCCGCTTACCCCGCATTCGCTGGATATTCGGCTCTTTTTGTGCTAAGTTGAATAGTAACTGGAGGCTCTGCCAATGAACGTTCATGCCCCTCGCCCCGATCGCTCTCCGGAAGCTGTTGCAGCCCGACAGAAAGCCGTCGATCAGGCTCGTGCTGCCAATATGCGGCAGGGTTACACTGGCGATCCGGTTTTGGAAGAAGCAAACGGCCGTTACGTTGCGGGAGATATCACTTCCGAGGAAATGCGCCAAGAGTTGTTGGCCCGCTTCAAGCGGGCTTAATCATCACTTAGATATTTCTCGCGGCCGCCTGTGGTCTCAGGCGGCTTTTTTGCATGAGGTTTCGCTTGGCCCGCGATGATGAAGCCAAAGGCTCCTACACCTATCCAAACACTTCAGAGGATAAGGATTTCAGGGATGTTCTGAAGAACAAGCTGGATATCAGAAGCCATTCGGCGCTGCGTGAGGCCGAATACGCTTTCACGGCTTTGAGGCAAACGGAGCTGGCTGAGGGAAAAGGTCCGACCGGGAATCACGACGCAGCGCATCTTAAGGCTCTGCACGGCTACATCTTTCAAGATGTCTATGAATGGGCAGGACATACGCGAAATGAAAGTCCTGTCGTCGATGGGCAGCGGGTAGAGCCGGTAGGTGGGCTTTCGAAGGGCGACACGACCTTCCTCCCCGGCTCGCGCATCGAAATGGGCCTCAACGAGGCGCTGAGGCCTGCTAGAGACGTTCAGGGCCTTAAAGCCGCTACACCTGAGCAGTTTGCCGAGAAGGCCGCCCACGTCCTTTCTAAGCTGAATTACGTTCACGCTTTTCGAGAAGGCAATGGAAGGGCAAACGAGGCGCTAGTGGTCTCGTTGGGCCGCACCTACGGTCATGACATCGATCTTACCGTCATCACCAAGCCTCGCATGATCGAGGCATCCATTGAGACCACCAATGATCCGTCCAGTCCGGCGATGAAGCATCTCATCCAGGATGCGATGGATCCTAACCGCCGCGGGGCTATCCGCAGTGCCATGTCAGATCTTGAGCAGGCTGGCGAGAACCCGTTCGAGCACAACATCCGCACGGCCCGCCCGGGCGAAGTGATCGAAGGGCAGGTTCTCGGGCACGACAATCGCGTGGCGAGCCTCGTGACCGACAGGGGGATTGTGGCCGTTGACCGCGCTGACCTTCCCGAGCGGATGCCTCCCGACGACGAGGAGGTGAAGTTCACCGCTCGATCTGATTTCAAGACTCTGGGGCGGCCGGAACAGGTTCAAGATGCCCAATCGCCGCCAGGTCAGCAAAAGGCCCAAGAGCCTCAGTCGCAGCACATCAACGCCGAGCTTAAGGCTATCGAAGCGCAGCAGCTTGCCGATCGCCAGCGAAACCGCGACCAAGACGACCGAGAGCGCTGACCTGCGGCCCGGTCGCTGCAGTGAGCCTGTGTCATTGGCCGGGGTGCCGGAGCTCTGCGCCCTCCCCTGTCCGTTGGATGATTTGACGGACAAACTACGATAGCTCCTCCCCCATTCAACCGCGTGCGCGGTCCTACACTCCGTTGCGGCCCTACGGGTGCATGGGGTCGTTTCGCTATCTCCGGATCTTTGCCGTCAACCAACGAACAGGAGACGGCGATGCAGAGCGTAAAGGACACCTACCAGCGGATCACCGACACCATCATTCAGCAGCTCGAGGCCGGCACCAGGCCTTGGATCCGGCCATGGCGCGGAAACAGCCGCAGGTCGGCTACGCCGCTCCGCGCCTCCGGCGAAGCCTATCGCGGCATCAACGTGGTCATGCTGTGGCTCTCCGGGCAACTCGCCGGCTACGACGAAAACACATGGATGACTTACCGGCAGGCTCAGGAGCTTGGCGCTCAGGTCCGCAAGGGCGAACAAGGAACCCTCGTCGTCAAGTACGGCACCTTCACGCCGAAGGAGCAGGAGGCGGACGATCGCGCAGTCCCCTATCTCAAGGGCTACACCGTCTTCAACGTCGAGCAGATTGACAACCTGCCTGACCGCTTCAAGAGCCCGGCCGATGATGTGCCAATGGATGCCGTTCCAGTTCTCGAAAACGTCGAATCCTTCATAGATCGCACTGGCGCGAAGATCACCTACGGCGGCAAGCAGGCTTGTTATCGCCCTGGTCTCGATGACATTCTGATTCCAGATCGGGGGCGGTTCCTCAGCGAGGTTCACCTTTACAGCACTGTTCTTCATGAAATTTCTCATTGGAGTGGTGCAAAGGCACGTTTGGGCCGCGACCTGAGTGGGCGGTTCGGCAGTGAGGCCTACGCCATGGAGGAGCTTGTTGCCGAGATCTCAGCCGCGTTCGTCTGCGCCGATCTTGGCATCGAGCATGATCCGCGAGACAACACCGCGACTTACGTTGAAAACTGGCTCAAGGTGCTCAAGCAGGATTCACGTGCAGTAATCACTGCCGCCGCGAAGGCTCAGGCAGTCGCTGACTATCTGCGACAGTTCAGCTCTTCTACAGGGTAGGGGCCTTGGCATAACTGTCGGGCCTCATGCGCATCGACCCAAAACTTTACAACTGTAAAGTCGGGCATCCTTGATGCGTTAACTTCTTGTTAACGAAAAACGCCTTGAAGAATCGGAGTCAGTCTGGCATCCCTGACGGAAATGATCTCGTAAAGTGGTCAGAACCGTCAAGAGGATTGAATGTTGCAGCCAGCTTCTCAGAGCGTCAGAGACACTGCGTCGAAGATCGGGGTCTACACCTCGAAACTCTCTGCGGAGCTGAACGATATGCGTGAGGCTGTTTATCCACCCTCTGCGCAGAAAACATTTGGTCGGACATTCTCAACCCTTGACCTAGTGAGGCTACTCAAGGTTCCGGAAAGTACTCTTCGCCAGTTGACGCTGGAAGGGAAGGGGCCTTTGCCCGAGCGTGCAGAAAACAACAGGCGAACCTACACGATAGAACAGGTCAAGGAACTTAGGGCATTCCTGGCCGAACTTCGTCCGGACGAAGCTGGCGAGTTGCTTCCGCATCGTCGCAAAGGCGAAAAGCTTCAGGTAATTGCTACGGCGAATTTTAAAGGTGGTAGTTCCAAGACAACCACTTCTATCCATCTCGCACATTTTCTAGGGCTTCAGGGTTATCGGGTCCTGTGTCTGGATCTTGATCCGCAAGCATCGATGACTGCGCTATTTGGTATTCAGCCCGAGTTCGATCTCGGCGAGAACCAAACAGCCTATGCAGCCATTCGATATGACAATGAGAGGCGGCCGCTCGCTGAAGTGATCCGGCCAACCTATTTCCCGGGTGTCGATCTAGTTCCTGGCAATCTGGAGCTAATGGACTTTGAGTTTGATACCCCGTCCTATCTGACCTCGAAAACCAGAGATGACTTGGGTTTGTTTTTCGAGCGGTTAAGCAGTGCCCTGGGCCGCGTCGATGATCGATACGATATCGTTATCATCGACACCCCACCGTCCCTTGGATACTCGACGCTCGCCGCTCTTTACGCAGCCACGTCCTTGATCATTACCGTTCACCCGGCGATGCTCGACGTTGCATCATGCAATCAGTTCCTGATCATGATCTCCGATCTATCGGAGGTGCTGGGGCAGTTTGGAGCAAAATTTGAGCATGACTTTTTTCGTTTCCTGCTCACCCGCGTGAACCCGAATGACGGGCCTCAGAAGTACATGTCTGGAGTCATGCGCCGATTGTTTGGTGATGATGTACTGGTTGCGGAGGCGCTAGAATCGACGGCAATCGCCGGTGCAGCGGTAGCGAAGAAGACACTATACGAGCTCGAGTCGGGCGAGGTCGGTCGTGAAGCGTTGAAGCGTGCAATTGAGAGCGCTGATCGAGTTAACTCCGAAATCCTCGACCTCGTTCACAAAGTTTGGGGACGTAGCACATGAAGAAAAGCATCCTTCAGCGAATGGCGGCCGCCGAAAACCGGACAGAATCTACTGTGGTGTCGGACGCGTCTGACAAGCCCTCGCTGGCGCGGCGGCACTCTTCACCGGTCATTTCCAATGTGGGTCGAGCACTGACACAGCTCACCGAAGATAGTGTCATTTCACTCGACCCTGACCGTATCGACCGCTCCCCCTATAGAGATCGCTTTGGCAACGACGAAGATGCGGCCAAAGAGCTCGAGGCGCTTAAGGTTTCTATCGCAAGCGAAGGCCAAAAAATTCCGGTTCTCGTTCGGCCGCATCCGACGAAACCGGATCATTACCAGCTTGCCTACGGTTACCGTCGATGGGCGGCGATCAAGGCCATAATGGCAGAAGCGGATCGCCCGGAGACCATAAAGATTCGAGCGTATGTTCGAGAGCTTTCCGATCGGCAATTGATTGAAGAGCAATCGCTTGAGAATGGTGTTCGGGAAAACTTGACCTGGATCGAGCAGGCAATGTGGGCAGTACAGCTCAAAAGTGCTGGCCTTTCCCATCGCGCCATGTGCCCAATCTTGGGAGCTTCAGAAGCGGCAATATCGCATCTGTTTCGAGTGACGGAGGCGGTTCCCGAAGACATCATTCTTGCGATCGGCAGAGCAAAAGGAGTTGGTCGCCCGAAATGGACCGCATTTGCCGAGTTGCTGAAAGATCCGAGCAGCGCAGCACGTGTTCGCAAGATAATCGACACGGTCGAGTTTCGAGGCGCTGACAGTTCCAGCCGTATTGCCCAAGCGATACGAGCTGCAAGTGCTGCAGCCGACAAAGTGACTGCGGAACCAGCTGAAGAGATTGTTGACTTCGCCGTGGGTGGCCGAGTTTTTGGCCGCATGAAGAGTAATTCGGCTGGAACTACGGTCTCAATCCCGAAGCAGGAACGCGCTTTCGCGCGCTGGCTGGCGGACCGAATGCCTGATCTTCTAAGCGAATACAACAATCATTCCGATCCAACTCACCAAGAGGTGTGATCGAGACACTCGTTAATTGGTCAAGAGGAGAGACCGCGACAAAAGAAAAAGGCCCCCAAAACGTTTCCGTCGTGGAAGCCTCTCTCAATTCCTAGCAAGATCGAGAATCGCATTTCCATGAATCCCAGTCAAGCGTCTTTGGCATCGTTTTGGTGAGCGGATTTCTTTTGCCTGAAGAAAGGTGAAGGAATATGCAGACGGGAAATGTCACGACGCCCTTTGGGCGGCGGCCGGCTGTGCTTGCTCTTGTAAAGAGGCAGCTCCAGACGTCCGATACAAAACCATACCGCCCGGTCGAAAAATGGAAGGTGTTTCGCGACGCCTGTGAGGCCCGTGAACGCCTCGGCCTCCAGGACAGGGCGCTGACTGTGCTGGACGCATTGCTGACATTTTATCCGGAAAGCGAGCTCAACTGCGATAGCGGATTGGTGGTCTTCCCTTCGAACGCCCAGCTTTCTGTCAGAGCGCACGGCATCACTGGAACGACCTTGCGGCGCCATTTGGCTGCCTTGGTCGAAGCCGGGCTCATCCAGCGCAAGGATAGTCCGAACGGCAAGCGCTACGCTCACCGGGACAAGGGTGGCGATATCGAGCAAGCCTTTGGGTTCGATCTTTCTCCACTTTTGGCTCGTGCTACGGAACTTGCAATTCTGGCGCAGGAAGTCGCTGCCGAACGCCTGCAGTTCAGGCGAGCCAAAGAGGCACTGACTATCTGCCGGCGTGATGTGCGCAAGCTGATTTCAGCAGCGATGGAGGAGGGGGCCGACGGCGACTGGGAAGCCATCGAAGACATGTATGTCGGCATTGTCAGCCGACTTCCCCGCAATCCTGACCGTCACCAGGTGGAGGCAATCCTCGACGAGATGCAGCTTTTGCGCACCGAAATCCTCAACCTTCTGGAAAATCAGTTAGATTCTCAAAATATGGATGGCAATGCTGTTCAAAATGGCTGCCACATACAGAATTCAAAACCCAAATCCATCCATGAACTTGAACCTAGCTCTAGAAAAGAGCAGGGCGGAGCCGTCGAGCTGGAAGTAGCACCCAAAGCGGTTGCTCAGCCGTTGGCAAAGCCGGAACAGATGAAGGCGTTCCCGCTGTCGATGGTCCTGAAAGCCTGCCCGCAGATTTCGGACTACGGGCCGGGCGGGACGATCTCCCATTGGCGCGAGCTGATGGGCGCCGCGGTGGTGGTACGATCAACGCTTGGTGTTAGCCCGTCGGCTTATCAAGAAGCTTGCGAGGTGATGGGGCCGGAGAACGCGGCGGTTGCCATGGCTGCAATCTTGGAGAGGGCAGGGCATATCAATTCGGCAGGTGGATATCTCCGCGATCTCACGCGCCGGGCGAGGGGAGGGGAGTTCGGACTGGGACCGATGCTGATGTCGCTGCTGCGTGCAAATGCGAACAGCGATCGGAAAACGGGGTGAGGGACGACGCGTTCCTAAATGGCCATCACTTGACGGCCCTTTCCGTTCTTCAATCGTCTGTCGGGGTATCGACCTTGGATGATTTTCGACCTGGTGGCCGGCCAGGGGGACGGCCTTTCCTGCTGACTCTCGCCGCTTTTCTAGTCAGTCGTTGGCGTTCGGCCTCAGCTTTTGCTTCGGCCTCCGCTTCCGCTTTTTGCCGAGCTTCAAGAACATCCTTAGGCGTCAGTTGGCCAACTATACCGATCAAACTGCGTATGGTGTCATGCGGGAGGTCATGAATGAGTCTGAAGAGTTCAACCCGATCATCGGCCTCTTCAGGATTTTTACCGTAGAGATGAGGTGCTGCGGCATGAATCATCTGCATCGGCAGGAACCCAAGGAGCTCGGAAAGGTGAATCATTCGAGAGACGGTCAGTCGCGAAATGTTCAGTTCGTAGCGGCTGTAGACCACTCGAGCGAGACCAGCCAGGGTCGCGAAATCACTCTGGGTCAGACCAGTTTTCGCGCGTTCGTCGAGTAGGAATGCGGAAAGTTTTGCGTCGATCTCGCCGAAGCTGACTATGCCGTCGAATCCCTCCTTGCGGTACAAGGGTCTCTGGAAATCTGGATCTGTAGTCTCAACCAGTTCCCTTGATTTGATATAGTCGGATAGATTCCGCACAGTCGGTATTCCCTCAGTCCCCAAATCCGCCTGTGGCAGATATCACGCACCATAACGTGCCATTAAGGCACTGTCATCCTGCGCGCCAGTTACAAAGCCCTAACAAAAGTGGGGGGAATGAATGCCAGGATGCTGATCTCCTCGATATAAAATCCGCAACTCAGGGCGCGTTGTCCATCACCTCAAGATCCAGTGGGAGCATTCCTGTTCACGGCTTTCGCAGCGATCAGGTTCCAGCTGTGGGCGCTGGATTGAAAAACGCCTTCGACCGTTCTTTCTTCGAAGATCCAGCTCAGCTTCACGCGCATTTCGCATGCCAATGAAAGCTGGTCGATGCTGATGCACCTTGTGATCAAAATCTCAGACTTCGGCCCAAATGTCTCAAAGTCCCACATCGCAAACCGGAACAGCTCCCGTTTCGCGTGTTCGTTGGTTGGCCAATCAGCTTGTTTGACCGGCTCGGCTGGAGAAGAACCAATAACAGGCATAGTCCTCTTTATGGACTGAATGTCGATCCCTGCCTTCTCCGCTGCTTCAGGGTTGATCAAGAAGCCAAGGGTGGTGCCCACGGCCACCCCGGCCAGAAATCGAAGGTCGAGGATCAATAACCATTATCCTTCAGGAACTGGTCGATTGCGGTCTTGACGATCACCGTCATTTTTAAGTCATTTTCAGAGGCTGCGCGCTCCAAGCGTTTCTTAGTGTCGTAATCAAGAGGGCAATTCACGAAGTGCTTGCTCTCGCGCGCCTTGTTCTGCTTGAGCTCCTGCAGTCGTATTCTGGACGCCTCACGCTCCAACGACTTGTTCGTCGCTCTCTCCCGGCGAGCCTCCGGTGAGGGCAAAATCAAACTTGATCTTGGGGGCACCTGAACGGCTGGTACCTGAGCGGGAGCTTCTTCGACAGCGACCTCGTCCGGTTGATGGCTGGCGACCGCGTTTTCTGCTTCGTTGTCTATAGCCGGCTGCGACATTGGATTGGGTACATTCCCCCGGGACCGTCGCGGTGCAACGGGAAAATCAGATATGCTGGAAGTCCCTTTAGCCATCTTACGACCTCTTCTGCTCGTTCGACAGGAAACGTTCAATTTCTTGCATCAAGGTCATGACCTCGCTCCGGGCCTTTTTGACTGAGTCGCTCAGCTCCAGCATTTGCAGCGTCCCATATCCAAGTCTGATGTCGCGGTATGGGTTTCGCTCATAAAGCTCAGTGTCCAAGAGGTATGAATCATATCCCTGTTCCTGCAAGTTTGCGATGAAGGGGCGTATCAGGCGGTAGGCTTCCAGTGAACGTCCCGGGAGAGTAATCCGGGTTCTGAAGTTGAGATGTGGAATGTTTCGCCCGGTACGATCGCAGGTGTCAGCCACATCCATTGCTGCCTGGCCGGCAGCAAGGATCTCGTCTTGGTTTGGCTGGATCGGGGTCATAACGATGTCCGAGCCGGCGATGATCGTGTCTCGCAGCACGGTGTCTTGACCGGGCGAGTCGATCAGCACGACGTCAAACCCATGCGTTTCGTTCTCCAGAATATGCTGAAGTGATGCGTTGGTTACTGCCGTGCGAAGCTCAATGCCGTCTGGCCTGTTGTCTTTCGCCTCGGAACGGGACCACCACTCATTCAGGTTTTGTCGGCCATCGGCATCGACCAAGAGCACTTGCTTACCATGAAGCGCATATTCTCCAGCGACCAGGATTACGGCGGTTGTCTTGCCCGCTCCACCCTTGCCGCTTACCAGCGATATGCAGATTGCCATTGCACGATCCTCTCAGACTAACGGTTCCCCCGCCCCCTAGCGATCCGACGTGGGTTCAATCGGCACATCAGTATCGTCGTTAAGATCTTCACATCGAAGCAAACCTAACATGTGAGCACACGCAGGTTAAGATCAAAAAAAGCGTGTGATCACACGCTTTTGAACATCAATAAAACCACACGAGTTGGTCGTGTGGCTTTTACAACTGTCTGGGTCGAGTGGTGAACCCCGGAGCCGCGTGAGGCCTCACTTGGCGCTCGCACGGAGGGTGCCAAGGGCGAAGAGCGAAGCGTCCCTTGTCACCTCGAGTACGAGGGACAGAGAAAGGCCTTCAGAAGCGGTTTTGGCGGTGAACCCTGGTGAGCGTTCCAACGGATGGAGTGCGAAGCGAAGCGGAGCTCGAGGAGAGGCGAAAGTAAATTGAAATTTGGGGAATAGCGCGTTGGTAAAGGATGAGAGTTAGGTGTGTTAAGGGTGGCAGGATACGCAAAAATGTTTTACATTTTGCATTTCGATCGTGGAACGTGCCCACGATGAGGGTCGCAAAGCTCCGGGAAGGGTTAAGTGATTGATGAGCGAAGACACGATCGAAGTACCGACGCCCGAGCAACGCAAGGGGCGTCTCATCAACGTCCGTGTCAGCGATGCTGAGCATTCGGCTATCGAAGAAGCGGCCAAGTTGGCCGGTATGAGTGTGTCTGCTTTTTTCCGCTCGCTGCTCCTCGAGGGGGCTGGCGTTCGACCCATTCTGACTGCGGAAGACAGGTTGATCATGGCCGCGTTGCTCGAAGACATGCGGATGATCGGCATCAATCTGAACCAGGTCGCGCGCTCCCTTAATGCGGGCAAAGGTGTCCACCCTTCCGAGCTGGACATCAATCTTGGCAACGTCCAGCGGATACAGGCGGCTGTGATGAGTGAGCTGCGGACACTTTCGCGCCGTGCCGGGCATGCGCGCCGAGGCGAGGTGTAGGTCGTGGAGTTCTTTTTCGGCACTTTCACAAGCGAATGGGAGCAAAGGCGCGCGGCGCTCTTGCACGAAATGACGCTCGGCGGCCGTGGGAGGGCTGTCGAGGAAGAGCTTGAGAAGAGACTGAAGAATCTGCAGCACCAGGCTGGGATGTCTAAAGGCGGGTCGGGATCTAGGGGAGTGGTGAGGACTTCGGCATTCAATGTGTCGCCGCCTCCGAGGACGATGGCTGCCGGTTCGGGTGCTATTCGATCAATGGACGTTCGTCTTGCGAGCGTTGCCAAAGGGAGCCAGCCCGCCGTGGTCAAACTGGCTTCCTACGGTGGTGGAGCCCGCGTCGGCTCGATGCTCAACTATGTTTCCAGAGGGGGGGAGCTGAAGGTTGAGAACGAGAACGGCGAGACGTTGCGTGGCCGTGAGGAGTTGGCGCGTCTGCGTGGCGATTGGGATCACCTTTTCCAGAACAGGACCGAGAGCCGCGATATCGGCGCGTTCAGCGTCGAGGTGAGCTTGGCCGGCGGCTCGGACCCGTATGAGCAGGTGCGGGAGATTCTTAAGCGGGGCTTTGGTAATCGGCGCTATGCTTACTCTGTCGAAACCCGAAACGACGGATCGCTGAAGATCGAGGGCTATGTTGTGTTGCGCAGCGTGCAGGGCGAGCGCCTTACGGCGGACGCGAAGGCGGCCGACATCGTTCAGGAGCGTTTTAACGCCAGCGCTGTTGCAAAAGAGGCTTTGGCGAGCTTCTCGTTCAAAGGCTATGGCAACGGCGTGGAATACGGCGCTGCCAAGTTGCGAGACCTGATCGCGCAGCGCAACGACGTTCGGGACGATCAGGGTCGCTTAATTGCCGACGACAAGGCTGCAGGCGATCTCGTGCAGAAGGAATGGCGGGATGAGCTGCACAGCCGCAAAAGCCGTGACGTGATGCACGTGATCCTATCGGCACGTGCCGGCACGGATGCTGTCGCGTTTGAAGGAGCTGTCCGCGACTTCCTGGCTGAGCAGTTTGCGGGCCATCGTTATGTCTTCTCCCTGCACGATCCGGAGAACGATCCGAAGGAAGCCTCTGAGGGGGGCAAGCGGCCGCATGTTCATGCCCACGCCATCGTTACCATGCGATCGGAAGCGGGAGACCGGATCGAGACTGCCCCGGCCACCTTCCGGCAATGGCGTGAGGTCATGGCCGAGAAGGCGCGTGACCACGGCATCAATATGGAAATGACCGATCGCCGCGAGTTCGCTACGCCGCCAGCCTTCACGCGTAATCAGGTTCGCGCCGTCAAACATAACGGTCGAACCGAGCATGTAGGCACCAGCGATCCGGCGCAGGCGCGATATGACGCAAAGCGAGCTGATCGGCGCGTGGTGGCGACGAGCCAGAGGAGCCGCCAGTACATCCTGAAAGCTCAGGAGACCTGGCAGAAGATTGCAGTCAACGCCGGCGACACAGTGGTTGCGGCCTACGCCGCTCAGCATCGCTCCTATCTGGAAAACGGCCTTGCCCAGGCTGATCAATCGCCTGCTGGTACAGTCGTTCATGCGGATTTTGGCGGTGATTACCGCTCCAATATGGTAGCAATCAGAGACATGTTGTCGGAGGCAAAGGACATGCGCGAGCAGACACGGCCAGAGTTCGAAGCCTACGAAAAGACGGTTGAAACGGCTCTATTCAACCTTCAGCGCAGCGCTCTCCCAGAGGACCGGTCAGGCTTCGAGGAGGTTTCCTCCCTCGCTCGCGAGATCGTCGATCTGCGCAGGCAGATGCTCGAAATGAAGGAGCGTGGGCTTGATGAGCAGGATGGACGAAACGCTGCTGGCGACGTCTCCAGAGAAAGTGGTGCCGCGCCGGAAATAACGGCATCTGAGGTGCAAGAGCAGACGAATGCTAACCTCCAGTGGGAGGCAGCTGTTGCCAAGCATGGAGAGGCTGTCGTTGAGGTAGGTCGCGATGCGATGGCAAATGTGGAACACTATCGCTCCGGCCTCGCCCAAATCGAAGCCGGCGAGCTCGGAGACGAAAACCGGGAGCAGTATGAGAAGGGCCTTGAGGCTTCGCTTCATCATGCAGCTCAACTCGCCGCTACCGGAAACGGCTATCTCCGGGATTTGGCACATGAGGATCCGGAACTGCGCGCGGAGATCGAGACCATTGAACGCAATGAAGAGCGTGGGGACGAAAACAAGTCAAACAAGCAGCCGATAACAGCGGATACTGCCGACGATCGCCAACGCGATCTCAGGGTGGATCTGGAAGAGGAACGTCCGATCGGGCAAGCGGAGCGTGAGGCTCACCAGCTCGCTGAGACGGTGGACGCACCTCAGAGGCATCAAGATCGTGTAAACAGAGACAGGGAAGCGGCCAAGCAGGGCGGCGAGACCACTCGGACTGATCCCGCGCAACAGCACATTCCTCGTCTCGAGGAGTTGGAGCGTGAACAGGTTGAACAGAGGGAGCGTAATCGGGACGACCGTGATCGCTAAAGTGTCATGCAGGACGGTAATCAGAACACCTACCTGGTGGAAGTAAACGACCCCAAGTCTGCCGATATCGTCGGCAAGATGATGGTGTGGGGCATGGTCTGCGTTGGGATCCTCGCGATCCTGATCAAGGTCTACGGGACCGTGATCGGCTGGTATCATGCTTCCATGGCTTGGCTAACAGAGGCGGGTCAGTACGCGTCGAGCTTCTGGCCCTTCTGAACCTGAATTAGCGACCGGCCTGTTCCATGATTGGATCAGGAACGGTCGCTGCGAATAGCTCTTCCAAGCTCTTCCTCTTGCGCGGTGATTTGCCTTCCGCTTCCCGTTCGACGACCTCCCTAAGGCGACTAACCCGATCATTGTGCGCTTTTTCGATGTCGTTCTCTGAGACAGGTGTTGTGCGCTTTTCGGGAGCGGGCACAGCTGCCTTTGCAGGTTCCGGAATGCCCCCGGCGCTTACCTTCTTACTGGCCAAGGCGGAGGGATTCACAACGCGAGCGGGCGAGGTGGAGGGCGCTGGCTCTTGCGGAGCCTCCTCCTGGACAGGCGCCCGCGGCTCCTCCGCTTTCGCCTCAGACGCAGGCTTTATCGCTTCCGCTTGTTCAGCCTGCTCCTGGCCTGCGTTGGCATATGCTGGCGTGGTCGCTGGAACTGGTTTAGGTGGCAGGTAATCGACAGTTGGAACGGTCGGTATGTGCGTCTGAGAATAGGCCTCCGCCTCCTTGAAGGGCTGCGTCTTAAAGAAGCGCAGCTTCTCTCCAAAGATTGGCCGCTGCCCCTCCACCAGCAAGATCATCTTGTTCTCGGGCATCTGCCGCACTTCCTGCGGCATCATCAGGTCCCGATCGCGAATTTGCTCGACCTTTGTTCGGCGCGGGAGGCCCATAAGCTCGATAGTGCGCGATTCAGACTGATATCGGATGGTTCTCTTGCCAAGCGCGCGGGAAGCATACTCTGCCGTGGCCTGATCATTGGCACCAAGGATGAGCTGATAGCCGCAGTTGCCAAGGAGCGAATGTCGGGACGTCTCACCATAGATCTCATCTAGGTTCTTCAGGTCCTGGATGATGAAGGCGAGCTTGATCTTATAGCCGGCCACATAGGGCAGCTTTGTCATGATCTCGTCCATGCGCTTCAGCTGGCGAAACTCATCCAGCAGAAAATAGACCGGCACGGAGTTGGGATCATGCTCAAGTGTGAGTATGTCCATCACCTGTTGAACGAATAGCGTCAGCAGCGGCCTAAGAAGCGTGATGTCGGTGATGTTCGGGGCAAGGTAGATTGTGATGGGGCGACGCTTCATGGATCGAAGGTCCATGTCGGTCATGTTCGTTGCGGCCACAACGCGTTCGTTCTTGAACGGCCTCATCGCCTTCTGGATATCAAGCAGTGCCGAGGCCGCGGCCCGATCCGAGAGAGACAGGTAGGAATTGAAACTCTCCATCGTGAACTTCGACAGGTATGGCTCCTTCTCCTTGATGTACTTCATCAAGGCCTGCAGATCGGTCCCGCTGTTGAAGAAGGAGTTGATCTCGCCGAGGTTCCTGCGCCCTTTGTAGAAGGGGCTTTCGAGAACGTAGCTGATGGCGCCGGCGAGAACCTGTTGAGCTGTGGCCTGCCAAACTGAATTCTCGGATTCGGTGTTTTCCGGTACAAGAATGCTGGCGATATTTTGAATGTCAGTCGTGCGATTGCCTCGCTCCGGACGAACGAAATCCAAGGGATTATAGCTGTTGGTCGTCTCGGAACCCGGCGCGAACAGGAAGACCTGGCTGCCGTTGCGCTTCCGATAGCCGGCGGTTGCCTTGTAGACCTCGCCCTTCAGATCCGTGACGATCATAGAGCCTTCGTGCATGAGAGCGTTGGGGATGACGTAGCCCGCGCCCTTACCGGATCGCGTCGGGCCAATAATGAGGTGGTGGCGATCGTCATACGCGCGGAGGACGTTGCTCCCGATGCGGCCGAATATGTGACCTTTCTTGCCAAACCACTTCCCGCGCCGAAGGGTTGCGAGGTCCTGAAAGGCTGCATCCCCTAATGGATTGCTGGTAGGTTTGAGCCCAAGATAAGCAATGAGGCCTGATACGAGCAGCGCGGGCACTACAGAGCCGAGCGCGACTTTTTGAAGGGAAGGGGAGGAGCTATAGGCCCAGAACTGCTGAATTGGCGCGAATGGGTTTGAGGTGATTGTCGCCTCGAGGATCCTACCGTCACCGTAGAAGAGCTGAAGCCCCGCCCCGTACGCCAGCATCCAGACTGCAAATGCGATCAACAGGCAGAAGAACAGATAGAAGGCCTGTAGCCCCTTACTCATGATGCAACCCGTGCGAAGTAGATTTCGGAAACCCCGCGCTTGCCGCCTTCGCGCCTGAGCTGGATCACGATCGGAATGACCATTTGGATGTAGGACATCAGATCCTGCTTGGAGTAGCCGGCGGACATGCCGGACTGCTGCATCATCATGGCGAGCTGTTCATAGGCGCCGAGCGGCGTATCGGCGTGTACTGTCGACATACTGCCCGGGTGGCCTGTGTTGATGGCGCGAAGGAATGAAAAGGCCTCAGCTCCACGAATTTCGCCAACAAAGAGGCGATCCGGCCGCATTCGAAGCGCCGATTCAAGGAGGTTCTGAATTGTCACGTTTGCGGTACCTTGCCCACCCTTGGATGCGATCAGGTGGACCGCGTTCTTCTGTGGTGGGAATAGCTCACGAGTGTCTTCAAGCGTCAGGATCCGCTCATTCACGTCTACAGAGTTGAGGCAAGCGTTCAGAAACGTGGTTTTTCCCGACGACGTGCCGCCACTGATCAGGATCGAAACTCGCTTCGTGATGGCCGTATGGATGAAGTCGTAGATCTTCTCTGCGCGCAGATAGGCGACCAGCTCCCGATCCACGTCGCTTAGGCCCCCGACAGCAACCGAGACTTTGTCGAGAGAACCGTTGTCTCGATAGTCCTGCAGAGAGAAATTCTGCACAACCTGCTTACGGATCGTGATCGACCCACCGTCGGGTGCCGCGGGCGGCAAGACGACCTGGATACGTTCGCCGGTCGGCAGTGCTGCGCTAAGGATCGGATTAGCGGCGTTGAGGAACTGCTTTGTCGCTGCGGCAACCCGCTCGCCAATGTTCTCGATCTCCCGTGCCGTCAGAGCATCGATTTCATGATGCTCCATGTGATCAGCGCCGAAGCGCTCAACATAGACTTGGCCTGGGCGGTTCACCGCAATCTCAACCACCTTCGGGTCATCGAGAAATTGCCTGATGGGCTCCAGAGACCGGTTCAGGAAATAATGAGGATCATGAGCGGTCGTGTTACCTACCATAACGTTCACGTTTGATCTCCTTCATCGCTTCCGTGACAGGATCGTCGTACATCGCGCTGAAATCGAGGTCCTGGCGAACATAGACAAAGATCCGCTCGCCCTGCGGTACGCTGATCGTTGGCGGGATCCTCAGGTTTTCGGCAAGGACCGTGTTCGCCATGTCGCTGAAGGTCTGCGCGATCGTTTCTCGCGCCAATTCAGCACCTCTTTCGGCGTCATCGTTTCCGGAGCTGGAGTCGCTACCGTATCCGGTTAGATAGCTTGCACCGCCTCCGACGATCGACAGCAAGATTGATGCGCCAAAGCGCTCACGGAACTTGTTGTCGACATGACCCGTCAGGCCCGATCGCCCGAGGCTGTCCGTGCCGATGGAGTTCAAGCGCACCGACACGCCGTCATCCCGGATCAGCCTTGTCCACACGACAAAGACCCGCTTCTGCCCCCGCGTAACTTCGGACTGATATTCCCCGATCAGGCGTGTTCCTGTTGGGATCAGGACACGCCGCCCATCGAAGGAGTAGACATCCTTGGATGTAATGGCCCGGACCTGGCCCGGAAGGTCGCTGACGATCGCCGTTTCCAAGATGCCGGGGATCAGCGTGCCCTCTGGGATCATGGCGTCGATGCGCTCAATATGCCGGGCCTTGGCGGAACGGTCACCGATCGCACTCGCTGAGGACAGGTACTGGCTGTTGCGATCCTCGCCAGCGACGGTCAAAGGCGTGCCGCTGTTCGAGCCATCGAGCGAACCATTCGCGGATCCTCCCAGGTTCTGGTCAAGCGTGATTAGCTTTGACCGAAATCGCTCCGGAAACACCTCTTCGGCGGGCGGGGAGGCGCTCGCCGGTTGAGCTACTTCGGGCGGGGGAGGCACGTTGAATTCAGTGACGTCCACCGGCGGAGCTGGCGGCGGAGGAGGCGGAGGTGGAAGTTCCAAGACAGGCTGTTCGGGTGGTGGGGGAGTGGGTTCTCCATCGCGCACGAAACCGGGCGGCCGGAAGGTCGTGGTACGGAATTCCTCCTCACTTTGCGGGCTTGCAGGCGGGCTTTCTCCGGACGTGGCGAGCACCAGGTATGCGGCGAAGACGCCAGCCAGCAAAAGGGCGGCCATGCCGACCGTTTGATTGCGCTTCACGTTTCGATTGCTGATTTCGGCCTCGTCGGCCGCCGCCATTGCGTCGAGTTCAGGGCTGCGCTTCATTAGTTGCCGCTCCTCCTGCGTTTGCTGGCATCAGGATCCGGTTTCGGAGCCATGATGTCAGGATCAGGTGCTGCAAAGTCCGGCTTGCGGAGGTTGAAAATGCACGTCCACTGGTTTCCGTCCCGGAGCGTGTATTGCGTGGCTACGCCGTCAACGACGATGTATTCGCCTTCCTTGCGGAAGTTTCGCAGGGTCTCGGAGAAGTCGGATTGAACGGCAAAAATGGCCGGCACGGTCCCTCGGCCGAACTTGAAAAAGGTCTTCTTTCCGTCATCGAAGACCATTGTCGGCTTCAGCGCCGCGTCGCCCGAGAAAGAGTAGTCAATATTGACGTTCGCTTTGTCGATGCTCGAAATGTTCGGGTTAGCTGCCCGAAACTCAGCCTCCTTCCGCAGAGACTCATTCAGGTTCTTCTCCGGATAAACGAAGCGAATGCCGAAGACCTTTTTCCCTGCTTCCGGTGCATAGTCATTGAGCTCAAGGAAGTAGATCCTCTTTGAGGTCACCACGTTCATGTTTGTGGAAACGTCCTTGGCTATCGGCTTGACGAAAAGGATGTTGCCCTTTTCGGACGGGGCAACCTGCCAACTGTCGGTGTCACCAAGCGAGATCGTCTCAAACTTCTCATCTTCGTCAAAGATGATCATCGTTGAGATGCCGTAGGTCGCAGATACCTTCACGACGTTGTTCGGCTGATAGACGACACTGGTCACACGCGCATCCAGACTGCCAGGGCGGGGCTGTTGCGCCGCATAGGCTTGGACCATCGTGAGAGCGGCGATCGACGCCGCCAGAGGCAAGCCATATTTCACTGCTGGCCTCCCGAGGTCACCGTTTCCTGATCACGGCGGTAGTCATACACCTGGAAGCCCAACGGGTTTTCGAAGCGCCATTCGTTGCGCTCTGGCGTATCCGTGTAGCGATAGCGAACAATAGAGATGAAGTGGCGCGTGATGACGTCTGAATCAGAGCGCTCATGCGTCGAGAACCGGACGAGCGCCGTTGTCGTGTTGGGGAAGGTGACAGACTTTATGTCGACGGTGATCGACTTGTTTTTGCCGAGCCGGCGAGCTGGATTATCAGGGTTCGCGGCACTCCATTGGGCCTGGAGGTCGCGTGCTGCGTCGCCGGTGGAGAGCAAAGCTGCAATTCCAAAGTTCTGCTCGATGGCAAAAGGATCATAGCCCTCGCGGGATCGAATGTAACGGACGACATTCGCCTGAGTGACCGCCTGCTGATCGGTGATGTTCGATGTTCGGGTCAGCCCTGTCTTGACCTCAATGTAGCCAGTGTTCTTGTCGACCTCGACAATGTACGGCTCGAAGCTCTTGAGGGGCACGAGCATCACCAATGCGGAGAGCGACAGGATCGTGATGCCGCCGAAGATCAGCGTAATCAGCCAAGCGAACGCCTTGGACCGTTTGGCCTTTTTGACGATCTCTTGTTCCCAACGGTCCCCATCCTGAAAATAGCTCCGGAGAGCATCGTTATTCTCTGCCATGTATCCTAGCCCTTAATTCCCGCCACCAGTTGCCTAGTTGGGCAGACTGTTGTTGGTAATTCTGTTTTGCATCGCTTCTGCTGCACCGGCGTTTTGGATGTTTTCCCTCATGCCGGCATGGGTTCTGGCGCGTGCGGCCATTCCTAATTCTCCAGCCCTGCCGGCTACAGAACGTGTCGCGGTCAAAGCTCTTGCCGGCAGTGCAACCCCGGTCGCGTAGCCAACCGATCGAGCGATCTGCCCAACGCCCGTTGCCACGCCCCCGGTAATTCCCTGGGCGAGAGTTTGGATGTTGAAGAGGACAAAAGCACCAGCCGCACAGATCAGGACGAAAGCCGAGATATCGTCTAGCTGGATCTCGTTCGCGGATGCTGCCGCTGCCACCTTCTGCAGTTCAGCGTCCATGGTCGTGATGAGAAAGGCGGCGACGACGTACACGAAGAGCGGAATGATCGCGTACGTCAAAACCTGCTGGAACCAAGCCATTCCGTACTGGCGTGTGGAATCAAACAATAGGCAGGCGATAAAAATCGGTGCAGTGCCAAGCAGCACCCACATCATCACCTTCGCAAGCACGAGGATGGCAAGCGCAACGGCAATGAACAGCCCAACCGCCAGCATGATCAGGAACCCTACGAGGCCCGGTAGAATGGCGAAGTAGCCTGACTGCTCCGCGAATGCTGCTGCTGCCTCATTCGCCGTCTCCCAGATCATGGAGAGGCCGTCTGTCGGCTCAGTTATCCCGGTACTGCTAGCCGTCAGGAGCGCCCGCCCCACGTCTTCAGGCGTGTTGTTCAGCCAGTCGTAAAAGAAGAGTTGGAAGTTGCCCCACTGATCAATAAAGGCGACGATAAGTATCATCCGCACGACCCGGCCGACGATCTCGCCGACGCTCACTCGCGCGGTCCCCATGACGAGTTGAAGTCCGTAATAGGCGACGTAGGCAATAAGCATGATCGTCAACAAGGGCATGATCTCGTCGCCAACGACCTCGTAAGCCCGTTGGGAGAAATTCCGCCCTGCATCTTCAAGAGCCTCAAGCAGGCCGCCTAGAAAGTTCATGGGGTCACTGCTCTCCGCTTGCAGCGAAAGCGTCGATCGCCGCCAGCGCCTCCGATGGGTTGCCATTCACGCTGGTCATTGGTCCACATTCCTGTCGCGGATCCTCGGCGTAGGATGTGAGGTTTGCCGGCCTCTTGCATGGTGCAGTCTTCTCTTTCGGAGCACCGGCGCAGCCAGTTACGCCGACAGCAACCAGAACGGAGAGGAGCACAAAGCCTTTCACTCGAAATGTCTTAGTCACCGTAGGTCAGCGCCTTCTTGGTATTGGAGATGTCGACAAGGCGGCGCTGGTTTTGGGCCTGCAGGGAGCCGACCGCTCCGTTCATCACGCCAATCATTTCGTTGATCGTCAGGCCGGTTTGAACCTGCAGCTGCGTGTTCTGATCGATGGACCCCTTGATGTCTTGGGCCTGGCCGATCTGCTGACCTGCCTGCTGGAATGCCTGTGTTCGGGACTGAACGGCCTGTTGCGAGCCGGTGACTAGGGCAGCAACTCCAAGGACGGTCTTCATCATCTCTTCGTAGGACTTGTCGCCGGAGAACGTGCTGTCCGCCTTGCCAGACAAGTTCTTTACTAGCTGAAGACCGTTGATGAAGGTGGTGGCAATCTGCCCGATGTCACCGCCCATGCTGCCGAAGTTCGGGACTCCGCCCTGCATCAGGCTATCGAGTGACGGCATCTGAGAAACGCTGAACCCTTGACCAACGGCGAGGTTCTGCATGGGATTTGAAACGCTCCCGCGATCCCCCGTGACGGCTTTAAGCGTCTCTTCTACCGTCTTCAGAACCTCCTTGTTCGTATCCAGGATCTGATCGGTCGTCTGAGAGGTTTCCGTTGCAATCTTCAGGTTGGCGCTGTCGATCACGGGAACCTGTGCATGCGCGGTAGACGCCATCGCTAGCGAAAACGCAGTCAGGAATGCTCTTTTCATGGCCGTTCTCCTTGTCATTCGGTGCTCAACATCAGCTTCATGTCAGCCTCTGGTTCGAGTTTTCGAACGCAGGCCTTTTCCTCCGGATTCCACTCAAGCTGCAGTTCCTTGTCGCAGAGGTCAGCTACCTCGCGATCGTCTTGCCTCTCGTCTCGCTTGTAGTCGCTGGACCGCGAAGACCCCGAGAGCCCGCCCAGATCGAGTGCATTCTGAGAATTCATAAGCTCCGCCATCGTTGCTCCGAGGCGGATGACCTGGTTCATCATCTCGAGGTTCGCATTGCGTGCGCCAGAATTGTGGTCCCAGCTGTCTTGGATCGTGCCGCTTTCCACCTGGCCGAGTTGCTGAAGCCATGACGCGACGTTCCCGCTGTTTTCGGAAATCGACTGGCTGGTTGCCATTGAGTTGATCGTTGCGTCTCTCGCACCTGAAAAGCCCGACGTGCCTCCGCCGAAGTTTTCGGGGATGTTCGACACATCAGAGCCTCCAAACTGAGGCATCCACTTGCCCTTGATCGCGGCTACATATCCCTGCGTCTCCTTGAACGGAGGTATACCGCCATACTTCCGAACGTTGCCTGGCCCCGCGTTGTACGCGGCGAGCGCAAGGTTGGTATTGCCGTTGAAGGTCCGGAGCTGCTGCTTCAGGTAGCGTGCGCCGCCACGAAGGTTATCCTCGATATCGTGAGGATTCACGCCAAGATCCTTGGCTGTGCCCGGCATCAGCTGCGACAAGCCCATAGCGCCGACAGGCGACTTTGCGCAGGGATTGAACCGGCTCTCCTGGTAGACGAGAGACATGAAGAGGGTTTCGTCTACCCCTTCCTCACGCGCCACTCGCTTCACGAGCCCGGCAATCTCCGGATTGGCTTGTGCTGCCGAGGGGGCGTCACCTCCCCGTCCCGGCCGGTACATCGAGCAGGTGACGCTCTTGCTCACGGAGTGCCGGCGACTGTCCGTTTCCTCGATCTGCTTCGTCGTTTCATTGCGCGCTGCATCTGTTGAAGTGAGGGCGCCATCAGTAACAGGAACCTGAGAGGAGGCGGGGGGCGCTGTTCCCCAAGCCAAGGCTGCAACCAGCAGCGTTAGAGTCCGACTGTCCCTCATTCGGCCTTCTCCCATCCGCAGAATTTCGCCAACCAGTTTTCGGATTCGTCTCCGTACTGCTCGCGAAGTGCCGCGCACTCCTCGATCGTCTCCTTGCGTCCTGAAAGCACCTTCACAAGATCCGGCATTGTCGACAGATCGAGACGCGCAATGACAGAGTCGTTGCCATGCTTAATCAGGAAGGTTCTCTTTTCAGGAGGCGTGTTCTTGATGAACTTGAACTCCTTCACCGTCAGGCCGAAGCGCTTGATGTAGCTCTCTTCGTCAGCCCGTGGGTTTGGGAAGTGGATGTTGGTCGCCGATTGCTCAATGAGCGTGTGCGAGGCTTTGGATTTGGTAATGTCAGCGGCCGACTGCGTACCAAAGCCCACGATGCCGTTGAGCTTTCGAATCGTCTTCATCTTGTCGACGATAAAGGCGCTGAAAGTGTCATCCATTAGCAGCTGCCAGCCTTCATCCATGAAGAACATGACGGGGTTACCGTCCAGCAGCTCATCCAGCCGATGGTAAAGATACATCAGCGCTGGGGTTCTTAGCTCCTCGTTTCCGAGGATGTTGGTCATATCAAAGCCAAAGACGCTGTGACCCGAGAAGGACAGGACGTCATGGGGCGCGTTGAACAGCCAGGCTTTTTCGCCTTCGATCCAAGGGCGAAGCCGCGAGTATAGATCGTTGGCATCGGCCTTGGACCGCCCCATCAAGAGGCCGGCAAGATTCGGGAGGTTCCGCTGAGCTGCCGGCTCCTGCATGATCCGGACGATTGCCTTTTCCAGCGTGTTCTCGTCCTCTTGCGTGAAGTCGGTGCGACGGTCGCCGCGCAGCATGGCCTTGAGCAGACGGACCAGAAATTCCCGGTTCTCGCCGGTGTTTTCCAGTTGCAGCGGGTTAAAGCCTGTGGGTGTTCCTGGAGACAGAACCTCGTAGGCTCCGCCAATCGCCCTGACGAAGATCTCAGCCCCCCGGTCCTTGTCGAAGAACACGGCGCGAGGCGTGGGTGAAACCCGCATCGCCTGAGCCAGCAGGAAGGTCAAACCTACGGTTTTGCCGGATCCTGTCGGACCAGTCACCGTGAAGTGCCCGATATCGCGACGGTGGAAGTTGAACCAGTAGGGGGTTTGTGAGGTCGTTTCCAGAATGGTGATCGGCAGGCCCCAATGGGTGCGATCCGCTTGTCCGGTCGCGAAATTATGCATCGAGGAAAGGCCGGAGAAGTTGGCGCTCGACAGCATGGCGATGCGGGAGATGTAGGAGCGGTTTCCCGGCAGCTGCGCCCAGAACGCCGCTTCAAGATTGAGATCCTCCCGGAGCCAGTTGATGTTCATGTCGGTGAGGCAAGCGCCAAGTTCCGACACGCAACGGCTCAATCCGTCGAGGTCCCGCGAAATGCACAGAAGCGAAAAATGATGGAAGCCGAATACAGCCTCCTGATTGAGGAGGCTGTTCAAAGCATAGTCGATGTCGGATTCGACCGAGCTACCTGCTTCGTCGGAGGCCTTGATTTGGCGTTGAAGGCGACTGATCCGCTCTTGTGCAATCGGCTTGTCTGCAAGGGTGAAGGACTGCGTCAGGATGAACTCGTGGTTCACCTGCAGCAACCCGTCCAACATCCCGGGACCAGTGAATGGGGGATATTCTTTGATCGAGAGTAGAGCGGCATAGCGGCTGTCTTCTTCCACCGCCGCTTGTGCCTGCATCGTCCGCTTTGAAAAGTGAAGCCGTGAAGTGCCGACGTAGTTGCGAATTCCCATGCGCGGAAGCCGCATCTTTCGCGGCACACCGCAGGTCAAGATCGTGTTGAAGAACTCGCAGGGCTCCGAATACGGATCGCCCTTAGCGTCTTCTCCATCGATGTCCTTTTTCGCGGTATCGTCTGATTTCTTGCGATACGTGATGCCAAGCGGCTTTGCGCCGTACTTGTGCAACTCTTTCACGATGTTCCCAACCAGCTCTTCGAGGTCGGTCACGTCTTCACGGGTCGCTTGGGCCCTGGCCTCCTTGTTCGAGTGTTCAAAGATCCGCTTCAGCGAGTCGCCGAGGCCAAGCGCCCCTTTCATGCCCGAACGCACGATCGTCAGGAAGATTTCGTTCGTGAACATCCGCTTCTTGCGAAGTTGGTCCATATAGCGATCGTTCAGGATCTCGCAGAAGGAGGAATCGAACGAACCGCCGATTTCGGTCTCGACCTCACGACGGATTACAGTCGACCAAAGAGAATAGCGGCTCGAACCTAGTGCTCGGATCATGGTGTTCTGCACAACAGAACGCATGTTCAATTCGGCCTGGTCCTCCGTCTGGAAGAACAGTCCATCAAGCTTGATGACGCTGATCAGGGTTCCATTCTCGAGCCCGATGACCGTGTCAGACACATGCCGCATATAGGGGATGTGAACGGACATAGGCCGCTCGTTGCCGGCGACCTTCCCAAACCCAAGCTCTTCCTTGACGACTTTCAGCATCTACTATGGTCCGTATGAGTTGGTGCCCCAAAAGCGCTTGTTGGGGGTCCTTGGCGTCTTGCGGGACGTGACCTGCAGGACGTCGAGAATCTTGCTGTCCCAGGCACAAAGCGAGAAAAGGACAAGGTAGGTGGCTGGCGCGATCAGCAGTGCCGCCAGATGGTTCGTCACCAGCCACCCAATGATTGTCACGCCGATGATCAGGACGACCGCCATGTAGGGCACGCCCCATAGCGTCGGAGAACGGGTCAAGCCGATCACCAACGGCGTCAAAGCTGGCTTCTCGTCCTGAAAATCGCTCATCAGCCGCCGCCTACCGACGAAATCATCTGGTCAACGATGGCAGGGGCGCCGAACACGAGACCGATGCCAATGACGACGGCTCCGGCCGTGAACCACGAAAGCCTGCCGGCAAAGGCAAGGAAGCCGAGGCCAATCACGGCGATGATTGCCATCAGACGTCCGAAGGGGCCGGTGATGAAGTCAACGATCATCTGTACGGCTGTCTGAAGGGGGGCGAATGCACCGCCGCCGCCACCGCCAGCCTGTGCAAGCGCTTGATCAGCGCCTGCAACCTGCAGGGCTGCCACCAAGCCAATGACGGCTACTGCCTTCAATGCCCCGGAATGCCGGGAAACGACGTTCTTCATAGTTCTCTCCTTAAAAATGCATCACGCCGCCGACGAACTTGCCGGTCTTCTCCACAGCGATGACTCCGGCATCGCTGGTGTTCTTTGCCGCCATGTCTCGGACGATCCCGCTCGCCTTCCGTTTGCCGGTTGGCATCGGTAGGCCAAGCTGGAAATTCACGACCTTTGCGACATAGCCGACGGTTTCTTGGAATGGCGGAACGCCGCCATATTCGTAGATGCGCCCCTCCCCGCTGTTGTAAGCGGCCGCGACCAGAAGCGGGTTCTGAAACTCATCGAGCAGGAAGCGGAGGTACTTCATCCCGCCCTCGATGTTTTGAGCGGGATCGCAAATGTCCTGAACACCGAAGCGAGCCGCCGTTTCGGGGATAAGCTGCATAGGTCCGCGTGCGCCTTTCGGTGAATTGCGGATCTCATCGAAGCGGCTTTCGGCCCAGGCAATCGCAACCGCGAAGCCCTCATCGACGCTGTATCGGCGCGCAGTGGATGCAACTAACGCTTTAATCTCGTCAGGTGACAGGGGCGACGGCCCGCACTCTTCAACGGGAGTTCCTGCCCCTAGATTTTCGGGGGTATCACTAGATGTAGTATCTAGAGTGGGAGTTTGGACAGGCTCAATGCGGCCGGTGGCGCGCTCCGAGACATCAAAATATGCGCTGACAGACGCATCAATGTGATGCCCTTTGGCGCCCGCGTCTTTCGACGCCGTTGCGCCCAATACTTCAGCTCCGCCCTTCGTGACAACACCGTTTGCACCAAGGACAAATTCCTTCTCCGATGTCTCGACACCGCTCCAGCGATCTTCGAAGTTCGTGACAAGAGATTCCTCATTGATTGTCACAGAATCGTTGTAATCGCTGGAAATACGCCCTGTTGTGGCTAGGTCTTGTGACGCAGCAGTATTGGCCGCGAGCAGCACGGATAATGCTGCGCTAGTCAGGGTTCGCGGGCCTAGATACCCTGCATAGACAGTGTTTTTATCCATCGCACCCGCCCGTCAAACGGTGTTGTGATCGCCACGAAAACCGACTAGAGTTAATGCACATATGATACCGATTTGATGCACTCTTACAAGTTTTCTGATCGGTGTTAAACCCTATTTTGCAGGGTCAACAATCGCACTACAGATGGTTAGGGCTAGAATATGAAACAGGCCATCATTCCCGCGCTTCTAAGTTGCGCATTGGCAACACAAGCGCTTGCCGCTCCTGCGGTGAACAAGGACTACATCAGGTCACTGGCGGCGCCGGGCAAGACGGTTCTTGTCGTCGAGTATTACGACGGGACCGGCAAAGTCGCTGATCGCAAAGGGTACGCCACTGCCAATGGCTTCAAGGCTATCTCGGCGACTGAGTTTCGCGTCGATGAAGCGACAACGTTGCATCTGTATGGCGTTCAGCCCTGCAGCGGCGATCTGGTCAATCGCGCAGAGGACTATTCCGGGACTTGCGAGGAGTTTGGTACGCAGCAGCTGCAAACGATGCTGCAGAGCCCCAAGGTTCTGTTCTGCAGGGCCTTCATCAGCGAGCAGACTGCCCCCGTTCAGGATGTCACTTGCTACGGCTACTATAACTATCCTGGAGCAATGGACACGGTTGATAATCTTGAGGAGCAGCTTCTGTCGTTAGGAGCGGTTCGCCTGACTAAGAAAGCTGATGGTTCATTCGAACGTCCTGATCTCACGGAGGCTCAGGAAATCGGCCAGAAGGGTTCCTACGGCATGTGGGCAGATCCTCGGGTGAAGGCGCAATGAAGCTTGCTGCTGCACTCGTCGCGACTCTACTGCCCTTTGCAGCCAATGCCGCACCTGAAGGGTACTTCGATCTTGCTCCCGGCATCACCCTGGAAACGGGGGACACCTGGATCTCGAACCTAGAACGGTTTCGTCTCTATGGCATCCAGTCCTGCTTGCGCGGCACTGCCTACACGGATGGTCAGGGCAACAGACAAGATTGCGGCGAGGCATCGCTTGCGATGTTGGCTGCCTACATCAAGGACACCAAACCGATCTGTGCCCCCGTGGCGAAGCTTAACGGCATCTCATATGTCGTTTGTTACGCCACGGTTGGCAGTCAAAGGCTCGACCTCGCGCAGATCATGGTGACAAGCGGCTATGCATTCGCTGCCTTGAAGACCGATGGTCTCCCTTATCATGCCCCCTACGCCATAGCCGAGCAGCTTGCTCAGCAAAAGAAGGCCGGCCTTTGGCAATTCTCCGACGTTCAGCATCCTTCCATCCTGCTTAGTCGTGAGGCGAACCAGCGATCGAGGAGCGCCCAGCCATGAGAAGCCGCCTTTTCCTTTTTATCGCCGCAAGTTCTTTGGCCCAGCCGGCGTTTGCCGCCGATCCGATCTATCAGAACTGGCACGCCCTACGCGGTCAGGCTGCGCCTCCAGTTGCTGCTGCTGTTCGGTTGCCGACGTTCAAAGGCCCGGTAACCGTTGTTGACGGCCGCACGCTATGGTTCGGCACGCTTGGCAATGGCTATAAAGTGAGGTTGGCCGGCATCGACACCTGTGAGCTTCCTCAATGGGCTTTGAACGCAAAGTGGACCAACCGGGACAAGCAACAGGCCCCTACCCCCGTTCCATGCGGTCCCTTCGCCAAGGCCTGGCTGAAAAGGACTGTCGGAAACAGACCCACGATTTGCGTCGGTCTGGCCTACGCGAACGATGGGATACCCGTCGCACAATGCACGACTAACGGTGTGGATCTCGCCGCCGAAATGCTGCGCGTCGGTTGGGCTCGTCTCGATTCCCCTTACATCAACGCCCAATATTACGCTTATCAGACCAACGCGATGGCCGCCCGGTATGGGATGTGGGGAACCTACGTGTTGGACATGAACGAATGGCGCCGGAAAGCCGTCGACAAGACGCTAGATCGGCATCCGATCGCCGACTTCAATCTATTGGCCGAGAGGAAAAGCGAGATCTCTCCTCCTTTTGCTGATGCGCGAAACAAGCCGAAGAGGACAGACCGATAGTTGCCAGACCTCGCACATATTGCGACCTCTCTCGCAACGGATCCCTTGGCTGGCTTGCTGCTTGCCATCTCCCTCTCGATCGCCCTCATAATCCCGGCGCAGAGACTCTGGTGGATCCACGCGCTACTAGCGGCCTTCCTTCTCATCCTGTCGCTGGCTTTCCACGACAAGCGTCACTTGTCCTTCGACAGCTATCTGGTCGGGCTCCTAGCCTTCGCCGCGGTTTCTCGGGACATTCCCAATCAGCCACTGCTCTATCGCATCGGCATTTCCTGGTTTGCGTGCTTCGCGCTGATCTCGGCCGTCATCTACGCCGCAGGCGAACGCATCCAGCACAGGACTCCGCTCGAAAGACCTTTTTCCGAGCCGGCAATTTCAGCAGCATTGATCAAGAGGGACACCTGATATGAAACCAGTGTTTTTTGCCGCAGCCGGTCTCGCGGCTCTTGCCATCTCTCCAGCATCTGCCCAGGCCGAGGATGCCTCATGGGGTTGCCAGATCCTCTTGTGCGCAGCCTCACAAAGCCCGTCATGGCATGGCGTCCCCTACTGCGTTCCCCCGATGAAAAGGCTCATATCAGCTATGGCGAAGCCCGGCTTCTCCTGGCCGATCTGCCATGAAGCAAAAGCAGGAAAACCGGGCTATGAACCTTACGAGGAATGCCCTGCCGGCATGACCGCCGTTTCCTCCCGCACCGATGGGGATCGGCCGTTCTTGGGCCGAGACGACAAGGATCAGTGCACGAAGACCGTCAACCAGTGCAGCAACCGTGCCGCCTTCCGTACCCAATTTGGTGACAGCCAAGAAAACGAGCGCAAGGGTGTCACGATCCGGCAGATCAACCAGAACAACGACAATGATGTTTTCAACCGAGACAATGGGTGCATGGTGCAGATCACTCAGCCCCGCCCTCGCCGCGCAGATCCTTATTATTTCGACATTCCAAACGATAAGGGCGTCAAGCAGCGCGCTTGGTTCAACCTGAATGACTGAGTGGATGACATGAACAGCAACATTCTCATCGTAGCAGCCGCAGGTCTCGGCATTCTCGCCGGTGCTGGAGGTACTTATCTCATCATGCCGGAGCCAGAGCCGGTTGTTCGGGCCCCTACTGATGCGGAGATCGCGGCCCTTATCGCAGCCAATCCCTCCCTAATTCCCGAACCTCCGGCCCCTGTGCTCGAGATACCGACAGAAGAGGAAGCCCTAGCCGCATACCGCAAGGCATATGCCCGCAACCCTCTGAGGACCGGCCGCGGTGATGCCGATGTAACTCTTGCCTTGGGAGAGTGTGACGAGAACGCCAGCGGTCCAGGCGTATCATGCGTTGCAGCCATCAAAAGGAATCCAAACGCAGCTCCTCTCGATCGTGTCATTGGATTTGCCAAGTCTGCATCCGGCGAGTGGGTTGCCACCAACTACTGATTTTAAGGCCAGATGCCTGTTGATCATCTATGCCTCGGCAGTGAGATGGAGCCTGAAAGAAGAAGCTCCATTTCCTCAGGGTTTAGGCTCCCCTTGGAGGCAATTAGATACCCTGCTACGTAAAGCAGCTTCTGCTCTCTCTCATCCTGATCTGACGGCGCGTGCCCGATGATTTCCATACGTGCCTTCGCTTCTTGATCCACGTCAGCGCCGCCCTCGCCGTTGACGGCCGCCAGGTAGACGGCCCGGTGACGTTCGACCTTCACGGACAATGGCTCGTTGGGTTGCAGCTCAAGCATTTCTGACATCTTTCCCTCTCCACAAGCGCAAGCGATCACTCCTTGACCTCCCGAAATCGAAGGGAGGGCAGGAGCCCGCTCCTGCTCCCGAGCTCGTGCGGAACAGCTGGAGAGAGGGGGACAAGCGCTAAACCGGAGGGGGATCACCCACCCGGAGGGCCGAGACGGATTTAATGGAAATGCGGCCGGTGCTGCAGGCCGTAGGCCGAAGCATGGGGAGACCGGTTTAGTGCTTGTGGGGGAGAGAGGGCAGAGCGCCTTTCTCCCCTCTCAGTGCGTTGAATCATGGCCACTGCGATGAATGAGTGTAGCTGGCGACTTTTATTGTCGGGTCAACCGGTCACAAAGGATGCTTTTCTTCGACAAGTGTTTCGCCTTCTGACCTTGCCGACCTCGTTGATTAGGATGACGCTCGCTTGTGAGCCTACTTCCCTAACCTCCAAATACTGGGACGACTTCAATATGGACCAACCGTCAGAGCATTTAGATTCTTGACACCGCCCTGGAGTGCATTCCCTTGCCCCCTTGTTCGGAAATCGGCCTTTTTCTGACAAGTTGAAATCGTTTCTTGGACTAGTCGAATGCCGCTTGACCGGTTAACATTGCCGTTAAGTTTTCAAAGTCCGGTGTTGTAAATGAATCAGCGTGTAGGATATGCGCGGGTTTCCTCGAAGGACGAGCATTTGGACCTGCAGCGTGACTCACTTCAGCTGGCTGGGTGCTGTGTCATTTTTGAGGAGGTCGCCAGCAGTAGGAGAGCCGTACGCCCAGAGCTTGAGCAGTGCCTCAAGGCGCTGCGTAGCGGTGACACGTTGGTTGTTTGGCGGCTAGATCGGCTCGGCCGCAGCCTGTCCGACTTGGTGAAGATTGTAGCCGATCTCGCACTCAGGGGCATCAATTTCGAGAGCCTAACCGAGAAAATTGAGACATGCAGTGCCGATGGAAAGCTTGTCTTCAACGTCTTCGTAACCCTTCAGGAGTTCGAGCGGAGTTTGATCCGTGAGCGTACCCATGCCGGTCTTGCCGCAGCGCGCGCTAGGGGGCGCTCAGGTGGCCGCAAGCCCAAGCTGGGGGAAGAGCAATTGAAAGAAATAAAAGCCCTGCTGCGCGACCCAGACATTCAGGTGGCGGATGTGGCGCGGCGCTACGGGGTGTCGCGTACAACCCTTTATAAGCATGTTGGCGTTATCGTCCCGAGGAACCCATGACTACAGTGTTACCCGCGCGCGTTGGAAATGAGAACATACGCAGCTTAATGGGCCTCAGAAGATATAGGCTCACCGCAGTTGGCGAATTCCAAAGAGCCTCACGATTTCCAAGGACAGGTGATAATGGCTATCGTTTTTGAACATGGGGCGCAGTGGATTCGCGCAGACTTCCATTTGCATACCCGAGCAGACCGCGAGTTCAAGTTCACTGGTGATGACAGCTTTTACAACAGTAACTATGTGGACGCGCTTGAGAACGCTGGAATTAAACTGGGTGTAGTTACTAATCACAACAAGTTTAATGTCGATGAGTTCAAGGCACTACGCAAAACGGCCGTGAAAAAGGGTATCGCGTTGCTGCCCGGCGTCGAGCTGTCGGTCAATGATGGTGCCAATGGCATTCATACCCTCGTTGTCTTTTCCGACGACTGGTTGGCTGATGGTCATGACCATATAAATCCGTTCCTAGGAGTCGCGTTCGAAGGAAAGGTTCCTGCTCAGTACGAGCAAGAGAATGGGCGTTCCTCATTGTCGTTGCTGGAAACCATTAAGAAGCTAGAAAGCTATCACCGCGATTTCTTCCTCGTATTTGCTCATGTCGAAGCACCGAGCGGTCTTTGGGCCGAGCTAGATGGGGGACGTCTTGCAGAGCTGGGGCAGAACGAACTATTCCGCCGCCGCACGCTGGGTTTTCAGAAGGTTCGAACCTACAATAAACTGCAAGAGAAAAACAAACCCTGCCGAACAAAAGCACAGCAGCATCTTGGTGACTGGTATCCCGCTGAGCTCGAAGGTTGTGATGCCAAATGCATAGAGGAGATCGGTCAAGGTAAGTCCTGTTACCTCAAATTGGGCGAGCTGACCTTTGAAGCAGTAAAGTACGCCTTAAGTGATCCCGCTTCACGGGTTGTCACGGAGCCGCCCAAGCATCAGGCATCGCACATACGAAGCATTCGCTTTGATGGTGGCATACTCGATGGGCAGACGCTTCATTTCTCCTCCGAACTGAACACGCTGATCGGCATCCGGGGTAGCGGCAAGTCGTCCATCTTGGAGGCAGTGCGCTATGCCCTCGATATACCTCGTGGCGATAAGTCGCAGGACACCAAATACAAGGACGAGCTGATCCGCCACACCCTGGGAAGTGGCGGGAAAGTGACGCTGACGGCTGTCGATGTCTATGGGCAGGAGTTCACTATTTCCCGTATTTTCCGAGAAGCGCCGAATGTCTACTTGGGCGGAAAGTTGCAGCCGGGCGTGTCGATCCGAGAAACAATTCTGCGGAGCCCGATCTATTTTGGGCAGAAGGACCTCTCTAGCACTGGAGAAGGCTTCGAAACGGATTTGGTTGAAAAGCTCGTTGGTGAGCAACTACGTGTTTTGCGCGATGATATTGAAACTCAGCGTCAACGCGTGCGTGAAACTGTTCAGCGTTGGCTGAAACTCAGTAATACTGCTGAACAAAAGCGCGAATACGAAACTCAGCTCAGCGATGCAAACTTCCGTTTGGCGAAATTTGCAGAGCATGGTGTTGCTGATAAGCTCCAAAAGCGTCTCGGATTCCAGCAGGACGCTACCGCACTCAACCGAATGAACGAGCGAGCAGGTAACTTATTACTCGCGCTTAGCCAACTGATCGCCGAACATGAAGACGAGTTACGCAATGCAACAAGCTACGTTTCAAAGCAGAATCCGAACTTTTTTGCCGCTTACTACACTGAGTTCTCTAAGCTTGTTGGTTTGATCGGGCAACTCAAGAAGATAGAAGAGGATGCGCGCGCTATCGCGGTTCGTCTCGGGAATAAGCAAGATGAATTCGAAGGCGCTAGAAGAAGCCTTCAAGAAGAGTTCGCTCAAGTCGAGCGGCAGTTGGCCCAAGAACTGAAGCAAACGGGCATGACTGCCATTCAGCCGGACGACTTTCTGGCGCAACAGCAGCGCAAGACTAAGGCGGAGCAGATGCTTGATGCATTGGCAAAGCAGCAGTCGCAGCAGACCAGCATCCGCGATGCCATGTTTGCCGAAATCGACAAGCTCAACGAGCTTTGGCTGCAAGAGTTCAATACCATCAAAGTTGAGCTGGATCGCGTAAACGCGAATCATACCGCTCTTCAAATCGAAGCTGAGTTCAAAGGCGACAAGGAAGCTGCTATCAGCTTTATGCAGCAACTCTTTAAGGGCAGCAACATACGCGAAGCCACCCTACGGTCAATCATGGAAGGTTATGCTGATTTTGGTGGACTACTGCGAGGGTTGCCGACTGCCTTGACTAAAGCGGGCAGTAACCCGGATGTGTTTGAAAGGACCTTCATTCAGAATCTAATGGAATTAGTGACTTGGCAAGTGCCCAACCGTTTTGTGATCCGCTATCGAGGCAAGGAACTTAAGCACCATTCGCTCGGGCAACGGGCTTCAGCATTGCTACTATACGTCCTGAGCCAGCGCCAGAACGATGTGATCATTATCGATCAGCCGGAAGACGACTTGGACAACCAAACCATCTACGACGATGTAATCAAGCTGATCCGTGCGATGAAGTCATATGCCCAATTCATCTTCGTCACCCATAATGCCAATTTTCCGGTGCTGGGTGATGCAGAGCAAGTACATGCCTGCAAGTACCAAGAGGAAAAGGTGGTCGTTCAAAGCGGCAGCGTTGATGCTCGTCCGGTGCAAGACGCGATCATCAACATAATGGAGGGGGGCCAGGAAGCCTTCAACCGACGCAAAGAGGTTTATAATCTATGGAAACTACAGAGCTGATCGACCTCGTCAGCAGGGGCGAGGATAGTAGGCAGCAATTCAAGGCAGACATGACCAATGCGGATTCTCTGGCAAGTGAGATAGTGGCTTTTTGCAACACCGCTGGAGGCCGAATTTTTATTGGCGTCAATGACGATGGCTCCGTGCGTGGACTATCGGGCGCAGACTTGGCGCGTCTTAACCAACTGGTTGCTAATGCGGCGTCGCAAAACGTTCGCCCCGCAGTGAATCCGATTACAGAGAATGTACCGCATCCAAATGGTACGGTAATGGTAATATCCATTCCCGAAGGCTTCAGTAAGCCTTACATGGACAGAAATGGTGCGATATGGGTGAAAAACGGTTCGGACAAGCGCCGCGCGACTTCCCGTGAAGAGCTTCAGCGTTTGTTTCAGCAGGCTGGTTTGGTACACGCTGATGAAACGCCCGTCGCTGGCTTGGGTGCGGGCGATGTGGACTTATCCTATTTTGAAGCCTTCTTCGAACAGCAATTCGGGGAAGCGCTCTCCCAACACAACCAGCCGCTGCCGGTCGTGCTCACAAACATGAATCTCATGAACAAAGGTCAGCTTAATGTCGCGGGCGGCTTGTTGTTCGCCAGAGCGCCGCAGTACGCGTTGCCAGCGTTTATCGTCAAAGCCGTAGCCTTTGTCGGAAACCAGATTGAGGACGATCGCTACATTGATAGCAGGGATATCAACGGCAGACTCGCCGATGTGTTCCAGCAAACGCTGGGATTTATCGTCTCAAACACTCGTGCACTGCAGGGCGAGCAAGGGTTTAATTCCCAAGGCGAGGCCGAGATTCCACGCATTGTTTGGGAGGAGCTGGTTGCGAATGCCCTTATCCACCGTGATTACTTCATCAGCGCCCCGGTTCGTGTGCTCGTGTTTGCAGATCGGGTTGAGATCGTCAGCCCCGGACACTTACCCAACAATCTGACCGTTGAAAACGTTAAAGCAGGCAACTCTAATATGCGTAATCCGATATTAGCGTCGTTCGCCGCTAAGCTTTTGCCGTACCGCGGCTTGGGAAGTGGTCTTTTGCGTTCTTTGCGGGCGTGGCCTCAGATCGAACTCATCGATGATCGGGCTGGTAATTTGTTCAAGGTAATCGTGACGCGGCCGAACTTTTCGCGGGCGGGCGACAATTGACGCCCAAGTCACGAGAAGTCCGTCAGTTGATTGAGCCGAACATAGCATTGCTCCTAAAAATACTTCGCAAAATGTTTGCAGCTCATCGTTGCAAATGGGCCAGAGCTTACTTCAAAATGGATTAGTTCAACGGGGCAAGGTCACACAAGGTGAAATCAATTCTTGGTAGGCGAGTGTGAGAAACAATCTGCTATTGTCGCTAGTACCGGAGAATTCTAGGAAATTTGGGTTGTAATATTGGAGCTATTATCTTCCTTAGAGCCTCGTATTTGCCAGTGGGTCGCTAACAGCAATGAACCTATTCGGGCATAGTTACATCTTTTCTTAGAAAGATGCGGTGTCTCTAAGTGCACGATAAACGCTCGCCCGACCTATGTTCAGCGCCTTGGCTATGTCTGTTGGTCCCATCCCGTCGGACTTCAGTCGGCGGATCTCAGAAACATCAACATGGGGTTTTCTGCCTTTGTACACCCCTCTGCTTTTCGCTGCGGCGATGCCTTCCATCTGTCGTTCTCTACGAAGGTTCGTCTCGAACTCAGCAAACACGCCGAGCATATCAAGGAAAGCTTTGCCGGCCGCGGAGCTGGTGTCGATCGGCTGTTCCGTCGCCTTCAGCGTCACCCCTTTTTGCTTGAGCAGCCGTACGATGTCCTGCAGATCCCCAACTGACCGGGCCAGCCGATCGACACGCGTCACGACCAGGCTATCGCCTTCGCGCATGAATTCCAGAAGCGTGTTAAGCTCCTTCCGATCCAGCTTGGTCGATCCGGATTTCTTTTCCGCCCGGATGACCGTGCAACCGGCCGCCTTCAGAGCTGCCTCTTGAATCGCCAGATCCTGATCGATGGTGCTGACCCGCGCATACCCGTAAATTGCCATGAAACGTCTCAATAGGTTCTAGACCTTCAATGGGTAGCGTCTCATAACTACAAAATCAACCCAAATGATACACTGATTTATGTCTCACGGAGATTGTCTCAGGAGGTATACCCTAACGATGCTTTGCCGGATTAAGGGGCGGGCCGCTGATACATAGTCTGGATCGCGATGGAGAACACAAAAATCTCCCCAAGCAACCGATTCCCGAAGACGAATCGCAATTCGAATGTTCAATCGATCGCGCCTTCACCTCGGCAGGCCAAGGCGCATCCGCCTCACGTCTTACAAGGCAATGCAGCTCGCAAAGCCGAGAGCTTGGAAGAATTCTGATTGTGTGATCTGGTGCATGGCACTCATCTCCCACGAGCGCACTCTTTCATTGTGCAGATATGATTCGCTCCGAGATGAGGTCATCCATGACTGTCGTTCGCTTTCCAAACGCATCCGATCCTTCTGTTTCCACCAAAGGGACAGGCGAAGAGACGGCAGAGGCACATGAGGCGCTGCAGGCCTACTGTCGTTCCTTGCGGAAGCTCGTTGGGCTTCTCTGTGAGCAGGTAGAATAGGGGTAGATGAAACATCAAGAAGAATTGAAGGCCGTTCTGCCGCGATTGTAATGATTTTATGCAAAATTAAAATTCAGATCAAAAATTTATATAAGAAAAGATTCTAAATCGTGTCATGAATTGTAATTTACATTTCATGATTATGATTAAAATATATATTCGAATTAATGATATTTTCTCACATTTTGTATATAGTTACATTCTATAAAATGCATAGACTTTGATGTAATAATTAATTAAATAATTAATGCTAAATTTGGCTTTGAAGAAATCTAACGCTGGAACCGAGCATGAAACGACCTTCACTTCGCATGGCTCTGATCGGAATGCTTGGCTTTATCGCCCTGGCTGTCGCAGCTCTTTCTATTACGAGTGTTTCAAGCATCTCTTTCATGCGGTCTGAAACCGCTGATATTGGCGATTACTGGATGGAGCGTTTGCTCACCGCTCGCGACATCAAGGGTGAGTTTGCGAATATCCGGCTCGCTCTGGCTCGACACGCCATGGTGACTGACAAGGCCGGGCTAGATGCAGAGCAGCAAACTTTGAGAGGCTTTGAGGCAGCACTCCGTGATGCAATGGCACGCTATGAGGCGAAGGTCCGGACAGAAACGGGTCGCAAGCTTATCAATGATCTCAAGCCACTTGTTGCGGGATACGATAACGCAGCAAAGTGGTATGTCGATCAAGTCGCGGCAGGAAATATTCCGAACGCGATCGAGTATTTCAAGGTCGAAATGAAGCCACGCGCCGACGCGGTAAACGCAAAGATCAACGAACTGGTCGATGCGATCATTGCAAATTCCAAAAGTGTCGTTACCGATGCCGAAAGCGCTGCAGGCAATTCATTCGGGACCGTCATCTCACTTTCGATCGCAACTTTGACGATCTGCTCCGCCGGCATGTATTTCGCTGTTGTCGGCATCGCGCGGCCCATCAATGCGATAACCGAGGCCATGCGCCGTCTGGCCGGCGGTGATGACCAGAGCAGAATTCCCTTCGAGGGCCGCTCGGACGAGGTCGGAGCCATGGCTTCTGCTGTTGAAGTCTTCCGGCAGAATTCGCTGTCCAACAAGCGTCTCGAACAGGAGGCTCTGGCCAATCGCTCGGAGGCCGAGAAGCAGCGCGAGGCCGAACAACAGCGAACTGCCCGTGAGGCTGAGCAGCTGCGTATTGCAAGCTCGGCACTCGGTGCGGGTCTGAAGCGGCTTGCCGGTGGCGACCTTGCCTGTCGGATCCAGACGCAATTTGCGCCGGAATACGAGCCTCTTCGCCAGGATTTCAATGCGACTGTCGAACAACTCAGCCAGACGGTCAGCGCGGTTATTACTGCGGTTGGCAACATGGATTCCGGGACACGCGAGATTGCCTCCGGTGCGAATGATCTATCCAAACGCACTGAGCAGCAGGCAGCAGCCCTTGAGGAAACAGCTGCTGCGCTCGATCAGATCACGGCAAACGTTTCCAGTTCCTCCAAAATGACTGAGGAAGCAAGGTCGGTGGCCCAGGCTGCAACGCACAGTGCCACGCAGTCAGCAAATGTCGTGGCTCATGCCGAAGAAGCGATGCAGCGTATCGAAAGCAGCTCACAGCAGATCTCCAACATCATCGGGGTCATTGACGAGATTGCGTTCCAGACGAACCTGCTGGCACTCAACGCAGGTGTCGAGGCAGCACGCGCCGGGGAGGCCGGAAAAGGTTTCGCGGTTGTCGCGCAGGAAGTTCGTGAACTTGCCCAACGCTCAGCTCAGGCCGCCAAGGAGATCAAGGGCCTCATCCAGAATTCGACCGGCGAAGTTGAAGGCGGCGTAAAGCTTGTCCGTCAGACTGGCGAAGCGCTCAAGACGATCGGTGATCACATCACCCGGATCAACAGCTTCATGGAGTCGATTGCGACCTCTTCGCGTGAACAATCCACAGGACTGACCGAGGTCAACGTTGCGGTCAACCAGATGGATCAAACGACGCAGCAGAACGCAGCAATGGTCGAGCAATCAACAGCTGCAGCCGCTTCACTTTCGCAGGAAGCAGGCAAACTGCGGGAACTGGTTTCCATGTTCCAACTGGAGGCCTCTGCGGTTTCGCATTCCTCTGCCTTGCGACAGGTCGCACAGACAATGGCCCAGCCTGCGCCGGCGTCCGCCCCAGCACGGCCGCGCGTCGCCCGCGCACTCCCTCAAACGCAAGGCAATGTGGCACATAAGGCCGATGACTGGCAGGAGTTCTGAGGATTAAGCCTAGGAGCTGATTGAAATGGCCCGACATGACTCGGGCCAATTTTCTAAAATATCTAATGTAGTTTGGGACCGCCGGCTCTCTGATACCGCCTGATGAAATTAATCCTCAGCTCAGAAGACCCAAGACCCTTAGGAAACCATTTGAGGGTCTCCGGACTTGGTCAGCGCCTCTTCAATTAAATGACGTTACAGCCTTTCAATGCTTAGACTAAAAAAGAGCCGTAAACACGAGTGATCCGGCCGTGATTGCCAGATAGTAGCAGGCAAAACAGGCAGCCACCAGGACCACCATCGCCAGCAGGATCATAAGTCCGTCCTGTTCAGCCAGCGAAATGGCGATGAGGACAATCGAGATTGCGGGGAGGGTGTTCCCAAACGGTATCGGCAGTGCGATCAGCAAGGCGAGAAGCAGGACGGGGATCGCCAGAAGAACCCGCGCGCCTCGCCCCGTCAAGCGTGCGAGCCTTCCTGGCTGAAGCATGGCTTCGATTCTGAGGATCGTCGGTCTCGTACCGTTGACCGCCGCCGCGACCACCTTTATCGGCAACATTCGTCGTCCGACGAATTCGGGAAGCCAGAGGTTCTGACGACCGAACAGCATTTGCACTGCGACGAAAGCCAGACAGGTGCCAAAAACCGGCCCTAATGGGTTGGGTATCGGTACAACAGCGGGAATTGCAAGCATCAGCAAGGCAATCGCCACGCCAAGACGTCCCTCCCGCAACAAGATCGTTCTTATATGCAGACCGTCGTTGCGCTTTGCGGTCTCAAGCAATTCCAGGAGATAGTCCGATCCCTTCATTGCTATACTCCCATCAGTCATCGACGTTCCTCAAAACGAAAACACACAGGCCGACCGGGGGTCAGGTCTGCTGTTTCGAACCAGTTCTCCAGAGCGAATAGACAACGCCCGCTCCCAGAATGACGAAGGTAATACTCAGCGACCACTCTGGCGGAAACTTTTCCCAGCCCATGGCCCAGGCGATGAAAATCTTCGAGCCAATGAACACCAGAAGAACGGACAAAGCATATTTCAAATAGGCGAAACGATGCAGAATTGCGTCGAGTGCAAAGTAAAGTGCTCGCAGGCCGAGAATGGCAAATATGTTCGAGGTATAGACGATATACGGGTCGGTCGTGATGGTGAAGACCGCCGGTACCGAATCGACAGCGAAGACCAGATCAGCAATCTCGATCATGATCAATGCAAGCAGAAGCGGAGTGGCGTAGCGCCTCAATTTCCCGGTTGAGGGATCCTGTTTCCTGATCACGAACCGGTTGCCGTGAAGCTCATTCGTGACGTTCAAGTGGCGCTTCAGAAAACGGATTAGACCGTTCTCTTCGATTTTTTGTTCCTTGTCGGCCATGAACAACATTTTGATGCCGGTCAGGATCAGGAATACTGCAAAGATGTAGAGCACCCAATTGTACTGCTCCACGATCGTTGCACCTAGGCCGATCATGATGCCGCGAAGAATGATGACGCCAAGGATGCCCCAGAACAGGACGCGGTGCTGATACTCGCGCGGAATGGAAAAGAACGCGAAAATCATGGCGATGAGGAAGATGTTATCCATCGCCAACGTCTTTTCCACCACGAAGGCGGTCAGGTACTGAGCAGTCGCTTCAGAATCCATCTGCCAGTAGATGAAGCCGGCAAACAAAAAACCGAGAGACAGGTACATGACTGAAAGCTTCAGGCTCTCGGCAACACCGATCTCGTGGTCATCCTTATGCAGAACACCGAGATCAAATGCGAGGAGAGCCACAACCAGGCCCATGAAGACGAGCCACATCCAGAGCGGCTTCTCAAGGAAGAGGAAAGATAGAATTTCCAATTACGCGACTCCAGTTACATCTACTGCTTACGAGGAACTATTCGAAGTTGCATTCATGAATAGAGCTTCGAATAGATACATTTGTGAATTCAGCTTGTTTTACTGCCAAGGCAGGCATTTATAATTACCAATCCAAACCAATCGGATATATTGCCTATTATATGTATTGATACAAGGGTCTGACTTTGGGATTGGCATTCGCAGGTTCGAAAATTCAGCCAAAGACCTGATTCGATTGAATGATTTCTAACTCCCAGCGGATTTGGAAAGAATCTACTTAAATGCGGTTTTACGTTCGTAAGGCACGGACGCCTGCAATGGCTACCTTTTATCGATCAGGGCTGGCTCGGTTCGTCGGAACGGTTAAAAGGGGGGCTGTCGCAATTTTTTGGGTTTAACGGGATATTCACAGGGCTTCGGGAATACCGCTTCCGACGTAGTTGAGGATAGCTAAGTTTTTGATCACAAGTGCCGAAAAGCTGAAGCGCCAGCCGAAAGATGATTCCAAAGCGCGACATCTCGAGCCATGACTGATCCTACAGGCGGTGACCTGGCACCTGCGCTATCCACTGAGCTGTCGCGACCTTGAGGAAATTTCGGCGAGCCTTGCCTCTAGGTGGACCACAGTACGCTTAGCCGATTTCTTGTCTCATGCGCCTGTCATCGCGAAAAGGTTGCGCCAGTTTCGCAGACCCGTCGTGGCTCAGCCAGGGTTGACGAGATCAACGTCAAAATTTGCGACAAGTGGCGATATCTGTACCGCGCCATGGGTAAGCACGGAAACCCCATTTACTTCCTGCTCATCGCAAAGTGCGATCTCGATACTTTAGAGCGTTCTCTCCGAAAGATCCTCGAGGACGAGCCCCTGTTGGCACCAGTAAAGATCGCCACAGACGGCGCCAACACCTTTCCGTCGGTAGTCATGATGTCAGTCGATGATGGGCAATTGCATCCGGAGCCGGTTCACTATGTTAACAAGCATCTGAAGCAACGGATCGAGAGCGACCATTTCCAAGTCAAGAAGAATTTGTCGAAAATAGGCGCATTCCAATCCTTCAAAGCCGCGCGTCCAACAATCGCCCGGTTAGAAGCAATGCCGTGGCTGCGGAAGAGCGTGACAATGCAACCGTGTGCTGGGTAGTCTCAGCCTTACAAGAGGCCGGCATCAAGCCCGTTCAAACGCTACCGCTATATCAGATGACGCACCTTACATAGGCAGTTTATATTAACTGTAAACGGAATCCTAAATCGCTCTTGAGAGCGGGAGATCCCGTCTCCTCCGGCCAAAGACCCACCACCATCGGATCTGCGTTACCAGAAGCGCAGTTTTACGCGATAGCAATTTATAAAAACAAACTTGACTGTTTGTTTTGTGCATGCAAACCATTGTGGCAATCAAAGCGGCATCGGGGGGTGCTGACTAAAAAAATGGCATCAAAAGCCGAGGGGATATCGTGAATTCAGACAAGAAGCGACCCGTCGGGACGCAACGCAAGCGCACGCAAAGTGAACGTTCAGGCGAAACGCGTCAGGCATTGTTCGATGCGACCATCAATCTCCTGTACGAGCAGGGTTTCAACAAGACGTCCACGCCGGAAATTGCACGCAAGGCCCGGGTCTCCCGGGGCGCGCTGACCCATCACTTTGCCGCCAAGGAAGATCTGGTGATCAGCGCCGTTGCCGATCATCTGACACAGGTCAACACCAAGCTTGCAGCCTTTGCCGATACCTACGGTCGCCGGGGTGGCTCGACCGACGAGATCGTCGACTATCTCTGGCAGATCATGTTCGACCGGCTGTTCTACGTCACCCTCGAATACCTGCCCGAGGCGCGCCACAACAAGGGCTTCCGTGACGGATTGATCCCGGTCGTTCACGAATTTCATGATCGTCTCGATGCGATCTGGACGGCGCTTGCCGACCATCGGCAGGCCGATCCCGTCAGCGTGCGTATCGTGATGAACGCGACCATGTGCCTGATCCGCGGAATGATTGCCCAGACCGTGCTGCGACCGGCGGATTCGACCTACTACGAAACGTTGCTGACATTCTGGAAACAGCAGGTCAGGGCCTATTTCGCGACAATTTCCAGGAATTCGGAGCCGCAGTCATGAAGCCACTCCTTCAGGTAAGGGACCTGCGGCGCAGCTTCTACGGCGTAAAGGTTCTAACCGGCGTCGACCTCGATGTCGTCGACGGTACCATCACGGGACTTATCGGTCCGAACGGGGCCGGCAAGTCGACCTTGTTCAACTGCATTTCCGGGCTCTACATGCCGGATAGCGGTTCGGTGATGTTTGATGGTGCCGACGTCACCCGCGCCAGAACGCAGGATCGCGTCGCGGCCGGTCTTGTCCGGACGTTCCAGCTCGCGCGCGGCTTCCCCAAGCTGACCGTGTTCCAGCATTTCATGCTGTATGGCCAAAACCATCCGGGTGAGGGCCTGTTGGCCAGCCTGACCGGCAGTGAGGCCGGACGACGCCACGAGGAACAGCTGGCAGAGGAGGCCCTGGCGATCGCTCGGCGGTTGCGGCTCACCTATGTGATCGACAATCCGGTGACCGCATTGTCTGGTGGCCAGAAGAAACTTGTCGAGATCGGCCGTGCGTTGATGGCCAAGCCGCGGCTGATCCTGCTCGACGAACCCATGGCCGGTGTCAACCCGACCCTGACCGCGGAAATCGCCGAGCATCTGAAATCGCTCAACGCAGACGGTGTGACGATCTGCCTGATCGAGCACGACATGAAACTGATCGGCAGCCTCTGCGATCCGGTCATCGTCATGGCCGAGGGCCGCAAGCTCACCCAAGGCAGCTTCGCCGAGGTCGTCGCCGACGGACGGGTGCAGGAAGCCTATCTCGGAGGAAGGCACTGATCATGTTGAAGGCTGAAGGTCTTGTGGCCGGTTATGGCGCCGCCGAGGAAATCCTGAAAGGCGCTTGGATCGACGTGGAAGCCGGTGAGATCGTCACGATCATCGGCCCGAATGGTGCAGGCAAATCGACCCTCCTCAAGGCGATTGCCGGTCTGGTGCCGCTGAAGGGCGGAACGGTCAGAATGAATGGCGCCGATGTAACCCGCCAGGATGCGCTGGGCCGTTCCAAGGCCGGTCTGGCTTTCGTCATGCAGGAAAAGAACGTGTTCGGCACGATGTCGGTGGCCGAAAACCTCGACATCGCCAGCTTCGGAAATTCTTCGGGCATGGCGGCCCGGCGTGAGGCGATCTATGCCCGCTACCCCGTTCTGGCCGAGAAACGCAAGGCGATGGCGCGCACGCTCTCCGGCGGCCAGCGACAACTTCTCGCCATGGGGATGGGCCTGATGACGGAACCGAAGCTGTTGCTGCTCGATGAGCCGACGGCGGGTCTGTCGCCGAAGGCGGCCGAGGAGCTTTTCATGGCGATCATAGAACTCAATCAGTCGGGTCTGCCTGTCCTCATGGTCGAACAGCACGCGCTCGAGGCGCTGGAAATTTCCACCCGCGGCTACGTCATCGTCACCGGTCGCAACGCGGCCACCGGCGGCGGCAAGGAACTGGCCGCCGACCCTGAGGTTCGCCGCCTGTTTCTGGGTGGTTGAGAATAAGGTCAGCAATCAATCAAAGAAGAGGGAACAACGCATGAGCAGCTTCACATTCAGTCGCCGCGGTTTCATGGGCGGCGTGGCCGGCCTCGCCGCAACTGGTCTGGTTCCGCACACCGTCATGGCGCAGGACAGCCCCATAAAGATCGGCGCCTTGACGCCGCTGACCGGTTCTGGCGGCCCCTATGGGCCCGTGATGGTCAAGGCCATCAAAGCGGTTGCCGGCGAGGTCAACAAGGCCGGCGGTGTTCTGGGACGCCAGATCGAGATCATCTCTGAAGACGACCAGACGAACCCGGAAGCCGGCGTCCGCGCCGCTCGCAAGCTGGTTGATGTCGACCGCGTATCCGCCATTCTCGGCACCTGGGCCTCGTCTGTCACGACTGCGGTCGCACCGATCTGCTGGGAATCCGGGACACTGCTGGCCACCGTTTCCGGTGCCGATGCCATCACGGCGCTGCCGCATCAGGGCTACATCATCCGGACCCAGCCGACGACCATCCTTCAGGGCCGCAAGTTCGGCGAATTCGCGGTCGAGCAGGGCGTCAAGAAGCTGTTTTTCTTCTCGCCGCAGACTCCGTTTGCAGAAAGCCAGTTCTCCAATATCACGAAGGCGGTGAAGGCTGCCGGCGGCGAAACGAAATCGCTGATTTACGACGACAAAAAGCCGTCCTATCGCAGCGAAGTCGATGAGATGCTCGCCTATGGTCCGGATGTCATCGTGCTGGGCGGCTATGCGACGGATACCGCGGTCCTGCTCAAGGATATCTTCCGTTCAGGATACGAAGGCAAAAAGATCGCCTTTGCCTATTCCGTCAATCAGAAGCTCATCGACAGCGTTCCCGCGGAGATCGTCGAAGGCATCTTCACGATTGCGCCGTCGCCCGCCGAATCCTCCAGCGCCTACAAGCGCCTGGTTTCGCTCATCGACGTCCAGAACCCCGACCCCTACACCACACAGGTCTACGATCAGGTCAATCTTGTGATCATGGCCATTGCCAAGGCCGGTGCCGCCGACGGCAAGTCGATCCGCGACGCGATCCGTTCGGTCTCTCAAGCCGAGGGCGGTGCTGTTGTCGACAATGCCGTCGAGGGTCTGAAGCTGATCGCCGCGGGCAAGCCGGTCAACTATCAGGGCGCGTCCGGTCCATGCGATTTCACGGCCTCCGGCGACATCTCCGACAGTCAGTTCCGGTACGAACAGGTCAACGGCGGCAAGCTCAAGCTCCTGAAGATCGCGTGAGGCATTGATGACGATCGTGGCGCAGGCAATACTGAACGGAATCATGACGGGAATGCTGATCGCCATTCCCGCCCTTGGCCTCACGGCGATCTTCGCCGTGCTGCGCTATGTCAATTTTGCCATAGGGGCCTATGCCACGGTCGGCGCTTTCGCAGCCTGGTATGTCAATACGAGGTTCGGGCTTGGGGTATTTCCGGCCGCGCTGGTCGCGTTTGTTGCCGGCGGCGTGGTCGGGCTGATTGCGGAGCAGACGGCGCTTGCCCGTCTGCGTCCATCCGGCGCGCTTGCCGTCGCGATCGCCTCGATCGCCGTGAATCTCATTCTCGAGAATGTGATACGGTTTATCTTCGGGAATGATCTTCAGGGTTTCGATTTGCCGATCGCCCGGGACTGGCGGTTTGCAGGCCTCCGGTTCGGGCCGCAACAACTGCAGACGGCAACGCTTGCTATCGTCATCATGGCGGTGGTCTTTCTGTTCCTCCGCTTTACCCGGTTTGGCAAGGCCATGCGGGCCGTTGCCGACAATCCCGATCTCGGCAGGCTTTTCGGCATGGATCCGGCCCGTATCGCGATGATCACCGTGGTGCTCGGGGCGGGTCTTGCGGGGGTTGGCGGCGTGCTGCTCGGACTCGATACCGCCATCGACCCGATGACCGGCTCACGCCTGTTGCTGTCGATTTTTGCAGCAGCGGTGCTGGGTGGGCTCGGTTCCATCCCCGGCGCCGTGCTTGGCGCGGTGATGATCGGCGTCGGCGAGGAACTGGCGGTGCTGGTTCTACCGGCCACCTACCGCTCGGCGGTTGGTTTTGCCACTATTCTCCTCATCCTGTCACTGCGTCCCGCGGGCATTCTGGGTGAAAGGAATACCTGATGCTGTCCTATCTTATCTTCACCCTGACACTCGGGGGCATCTACGCGCTCTTGGCGCTCAGCCTTAATCTGATCTGGGGCGGCGTCGGAATGGTCAATCTCGGCCTTGCCGGTTTCTTTGCCGTCGGTGCCTATGCCTCGGCGCTGGTGGCGCTGGCCGGCGTTCCGTTGCCGATTGCCATGCTGCTCGCCTGCCTGATCGGTGCCGCTGCAGGTCTCCTGGCCACGTTTGCGACCATTCGCCTGCGCGGTGACTATCTCGCCATCGTCACCCTCGGCTTTGCCGAGGTGGTGCGCATGGTGGCGCTCAATGAGCGATGGCTTACCCGCGGTTCGGATGGCGTATCGGGGATACCCGCGCCTTTTCGTGCCGAGCTTGGCGTGGACGGTTTCAACCTGCTCTACCTTGCGCTGGTCAGCGTCATAGTCCTCGGCGTGTTCCTGACGTTGCGCCGTCTCGATCTGTCGCCATTCGGGCGCGTGCTGAAGGCGATCCGCGAAGACCAGGAGCTCGCCACCTTCGCCGGCAAGTCGGTAACCCGCTTCAAGATGCAGACCTTTGCGCTGTCGGCCGCGATTGCCGGTCTGGCGGGCGCTCTTTACGGTCATTTCCAGACGTATATTTCGCCGGATCATTTCCAGCCGCTGATCACCATCTATATCTTCCTCGCGGTGACCGCGGGCGGCGTGGGCCGGCCCGTCGGGGCACTTGCCGGTGCCTATCTCGTCGTGTTCTTCCTGGAGGCGACCCGTTTTCTGGGTGAGCTCTTCACCGTGCTCGAGCCGGGGCAGGTGGCCGCAATCCGCGAAATTCTCGTCGGTCTCGCGCTGCTCTGTGTTCTGCATCTGCGCCCGCAGGGCATCCTGCCCGAACGTATCGCCCCCGCACCGAAACCGGAGACCTCAGTGTGAAGGAACTTCTGTCGACGCTGAGCGCGACCGGCCAGCCCGCGACGCTCTATAAGGCACTCGAACAGGCCCTGTCGAAGGACATTGGCTTTGGCCTCTTCACCCTGCTTTATCGCGATGGGGATGAGGTGGCCCGCGTCTATTCCAGCAACGAGACCGCCTACCCGGTGTTCGGCCGTAAACGAATGGGGCCGACCCCGTGGGGCGAGAGGGTCATTGACCGGCAGGAAGCCTTTCTCGGGCCGGACCCGGCAGCCATTGTCTGGGCCTTCTACGATCACGAGCTGATTTTCAGCCTCGGACTCGGGGCCGTCATCAACATTCCCGTCGTCTATGATGGCGAGACCATCGGCACGATGAACCTGCTCGACAAAAGCGGCGCCTATACCGAGGTGCATCTTGCCAAGGCGGCCGCCTACGCGCCTTTGCTCATCCCTGCCTATCTTGAGGCGCGCCGCGCCTGAACACATTCCCAGGACACATTTTATGACAAACATTCTCTTCGAGAACGCCCGTATCGTTGACGGCACCGCCGATCGCCCGAGTGATCCAGTCAACGTGCTGATCGAGGGCAACACTATCCGTGATGTCGGCGCCTCGCTCTCCTGCGTCTCCGCCGAGCGCATCGATCTCTCCGGCAAGATCCTGATGCCGGGCCTGATTGACGCCCATGTCCATGTGGTCGCCTCGACGGCCGATCTTGGCCGCAACGGCCAGCTTCCGGATCCGCTCGTCACGGTGCGCGCCTTCAAGCTGATGGGGGAGATGCTCCATCGCGGCTTCACCACGGTTCGCGATGTCGGCGGTGCAACTTCCGGACTGGTTGCCGCTGCACTGGAAGCCTCCTGGCCGACGCCGCGTCTCAACATTTCCGGCAAGGCTTTGGCTCAGACAGGCGGCCATTGTGATTATCGCGGTCCCTACAACGACGATCCGGTGCGGCTCCGCAACTTCCCGCTCGGCGCTCTGGGCCGTATCGTCGATGGTGTTCCGGATGTTCGCCGCGCCGCCCGTGAGGAGATCAAAAGCGGTGCCAACTTTATCAAGATCATGGCGAACGGCGGCGTATCCTCGCCGACCGACCCGATCCATTTTCTCGGCTTTTCCCGAGAGGAACTGCTGGCCGTTGTCGAGGAAGCGGAAAATGCCGGCACCTATGTCTCCGCGCATCTCTACACTGACCAGGCCATTCGCCGCGCGGTCGAATGCGGTGTGCATTCGCTCGAGCATTGCAACCTGATCGGCCCCGACACCGCGAAGCTTGCCGCAGCGAGGGGAGCTTTCGCCGTTCCAACGCTGGTCACCTATGACAAGCTTTCGAGCGAAGGGGAGGCCATGGGGCTGCCCGCCGCATCGGTTGCCAAGGTTGATGATGTGCGCCTTGCGGGCATGGAATCGCTATCGATCATGCGAGAAGCCGGCCTGCAGATGGCGTATGGTAGTGACCTCTTGGGCGGCATGCATGTGCACCAGTCGGAAGAATTCGTTATCCGCGGCCGGGTTCTACCAGCCATGGAGGTAATCGCTTCCGCAACCTACGTCGCGGCGCGCCTGCTTAGGATGGAAGGCAAGATCGGCACGATCACCGCCGGTGCTTTCGCCGACCTGATCGTGATCGACGGCAATCCTCTAGAGGATCTGACGCTTCTTACACGTCAGGGCATGCACATGCCGATGATTATGAAAGACGGTGCCTTCATCAAACGCTGATCATCGGTCTTCATCATCAGTCCAGAATTGCGTCCCGCCTCTTGCCGGACGTGACAGGTTGGGTTCTGTAGTGTTGCCTCAGCACGACAGAACCATTCTTTCTACCCATTCTGTTGGTTGGTGGACCCGCGAGAGCAAATGCTCTTGCGTATAATCGGTGGAACAGCAGACACAAGGACTGCCTGGGCAATACAGACGGTAGACTGTCAGTGCTTGAACACATACCTACTTGCCGCGGTAGGACACACAGTCATTTTCCGATAGTATCCAACCCCTGCGCAGCATCTCCATCGATGATCAAGCCGTTGACTATCCCGCTGCGTAACAAGGCTCGAGCTGCGATTGCCTTTTCTTCACCGGCTATAAGAAGCACGACTTTTATCTTTCTAAGTTCGGCCATTCCGACTGCAATCGTTCGCTCACTCAACCTGTGACTGACTTCCTGGCCATTCGCATCGAAGAAAATCCCGTTGGTATCTCCAATCGCTCCGGCCTCCCGCAGGCTCTCAAGCTCTGCCTTGCTGATCATGCCTTGCAGCCTCAGCAGTGACCGTTCGGTCAACTCTCCAGCACTGATGAAGCAGACCGAAGCAGAATGAGCGATTTCCATAGCCTTCATCACCGAGCGCTGCGACATGAGTACCTTTCGGTCTTCAATACTGTCTGCAATGAAGGGAACGGGTAGAAAAAAACCTTCCCCGCCGGTGCGCCGTGCAAGGCTATGAACCACTTCGAACGGGTTGTAGGCATTGTTCGCCGTCAGTGAACCCATCATGGAGATGAAACGGGCGTGCGGGGCTCTCACACCTGCAAGTTGAAGCGTCATCTGTTCGATTGTACGTCCCCAACCTGTTCCCACGGTTATCTGATCCTGCTCGATCAACAGCTTCTTGAGATAATTGGCAGCAGCCACGCCAACGGCCCGGAACGCGATCTGCTGTCGAACTTCGGAACCAGTGTCTGATCCAGTGAAACCAAAAGCCGGTGTTGTAATGCAGAAATCCAGGCCAAAGCGTCGCTCCAGCTCTGTCTCTAGCGGCATGGTGCCTGCGCGCTGGTGATCGATCGAGATGCTGACCAAGCCCGTCTCCCGCGCCTCGGACAGCATCTTGTTCACACGGGCGCGCGTCAGCCCCAGCCGCGAGGCCGTCATCTCCTGGTTGAGGCCGCCGACATAGTAGTACCAGGCCACGCGCACCATCAGGTCGTCGTCATTCTCGCTCAAAATCCTTCCTCCCTGTGACAAATGTAATTGTAGTTGACAAATGTAACGATGTGAATATCACTAATGCCATTCGCGTAGGGAGCGCGAAAAATTGGGCGGGTCAATCTCATACCCGCGAGGAGGATCAGCAATGTCTATGTTTTTCCGGAGGACGGCATTCGCCGCCGCCGCAGGCCTTCTGTTGAGTTTTGTAAATGCTCAGGCCACCAACATCGCCTGGGTTCATTCCAATGCTGCCGCCCAATCCGAACAGCGGGTAAAGGCTGGCTTTGACGCCTGGCTCAAATCCAGCGCCAAGGACTGGAAGGTCAGTGTTCTGGATAGCGGCGGCTCTGGCGAGCGCACAGCATCCAACCTGCAGGACGCAGCGTCGCGCGGCGTCGATGCCATCATCATCACCATGGCGGATCTGCGCGCCTCGCGGGCGGCGATCGATGCGGCCGTCAAGGCGAAGATCCCGATCATCACCGTCGACAGCGGTTACGTGACGGGCGTTCTGGCCGACATCACCACCAACAACTGGGCCATGTCCGCCGATGTATCGCCCTATCTGCTGAACGAACTTGGCGGCAAGGGCAACATCATCTTCCTGCGCATGGCCGAACACCACGGCACCCGCAAGCGCGGTGATGTGATGGCGACGATCCTGAAAGAGTACCCCGATGTGAAGGTGCTGGCCGAGCACAACATCAAGTACACTGCCTTCTTTGAAGATACGACGACGACCATGCAGGACTATGCATCGCGCTTTGGTGACAAGATCGATGCCGTGTGGGCACCATGGGATGAGCCTGCGCAGGCTTCGATCAATGCGCTCAAGGCCGCTGGCCTCACCAAGGTGAAGGTCATCGGTATCGACGGACACCCAAATGCTGTTGCCGAAGTTTGCAAGCCGGACGGCATGATGATTGCCACCGTTTCACAGCCCTTCGAGAAGATGGGCGCACAGGCCGGTCAGTGGATCGAGGATATCGTCGTCAAGAAGCAGGACGCAGCCAAAGTGATACCGTCCAAGACTGTTTATCTGGATGCGCCGTTGGTTACCAAGCAGAACTGCAAAGACTTCCTGCCCAAGTGACTCTCACGTCGTAACCAGGCGACCGGCTGGCCCGGCCGGTCGCACCCCTTTCGCCTCGTGTGCTTCATGCCGCGTGGCACCGTTGAAACGGAGAAGATGGGATGTCGGTCAGGCTCTCCGGAATTACCATGCAATATCCCGGTACGCGGGCGCTGGATCATGTGGATGCCGATTTCACCTTTCATGAGGTGCACGGCCTGATCGGCGAAAACGGTGCGGGTAAAACCACCCTTGTCAGCATTCTCGGCGGCAGCAGGCAGCCGACGGAAGGCGCGCTCTATATCAACGACGCGAAGGCCGAACTGACAAGCGCGGGCGATGCACTTCGCAAGGGCATTGCGCATGTTTCCCAGGAAGGCAGCCTCGTCGCCAGCCTTTCCGGTGCACAGAATATTCTGCTGGGCGACGAGCCTCGCAACCGGCTCGGCATCATCGACAAGCGCCGCCTGGAAAAGCGGGCGGCGGACCTCATGGCCCACTGGTTTCCTGACGTATCCATCGATCTGTCCGAGCCGGTGGAGTATCTGCCCATGGCCGATCAGAAGGTGATCGAGATCGTTCGTGCGCTGCGCGGCGATATCAAGCTTTTGATCCTTGATGAGCCAACGGCAACACTGCCGGCCCGCGAAAAGGAAAACCTCTGGCGCATCATCCGCTCGCTACCCAAGCGCGGCGTCGGCGTCGTGCTGATCAGCCATTTCCTGTCGGAAGTCAAAGCGCTGAGCGACCGCATTACCGTGCTGCGCGACGGGCGGCACATTACCACGCTTCCAGGCTCCGAGGTGACCGAGGCACAGCTGGTCGACCTGATGCTGCAGCGAAGCGGCCAGACGGTGAGCCAGCAGGCCACCGATGAAGAGCGCTCTTTCGGCCCTGTGGTCCTGCAGATTTCCAACTGGAAAGTTGGTGGTATCGAGGTTGATGGTTTAAGCCTCCGCGAAGGCGAAATCCTGGGTCTGATTGGGCTGACGGGGGCAGGGCATTTCGGGTTTGCACGCTCGCTCTACACGGGCGAAGGTTTCATTTCCGGTACAACGCTCTTTAGAGGCAAATCCGTTTCCAATCTCAGTGCACGGATCATGAAGGCCAATGGCGTGGCCTTCATTCCCGACCAGCGGATGGAAAACTCGCTGATCGGCGATTGGGATGTGCGGGAAAACCTTGCCATGGTGCATCCGGCCCGCGGAGCGCTCGCTAAAACCGGCATACTGTCTCCTGCCCGCGAAGAGACGCATGCCCGCAATGCCATGTCGCTCTTCAATGTGAAGGCACATTCCTCCGCCCAGAAGATCAAGGATCTGAGCGGTGGCAATAAGCAGAAGGTGTCAATCGGCAAGTGGCTATACGGCACGCCGGATCGTTATAACCTGATGATCTTCGTCGAGCCAACCGAAGGCGTGGATATCGGCGCAAAGCGCGAAATCCACCGTCATCTGAAGCGAATGGCGTCAGAAGGGGCGGCCATCATCGTTGCTTCTTCGGACCTCATGGAAATTGCCGAGATTTCCGATCGCGTCATCCCTTTCGTTTCCGGCAGGGCAGGCTCCGAAATCGACAGAGCCGCCTTCTCCGAAACCCGTTTCATCGCAGCCATGGCAGGAGTGACATCATGAGCGCGCAGGCACGCCCAGCGGCAGAAATTCGTCCGCACGCAACAGATAAGGGCAAGAGCCAGTGGCTGCTGAAATACAGCACGCTGATTGCTCTGGTTATCCTGTTCCTTGGCTTTTCCCTGACGGTAGACCGGTTCCTCACCACCTCCAACCTGCTGAATATCGTGCAGCAGATATCCATGCTGACCATTGTCGGTGCGGGCTTGACCTTCGGCTTCGGCGCGAAGGAGATGGATCTTTCGGTCGGCTATACCGTGGGTTTGACCGGCATTCTGGTACCGCTGATGCTGATTTCCGGTGTGCCGCTGCCGCTGGCGCTTCTGGGTGGCATTGCCGCTGGCTTCGCCGTCGGCGCTGTGAATTCAATGCTGGTAACGCTCATCGGCATTCCGTCGCTTATCGCAACGCTTGCCACTGGCTCCATCCTTTACGGCCTGAACTTCATGACAACGGGTGGCCGTGCGATCTATGGCGGTCTGCCGGACACCTATCTCTGGCTTGGTCAGGGGCAGCTTCTCAGTATTCCAGTTCTTGCCTATGCCATGGTGCTCTTCGTGTTCCTAGCCTGGTTCCTGATGGAGCGCACCATTTTTGGTCGCTACATATATGCGGTCGGCGGTAACCTGAAGGCGGCTGAACTTTCCGGGGTCAACGGGCGCTTTTATCGCTCGGCAGCGCTTGTGGTGTGCAGCCTGTTTGCCGCCGTGGCAGGCATGCTGCTCGCAGCACGCCTCGGCTCCGGCCAGCCAAATGCGGGCGAGCGCTACCTGCTTGATGGCCTGGCCACCGTTTTCATCGGTATGACCATGATCCGGCCCGGAACCGCTACCGTCATCGGCACTTTCTTCGGCGCACTGTTCATCGGTGTCATCAACAATGGCCTCAACCTCATCGGTATGGATACCTACATCCAGAGCATCGTGAAGGGCCTGATCATCCTTGTGGCTGTCGCCATCGTCTCCAGAACCACCAAGCTTCGGCTTCTGTGATTGCGACGCGGCCCAGTTCAATTCGGAGTACCTCCATGAACCTCAAACCCAATACCAATCTCAGCAGTCTTTATCGCACCATGCGGCGCATCCGCACCTTTGAGGAGCGTGTGGGAGAACTGTTCGTTCGTGGCCAGTCAGCTGGCTCCATGCTGCATCTTTCCATCGGCGAAGAATCAAGTGCCGCGGGCGTCTGCGCGGTCATGAAGCCGCAGGATACTTTTACCACGCACCATCGAGGCCACGGGATTTTCCTGGCACGTGGTGCGGACCCAAAGCGGATGATGGCGGAAATCGGCGGCAAGGAAACCGGATACTGCCACGGCAAAGGCGGCTCCATGCACATTGCCGATATGGCGCTTGGCCATCTGGGCGCCAATGCCATTGTCGGGGGCGGTATCCCGGCAGTGGTCGGTGCGGGGCTATCGAGCAAGCGTCTGAAGCAGGATTCCGTGTCCGTCGCCTTCTTTGGTGATGGCGCAATGCAGCAGGGTATTCTCTATGAAAGCATGAATATGGCAGCGCTGTGGGATCTGCCGGTTCTCTTTGTCTGCATCAACAACCAGTACGGCATGGGCACGCGCATCGATCAGGCCACGCGCAATACCGCGTTTGATCAACGTGCCAAGGCGTTTGGCCTCAACGGAACCGTCGTCAACGGTCTGGACGTAGAGGAAGTGCAGGCCGCCGCCCGCTGGCTGATGGATGAGGCGCGCAATGGCAAACCCGGCTTCCTGTCGGTCGAAGTCTATCGCTTCTTCGGTCATGCACGCATGGACAAGAGCCCCTATCGCGATGAGGCGGAGGAGATCGAGGGCCGCAAGAAGGACCCCGTCCTCTTTGCACGGAACAAGCTGATCGAGACGGGGCTGGAAACGGAACCGGCGCTGGACGAGACAGACCGTACGATCGCTGCCGAAATGGACGCGACCATCGATTTCACGGTCGAGTCCAAGGCACCGCAGCTCAACACCATGTTCCGCGATGTCTATGCCGTGGGGGAACCGGAGCCGGAGCCCGTTCGCACCCGTATTGACCGCGTTCTAGCCAGGGAAGACATATAATGGCCGCGATGACCTACAGAGACGCCCTGCGTCAGGCGCTGGATGACGCCATGAACGAAGATCAGAGCATCGTTGTCATGGGTGAGGAAGTGGGCCGCTATGGCGGGGCCTATGGCGTTACCAAAGACCTGATCAAAACCCACGGGCCGGAGCGGCTGATCGATACGCCGATTTCCGAACCGGCCATTATCGGCGCTGCGGTGGGTGCTGCCATGACGGGTTTGAGGCCGGTTGCCGAACTCATGTATATCGACTTTCTCGGCATGACCATGGACCAGCTGGCCAATCAGGCGGCCAAGATCCGCTACATGTTCGGCGGGCAGATTGGCGTGCCCATGGTGCTGAGGACGCAAGGTGGAACCGGACGCTCAGCCGGTGCGCAGCATTCGCAAAGCCTTGAAGGCTGGGTCATGCACACGCCGGGACTTCGCCTTGCCATGCCGGCCACCGTGCAGGACGCCTATCACCTTCTGCGCCAGAGCCTGACCAAGCCGGACCCGGTGGTCTTTATCGAGCACAAGGCGCTTTATACCCGCAAGGAAGAGGTGGATCTGACTGCCGAACCGCTGCCCTGGGGCAAGGCCGCCGTGCGCCGCGAGGGTGGGGATCTGGTCATCGTGACCTATTCCCGGCAAGTGATCTATGCGCTGGAGGCGGCAGAAAAGCTGGCGGCCAAGGGCATCGAAGCAACCGTTATCGACCTTCGCACGCTCAATCCGCTCGATTTCGATACGGTTCGCCAGCATGTGGAACGCGTCGGAAAGGCCATGGTGGTCAGTGAAGGGGTCATGACCTCAGGCGTGGCGGCAGAGCTTGCGGCGCGCATTTCCGAAGAATGCTTCGATTTTCTGGAGCAGCCGGTGGTGCGGGTGGCAGGTGAGGACATTCCGATTTCCGTTTCGCAGGAGCTGGAATCCGGCAGCGTGCCTTCCACATCGCTGATTGCAGAGGTTGCGGAGAAGATGCTGTCATGAACGAGCGACTTCTCAAGATGCCGCGTCTCGGGGAAACCATGGACGAGGGCAAGATCGTCGGCTGGTTGATCAAGCCGGGAGACAGTTTCAGCCGTGGCGATCCGATCATCGAGATCGAGACAGACAAGACCGTGGCGGAATTTCCCGCATTGGGAAATGGAAAGCTGACGGAAATTCTGGTCGATCTGGATCAGACCATCGAAGTGGGAACACCGATTGCCCGCGTAGAGCTGGGCGAGGGGCCGGACTGGACACGCGAAGAGGGCGAAGAGCCCGCACCCGAGCCTGCCGCAGCTGCTGGCGTGGAAGTGGATCTGCCCATGCCGCGCCTTGGCGAAACCATGGAGGAGGGGCGTCTTTCCAGATGGTTGAAGCAGCCGGGAGAGCACTTCACGCGTGGCGAGGCCATTGTTGAAATCGAAACGGACAAGACGCTTGCCGAATTTCCGGCCTTGAGCGATGGCGTTCTGGTGGCACTTCTGCGCCACGAAGACGAGATGGTGACGGTGGGCGAACCCATTGCCCGCATTCTCGTTCACCAGGCGGATGCGCAGGGCGAAACAGCGCAGGCCAAACCCGCACCGCAAGCTGCTTCGTCGCAGGCCGCCACACCCACACCTGCCCCACAGCGCACCGCATCTGGCTCTGAGAAACGCAGGGCAACGCCGCTTGCGCGTCGTCTTGCCCGCCAGCACGGCATTGATCTGCACGGCATCACCGGCACGGGCAGGCGCGGGCGCATCGAAAAGGAGGATGTGCTGGGGCTGGAGCGGAATGCGCAGGTGACCCCAATCGCAGCGTCAGCCAGGGATGGCGTGCAGTTTCTTTCGCTGAAATCCGGGCGGCTTGCCTATTCCGATAGCGGCGGTGGAGGCGAAACCTATCTTCTGCTGCACGGCTTTTCGGGCGACAGAACCACCTTGGCGACCACCATTTCCGCATTGCAACGGGCGGGCAAGCGCGTGATTGCGGTGGATTTGCCCGGTCATGGCCTGACGGAAATCGAGGCGAAGTCTGGCGAAGACCTTTCTCGCGATTTGCCTGAGTTCATGCAGGCTCTACACCTCAAGCGGCTTCATCTTGTTGCGCATTCTCTGGGGGCGGTGGCTGCGGTTGATCTGGCGCTGTCAGGGCCGGAAAGCATTGCTTCCCTGAGCCTCATTGCGCCTGCGGGTCTGGGCAGTGAGATCGATAGCGAATTCATCCGGGGCATGGCGGCTGTTTCTTCCAAGGGGGAGCTGTCGCATCTTCTGCGCAGGCTCTCGGTCAATGATGTTGCGCTGTCGGATGCTGCCTTGAAAACCTTGAGCCAGCAACTCGGTCAAGGACGTCTCAAGGCTCTCGCAGAGGCTATCAACGGCGCTTCCGGCCAGCGTGTGGATATCATCGCCGCGCTGCAAAAGCTGGTGACCTCGATACCCGTCAAAGTCATTTTCGGCCTTGAGGATCGCATCATCCCGTGGAGCCAGGTCAAGGCGCTACCGCCGCGTGTCGCCATCCATCTTCTCTCGCGTTCAGGCCATATGCCACAGTGGGATCAGCCGCGTGACGTTCAGGACATCCTGCTTTCGTCCACAAGGGCGGGAGGTGGATTGTGACGCGGTAGGCGCCAAGGCGCAGAGTAAATTTTGAGACTTGGCACCCGGGAGGAACAAGGGTGCGGGAGGAGATAATGGGTTACTTTCTGACTGCTGACGGCGGCACCGAGAGCCTGCGGGCGCGTGTCTATGATTTGACAGGCAGCTGCCTTGGTAGCGTCGCCGTGCCCTATGAAACGCGCTTTTCGGCGGGAGCCCGGGCCGAACAGGACCCGGAAGACTGGTGGAAGGCTTTCGTGCAGGCATCCAAGGGTGCGATTGCGCAAGCGCGTGTTTCGCCTTCCGACATCGAGGCCATTACGCTTGCGACAACCAGCTGCACTGTCGTGGCGCTGGATGAAAACGGAAAGGCGCTACGCCCCGCGATCATCTGGATGGATGTGCGCGCCAATCGCGAAGCCGATGCGGTTCTGGCAACCGGCGATCCGGCGCTGATCCTCAATGGTGGCGGGCGTGGTCCCGTTTCTGCGGAATGGATGATCCCCAAGGCGTTGTGGATCGCCCGAAACGAGCCCAAAATCTTCGAAAAGGCTCATACGATCTGTGAGTATCAGGACTTCATGACCCTCAGGCTGACGGGAGAGCGGGCCGCCAGCCTGAACAATGTGACGCTGCGCTGGCATTATCAGGTTGAACACGGCGGCTGGGCGAAGTCGCTGGTGGAAAGCCTTGGTCTTTCGGCGCTGCTGGAAAAATGGCCGCAGCGCGTGGTGCCGCCCGGCGGCGTGATTGCTACCTTGAGCCATAAGGCCGCGCAGGAACTCGGTCTTTCCCCCTCCGTCAAAGTGGTGCAGGGCGGGGCCGATGCATTGATCGGCATGATCGGGCTTGGCGTGGCAAAGCCGGGGCAGCTTGCCTTGATCACCGGCTCGTCTCATCTTCAGTTCGGCGTCACCGAACAGGCGGTGCATGCGCCCGGCATCTGGGGCACCTATCGCGACTGCGTCTATCCGGGCCGCTATATTGTGGAGGGTGGGCAGACCTCGACCGGTTCAATCATTGCCTGGCTCGGTCGTTTGATGAACGGCACCATGGATCTGGCGGAACTCAACCGCAAGGCCGCCGAACTGGAGCCGGGATGCGATGGCCTGATCGTGCAGGATCACTTTCAGGGCAATCGCACACCCTATACCGATCCGCTGTCACGCGGTGCGATTGTCGGCCTCACCCTTGCCCATGAGCCGCACCACATTTTTCGTGCCATCATGGAGGGCATCGGCTTCGGCACCCGCGCCATTCTGGATGCCATGGCAACTGCCGGGTATCGCGGCACGGAAATCACGGTCGGCGGCGGTGCAGGCGCATCGGATCTCTGGCTGCAAATCCACGCGGATACGGCGGGTCTGCCCGTCTGCGTTCCCGCCTCGCGGGATGCGCCCTCCGTCGGGGCGGCGGTTCTTGCCGCCCATGGAGCGGGGCATTTCCGCTCCATCGATGATGGTATTGCCGCGATGGTTCGTCCGGGAAAACGCATCGAGCCACGTACCCGCGAGATGGCGCTCTATAACGACATCTACCAGCGCTATCTGGCACTTTATCCCGCACTGAAGAGCGTCGCAAACGCTGGGGTTCAAGCATGAGCGACGCAGATTTCCGGCTGGATGGCAAGACGGCGCTGATAACGGGCGCAGCGAGAGGCATCGGCCTTGCCATTGCCCGGCGACTTGCCGAGGCGGGAGCTGCGGTCATTCTGGCCGATAGGGATCAGCATGAAGGCGAAAGCGCAGCGGGCGAGCTTCGCGAACTGGGTTTTACCGCCCGCTTCATGACCCTCGATGTTATACGGCGCGCAAATGTCGAGGCGGTGGCAGGCCAGCTGGAAAGTGAGGGCATTGCCCTTGATGTTCTGGTCAACAATGCAGGCATCGTTCGCAATGCGCCCGCCTCAGACATGAGCGTCGAGGATTGGCAGCAGGTGATCGATATCGATCTCACCGGCGTGTTCCATTGCGCGCAGGTGTTTGGCCGCCGCATGGTTCAGGCAGGCAGAGGATCGATCATCAACATCACGTCGATGTGCGGCGAAATCGTCGTGCAGCCGCAGCCGCAGATTTCCTACAATGCGGCGAAGGCGGGTGCCAACCTTCTGACGAAATCGCTGGCGGTGGAATGGGCAAAATCGGGCGTGCGCGTCAATGCCGTGGCCCCCGGTTATACCGCGACAGAGCTGACCCTGCGTGGCCGCAGCAATCCGGAATGGTTCGCCGCCTGGATGGCGGGCACGCCGATGGGGCGGCTGGGCGAGCCGCGCGAGATCGCCAATGCCGTTCTTTTTCTTGGCTCACCTGCTTCAAGCTTCATCACCGGCACTGTGTTGGCGGTGGATGGTGGCTATACCGCACTCTAGAAAAGGATCACGACGATGACAGCAACCAGCAGAACCGTTCTGGTGACAGGCGCAAGCCGTGGCATCGGGCGTGCCATCGCCCTTGGGTTTGCCAAGCGCGGCTATGACGTTGCGCTGAACGATATCGAGCGCCAAACCGAAGCTCTAGGGGATGTCGCCAGAGAGATCGAAGCGCTTGACCAGCGTGCCGTCATCGCGCTGGCCGATGTCAGCCGCAAGGCGGAGGTACAAGCCATGGTCGCCAAGGTCGAAGCCGCCCTCGGCCATATCGATGCCATTGTCAACAATGCGGGCATCCTGATTTCCGGCAGCGTCGAGGGGCTGAAGGAAGAATATTGGGATAGCGTTCTCGATGTAAACGCCAAGGGCACTTTCCTTGTCATTCAGGCGGCACTCCCCGGCATGAAGGCGCGCGGCTATGGCCGCATCGTCAACATCGCCTCCATCGGTGGAAAACATGGGGCACCGGAGCAGGCGCATTATTCCGCCTCCAAGGCAGCCGTCATGGGCTTTACCCGCGTGCTGGCGCAGGAAGTGGGCGTGGATGGCATCACTGCCAACTGCGTGTGCCCCGGCATTATCCTGACCGATATGGGCCGTGTAAACCTTGATGATCCAGAAATCCGCAAATCCTGGCAGGACAAGACAGCGCTCCGGCGTATTGGTGACCCCGAGGATGTGGTGGGTGCGGTTGCCTTTCTGGCCTCGGATGATGCGGCCTTCATCACCGGCCAGACGCTCAATGTCGATGGCGGCATTGTCCTCAGCTAAGGGGCTAGAACTCGGCTCCGATCGGATCTCATTTCAAAACAGATCGGGCAGAGGCGGCTCAGTCCTGTGAGCCTTGCGAGCTGCCCCTGTTGGCTTGAGTAGCGAGAGTTTGGCGGCGAGATGGAAAACTGCTCACTGTCCATTACTTTAATGACGGAAGCGATCGCGAACTTTACATCGCAGTGTGAACATCGCTTGGGACACCTAACCCTTCAACCAGCCGATCTATAAAGTCTGATGGTCAACCGCTTCAATTGCGCATTGTCTATAGCTTCCGCAACACCCTCACGAGACAAGGCAGATCAATCGAGCATCCTCGACGCCCTGCCACTGCGTCGGGTTGCGCTGTTGTAATATTCCGAGGCCTGCTGGACGGAGCGATGACGCGACTGCTCCATCGCTTCCGGTAGGGGAATGCCGCGATTGGCGGCTTCGGTGAGATAGCCGGAGCGAAGGCCATGGGCGGAGAACTCTCGTGGATCGAGACCAGCCATGGCGGCGCGCTGCTTGACGATGTCGGTGACGGCCTTGGGATCGAGCGGGCGCCGGGACAGATTGCCCCAGCGATCGATGGCTCGAAACACGCTGCCTTTGTCTATCCTGCCAGCCTTTAGCCAGGCATTCAGCGCATCGACGGGACGACCGGTGAGGTAGACGACCTCGTCGCTGTCGGCACCACTCGTCTTGGTGCGTCCCAGATGGATGGACAGCGAGGGCAGGGGAGATGAGCCTTCGAAAGGGATCGGATCTTCCGGAGTGAGCTGTTCCTTGCGCAGCCCCGCCACTTCGCTGCGACGACGACCGCCGGAGGCGAAAGCGACCATCAGGATCGCCTTGTCTCTCACATCGCGCAGGCTGTCGGTGCGACAGGTCGCGATGAGTTTTGACAAAATGTCTCCGGTCACGGCCTTTGCACTTTTGCGCTTCCTCGGTCGCGGCGTCGCGCGCACGGAGAGCCGGATTGCGGACTTCAGGGCAGGGGAGGCGAAGGCACCCTGTAACCCCCGCCACTTGGTCAGGGTAGACCAGGTCGCCAGTCGCCGGCGAACGGTATCGGATGCGTGGGGGCCTACTGTTCGCAGGAACCCCTGGATGCGCAGCTTTTCCTCGACATCCGACGGCATGCCGTGGGCCGGATCTAGAAGACGCTTTTCCGGATCCCATAGGTGATGGGCGACAAACTTCAGAAGCAGTGCTTCTGATGCAGGCCACGGCAGAGAGAGCCCCGTTGAAGCAAGCGACCATGCCTGCAGATAGGCGAGATCGGAAGTCAGCGCCCGCAGCGTGTTGGCACCCATGCCCTCATTGACCAGATGGCGCAGCGTCTCGACATCCTGATCGGTCAGAAGCTCGGCAAGTTCGTCGCGACGTTCCATGGGCAGAACAGCGGCGATTGTGTCGAGGTGCTGGACGCGGCGATCAAGAGCCCTGTCGTGAGCCTCCGTCATGTGATGGAAGATGCCGGGTGCAGTTTCAGGTCGGTTTGGGAAAAGTCGCGGCCCTTGAAAAGCAGCGGTGCTTTGGCCACGGCGGCGACTGCGTAGGAGAAACAATCGCCCATGTTGAGGTTAGCCGAATGGCGGCCTTTACCGTATCGGTCTAGCGCGGATTCAGCCTCACGATAGTGCTTCTCGCTGAAGGCGATCGGCATGATATTTGGCGCGTCAACGAACCGGGAAACAATGTCAGCTGCATTGGAAAAACGTTTAGCTGTCAGAACCGTTCTGGTTTCGAACAGAGTAGGCCAGCCGATCACAATCTCTTCTTGCCGTAGGACCGACTTGAATGCTTCTGCTTCCGGCTCCTCAAGGACGATTGCGACAAGAACCGAGGTATCGATCACAATCATATAGGCAGACCATTTTCATCATAAAGATCATCATGCGCAGAGGTGGTGCCAGCCGGAACATTGTGGCGGCCTTCTGCTGCAAGCTCCCATACGGCATCCAACGGGTGCTTTTTATCCTGCTGCCTCAATTCGACATCATAACGCTCCAGCGCAAGTTCAACGAGGCGGTTGATCGGCTGGCCGGTCCGGCGGGAGAGTGCATGGGCCAGATCACGGGCCTTGCTGCTGCGGATGGAAAGTTGGGGTTCGGACATGGTGTGCCTCTTCAAATGGTAGCTTCAACATAGTGCCTTCCGCGCAAGATAGCAAGAAAACGACTGGTGATGGCTAACCATCGATAAGGGTTACTTATCGGGGGCGATTGGTCGCGTTGGAGACGCCACCCAGTGATGGATATTAAATCTAAGATAGCGTTCGCTTAGCAAATCGTTTACCATAAAATCAATGGCTTACGATCTTTCGAAAATCAGCATGGCAGCCCTGATGCGGCCGGCTTTCGACGCCGGCATCGCGCTCACCCGTCTCGACGAGCGCATCGCCCGTTCTTCGGTCGGCGCCGGTTTTCTTGAGCGGCAAAATTTCGTCGATGCCTGCGCGTCGCTGTGGATCGACGGCGAACTTGTTCACCTCGAAGACCTCGTCCTTCACGACGCGTTTCGCGATACCCGCACCCCAACCCACGAACTCACCATCGCTCGCGACGTGCTGCGCACCCGCCGGCGGATATCTGGGCAGTCGCCCGACTGGGCTCTGTCCGCAGACGGTATGCGAAACTTACGACAAACGTCGGACATCAATCCAATCGGCACTGAAGCTGTGGCGCCCGCCGGCGTCATCAGGACCGCGGTCGCCGTCGACGCGGAAGGGGAGGGGGATGATGGTGACGAAGCCAAAGACCTACCTGGCGTCGACCTAGCGGCCATCGATGCAGTGCTCGCCCGATCGGAGGCGGCGATCGAGAGCGCCACAAGGCCCGGCCGTGCCAGCGCTGCGGCCGAAAAAGACCCGCTCGTTTATGATCTCGACTGGGACGAGGATGCCCGACTCGACGAATGGCGCGGCGTGCTGCGCCAAGCCGAAAACTTGCCGACGGTGCTGCAGGCGATCATCGCCCTCGATGCCTGGAACGAGCTTTCGGTCCTTCAGCACGCACCCTGGCTCGGCCGACTGTTTGCCGCCTCGATCCTGCGCCAGGCCGGCATCACCACCGGCGCCCATCTCGCGGCCATCAATGTCGGCCTCAAAACCCTTCCCGTGGATCGGCGCCGCCATCGCGATCGCGAAACCCGGCTGCTCACCATCGCTCACGGTTTTTTGGCGGCCGCCGAGATCGGCATGAAAGAGCATGACCGGCTGACGCTGGCCAAGACGATGATGGATCGAAAATTGGAGGGGCGGCGAACCTCCTCAAGATTGCCGAAGCTGGTTGAACTGGTGATGGCAAAACCGTTGGTATCGGCCGGGATGGCGGCGAAAACGCTCTCGGTGACGCCGCAGGCGGCGCGGCGGATAGTTGCGGAGCTCGGCCTGAGGGAGATGACCGGGAGGGGGAGGTTTCGAGCATGGGGGGTAGTTTGAGCGCTTAAAAAAATTCAACGATTGCGTCGGCGGAGCGCATAAATTTCTGTTACCTTCCGAGGTGCGACTGCGTGCTGTTGTCGGGGTTGTGATTTCTGGGAAGTTATTACTAAGGTTGGTGCGGGTGCCCCTCTATACAAGAATGGTTCGTCAGATGATGGATGGGAGTCTCGGATCAATTGCGACAACTGGAACGGCACTTGATCTCGCATAACCGCGGCTGGGAAAAACGCCCAGAGGTCGGACAACTACGTTCAACGGGATTAGATGGTTAGAGGTTTGGGGCGACAGACATGCAAAAAAAGGACACGGTAGGTCAGGAATATTACAGCCCCCTCAAGAAAGCGGAGTTAGTTTCTGACACGATGTTTTGGGTATCTGCATTGTTGTCGTTAATAGTTCTTTTTGTCGAACCTCAGAAAAATCCAAAAGCATTCGCCGCCAGTCAAACAGCCTTTTGTCTAGCTGTCTTAGGCGTGTTTGTTTCGGGAATTGCTATACAAATTTACTGGTCATCACGTGCCCAAGACAAACGCATAGCGGATCTTTTATCCCACGCCTTTCAGGTACCCCTAATCGCTGAGCCGTCTAAGGGGTACTACAATAACAACGCCACCGATCCCGTGGTGAGATTGGCCGCAAACGTTTTGGAAAATACGCTTTTCACAAAAACCATACTTATAAAAATGTTACGTTGGGAACGAATAAAAGTGGCCGCATATACCATTGTCTGGCTTATCGCGATGCTTAATCGGGCCACCGATTTCCAAATTATAACTGCGGTCGCTCAAGTAATTTTTAGTGAACAGGTCATTGCCCGCTGGTTGCGAATGGAATGGCTTAGGAGTCAGGTCGAAAACATCCATGACGGCCTTTACTCCACCATTCAGTCTGCGCCGGCGATTAACACAAGAGAATCTCGCGCCAGAGTGATGGAAGCCTGCATCAGGTATGAGAGCGCAAAAGGGCAGGCGAAAATCGCACTTTCAAGTGCCATTTTCGAAAAGATCAACCCGAGCGTATCAAGCCAGTGGCGTCAGTTGTCGAAGCAACTCAAGCTTGATCAACAATAGAACTTTCGCGCGCGGCCAGGACTGACCTGCGCTTCTCATCAAAAATGTTCGCGATATTCGGCCCTTGTAACATGACGCCGATCTCCGCACCATTGCTGCGGAAGCCGGCGACGACTGTCGACAACCAATTGAAGCTCGAGATTACGATGTTATCGTTGTCCCACAGGAGATATTTCGCATGGAAATTGTGGGTTTGAGACAAAGCAATTTGGCGCTCCCTGATCGAGTTTGGATCAGGCACACGCCCTTCTTCGATTAAGAACTCACTAACTCGTGAATATTCCAAGTCGACTTGGCGACCGAGTTTTGCGGCGGTTTCCATTGGAGCGAGGACGGAGGTTTCCGCGGCAAGCCCAAAAATGTCGCAGCCAATCTTAATTCTAGACGCTGCCTCGTCCCTAGCCTTTGTGACACAGGCGTAATGTTCCTTGTCCGTAATCAAAGTAAGGGCGACGTTGCCTCGTTCACCGCGTTGATAACTCTGATGCTTAATTTTTGACCAAATGCCATTAAGCCGTCGTGCCACGGGGGACCAGTTCCCAACTGCTGGAAGCTGAGAGCTAAGGAGCCTGTTCAACAACTTTGACGCAAACGCTTGGCTCTGAAGGCGAACTGACGCTTCGATCCAATCAAATTCGCTCGAGAGAAAATTACAGCTTCCCACTACGCTCGTCCAAAGGCCGGTCTCCTTATCGTCGTACAAGATTACCTTTGAGTGCGACCCGGACGATGTAGGGGACAACCGGACCCGTTCGCGCACCAGGGCAGACATTTCCTTCAATGCCACTTCACAATCCGCAAACTTGGCTTTCGGCTTTCGCGTTTCTGGATCGTTATGCAGCCCCCAAAGCAGCTCAACCTTTACCTGCCGCCTAGCAGCCTTTTCGAAGAAGGGCTTTAACCGTCTCAGAGTGTCGGGTCCCAAAAAACAGGAGTGGATTATGATAGTGGTGTGCGCGACCTCGAAAATATGCGCGAGGAGATCCCAATGTTCCGGCCCTCCTACTATTATGTCGTCCGGTGTGATGTCGTCTAATGCGATAGCCGTCGGACCGCGTGCCCCTGGGGCGGTCGATGGCTCGCCCGTCTCCGGCACAGTTTTAGCAAGGGCGACGATCGAATCCCTGAGTGTGAAAGGCGCGCTCGGCGGCAGGCCCATTTCAACTTGGTCAAACGCGACGCCAATCCGTGCGAAGGGTTTCGACGGGGTTCGAAACTGCGGGGGCGTAGGCTCGAGACTTTCGTTAAGGTTTAGCCTGAACAGGTCCCTTAGAGCGGGATCATTTTGTTCAAACGTGTAGAGCAAAGGCTCGAGCGCAACGAATTCGTCCGGTAAGTCACGTTCGTAGACTAGATCCAATTCGTCAGCACGCATCCAGTGCCCGGTTACACGGTCGACACAAACAGAATCCCACTTTACATCCTTGTGCAATGTCTCAGGAAGCTCTTTTTCGAGCGCTCGCCGTATGCCTGCCGGAGTTGCGGTAAAGTAGCTGCCATGCTCACTGCTGCGTACTTCAATCCAATTTGACCGCAGCAGGTTGATCAATGCTTCAATTATCAATCGTTGAGGTAGATCTGCAAGTGCAGACAGTTCTTTTACCGTTCGGCGTGATGCGGTCGTTTCCACAAGGAGCATGTGCTCCAGCACACTCCACCTGCGGCCGAAGTTTACGAAATAGTTCACGGCGAGGCGATAGACTGGCAAATAAACGAACTTCATTTAAACAATTCCAATCGCGCCAATTTTCCCTTTAACCGAGCCGTCTCGATCACATCCATCATTTGGCCTAAGTACGCGTATTCCTCATCGGGGTTGGTAAACTGGTCACATCGGCCTGCAAAGAAATCCCAGCTTCCAACTATGATCAGCTTTTGCCTCGCTCGGCTGAGCAAAACATTCATCCGATTTTTTTCCTTTAAGAACCCCACGCTTTTCCAAGGAACGAGGGCATTGTTTCGGACGAGGCTGACAATCACGATATCGGCTTCAGATCCTTGGAACTCGTCGACCGTGGCGCCCATCCGCTTGCCAGACTTAAGGTCGAACGGTTTTTCAAACACATGTGCAAGCTTGCCATTTGAGAACTCGCGATCGATTGCATTTTTGATCGCCTCAATCTGATCATTGTAAGGGGAAAGAATTTGAATTTCGCATGGTTCGTTGGATCGGGGCCTCAATTCTTCAAGAATCTTCACAACTAGGCGGACCTCAGAGTCTGAAACGAAAAGTCCGTCGGTCTCGCCGTACGCGAACTGCTGCTTTTGAACCCATGGAACGTCACACCAAACAATTCGCTCAGGCGGTAACCACGAACCGGCCTTTGACAGGAATGGGGGGTCACCCTCGAATTTACGATGGGTCTCCTCAGGAGAATTCAAGATTGTTCCGCCGTTGCCGTCTGGGTAAAACACTTTACCAACAAGTTCAGCGATGTCCGGATGCATTCGATGTTGGTCTGTCAACGTGGCAGCCGGCCCTGTTAACGCGCCGGCTGATCGGCTTTTTTCGAAAATAGATTCAAAAAGTCGCACCATTCTGCGCCACTGATCGCACCGCTCGATGAATTCGTCTCTCCCCTCCTCCTCATCAACAATGGATGGGTCGACCAGCCCCGGAGCGAACTGGGCGCCAACTTGTATAGCGCGCCTCACCCTTAGCGGTTCGCCTAGAAGATCTGTGAAAAGTCGCACGTTGAAGGGCGGTAACTGATGATGATCCCCGATCAGGAGAAGGCGGTGACTTTCTTGAAGAGCGACAGCCATATCAAAACCGTGGGCTTTCCCCGCCTCCTCAATTATGGACCAATCAAATTTACGTCCTCGATCGGCCAGTTCAGCCAGTTCAGATGAATTCGAAGTCGAGAAGGTCAAATTTGCCGCGTCTTGAACCAGGACCTGCATTGTCCTCATGTCGGTGCCGGCGGTCAGGTCGGCAGAAGTACTTTGTGACATCGCTTCATCGACTCGCTCCTGCAGATAATCAGGCGATCTTTTATGCAACTCACTGTTGCGCAGTCGGGTCAGGAGGTCCCGCGTGACATTTGCCACGTCGTGTACATCGTCTTGCGGTGCTTTTCCTCCCAGCCGCAAAATTATAGGGCGCTCCCCATGGGGATATTCGCTAAACAGCTCATTCAGCTTTTTCCGGACATCATCTACCGTATGGTGCGAGTGGGCGGTTAAAAGTACTTGCGCGCTGTGGTCTTGCTGGAAGAGGCGATCGGCAAAAGCGGTGATGAGTGTTGTTTTACCCGTTCCGGGGGGACCCTGAATGGCGAAGGAAGGCTGGGTCTTCCAGAGAGCTTCCAGGGCGTCCAACTTCGATGGATCGAGTGGGATCTTTTTCCTGGCGTCGGGAAGAGGATCGGAGCTCTTGTGGGTTGTTTCTATCGGCGAATTCAACGTTCTTAACAAGGTCTCATACAGGCGAAGGTCATCGATCGCCTTGTGCCTTCGCCGAAGTTGGGTAATCGTACCCCCGTGATTTCGGGCAAGATACGCCTTGCCTTCTCTAACAGGAACTGGACCTTGAGCGCGAAAAATGTAGCGCGGCCCTTCGCGGTGCGGAATTGCGCCCGTGAATCGCCATTGCGCTGTTGTCATCTCGCTTCCGATAGTCCGTCTTTCGAGGAACGAGTATCGGTCACGGATCGGGTCCTCGTCGTCATCAGCGGTGAGCGCTTCAGCACCCAGATTGAACCAGTCGCCGAGCTGTTCGGCAGGAGACGGCAAGTTCAAATACCTTGCGAGATCTGAACGCTCGGGCTCATCAAAAGGAGTGACCTCAATCGTCGTGTCGTTCGCGGACCTGTCAGTGACCAGAATTCTAACGGGACAAATTTGGGCTGCGGTGACGACGGTATCGAGCTGCTGTGTAATACGGAAAAAGTCATGAATGTTTCTCAAAAAGGAGGGCAGCTGTGCCTTCTGCTTTCGGAACTGGAAGACCTGATCCCAAGCAGCGCTTCGGTCACGGATCGTCCGCAAGTTCCGACGAGCGTGCACATAAAGTTGGATATCGATTCTTCGGGAACCGAGGCTGAAAAATTGATCATCGACGCCGATTCGAGGTGTTGACTGAACCGACTCGCAAAACGCAACATCCCAGGTTGATAGTCCATCCGAAGACCAGGCGCGGACCTCATATTCCAGCCGTTCGCCCTTGATGATGTAGTAGGGTGCGGGAGAGGAGGCTCTCGCTGTGATGCGGACATCTCCTCTGATGTCGTTCATCACCCATTCTTTCTGAGCTATCGGATCAGAAGCTTTTGCTTTGCCCTCGGAAACTGCCTCAATGATTTTTGCGATCTCAAGATCGGGACGCAAGCGTAGAGCTAAGACGAGATCGCGTCCGTAGCTTGCCGTGACGCTTGATAAATCCCTGATGATTGCGCGTACTTTCTGAGTTATCTCTTCCGCATCGCACAGCCGCCGTTCTTGTTTCTCTTCCAGAAGGCGTATTATGAGTTCTCGCTCACTTTCCCTGAGAGAGCTGAAATCGCCCACGACTTTCTGAAGAGCGGAGCGGTTTTTTATCGATTTTAGGGGTACACCGAAGAGCTCAGATACCATCAATCCGAAGTCGTACCAATCTGTAGCGGTGGAGTATTCCCCCTCGGGCTTCTCCAGCTCGGGAGCAATGAATTTCGCGCTACGACCGACTTTCGCTGCGACGCCCTCTGATCCCGCGACACGCAGCGACCACTCAAACCCACTCAGTCTGAAGTCGCCTTGTCCGTCCGGACCAACGAACACGGAAGATGGAGAGAGCGACCTGTGAATGGTGCCTTCTGCATGGAGTATTGAGAGTGCCTCCGCAACCCGCAGGATCCCTTCCCAAAGTGGCCGCCGCCGGCCGACCTCTGAAAGATTTAGAAGCCAGTGATGGCGGTTCCGATGCGACAAAACATCGGACAACAGCATTGATCGCCCGCCATCCATAACCGCATAGAAGTGAGCATCATTCGCGTCCAGATCTCTTAGGCGAACAAACAGTTCCGAAGCGCCTGGATAACCCTGCAAGCGCATCAATCCGCGTACTTCGCGATTCCAGAGAGCCTGGATTGTGGCGCCATCTCCTGCCTGTCTAGTCCAAATTTTTAGATAATAGATATCAGCGGCATCTTCCGCTTGCCAAAGGTCAGGGATTCCTTTCGTCGGATCACCCGAGATTATTTTACGCGTAAGTCTGTATCGTCCGATCCTTCGGTCAGCCATTTTTTCCTCCTTGAGGGATCAGACTAATTCAACGCTGGCGGGTAATGATACAGTAGATTTCGGATGAGAGCGTTTTTTCACTGCAATTGCTTGTTCGCCATATTCGAAACCTGACTAACCCTCTAGGCTTCCAAGCGCATCCAAGGCGGGGCGTGATCGGCGCCGAGGAGACGGTGGGCACATCGTCGGCCACGATGAAGCCGCAGCTGATTTCCGAGCGGAGGGAAGGCCCGATGCAAGATGCATTTGGAGGCGCCACCTCGGGTGACGGCAATTCCGCTCTACATTAAATTAATACGGCAGTCGTGTATTGAGCGCGTTTAGTCTCTTACTTCAGGGTCCGTGTGAATTCTAGCCAGTAGAAATATACCTGAGTTAAGCGTAACCGCTGTCCCACTCCCACGTTGCTCGTTGCCGCCTGATCTGTGATCGAGGTTTCCGTGGATGAAGAACGGGAGTTTCTCCATGGAGACTACAATGGAGTTTCTCACAACCAGAAAGCCTGGACGTGAGGTTCATCGACACTGGCCGGACGAGGTCAAGGCGAAGATTGTCTCGGAAAGTTTGAGACCTGGCACGACAGTCAATGAAGTTGCGCAGCGCTATGGATTGCGAGCGAACAGTCTTTCCACCTGGCGGACGATGGCGCGGCAGGGCAAGCTGATGCTCCCAGCACCGGAGGATGCGGTAGAGTTCGCAGCGGTGATCGTTGATCCGCCTGTTTCTGAACATCCGCCTAAAATGCTCGATCGCCCCGAGATCATCGTGGGCCCGGTCACGATCCGTCTTGAGGAAGACGCATCTGCTGCCCGGATCGCGGCCATCACTCGGGCACTGATGGCGGAGACATGATCTTTCCGTCAAACCGCGTACGGATCATGGTGGCGACCAAACCCGTCGACTTCCGCAAGGGTCATGACGGATTGGCGGCCTTGGTGAAGAACGAGCTGCACAAGGACCCGTTCACTGGAACGGTCTTCGTGTTCCGGTCCCGCAAGGCGGATCGGTTGAAGCTGGTTTACTGGGATGGCTCCGGAATCGTCATGGCCTACAAAAGGCTGGAAGAGCACACGTATACTTGGCCCACCATAAAGGATGGGCTGATGACACTCACCCATGCCCAGTTCGAAGCCCTGTTTGCAGGCCTCGATTGGCGGCGGGTTCATGCCGTCCGGACGAGGACGCCGGAGACCGTCGAATAGCTGCGGCACGATGACTCAGCACGGCAAATTCCGAAGGCAAAGCCGCTTTCGATTTGGTACCTTCCGGCCATGCTTGATGCCGCAGACCTTCCCGATGATGTTGCCGCCCTGAAGGCGATGCTGATCGCGGCGCGGCTCAGCGAGGCGGCCAAGGACGTCGAGATAGCCAGCAAAGACGAGCATATCGCCCGTAAAGATGAGCGGATCGAAAGGCTTGAGACGCTGGTCGCGGCATTCAAGCAGGCAGCCTTCGGACGCAAATCCGAGAAGACCGATCCTGACCAATTCGACCTGGCACTGGAAGACCTGGAAACGGCCATGGCCGTGATCCATGCTAAGGACGAGGCGGACGCTCCTGCAGGAAGCAGGATTGCCAAGCCACGCGCGACCAATCGTGGGTCCCTTCCGAAGCATCTCCCGCGTATCGAGGAGGTGATTGAGCCAGAAAGCCTGATCTGCGGCTGTGGCGGTTGCCTCCATTGCATTGGCGAGGATGTCTCCGAGCGGCTGGACGTGGCCCCGGCCCAGTTCCGCGTGATCGTCACTCGTCGCCCCAAGTATGCCTGCCGGGCCTGCACCGACGGCGTCGTCCAAGCCCCAGCTCCGGCACGGTTGATCCAGGCTGGGCTGCCGACGGAGGCCACCATCGCTCATGTGCTGGTCTCCAAATATGCCGATCATCTTCCGCTCTATCGGCAGGCGCAGATCGTGAGCCGTCAGGGCATCGATCTCGACCGCTCGACGCTTGCCGATTGGGTCGGTAGGGCAGCGTTCGAACTGCGTCCCGTCTTTGATGCGCTGATCGCCAACCTGAAGCGCTCAACCAAGCTGTTCATGGACGAGACCCGTGCCCGGTGCTTGATCCCGGCTCGCGCAAAACCAAGACCGGATACTTCTAGGCGTTGGCGCGGGATGATCGCCCATGGGGCGGCAGCGCTCCGCCGGGCGTGGCCTTCACCTATGCGCCTGGTCGAGGAGGCATTCATGCAGAACGAATATTGCAGGGCTTCTCCGGTATCCTGCAGGTCGATGGCTATACCGGATACAACAGGCTGATTGCACCAGAGCGGGTTGGCCCGGACATTCGGCTTGCCTATTGCTGGGCACACGCCCGTCGCAAGTTGGTGGAGATCACCCGCAACGGAATATCACCGATTGCCGAGGATGGCGTCAAACGGATCGGTGAACTGTATCGCATCGAGGCCGAACTGCGCGGACGTGATCCGCAGGCTCGTCTCTCTGGACGGCACGAGCGGTCAGCGCCACTGGTCGCCGACATGCAAACCTGGCTTGTCCATCACCGTGCCCGTGTCTCAACCAAGTCCCCACTCGGCGAGGCCTTGGCCTACATTGCCAAATACTGGGATGGTCTGAAGCTCTTCTTGACCGACGGCCGCATCGAGATCGACAACAACAGTGTCGAGCGAACCATCCGGCCGATTGCATTGAACAGGAAGAATGCGCTCTTCGCCGGGCATGACACCGGAGCAGAGAACTGGGCAACCATCGCTTCGCTCATCGAGACGGCCTTATGCCGCGCGCGGCATAAGCAGGTCTCGATCAAGAACAGGATTGCAGCGGCGCGTTCGCCGCCCTTGTCTGATCCCGCAAACAGCCAGTTCTTGCGGCCGAGCGCAATCGGCCGGATGGCCTGTTCAGCCGCATTGTTGTCGATCTCGATGGTGCCGTCTTCAAGGAAGCGACAAAGCGATTTCCAGCGGGACAGCGCATATCGGATCGCTTCAGCCGTCCCGGATTTTTGCGGCAGGCGTTTGATCGAGGCGCATCACGACCGGCATCGCGCCATCGCCAGGCGTCTCGCCGCCGCCACCGTCGTCGAAGGGGATGAGTTGCGGGCGATGCTCGACGGTGCGGTTGAACCCGAACCATAAAAGCCTGCTGATGCGGAAATGATTTCCGCATCGGGCCTGCGCCAGAACTGCCAATCCGGGTTCCCGAACGCCGATTCCTGTGCAAACGCGGTTATAGGGAGTAACGGGGGGAAGACAGAGGAATGAGGTGAACGTTTGCACAAACGAGGAAGGGCCGGCAGGGGCTGGGAAGTGCAGGCCGGATGCAGTCAAAGCCGGGTCGCAATAGCGCTATGGTCACGGGGCAGGCACATCTTGCAAGCAGCGCCAAGGTCATGGTTTGAACGGAAACGGGCCGAGAGCATGGCGCGCTTGGGAGCCGTGGCGTCGAGGACACTCATGCCCTGGCTGCCGTCAAGCCTATGCAATGCCAGTGCCTCAACGAAATCATCGTGGACGCGGACGAGTGCAGGCTTCGCGTTGTGCCGCTTGGGTCCGCAAGCTTGCGATCTTTTGCACAAGGGAAGCATCTGGACGGTGTGGCCGCGCAATTGATGGCACCTTGTGTGCGGCCCGACCCTCGCCAGCTTTAGTATGCAGTCTATTTGGTATGACGCTGTTCCCTTTGCATGCGAAAGCAAACGGTGTTTGCACCTGAATCGCTTTCTGGTGGAAGGGAATCGCACGCCGCGACATCGGAATCGCGCCAGCGTAAATTGAGTTGATGTGTCTCGATTTGCGGCCGATTTGATCTGAGGTGTCGGCGAGGCCCTACCGCGCGTCTTTCGCGGATCGCCATGCCTTCCATCCAACCCCGTTTCCCCTGCCTCGATTTGGCGCACCCAATGCCGCCCCGGCCAGCGCAGTCACGGAGGACAGCCGTTGGCATTCCCGATGGCATCAACTGCACGGTGTTCCCGGTGTCAGTTCGTAGACCTCCGAGCCTTCATTGCGGAAGACACCCATCGGGGTCTTGACCGATCCGCCACCGCTCGACACGAGTTTCCCTGCAGAGCCATCCGGGGAGAGCGTCACGACGTAGCTGCCCTTCCCCCACACGGCAAAGCCTCCAAGCACACCCTCATATGCGTAGGTTCCATGCGTTGCGTCGGTCGGTGTGAACGTGTTCGTCACGCCGCTACCAGAAATGACGAAGGGTTTGCTGAAATCGCAGATATTGCCTTCCCCATGGTAGGCATTGGCGCCACCGGAGGCAAAAAAGGCTGCCGTGTCGGTATCGAAATCCACCGAGGCAAGGCCGACCCCGCGTTTTGAGCGCGCCACAAGGTTGACGCTTGCCTTCTGGTTGGCGGTGCCAGGCGCGCCGTAGCTGAACTGGGCATCAGCGCGTACCCTTGTGTTCGCGGGGTTGAGTGTCGCTCCTCCTTGCAAGGTCGCAACCACGGTTCCACCGGTTGGCTGGCCGTCCATTCTGGCACGGGGTTTGGCAAGAACGTCGAAGGCGGTGGACGGCGCGACTTTGCTGCGCTTCGATGGCGTCGTCTCGACAGACAGCGTGACGCAATGACCATTTTCGATGGCACGCTCGATACCGATCACGATCTGACCCGCAGCCAGTTCCGCCGTGGCGCGGATGCTGTCCGCAATGTCGACGGCTCCCGCCGTCGCCTCGCCGCCTGGCGTGTTCACAATCCGGTCGCGCACCGGCGTATCGCCGACCCTTGTCCAACGGATATTCGCCTTGCCGCCGCTCTCGCTGCCGGACGCGGTGTAATCGACATTCGTATCAGCAACGAGCCCGGCATTGCGGGCCTCGTCGTCGAACTGGAGTATGCCATCCACCGTGACGTTTACAGTCGCGTTCGCGGTGCCGCCCTTCCGCGAGACGACGCTCCTCGAACTGAGAGAAATCGAAACACGCCCATCCGAATTCGGGCAGCGGTCGAATTTGATCTTGGTCTCGACCTTGCCGCTGAGGCCGCCCGGCAAATCGCCCTCATAGGCTTTCTCGATGGAGATCGCGCCGTCCTCGACCTTGACAGCACCACCCGAATTGCTCGGGGCTTCCACCGGCGTCTCGCCGCTTTCTGACCTTGCCTCGGCGAGTTTTCCGGCCAGTGTGGCTTCCATCATCGACGAACCCGGGCCGATCAGCGCAAGTGCACTACCGGATTCAGCACGAGCTTCCGGGACGAACATCGATGTCACCACGATTGCCATACCGAACCCCAGCTTCCGGCTGTGCATGCCCGCCTCCCACAGCGCGTGTCGTCTTTAGCCAATCCAGGGAACACCAGTGGCTCGGCGCACACCCATGTCTCGGCTTGTTTACACTCCGCGAGAGACGCCAAATAGCGATGCTCGCCGGAGAAGAAACGGAGAACACAATAGAGAAATTCAATAAGGACGGTACGGCCATTCGTGGGTGAAATCACCTCCGTTCGGCGTTTTCAGGCGTGAGCTTGATCGTGTCCCGCCGCGTGGTGTGGCTTCGGCGGTCGCCGTGTCTTCCTGACAGGGCCGGGAATAGATCAGCTTGCGGCTGACAGACTGATGAGCGGATCATCGCTCATCGTGGCGATTGTCTCAAGTGTCATGTAGCGGGATCGTTGGACGACCCACTTGATGGCATGGACCGCTCCCTTCCCCTCGGCGAATATGGCGGTGTCTTTTAGCCAGAAGGAGCGTTTCCATGCCTGTTGTTACCGTTGGTCTCGACCTTGCAAAAACAATCTTTCAAGCGCACGGCGTTGATGAGGCCGGTCAAACCGTTCTGCGCCGTCGCC
>NZ_JAUSWH010000018.1 GCF_030815125.1 Allorhizobium paknamense
AAAATGATCGGCATTTCCTGCACCTTTCCTCCTACTCAGACACAAAATACGCCTTGCAGAACACCCATCCTGATTGAGTTTTGACCCTAGAGCATAATCCGACCGGAGTGAAACGAGGATCGATAAGATTATGCTGCAAAAATAAACCTTTAGAGCGCCGATCTGATTCAATCAGATCGAAAAGCGGTCTAAATTCGCCAGCAGGCTCGGGCTGAGGGCGGCGCGCAATTGTTCTTCGCTCAAATGCCCTTTTGTCAGCACCACCTCGGCAACGCTGCGGCCCGTTGCCAGCGCTTCCTGGGCAATCTGGGTCGCGGCATAATAGCCGATCAGCGGATTGAGTGCCGTGGCAAGGCCGATTGACTCTTCCACCCGCCGGGCCATGACCTCGCGATTGGCGGTAATGCCGCTGACGCAGCGTTCCGCCAGCGTTTTGCAGGCGGCGCTCATGTGGCTGATACTATCTGAGAGCGCGCGGATGATCAGCGGCTCGAAGGCGTTGAGCTGCAATTGCCCGGCTTCCGCCGCCATGGTGACGGCAATATCATTGCCGATGACGCTGAAGGCTACCTGATTGACCACTTCCGGAATAACCGGATTGACCTTGCCCGGCATGATCGAGGAGCCGGCCTGCATCGGCGGAAGCGAGATTTCCCCGATGCCCGCGCGTGGGCCGGAGGAAAGCAGCCGCAGGTCGTTGCAGGTCTTGGAGAGCTTCACCGCCACCCGCTTGAGCACGCCGGAAAGATGCACGAAAGCGCCGGGATCCTGGGTGGCCTCGATCAGGTTGGCGGCGGTCACCAGCGGGCGGCCCGTCAGTTCGACCAGGGCGGCGCAGGCCCGTTCGGCATAGCCGGGCGGTGCATTCAGCCCGGTGCCGATGGCGGTGGCGCCAAGATTGATCTCATGCAACAGGGCCGCCGATTCGATAAGGCGGGCGCGGTCTTCGCCAAGCATGATCGCAAAGGCCCGGAATTCCTGGCCGAGTGTCATCGGCACGGCATCCTGCAACTGCGTCCGGCCAACCTTGAGAACATCGTGAAACTCGTCCGCCTTGGCGGCAAAGGCCTGCTCCAGCACCGCCATGGAGGCGACCAGATCGTCAATGGCTTCGATGAGGGCGATGTTGACCGCCGTCGGATAGGCATCATTGGTCGACTGGCTGAGATTGACATGGTCATTAGGATGCAGGGCAGCATAATCGCCCTTGGCGTGCCCCAGGATTTCCAGGGCGCGGTTGGCGATCACCTCATTGGCGTTCATGTTGGTCGAGGTGCCCGCGCCACCCTGAATGGCATCCACGACGAACTGGTCGTGCAGCGCGCCCTCGCGGATTTCCCGGCAGGCCTGACGAATGGCGCCAAGTCGCGTCTCATCCAGCAAACCGAGCTGATGATTGGCAATGGCAGCCGCCTCCTTCACGAAGGTCAGGCCCCGGATCAGCCATGTGTAATGACCGATCGTCGTGCCGGTAATCTGGAAATTGTCCAGTGCGCGTGCCGTGTGCACGCCCCAGTAAACATGGGCCGGAATGGATTTTTCCCCGAGCAGATCCCGCTCGATACGCTGCGTGTCCATCAAATCCTCCTCAAAAATCTGTCTTGCTGTCTGACAGATTTAAGATATGAATAGCCTTGGCGAGGAGGATCGTCAATGTGGAAAGACCGGCTTGACGGTAGGGCCCGGCTGGTTTTAAGAGAGCCGTATCTGTCAGACAGCAATACAGCATTGGCTTTACTTCGATTTGATTCTTGCTGGCCAGCCTGCCCGCCGGTTTTCGGAGGGAACGGCAGATGGCTTTGTACATTCTTCCAGAGCTTGATTTCGGTGCTCTGGTATTTCATCCGCGCCGGGCGGGATGCAGAGGTATCCGCCAAGCTCCGGCATGACGGCAAAGAAGACCTGCGGGAGGAGACTTCACCTTGAAAACCAAACAGATGAGTGAAATGGAGCGTCAGGAGGACCTTGGCTATCACAAGGCGCTGACGCCACGGCAGATCCAGATGATCGCCATTGGCGGAGCCATCGGCACGGGCCTCTTCCTCGGCGCGGGCGGGCGGCTTGCCACGGCTGGCCCGGCGCTGATCTTCGTCTATGCGCTTTGCGGCTTTTTCGCCTTTCTGGTGCTGCGGGCGCTGGGCGAACTGATCATGTATCGCCCGTCCTCGGGCTCCTTCGTGTCCTACGCCCGGGAGTTCTACGGGGAGAAAATGGCCTTTGCCGTCGGCTGGATGTATTGGCTGAACTGGGCGATGACCTCGGTGGCCGATGTGACCGCCGTGGCGCTCTACATGAATTTCTTCAAGCATTACCTGCCCTGGCTTGCCGGTATCGATCAATGGGTCTTCGCCCTCATCGCCCTGGTGGTGGTGCTGGCCATGAACATGCTGTCGGTCAAGGTGTTCGGTGAGCTGGAATTCTGGTTCAGCCTCATCAAGGTTCTGGCGCTCGTGGCCTTCCTCTGCGCCGGCGTCTATTTCCTCGCCTTCGGCACGCCAATCGAGGGACATCCGGCGGGCTTCAGCCTGATCACCGACAATGGCGGTTTTTTCCCCAATGGCATCCTGCCAGCCTTCGTCATCATTCAGGGCGTGGTGTTTGCCTATGCCTCCATCGAACTGATCGGCACCACGGCGGGTGAAACGGAAGATCCGCGCAAGGTTATGCCGCGCGCCATCAAGACGGTGGTGGCCCGCCTGCTGATCTTCTATGTCGGCTCGGTGCTGCTTCTGTCTCTGCTTTTGCCTTACACGGCCTACAAGTCCGGCGAGAGCCCCTTCGTCACCTTCTTCGGCACCATCGGCATCCAGGGCGCGGATATCGTCATGAACCTCGTGGTGCTGACGGCTGTTCTGTCCTCGCTGAATGCCGGTCTTTATTCCACCGGCCGCATCCTGCATTCCATGGCGGTCTCCGGCTCGGCTCCTGCGGCGCTGGCCAAGATGAACAAGGCCGGCGTGCCCTATGGCGGCATCGCCGTGACGGCGGCGGTGACGGTGATCGGCGTGGCGCTGAATGCCGTGGTTCCGGCAGAGGCCTTCGAAATCGCTATCAACATCTCGGCGCTCGGCATCATCGCCGCCTGGGGCGTGATTATCCTTTGCCAGTTGAAGCTCTGGCAAAAATCGCGGGCCGGTGAGCTGGAACGTCCGGATTTCCGCATGTTCGGCGCACCTTACACCGGCATCCTCACCCTGCTCTTCCTGTTGGGTGTCGTGGTGCTCATGGCGCTGGATTATCCGGTGGGAAGCTTGACGGTGGCTTCGCTGATCCTCATCGTGCCCGCCCTGATCATCGGCTGGTATCTGCTGCGTCACCGCATCCGCCGCATTGCCGAGGAGCGCGCCCAGGGTCTTGCCGCCGGGGAATGACGCCTGCCTTTAACCGTAGGAAAAGCCCGCCGATGGAGCTCCCATCGGCGGGCTTCTCTTTGAAACCTGAATCGACGCATTTCCAGACGGAAAACCGGACGCCACTTTCCTCAGGACAATGCTCTATGACTCCGCCGCCGCCAGAACCTGCCGTCGGCCCCGCAGCCTCCGGCTGAGACTGTCGATGGCGAGAAACACGGTGGGTGTGGTGTAGATGGTCACGAGCTGTGACACCAGAAGCCCGCCGACAATCGAAAGGCCGAGTGGCTCGTAGAGTTCCGATCCGATCCGCCCGCCAATGGCCAGCGGCACGGCACCCAGAATGGCAGCCAGCGTGGTCATCAGGATCGGCCGGAAGCGCAGGACTGCTGCTTCCTCCATGGCCTCACGCGCGCTCACGCCCTGTTCGCGCATGGCCGTCAGCGCCACATCCACCATAAGGATGGCGTTCTTCATCACGATCCCGATCAGCAGCATCATGCCGATCACGGCAACGAAGCTGAATTCCGTGCCGGTGACGAGCAGGGTGGCAATGGCGCCGATGGCGGCGGAGGGAATGGTGGAGAGAATGGTCAGCGGATGGGCAAAGCTTTCATAAAGCACGCCCAGAAGGCCATAGATTGCCAGGATTGCGCCGAGCAGCAGCCAGCTTTGCTTGGCAATCGATTCCTGGCTGGTCTTGGCGCTCCCGGCAAAGACGCCGCGAATATCCGGCGGCAATTGCGCGTCACGGGCGGAGGCTTCGATCAGATCCATTGCCTGTTCGATGGAGACGCCCGCCTTGGTATCGAAGGACAGCGTGATGGCCGGAACCTGCGATTGATGGCTGACCTGTACCGGACTTGTACCGGGCCGTGTTTCCGTCACCGAGCTTAAACGCACGGGAACGCCATCGCTGCCCGGCACGTAAAGATCACGGAAAACCTCCGGTGTCTGGCCCTTTTGCGGGTCGAGGCCCAGCACCAGCTTATATTGATTGGATGCGGTGTAGAGCGTCGTGATCTGCCGCTGGCCGAAGGCGTCGTAGAGCGTCTGGTCGATGGCCGAGACCGAGACCCCGAGCCGTGCCGCCGAGGAACGGTCGATGCCGAGCATTGCGGTGAGCCCGCTATCGTCCTGATCGGAGCCGATATTGACCAGTTGTGGCATGGTATCGAGCCGTGCCCGCATCACTTCCGCCCAGTGCAGGAGCTTGCTGAAATCCGCCCCTTGCAGCGTATATTGGTAGCGCCCTCGCCCGACACGCCCGCCAACGGCCACCGTGTCCACCTGCGACAGGAAGGTTTCCATGCCGCCCACCGCCTGAAGTTTTGGCCGCAGCCGGTCGATGACGGTAGAGGTCGGCACCTTGCGCTCGCCGAGCGGCTTCAGGTCGATGCGCAGCGTGCCGGTGTTCAGCGCGTTCAAAAGGCCGATGCCGACGGAGGAGGTCAGCGCGTTCACATCCGGATCGGCAAGGATGACCTTGGCCACCGCCTGCTGACGCTGGCGCATGGCCTCGAAGGAGACATCCGCCGGAGCCGCCGTGATGCCCCGGATGACGCCGGTATCCTGCGTGGGCAGCAGGCCCTTGGGAATGGCCGAGAACATGAAGAGCGAGCCGATCAGCAGCAAAAGCAGGGTCAGCAGTGTCAGGCGCGGACGCTGAAGCGCCAGCGACAGGCTGCGGCCATAGGCACGGGTGAGTAGGCCAAGGCTGCGCTCGAAAAGGCCCGGCGCCTTCTCCTGCGGCGGCGAGGCGGGCAGGAAGCGTGCGCAGAGCATGGGCGTCATGGTCATGGAGACGATAGCTGACAGCACGATGGCAAAGGCCAGCGTCGCCCCGAATTCCTGAAAGAACCGGCCCACCACATCCGGCATGAAGAGAACGGGGATCAGCGCCGAGAGCAGGGCCGCCGTCAGCGAGACGATGGTGAACATCATCTCCGACAGCCCCTGATGGGCCGCCTCCAGCGGCGTCTTGCCCTCATCGATCAGCCGCACGATGTTTTCGATCATCACGATCGTATCGTCGACGATGAAGCTGACGGCGACGATCAGGGCCATGATCGACAGGTTGTCCAGGCCGAAGCCCGCCGGATACATCAGCGCCAGCGTGCCCCCCAGCGTCACCGGAATGGTGAGCGTCGGGATAGCCGTTGCCCAGAAGCGGCGCAGGAAAATGCCCACCACGCCGATGACCAGTGCTGCGGTCAACAGCAGCGTCGTCTGCATTTCGGCAAGACCGGCTTCGATGAACCGCGTCTGGTCGGAGGCGATGTGGACGTCGATGGAGGCCGGCAGCCAGCGCTGCGTCTGTTGCAGCGCCTGCCGGATATCGGCAACGGTGGCGGTGATATTGGCGCCGGGCCGCTTGAGGATTTCCACGAGAACGGCAGGCTTGTCCTTCCACCAGGAGGCCTGGCGGCTATCGGTGACGCTATCGGCCACATCGGCAATATCGCTTAGCCTGACGGGCGCGCCGTCACGTTCGGCGATAATCAGATGGCGATAGGCCTCCGCGCCCATCACCTGCGTATCGGCGGAGATGATGAAGCTTTGCCCCGCCGTGTCGAGGCGTCCCAGCGGCTGATTGACGGTGGCCGCCACCAGCGCCTTGCGCACATCTTCCGCCGAAAGCCCGCGCGCCGCCATCTGCGCCGGATCGAGATTGACGCGCACCGCAGGCTTGGCGCTGCCGCTCAGTTCCACCCGGCCAACGCCGTCGATGCGTGACAGCCTCTGCCGCAGCACCGTCTCGGCATGGTCGTAGATGTCGCTCACCGACATGGTATCGCTGGTCAGCGCCAGGATCAGCACCGGATAGACGTTGGGATTGGCCTTGATATAGATCGGCGCCTGCGGCATCTCCGTCGGAAGGTCCGCCTCGGCGGCGCTGATCGCTGCCTGCACGTCCTGGGCGGCACCATCGACGTCGCGATCCAGGCTGAACTGGGCGACGATGGTGGACGAACCCTGGGCGTTGACGGAGGTCAGTTCCGTCAGCCCGGCAATGGTGCCGAGCTGCCGCTCCAGCGGTGTTGCCACCGTGGAGGCCATGGTTTCCGGGCTTGCGCCGGGCAGGGTGGCACGCACCACGATGGTGGGCAGGTCGACGGTCGGCAGGGCTGCGACCGGCAGGCGCACATAGGCCAGGCAGCCGAGCACGACGATGCCGATGGCGATCAGCGTGGTCGCCACCGGCCTTTCAATGAAAAAACTCATTGCATTCAGGCGGGGGGCGTTTAGGCGGCGGGCGTTCAGTTGGGGCGCAGTCATGAGTGCGCCTCGACGGGGCCGGGCTCGGCAGGGCGCACACGCCGGAACAGCCGCCGCAGCCGTGTTTGCAGTGCGTCGAAGGCCAGATAGATCACTGGCGTGGTATAGAGGCTGACGATCTGGCTGAGGATCAGCCCGCCGACGATGGCAATGCCGAGCGGCTGGCGATATTCCGCCCCGATGCCGGTGCCGAAGGCCAGCGGCAGGGCGCCAAGCAGCGCGGCCCAGGTGGTCATCATGATGGGCCGGAAGCGCAGGAGGCAGGCCTGATAGATCGCGTCACGCGGCGTCATGCCGTGCTCACGCTCCGCCGAGAGCGCAAAGTCGATCATCATGATCGCATTCTTCTTGACGATGCCGATCAGCAGGATGATGCCGATGAAGGACATCACATCCAGTTCCCGCCCGGCCATCATCAGCGCCAGCAGCGCGCCGATCCCGGCAGACGGCAGGGTGGAGAGAATGGTGATGGGGTGGATGAAGCTTTCGTAAAGCACGCCCAGCACGATATAGACGGTAACGAGGGCCGCGAGGATCAGCAGCCACTGACCCTGAAGCGTGCGCTGGAATTCCGCCGCCGAGCCGCTATAGCCGGTGGAAAACAGATCCGGCAGCGCAATCGCCCGTTCTGCCCTGTGGATGGCCGCAATCCCCTGTTCCAGCGAGGTGCCGGGGGTGAGGTCGAAGGAGATGGTGGCTGCCGGAAACTGTCCGAGATGGGTGACCGAGAGCGGCGCCTGCTGCCGCTTCAGCGTGGCGAAGGCGGCCAGAGACACCATGCTGTCATCGCTGGAACGGACATAGATCTGCTTCAGCACCTCCGGATCGTCACGGAATTCCGGCCCGACTTCCAGGATCACCCTGTATTGGCTGGCCTGGGCGTAGATCGTGGCGATCTGGCGCTGGCCGAAGGCGTTGTAGAGCGCATCGGAAATGGTCTGGGCGCTGAGGCCGAGACGGGCTGCAAGGTCGCGGTCGATATCCACGAAGAGCTGCTGCCCGCGCGCGCGTTCATTCCACACCACATCGCGCAATTCCGGCTGGCGGGCGAGTTCCGCCGAGAGCGGCGGCAGCCAGCTTTCGATATCCGCCGCCGTGGCGGCCTGGAGATTATATTGGTAGGGCGTACGGGAGGAGGTGCTGCCGATCTGCACCTCCTGCACCGATTGCAATTGCAGCCCGAGCCCCGGCACATCGGCGGCAGATTGCAGGCGATGCATGATGGCGTCAGCCGTGGCGCTGCGGTCCGCACGCGGCTTCAGGTTGATATAGAGACGCCCGACATTGGCAGTGGGATTGCTGGTGCCCGCGCCTACGAACGCGCCAATGCCTTCGACATCCGGGTCCTGCAGCAGCCGTTCCACCAGCGCCTGCTGGCGGGCAGCGAGGGCGGCAATCGAGGTATCCGGCGAGGCTTCGGTCACACCGATCAACAGGCCGGTATCCTGCTGTGGCAGGAAGCCCTTCGGCACCACGGTGTAGAGATGCACCGTTCCGGCCACCGTCAGCAGCGTCACCAGCAGCATCAGGCGCGGATGGTTCAGCACCCAGCGCAATCCCCGGGCGTAGAAACGGTTGAAAGCGCCAAGATCTTCCTCGCGGCTCGCCTCATGATGACCGCCCTTGCCGGCCTTGAGCAGGCGGGCGCACATCATTGGCGTCAGCGTTAGCGATACCAGCGCCGAAAACAGCACGGCGAGCGAAAGCGTAACCGAAAACTCTCTGAACAGCCTGCCGACCACGCCATTCATCAATAGCAGGGGAATGAAGACGGCGATCAGCGACACGCTGAGCGAGATGACAGTAAAGCCGATCTGTCTTGCCCCCTTTATGGCGGCATCCAGCGGCTTTTCGCCCGCCTCGATGTGGCGGACAATGTTTTCGATCATGACGATGGCGTCATCCACGACAAAGCCTGCCGAAATGGTGAGCGCCATCAGCGTCATGTTGTTCAGCGTAAAGCCCGCCACCGCCATCGCCCCGAAGGTGGCGATCAGCGATACCGGCAGCACCACGCTGGGGATGACCGTCGCCCACAGAGAGCGCAGGAACAGGAAGATCACCAGCACCACCAGGCCGATGGTCAGCACCAGCGTGAACTCCACCTCTTCCACCGAGGCGCGGATGGTGCCCGTGCGGTCGGTCAGCACCTCCAGGTCCACCGATTGCGGCAGGGTGGTTTTCAGATCCTGCAATTGCGTGCGGATGGCGTCCACCACGCGGATGGTATTGGCATCCGGCTGGCGCTGGATGTTGAGGATCACGCCGCGCTTGCCGTTGAACCAGGCGGCCTGATCCTCGTTTTCCAGCCCGACCTTGACGCTTGCCACATCCTGCAGCCGGACCGGCGCGCCATTGCTGTAGGCGACGATCTGGTTGAGATAGGCGGGCGGGGCCACCAGCTGATCATCGGCGTCGATCTGGTAGGATTGGCGGGGGCCATCCAGCGAGCCTTTCGGCAGGTTCGGCGTGGCGGCGACGATGGACTGACGGACATCGTCCAGCGACAATCCCAGCGAGGCGATGGCAACGGGATTTGCGGCAATGCGAATTGCCGATTTCTGCCCGCCTTCGATGGAGACGAGGCCGACGCCTTCCACGCGCGACAGCCGCTGGCGCACGGTGGTATCGGCATATTCGTTGAGCTTTTCCAGCGGCAGCGTGGCCGAGGTCATGGCCAGGATCATCACCGGCGCATCGGCGGGGTTGATCTTGGCATAGGTCGGACGGCTCGGCATCTGCGAGAGCGGCAGCAGGCTGGCGGCGGCATTGATGGCGGCCTGCACGTCCAGCGAAGCGCTTTCGATATTGCGCGACAGGTCGAATTCCAGCGTGATGCGGCTGATGCCGGTGGTGCTGGCCGAATGCATGCTGGAAAGCCCGCTGATCTGGCCGAGCTGACTTTCCAGCGGCGTGGTGACCAGCGCTTCCATGGTGGCGGGGCTGGCCCCAGGCAGGCGGGAGGTGACCTGGATGGTGGGGAAATCCACGACCGGCAGGGCCGTGACCGGCAGCAGCCGGTAGCCCAGAACGCCAAGCAGGATCAGCGCAGCCGTCAGCAACGTGGTTGCGACGGGCCGCAGGATGAAGGGAGTGGAAAAGCTCATGAGATCGGGGCCGTGGATTTGGGCTCGGGCGCGGTTTTGACGAGGCTTCCCTCCCGCAGGTTATAGGCGCCGTCGATCACGACGCTGTCGCCTTCGGCAATCTGGCCGCTGACGCTCGCCAGATCCTTCAGCCGGTCAATGACGGTGATCTGCCGGTTATGGGCCTTGCCGTCGCCATCCACCACCCAGACGAACAGGCCCTGCGGCCCCTGTTGTACGGCGGCTTCCGGCACCACCAGACCGCCCTTGTGGCTGCCCGCCTGCAGCCGGACATTGACGAACTGGCCGGGCCAGAGCGTCAGCGGATCGTTGGTAAAGGTTGCCTTCAGCTTGACGGTGCCGGTGGCGGTATCGATCTGGTTATCGATGGTCGACAGCGTGCCGGAAACGAGTTCGCGCCGGTTGCCACGGTCGAAGGCTGTTACCGGCAGCGCGGCCTTGACCTGGCCTTCCAGTACGGCGGGCAGATCGTCGGCCTGCAAGGTGAAGCTGACTGAAACCGGCTTCAGCTGATTGATGGTCACGATGGGCGTGGTGTCGGTCGCATGCACGATATTGCCGTTATCGATCTGACGGATACCGGCGCGTCCATCGATGGGCGAGCGGATCACGGTCTGGTCGAGGCTTGTCTGGGCCGCATCGATATTGGCATTGTCGGCGGCGAGTTGCGCCTCCAGCTTCTGAACCTGCGCCTGCTGGGTGGTCACGGTTTCCTGGCTGGCGAAATCCTTCAGCGCCACCCGCCGTGCCAGCAGCACCTTGGCATCGGCCAGCTGGGCCGCCGTGCTGTCGCGCGTGGCGATGGCTTGGCGCAATTGCGCCTGAAGGCTGCGCTGGTCGATGACGGCAAGCACGTCTCCGGCCTTCACGTCCTGGCCTTCCTGGAAATGCAGTTCGACGATCTGGCCGGTCACCTGGCTTTTGACCTGAACGCTTTCATAGGGCTGCACGGTGCCGATGCCGGTCATGTAGATCGGCATGTCCTGGCGCAGAACCTTGGCCGTCTTCACGGCAATGGCGGTGGGGGTGACGTCAACCGGACGCGAGGAATTGGCTTCGCTTTTCAGGGTCAAAAAGTAGAAGCCCGCGCCGAGCGTGACCGAGGCAATGATGATATGGGGCAAATATCGGAAGGTCATGGGTCACAGCGAGGATGAAGCCGCAAGCGGCTGTTTCGGATCGGCGGCATAGGCCGTCTTGGTCGGAACCGGGTGCAGCAATCCCCACCGGTGTAGGGCGGAGATGGCGGCCGCCACGCCATTTTCGGCGCGGACTTTTTCCCCGAGACTATGGGCGCGGCTGCGCATGCTGACGGATTTTGCCGTGCGGATGGCCTCGGCCAGCGTCGCTGCGGTCAGGGTTTCGCGCGGCAGGGCGGGCGGTGCCGCACCGAGCGCCTCCAGCCTCGCGGCCCAAAAGGGCTGATCGCCGAAGACCGGCACGAAGATTGACGGAATCCCCGCCCGGGCGGCTGCCGATGTCGTGCCCGCGCCGCCATGATGGACAGCCATGGAAACACGCGGAAACAGCCAGTCATGCGGGGCGCGGTCGATCACGAAGATCCGGTCATTTCCCGGCTGAACGGCATTGAGACCACCCCAGCCCGTTGCCAGGATCACCCGCTCGCCGGTTTGGGCAGCGGCCTCCAGCACCATGGCCGTAAAGCCTTCGGCATCGTAATGCACCATGCTGCCGAAACCGATATAGACCGGAGGCGGACCCTGCTCTAGAAAATGCTGAAGCTGCGGGCCCGGCTCCCAGCTCTTCTGGTCCAGAAACCACGCACCTGTCACGGCGGTTTGCGCGGGCCACTGTTTTCCGGCGGGAATAAGGTTGGGACTGAAACCGAAAAGCCTTGGATGCTCGATGAAACGGCGCTGGAAGCAGGCCAGCGCCGGATAGGCGGGCAGTCCGAGCGCCGGACGCACGATGTCATTATAGGTCGGACGGACGGTGTTCCACACCATCAACCGGCTGATCCAGCCAATCGCCCTGTTGGCGAAGGGCGGCAGGTTCTGCATCCAGCGGGGCAGGGCCAGCGGTGGCGGGGTCTCGCTGGGCAAGGTCGGCATCAACTGGGTTTCCACCACGGGAATGCCGAGCTTCTTGCCGATGGATTCCGCCAGATAATAGACCATGCCATTGCCGATGATCAGCTCTGCGCCGTTTGCTGCCGCAAGGCCCTGTTCGGCCCACTGGCCGGCCATGGTTTTCAGCCGGCGTTTGGCCTCCTTCAGGACCGCCAGCATGCCCAGGCCATTTTTCAGGGTGGCCTGATCGCTGCGCATCCAGGCCAGAAAATCCCCGCAGAGTGGCTCATAGCGAATGCCGTGCCCGGTGACCAACCCGGCACAGCTTTGATCGGTGGCGATGAGCACATCGTGCCCCGCCTGTTTCAGCCCAAGGCCGAGGGCAAGCAGAGGGCGCACATCGCCCTCCGTGCCAATCGTGAAGATGGCGATCCGCATGATGATGGGCTCGCGATCAGGCCGTCATGGCATCGTTTTCCTGGGTTGCGCGGCTGCGCAGCACCAGAATTTCGCGGAGGATTTCCGCCTGGATCACCGCACCGATCTCGGATGCCGGACCGGGGTCCAGCATGTCCTGATGCGAGCAATCCAGTCCATGGCCGACGAGTTTGCCGCCCACATGCTCGACCCAGGCCTCGGCCTGATGATTGATCACATGGCCGATGGCCTTGTTGTCGCTGCCGCGATTGGCGGAGAAGAAGTGCATGTCCGCATCGACAAAGCCCGGCTTGAACTTCTGGGCAAGACCGAGATGGTGAATGACGACGGCCCGCGCCTTTTCCAGGATCAGCGGCTCATAGGTCCGCACCTCTTCCACAAGCGGATGGTCGTCCAGCTTATACTGGCGGAACAGGTAATCGTTGAGCACCGAGAAGAGCGGCTTGTTGAGATCCAGTTCCGCCGGGTCCACATCGAAGCCCAGGAAGCCCAGTGCCGCCTGTGCCAGTGTTGCATCATCCAGCGATGCCGCATCGGCATTCTGATGGTAGGGATAGCTGTCGAGCAGGCCGAGGAAGGAGACGGCTTCGCCCTGTTCCTTCAACTGACGCGCCATTTCATGGGCCACCAGACCACCGAAGGACCAGCCAAGCAGGTGATAGGGGCCATGCGGCTGGATGCTCCGGATCCGCTCCACATAGCGTTCGGCCATCTCCTCCACCGATTGCGGCAGGGAAGAAAGATCGCGCAGGCCTTCCGATTGCAGCGCATAGATCGGCGTGTCTTCGGAGACATGGCCGAGCAGCGAATAGAAGCCCCAGCCCATGCCCAGCACCGGATGAATGCAGAACAGCGGTGCCGAATTGCCCTTGTCGCGGATCGGCAGCACCGTATCGAGGAAATTGGTGCGGGAGGCCGGTGTCGCGACCATGCTTGCGAGCGTGGCAATCGTCGGCGCTTCGAAGACGGCGGCGATGGCGAGTTCCCCCTTCATCTTGCTGCGGATCGCGGCAATCATCCGGGCGGCGGCGAGCGAATCGCCACCGAGGTTGAAGAAGCTGTCGTGAACGCCGACTTCCTGAAGGCCGAGAATATCGCACCAGATGGCGGCGATCATTTTTTCGGTTTCGTTGCGCGGCGGCACGAAGCCTTCTTCCGCCTTCCACTGCGGCGCAGGCAAGGCATGACGGTCGATCTTGCCGTTAACGTTCAGCGGGATGGCATCCATCACCACATAGGCAGCGGGGATCATATGGCTGGGCAGCGATGCCGCAAGCCGTGCCGACAGATCCGGTCCGTCGATCTCGCCAGCCTCCGATAGCACCAGATAGGCCACCAGCCGCTTGCCCTGACCCGGATCCTCGCGCAGGATGACCACAGCCTGACGGATGTTCGGCTGGGCAATCAGCGCGGCTTCGATTTCACCGGGTTCGACGCGGAAACCGCGGATCTTGATCTGGTGGTCGTTGCGGCCAAGATATTCCAGCACGCCGTCATTGCGCCAGCAGGCCATGTCGCCAGTGCGGTACATGCGGGCTCCCTTGCCCACGAAGGGATCGGGCATGAATTTTTCCGCGGTCAGGTCTGGCCGGTCCAGATAGCCCTTGGCGACGCCGGTGCCGCCAATGTAAAGCTCGCCGGCGACGCCGGGCGGAACCGGCTGGCCGCTGCGGTCCAGCACGTAAAGCCTCGTATTCCAGATCGGCTTGCCGATCGGGGTGGTGTCCAGATCCGCGCCGGTCAGTGGCATGGCGGTGGACCAGACCGTGGTTTCCGTCGGGCCGTAGACATTCAGGACCGGATGGCCGAGCGCTGCCATGCGATGGGCGAGATCTGCGGGAAGCGCCTCGCCGCCCACCAGGGAGCGCAGCCCCTTTACATCCTTCGCATGGTCTTCCAGAAGGGCGCGCCAGAGCGACGGTGTGGCCTGCATGATGGTCGCACCCGACTGTTTCAGCAGTTTGGCAAGCGCTGCCGGATCGCGCACCGTATCACGGGTGGCGATAACCGTCTGAGCACCGACCAGCAGGGGCAGGTAAAGCTCGAGCGTGGCAATGTCGAAGGCGATGGTGGTGACCGCCAGAATCCGGTCTTCCGTGTCGAGTTTCAGCAGGTCCTGCATGGACAGCAGGAAGTTCACCAGGGCCTGGTGCGGGATCTGCACGCCCTTCGGACGACCGGTGGAGCCGGAGGTGAAAATCACATAAGCCGTGTCATCCCCACGGATTTTCCTGGGCGTGAAGGCGGCGGCGGATCCGGCAAGCCCATCCGCCAGCTTGTCCAGCAACAGCGTGTTGATGCCATCGAGTTTCAGCGTGCCAGCGGCTTCGCTGGTGGTGATGACCGCGCCGGGTTTTGCATCTTCCAGAATGATGCCGATACGCGCTGGCGGATCGGCGGGATCGAGCGGCAGATAGGCCGCCCCGGTCTTCAGCACGCCCAGCAGGGCGATGACCATCTGCTCCGAACGCGGCACGGCGACGGCGACCAGACGGCCCGGACCGATACCGCTTTCCTGCAGCTTGGCGGCCAGCCCGTCGGAGGCGGCATCGAGTTCGGCATAGGTCAGATGCCGGTCGGCAAACCGTACGGCCACCCGCTCCGGGCTTGCCTTGGCCTGGTTGCGGAACAGATCCGGCCAGGTGAGGTCCGGCAAGGGACGCGCGGTGTCGTTCCAGTCAACCAGAATCTGGGTCTTTTCGGCGTCGGAGAGCAGGCTGAAATCAGCAAGCGGCTTTGCCGGATCGAGCAGCAATTCGTTCATCATCCGGGTGAAGCGCGCCTCGTGCGCCTTCAGTTCATCCTCGGAATAAAGGCCGGGATTGGCGTCGAAATCCATGCGGATTTCGCTGCCGTCGCCGCGGTCATAGGCGAAGATGGTGATATCGTTCATGGTGCCGTTCGACAGATTGTGCATGGTGGTCTCGTTGCCACCGAAGCGCAGGTCGTAGTCGAAAGGCTCGATATTGACGCCGATAAAGGCGATCTGTTCGTCCTGGCGGATCAGGCCGATATCGCGGCGCATGTCTTCATAGCGATAGCGCTGGTAACGCAGTGCGCGCATCATCTGCTGCGACACCTGCTTGACCAGATCCTGAAGGCTGGTTTCCCGCGACAGCTTGAAGCGCAGCGGCACCGCATTGGCCATCATGCAGGGAAGGCGCCGGGCGGCGGCATTGATGCGGGCCGTCACCATGGTGACGATGCACAGATCCTCGACATCGGTGGCGCGGGCATAATAGGCGGCGATCAGGGCAATCAGCGCCTGCGGCACGCTGACGCCGAGCGCTTTGCTGACCTCGCCGATTTCCTGGGATTTCGCAGGTGCGAGATAGCTGCTGTGCCGGATCATGCCGCCGATGGGTGCGGTTCGCTTCTTGGCCAGCGTGACGGGTGGCGGCAATTGCTGCAACTGCTCCATCCAGTAGCTGCGGTCACGCTCGAAATGCGGCGAGGTGCGGTAGGAGGCTTCCAGTTCCAGAAGATCTTCCAGCGTACCGAAATCGCAAGGCACCGGCTCGCGGCCCTCTTCCAGGGCGTTGTAGAGTTCCGCCATGCGCCGTGTGGCCATGCCGCCGGTAAAACCGTCAAAGGCAATGTGATGAACGCGGTGATACCAGAGCCAGCGGGTATCGGAGAGTTTGACGAGGGCGCTGGTCCAGAGCAGGCCATCGGCAAGATCGAGCGGCGCCTTGATGTCCGCCATCATCCAGTCATAGGCATCCTTCATCGGGTCGGCGGCGGCTGAAAAATCGAGAACCCGGAACTCTTCAGGGTAAGCGTTCAGCACCACCTGATGCGGCTCACCCTCGATTTCACGAATGCGGATCCGGGTGGCCTCGATCTCTTCCGTCAATTGCCGAAGCGCCTGGCAGAAATTCTGCGGATTGACCGGGCCATGGATCTCCATGAACTCGGCAAGATTAAAGACGACACCGGATGCACCAACTTTTTCACTGATCCACATGCCAGCCTGGGCCGGGGTCACCGGCAAAATCTTCTCCATCATGAAATCCACATCCTTTAAAAAATATAGAAAACAAACACACTGCTCCAATCGTGCGAATGGATTTCGCGCGTCCGATCGTTCCTGCCGTTTCTATGTGTCTTCCAGCACCAACAGGGTGCATATTCAAAATATTAATTAGAAAAATATAATATGTACTGCCTTGAGCCCAACCTTGCCGAGCATTCGGTCGCTTCGAGAGCTTTTGTACAGCAAGCATATTGTGCGATGCAATCGAATGGCGCAACAACAGAATCGTGCGCTTAATGAGGTCTTAAACGAAATCTCTTGCAAGCTCATGACATTTAAAGAAAAAAAATGTTTCCTGATGGGAATGGGGCGGAACCCGCGATGTTGCGGGGCATTCGTTCGCGGGAGGCTATTTCTTCCTGGCTCATTCCAAGACATGCCCATAAAAATTTAGGGTCTTTCGTGAGACATTTTCATCGGATGCCGTTTTGCCCAAAAACATAGGGTTGAGGAAATTGATCCAATTCCCGTTTCGCGCGCCCCTCGCGAGGGCCGTAGCGCCGGGGTTTTGGCGCTCTTCCGCCTGCTTTTTGTACGAACGTGCAGGGAATGGCCGGGCGGTCTCCTGACAAGAGCGTACAACCCTCAATCGATTGGCCCCGGCCGATTATTACGGTCGTGCCGGATCGAAGCCCTGCCGAGGCGGATGCCATCCGTGATTCGATTTTCCAGCACAAAATTACCCGTAAAAGCATAATCCTTCCCTAGTCGGAGCATGGATTCCCTCCTAAGCTTTCGGCAATCAAGAGCTTGATCCGCAGGTTTTACCCGGCATGCCGCCGGACGGCAGCGATCAAAATCCCAGAGGCGCAGGATGACAAGACACCCCAAGATCACCTTTATCGGTGCAGGCTCCACCGTTTTCATGAAGAACATCATCGGCGACGTGCTGCAGCGTCCTGCCTTGTCGGGCGCGCGCATTGCCTTGATGGATATAGACAAGGGCCGCCTTGAGGAAAGCGCGCTGGTGGCCAACAAGCTGATTGCCACCCTTGGCGTGGGCGCAACGGCTGAGACCTTTACCGACCAGCGCGCCGCGCTCGACGGGGCCGATTTCGTCGTCGTCGCCTTCCAGATCGGTGGTTACGAGCCTTGCACGGTGACCGATTTCGAGGTGCCGAAAAAATACGGTCTGCGCCAGACCATCGCTGATACGCTGGGCGTGGGCGGCATTATGCGCGGGCTGCGGACCGTGCCGCATCTGTGGAAGATCTGCGAGGACATGCTGGCCGTCTGCCCCAATGCCATCATGCTGCAATATGTAAATCCGATGGCGATCAACACCTGGGCGATTGCCGAGAAATATCCGCAGATCCGTCAGGTGGGGCTTTGCCATTCCGTTCAAGGCACGGCGCATGAACTGGCGCATGATCTCGATCTTCCCTATGAGGAGATCCGTTACCGCGCGGCCGGTATCAACCATATGGCCTTCTATCTCACCTTCGAGCATCGCCAGCCGGACGGATCCTATCGCGATCTCTATCCGGATCTCGTTCGCTGCTATCGCGAAGGCCGTGCGCCGAAGCCCGGCTGGAACCCGCGCTGCCCGAACAAGGTGCGGTATGAGATGTTGACCCGTCTTGGCTATTTCGTCACCGAAAGCTCAGAGCATTTTGCCGAATACACGCCCTATTTCATCAAGCGGGGCCGCGAGGACCTGATCGAGAAATACGGCATTCCGCTCGATGAATATCCGAAGCGCTGCATCGAACAGGTAGAGCGGTGGAAGGATCAGGCGGAAGCCTATCGCACGGCGGACCGGATCGAGGTGAAGCCCTCGCATGAATATGCCTCGACCATCATGAACTCCGTCTGGACCGGCGAGCCCGCCGTGATCTACGGCAATGTGCGCAATAACGGCTGTATCACGTCGCTGCCGGCGGCCTGTGCAGCGGAAGTGCCCTGCCTGGTCGACGCGTCAGGCATCCAGCCCACCTTCATCGGCGAATTGCCGCCGCAACTGACGGCCCTGATGCGCACCAACATCAATGTCCAGGAACTGACGGTGAAGGCGCTGATGACCGAGAACCGCGAGCACATCTACCACGCCGCGATGATGGACCCCCATACCGCCGCCGAACTTGATCTCGACCAGATCTGGTCGCTGGTGGATGAGCTTCTGGTCGCCCATGGCAACTGGTTGCCGGAATGGGCGCGCATCAGAGAGACGAAAGCGGCCTGATGCACTTGCCATGCTGCCGTTGCAAAGAGGCTTCCCGTCAGCGTAGAACTCGTCTAGTAAATATTTACTAGACAAAATCGAAGGTTTTACCTTCGCGACGGGAATAAGGGTGCAGCATGGCGACAATACGCGAGATCGCAAGGATTGCCGGGGTTTCCTCCGGAACCGTGTCTCGCGTATTGAATGACGACGATACGCTTTCGATCACCGAAGCCAAGCGGCAGGCCATTCTTGAAGCGGCAGTGGCGCTTGACTATGCCACGCCGCGCAAGCGTTATCGCAATGGCAAGGCGGCTGGGCACGCCGCCCCACGCTCGCCCCTGCGCGCGCGTATTGCCGTTTTGCATTTCCTCACCTCCGAGCAGGAGCTGTTCGATCCCTATTATGTCGGCGTCCGGCTTGGGATTGAGCGGCGCTGTGCGGAAAAGGGTTTGGAGATCGGCCGCGTTTTTACGCCCTTTTCCCCCTGGAATGCCAAGGATCACGGCACCATGCCCGGTGCGATCGTCATTGGCCGGCACGCAGCGGAAGAAATCGCAGCCCTTACCGCAAGCTGTCCGCAGGTGGTGTTCGCCGATGTCAATCCGCGTCTGGCCGATCATGATTTCGTCACCGCCGATCTTGGGAAAGCCACGCTGGAGATTCTCGACGGGCTTTGGCAGGCCGGGTATCGCCGCATCGGTTTCATCGGCTGCAACGAGTTGATGGATGGCAATACGGAGCCCTACACGGAACTGCGTTGCCGGGCCTATCTCGACTGGATGCGCTCGAAACACCTGTTCGATCCAACTTTGCTGGCGCTGGGCGAGGGACGCAAATGGGGGCATAATCTGCGTCTGGAGGTGGGGTATGAACAGGCGCGGCGGCTGCTCGCTCTGCCTGAGCGGCCTGATGCCATCCTGGCGGCCAATGATAATATGGCGATTGGTGCCTATCGCGCCATTCAGGAGGAGGGGTTGACGATCCCGGCCGATGTGGCGCTTGCCTCCTTCAACGATATACCGGTGACGCAGTTTCTCAACCCGACCTTGTCGACCATGCACATTCCCGGCGACAGTATCGGCGAAGCGGCCGTGGATCTGCTGCTCGAGCGCCTGGAGGGGCGCAGCTATTCCAAGCATGTCACCATCCCGACGCGCATGTTCTGGCGCGACAGCTCCCTGCATCCTTAAAGTTGTTATCTTTCGCAGTTGCGAAAAAAATTTACTAAATATTTTCTTGCTTCAAAAAGGGGAGCGGGAAATAGTCCGCTGACCGGAGGAGCCGGGCCGGACCGCAATGGCCAGTTTAAAACAGGGGAGGAAGTCGATGAAGAATGACAGGATCACGTCGCGCGCCAAACAGAGATCCGGAAAGGCGGCCATGCTGGCGGGCCTGATGGCCAGTTCCTTGCTGGTCTCTGCTGCCGCTGCTGCTGCCGGTGAAATTACCGTCTGGTGCTGGGACCCGAATTTCAACGTGGCGATCATGAAGGAAGCGGGTGCACGCTATAGCGCCAAGCACCCCGGCACCACGGTCAAGGTGGTGGATTTCGCCAAGGCGGATGTCGAGCAGAAGCTCCAGACCGGCCTTGCCTCCGGCGCCACCGATACGCTGCCGGATATCGTGCTGATCGAGGATTACGGCGCCCAGAAATATCTGCAATCCTTCCCCGGCGCCTTCGCGCCGATGAGTGGCAAGGTGGATTACAAGAATTTCGCACCCTACAAGGTCGAACTGATGACGCTTGAGGGCAAGACCTATGGCATGCCCTTCGATACCGGCACCACGGCGCTGTTTTACCGCAAGGACATTATCGAAGCCGCAGGCTTCAAGCCGGAAGACATGCAGAACCTGACCTGGGACCGATTCCTCGAAATCGGCAAGCAGGTCAAGGAAAAGACCGGCAAACAGCTGATCCCGCTCGACGCCAATGACGGCGGCATGACGCGCATCATCATGCAGGCTGGCGGCGGCTGGTATTTCGACAAGGATGGCAAGCTCTCGATTACCAATAACGCGCCGTTGAAGGCCTCGCTGGAAATACAGTCCAAGCTGATCAAGGACGGTCTGGCCAAGCTGTCCACCGGCTGGACCGATTACGCGCAGAATGCCGTTTCCGGCAATGTCGCGGGCGTGCTGACCGGCGTATGGTTTACCGGCACTATCAAGGCGCAGAAGGATCAGTTCGGCAAGTGGGGCGTTGCCGCCACGCCGAAGCCGAATGTGCCGGGCGCGGTCAATGCCTCCAACCTTGGCGGCTCCAGCTGGTATGTGCTGGAAAATTCCAAGGAAAAGGATGAGGCCATCGATTTTCTCAATGAAATCTATGGCAAGGACAATGATTTCTACCAGAAGATCCTGACCGAGCGCGGCGCCATGGGCACCATGCTGGGTGCGCGCACCGGCTCTGCCTATGGCGCGCCGGATGCCTTCTTCGGGGGTGAAAAGGTCTGGCAGAGCTTCTCCGACTGGCTCGCCAAGGTGCCGTCCGTCAATTACGGCGTCTTTACCAACGAGCTGGATACGGCGGTCACCGCGCATCTTGCCGATCTGACCAAGGGCCAGCCGATCGACCAGGTGCTGAAGGGCATCGAGGAACAGGCTGAGGGCCTGATCCAGTAACGGCACATAATCACATACGAGCTTGCGACTGCGGATCGGGTGATCCGCGGTTGCCCCTCATCGATCTGGAGGCGCCAATGGCTGCGATGGCACGCCGGGGTGGACTTGCCCGTCAATACCAGATGAGCGGCTGGCTGTTTACCGCGCCCGCCCTGCTGTTGATCGGGATCTTTTTGGTCTATCCGATCATCCGTTCGCTCGTCCTGTCCTTCTATTCGGGCCGGGGCATGATGCAGAAATTTGCCGGGGCGGATAACATCCTCCGGCTGAGCAACGATCCCGTCTTTCTGAAGGCGCTGGGCAATACGATGATTTTCTTCATCGTCCAGGTGCCGATCATGATCACGCTTGCCATTCTGCTGGCAGCGGCGCTGAACAATCCGCGCTTGCGCTTCGTGGGCTTTTTCCGCACCGCGATCTTCCTGCCCTGCGTCTCCTCGCTGGTTGCCTATTCGGTGCTGTTCAAGAGCATGTTTTCCGTCGATGGCGTGGTCAACAACACGCTGATGTCGCTTGGCCTGATGGCCGAGCCGATCGGCTGGCTGACGGACCCGTTCTGGGCCAAGGTGCTGATCATCATCGCCATTACCTGGCGCTGGACCGGTTACAACATGATCTTCTATCTCGCTGCCATGCAGAATATCGACCGCTCCATCTATGAAGCGGCCACTGTGGATGGCGTGCCGTCCTGGCGGCGCTTCCTGCACCTGACGGTGCCGATGCTGAAGCCGGTGATCCTGTTCACCACCATTACCTCCACCATCGGCACGCTACAGCTCTTCGATGAGGTCTATAACCTGACGGCAGGAATCGGCGGCCCGGCCAATTCCACGCTGACGCTGTCGCTTTATATCTACAACCTTACCTTCCGCTACATGCCGAGCTTTGGCTATGCGGCAACCGTCTCCTACGTCATCGTGGTGCTGGTGGCGCTGTTGTCCCTCTTCCAGTTCTATGCCGCGAGGGAAAAACAATGACCAGCTACAGCACGAAACGCCGTCTGGGCTCACTGGTCCAATATCTGCTGCTGGGCTTTGCGGCTTTCCTGTCGATCTTTCCCTTCTTCTGGATGGTGATCGGCGCAACCAATACCACGGCCGACATCGTGCGCGGCAGGGTCTCCTTCGGCACGGCGCTGTTCGCCAATATCGCGGATTTCTTCACCAAGGTGGATGTGCCGCTGGTGTTCTGGAACTCGATCAAGATCGCCATTTTCGGCACCGCGCTCACGGTGCTGATCTCGTCCATGGCGGGCTATGGCTTCGAAATGTTCCGATCCAGGCTGCGCGACCGCCTTTATGCCGTGGTGCTGCTGACGCTGATGGTGCCCTTTGCGGCGCTGATGATCCCGCTCTTCCTGCTGATGTCACAGGCCGGGCTCATCAACACCCATGTGGCGATCATCCTGCCGACGCTCGCCTCCGCCTTCATCATCTTCTACTTCCGTCAGGCAACGAAAGCCTTTCCCGGAGAGCTGCGCGATGCCGCCAAGGTGGATGGTCTGAAGGAATGGCAGATCTTCTTCTACATCTATCTGCCAGTGATGCGCTCCACCTTTGCGGCGGCCTTCGTCATCGTCTTCATGATGAACTGGAACAACTATCTCTGGCCGCTAATCGTGCTGCAATCCAACGAGACGAAGACCATCACGCTGGTCGTCTCCTCGCTCGCCTCGGCCTATTACCCCGAATACGGCACGGTGATGATCGGCACGATCCTCGCCACCCTGCCCACCCTTTTCGTCTTCTTCGCCATGCAGCGCCAGTTCGTGCAGGGCATGCTCGGCTCCATTAAATAGGAATATTGATATGCGTCGTTATGAAAGCTTCAACAAGGGCTGGACCTTTACGGAAGGCTTTTCCGCCGCGCGCGCCGGTGAACTGCTTGCCGGTGAGGTCATTCAACTGCCGCACACGGCTGTGGAGCTGCCCTTCAACTATTTTGACGAAAAATGCTATCAGCGCGCCTTCACCTACCAGAAGGAAATCGTCTGGGAGGCGGGCTTCGAAGGTCGCGAGGTTTCGGTGGTCTTTGATGGCGCCATGGCCGATAACGTCGTCTATCTGAATGGCGAGGAAATTCTTGCTCACAAGGATGGCTATACCCCCTTCGAGGCGCGCCTGACGCCGAAGCTGAAAGCGGGCAAAAACCTGCTGACAGTCAAGGTGGATGGCTCCGAAAACCCTGCCATTCCGCCCTTTGGCGGCCAGATAGACTACCTCACCTATGCCGGTATCTATCGCGATGCATGGCTGAAGGTGACGACGCCGGTTTCCATCCGCAATGTGAAGATTGAAACGCCGGAAGCTCTGGCCGAAAAGAAGACGGTCACGGCCCGTATCTTCCTTGCAAATCCGCAGTCGCAGCCGCTGTCCGGCGCGGTCACCGTGACGATCACCGACAAGAGCGGAAAGGTTATGGCCTCCACAAAGGCCGAGGTTTCCAGCGATGATCTGACGCTGCGGCTGGAGGGTATCGAGGGCGCGGAGCTTTGGGATCTGGACAATCCGGTGCTTTACACCCTGACGGCCGAGCTTGAAACGCCAACGGGCAAGGACAGCTATTCCAGCCGCTTCGGCTTCCGCACCGCAGAATATCGCATCGACGGCTTCTTCCTCAATGGCCGGAACGTCAAGCTGCGTGGGCTCAACCGCCATCAGGCCTGGCCTCATCTTGGCTATGCCATGGGCCGCCGCGGCCAGGAAAAGGACGCCGACCAGATGAAGTTCGACTTGCGCTGCAATGTGGTGCGCACATCGCACTATCCGCAGTCCAAGTGGTTCCTGGATCGCTGCGACGAGATCGGTCTTCTGGTGTTTGAGGAAATTCCCGGCTGGCAGCATATCGGCGACAAGGCATGGCAGCAGGAATCGGTTGAAAATGTCCGCCGCATGATCGAGCGCGACTGGAACCATCCCTCCATCATCATCTGGGGTGTGCGCATCAACGAATCCCAGGACAATCACGATTTCTACCTGGAAACCAACCGCGTCGCCCGCGAACTGGACACTACCCGCCAGACCGGCGGCGTGCGCTTCATTACCGATAGCGAATTGCTGGAGGATGTGCACACCCAGAACGATTTCATTCTCGGGCTTGAAGAGCAGCCGGGCAATAATCGCGGCCGGGTCGTGCTGCGCAGTCAGTCGGAAATCACCGGCAAGAGCGAAAAAGTGCCGTATATGATTACCGAGTATAACGGCCATATGTATCCCACCAAGCGTTTCGATCAGGAACAGCGGCAGGCCGAACATGTCACGCGTCACCTTCTGGTGCTGAATGCGGCGGCGGGCGACGAAAACATTTCCGGCTGCACCGGCTGGTGCATGTTCGATTACAACACCCACAAGGATTTCGGCGCCGGTGACCGCATCTGCTATCACGGTGTGATGGACATGTATCGCGAGCCGAAATTCGCGGCCTATGCCTATGCCTCGCAAGGCGACCCTGAGGGCGGCGTGGTGCTGAAGCCGGTAACCTACTGGGCGCGCGGCGAGCGCAATATCGGCGGCATCCTGCCGCTGATCATCCTCACCAATTGCGATTATGTCGAGGTGAAGTTCGGCGATCTGCCGCCGAAGCGGATCGATCCCGACCGCCAGAACTATCCGCATCTGCCGCATCCGCCGGTGGTTCTGGATGAGCGGAATGTCACGCCTGCCGAGTTCGGCACCTGGGGCCTCCAGTGGCGCGGCGGCGTGATCACCGGCTATGTCGATGGCAAGCCGGTGAAGACGGTGGAACTGGCGGGCGATCCCGTGCCCGGCGCCCTGCAGATCGAGGCGGATGATAGTGAGCTGAAGGCTGGCGAGAAGGATACGGTGCGCGTCATCCTTCGGGCGCTTGACCAGTGCGGCAATATCCTGCCCTTCTTCGATGATCCGGTCGAGCTGTCGCTCGAAGGTCCGGGCCGCATCATCGGGCCGACGCTGTCCAGCTTCAAGGGCGGCACCACCGGCCTCTATATCGAGGCTGGCAATGAGGCTGGCAAATTGACGCTGAAGGCGCGTTGCCGCCCCTTCGGCGAGCAGACGATCACGCTGACGGTTGCTTGAGGATCACCCATGGCCGATGTTTCGCTCACCGATATCCGCAAAAGCTATGGCGCGGTCGAGGTCATCAAGGGCGTCGATCTCTCCATCCAGACCGGGGAATTCGTGGTCTTCGTCGGCCCTTCCGGTTGCGGAAAATCGACCTTGCTGCGGATGATCGCCGGGCTGGAGGATATTTCTTCCGGCTCGCTGAAGATCGGCGGCGCGGAGATGAACGATGTCGATCCCTCCAAGCGCGGCATTGCCATGGTGTTCCAGTCCTATGCGCTCTATCCGCATATGACGGTGCGGGAGAATATGGGCTTTGCCCTCAGGTTTGCCGGCATGGACAAGACGGAGATTGATCGCCGCGTCAATGCTGCTGCCGCCAGCCTCAAGCTGGATGCCCTGATGGACCGCAAGCCGGGCGCGCTTTCCGGCGGCCAGCGCCAGCGCGTTGCCATCGGCCGGGCCATCGTCCGCGAACCGCAGGTGTTTCTGTTCGACGAGCCGCTCTCCAATCTCGATGCGGAACTGCGCGTGCATATGCGCCTTGAAATCGCGCAGTTGCACAAACAGCTGAAAACCACGGTGATCTATGTCACCCACGATCAGGTGGAAGCCATGACGCTGGCCGACAAGATTGTCGTGCTGCGTGCCGGTGTGGTGGAGCAGGTGGGTTCGCCCATGACACTTTATGACGATCCGGACAATATGTTCGTCGCGGGCTTCATCGGCTCTCCGAAAATGAATTTCCTGCCCGCCCGCGTTGCGTCCAGGGATGCTGATGGCGTGAGGATCATCATTGACGGCGCCGAAGGGGCGGCAATCACGCTGCCTGTGAAGGCGGAGGGTGTGAAGATCGGCGATGCGGTGAAACTCGGCATTCGCCCTGAACATATCAACACGGCAGGCACCGGCGATGCGTCCCTGAACGTATCCGTTATCGCCGCCGAAAATCTCGGGTCGACTGCCTTCGTCTATGCGCAGGTGAACGGCGCAGAGATCGTTGCCGAGCAGCGGGACCGGCGGAAGATTGCAAGCGGCGACCGTCTTGCCCTCGGTTTCGAAGCGGCGCGCAGCCTGCTCTTCGATGATCGCGGTCTGCGAATTCGCTAGGGTTTATAGCATAATCCGACCGGAGTGAAACGAGGACGAATAAGATTATGCTTCAAAAAGAAAAGGTTAGAGCGCCGATCTGATTCAATCAGATCGAAAGGCGCTCTAACAGTGTTTCCGGGAAACACTGAAAGGCTTCAAAACCCGCAGGTCATCTGAAAAGGCCGTGCGGGTTTCGTTTTTTCTAGAATGGCTCACTGGCCTGACCTCCTCCCATTCAAAATGACATGGTCTGGAAGGCCACACTCGCCCCGAATTCCAGAGTGTTTCCGCGTTTCCTAACGGAAAGCCGGTTCCCACTTTTCCTGGAACACTCTAAAACATGATTTTTTTAGTCATGAATGTCTGGACGAGACCGTCCTGTTTGGCTATAACCACGCCGCAAGCCGTCAAACAACCGGAAGGCGGGTTCCCGGCGTCACGGAGTTCCTGTGCTCATCGCTGTCGTATCTCATCCTGAAGCACTGCTTCGGGACGTGATCCCGCTTGGCCATTTGGCTGGCTGCTGAAAAATCGAGGCTTCACGATAGGAGAGCCAACTTATGTCAACGACGCCGCAGGGCCGCCGAGGTGACAGGGCATCAAGCCAGGAAATGGGAGAGCAGGGTTTGCTGGATGTGTTGGGTATCGGCTTCGGCCCGGCCAATCTGGGCCTCGCCATCGCCATGGAAGAACGGAACCAGCAATTGCCTCCGACCGATCGGTTGAGCGCACGGTTTCTGGAAGCAAAAGCCTCCTTTGGTTGGCACAACGGAATGTTGCTGCCCAATACCACGATGCAGATCAGTTTTCTGAAGGATCTCGTTTCGCTGAGATCTCCCACCAGTTCCTATTCCTTTTTGAATTATCTTCACGAACGTCAACGGCTGTCCGATTTTATCAATCTCAAGACATTCTTTCCCTCGCGCGCAGAGTTTTATGACTATCTCCTCTGGGCGGCCAATCGCGTGGATGCTGCGGTGTCCTATGGCGTGCAGGCAAGACAGATTGACTGGAATGGCCGCAATTTCGTGGTGACGGCGTCGAACGGCGCGGAAGAACAGGTCTTTCAGGCGCGCAATGTCGTTCTGGGCATGGGTTATCAGCCGGTGCTGCCGGAGGGGATAAAGGTCAGCGCTCGGATTTTCCATAATCAGAAGCTGCTATCCAATCTCTCGCAGGTTCCCGCCCGCCAGAACAAGTCCTTCCTGGTGGTGGGGGCAGGCCAGAGTGCGGCGGAAGTGGTCGCCTACCTGCACGAAACCTATCCGGATGCTGAGGTGCACAGTTCTCTGCGGCGGTTTGGCTATTCCCCATCCGATGATACGCCGTTCGTCAACCGCATCTTCGATCCGGCCTCCGTCGATGAATTCTACAGTGCGCCCGCCGATCTCAAGGAGCGTCTGCTCGCCTATCACTGGCCGACCAATTACGCGGCTGTCGATGCGGATCTGATCGAAGACCTGTATCGGCGCGAATATAACGAGACGCTGACCGGGCAAAGGCGGCTCCACGTTCACCGGACCACGGAAATCGAAGAGATCGAGGATGGTGCGGATGGCGTGCGCGTGGTGTTGCGCGATCTCGGCAACCGCCATCGCAAGGCTTTGACGGTAGATGCCGTTGTCTTCGCTACAGGCTTCAAGCCCTTCGATATCGGCAGCCTGTTTGGCCCCGGTCTTGAGAGCAGGGGTGGGTTTGAAAACGGCCAGCCACTGGTCAATCGGGATTACTCGCTCGATCTTCAGCACGTTTCCGGCGGGTTTTTCCTCAATGGCAGTGTCGAACACAGCCACGGGCTCACCTCCACGCTGCTCTCCAATATCGCCATCCGCGCGGCGGAAATTCTTCAGGCCGTCACCGATGCGCGCGACATAGAAAGCAGCCAACCGCGAAAGCTGACCGCCTGAGAAGGCTGAGACAACCGGTGGCGTGCTTCATTCATTTATAAGTCAGGAGTAGATCATGACGATAAATCCTTTCGACGATCCCAAGGGCTCCTTCTTTGCTCTCGTCAATGACGAGGAGCAATATTCCCTTTGGCCAACCTTCCAGGCCGTTCCGGCGGGTTGGCGCATTGCCTATGGCGCGCCCCATGGCCTGCCGCGGGATGAGGTTCTGGCCTGGGTCGACAAGGTCTGGACGGATATCCGGCCGCGCTCGGTGCGTGGTGGCGCGCAGGTTGCCACTGCTGCCTTCGATGTCGCCTGAGGAGAGGGTCATGTCTGCTGTTGCGGTTCACGCGGGGCATGAACGGGGCGAGGTGTCCGTGTTCGATCACGTCGTCAAGGCCTGCGCTTTGGCGGATGTGGTCGAGGCTCAGGCTGGCGAGCAGCCCTATATCCTCTATGAAAAGGCCGGGACCTTCTTCTTCGGTGCGGGCTCTGTCGCGGAACTGGTTCTCAACCGGAATGGGTTTCATCTGAAGACCCCGGCAGGCTCCGTGTCCGAGCCTCTGGGACCGCAGCCGCTGGTGCAACTGAACGCCCTGGTGAAGCACCTGCTGGGCGAGGCGCCGGATTGCAGCCGCCTGTTCGGCTGGGCCGCCTTCGAATTTTCCTATCTCCTGCAGGGGCTTCCGCTCCCCTCCCATGACGAGCCGTTGCTCTATCTCTCGGCGCCGCGCCATGAGGCCCGGATCGGGCCGGAGGGTGTCGAGCTTCAGCTGGATGACGCCGCCCTTTCGGATGTCTGGGAAGAAGCGCTGCGGCAGGCCAGACCCGGCACCCAGAACCGGCGCGTGCCGGTGGATGAGCGCCAGGACGAAACCGGTTTCGAACTGAGGGCGGCAGAAGCCATCCGCGCCATAGACGGCAAGAAGTTGAGCAAGGTCATTCTTTCGCGCCATGTGCCGGTGAGTGAGGAGATCGACCTGGTGCGCAGCTATGAATGCCTGCGGATCAATAATACGCCCGCCCGCTCCTTCCTGCTCAATCTCGGCGGCATCGCTGCCGCCGGTGTCAGCCCGCAGGCGGTGGTAGAGGTGTCGTCCTCCGGCGCTATCCGCACCCAGCCGCTGGCCGGAACCTGCGCCCGCACGGGTGAACCGGAGGAGGATCGCCGCCGTCGCGAAGACATGATGGCGGACCCCAAGGAAATCTACGAGCATGCGCTTTCGGTAAAGCTGGCGCAGGACGAGATTGAAAGCGTCAGCGCACCGGGCACGGTTTTCGTGGAAAACTTCATGCAGATCGTGGCGCGCGGCAGCGTGCAGCATATGGCCTCCGGTGTTCGTGGGCAGATGGCGGAGGAGCGTTCCTGCTGGGATGCTTTTGCCAGCGTCTTTCCTGCCGTCACCAGTTCCGGCATCCCCAAGCGGGAGGCCTGCGCGGTGATTGCCAGCAAGGAAGCCACGCCGCGCGGTCTTTACAGCGGTGCGGTCATCATGCTGGAGCGTAGCGGAGAGCTGGATGCAGCGCTGGTGCTGCGCTCGGTCTACCAGAAGAACGGGCAGACCTGGCTTCGCGCCGGGGCGGGTCTGATCCTCCAATCCACGCCCGAACGGGAGCTGGAAGAGACCTGCGAAAAATTGCGCAGCGTCAGCCGCTTCCTCGTGCCGCGCGCCGGGAAAACAGCATGACGACGGCGCGCATCAACGGCATTCATCTCGCTTTCGACGACAGCGGCGGCGAAGGCCCTGCAGTGCTGCTGGTGATGGGAACGGGCAGCCCTGGCCGGGTCTGGGACATCCATCAGGTTCCGGCACTGAAAGCGGCTGGTTATCGCACGGTCACCATGACCAATCGTGGCATTCCCCCCAGCGATGAATGCCCCGAAGGCTTCACCATGGAGGACATGGTCGGCGATGTCGTGGGGCTGATCGAGCATCTGGGCTTGTCTTCCGTGGCCTTGATCGGAACCTCGCTCGGCGCGCGGATCGTGACCGAAACGGCGCTGGCCCGGCCCGATCTGGTGGCTTGCGTCATCGGCATGGCCGCCCATGCGCGGCTTGATCCGGTGCAGCAGGCGATGACGCGGGGCGAGATTGCGCTTTCCGAGCAAAGCTATCTTCTTCCTCCGGATTACCGGGCTGCCGTCATGGCCCTGCAATATCTGTCGCCCGCCACACTGCGGAACGAGGGGCAGGCTCAGGACTGGCTGGATATCATGGCCTTCGATGATGGCCGGATCAGCAAGGGCCATAAGGCGCAATTGCAGATTTCCGAGCAATTGGTGGATCGAAGCGATGCCTATCGCGGCATCAGCGTGCCAATGATGATCATGGCGTTCCGCGATGATGCGGCCATACCGGCCTATCTCAGCCGCGAACTGGCCGGAATCGTGCCCGGCGCCCGTTACCTCGAAGTGCCGGAGACCGGCCATTACGGCTATCTGGAACAGCCGGAGGCGGTGAACAGGCAGCTTCTTGCCTATTTGCAGGAGGTTTTCCCGGCGTCACGGTCTGCTGCCGCGCCTCGCGCTTCGGCCACCCTGCGGTGAGCCGGTCGTAAGCCCTTTGATCGTCCTGCGACAGCATGGCGATCATTGTTTGATGTCATGAATGATTTTAGAGCATTGTCCGGAGAAAAGTGGAAACCGGTTTTCCCTCCGGAAATGCGTAGAAACAATGAAACGCTCTAGGCCATCCCGGACGTATTGTTCACGTCTCTGCGGGAAGCGGTCTTCTGTTGCCTGTTTTGTGAGGGAAAAATGCCCGATCCTATCGTTTCTGCCCTGTCCGCTCCCCGCTGGCCTGACGATGTGGCCAGGCGTTATCGCGAACTTGGTTATTGGCGCGGTGAGGAATTGACCGCCCCCGTTCGCCATTATGCGGCAAGCCATCCGGATAAACCGGCGCTGATCGATTCCGTTGGCCGCTTGCTGACCTATGCCGAATTGGACCGGACTGCCGACCAGGTGGCCTCTGCCTTGCAGCAATGGGGCCTTGCGCCGGGTGATCGCTTCATCCTGCAACTGCCCAATCTGCTGGAACTGGTATGCCTTTTGCTCGGTTCGGTCAGGGCCGGTATCATTCCCGTGATGGTGCTGCCCACCCACCGCGAGCAGGAGGTGATCCATCTTGCCAAGGGTTCCGGGGCGGTTGCCTGTGCTATTGCCGACCGGCAGGCAAGCTATGATTTTCGCGGCCTGATGCGGCGGGTGCGCGACGCCGTGCCCGGTATCGGCAAGGTGGTGGTGGTTGGCGAGCCCGGCGAAGATGACGGCGTCATCAGCTATGATCGCCTGATGGCCATGGCAGGCCCGCCGGTTGATCGCCCGCCCGTCGATGCGCATGCGGTGGCGTTGCTCCTCCATTCCGGCGGCACGGGCGGCCTGCCGAAGCTTATTCCACGCACGCATAATGATTATGATTACAATGCCCGGGCCAGCGCCGAGGCTTGCGGTTTCGATGAAAATACCGTTTATCTCGCAGCGCTTTCCGCCGCCCATAATTTCCCGCTGGCCTGCCCTGGCCTGCTCGGCACTTTCAGCGTTGGCGGCACGGTGGTGCTGGCCCGCGAGCCGAGCCCGGATTCCGTGTTCTCGCTGATCGAAAAGCACAAGGTCACGGTGACTGCGGCCGTACCGACGCTGGTGTCGCTGTGGCTGGAAGCGCGCGAGTTTGACGAGACCGATATTTCCAGCCTGAAATTGTTGCAGGTCGGTGGTGCCAAACTGGCGGAGTCTGTGGCGCGGCGCATTCACGAATGGCCGGGCGTGCGCGTGCAGCAGGTCTTCGGCATGGCGGAAGGTTTGCTGAATTATACCCGCGCCGAGGATCCGATCGACATTGTCGAAACCACTCAAGGCCGCCCGCTTTCGCCCGATGATGAGATCGTCATCGTCGATGAGGAAGGCCAGCCGGTCGCCGACGGTGCGGTCGGCGAATTGTGGACGCGCGGCCCCTATACCATCCGCTCCTATCTGGCCGGGCCTGAAATCAATGCCCGCAGCTTCACTCCCGACGGTTTCTATCGCACGGGCGATATGGTGCGGCGCCTGCCAAGCGGCCATCTGGTGGTGGCAGGCCGCAGCGGCGACCAGATCAATCGCGGCGGTGAGAAATTCTCGGCGGTGGAGATCGAAAATCATCTGATCGATCATCCTGCCGTCAAGGAAATTGCCGTGCTGGGCGTGCCGGATGCGGATCTCGGGCAGGCTTCGCTTGCCTTCGTGCATCCCGTGGAGACGCCGCCCAGCCTGAGGGAGTTGAAGGACTTCCTGCGCCAGCGCGGGGTGGCGACCTACAAGCTGCCGGACCGGCTGCGCATTGTCGATGACATTCCGCTCACGCGCTTCGGCAAGATCGACCGCAAGCGGCTGGCCTTGCTCGCGGATGAACCGGTGCCCTCCTGAGCATTGAAGACAATGGCCAAGATGTTGTGAGCATTTTCGACGTCTTGGTCTCCTGACAAACAGTGAAAATTTTCAACGGAGTACGAGCAGACGTACGCCCCACGGCGTTGCGCGCCGCGCTGTCGCACGCCTGCTTCCCAAAGCATTGTCCCGAGAAAACTGCGCAGCGGTTTTCCGTCCGGAAATGCTTAAAAACAAAGAGTTAGAGCATTGCGGTGTTTCCGCGAAACACTGAAATGTTCTCGTCATGGAGACATAACGATGGCGTCCTTTAACCTGAAAACGCCGGACTATCATTTGCGGACAAGAGGCATTGCCGAGATGATCACTCCTTCGAGATGGGATGGTCCTTCGGTCGCTGCGTCCGTTCATGCCGCCTTGCAGGCAAGGCGGAAGGAGGGCAGTAACCGCACCGCCTCCCCGGTGGTGGTCGGCATGATCCCCTTCGATACGAACGCTCCGGCCTTGCTCTACGTGCCTGAAGAGGTGGAGTGGAACGCCGAACCCGCCGCTTTGGGCGGTGTGGAAGCTGCGGCGTTACAGCCGGTCCCGCTTGCCGTCGATCATGCCGATTCTCCGGCCTATCGCGAAGGCGTTGCGCGTCTTCTGGAAGACATCGAACAAGGCGCGCTGGAAAAGGCGGTGCTGGCCCGGCGGGTCGAGGTGCGGTTCGACAAGCCGGTGGATACGGACCGGGTCTATGCGCGGCTTTGCGCGCGTAATCCGAGCGCCTATGTCTTCCAGGCGGATGTGCCGGAGGATGCCGCCTTTGGCGATAATGCCGGCGCTATTCTGCTGGGCGCAAGTCCCGAACTCGTTGTCGGTTGCCGTCGCGGACGGGTCAGCAGCAAGCCGCTGGCCGGCTCCACCCCACGTCTGGCCGATCAGGCGGCTGACGAGGCCGCCCGGCATTCGCTGCTGCAATCCGCCAAGGACCAGGCCGAGCATGCTTTGGTGGTTCAGGCCATCGGCGAGGTTTTCCACCGCTATGCGCGCGACGTGGTGGTGCCGGAGCAACCGGATCTGGTGGAAACGCCGGTGATCTGGCATCTCGGCAGCCATGTGTCCGGCGTGCTGCGGGAAGGGGTTTGCCCGCTGACGCTTGCCTATGCCCTGCATCCCACACCTGCCGTCAGTGGCTGGCCGCAGCGCCCCGCACAGGAGGCCATTGCCCGTCTGGAAGATTTCGATCGCGGCTTTTACGCGGGGTTGATCGGCTGGATGGATGCGGATGGCAATGCCGATTGGGCGCTGACGCTGCGCTGCGGTTTCATCAAGGGTTGCCGGGCCACGGCCTATGCAGGGGCTGGCATCGTCGCCGGATCGACGCCGGAAAAGGAACATGCCGAGACGGCAACCAAGCTGAAGACCTTCATCAACGCGCTGTAATACCAAGGCTCGAGGATGCTCATGCATCCTCGAGCCTTGGGATCAAGCCCTTGCTCCTTCTTTCAAAAGCGTCTGCCTTTCAATGGTCCGACGGCAGATAGGCTTCACCGCCTTTGGCGATGATCTCTTCTTCGCTCAAGCGGCGGTGCCAGTGCGAATGGAGCGTGAAGCGGTCGCGCGGCAGTTTGATTTCGTTTTTCAGGTGGCGATAGATCCTGCTGAAAATCTTGTGCTCCGAGCCGCCCCATAGAAAGGCGCGCGAAAGATCATCCGGCCATGCCACCGTCTGCAGCGCATCGAAGAGCAGTTCGGTGGTGCCGGGGGCGGCGTCCTGCCGATGCAGCCATGTGAGTGTCACGCCCTTCGGATGAACCAATGGCAGTTCCTCCTGCGGATTGGCGACCTCGATGATCGCATGACCGATGGCGGCCTGCGGCATCTCCTCCAGGATGCGGGCGATGCCGGGCAATGCTGTCTCATCGCCGATCAGCACATGGAAATCCGCGTCCTTCGGACCATCTGCCGCCGGACCCAGAATGCCAGCAATATCGCCGGGGCGCGCATCCATGGCCCAGCGGGTCGCAGGGCCGGGATTTTCATGCAGGGCAAAGTCCACGGTGATTTCCTGGCGGGTGCCGTCGATCTTGCGGATCGTGTAAACCCGCGTTGGCACCGCACCGCCATCCGGCCAGACCACATGGCCGCGATCGTCCAGCATCGGCCAGGAGGGCTTCACCATATCCCGTGGCTGAAAAATCAGCCGGCAATGCAGTTGATCCGGGCGATCATAGCGTTGCAGGTTTTCTCCGGAAAACACCAGCCTGCGCATATTGGGTGTCAGATCCGAGACGCGTGCCACCCTGAGGATGCGCAGATCATCGGGCAGGGCAGGGGCGGCCTTGTCGCCCTCCCATTCGATCACCGGATTTTCACGCGCGGCGATAAAACCGATGGGGCCGACCAGCGCATGCTTCAGCCGGTTCAGATTGGCCGGATCGGCGGCTTCCGCCGTCAGGCGGAATTCGCCCTCTCCGGGCCGGAAGCTTGCCTTGCCGAAGGGGGAGGCGATGTCATAGACGCCGTCGCCCTTGCAGATCGTCATGTCGTGCGTGGAAAGCGATTCGATGAAAGGCTCGAGATAATCATCGAGCTTCTCAAACGGCACGGTTGCGCTGGCCTTGAACGGCATTGAAGACAGCGACGGCATCTTTCACTCCCTGACCTGACAATATTCTCGTTTAGAGCGCCGATCTGATGGAATCAGATCGGCGCTCTAACTCTTTGTGTTTACAAATTTCTGAACAGAAAACCGGATTCCACTTTTCCTGGAAATGCTCTATTATTTTTTTCACCACGTCCTATAGCGAAACCCAGAGCGGCCCCTTGATCTGGATCGTGGCGAAGTCGGCATTGATCCTGTCCAGCAGCGCCTGCGGTTGAAGATCCGCACAGCGCTCGGGATGCAGCCACTTCGCCGTTTGCGCCACGAACAGAAGATTGAGCGGCAGATTGGTGATCAGCCCGCTCCAGATGCCGTAGACGCGGTTGTTCTTCACGCTGGGCAGGCTGGCGAAGAGCGGGCGCGCATCGACCAGTTTTTGCAGGCTTTGCCGCGCCTTTGCCTCATCCAGTCCCGGCGCGATCTCCGGCCTGCCGCTGGCCGCCCAGCCGCCGCCGGTGGCAATATAGACATCCTGCGGCGTTGAGAGCAGATATTCGGTGGAAAGCTTTTCAAACCAGGGAGATTTGACCTCCGGCAGCACCTGCCCGCCCGCCATTTCCAGCAGCGTGCCCCAGATCTTGCGTCCGGCAGCCCAGCAGCAGTCGTCCGGGGTGGATTGAACTTCGAGATAGGTGGTCACCGGTGCCGCCCCGGCAAGCCTTTTGGCAATGGCCGCCAGTTCCTGCTCGAAGAAGGCGGTGAAGGCCGTGGCCTTGTCACTGGCGCCGAGAATGCGGCCCCACATGGTCATGGAGGTCTTGAGATCGTTCAGCGGATTGCTGGCGCCATTGCCGGAATTGCTGGAGATGTCGGAAAAGACCACCGGCACGCCGAGCTTCTTCAGCCCCGCCAGAAGGCCATCTTCCATCTCGGGCGGCGTCATGAAGGCGGTGGTCACGACAAGGTCGGGGGCGAGGCTGATCAGCGCTTCCACCGAGACAGTATCGGGCGATTGCTTGCCCACCACAGGGATGTCATGGCCGTTGGAGAGGTGCTTGACCAGAAAATCGCTGTCCATCCGGTCCACCGCCGCCCATCCGGCCACCAAGGATGCCGGATCGGGATGCAGAAGCGACATGGTGAAAAGGTCATGAGCTTCAAGCAGAATAATGCGTTTCGGCAGCGCCGGGAGGGTTACCTCCCGGCCTGCCATATCCGTCAGCTTGATGGGTTGTTCGGCCCCGGCTGGCGGCAGGGTCAGGAAGACCCCTGCCGCCGCAAGGCTCGCGCACATATGACGCCGCGTAAGGTTCACGTTTGTCTCACCACTTGAAGCGGAGGCCGGCAAGAACGGTACGTCCATTGCCGTATTGGCAATAGTAACTGCTGCTGCAACTGGAGTAATATTCCTTGTCGAACAGGTTGGTCACGTTCAGTGTGCCCTGCAATCCCTTCAACTTCGGTGATTTCACGCCGAAATCATATTTCAACCCGGCATCCACCAGCGTATAGCCGTCCGCCTTGATGGTGTTGGCATCATCCGCATAGCTGGAACCGACGAAACGCAGGCCGCTCCCGATCGAAAGCCCCTCCAGAACACCGCTGTCGAAGGTGTAGTTCGCCCAGAGCGAGCCATAATAATTCGGAACGGCTTGCGGTCTGTTGCCGACAATCGACGCGATATCCGATTTGGAGACTTCCGTATCCAGGAAGGACACGGCGGCAATCAGTTCGAGATTGCTGGTCACATTGCCCCTGGCCTCGAATTCCAGTCCACGCGAGCGGATTCCGCCCTGCTGTTCATTGAAGCCGGTTGCAGCATTGTAATAAACGACATTCTGCTGGCGGATATCGAACGCCGAGAAAGTGAAGACGGCATCCCAGCCCGGAGGCTGATATTTGACGCCCACTTCATATTGCTGTGCGTCCGTCGGCTTGAAGGGGCTGCCATCGGCTGCCAGACTGGTCGAGGGCTCGAAAGAGGTCGAATAGCTGGCATAGGGCGCGATGCCGTTGTCGAACAGATAGAGCAGTCCGGCGCGATAGCTGGTTGCCTCATCCGAGCGCTCCGGAGACGTGCCGGTAAGGTGGTTCTGGGTATCCTGATCCGCCCAGTCATGCCTTACACCAAATGTACCGCGGAGTCCGCCGAGCTCTATCTGGTCCTGAAGGTAGATGCCTGTCTGGCGAAGCGTCTGGTCGGAGTTGAACGCGGTGACAAACGGGCCGACCGTTCCGCCATACACCGGATTCGTGACATCGAGAGACGTTGCAGCTCCAAGCAGATATTCCCAGCTGCTGTCACTGCGTTGAACATCAAGACCGGCCAGGAGCGTATGCTGGACTGCTCCGGTGTCGAACTTGTATTCCACTTGGTTATCCAGGGAAAAGCCTTTTACATCCTCAATCGAATGCACGGCCCACCGTGGAATGAGACCTGTCGATGTTAGCGCTCCGTTCATCTGAAGCGACTGCATGTCACTATCCACGCCGGAGTAGCGGAAATTGGAGCGGACCGTCAGTTGCTCATCGAAGCTGTGCTCGAAACGATAACCGATGCCGTACTGGGTGCGTTCGAAAGAATCATAGTTGGGATCGCCAACATTGAGATCGCGACTCAGGTAACGGGCATAACCGGCGGGCGCCAGAAACTTGGGATAAAGCGAGTTGAAATATCCGCCCTCCGGGTCGCGCTGGTAATAACCGGACACCACCAGAGTTGTATCTGCGTCCGGTTGCCACTTGAGTGAGGGCATGACGCCAAAACGCTTTTCATCAACATCGTCATAGCGCGTGCCGGAAGATCGGCCTACAAGGCCAATACCATACTGAACATCACCATCGGAAGACAGCGGCCCGGTGGAGTAAAGCCCACCCTGCACCCTGCCATGGCTACCGAACTCTATACGGGCTTCATTCGACTGTACGTCCGACGTGTCGCGGCTGACCTGATTGACAGTTCCACCGGGGTTCACCTGGCCGTAGAGAAGAGCGGCCGGGCCTTTGAGCACATCCACATGATCCAGAAGGAAAGGGTCGATCGACGGCGTTGCAAAGGCTTGGCCGCGCTGCAATTTCAAACCGTCCAGATAGCTGACGTAGTTCGTTGAGGTGCCGAAGGCGCCGAAGCCGCGCAGGAAGACCGAGTCGTAACGGGAATTGGTATCGCGATCGGAGAGAACGCCCGCCGTATAGCGCAGCGCTTCGCTGACGGTTTGCGGGTTCTGATCGTCGATCTGCTTGCGCGTCACGGTGGTGACCGATTGCGGCGTTTCCATCACCGAGGTGCTGGTCTTTGTGGCCGAAGTCGTCTTCTTCAGAAGCACGCTCTTCGATGTGTCCGTTTCGCTCTTGCCTGAGCCTTTCACCACAATGGTCGGAAGATTGGTAACATTCTCCTCAGCCCTGACCGATACCCCTCCGGCCAGAATCGTCGAAGTCAACAAGAGAGTTCTTATGTATAAGCCCGTTCTCACGAGGCGCCCCCATCGCTATCTTTCAAAAAGAGTGTTATCGCCTATAATCAAACGGGAGCGTTCTGTCCAGATAATGTGACGGTTTTTATCAAGTTTTACACGGCGCGCAGAAGTTGTGTGAAGGCAACCAGAGAGAAGAACTGGAGATGATGATGGCCGACCAGAAAAGTCCTGCCATGCTCCGCCCGGGCCGCCCGTCCAAAGCGGTGCAGGACGGAATGAGCGACAAGATCATTGCCATGGCGGCCAGCCTGTTCGCCAGCCGTGGCTTTGCCGGCACCTCCATGGAGCAGGTGGCCCAAAGCTGCGGAGCGGGCAAGGATACGATCTATCGCCGCTTTCCCTCGAAGATCGTGCTGTTTGAAGCCGTTGTCGCCCATGCCCATCGCCGGGCGGTGGCGCGCCTTGAAAAAATGCCGGTGACGGACGGTACGCCGCTGGAAAAGCTTCGGCTGCTGCTGCGCGAACTTCTGATTGTCAACATGGAGCCGGACCTGATTTCTCTGAAGCGCATCACCTTCAGCGAAACCATCGTTTTCGAACGGGATCAGCCCATTCCGCCGCAGCCGGACCCGATCATGGAGAGGCTTGTCGCCGCCGTGCGCGATGCCCAGGCGGCGGGCGATCTTGTTGCGGCAGATCCGGTGGAGCTTGCCACCCATCTCATTCACTGTCTTGTCGCACTGCCCACCACAGCGGCGATGACGGGCAGTGCGGCCTTTGATGATCCTGCCCGCATCGAGGCGCATTTCCAGCAAAGCTGGAACCTGCTTCTCAACGGGGTTGCGCCACGCACGAGAGCATAATCGGACCGGCGTCAAACGAGGACGATCAAGATTATGCAGTAACGCGTGAGCGGTGGGTTTGTCAGAACGCCGTATGCTGTCAGCATACGGCGTTTTGATCCTTGCCCTTATTCATTCTGTCCGATCGGCGGAAAGAAATTCTGCTTCTGGAAATAGCGGGTGTAGCAATCCAGCATCTCCGGCGTGACGGTGGGTGGTGCAATGCCTGAGGTTTTCAGCGCGTTGATGACATTTTCCTGCCCCAGTGCAGACTCCGCCTGGGCGCCGTCATATTTTTCCAGATGTTCGGCCAGCATCAGGGTCGATGAAAGAACATCATCTCCCTTGACGGCCCGTTGCTCGGCCTTCTCGGCCAACCTTTCGCGCCAGGCCTTGAACGGCAGGCTTTCCAGACGGTAGCCTGCGCGCCGCGCTGCCTCGGCAATGGCCTCGATGCTGGTCTGGCTGCGATTGGTCAGGTGATAGGTCTCGCCGGGCTTGCCGTGCTCGATCAGCCCCACCATCGCTTTCGCCACGTAATCGACCGGGGCCAGTGTGAGACGCGATTGGCGAAGGATCGGCACGGCCTCCAGCACCAGCATGGCCCGGATGAAGTGCCAGAAACCGGCGCCGGTATTGCAGGCACCTGTCCGGCTGTGGCCGCTGACCCGGCCGGGCCGATGCACCATGACCGGCAGGCCGCGCGCGGCTGCCGCATGCATCATTTCTTCAGCCACCCATTTGCTCTGCACGTAGCCCGTCTCTTCGATCTCCTCGATGGTCAGCCGGGTTGTTTCCGGAATAAGAGCGGGATTATCACCCTTGCGCGCCACCACCGAGGCGGTCGAGACGAAGTGAACGGGAATGAACCCTTTTCCGCTTGCGGCAAGCCGCAGGATTTCTCGCGAACCGCCGACATTGATAGGCGCAAGGCGGCCATAATCATCGAACTCATTGGTGGCACCGCCATTATGGATGATGACCTCGATCCGCCCGGCAAGCCCGTTCCATCTTTCCTCATCCAGACCGAAACCGGACAGGCCAAGATCGCCCGCCACGCCAATCAGTCTTTCCTGCACGTCATCCCGCCACAGGCCATAGGCAGAAAGCGCCCGGCCCACCCGTTGCAGGGCGGCGGCATCGTTTTCCGCACGGACAAGGCAATGAATGCGGGCCTTGGTTTTCTCCAGCAGTTCGGCCAGAACAAAGCTGCCGAGGAAGCCCGCCGCGCCGGTGAGCAGAATATCCTGCACCCCTGCCAGGGAGGGATTGGCAAGGCCGCTTGAGGGCGCAAGCGCCAGGAGGTTGGCCGGCAGCTCGATATCCTTCAGCATGCGCGCCTTGAGCGCGTCCTCTTCCTGCGTTGCGGCCTCCTCCGGTGCGGTTTCGTCCTCCAGCGGCCCCAGCAGTTTGGCAAGGGCGGCGGGCGTCGGGTTGTCATAGATATCCCGGACGCTGACGCGCTGGCCGAGGCTCTCGCGCAGCAGGCCCGCCAACCGCACCGTCAGCAGCGAATGCCCGCCGGCCTCGAAGAAATCATCGAAGCGGCCGATGGTGGCGCGGCCCAGGACGCTGGAAAATGCCTCGCAAACCCGCTCTTCCGTGGCATTGACCGGCAGCGCCACCCGTTCTTCGGAGGGGGCGGGATCGGGCAGCGCCTGCACATCCAGCTTGCCGTTGATGGTGCGGGGCAGATCCGCCACCACCACCAGCGCCGCCGGGATCATATAGGCGGGCAATTGCTGGCGCAGTGCATCCTTCAGCTTTTCCTCATCGGCCTGGCGTCCATCGCAGACCAGATAGCCGATCAGGCGAGGCGCGCCGTTCTGATCCGGCCGGGCAACAACGGCGGCGCGCTTTACGCCTTCCTGCTCGACCAGGATATTTTCGATCTCGGCGGGTTCGATGCGATAGCCGCGAATTTTCAGCTGATTGTCGGAGCGACCGAGATAGTCGATGCTGCCATCGGGCCGCCAGCGGGCAAGGTCGCCGGTGCGGTAGAACCGCTCGCCCGGCTTGCCGAAGGGGTTGGCCACGAAGCGTTCCGCCGTCCCGGCGGCACGGTTGACATAGCCGCGCGCCAGCCCCACCCCGCTCAGATAAAGCTCTCCGACACTGCCGACCGGCATGGGTTGCAGGCCCGGTCCAAGAATATGGGCCGTGGTGTTGGCAATCGGGCGGCCCACGCTGGGCTGGGCGCTATCTGCAAGATCGGCGCCGAGCGCGTTGATGGTATATTCCGTCGGTCCGTAGAGATTGTAGCCGCCGAGACCCGGTGCTTCGCGCATGCGCGTCCAAAGCGCATCCCCCACGGCCTCGCCGCCCAGCGACATGAAGACGAGCCCGGTGCCCGGTCTGCCCTGGGGCCGGTCACGGTCCAGCAGGCCGTGTTCGACCAGATAGGAGCCATAGGTCGGCGTGACGTCGAAGGCATCGATATCCTCGCGGTCGAAGAGCGGCAAAAGCCGTTCCGGGTCACGGCGCAGATCATCGTCGATCACATAGACCTCATGGCCGGAGAGCAGCCACAACAGCTGTTCCCAGGAGGCATCGAAGGCAAAGGACGTGGTGTGGGCGATCTTCAGCCGCCGTCCGCCCTGCGCCGCCAGTACGGGGGCGAAAATTTCCCGCTGGTGGTTGATGAACATGTTGGTCAGCCCGCGATAGGGAACCGCCACGCCCTTCGGCGTTCCCGTGGAGCCCGAGGTGAAGATGATATAGGCGAGATGATCGAGCCCTGCCGAGCGCGGAATATCGGGCAGCGCGCCGCTTTGGCGCTGAAGCTCGGCGATGATCCCGTCATCATCCATCAGCACCACGCGCGGATCTGTCGCGTAGCCTTCCGGCAATTGCCCGGCAAGCTCGCGGGTCGTCAGAATGACCGTCGGCTGCGACTGGTCGAGCATGGAGCCGATGCGGTTGGCCGGTGTCTGCGGGTCGATCGGCACATAGGCGGCGTGGGCGGCAAAAACGCCAAACAGCGCCACCACCATCAGATGCGAGCGCGGCAGAAGCAGCGCCACCTTATGCTCCGGCGCCACGCCCCGGCCGATCATCAGATGCGCAAGCTGGTGGGCGGAGGTCGCAAGGTCTTGGAAGGAAAGGCGCGTCTCCCCCGCCGTGACAGCGTTGAGGTCCGGGGTCTTTTCCGCCTGCCTGACCAGAAGATCGGCAACGGAAAGCGCGCTGATTTCCATCTCCTTGCCGGAAATCATTTTGGGTAGCAGGGCACTTTCCGGCGGCAGACCGTCCACCGCCATAAGCGGCAGATCGGCATTCTCCAAAAAGGCCGCGAGAATACCGGCATAGGCCTCGAGGATGGCTTCGGCCTGGGCTTCCGGCACGATATCGGTGCGGAACATCAGGCGCAGATCGATCCTGTCCGTGGTGGGTGTCACCGACATGCTGAGCGGATAGTGGGTCGCATCCCGCACCCCGGCCTTGCCGGGCCTGAGGTCGCCGGAACTGGACGGATCGAAGGGCGGCAGGTTCTGGACCGAAAACAGCGTGTCGAACAGCGGCGAATGCCCTGCAAGCTGTTGCAGCCGCGTCAATTGCACATGGGCATAGCGCAGCGACACCGATTTCTGGGCGTGCAGCGCCGCCAGCGCCATCCTGACGGTCTGCTTGGCTTCCGCCTCGACCCGCACCGGCACGGTGTTGAAGAGCAGGCCGATGATCTCGCCGACATTGTCGATCTCGGCGGGACGGCCAGACACGACATTGCCAAAGACGACATGGGAGGAGCCGCCAAGCCGCATCAGAAGCGTTGCCCAGGCCAGTTCCAGAACCGTACTGATGGTGGTGGAGGCCGAGCGCGCCAGCGTCGTCAAGGCGTCGGCCAGACGGTGATCGACCGTCGTGGAAATCTCGCCGCTTCTTTCGGCGCTTGCCTCCAGGCCACGGGCGGCGGGGTAGAGCAGGGTCGGTTCGCTGCCGGCCAGCACCTCGCGCCAGACCCGCTCGGCCTCTGCACCGTCCTGACCGGCCAGCCATTGCAGATAGCGGCGGAAGGAGGGGGCGGCAATCTTGCGATGCGGCTCGGCATAGAGTTGCAGCACCAGCCGCAGCAGGAGCCGGATCGACCAGCCGTCGAGCAGAATATGATGGGCGGTTAGCAGCAGGCGGTAATGCGCCTCGGCTCCCGCCGCGCCGATCCGCGCCAGCGCAAACCGGATGAGCGGTGGCCGCGCCGTGTCGAACCCGGCATGATAATCCTGATCGGCAATCGCCTCGGCCTCCGCCTCATCGGCCACTTCGGCGTAGCGCCAGGGAATGTCGACATCCAGCGGCACAAATTGCACCATGGCATTGCCGATTTCGGTAAAGCCGGCGGAGAGCGTCGGGTTGAGCCGGATGGCGGTCTTGACGGCCTCCTCAAAGCGGTCTGCATCGATCTGGCCGAAGAGGTCGAGGGAGGTCTGCGACACATAGACATCCTCGGCATCGCCGGAGAGACCCATGGCATGGAAACGCAAGCCCTCCTGCAAGGGCGACAGCGGCAGAACCTCGCGTACCGGACCGGTGGCCTGTTGCAGGCGGCGCAGGTCCCAGCGGGTGAGGGCAATCAGGCTGTCTTCGCTGTCCGGCAGTGGCTGATGCTCATCCGGCTGAGCCGCCTCTGCCACCAGCGCAAGGCTGACCGGCAAGGCATCCGCGAAGCGTGCAGCGACTGTCTGCAGATCATCCTGCGTGCGGCTGGCGCGAAGCGTCAGCAGCGCCCGGCGGCGCTGGACGTCGATGTCGAGGCACCAGATTTCCCGCAGACCTTCATCAAACCGGGCTGCGGTCTCTGCTTCCACACCACCGCCAAGCGTCAGCGACAGGCCGATGTCCGGCAGCGCCACGCCATCGAAGGCACCGGCCACCTCGGCATTGACATCGCGCGCCAGCATGAAGCTTGCGGCGAGGTCCCCACGCACCGTCTCGAAGCCCGGGAAGGCCGCAGCCTGCGGCAGGCGGTTGCGCAGCGCCTCTGCGGTGGGGCTTTCCTCCCTTTCCTGGGGGGCTGTCAGCAGCAGCGGAAAATCACGGCGGCACCAGCCGACAAGGCTTTCCTGTCCACTGCCGCTCAACCGGTCGCGATCGGGTTCTTCGATATGGATGAAGAGCGGCTCTTTCGGCATCTGCCGCGCCCAGGCCAAGGCCGCGAGCGCGCCGTTGCGCAGAGCAACCGGATCAGGCGTGACCGCAACGGTGGAGAGATCGATGACCGTTGATACGGTCACTTCCGCGCCCTGATCAGCAGGAAGCGGTGCTACGGTCTCTGCGGCGGTATCCAGCATATCCAGCCAGCGTTCGGCGTCGTCGGGGATGCGCGCATCGGCCCCAAGCGCTGCGGTGCGCGCCAGCCAATCGGCATAGGAGCGGGCCATGGGTGCGGTTTCGCCCGCCTGTTCGGCGTTGAGGTCCGCAAGATCGCTGAGGAAAGAGGTCCAGGAGACGTCATCCATCCAGAGGCCGGGAGCGTGAATGTCCAGCATGCGGCGGGGCTTGCCCTTGTCATCCGCGCTATTCTCCAGAAGCACCGCACCGAAGCCGTTCTCTTCGATGTCCGAAGCCGAGGGCACAAGCAAAGGCCGCTCCCACAGCGCCGCCGTCTCGGCCAACTGCCATTGCCCGGTCTTTGGATCCTGACGCAGACGAAGCGCATCGTGACGCTCGAGAAGGTTGGAAAGTGCCGCAACGATCTGTGCTTCGCCAATGCCCTCCTTCAGGGCAATCCGGCGGCGGCTGTCTGTCTTGGCTACGTTCCGCTGTGCGAGAAGACCGGCAAGCGCCGATGCGGAGGCATCAAGGCGGCGGTGATCGAATTCCGCCAGTTGCGACAGCCGCAGGCGTGGATGATGCATGCCCTGGCCGAGAATGCCCGTCACCAGTTCCAGCAGGTCGGTGGCCGTGTCTTCATCGAAGAGATCCGAGGCATAGAGCAGCGAAAGGCCGATGCGTCCGCCCTGACCCTCATCGAGCAAGACGAAGGTCAGATCGAACTTCGCCTGGGTCTGCGTGGGTTCGCTGGCAATGATCGCGGTGTCACCGAGATGCAGGCGCGGCCAAGGCTTTGCCGCCGTCACCATCACCGTAAACAGCGGGTTTCTCGCGGCAAGACGGGGAGGGTTGAGCTCTTCCACCACATTTTCGAAAGGCACGTCGCGGTGATCGAGCGCCGCAAGGCTTGTATCCTGCACGCGGCGCAGCAGGCCGGAAAATTCCGGATCGCCCTGCAGGTCGATCCGCACCACCACTGTATTGCTGAAAAAGCCGACGAGCTGATCCAGCGCCGAATCCTGGCGCATATCCACCGGCGTGCCGAGCGGAATGTCATGGCCCGCGCCGACCCGGTTCAGCGCCACCGCAACGGCGGCCTGGAAGGCGGTGAGCGGCGTGCCGCCCTGGGTTTTCACCGTCTCGCGCAGCGCAGTGGAAAGGCCATGGCCCAGCCAGCGGCGGATCTGACGGCCCTCGAAGGTCGGCGCCGCCGGGCGCTCCCTGTCGAAGGGCAGGGGAATTTCCGCTGGCAGGTTTGCCAGCTGCTTGCGCCAGAAGGAAAGCTGGCGGGCTTGCAGGCTGGAGGCCTGCGAAGCGTCGCCCAGACGCTTCTGCTCCCATAGCGCATAATCGGTATAGCGAATGGCCGAGGGCGGCGCCAGCCTGGTGACATTGCCCTGTTGGCCATAGGCGCGCTCAAGATCGGCAAGCACAATCCCGAAGGAGCCGCCGTCGCCTGCAATATGGGGGAGCGTCAGAATGACGGCGTTGACGCGGTCCTCCGCCTCGACGACCAGCACCCGTAGCGGCGAATCCGTTTCAAGGTCGAAAGCCTCGTCGCGCGCCTTGCAGGCCAGCGCGTCGAGTTCCTCGTCCAAGGCGGCGGATGTTACGGTCACTTTTTGAAAGCGCGGCGGAAGCTGAGGCTCCACCACCTGCAGAGGCGCTCCGTTCGGGCCGCTGCGATAGCGGGTGCGCAAAATGGCATGCCGCGCCACGACCTTGTCCAGCGCGGCGGTGAGAGCGGCTTGAGACAGGCTGGCCCCGTCTTCCGCCCGCAGGATGATGCAGAAGTTATAGGCCGCCGACTGTTCGGAAAGCTGTGCCTGATACCACATACGCCGCTGCGCCGAGGAGAGCACGGACGGTCCATCCTGATCGATCCGGGTGGGCCGCGCCAAAGCCGCAGAGACCTCCGTCTGGGCAAGGCCTGCCCCGGCCAGTCTCTGCTGCAAAAGCTGCTGCTTGCGGTCCGAGAAATTCATCTGTCTTCTCCTGCACATCAAGGGCTGCAAAACCCGCGCCTGTCATGCGCGGCTGAAGTCGCGCCCTGCTTCAACTGTTGATGTCGCGCCCGTTGGGGACGGGCACGACAATCCTGTCTTCAAATCAAATAGGAAATTTCCTCACGCCACGCGGTCAAGGCGGCCTCCGCAAGGGCGGCATCGGCAGAGCGCGCTTCCAGACGCACCGTGCCGTCTTCCGCCTGCCAGCCGAGAACCAGATGGTAGAGCCGATCGGCGCCCCGCGGCGGTTCCGTCCCGCTTGAGAGGGCAGCATCCGCTTCGCCATCGGCGAGACTGCGACGCAGCAGCACGCCCGGCCCACCGGCTACGGGCCTGCGCTGGGTAAGGAAGGCGAGATAGTGTGACGGGTCGGGCCAGATCAGCGGCTGACTGGCGCGCAAGGCCATGGGCATGGAAACCAGCGGCCCCGGCGTTTCCGGCTCCACCTCCACATCCGCGATGATGAAATCCCGCTCACCAAAGCGAGCCAGTGCCGCAAGCGCGGACCGCGTGACCCGCTGGACAACACCCTCTGCGGGAAGGTTCTTCTTCATTCGCAGTGTCAGCCTTGTGACCGGGCCAGCCTGCAAGGCGTGATCGGGGCCAATCCACCAGGGGCTTTCGGCGCCCTGATCGAGCAGCGTCTGCCAATCCAGCGCCTGCGTGGTGTCAGTATGGGGTGCCTGCGGATCGATGGGCGCTTTTCCTTCGATCAGCCTGCCCAGCCGCTGCAGCGACAGTCCGTCGATCAAGGCCGCATGCGCCACCAGCAGTGTGCGCGCCGGGGTGATAACGCCTACGATACCGCGTCCCTTGGTGAGATCGAGCCCGGTCTGCGCCTTTGCCAGCAGCTCCGCCAGATCGTCGGTTTCCACCGTCAACACCTCCGGCTTTGCGCTGGCCTGTTCGGCGCGCCACAACCGGCCCCGCATGGAGAGCGCCAACTGAAGCGAGGCTGTCCTGTCCACGGTCTCGGCAAGCGCCTTTTGCAGCGCGGCGGCTTCCATCCGCTTCCCCAGCACCTGCCAGGTCACGAAACTGGTCGGGTTGAGATTGGACAGGCGGAAACGGTGAACCTGCGGGCTGAGCTGCGCCGTCCTTGTCGGTTCGGTCCTGGTTGCCTCGGCTTTTGCGGGCTCCGCCGCCTTCGCTGGCCAGCGAGCGGCAATCTGCGCAATGGTCGGATGCTGGAAGATACCTGCTGCCGGAAAGCTCACGCCTGCTGCATGGGCACGGGCCGCGAAGGAGACGGCCAGCAGGGAATCGCCGCCCAGGGCAAAGAAGTTATCCTCCGGGCCGATATCGTCCCGCCGCAGCAATTCGCCCAGAAGGGCGGTCAGCACCCTTTCCTGTTCGCTGGCGGGCGCACGTTTTGCGGTGGCGATTTTCGCTCCTTGATCTTTCGCCCCGTACTCCTTCTGCAGCCTCTGCTTGTCGATCTTGCCGCCGGGCAGACGCGGCAGGGCGGCCAGCACCACCACCTCCGCCGGAACGAGCGGCCCCGGCAGCGATTGCGCCAGTGTCTCCCGCAGGCTCACACCATCCGCTTCGCCCAATCCGTCACCGGAAACATAGGCGATAAGCTCTGTGCTGGAGCCTGCCGTCCGGGCCACCACCGCCGCCTCCCGCACGGCGGGAAGCGACAGCAAGTGCTTGACCACTTCCCCCGGCTCGACCCGATGGCCACGAATATTGACCTGGTCATCCGCCCGTCCGGCCAGTTCCAGCCGTCCATCCTGCCGCCAGCGGGCAAGATCCCCGGTGCGGTAGAGACGGCTGCCCTCTCCAAAGGGATTGGCGATGAAGCGGGAGGCGGTGAGCCCCGTCTGGTTGAGATAGCCGGTGGTGAGTTGCGGGCTCTCCACATAAAGCTCGCCCAGGGCTCCCGGTGGCATGGGTTGAAGATCGGCCCCCAGAATATGGCAGCGCGAGCCCGGCAGCGGTGTGCCGATCGGTGCCGTGCCCTGTTCGACATCGGCCACGCTCACCGGGCCAAAGGCGACATCGCCGGTGGTTTCGGTGCAGCCATAGGAATTGTGCAGCGGCACGCCCGCCGCTGCCCGGTAAACGGCGGTGGCCGTGCCGGGAAGCAGCGGCTCGCCGGTGGAAATGATCCTGTCAGCTTGGCTGAGACTGTCCGGCGCGGCAATGGCGGCGGCCTCGATCAGCCCGGGGACGGCCATCATATGGCCGATGCCATGGGTTTTCAAAAGCCCGGCCAGGGCCACGGCGTCACGCGCCTCGGCATCGGTTGCCAGAACGAGGGCCTCGCCGGTCACGATGGCTTCGCAAACCTCGGCAATCGCATCGATGGCCGTCGGCGCGGTCTTTGCCAATCGCTTTCCGCCCTTGCCGCCCGGAAAGACGGCAGGTGCCCAGACCGTACGTCCCTGCAAGGCAAGGTGCGAAATGCAGACCGCCTTTGGCCGCCCGGTCGAACCGGAGGTGAAGCCGATATAGGCTGTCTCCAGAGGCGCGGGCCGGTGTCCGCTATCGGGATGTTCCGTGCCATCACCGGCGAGGATCTCGCTCGTGAGGACGGTCGCAATGGTGTTATCCGATAGCGGTGCATCGGCAATCAGCAGCCTTGCGCCCGCCTCGCGCATCAGCCCGTCGCGACGGGTTTCAGGATGGGTGGGATCGAGTGGCAGGAAGATCGCGCCGCATTTCCAGATGGCCAGCGGTGCAATCAGCGTGACAGGGCTGCGCGTGACCGAGACCGCCACCACATCCTGCGGCTTCAGCCCCCGCTCCATCATGCTGGCGGCCAGCCGGTTGATCCTTGCCTCAAGGGTGCCGTAGGTGAAGGTCTGGCCGTTATGCACCAAGGCCACATCGCTGCCGCGCCCTGCAACGTGATGACGCCAGCGCTCCAGCACGAGCAAACCCGATAGATCGACCTCCGCGCCGGCGGAAAGCGTTGCCAGCCGGTCGCTCTGGTTCGCAGGCAGGCGCGCTACGGCGGCAAGAGCCGCCTCCGGCTGTTCAATAGCGCGCATCAGGATGGCTTCCAGATGCTGCAACATGCTGTCGATGACGGCGCTGGAAAACAGCGCGGTCTTGTAGGTGGCCTCCACTTGCAGCTTCTCGCCGGTCAGGAAGCCCTGGAAGGTCAGCGCGAAGGGCGAGGCATGGTTGAAGATGTTTTCCCAGGTGACGTTCGTCCCGGGCAGCTGCGGACCTTGAATGTCGCGGTCGAGAAACAGGCCGAGCGTATCGGTGAAGAAGCCGTGGCCTGCCTCACGCGGCGGCTGCAGGTCGCTGACCAGCGCCTCGAAGGAAATCTCGCCATGGCTGAGCGCTCCGGAAATCACCTCGGTGGCATGGGCGACAAGGGCGCGGAAATTCGCCTTGTTGCTCAGATCAAGCCGAAGCAGGACGGTATTGCCGAAATTGCCGATCAGATCGCCGCTGCCCGGCACATGCCGGTTGGCGACCATGGTGCCGATGGTAATGTCCGACACGCCCGTCCAGCGGTTGAGCAAGAGCGCATAGGCTGCCATGAACACGGCAAAGGGCGTGCTGCGCAGCGCGGTTGCGGCGGCGCGCAGGCCCGTGGCGCAGGCGGGTGGCATCACCCGGTCCAGCCGTTCGGCATGCTCATCGGTTTGGGGCCCGGGCAGGTGCTGCATCGGCAGCGGCAGCACGGGCGGCAGCGGCGAAAGCGCCTTGCGCCAGTAGTCAAGCTGCGCGGTCAGATTGGCGGAGGCCTTGATCTCCTGCTGCTGTTCCTGAAAAGCGATATCCGCAACCTGCACCTCAAGCGGCGAGGCGGCAAGACCCTGATAGGCGAGGCTGAGATCGCGGCTGAAAATGCCGAAGCAGCCGCCGTCCCAGACAATATGATGCACCGAAATGGTCAGCACCCATGTCTGCGGTGTGGCGGAACGACCCGTCGGGCACTTCGGGCGCAGAATGGCAGCGCGAAGCGGACCGGACTGTGCAAGATCGAAAGGCTGGCGCGCCAGACGGCGGGCAATCTCCTGCGGCTCTCCTTCGTCCAGCACCGCGATGGAGGGCGGCAGGGCCTGGTGAATGCGCTGATAAGGTTTGCCGTCCGGGCCTGCCGGATAGGTCGTCCGCAGCACCTCATGGCGGGCGACAACGGCTTGAAGAGCGGCAATCAGCTTATCCTCCTCAAGCGCGCCCGTCAGATCCATGCGGATGCAGACATTATAGGCGCTGCTTGCGGGGTTGAGGTTCTGGTGCAGCCACATGCGGCTTTGGGCGGCCGAAAGCGGTGCGGTTTCGGCATCCGGGCGCTTCGGCAGGCTTGTCCGTCCATGGGCCGGTTCGCCCAGGCGTTGGCGCAGCAGTTGAAGTCGAAGATTCATGGGTTACCAGACCTCGCGGAAAGCATCATGAATGGTGGCGTCCAGCCGGGCGAGAAGCCCGGTGACCTCCTCCTGCCGGAAAAGGTCATGCGCGTACGTTGCCTCGACATCGAGGGTCGCGTTTTCACCCCGTCCGCGCACGAAGATTTCCAGCCCCAGCGGCACTAGCGGAAATTGCGTGGCGCCATTGTGCAGCCGCTGCCAGCGCGTGCTGCAGCCGGGCAGGGATGGCCCCTCGGTGCCGCTTGGAATGAAGACGACGAGGCTGTCGAAAAGCTTTGTCGCCTCCGCCGGGTCCTGGCCTGTAAGCAGGTCCGCCAGCCGTTCGTAAGGCAGATGGCGGTGGGAAAAACCGTTGTCGAATTCGGCGGATGTTGCCGCGATCGCTTGCCCGGAAGAGCTTTCGCGGCCAGAGGGCAGGCGCAGCACGATGTGATTGGCAAAATTGCCGATGAGCCCATCCGTGCCCGGCGCGTCGCGGGTCAGCACGGTGGTGCCGATCGTCACCTCGTCTTGCTGTTCAGCGCCCAGAACCCGCGCCCAGCAGGCCATGAAGGCAATGAAGGGCGTTACCCGGTGGCGGGCCGCCAGCGCCATCAGCGCCTGTGAGGACGCAAGCCGGTGATCCAGCCGCCCGGCCTTTTCCGTCAGGCCCCGGTCCAGGCTGCGCCCGGCAAGCAGCGTCCGCTGAGGCAGTGGTGCGGCGAGGCGATTTTTCCAGTAGGCAAGCTCCCGGCTTTCGATCTCGGCAAGACGGCTTTGTTCCCATTCGGCGAAATCCGCATATTGCAGCGCCGGTTCGGTCAAGGGCTGACCGCCATAGGCGGCTTCCAGTTCGCGCGAAAGAAGCGGGAAGGTCGCGCCGTCCCAGAGAATGTGCTGGAAGATCATGGTCAGCACCACCTGATCCGCCGCGATCCGGACGATATGGAGGCGAAGCGGGCAATCCTTCGAAAGATCGAAGGGGCGCGCAAGATCGGCTTCCGCCTCCGCCTTTGCCTCTTCCAGCGTGCCTGTGGCGATCCGGCAGGGGAAATCGAGACTGGGATGAATGGTCTGATAAGCGGTTCCGTCCGCATCCTGATGATAGGTGGTGCGGAAAATCTCATGCCGGGCAACGATCCGGGCAAAGGCCTTTGCCAGCTCCTCCTCCTTCACTGCACCGGTAAAGGTGAGCATCAGGCCGAGATTGTTGGAAACGCTCTTCGGATGCGCAAGCTGGTAGCGCCAGGCATGGCTTTGCGCGAAGGACAGGCCTGCCCGGCCGGGCTCCCGGCGGCGCGGCAGGGTAGGGGCCGTGGCGGCGCTTTCCAGCCCCGCCGACGCCAGCCTTTGTTTGAGAAGGGCGTGGCGATCCGCGACCTTCATTCCGCCGCCTCATGGGTGAAGCCGCCCTTGCCACCCTCCAGCAGGGCCGCCACTTCCTCATCCGACATGCCGCGAATTTCGAGAACGATGGCTGCGACTTCATCGAGGCGCGCCGGATCGTCTTCCTTCTTCAACTGCTCGGCAAATTCGGCAATGGTCGGCGCGCGGAACAGCATGCGGAGCGTCACGGCATTGGTATCCAGCTCCTCCCGCAGACGCGCCACCACCCGGGCCGCCAGCAGGGAATCGCCGCCAAGCGCAATGAACTCTTCGTTCACGCCAACCGTATCGAGGCCCAGAACATCTTCCCAGACACCGGCAATGACCCGTTCCAGATCGGTTTGCGGGGCAATCGGCTGATGCGCCGTTCCCTCACCCTCCAGGCTTTGCAGCAGGGCGGCGCTGTCCAGGCTGCCATCGGCGTTACGGGGCAGGCCGGGACGAACGACGATCTCGGCGGGCAGAAGATGGGTGGGGAAGATGCGGGTGAGCTCGGCGCGAAGCGCCTTGCCGCCGGGAGCGTTTTCCAGCCTTTCATCAAAGACGACGGCTGCGATCAGACGCTCATCCTGCCGGATGACCGCCACATCGCGCAGCCGGGGATCGGTGCGGAGCGCGGCTTCCACCTGCGCCGGCCAGACGGGTGCGCCCGCAAGGTCGAGCTTTTCGCTTTCGCGGCCCAGCAGGGTCACATGGCCCTGGGCATCGGCCACACCCCAGAGCGGATCGGCGTCGGCTGCATCCGCGTCGAACATCACCTTGCCCGGGACATGGTCGGGACGGTCGCGGCCGAGATGATCGACGATGCGAACGTTTCTGCCATCGAGAAGCCGCGAGGCGGCATGGCCGGGCAGGGCGGGAAGCGGCTCGCTCCAGGCCTCGGGGCGCTTGATCACCCGTTCCAGCGCCTGCTTGAAGGCAATGAACATGGCGGCGAACACGCCCTTGGCCAGCGCCTCTTCGCGGGTATCCCAGTTCACCAGCAGTCCATCGTCAAGCTCGGTGATCTGCGCGTCGAGCAGCACCTGCGGTCCCTGCGAAATGATCCAGACCGGCTTGCCGACGAGGGAGGCAACGCCTGAGGAAAATAGCGCGCCAAGGCCGATGGCGCTGGTAAAGACCACCGGCGCCAGCACGGTCTGGCCGCGCTGGCGGCTGAGATCGCGCAAAAGGTCGAGCCCGGTATAGGCGGCATGGGCGGCATCGGCATGCATGCGGGTTTGCAGGGCGCGGACACGCTCCACGAAGGAGAGCTTGCTGCGGAGATCGACCTCCAGCATCACCGAACTGGAAAAATCACCGACGACCTTGTCGATCTGCGGATGGCTGGCCTGCCGGTCGAACATCGGCACATTGAGGAGGAAATGCTGGGTATCGCTCCACTGGCCCACCACTTCCGACAGGATGGCGGCCACCGTCATGGCAACGGTCACGCCATGCTGGCGCGCTGTTTCGGTCAATTGCCGCTTGTCCTCGGGAGAGAGCCAGAGATGCCGGCGCGTGACCTTCGGCTTTGCGCCATCGGCAAGCTTTTCCACCACTTCCGGCAGAAGCGGTGCGCCCGGCAGGCTGTCCAGCCGCGTGTGCCAGGCCTTGCGGGCGGTTTCGGCCCTTTGTTGCTTGTCGGCTTCCGTGGTGGCGAGGTAATCGCGGTAGGTAAGGGCGAGCGGCTCCAGCGGCATATCCGGCGTGGTGTAGAAGTGGGTGAAATCGGCAAGCAGCACCCGGTAGCTGACGGCATCGGCGGCCACCATGTCCACGTCGAGATGCAGGCGGGTTGCGCCATCCGGCAGAAGCGTCAGCGCCACGGCCAGCATCTCCCCGGCTTCGATATCGAGCATCTGGTGGGAAAAACGCTCGCGCAGATCAGCCAGATGTCCCGCCACCTTGTCAGGGCTGGCCTCGGTGAGATCGAAAACCTGAACCTTTGCGCTATGCCCGGCCATGACGACCTGCTGGCCTTCGCGGGTGATGCGCGTGCGCAGCGTCTCATGGCGCTCCACCAGTTTTGCCATTGCGGCTTGAACGCGCGCGGGGTCCAGCGCCGGGGTGCCGCCGGTCGGCTGCTGGTCGAATTCAACATAGAGATGGGCTGCAACGCCGCTCAGCCTCTGGCCGGAATCACGGCCTGCCCAATAGGCGTGCTGCATGACGCCGAGCGGTGCGGGTTCGCTTTCTCCCTGGCTGACCGGCTGGGCGGTGGCCACCGTGACAGGCGCCTCGGTCTTTGCCGGTGCGGGGGCCTGCTGGTTTTCCACCAGTACCGCCCAGGCGGCAAGCTTCGGCTCCTGCGCCAGATCGGCGAAATTCACTTTATGGCCTTCCCGTCTCAACCGGTTGACGAGCCGCAGAAGACCGACGGAATCGAGGCCCGCCTCAAACAGATTGTCGCCGTCTTTCACCGTGGAGAGATCTTCGCCAAGAATGTCCGCTACGGCATCGCGCAGCCACAGGGTGCTGTCTTTCGTCATCGATATATCCTTCCAAGCAGGCGCAGATCCGGCGAACGCTTAAGGCCGGAGAGCGCCAGAGACATGTTTAAAAGTCGGTTCACGCGCTCTTGGCGCTGCGCCGCTGCCTGAGCAGCTCGTCGCGCAGGCTAGCCTTGGTCTTCTGGCGGCTGGGGGGCGGCGGCAATGCGCCGCGATCGAGCTTGCGGTTCGGCGTCAGCGGCAGGGCGGCCAAAACCACGATATGGCTCGGCACCAGATGGGCGGGCAGGGTGCGGGCCAGATGGCCGCGAAGGCCGCGCTCATCCAGCGTGCCCGATGTGGTGACGACATAGGCGGCCAGGCATTCATCGCCATCGGCGCCGTCCGGGTCCGGTTTCACGGCAACGGCGCTGGCGCTCACACCTTCGAAGGCATCGAGCGCGGCTTCGATTTCACCCGGTTCGATGCGGAAGCCGCGCAGCGACAATTGCGTGTCGGCCCGGCCGATAAAGGCGAGCCCATCGGCAAATTGCCGCACGAGATCGCCGGTGCGATAGAGACGCTCCCCATTGCCTTTCGGGTCGGCCACGAAGCGCACGGCATTCAGGCCGGGGCGGCCGAGATAGCCGCGCGAAACCTGCGGTCCGCCGACGTAAAGTTCGCCAACCACCCCTTCCGGAACCGGTTGCAGACCGGCATCCAGCACCTGCCAGCGAAAACCGCTGACAGGCAGGCCGATCGGGCTTTCCATCACGCCTTCGCAGGCGTCCGGCTCAATCTCGATGGCGGTGACGTGCACGGTGGTTTCGGTAATGCCATACATGTTGACCATACGGGCCGCCCGTCCCCGGCGCTTGAACCAGTCCTGAAGCCGTGCCGGATCCAGAGCCTCGCCGCCGAAGATGACCAGCCGCAGGGCATCGAGTGCGCGCGCGCGCCGCGCGTCGGCCCGGTCGAGCGAGGCAAAGGAGGACGGCGTCTGGTTCAGCACCGTGACCTTTTCCTTTTCCAGCAAATCCAGGAAATCCTCTGCCGACCACGTTGCTTCCGCCGGAACGACGACGGTTTTGCCGCCAGTCAGCAGCGGTGCCCAGATTTCCCACACGGAGAAATCGAAGGCATAGGAGTGGAAGACCGTCCAGACATCGCCATGGTTGAGGTCGAAGCGCGCCTGCGTCGCCTCCAGAAGGGCAAGGAAATTGCCATGGGTGACCATCACGCCCTTCGGCAGGCCGGTGGAACCGGACGTGTAGATGACATAGGCCGGATGGCCTGCCTCGGCCCGCTTGCCGATGGCCGCTGCATCCTCTTCATTGCCCTGTGCCGCGCTGATCGGAATTTGCTCGACATCCGGATCGAGCGGGTCGAGGCCCGGCGCGGTGATGATGGCAAGCGGCCGCGCATCCTTGACAAGATAGGCAAGCCGGGCCGCCGGATAGGCCGGATCGAGCGGCAGATAGGCCGCGCCCGACTTCATGACCGCCAGCAGCGCGACAACCAGATCGATGCAGCGTGTCATGGAAACGCCGACGATGCGCTCTGGACCGGCCCCTCTTGCAATCAACTGCCGGGCGAGGCGGTTGGAGCGTTTGTCCAGCTCGCCATAGGTCAGTGTCTCGTCCTTGAAACTGACGGCAATCGCCTCGGGGTGAAGGCGGGCGCGGTCAGTAAAAATCTCGGCAATCGTGCTCATGCGCATCTCCTGGCGGAATGGGGCAAGGGTGGTGCAGCAAGAGCCTTTCAGCTTTCCCTGGAAATGCTCTCGTCCGCTATCACGGCTTCCCAAATGACGGCACGGGAATGCCGTCACGAAGCGGGCCTTAGCCCTCCCGTTGTGTCAGGTTTCGGTTGGTCATCGGGTTATGGTGATAAGGCTGGATCGCGGATCTGATAAAACCAAGCCTGATCCATCTGCTCCTGCATCCTTATGTTTGCCTGGGCATTCCGAATGGGCCTCCACGTTCGGATGTCATGCGCACCGACCTCCAAGGGCCTACGCAATGCTCCGCCCGTCAGGGAAATGCGAAAATGCCCCAAATATCTCAATTTATTGAGTGATTCCGCTCACGCTTAAAGCTGCGCGCGCCGAACGCTCTTAACTCCCTCAGTACACACCAACGCGCTTACGCGCGGCATGTCCCGCAAGCCGTCTGCAACTCCGGCTTGGGCGTGGTTATAACCAAACGGGACGGTCCCGTCTACTCATTCTTGAGTTTTATAATCATATTTTTGGACGGCGAACACAAGGGGTGCGTTCTGCCGTCTCGCTGGCCATCCCGTGCCCCTGCAGCGGTGCGCGCATACAGGGCGCGCACCGCTTTGGAGTGTTTCCGTTTTTTATCGGGACAATCCTCTAAACCTGCTTCAAGACAGGTGGTGCGGTTTGGTCAGCCCATAGACAGGCGTTGCAATGCCCACCTGGCGGGCTTTCAACTGCAGCGAGAGATATTGAGAATAGTGCCGCGACTGATGCAGATTGCCGCCGTGGAACCACAGCGCCTGTTGCTGCGTCGGCTTCCACATGTTGCGCTGCTCGCCTTCCCAGGGACCGGGATCCTTGGTGGTATTGGAGCCGAGCCCCCAGCACTTGCCGACCTTGTCCGCCACCTCCTTCGAAATGAGATCCGCAGCCCAGCCGTTCATGGAGCCATAGCCCGTGGCATAGACCACGAGATCGGCAGGAAGCTTCGTGCCGTCCTTCAGCGCCACGGCATCTTCTGTCAGATGGGAGACATCGACGCCGGACTTCAGCTTGATCGAGCCATCGATAACCAGATCGCAAGCGCCGACATCGATGTAATAGCCGGACCCGCGACGAAGATATTTCATGAAGAGGCCGGACCCGTCGTCACCGAAATCCAGCAGGAAGCCAGCCTTCTCAAGAGCGGCATAAAAATCGGCGTCCTGTTCGCGGATGCGGTCGTAGATCGGGATCTGGAACTCATGCATGATCCTGTAGGGCAGTGAGGCGAAGATGAGATCGGCCTTGCGTGTTGTCATGCCGCTCTGGACGGCCCGCTCGGAATAAAGATCGCCAAGCCCGATCTCCATCAGCGAGTCCGATTTCACGATATGCGTGGACGAGCGCTGAACCATGGTGACATCCGCGCCCGCCTCCCACAGCGCCGCGCAGATATCATGGGCGGAGTTGTTCGAGCCGATCACCACCACCTTTTTGCCGGCATAGGCATCCGGTCCCGGATGCTGGGAGGAATGCTGCTGTTCGCCCTTGAAAACATCCTGCCCCGGAAATTTCGGCAGGTTGGGCTTGCCGGACATGCCGGTTGCCAGAACCAGCTGCTTCGGTCTCAGCACCAGATCCTGACCGGCGCGATTGACGACCACCGACCATTCTCCGGCCGTCTCGTCATAGTGCGCCGATGTGCAGGTGGTGGAGCCCCAATAGTTGAGCTCCATGACCTTGGTGTACATTTCCAGCCAGTCTCCCACCTTGTCCTTTGGCGTAAAGACAGGCCAGTTTTCCGGGAAGGGAATATAGGGAAGGTGATCGTACCAGACGGGATCGTGCAGGCAGAGCGACTTGTAGCGCTTGCGCCAGCTATCGCCGGGCCTTTCGTTCTTCTCGATGATGATCGCGGGCACCCCAAGCTGGCGCAGACGCGCACCGAGCGCAATGCCACCCTGGCCGCCGCCGATGATGACGACATAGGGCTGAACCGAATAGCCGAGCTCTGCCGCCTCGTTTTCGCGCTTTTCCTTCCAGGTCTTGCGGTTGCGATCATGGCCATGCTCTGCCCCCATCGGGCGGCGGGTGCCTTTCGGTTCCTCATGCCCCTTGAGTTCACTCATGGTGGTCAGCAATGTCCAGATCAAGCCGTCCTTCAGGCGGATATGGCCATAGCCGCGGGCAACGCCGGTTTCGAATTCGAACCAGCCTTCCGTCACGCCGCCCGCCTCCGATGCAGCCTCCTTCGTATCCTGCAGGAAATTGGCGGGAGCGGTCGCCGCAAGCTGGTTTGAAAGCATGTCGCGGATTTGCTCTCTGCCCTCCAGTGTCTTGAGATTCCAGGTGAATGTCACCAGATCGCGCCAGTAGCAATCGGTCTGAAACAGGTTGACGGCGGCGTCGATGTCGCCGCTCGTCAGGGCCTTTTCGAGCTTGGCCAGAACCTGATCAATTTTGGTGCCGGGGCTGATATCAAGCATGTTATCTCCTCCATACGTGCTTGGATTTTCAGGGCGAAATGTCGTTATGGGTGTCTTAAGCTTTTGTTTTCCCTTGTCTGTGGACGGAACGGCGGATTCCACTTTTCCTGGTAAACTCTATTTTGAGAGGTCAATCAGGATCTTCAGCTGTGTGCCCGCCGGGTCGAGCAGCACGTCGAACCCCTCCTTCACGGCGGTGTCCAGCGTGACGCGCTTCGTGACGATTTTCTTTGCCGGCAGCAGCCCGGAGGCGATCAGCCGGATGACGCGCGGCCAGTAATGCGTTGGATAGGCCCATGAGCCTTTGATCTCGAGGTCACGGAACGTCACCTGAAACCAGTCGAGCGGATTTTCATGCGGGTGCAATCCCGTCTGAACGACGACGCCCTGCTTGCGCACGGCATCCACACAGGCCTTCAGGGCATGTTCGTTGCCGACGCATTCAATGGCGACATCTGAGCCGACATGGCCTTCCGTGTTCGCGCGCACAACATCGCCGACGGCCTCGCGTTTCGGGTTGATGGTGATCACGTCCGGCAGGACGGTCCGGGCCAGTTCCAGTCTGGCATCGTTGAGATCGGATACGAAAAGCTGTGCGGCACCGGCGGCACGCGCGGCCAGCAAGGTCAGCATGCCGATGGGACCGGCCCCTGTCACCAGCACGCTGCTGCCGGCGCTGACACCGCCACGATCGCAGGCATAGACTGCAACCGCCGTGGGTTCGACGAGCGCGGCCTCCTCATCCGTCATCTCCGCCGGGATTTTCTGCACATTATAGTCGTTGACAAGGGCTGCTTCCGCCATGCCGCCGCCCTCCCAGCTCAGTCCGACAAGGGCGAGATCGGGGCTGAGATGGAAGAGGCCGCGATCGGAAAAGTAATCGCCGGATCGCGGCATGATCAGTGGCTGGATCGAAACGCGATCGCCCACCGCCACAGAGGTGACGCCCTCGCCGATGGCCTCGACGACGCCGCCGAACTCGTGGCCGAGAACCTGGGGGCCATGGGCGCCGGTAAAAGGATGCGGCTCGGTCGGGATGAAAATCGGGCCGTAGCTGTATTCATGAAGGTCCGTTCCGCAGATGCCGACGAAGCGATTGCGGACAAGAACCTGTCCGGGACCAGGCTGCTTCGGCTCCGCAATGGTGTCGATCCGCAAATCCCTGGCTGCGTGAAATCTCAGTGCACGCATGGTTTCTCCCTCATTGATATGGTTATGACGCCAAGGAAGGAGCAATGCGCGTGCCAGGGAGGTGTTTCGGCCTGCCCCACTGGAAGGATGAGAGTGTTTCCAGGAAAAGGCAGAACCGCCTTGCCGCCCAAAAACGTGTAAAAACAAAAACCTGGAGCGTTTCGGTGCGCTCGGAAAACACCGAAACATTCCAGGTTTGCTGTCTTGAATCCGGTCTCAGCTGTGGCGGGTGTGGCGCAACAGCTGTGGCGGTTGCCTTAATGGGAACGGTCTATGCCGAGCCGTTTCATGCGGCGATGCATGGTGGTGCGATCGATGCCAAGCCTGCGGGCAGCTTCCGAGACATTGCCCTTGCAGGCAGCCAGCATGTCGGTGATCCCGTTTTCCCGCCGATCCCCGCTCAGCGCCATGGGCGTTTGGGTGAGATGGTCCGGAAGGTCTGCCACGTCGATCAGCCCGTTTTCGCAAAGGGCCGCGGCAAAGGCGATGGCATTGTCCAGTTCGCGGATATTGCCGGGCCAGGAAGAAGCGAGGAGCCGGGCTCTGGCCGCCTCTGACAGCCGGAGCGCATGTCCCGCTATTTCATGCTTTGCGAGAAGCCGGTCGATAAGCCACGACAGGTCGTTGCGCTCCGCAAGCGACGGCAGGGTCAGCACCGCGGTATTCAGCCGGTAGTAGAGATCGGCGCGAAACATGCCGGCAGCAACCATATCGGCCAGGCTGCGATGCGAAGCGGAAACGATACGGAAATCCACTTTTCGCGGCACGATGCCGCCGACGGGCTGAACCTCGCCCTCTGCCAGCACCCTGAGCAACCGGCTTTGCGCGGCAAAAGGCATGTCGCCGATTTCGTCGAGAAAAAGCGTTCCTCCCTGCGCTTCCTCCACCAGGCCTTTCCGCCCCTTGGCAAGAGCGCCGGTAAAGGCGCCGGGCGCATAGCCGAACAATTCGCTCTCGATCAGCTGTTCGGGGATGGCGGCGCAATTGACCGCCACGAACTGTCCCGAGACCCCGCTAAGGCTGTGAATGATGCGGGCCAGATATTCCTTGCCCGTGCCGGTCTCTCCCTGCAGCAGGATCGGCAATCTGCTGGGCGCGAGCTTTGCCACCCTGCGCTTGAGGTTGTCGATGACCGGCACGTCACCGCCGAGCGTGCCGAGCGCCGGAAGCGGCGAGGCGGTGCGGGGCTGGCGCACGCCAACCCTTTTCTGCTGCGGCTCTATGGCGTGGGCAAAGAGGATCGATCCGTCCCGCACGGAAATCTGCCGGTCCTGGGGCAGGCTGGCGCGGGTCAGGGATGCCAGTTCGGTCAATCCTGCGTCAAAAAACGCAGTGACCGGCTTACCGATCAGCAGCTCCGGCCTGCGCCAGTCCAGCCCGCGCGAGGCGGCCAGCAGCCGTGCGCCACCATGGGTCATGCCGGTGATATGGCCGGAGCCGTCCACGGAAATTGCCGCCTCCGGATCGACATCCAGGAATTCCGGCGCGCTGGCGAAACGCAGAACCAGATCATGCCTGCTGCTGGCCATGAGGTTGGCAAGCTCGATGCGCCGCACCGTGGCGGAAACCAGATGCCGTGCCATGTTCTGGCTGGCCTTCAGGATCGGCGAACTGAGCAGGGACACATCCAGAACCGCCGTCAATGCTCCCTGTGTGTCGTAAATCGGCGCGGCGGTGCAGGAAAGCGGGGTATGGGTGATGTCGAAGTGATCGGTCTGATGAATGGTCAGCGCTTCGCCGGTGGCAATGCAGGCCCCCACGGCGCAGGTGCCGGCGCGAGGCTCGGACCATTCGGAGCCGAGATAGAGACCGGCCTTGCGCAGATTGTTGTTGAAGGACGGATCCCCGAGAAATTCCACGGTGACGCCCTGCCGATCCGAAAGCAGCAGGACATAATTCTGTTCCGCCACCTGCCGGTAGAGCTTCTCCAGACCGGAGCGGGCGATGTGAACCAGATCTTCCGCCTGCTGGCGGTGTTCGCGCAACCGGGTTTCCGAGACGATCACCGCTTCCCGCGCTTGCGCCGGATCGAGTTGATAGGTTTCCAGGCATCGCCGCCAGGATTCCACGACAATGGTGTCGCGTCCCGTATTGCTGCCCAGGCCGACACGCTCGATTTCCTCGATATGATCGACAAGACCCATGAAATCACCGGCTTTTGAGGGCCGCCTCCCGTGATCCTCCAGGAGATGATAGCCGCAATTGCCGTGCGTGTCCAAAACCTGTCGGGGCCGTGCCTGTTTCTGGAGCAGATCGAGGAAAAGGGGGAACCGGTCTTTTGGAAACACTTTTGTCAGAAAGAACGCTGCCGTCGCTCTCGCCTGCGATGCGACGGCAGGATGGGTCACTGGTGATTGATCATCACATGCCGGACCACGGTATAGTCTTCGAGCGCATAAGCCGAGAGATCCTTGCCATAGCCCGATTGCTTCAGCCCGCCATGCGGCATTTCATTGGCCAGCATGAAATGTGTGTTGATCCAGGTGCAGCCATAGCGCAGGCTGGCGGCCGCCTTCATTGCTTTGCCGATATCCTTGGTCCAGACCGAGGAAGCGAGCCCGTAATCGGAGTTGTTCGCCCAGCCGATAATGTCGTCGTCATCACCGAACCGGGTGACGGAAACGACGGGGCCGAACACTTCGCGGCGGACAATTTCATCCTCTTGCAGGGCACCGGCGACAACGGTCGGCTGATAGTAGAAGCCGGGGCTCTCCGGCAGCGCGCCGCCGGTGGTGATTTCGACGTGGCGGGCATCGTTGGCGCGCTGGACGAAGCTTGCGACCCGGTCGCGCTGGCGCTGGGAAATCAGCGGCCCGATTTCGTTCAGGCTGTCATCGGCCTCGCCGAAGCGGATGGAGGAGACTGCCGACGACAGATCGGCGACGAAACGGTCGTAAATGCTGGCATGGGCATAGATGCGGCTTGCCGCCGTGCAATCCTGTCCGGCATTGTAAAAGCCGAAAGTGCGGATGCCGTTGATCGCCGCCTCCAGATCGGCATCGCCATAGACGATGACCGGGGCCTTGCCGCCCAGTTCCAGATGCGTGCGTTTGACAGTCTTCGAGGCCGCCTGCAAGACTTTCTTGCCGGTGGCAATGTCCCCGGTGATCGAGACCATGTCGATATCGGGATGGTTGATCAGGGCATTGCCGACGCTTTCGCCGCGTCCGAGAATGATGTTGACCACACCTTCCGGCAGGATCTCCGCCAGAAGCCCCGCCATCTTCAGGGCGGTGAGCGGGGTCTGTTCCGAGGGTTTGAAGACGACGGTGTTGCCGCCGGCAAGGGCGGGCGCCAGTTTCCAGGCCATCATCATCAGCGGATAGTTCCACGGTGCTATCGAACCGATCACGCCTACGGCGTCGCGGCGGATCATCGATGTGAAGCCCGGCAGATATTCGCCGGCAATCGAGCCATGCTGGCTGCGGACCGCGGCGGCAAAGAAGCGGTAGCAATCGACAATCGCCGGCAATTCATCATTCAGCACGGCATTGATCGGCTTGCCGCAATTCAGCGCTTCAAGGGTTGCAAAGGCTGGCGCATCCGCCTCGATGGCATCGGCGATCTTTAGAAGGTAGCCGGAGCGTTCGCCCGGTGTCGTGGCCGACCAGCCGGAAAAGGCCCGGCGTGCGGCGGAAACCGCGGCCTCGATCTGTCCGGTCGAGGCTTCCGGCAGGTTGAGAATGAGTTCGCCCGTCCGTGGATTGAGGATCCGCTCTTCCTGGTCCTCACCGGCCATCATCGCGCCGGCGATGAGCATTTGCGTTTGCATGACGTTCCACCTTTCTTTTTGGGCATGTCCAGGACAAACGCAGTTGCCGTTTCCCCTTGGATATGCATGAAAACAAGATCCCCGAATGCCGTTCACTTGCCGCTGCCAGCCGTCTCGTCGCCACCCGCCGTCCAGTAATAGGCCGCGAGGATGGGGAAAAGTGTCACCAGCACGACAATCATCGCCACCACATTTGTCACCGGCCGTTCACGCGGGCGGATCAGTTGCTCCAGCATCCAGATCGGCAGGGTCTGTTGCTGTCCTGCCGTGAAGGTGGTGACAATGACTTCATCGAAGGACAGGGCGAAGGCCAGCATGCCGCCTGCCAGCAGGGCCGTTGCGATATTCGGCAGCACCACATGGCGAAAAGTCTGGAAACCATCCGCGCCAAGATCGTAGGAGGCCTCCACCAGTGAGGAGGAAAGCCTGCGAAACCGGGCCACGGCATTGTTATAGACGACGACGATGCAGAAGGTGGCGTGGCCGAGAATGATCGTCCAGAAGGAAAACGGGATTTCCAGAAGGCCGAAGGCCGAGCGCAAGGCAATGCCGGTGACGATGCCGGGCAGGGCAATCGGCAGAATGACCAGAAGGGTGATGCCATCGCGCCCGAAGAAGCGCGAGCGGGAGAGAGCCGCCGCGCAGAGCGTGCCGATAATGAGGGCGAGCAGCGTGGCGATGGCCGCGACCTTGAGCGAAAGGCCAAGAGCCGCCCAGACATCCGGCCTTTGCCATGCTGCGGCCAGCCAGCGGGTGGTGAGGCCCGGTGGCGGCCACTGGAAACTCTTGTCCTCCGTCGTAAATGCATAGACGAAGATCAGGAGGATCGGCAGATGCAGGAAGAGGAGGCCGCCAAAGGCTGCGACTTTCAGCGGCAGCGGCGCGGATATGGTGCGATCAGAGCGCATCGAAGGCTCCCTTTTTCCCGGCAGCCCAGAGATAGACAGACATGATCAGGATGGGCACCACCGAAAAGGCGGCGGCAAGCGGTATGTTTCCGGCCGTGCCCTGCTGGGTATAGACAGCCTGCCCGATAAACAGCCGCGACGTGCCGATGATGCCGGGAATGATGTAATCGCCGAGCGTCAGCGAGAAGGTGAAGATCGAGCCTGCGGCCACGCCCGGCATGGCCAGCGGAAGCAGCACATGCCGAAAGGTTTTCGACGGGTCTGCGCCCAGATCGTAGGAGGCTTCGATAAGATTGCCCGGGACCCTTTCGAGGGCCGCCTGGATCGGCAAAATCATATAGGGCAGCCAGATATAGACGAAGACGAGGAAGGTGCCCGTGGCGCTGACGGAGAGCGAATTGCCGCCCACCACCGGCAGCGACAGCCAGGCATCGAGCACGCCGCTCACATGCAATTTTGCCGCCAGCCAGCTCAGAATGCCCTCCTTCGAAAGGATCATCTTCCACGCGTAGATCTTGACCAGATAGCTCGACCAGAGCGGCAGCATGACGCCGACATAGAAGAACGCTTTCCAGCGACCTCTGGCGTAGCGGGCGCCATAATAGGCGATGGGAAAACCAAGGAGGGCGGAGGCCAGCGTCACCGCTGCCGCCATGACCACCGTGCGGATGATGATGTCCAGATTGGAGGCGCGCAGCAGTTCCGCATAGGTCGAGAGCGTGAACTCCTGATTGATCAGACCGCTGAACTCATCAATGGAAAAGAAGCTTTGCAGCAGCAGGGCAAAGAGCGAGCCGACATAGACCACCCCCAGCCAGACGAGGGGTGGCAGCAGAAGGAGCAGCGTGAACAGCCGTGGATGCCGCCAGAAGAGGCTCGACAGTCGTGAGCCGAGGGCTTGCCTGCCAAGGGAAGGAGACGCAACCGGGCTCACACCGCGTCCTCCAGCATGTTGAGCACCTGCGGATCGAAGGAGAGCGTGACCGTGGAGCCTTGCGGCGGCAGGCTGATGGCGGCGGGCAGGTCCGCATGCAGCAGCACGTCATTCCCGACACGAACAGCAATTCGCCGCATCGCGCCGAGAAAGCTGGCGCTGGACAGGGTAGCAGCAAGCGAGAGCTTGCCGTCCTGTTCGCCCAGTGAAATCTGCTCCGGGCGCAGGCTTGCCCATCGCCGCTGCCCGTTCAACTGCTCCGTCAGCATGGGCGGCAGAAGATTGGCGGAGCCGACAAAATCGGCGACGAAGCGGGTTTTCGGTTGCCGGTAGAGATCCTCCGGCGCGCCGATCTGTACGATCTGGCCAGCATTGAACACCGCCACGCGATCCGCCATGGACAGCGCTTCGCTCTGGTCATGGGTGACGAGCACGAAGGTAATGCCAAGCTCCTTCTGCAGGGCTTTCAACTCCTCCTGCATGGCTTCCCGGAGTTTCAGGTCCAGCGCGCCAAGCGGCTCGTCCAGCAGCAGCACGCTTGGCTTGTTGACAAGCGCGCGGGCCAGCGCCACGCGCTGGCGCTGGCCGCCTGAGAGCTGCGCGGTCTTGCGGTCACCATACCCGCCAAGCTTGACCAGTTCCAGCGCCTGCATGGCCGCCCGGATGCGGGTGGGCTTGTCGACGCCCTTGACCATCAGGCCATAGGCGACATTGTCCAGAATGCTCATATGGGGGAAAAGCGCGTAATCCTGAAACACCGTATTGATCGCGCGCCGCCAGGGCGGCACGCCATCGGCACGCTGGCCGAGAATGAAGATCTCGCCTTCTGTCGGCTGTTCGAAACCGGCGGCCAGCCGCAGGCAGGTGGTCTTGCCCGATCCCGAAGGGCCGAGCATGGCGAAAAACTCCCCTTCCGCCACATCGAGATCAATCCCGGCGACGGCGCGCACCTCGCCGTAATGGCGCGAGACGGATGAAAAACGCAAGGCAGAGGCCATGGTTCGATGAACTCCCGAGAGCATGATCAGGATAGACAACAAGCGTCTGTCCGTCCTTGCATGTATAAAAACGGATGCTGCTGAAAGCCGGCTGGAAGATACCACCATGCAAAGAATTGCTCATGCCGCAGTAATACCAAGGCTCAAAGATGCTCACGCATCCTCGCCTCGAAAGGGGAATACGAACTGCCATTTTCAATGACTTTTCGTATAAGGGCTGATGCAAGGTGCAAGTGTGGTTTGCTTGAGCCGCGCAGGGGCCGGGTCTCCCGGCCCCGGAATGGTTCTATTGGCCGCCCATCACCGCGATGTAATCGCTGACCCAGCGGCTGTAAGGAATGCAGTTGCCTGCCTTGCACTTGGCAACAGGGGTTTTCCAGAAGGAGATCTTTTCGAAATTGTCGAAGCCGTTGGTTGCGCAGCCATTTTCACCCAGCAGCGCATTGCCCTTGCAGGCGGCGGGTACTGCCGGATTCGAGCCGAACCACGCCGCCACATCCCCTTGCGTCTTCGCCTCCAGCGAATGGTTCAGCCACATATAGGCGCAATTCGGGTGGGCGGCCTGCACATGCATCATCGTAGTATCGGCCCAGCCGGTTGCCCCTTCCTTGGGGAAGACAGACGCGATGGGCTGCTTGTCTGCCTGCAGCAGATTGACCTGATAGGGCCAGGAGCTTGAGGCCACGACACCTTCGTTCTTGAAGTCGTCGGTCTGCACCGTGGCATCGTGCCAATAGCGGCCTACCAGTTTGCGCTGCTCCTTCAGCAGCGCGATCGCCGCTTTATATTGTTCCTCGTTCAGCTCATAGGGGCTGTCGATCTTCAATTCGGGCTTGGCGGATTTCAGGTAAAGGGCGGCATCGGCAATATAGATCGGGCCGTCATAGGCCTGGACGCGCCCCTTGTTGGACTTGCCGTCCGGCAGGGTCATTTCCTTGAACACCACGTCCCAGCTCTCGGGCGCCTTGTCGCCAAAGGCCTTGGTATTATACATCAGCACATTCGGCCCCCACTGATAGGGAACGCCGTAATGGACGCCATCCACCGTGTGCCAGGGGGCATTTTGCAGGCGTGGATCGACGGTCGACCAGTTCTTGATCAGGCCGACATTGATCGGTTGCACCTTCTTGCCTGCCACCAGACGCAGCGAGGCATCGCCGGATGCCGTGACAAGATCGAAACCGCCCTGGTTCATCAGGGTCACCATTTCATCCGAGGTTGCTGCGGTCTTGACGCTGACCTTGCAGCCGGTTTCCTTTTCGAAACTGCTGACCCAGTCGTAATTCTTGTCGGTTTCGCCCCGCTCGATATAGCCGGCCCAGGCAACGATATCGACGCTGCCTTCGCCCGCGCCGATGGAGGTTTTCATCTCAGCCGCAAAGGCTGGCATGACAGTGCTGCATGCAAAGGCGAGTGCTGTTATCAGGCCCACGTGCTGCTTCATGTCGTTCCCCTTTTGATGAGCGCTATAATTCTTTATTTTTTCGCATGTCCGGAGGGAAAACCGGTTTCCACTTTTCCTGGAGATGCTTTGCTATCAAGGGAGGATATCGGCGATGCCGGGTTTCGCAATTTCTTTTGTCAGAACGCCGATATCGGAAAAACCGAAACCGGGGAGCATTAAAGCCCGTTGCGGCTTATCAGCCTCATGCAACGTGCTTTACGTCCTTGTTTGAACGCATGTCGTTATCGCAAAACCGCTGCACACTTTTGCGCGACATGCTAGCGTAAACGCGGAGAGCGTTGGGTCTGTGCCAGCGTGATGAAATTCCGCAAAGGCTCGGACACCATCAGGCCCCGGCGCCAGACCAACCCCACCTGAATGGCGGGCAGCGAGGCCGAGACGTCGCGCGCTTCGATCCGGTCGCCTTCCAGCGACCAGGGCCGGTAGACCATATCCGGCAGGATCGCGACACCCGCACCCGTTGCCACCAGGCTGCGCACGGCCTCCACGGAGCGGGTGCGGAAGGCCACTTTGGGGCGTGCGCCGAAGGCATCGAGAAGCTTGCGCGTCGCCTCCTCGATTTCATCCGTTGTCAGCATGATCAGCGGCAGGCCCACCACATCTTCCATGGCGATGGCCTCCCGGGTCACGAGATCATGCCCGGCGGGCAGCCAGAGGCTGAAGGGGGAAAGGTCCAGCGTTTCCGATTGCAGCGCCTGCCGGTCCCGGAGATTGTTGAGCAGCATGACGGCAACATCGATTTCGCCGCCGATCAACAGGTGTTCGAGATAGGGGCCGTCATCCTCCAGCGTACTGACTTCGATGGCGGGGAAGGCGCGGCGATAGCGCGCCAGAAGGTCCGACAGCACGTAACCGGCCACCAGCGAGGTGACGCCGAGTTGCAGCCTGCCGCCGGAGGTTTGATCGCCGGTTTCCCTGATCACCCGCCGCGCTTCCGAGACATCCGCCAGGATTTTCGTGGCATGCCGCAGGAACTGGTGCCCCTGCTGGGTGATGGCAAGGCCGCGCGGGTGCCGCTCGAACAGCACCACGCCGAGATCATGCTCCAGATCCTTCACCGCCTCGGTGATCGAGGATTGGGAGATGGACATGGCATGGGCGGCGCCCGAGACCGTTCCCTGTTCCGCGACCGCGACGAAATACTGCAATTGCCTCAACGTAAAGGCCAAGACCTAACCCCTCATCACCGCATCCATCGTCGGTGGATGGCACCCCTTGTGCCAGCGGTCCGGCGTTACATCAAGGTTCGGTACGAAGTGCGTTTGCAGTCTTCACGCAAAGACATGGGCCGCTTCTGGCTCAAAGCTCAGCCACACTTTCGAGCCTTTCGGCACGCCCGCCATGGCCGGATGGCCGAAGGGCAGCCGCACGGAGAGCGGATTTCCATCCAGCGTGCGCGTTGCCACATGGATGGTGTTGCCGAGGAAGGTGATGTCTTCCACGTTGGCTGCGATAGCCTTTTCCCGGCTTTCCGTGGAGAGCGACAGCCGCTCGGGCCGCAGCATCAGATGCGGGCTCGCCTGATTGTTCACCACTCCATGCAGCGGAATGCCCTCGATGGACAATCCACCGGGCAAGGTGATTTCGGCCCGGCCGCCCTGCTGTTTCGTCACCTGGCAGGGCAGGAAATCGCTGTCGCCGATAAATTCCGCCACGAAGCGGGTGGCCGGGTTGGCGTAAAGCTCTTCTCCCGTACCGATTTGGTCGATGACGCCCCTGGAGAAGACGGCGATGCGGTCGGAAAGGCGAAGCGCCTCCTCCTGGTCGTGGGTCACGTAGAGAATCGTCACTTCCGTCTGCTGGTGAATACGGCGGATTTCATATTGAATTTCTTCACGCAGCTTCTTGTCCAGCGCCGAAAGCGGTTCATCCATCAGCAGCACCGGCGGATCATAGGCAAGTGCGCGGGCCAGCGCCACGCGCTGCTGCTGGCCACCGGACATCTCAGCCGGTTTGCGGTCCTCGAAGCCTTCCAGCCGCACCAGCGTCAGCATCTGCCGCACCCGTTCGGTCATCGCCGCCTTCGACCAGCCGCGCACCTTCAGCGGAAAGGCGATGTTGTCACCGACAGTCAGATGCGGAAACAGCGTGTAGCGCTGGAAGACCATGCCGATATTGCGCTGATGCGATGGCGTGCCGAGAATGGATTTGCCTTTCAGCAGCATGTCGCCCTTGGTGGGCTGTTCGAAACCGGCCAGGATGTAAAGCGTCGTGCTCTTGCCCGAACCGGAGGGGCCGAGAAAGGTGAGAAACTCGCCATGCGCCACGTCCAGATTGACATCCTGAACGGCCACGACCGGGCCATATTGCTTGCGAATGCCGCGAATTTGCAGGAAGCCGGTCATGCTTTCAGTCCTTTGCGGATCAGCGCGGCTGCAATCATCAGCAGGGCTGTAACGAGAACGAGAAGGGTGGAGGCCGCCGCGATCACCGGCGTCAGATCCTGCCGGAGCGTCGCCCAGATCTTCACCGGCAGGGTTTGCAGGGTCGGGCTCGCCATGAAGATCGCCAGCACCACCTCATCCCAGGAGGTGAGGAAGGAGAAGATCGCCGCTGAAAACAGTCCATGGCTGATGCAGGGCAGGGTAATGAGCAGCTTGGCCTTCAAGGGCGAGGCCCCGCAGAGCACGGCGGCATCCTCGATGGATTTGTCGAAGCCCTCCAGCGCATTGGTGAGCGCGAGAATGGAAAAGGGCAGCGCCACCACCAGATGTGCGATGACGAAGCCTGTCAGCGTGCCGTTCAGCCCGATGCGCAGGAAAAAGGCGTAAAGCGCCACCGCCAGCACCACGACAGGCAGGATCATCGGCGTCATGAACAGGGCGCGCAGGCCATTGCGCCCGACAAAGCGGCCCCGCACCAGCCCGAAGGAGGCGCAAAGCCCGATCAGCACCGACAGCAGGGTGACGATCAGCGCGATTTTCAGGCTGGTAAAGGCCGCCTCCAGCCAGCGGGGATCGGCAAACAGCATCTGGTACCATTTCAGCGTCCAGGCAGGGGGCGGAAAGATCAGCCATTGCGAGGAGCCGAAGGAAAGCGCTGCGATAAACAGGATGGGCAGAAGCAGGAAAGCAGCGGTGAGGAAGGTGATGGCGAGCAACACCCATTTCCAGCTTCCAAGACTTTGATAGCTCAACAGCATGTCAGCGGCCTCCCTGGCCGGCAGTGCCGAACCACTTGAGTTGCAGGGCATAGAGGCTGAGCGTCACCACCAGCAGCACCAGGGCTGCTGCACCGCCCATGCCCCAGTTGACCAGCGATTGCACGAATTGCGCGATCAGTTCCGCCAGCATCATATTGGCCGTGCCACCCAGGAGCGAGGGTGTGACGAAATAGCCGAGCGACATGACGAAGACCATCAGCCCGCCGGACATCATGCCCGGCATTGCCAGCGGCAGCAGCACATGGATGAGGGATTGAAAGCGCGTGGCGCCACACAGCGCCGCCGCCTGCAGAATGGCCGGATCGATCTTGCGGATGACGCCGTAAAGCGGAATGATGATAAAGGGCAGCATGATATAGGTCATGCCGATGGTGACACCGACGAGATTGTTGACCATGGTCAGCGGCTGGTCGATCAGCCCGAGCCCCATCAGCGTCTTGTTGATGACGCCGGTGCGCTGCAACAGCACCATCCAGGCATAGGTACGGGCGAGCAGGTTGGTCCACATCGACAAAAGCACGATGGCGAAGATGAATTTCGCCAGCCGCTCCGGCATGATCGCCAGCGCCCAGGCCACGGGAAAGCCGATGATCAGCGAAATCACCGTGACGAGGCCGGAGACCAGAAAGGTATTGGTGAAGATCCTGAGATAGGTGCTGCTGCCCAGAAGCTCCGCATAATTGCCAAGTCCCAACGCCGGCTCGGTGACGCTGCGCGTCAGAAGCGCCGCCACCGGCAGGACGAAGAAGATCAGGATCAACACGAGCGCGGGAAGCGTCGCGGAAAAATTTCCCGTGATCGAAGCGGGCCTTGCAGGCTTTTCAGCCTGAGATGCCACTTCGCCGTAATTTGCCATGACCGACACCCTGGCTATCCTTCTGTCAAAATGGCCGGGTAGGGGGCTACCCGGCGAGCACGATGCTTATTTCGACTGCCAGGCATACCAGCGATCGGCGATTTCATCGCGGTGGCTGGCCCAATAGCCCATATCGGCATTGATCTGCGAGCCAGTCTGCTTGTCCGGCAGGGTCTTGGCAATGGCGGCATCCATCAGCGCCGGAGACTTGGTGTTGATCGGCGCATAGCCGGTGCCGGCAGCCATTTCGGCCTGGGCTTCCGGTGAGGTCGCAAAGGCGATGAACTTCATCGCGGCCTCCTTGTTCTTCGTGCCCTTCGGCACGACGAGCGCATCGGCGGCGGTGATGTTCTGGTCCCAGGAGGTTTCAACCGTAACGCCGGTGGCGGCCAGCGCCGTCAGGCGGCCATTCCAGAACGAGCCGAAGGGCGCTTCGGCAGACGCCAGCAATTGCTGCGACTGCGCGCCGCCCGACCACCAGACGATGTCCGCCTTGATCGTGTCGAGCTTCTTGAAGGCGCGGTCGAGATCGAGCGGGTAGAGCTTGTCCGGCTTCACGCCATCGGCCAAAAGGGCGGCCTCGATCACGCCCGGCGCCGACCATTTATAGAAGGTGCGCTTGCCGGGGAATTTTTTGGTGTCGAACAGGTCTGCCCAGGTTTTCGGGCAGGCTTTCACCGCATCCTTGTTGCAGCCGATGACGAAGGAATAATAGAAGCTGCCGACCGAGTAATCGGTGACGAAGCGCGGATCGAGCGACGCCTTGTCGATCACGCTGAAATCAAGCTTCTCCAGCAAGCCCTTCTGACCGGCCTGGATGGCATAATCGCCTTCCACGTCCACGACATCCCAGGTCACGCCCTTGGCCTCCACCATGGCTTTCAGCTTGCCGTAATCGGTTGGACCGTCCTGAAGGACGTTGATCTTTTCCTTGGCGGTGAACTTGTCCGCCCAGGCGGATTTCTGCACGTCCTGTGTGGTGCCGCCCCAACTGGTAAACACCATGTCGGCGGCGTGAAGCTGGCCTGTCAGTCCTGCAAGGACGGTCAGCGATGCGATTGCAGTGGTAATCTTCATTGTTCCCAGTTCCTTCTTGTTGGCTTCATGCTGCCGATCCCGGTGCTTCTTCGAGCCCTTTGACGGTCGGCCATGGCGGGGTCCTTCCCGCCGTAGTCCTGCTCAGCGCATCACAAACGGGTCCGGGAAGGGATCGTCCGATGTCTTGAGCCAAACGGTTTTTGTGCGCGTATAATCCATGACAGCCGCCATGCCGCCTTCGCGCCCGTGGCCGGAAAGGCCAAAGCCGCCAAAGGGCGCAATCGGCGAGACGGCGCGGTAGGTATTGATCCACACCACGCCCGCCCGGATTGCCTTCACCATGCGATGGGCGCGGCCTAGATTTTGCGTGAAGACGCCGGAGGCCAGGCCATAGCGCGTCTCATTGGCCAGCTGTACCGCCTCGTCTTCCGTGCGGAAGGAACGGACGGAGAGGACAGGACCAAAAAATTCCTGTTCCATCGAGGGTGAATTCACGCCGTCGCAATCGAGAATGGTGGGCGGATAGTAATTGCCGTCTCCTTCCGGTCGCACCCCGCCGGTGACGAGCCGCGCGCCAGCCGCGACAGACGCCTGGACCAGCCGATCCACATGGTCCTGCTGCCGCCTTGTGGCGAGCGGCCCGACTTCGGTGGCCATGTCGAGCGGCGAACCGATGCGAATGGCCTCTGCCTTTTCCGTGAGGCGCGCGAGAAACATGTCCTTGACGGAGGCTTCGACGATCAGGCGCGAACCGGCGACACAGCTCTGGCCGGTGGCGGCAAAAATGCCTGCCACCTGCGCATTCGCGGCACTTTCCAGATTGGCATCGGCAAAGACCACGAAGGGAGATTTGCCCCCCAGTTCCAGCGAGGTGGAGGCGAGGTTTTCCGCCGAATTACGCACCACATGCCGGGCGGCCTCCGGTCCGCCGGTAAAGGCCACATGCGCCACCTTGGGATGGCGGGTGAGGGCCGCACCGCAGGCGGGGCCGAAGCCGGTGATGATATTGACGACACCGGGCGGAAACCCTGCCTCGTGCACGAGTTTCGCAAATTCCAGAAGCGGTGCAGGGCCGTCTTCAGACGCCTTCAACACCAGCGTGCAGCCAGCGGCCAGTGCCGGGCCGATCTTGACGGCAGAGAGGAAAAGCTGGCTGTTCCACGGCACGACCATGGCCACCACGCCGACCGGCTCGCGCCTCAGCCACACCTCCATGTCCGGCTTGTCGATCGGGAGCACCGAGCCTTCGATCTTGTCGGCAAGCCCCGCATAATAGCGATAGTAATTCGCCACATAGGCGATCTGCGAGGAGGTTTCGCGGATGATCTTGCCGGTGTCGCGGGTTTCAAGTTCTGCCAGTTCGGCGGCCTTGGCTGCCACCAGATCCGCCAGTTTGGAGAGCAGCTGCCCACGTTGCGTGGCGGTCATCTTCGCCCAGGGGCCGTCATGAAGGGCGCGTTCCGCGGCATTGACGGCGCGGTCCACCTCGTCTTCCCGGGCTTCCGGCATCAGCGCCCAGGGCTTGCCGGTGGCCGGATCGAGGCTTTCGAAGCGGGCGGACCCGTCCTGGAAAACGCCGTCGATATAGAGCTGGAAAGAGCGCATGACCTCACTCCGCAAAGGCTGGCATGACATCGCGGATGAAGCGTTCCAGAGACGCTTTCTTGCGCTCGAAACTCATGCCGCTATCCACCCAGAAGGAATATTCGTCATAGCCCAGCGCTTCGAAACGTTTAAGCCGCTGGATGACGGTGTCGGCGGTGCCCACGGGCAGATTGGTCTGCATGACCTCGGCTGAGAGGTTGGCATTGGCGGCGATGTCTTCCTCGCTCAGCCGCTCGATCAGTCCCTGCTGAATAGGACGCTCATTCTTGAACCAGGCGAAGAAGTAATTGTAGTAGACGCTGAGTTCGTGGGCCGCTTGCGCCACATCCTCCGCGTCCGAACCGACATAGGCGTGCTGCAGCAGCATGATTTTCGGACGCGCCACATTGGGGGCCTTTTCGCAGGCGGCGTTGAAGCGGCCCATCAGGGCTTCGATTTCGCTATCGCCATTCCAGAGCGGCGTCACCTGTACATTGCAGCCATTGGCCACGGCGAATTCATGGGAATTGGGATCACGCGCCGCAACCCAGATCGGCACGGGAGATTGAAGCGGCTTCGGTGCCGAAGTGGTGGAGGGGAAGGACCAGAATTCCCCCTGATGCGCATAGTCGCCCGCCCAGATGCCCTTGACGGCGGGGATCAGCTCGCGCATGCGCTGGCCTGCCCCCCAGGCGTCGAGACCGGGCAGAATGCGTTCATATTCGAAGGAATAGGCGCCGCGTGCAATGCCGAGATCCAGCCGCCCGCCGGTGATGATATCGGTCATGGCCGCTTCACCGGCCAGCTTGATCGGGTGCCAGAAGGGCGCGATCACCGTGCCGGTGCCGAGCCGCACAGTCTTCGTGCGATTGGCAAGATCGGCAATGGACACGAAGGGATTGGGGGCAATGGTGAAATCCATGCCGTGATGCTCGCCGGTCCAGATGGCATGCATGCCGCCCCGGTCGGCAATCTCGCAGAGCTGGATGAATTCCTCATAGAGGCTTTGGTGTGTCTGGCTGGCATCCAGCCTTTCCATGTGAACGAAAAGGGAGAACTTCATGGCTCATGCCTTCCTGGCAATCGGGTGGACGCGGCCGGCCTTTTCTCCGCCCACATAGAGCGAGAAATTGCCGAGCGGATGTTCATTGGCAAAACGGGTGAGAATGTCGCGCGTCGGCGCGCCATCGATGTTGTCCAGGGCCGGGAGCGTCTCGATCTTGACGAAGCGGCCCTTTTTCGGTGTGTCACCCTCGGCAAAGGCGCGGTAAACAAGATGCTGGTGCTTGCCGTCCGCAGTTTCATAGACGGAATAGAGAAAGCCGAGCGTCACGGAAAGTCCGGTTTCGGTCTCGATGGCCTGCTTCAGCGCCTCCAGCGGTTCGCCGCCTTCAGGCGTGCAGCCGGGCAGCGCCCATTTGCCCTGGGCTTCCACCAAAAGCACATCGTCGCCGCGCTCCACCAGGGCGCTCAAGGAGAGTTCGCCTTCCGCGGCGGTGGAAACGGCCCTGGCTTCCAGCGCGGGAACGAAATAGCCGCCCCGCGCATAGCCAAGGCCGTTTCTGCCGCTATTGCCGAAGGCATGAACGCGCCCGAGAAGGATGACGTGATCGCCCGCCTCGATCACCTGTTCCATGGCGCAATCAAACCAGGCCGCGACATTGTCCAGAAGAGCGCCGCCCTGTTCGCCGGGCCGCCAGTCGACGGAGGCGAAACGGTCTTCCACCGGGCGGGCGAAGGTGTTGGATATTTCCCGCTGGTCATCCGCCAGAATGTTGACGGCAAAGCCTTTCGCCTCGGTCATCACCGCGAAATTGCGCGAGGTTTTGGCAAGGCAGATCAGAAGAAGCGGCGGATCGAGCGAGACGGAGGTGAAGGAATTGGCGGTGAAGCCGATCGGCTTGCCATCCGGGCCGGTGGCCGTAACCACGGTTACGCCTGTTGCAAAGGCGCCGAAGGCATCGCGCAGGGCGCGGGGGTCGATGGCAGCCGTCATGCTTCAGTCTCCGGCAGGTTCAGCCATTCCAGAAGCAGGCGGTTCACCTCTTCCGGGGCGGTGAGATTGACCATGTGGCGATGCGCGGCAATCACCCGTGCAAGGCCGTGGGGGGCAAGAGATGCCATGGTCTCGGCCATGGCGGCGGTGGAGTTCGGATCATCCGCGCCCGTCAGGAACAGCGCGGGACAGGGGCAGGCGGGCCAGGCATCCGCATAGGTGCTGTCCCCTTCGGCAAAGGCGGCATAGGCCGTTTCGTAGGCGTCCTTGTCCATGCGGGTCAGCCAGTCGCGGGTGAGGCGGCGGGCGATTTCACCCCCTTCATCCGTGCCGAACCAGCGGCTGACCGGGCCTTCCACATCAATGCCCTCAGTGGCGATGGACCGGGCACGGGCGAGAACGGCAGCCTTGGCCGCCTCGTCGCGGCGATAGACGCCGTTCAGCAGCGCCACGCGGCGCAGCCTTTGCGGAAAGGTTGCGGCTGCACCGCCGGCAATCAGCGCACCCATGGAATGGCCGGCCAGATTGACGCGCTCCAGCTGCATGTCATCGAGAAAGCCTGCCAGCCAGGCCACGAAATCCGGCAGCAGGCTGCCCTTGGGCAATGGGCTGCTTTGGCCATGGCCCGGCATATCCACGGCAATCACCCGATGCGAGGAGGAGAGCGCCTCGATCTGCGGTCTCCAGGCGTCGAGCCGCATGCCGACGCCGTGGATCAAAATCAAAACTTCGCCGCTGCCCCGCTCGACATAAGCGGTGCCGGAGGCGGTGTTCAGCCGCTGATACTCGTGAAGTTGAGCGGCTGGAGCGGCGGAAACATCAAGGTCTGCCATCTCCATTGTCCCGCCTCAGACGCCAGCCGGGTTTTGAACGTCCTGGCCGAGATCCTTCAGATCCTGGTAGCGGTCGCCGATGCGGTGATGCGGCCGCCCACCGACGGAGGCGCCGAGACCGATGACGATTTCATCGGCGGCGGGCGCATCGGGAATCGAGGTCTGGATGGTGAGGTAATGCGACCGGCGACCCTCGTCATTCTTGTCCATCAGCGGGATCATAATGGGCGCATTCGCCGGGCCGCGCGTATTGCAGAAGGCAAGATAGGATTTGGCGCCCACAGCCGTGCGATAGTGATTGCCGAAGCGCAGCGTGTGGATAAGGGCCGAGGCGTGCTCGATTTCACCATCAAGGCCCACGACCGCCGTCTTGCCATAGCCCTCCACCGCCTCGCCGGAGCCGACGGCATCAAGGATTATGCCGGTCAGCAATTCGCCGAGAACGGGGGCGTGGGCGTGAATTTCCGGCTTCAGGTCTTCCACGAAACCGCGACCGGCCCAGGGGTTCTTGATAACGGCGAAGGCCGAAAACAGCTTCAGCGGACGGGGCGCCTGCTTGCCGCCCTCAATCAGCGTGGTTTCGATCTGCAGCAGCGTTTTGCGGATGTGCAGGCTCATGATGGACCCCTTCCATTTTCATTATTGATATTATGGTATGCCATAATATTTCGGAGTCAATCCGCCTTTTCACCTCATCTGCATTTTCTATTTCCGAGTTTTTCGAGTGATTTTGTTCCGTATTCGGCGTCAGGCCCGGAACAGGCTTGCTTGTTATCCCGGCAGCGTCTGTTCATGCTTGGTGTGGGGCTGGCCGACGGGCGGTGGTCAAACGGATTTGAGGATGAAGTATATGCGCGGCTTTTTAACCACTATTGCCTCGCTGGCGGCGGTAGCAGCAATTCTTGGCGGTGCAAATCAGGCATTCGCGGCGGAAAAGACGGTCACTTTCGCCTATCAGGATATGATGACCCCCATTCGGGTGCTGATGGAAAGCGGCAAGCTGGAGCAGGAAACGCATACTGAGATCAAGTGGGTGAAATTCGGCGGCGGCGGCGATGTGATCCGGGCGCTGGCGTCTGGCGGCGTCGATGTGGGCGAGGCCGGGTCTTCGCCCATTGCTGCCGCTGCATCGCAGGGCCTGCCGATCAAACTCTTCTGGATTCTGGACGATATTGCCAATGCCGAACAGCTCGTTGCCCGCAATGGCAGCGGTATCAACAGCATCGCCGACCTGAAGGGCAAGACGGTGGCAACACCCTTCGTCTCCACCTCGCATTACCAGCTGATGTTCGCGCTGAAGGAAGCCGGGCTTTCGCCGCAGGATGTGAAGCTCGTCAACCTGCGCCCGCAGGAAATTGCCGCTGCCTGGGAGCGGGGAGATATCGACGCGACATTTGTCTGGGCGCCGACGCTGGATATCGCCAAGAAGACGGGCAAGGTCATTGCCAGTGCCGGTGATTTCGCTGCCAAGGGCAAAGCGACCTTTGACGGTATCGTCGTGACGGATAGCTTTGCCGCAGAGAACCGCGATTTTCTGGTGACCTTCGTCAAGCTTCTCTCCGAAGCCGATGCCGATTACCGCCGCAATGCCGCAAAATGGACGCCCGACTCTGCCGAGGTGAAGGCGGTGGCCAAGTGGACCGGCGCCAAGCCCGAGGATGTGCCGGCTGGCATCGCCGCCTATCGCTTCCTCGATCTCAACCAGCAGGCCTCGAAGGATTGGCTGGGCGGCGGTGCTGCCGGGGCGCTGAAATCCACGGCGGAATTTCTGAAGGATCAGGGCCGGGTTCAGGCGCTGGCGCCGGATTACAGCCGCTTCGTCACGGCGGATTACGTCAAGGCCGCCCTGAGCAATTAAAAGTATTTCCAGGAAAAGTGGAAGCCGATTTTCCGTCCGGAAATACGTAAAGAGAAAAAGTATTTCCAGGAAAAGTGGAAGCCGGTTTTCCGTCCGGAAATACGTAAAAACAAAAAGATATCGGATCATCCCTCCATGCTGTCACTGAAAAATGTCAGTCTGCGCTACGGTGAAGGGGCAGCCTCCGTGCTGGCCCTGTCGCATGTGGATCTGGAGATTGGCAGGGGCGAAGTCGTGGTGGCGCTCGGAGAATCCGGTTGCGGCAAGACCAGCCTGCTTTCCGCCATCGCCGGATTTCTGCCGATCAGCGAGGGTGAAATCAGGCTGGAGGGTAGTCCCATCACCGCGCCCGGCGCGGACCGGGGCGTGGTATTTCAGCGCCATGCCCTGATGCCCTGGCTGAACGTGGCCGAGAATGTCGCCTTTGGCCTGACGCTAAGGGGCATGGCGAAGGCGGAGCGTCTGCGGCGGGCTGAAAGCCTGCTGGAAAAGGTCGGCCTCGCCGGATTGGGCGAAAAGAAGATCTATGAACTGTCGGGCGGCATGCAGCAGCGCGTGGGCATTGCCCGGGCGCTGGCTGCCGATCCGCGCATGCTGTTGATGGATGAGCCCTTCGGCGCGCTGGATGCCTTTACCCGCGAGCAGATGCAGGAACTCATTCTCGATCTCTGGGCCGAGACGGAAAAGACGGTGTTTTTCATCACCCATGATGTCGAGGAGGCGGTATTTCTCGCCACGCGGCTGTTGATCCTCTCGCCGCGTCCGGGTCGGATTTCCCGCAGTCTTTCGCTGGATTTCAGCCGTCGCTATCGGGAAAGCCGTGACAGCCGCGTCATCAAGTCCTCGCCCGATTTCATCGCCGTGCGGGAAGAGGTGCTGGCGGAGATCCACGGAAAACGCGGTGTTTCTGGACGGAGGGTGGCATGAGCAAGATCGATCTCGTCCTCACTGCCGCAGATCGCAACAAGGCAGAAGCACCAGTCTTGCGGCGCTTTCGTCCGGGTTATGGCTGGCTGGGGCTGGCAACGGTGGCGGTGCTTCTGCTCATCTGGATAGTTGCCTCGTCGCTGGCGCTGGTCAGTCCGCTGTTCCTGCCATCGCCGCAAGCGGTATTTGCGGCCTTTGCCGATGCCGTGGCCGGTCGGCTCGACGGTGCGCCGCTTGCCGATCATGTCGCCATGAGCCTGTTCCGCGTCGTGCTGGCTTTTCTTCTGGCCGGGTTGATTGGCGTCCCGCTCGGCCTTGCCATGGGTCTTCATCGGGCCATCAGGGCGGTGTGCGATCCGGTGCTGGAATTCTACCGCCCGCTGCCGCCTCTTTCCTATCTGCCGCTGGTGGTCATCTGGTTCGGCATTGGCGAGACGGCGAAAATCCTGCTGATCTTCCTCGCCTGTCTTGCGCCGGTGGTGCTTTCGGCGCGGGCCGGGGTGCGGTCGGCAAGCCAGGACCAGATCAATGCGGCTCGGGCCTTGGGCGCGACCCCTTCGCAATTGCTGCACCGGGTCATTTTGCCTGCGGCGCTCCCGGATATTCTCGTCGGCCTGCGGATCGGCATGGGGGTTGGCTGGACCACGCTGGTGGCCGCCGAAATGGTGGCCGCCTCCACCGGCATCGGTCAGATGGTGCTCAATGCCTCGAATTTCCTGCGCACGGACGTGGTCGTTATGGGCATCTTCGTCATCGGCGGTTTTGCCGCGCTGATGGAATGGGGCATGCGCTGGCTGGAGCGTAAACTGGTGCCCTGGAAAGGGAAAATCTAAATTGTTTTTACGCATTTCCGGGCGGAAAACCGGTTCCCACTTTTCTCGGGACAATGCGCTCTAGCTTTCTTGCCCAAGGCTCTGGATAGAGGTCACAAGCTCCGCTGCCAATCGCAGTGCTGCGCCCGTGGCCACGGCCATTTGCGGCAGCAGCAGCCATTCCAGCGTCCAGGCTGCGCCCGAGCGTTCCTGCTCATGCACGAGGGATTGATAAAGCCCGCCAATCTGAAGGGCGTTGAAGCGGGCGAGCGAGACCAGCACTTCTGCCGCAACCGGGTTCTGCTTGTGCGGCATGGCCGAGGAACCGCCGCCGCCGGAGAGCTTGATCTCACCGCCCATCTCGGCCAGCAGCGCCACGTCCTGACCCATTTTGCCAAGGCTGCCGCTGATACGAGCCAAAAGATCGCCGATCTTGACGAGGCGGCTGCGCTGGCTCTGCCATTGCGGCACATCTTCGAGTTCGAGGCGTCTGGCGAGATCGGCGCGAACGGCCCCGGCCTTGTCGCCCAGCTTTTCCAGCGTGCCTGCGGCACCTCCGAATTGCAGCGCAAACCCGTGGGCCAGAAGATCGGCGGCTTCAAGACGGTAAAGATCAAGCGGTTGCCGCCAGGAGGCGATACGGGCCGCCACGGTAATGGGAATGGCCGCCTGCATGCGGGTATGGCCCATTAGCCGCTTGCCTCCCTGCCGGTCGGAAAGCGCCTGTAACCTCTCGGAAATCGTATCAAGCCGTTGATCGACAAGCGTGACCAATTGCTTGAGCCGCAGCATCAGGCTGGTGTCGATCACATCCTGGCTGGTTGCGCCGAAATGCACCTTTTCCGCCGCCTTGCCGCCCACGGCCTGACGCAACTGCTTGACGAAGGCCGGGATCACAACCCCGTCCTGAGCTGTGCCCTGTTTCAGGGCATCGAGGTCGGGGCTGGCCTGTGCCAGCCCCGCCAGAATGGCGTCCGCATCCTCGGGCGTAATCACCCCATGGGCCGCTTCCGCTTGTGCCAGCGCCCGTTCGAAGGCGAGCATGGCCGCAATATCGGCCTCGGCGGTGAAGAGGGCGGCAATATCCTCATCGCCCAGAAGGCCGGAGAGGAAGGCGTGATCGAAGGCCAGAAAATGCATGGGATCCATCAGATATCGAAAAACACCGTTTCACCCTCCCCCTGGAGGCGAATGTCGAAGGTATAGGTGCTGCCTTCCTTCTTCGCAATCAGGGTGGGAATGCGGTTCTTGTGCTCGATGCGCGCCAGCACCGGATCGGCAGCGTTGGCGGCCTCTTCCTCCGGGAAATACATGCGCGTTTGCAGGCCGATATTGATGCCGCGCGCCACCACCCAGAAGGTGATATGCGGCGCCATCAGCTTGCCGCCCGCAAAGGGCACGGGGCCGGGCTTGATGGTCTCGAACACGAATTCGCCGGTCGCCATGTCACCGGGGCAGCGGCCCCAGCCGAGAAAATTCGGATCGGCGCTGCCGCGGGTTTCCGAGGGGCTGTTATAAAGCCCGTCGGCATCGGCCTGCCAGATTTCCACCAGCGCATCCTTCAGCGTATTGCCGCCGCCATCGATGACGAAGCCGCGCACGGTGATGCGCTCGCCCTTCGTCTTCTCGTTATAGAGCGGACCTGCGCCGAGATCCTTTTCGAACACGCCTTCGATGCCGCAGAAATTCGGCGTCAGGCCGATATGCACGTAAGGTCCGGCGGTCTGCGAGGGGCTTTCCTTCAGATATCCCAGAGGCTGAACCATATCAGTTGCCCTCCTTGCGGTTTTCAAACAATGTCGAACGGCGTCCACGCAGCACGATGTCGAACTTGAAGGCGCGCATGTCCATCGGAATGGTGGCGCTGAGATCCAGCGGTGCGACCAGCCGCTTGATCGCCTCTTCATCGGGAATGGTCTTGACGATCGGACATTTCCAGATCAGCGGATCGCCTTCGAAATACATCTGGGTGATCAGGCGCTGGGCAAAGCCGTGGCCGAAGATCGAGAAGTGAATATGGGCGGGCCGCCAGTCATTCACCCCGTTCGGCCAGGGATAGGGGCCGGGCTGAATGGTCTTGAACCAGTAATAGCCGTTCTCATCGGTGATCGTACGGCCAAAGCCACCGAAATTCGGATCGATGGCCGCCAGATAGGTTTCCTTTTTGTGGCGATAACGCCCACCGGCATTGGCCTGCCAGAATTCCACCAGGGCGCCGCCGACACCGACGCCGCGTTCATCCAGAACCCGGCCATGCACCAGGATGCGTGGCCCGATGGCCATTTCACCCGGGCGGGCATAGTTGACGATGAGGTCGTTATCCAGCTCGTTCAGCATGTTATGGCCGAAGACGGGACCGGTGATTTCGCTTTTCGTGCCCTCCAGCGAAATCAGCGCCCGCTGCGGGGCGCGCAGCACCGAGGTCTTGTACCAGGGCGCATAGGGCAGGGGGTGCATATCGCGATCGCGGGCAAAGAAAGGCCCGGTCTCGGGTGGTCTGTTGGTCATGGCTCTCCTCCGTAAAGCCTCCGGTGCCTTCCTGAACGGGAAGCCCGGTCCCGGCGCGGTGTCAGTGAATCAGGGTTTTGCGGTTTCCATCTCGGCAAGGGTAGCCTTGGCGATCTTGAAGGCGTGGTTGGCCGCCGGCACACCGGCATAAATGGCCACATGCATGAGGGCCTCGCGGATATCCTCGGCGGTGGCGCCGGTATTGGCGGTGGCGCGGATATGCATGGCCACTTCGTCATAATGGCCAAGGGCTGCCAGCAAAGCGATGGTGACCATGCTGCGCTCACGCTTTGTCCAGTGCGTGCCGGTCCATACCCGGCCCCAGGCCGCTTCGGTGATCAGCGTCTGGAAGGGCTCGTCGAACGGTGTCTTGTTGGACTCGGCGCGGTCCACATGCGCATTGCCCAGAACGGAGCGGCGGGTTTTCATGCCCGTGGTGAAGGTGTCGGATGCTGGCGTGTCGGCCATGTCAGGTCTCCGGCAGGGTTTTGAGGAAGGTTCGCACCCGGGCGGCATAGGCGGCGGGCTGTTCGATACAGGGAATATGGGCGCAGGCCTCGATCACGGCGAACTGGCTCCCCGGGATGAGATCGGCTGTGCTCTTCACCAGTTCCACCGGCGTTGACCCGTCGCCATCGCCTGCCACGCAGAGAACGGGTACGGCAATGCGCCGGGCGGCCTCTGTGAAATCCGCGTCACGAATGGCCGCGCAGGTGCCGTTGTAACCGGCTGCCGATTGCCGCAGCAACATCGTGCAGCAGCCGGCATAGACAGGGTTGTCCACTCTCCGGAAGGCGGGCGTGAACCAGCGCTCCATGATCGGCTCCAGAAGCGAAGCGAGCCCGTCCGCCTCGATCTTGGCGATGCGGGTGTTCCACATCTCCGCTGTGCCGATGCGGTGGGCGGTGTTGCTGAGCACGATGGCCCGCACCAGATCGGGGCGCTTGGCATAGAGGCCCTGGGCGATCAATCCGCCCACGGAAAGACCCCAGAGGATGACGGGCCGCGTTGCGACCTTTTCCAGAAGGCCGATCAGGTCGTCAACATGGTCGTCGATGGAATAGGGCGCCTCTCCCAGATCCGAAAGTCCATGGCCGCGCTTGTCATGGAGAAGATAGGCATAGTCCTCGCCCAGTTCCGCAATGACCGGATCCCAGATGCGGAAATCCGTGCCCAGCGAATTGATGAAGACGATGAGCGGACGGTGGCTGTCGTTTCCAACACTGCGATAGTGCAGCGTCACGCCGTTGATCCTCGCGAAATCCATGATGTCCTCCTGTTGAAAGCGATCTTGCACCAGACAGAAAGTTAAGTAAAATTACTTTTATGGCCTTTTTGATAACTACAGGATTATGAATTGCCCATTGATCCGCGCATCAAGTTTCGTCATCTCCATACCTTTCTGGAGGTCGCCCGGCAGAAGAGCGTGATCCGCGCGGCGGAAAACCTGCATGTCAGCCAGCCGGCGGTGACCAAGACGGTGCGCGAACTGGAAGAGGTGCTCGGCATCGATCTCTTCGAGCGCGATGGCCGCGGTATCCGGCTGACCCGCTATGGCGAGGTTTTTTTGCGCCATGCCGGGGCAACGGTGACGGCGCTCCGGCAGGCGGTGGATTCGGTTTCGCGGGAGGTGGCCAATGCCGCGCCGCCTCTGCGTATCGGCGCCTTGCCGACCGTGTCGGCGCGGATCATGCCATCCGCCATGCAGACGTTTCTGAGGGAGGAGACCGGCAGCCTGATCAAGATCGTTACCGGCGACAATGCCGTCTTGCTGGAGCAGCTCAGGCTCGGCGATCTCGATCTCGTCGTTGGGCGCCTGGCGGCGCCGGAAAAGATGGTGGGCTTCTCCTTCGAGCACCTTTATTCCGAGCGGGTGGTGTTTGCCGTCAGGGCAGGACATCCGATCCTCGGGCGTCCGGGGCCAATTTTCGAGCATCTGGCGCATTTCCCGGTGCTGATGCCGACCCGCACGTCGATCATTCGTCCTGTGGTGGAGCAATATCTGATCGCCAATGGCGTGGCGTCCCTGCCGGTGCAGATCGAAACGGTGTCCGACAGTTTCGGCCGCGCGTTTGTTCGGGGAACGGACGCCGTCTGGGTAATTTCCGAGGGCGTGGTGGCCGGTGACATCCAGGAAGGTGCGTTGGCGACCTTGCCGCTTGACATGTCCGGCACAAGCGGCCCGGTGGGGCTGACCATGCGGGCCGACGTGCTGCCGTCCCTGCCGCTGACGCTGTTGATGCAGGCGATCCGCAATGCCGCCCAGGCCTCGACAATTCCTGGTCGATAACAAGGGGCGGCGTTTCCGCCGCCCGTCCGGATAGAAAACCGGTTCTCGCTTTTCTCAGTACAACATTTTAGGCGCGCATCTGCCGCAGGCTCGATGCCTTGAACCTGATCCAGTCGATCAGCATGTCGCCAGACAGGGGGCGTGAGAGCCAGAAGCCCTGGATCTCATCACAGCCCATGGCTTCGAGCATGTCGCTCATTTCCAGCGTTTCCACGCCTTCCGCCACCACACGGTAGCCAAGGCTGTGGGACAGGTCGATCATGGAGCGGACCAGAACCCGTTCGCGGTTGCCGTTCACCAGATCGGCAATGAAGGACCGGTCGATCTTGACCACATCGGCGGGCAGTTTCTGCATGTAGGACAGGCTGCTATAGCCGGTGCCGAAATCGTCGATCGCCAACTTCGCGCCGGCCTCCGAAAGGCGCTCCAGAAGATCGAGTGCGCGATCGGCTTCCTTCATCATCGCGCTTTCCGTCAGTTCAAGCTCGATATCGCCCGGCTTGGCATGATGGCGATCAAGGGCGGCCAGAAAGCGTTCCAGAAAATCCGGTTCTTCGAGATTGGCGGCGGACAGGTTGATGGAAAGCTGCAAAGCATGGCCCTGCCGTCGCCACTGGCCCATGACCTTCAGCGACTGATCGATCACCCAATCCGTCAACTCGCGGGCAAAGGTCGAGGCCTCCACCAAAGGAATGAATTCGGCGGGCGAGATATTGCCCAGCGTCGGATGTTTCCAGCGCAGCAGGGCTTCTGCCGCCCTGACCTCGCCGGAGGTGACATCCATGCGCGGCTGGAAGACGAGATAGAGCTGGTCGTCGGCCTCGAGCGCGCGGGGAAAATCCTGCAGCAGCGTGAAATTGCGGCGATGGCGCTGATCCGTCAGGGTGGAAAACAGCGCGATCCCGGTATGGCTGTCGCGGGCATCCTGAACGGCGCTCTGGAGAGAGCGAAACACGTCTTCCGGCTCCATCTCCGCCGGGTTGAAGTTCAGGATTCCGACCGAGGGCGTAATGGTCATCGGGAATTCGCGGCTGCGTTCGATTTCGCGGAGAATGCGGGAAATTTCCGCGCTGTATTCCTCGACGGCCCCCTCATTCGGAGCGAAGAAGGCGAATTGAGTGGGCCCGATGTGATAGGGGGTCGTGGCTGCGCCGACATGCTCGTTCAGAATGCGCACCACGCTCTGGATAATGCCGTCCAGGTGGCCCGGCGTCAGCGCGCGGGAGAGGCGATCAAACTGGGCGGTATGCGCCAGATCAAGCAGGCCCATCAGGCGGGGTGTGCCATCGGATTGCAGATGCAGGTCGGAGAGATCGTTGATCAACTGGAAACGGTTCGGCAGGCCGCTGGACGCTTCGATGCGGCCAACCGCGTGTTGAAGCTCGATCTGGTCCATCACCATGGCTGCCAGATCGGTCAGCGTCTTCAGTTCGCTTTCCGTGATGCTGCGGGGTTCGGTGCCGAGAACGCACAACGCGCCCAGCCCGTGTCCATCCGGGGTTATCAGGGGCGTACCGGCGTAAAAGCGAATGCCGGCATTGCCGAGCGTGCTGTCGCGGTAGAACTCATCCTCCTGGAAATCGTGGATCACTAAAGGCTTGCAGCTTTCCGCCACCTGGGCGCAGGGTGCCTTCTCACGCGGGATCTGATTATGCTCGACGCCGACACTCGACTTGAACCACTGCCGGTCTATATCGGTCAGCGAAACGGCGGCGATGGGCAGATCGAAGAAATGTGCGACCAGCCGGGTGATGCGGTCGAAGCTCTCGCTGGGAAGTGTGTCGAGCAGCCTTAGATTTTTCAAGGATGCCAGTCTTGCGACCTCGTTGTGTCCGCCCATGATTTTTATCCTTATATCGTGCCGCTTCAAGAGACTGTGTGTCTGGATGTCATGCGCGGCAGAAGCCATTGCAATGACCCGCTGCCGTTGTGATGGTATGTCGCAAAAGAGGAGCTGATTGGGGGGCAAAACGCCTTGCCGCAACCCGTTCTACTCTCTTTGCGTCACGCCTGACGGAGTGACATCCGCTGTCATTGAAGGATATGTGTCGCAAATCCGATATTGGATAGCCCTGTGCCATGATTTGCCGTAAATCAATTTCGGCATAACTAATAATTCATGAAATTACGGCGGAAACTGCTCTTCCAGGTAGAGGTCCAGGAATTCCTATTGGATTTCGGGAATAAAAAACTGCCTGTTCCGAAGGGAACAGGCAGCCATAAATAGTCTAAAGTTGAGAAGCCGTCACACCCGTTCAAGCGCAACTGCAATGCCCTGACCGACGCCGATGCACATGGTGGCCAGCGCATAGCGGCCGCCGGACAGTTGCAGTTCCAGTGCCGCCGTGCCGGAAATGCGTGCACCGGACATGCCCAGCGGATGGCCAAGGGCAATGGCGCCGCCATTGCGGTTGACGCGCGGATCGTCATCGGCAATGCCGAGTTGGCGCAGCGTGGCAAGCCCCTGCGAGGCAAAGGCCTCGTTCAACTCGATCACGTCGAGCTGGCTCTGGGTGAGGCCGAGCCGGTCCAGCAACTTCTGGCTGGCTGGTGCCGGGCCAATGCCCATGATGCGCGGCGGCACGCCCGCCGTTGCGCCGCCAAGAATGCGGGCAATCGGGGTGAGGCCATGCTTTCTGGCCGCCGCTTCGGAGGCGATGATCAGCGCGGCTGCGCCGTCATTGACGCCCGAGGCATTGCCTGCTGTCACGGTGCCGCCTTCCTTTTTGAAGGGCGTGGCAAGCTTGGCCAAAGTCTCGATGGTGGTGGCGCGGGGATGCTCGTCCTTCTCCACGATGACCGGATCGCCCTTGCGCTGGGGAATGGTGACGGGCGTGATTTCCTTCGCCAGACGGCCATTGGCCTGGGCCTCTGCCGCCTTGTTTTGGCTGCGCACGGCAAAGGCGTCCTGGTCCTCACGGGAAATGTTGAAATCGGCGGCAACGTTTTCGCCGGTTTCCGGCATGGAATCCACGCCATATTGCTTCTTCATCAACGGGTTGATGAAGCGCCAGCCTATGGTGGTGTCGTGAATTTCCGCCGCACGCGAGAAGGCGCTTTCGGCCTTTGGCATTACGAAGGGCGCGCGGCTCATGCTTTCCACGCCACCGGCAATCATCAGCTCGGCTTCGCCGGACTTGATGGCGCGGGCCGCCGTGATCAGCGCATCCATGCCGGAGCCGCAGAGCCGGTTGATGGTGGTGCCGGTAACGCTTTCCGGCAGGCCCGCCAGCAGCAGTGACATGCGGGCAACGTTGCGGTTGTCTTCCCCGGCCTGGTTGGCGCAGCCATAGATGACATCATCCACCGCCTGCCAGTCGAGGCCGGCATGCTTGCCCATCAGCGCCTTGAGCGGAATGGCGCCAAGGTCATCGGCGCGAACCGAGGACAGCGCACCGCCGAAGCGGCCGATGGGCGTGCGGATATAATCGCAGATAAAGGCTTCAGTCATGGGACATCCTCACAGTGCCGGAACGACGAGATCGGCCACCGGGCCTTCGACATGCAGTTTCGCACCGGTCATGGCCTGCAATTCCTCGAGCGTCATGGCGGCAAGCTTTTCCCGCAGCACAAAGCGGCCCTTGACGATGTCCACCACGGCATGGCTGGTATAAACACGGGTGATGCAGCCCACGCCGGTCAGCGGGAACGTGCAGCGTTCCACCAGCTTCGGCTCGCCGGTCTTGGTGACGTGTTCGGTGATCACGCAGACCTGCTTTGCGCCATGCACGAGGTCCATGGCGCCGCCGACGGCGGGGACACCCTTGGAGCCGACGCGCCAATTGGCGAGATCGCCGGTTTCCGCCACCTGATAGGCGCCGAGAATGGCGACATCCAGATGGCCGCCGCGCACCATGGCGAAGCTGTCGGCATGGTGGAAGAAGGAGGCGCCGGGCTTCAGCGTCACGGCCTTCTTGCCGGCATTGATCAGGTCCCAGTCTTCCTCACCGGCGGGCGGTGCCTCGCCGAAGTTCAGAATGCCGTTTTCCGTATGGAAGATCGCTTCACGGCCCGGCGGCTGGTAGCGCGCCACCATTTCCGGAAAGCCGATGCCGAGATTGACGTAAGCGCCGTCGGCAATGTCCTGTGCGGCGCGCCAGGCGATCTGGGCGTTGGAAAGCTTGATGTCTTCGCGAGTATCGACGGTCATACGTACACCACCCCGGCCCGAATGAGCTCTTCTTCCTGCTGCGGATTGGCGATCTTCACCACCCGGTCCACGAAAATGCCGGGGGTCACCACCAGTTCGGGATCGATCTCGCCGGGCTCGACGATCTCGGAGGCCTGCACGATGGTGCGGCTTGCGGCCATGCACATCAGCGGATTGAAGTTGCGGCCCGCCTTGCGGTAGGTGAGGTTGCCGTGACGGTCGGCCAGATGCGCCTTGACGATGGCGAAATCCGCCTTCAACCAGCGCTCCTGCACGTAGGAGCGGCCATCGAATTCGGCAATCACCTTGCCTTCCGCCAGCTCCGTGCCAAAGCCGGTGGGCGTGTAAAAGGCCGGAATGCCCGCGCCACCGGCGCGGATGCGCTCGGCCAGCGTGCCCTGCGGCACCAGTTCCAGCTCGATCTGACCCGCCAGGTAGCGGTCGGTAAAGGCGCGCGGATCAGACGAGCGCGGGAAGGAGCAGATCATCTTCTTCACCAGCCCGGCATCGATCATCGCGGCAATGCCAATACGGCCATTGCCGGCATTGTTGTTGATCACCGTCAGGTTTTTCGGGCCTTTGTCGATCAGCGCGTGAATGAGCTCGATCGGCGCGCCGGAGCCGCCGAAACCACCGATCATCACGGTGGCGCCGTCACCGATTTCCGAGACGGCGTCTGCCGCGCTCGCAATTGTCTTGTCCATCTCGGGACCTCCCGTCTTGTCTTGGACTTGCATCCGGTGAACCAGAGTTCACGGACATGCTCCAAGCTTTTGTTTTCACGCATTTCCGGACGGAAAACCGTGATGACACTTCTCTCCGGACGATGCTTTTGGCCGTTCTAGGGTGTGTGGACATTCGCCCTTGAGCGGGCTGCAAACGGCAATTTCCTGCGCTTACCTAGGCTCATGTACTCAAGTACACTCCGCTCCAGTTCTCGAAAATCCCCGTTTTCGCCACGCCCAAAGCCGAATGTCCACACACCCTAGGCCGCCTCCGGCAGTAGGATTAGGCCTCTTGCCGCTGGACGGCAAGTTATTTGTGCGATATACGATTTTTGTTCGATTATCGAACTTTCGGAGGCGGGCTTGGCAATCAGCGACAAAGATATGATGGGCGGTTTCGCCAAGGGGATTTCCGTGCTGGAGGCATTCAGTGCCGAACGTCCCAGACTGTCCATCGCGGAGGCTTCCGCGCTGACCGGGCTGGACCGTGCGACGGCGCGGCGCTGCCTGCTGACGCTGTCCGAACTGGGCTATGCCGATTACGACGGCAAATTCTTCTCGCTGACGGCAAAAATCCTGCGGCTCGGCCATGGCTGGTTGTCAGCGGCCCCGCTGCCGGTGCTGATCCAGCCGCATCTCGACCGGCTCTCGGAGCAGGTGGGGCAAAGCGCCTCCGCTTCGGTGCTGGATGGAACGGAAATCGTCTACATCGCGCGGGCCGCGCAACGGCGGGTCATGTCGATCACTTTGATGCCAGGATCGCGCCTGCCGGCCTATAGCGCCTCCATGGGCCGGGTTTTGCTGGCAGCTCTGTCTGATGCCGAGGTCCGTGCCGTTCTCGTCGCCTCGACGCTCAAGGCGAACACACCCTTCACCAAGACCGATCCGCAAGAATTGATGGGCGAGATTGCCAGGGTGCGGGCCGAGGGGCACGCAATCATCGATCAGGAACTGGAACTCGGCCTCTGTTCCATCGCCGTTCCAGTGATGGATCGACGGGGCCATGTGCTGGCGGCCATCAACATCGGCGCTCCCGCCGCCCACGCCCCTGCTGCCGAGATGGCGGAGCGTTATCTGCCGCATCTTCTCGCCGCGCAGGCGGCCCTTCGGGATCTGCTGCCATGATCAGTTCGTTTTGCCGTCAGGGAACGTAAAATTCTCGCGGCTTTCCTGAAAGCGCTCCAGCCTGCCCCGCTCCTGTTGCCGCCATTGCCGGGGGGTGACGCCTGCTTCGCGGGTGAAGAAACGGGTGAAATAGGCGGCATCCTGAAAGCCGAGGCTTTCAGCAATGGCGCTGACGCTGGCATGGCTGAAAATCAGCTCCTGCCGCGCGGTGTCGATCAGCTTGCGGGTCAGCATCTGCTGCAAGGTCAGCCCGGCCTGCTGGCGCAGCAGGCGGTTGAGATGAGTGGCGGAAATACCGAGCGACCGGGCGTAGAAATCCGCAGGCTTATGGGCGCGAAAATGCGCGGCGATCAATTGTTGCAGCTTCTCCAGCCGTGGCTCGTGCCCGTCCACCCCATGGGCTTCGGGGCGCTGGATGCGCCGGGCAAGGTGCACGACAATGGCGGTCAGCAGGGATTCCACCAGCAGGATGCGACCGGTCCGCACACTGTCATATTCGCGGGCAATCGCTTCCATCAGCGGGGAAAGCGGGTCCGCCCCTCCTGTCAGCGGCACCAGCAGCGGTGCGGTCAGGACCTGCTTCAGCAAGGGTTGCAGGGCCGAGGGCAGCGCGGCAGGCAGGGCGGTGACGATCAAGCCCTGCACATCCCGGGAAAAGCGAAAGCCGTGGCTGGTTTGCGGCGGCAGGATCAGCACGGAAGGGGGCGTCAAAATATGGCTTTCTTCGCCCAGGATCGCATCGCCTGACCCGTCTGAAATGTACAAGATCTGAAAAAACTGCTCATGTTGATGCAGGGCAATTTCAAAGCGGTAGACGCTGCTGCGGGCATAAAGCGTCTCGCAATGCAGCCAGAATTGCGGCTGTTTCGGGGTTTCCTCGCCGTAGAGCCCATAGGTGGGTACCAATTTTCCTGTCATGACCAGTCCTCGCCATGGTCGGATAATCCAATTTTTTGCACGAAAAGTCCATTGAGGAAGAGGCTCTGGAACGGCAGCCTGAGATGACGGAAAGCAAGTGGTGGAGGCCCTGCTTTCGCAGCACTTTCAGGACAGGAATTGGAGGATCCATGCGTAGTCAGGTCGTTATTATCGGTTCGGGGCCTTCCGGCCTGCTTTTGGGGCAGCTTCTGGCTGGGGCAGGGGTGGAGACGGTCATTCTGGACCGGGTCAGCAAGGATTATATTCTGGGCCGCGTGCGGGCCGGGGTTCTGGAAGAGGGCACGGTCAAGCTTCTGGAAAAGGTGGGGGCCGCAGATCGGTTGCACCGGGAAGGCCTGCCGCATGACGGCTTTTCGCTGACCTTCGACGGGCGGGCGCATCGCATCGATCTCTTCGGCCTGACCGGCGGCAGCCGGGTGATGGTCTATGGGCAGACGGAGGTGACCCATGACCTGATGGATACCCGCGAGGCTGCGGGCCTCACCACCATTTACGAAGCGGCCAATGTGCAGCCCCATGATTTCGATGGGGCAAATCCCTATGTGACCTATGAAAAAGATGGTGTGACCCATCGCATCGATTGCGATTTCATTGCCGGCTGCGACGGTTTCCACGGTGTCTCGCGCAAATCCGTGCCGGAAGGGGCGCGCAAGGAATTCGAGCGTGTCTATCCCTTCGGCTGGCTTGGCATTCTGGCGGAGGTGCCGCCGGTCGATCATGAACTGATCTACGCCAACCATCCGCGCGGCTTTGCGCTCTGCTCCATGCGTTCCAACACCCGCAGCCGCTATTATGTGCAATGCCCGCTGGACGACAAGGTGGAAGACTGGAGCGATGACCGCTTCTGGGACGAAATCCGCCGCCGCCTGCCGGATGAGGTGGCAAGCGCCATGGTCACGGGGCCGTCCTTCGAAAAATCCATCGCGCCCCTGCGCTCGTTCGTCACGGAGCCCATGCGCTTCGGCCGCCTGTTCCTGGCGGGCGATGCGGCCCATATCGTGCCCCCCACGGGAGCGAAGGGCCTCAATCTCGCGGCCAGCGACGTCTACTATCTCAGCGAGGCGCTGATCGAATTCTACCGTGACAAATCCGAGGCGGGTCTTGATGGCTATTCGGCACGGGCGCTGTCGCGCATCTGGAAAGCCGTGCGTTTCTCCTGGTGGATGACGACGATGATGCATCGCTTCCCCGACACCGGTGATTTCGGACAGCGCATTCAGGAGGCTGAACTGGACTATCTGGTCTCCTCGCGCGCCGCATCTACCGCGCTTGCCGAAAATTATGTCGGCCTGCCATACTGATCAGGAATTATAGAAGATGAAAACGCCGGCCTGAATTGAATCAGGCCGGCGTTTTCATTCATTCGTATCAAGCCGTCTGGACCTGACGGCTGCGCCGCCACAGCAGCAGCACGGTAAACAGGCCAGCCACGAGTGTGATCGGCACCAGCAGCAGCATCACATCCGCCGGTGTCTTGCCCTGCGAGACCAGGAAGCCCGCCAGAAGAGGGCCGACGATGGAGCCGAGGCGGCCTGCGGCCACGGCAAGGCCGACACCGGTGCCGCGCACTTCATAGGCATAGCATTGCGGCGCAACGCCGTAGAGAATGCCCTGGAAGCACAGGAAAGCGCCGCCGAGCAGCATGCCGGCCAGCAGCATGAGAATGAAGTTTGCCGGGAGCAGCGACAGGCTGAGCAGGGCGATGGCGCCTGCCGCATAGGCGAAGGAGGTGGAAAAGGCCGGACGCGCACGGTCAAGCATGCCGCCGCCGATCAGGCTGCCGATGGCGCCGCCGACATTGAAGGCAATCTGGATCTGCGAGGCCTGATCGCGCAGGAAGCCACGACCGATCAACAGCTGTGGCAGCCAGTTCAGCAGCAGATAGAAGACCAGCAGCGCCAGGAAGAAAGAAATCCACAGCGCCATGGTGGTCATCAGCGTCTGCGGCGCAAAAATGCTGGAAAAGGCAGCATTGATCGACTTCGCTTGGGTCTTTTCCACCCGCATGGGCGGCAGCATCCAGTGCACGATCGGCGCCACCAGCATTGGCAGAATACCGCCGACGACAAAGATGGACTGCCAGTCACCGCCATGGAAACCCATCATCGCCACGATGCTGGCGATACCGCCGCCGACAGGCACACCGGCATACATCATCGCCACGGCCCGGCCCCGCCGCTCGGGCGTCACCGATTCGGCGGCAATGTTGACCAGATTGGGCAGCGCGCCGCCGAGACCGACGCCCGTCAGCAGCCGGAACAGCAGCAATTGCTCGAAGCTGGAAACGAAGGCTGTTGCGATGGAGAAGATGCCGAAGGTTAGAAGCGACAGCACCAGGCCGGTGCGCCGTCCGAAGGCATCGGCCACGCGCCCGCCGAGCAGCGCGCCGATGATGAGGCCCACCGTGGCCGAGGAAAAGAACAGCCCGACCTGGTTGGGGTTCAGTGCGAAGGCGGGAATGAGTTTGGGCGCGGCCACACCCGCCGCCTGAAGATCGAAACCTTCAATCGTTGCCGCCAGAACGGCAAGCTTCAGCCCTTTGCCACCGCTTGCGCGGTGATCCGTAGACGTTGTCATTGATGTCCTCCCAATGGGGCCCTACCTCTGCCCCGGTTTCGAAAATCCGGCCCCCCGCGACGGGGGCTTAAAACAATTAAAATTTCCAGGGAATGTGCAGCTCTTCCTCCAGCCGCCCGCAATTCCCGGTCAGGATTTTTGCTACACGCCGTCGTCCTGCCAGATTTTTGCCAGCAGCATTCGCAGTTGCTGCCGCTCCGCAGCGCTCAGTCTCTGCAGCATCGTGTCCTCATGCGCCTGCAGCAGGGCCATGAAGGTTTTCGCTTCTTCCTGCCCGTGGCGGGTGGGATAGAGCTTCTGGATACGCTGATCCGCCGGGTCCGTTTCACGGACGAACAGGCCGCGACCTTCCAGCTCGCTGAGGATCGAGACGATATTCGCCCGCTGCATGCCCAGCATCCGGCAGATATCCGCCGAACTCACGCCCGGATTTTCCACGATGGTCAGCAACACACTGGCCGGGACCGGTCTTGTGTTCACATCGTTCAAAGCCGCCACGGCGCCGTTGAGATCATGAATGGATGCGCGGCGCAGATGGTAGCCGATCAATACCTCAAGTTTTTCCGGGGGCTCGACCGCTGAACAGGTATTGTCCTGCAGCACGTCCTCTGTGCTCTTGGGCTTCAACGGCATTGATTTTTGTCTACTCCCGTCATCTCCGCTCTTGAAATCACAATACCGCTATGCATGATAGCAGTCAATCGCTATGGGAGATAGCGTTTTGAAAAAGGGGTTCGGTCCCCTTCTTGGATGGGAGGTTCATCATGAGCGATGTGCAATTGCGGATCGGCGGTCAGGCGCGCGCCGCAGAGGGTGGCAAGACGTTTCAGCGGCTCAATCCGGTGACGGGGGAGGTTGCAAGCTCCGCTGCCGCGGCCAGTGTTGCCGATGCCGTGGCTGCCGCCGAAGCCAGTGCTGCGGCGTTTCCGGCCTGGGCAGCCATGGGGCCGAATGGCCGCCGTGCGGTGCTGCTGAAGGCCGCCGATGCGCTGGCTGCCAAGGCGGATCAGTTCATTGCCGCCATGGCGGCGGAAATCGGTGCAACGCGGGCCTGGGCGGGCTTCAACGTCATGCTGGCCTCCTCCATGCTGCGCGAGGCTGCGGCCCTGACGACGCAGGTTGCGGGCGAAGTCATTCCCTCCGACAAGCCGGGCTGCCTGTCCATGGCGATCCGCGAGCCGGCGGGCGTCGTTCTGGGCATTGCGCCGTGGAATGCGCCGGTCATTCTGGGCGTGCGGGCGCTGGCAACGCCGCTCGCCTGCGGCAATGGCGTGGTGTTCAAGGCCTCCGAAATCTGCCCGCGCACCCATGCGCTGATTGCCGAGGCGCTGGACGAGGGCGGCCTGCCTGCGGGTGTTCTCAGCCTCGTGACCAATGCGCCGGAAGATGCCGGTGATATCGTTGGTGCGCTGATCGATCATCCGGCGATCCGCCGGATCAACTTCACCGGTTCGACCCGGGTCGGCAAGGTGATTGCCGAGCGCGCGGCACGGCAGTTGAAGCCGGTGCTGCTGGAACTGGGCGGAAAGGCGCCGCTTTTGGTGCTGAAGGATGCCGATGTGGATGAGGCCGTGAAGGCGGCCATCTTCGGGGCCTTCTTCAATCAGGGCCAGATCTGCATGTCGACCGAGCGGATCATCGTGGTCCCGGAAGTAGCCGATGCCTTCGTGGCGAAATTCACCGAGCGCGCCAAGGCGTTGAAGGCGGGCGATCCCGCAAGCGGCGCCGGGCCTCTCGGCGCTGTGGTGGACCGCCGGACGGTGGAGAAGGTCGAGGGCCTGATTGCCGATGCCCTGGCCAAGGGCGCAGTCGTCACCAGCGCCGGTGCTGCGGAAGGCGTGCTGATGCCGGCGCAGGTGGTGGATAAGGTTACCTCCGACATGCACATCTATTCGGAGGAAAGCTTCGGGCCGGTCGTCGCGATCCTGCGCGCCAGCGACGAGGACGATGCCGTGCGGCTGGCCAATGATTCCGAATATGGTCTTTCCGCCGCCGTCTTCACCCGCGATACGGCGCGGGGTCTGGCTGTTGCCCGCCGCATCCATTCCGGCATCTGCCACATCAACGGTCCGACCGTGCATGACGAGGCGCAGATGCCCTTCGGCGGCACCAAGGCCTCCGGCTATGGCCGCTTCGGCGGCAAGGCGGGCATTGCCGAGTTTACCGAATTGCGCTGGATCACCATGGAGACCCAGCCCGGTCACTTCCCGCTCTGATCGGAGGGCTGGAGATGACCACACCGGGAGGCCTGCCGACGGGGCAAATACCTGTCGAGCCCACGATCAGCGGGCCTTCCGCCCCCATGCCGGGTCTGGAATTCGCGTTTTCGGCGCGGGTGGAACTGCTGGAGCCGGTGGAGCAGGGCACGGTGAACGGGCTGCGGCTGCGCTTCGTGCCCATCCGGGGAGGAACCATTGACGGCCCAAGGCTTTCCGGCCGGGTTCTGCCCGGCGGCGGAGACTGGCAGTCGATCCGCCCGGACGGGTTGACTGAGGTGCGGGCGCTTTATCAGTTGCAGGCTGACGATGGCACGGTCATCTCGATTGAAAATACAGGCGTGCGGTCGGCTTCTCCTGTGGTGACCGACCGCATCAATCGCGGCGAGGCCGTGGGGCCGGATGACTATTACTTCCGCACCACGCCCCGCTTCACGGTGGAGGATGGGGTGCATGGGTGGCTGGCGCGCAGCCTGTTCATCGCCCGCGCCATCCGCATGCCGGATCATGTCATCGTTGATTTTTATACCGTCACATAGACAGGCCGCCTGGCGGCCAGGGAAAGGAATGCATTATGGCCAACGACGTCGATACCGTCGCCTATGAAATCATCGACCGCATTGCCTGGGTCCGGTTCAACCGCCCCGACAAGCGCAATGCCATGAGCCCGACGCTCAATCGCGCCATGATGGAGGTGCTGGACGAACTGGAATTCCGCGAGGATGTCGGCGTTCTGGTGTTGACGGGCGAAGGCCCGGCCTGGACGGCGGGCATGGACCTCAAGGAATATTTCCGCGAAACCGAGGCGGAGGGGCTGAAGGGCACCCGCAAGGCGCAGCGGGAGAGCTATGGCTGGTGGCGCCGCCTGCGCTGGTACCAGAAGCCGACCATCGCCATGGTCAATGGCTGGTGCTTCGGTGGCGGTTACGGTCCGCTCTTTGCCTGCGATCTGGCCTTTGCGGCAGAAGAAGCGAAATTCGGACTCTCCGAAATCAACTGGGGCATTCTGCCGGGTGGCGGCGCCACCAAGGTTGCCGTGGAACTGCTGCCGTTCCGCAAGGCCATGTATCACGCCATGCTGGGCGAGCCGATCGACGGCAAGACCGCTGCCGAGTGGGGGCTGGTAAACGAAGCCCTGCCGCTGGCCAGCCTCAAGGAGCGCGTTACCCAGGTTGCCAAGATCCTGCTGGAAAAGAATCCGGTTGCGCTGAAGGCCACCAAGGACGCCGTGCGCCGCGTCGGGATCATGACCTATGACGAAGCGGAGGATTATCTGGTCCGGGCGCAGGAAGCCGCCAATTCCTACGATAACGAAGGCCGCAAGGAAGGTATCCGTCAGTTCATCGACGAGAAATCCTACAAGCCCGGCCTTGGGGCCTACGACAAGAGCCGCCAGGCGCGCTGAGCGCTTGGAGTGTTCCCCACACGGGAACCGACGCTTCAAAATTCAGCCGGGAGCTCTCCCGGCTGACAGGACTGGGAGTTGGAGTGCGCTGCGGCCAGCCGGTTTTGCGGCGTCCGAAGGACATGTTGCGCCTTGCCGGATGATTTTGCCCGGTTGCGCCATGAGGAGGAAAGTTCATGGTGGATGTTATTTCACCCGATCCGGTGGGCCTGCATGCGCGGCTTCGCCCGGCAGCCCTTGCCTGTATCGATCTGGCAACCGACCGCCGCTGGACCTATCGCGAACTGGATACCGATATCCAGCGCGCCGTCAGCGTCTTGCAGGCGGAAGGCATTGGCAAGGGTGAGCGGGTGGCCGTGCTCGCCCGCAATTCGGTCTATCAGATCATCCTGCAGCAGGCCGCCATGCGATTGGGCGCGATTTTCGTGCCGCTCAACTGGCGTCTGTCGCTGTCGGAACTGGCGCTGCTTTTGAAGGATTGCGGCCCGGCACTGCTTTACACCGATGATGCCGTGCCGCCACTGCCGCCGGGATGTCGTCAGAAGACGATGGCCGATTTGATGGCCGATGTTCATGCGGCAGAGCCCGCGCCACGCTGTGCCCCGCATTCAGGGCATGATACATGCATCATTCTCTATACCTCCGGCACCTCCGGCGTGCCGAAGGGGGCTTTGCTCACGTCGCAATTCCTGCTGGCGACAGCGGTGAATTTCAACATTCTCGGTGAGGTGGATACGGGCTGCGTTTTCCTGTGCGACAGCCCGATGTTCCATGTCATCGGCATCGTCACGCAGATCTGGCCGCCCATGTTGCGTGGCGGCACTTTCATCGTCTCGTCCGGCTTCCAGCCGGAGGCGACCAATGACCGTCTGGCCAGCGCGGATTTCGGCGTGACGCATTATTTCTGCGTGCCGCAAATGGCCGATGCCCTGCGCTATGCTCCGAATTTCCAGCCGCAGAAATGGACGAAGCTGAAGGCGCTGTTTACCGGCGGCGCGCCCAACCCGGCCAGCAATATCCGCTGGTGGCTGGAGCAGGGTGTGCGCATGGTGGATGGCTATGGCATGACCGAAACCGGCACGACACTGGGCATGCCGCTGTCCCGGGACGTGCTTTATGAAAAGGCGGGCGCTGCCGGTCTGCCGGGTCCGCTGACCTCGATCCGCATTGTCGATGAGGACGAGCGCGATGTGCCGGATGGCACGGCGGGTCAGATCCTCGTCTATGGGCAGAATGTGACGCCCGGCTACTGGAACCGCCCGGAAGAACGCGGCCGCGCCTTCACCGCCGATGGCTGGATCAAGACGGGTGATATCGGGCGGCGGGATGAAGATGGCTATATCACCATCGTCGACCGGCTGAAGGACATGTTCATTTCCGGCGGTGAAAACGTCTATCCGGTGGAAATCGAGGCGGCCCTGATCCAGCATCCGGCGGTGCGTGAGGTGGCTGTCATCGGCGTGGCGGATGCCCGCTGGGGCGAGGTGGGTCTCGCCTTCATCGTTCCGAAATCTGGACAGACAGCCGATCCGGACGATCTCACCCGCCATTGCCAGTCCCTGATTGCACGATACAAGGTGCCGAAGGAATTTCGTGTGGTGGAAAAACTGCCGAGGACGGCATCGGGCAAGATCCAGAAACATATTCTGGCCCGGGAAGCGCAGGCGATGGAGAAGGCCTGAGGTCTTTGGGCGCTCACCCTCGGGCAGACGGCAAACGTTAGCAAAAAAAAGCCCTTCTGCTTTTAAAGGAGAAGCAGAAGGGCTCTCGTGAAATTGCAGGGAGGGGGCAATTTCACCAAATGGAAAAGAAGCTTACCAGCAGCAGAAGCCGCCATCGACCAGCAGATCCACGCCGGTCACGAAGCTTGCGGCGTCCGAGAGCAGGAAGATGGCGGGGCCGACCATTTCATCCACGCTTGCCATGCGCTGCATCGGGGTCTGTTCTTCGAACAGCTTGGTCTGGTGCACCATTTCAGGGCGCGTATTCATGGGCGTTGCGGTATAGCCCGGCGAAATGGTGTTGACGCGAATGCCGCGGCCCACCCATTCCATGGCCATGGACTTCGACATATGGATGACGCCTGCCTTCGAGGCGTTGTAATGGCACTGCATCAGCCCGCGATTGACGATGACGCCGGACATGGAGGCGATGTTGACGATGGCGCCGCGCCCATGCTTCAGCATGGATTGCGCTTCCGCCTGGCAGGAGAGGAACACGCCCTTCAGGTTGATGTCCATCATCGTCTGGAACTGGCTTTCTTCCATCTCCTCAGCCGGGTTGGCATTGGCGATGCCAGCGGCGTTGACGGCCAGCGACAGCGCGCCCAGTTCGGCTTCCGTGCGGGCGACGGCCTCAGTCAGTGACTGCTTCGATGTCACGTCCGCAGCGATCTGAATGGACTTGCGGCCAGCCTTGGCGATGAAATCCGCCGTCTGGGCCAGACCGTCATCGGTGCGGCGGTCGAGAAGGGCCACGTCAGCACCGGCCTGGGCCAGACCCATGGCGATGCGCTGGCCAATACCGCTGCCAGCGCCCGTGACAAAGGCCACCTGACCGGAAAGATCGAAGAGTTTCGGGGCATTGAGCTTGATTTCGGACATGATCGTCTTCCTGTGAAAATATCAAATGGTCGCAAGTTCCATGACGGAGACATCATTGGCCTCCTCACGGGACAGGATGCCGGCCTGATTGCCCTGGGCCAGCACCAGGATACGGTTGGAAACGCCGAGCACTTCCTCCAGATCGGAGCTGACGACGATCACCGCCACGCCTTCGCGGGCAAGGCCGACAATGATATCGTAGATCCCGGCACGGGCGCCGACATCGATGCCGCGCGTCGGTTCATCCAGCACCACGACACGCGGATTGCGTGCCAGCCATTTGGCAATGACCACTTTCTGCTGATTGCCGCCGGAAAGGTCGGAGGCCGGTTGTTCCGCCTTGCCCTTGACGCCGAATTTCTGGATGGCGGCCTTGGCAAATTTGCGCTTGGCGCCGGGCGTCAGCCAACGGCTGCCGAGCTTGTCGAGATTGGCATAGATCAGGTTTTCCCCGATCTCATGGGCCACGACCAGACCCTGCAATTTCCGGTCTTCCGGCACCATGACGATGCCTTCGGCAATCGCACCAGCCGGGCCTTTGGCAAGGAGCGGCTTGCCATCCAGGAGCACGCGGCCCTCGGCAATGGCGTCGGCGCCTGCAATGGCGCGGACAAGCTCCGTGCGGCCTGCGCCGACCAGCCCGGCAATGCCGAGAATTTCGCCCGCATTGACCTTGAAGCTGACCTTGCGGAAGGCATTGTTGGCGCCGGTCAGGTTTTCCACCTCCAGCACCACCTTGTCCTTCGGTTCGGGCAGGGCGGGGAACATGCGCTCCAGCGAGCGGCCTACCATGCTCTCGACAATGGTGCGGACCGGGGTGGCGCTATCGGCAAATTCACAGACCCGCTCACCATCGCGCAGCACCACGATGCGGTCGGTGATCTGGCGGATTTCTTCCATGCGGTGAGAGATGTAGATGATACCCACGCCCTCGGCGCGCAGCTTGCGCACCTGTTCGAACAGCGCCTCGGTTTCCGCACCGCCAAGGGCTGCGGTCGGTTCATCGAGAATGAGCAGCTTGGCATTCAGCGCCAGTGCCTTGGCAATTTCGATAAGCTGCTGATTGGCCGTGGAAAGGCCCGCCACCTTGCGCGTTGCGGGAATATGCAGGTTCAGCCGCTTCAACTGCTCTTCGGCGCGGCGCACCATCTCATGGCGGTCGACAACGCCGTTTTTCATCGGCCAGCGCCCGATGAAGACGTTTTCGGCAATGGAAAGCTCGGGCAGGAGCTTCAATTCCTGATGGATGAGCACCAGACCCTTGTCGATGGCCTCGCGGGGGGAGGCGGGGGTGTAAGGTGCGCCAATCCAGGTCATGGACCCTTCGGACGGGGTGCGGGAACCGGCGATAATGCCGGAAAGGGTCGATTTGCCAGCGCCGTTTTCGCCCAGAAGTGCCACGACCTCACCGGCATGAATGTCCAGATCGACATTTTTCAGCACCTGCACCGGGCCGTAGCTCTTGCTGATGCCGCGAAGGGACAGAATGGGTTCGCGCATGACGGACAACCTCCCGCATATGTGTGGAAGCGAAAGCCGCGGTGGCGGCTTTCGCTATGGTCGAGACGGGGCGCGTTTACGCCCGAGCCATCAGGGATGGTTGGCGATGAAGCCTGCAACATTGTCCTTGGTGGTCAGCGTTGCATCCATCAACTGCACCGGCGGAACCTTTTCACCGCCAACGATCTTCACGGCCATTTCCACGGCAGTGCGGCCCATCTTCTGGGTCTGCTGGGTGGCGGTGACGTCAAAAACGCCGTTCTTCAAGGCTTCGAGAGCGGCGGTGTCGCCGTCAAAGCCGCCGACGAAGATCTTGCCCGACGGATTGGCAACCTTGATCGCCTGGGCAGCACCCAGTGCCAGGCCGTCAGCCTGGGCAAAGACGATCTTCACGTCGGGATTGGCCTGCAGCATGTTCTGCATGATCTGGAAGCCTTCATCCTGGCTCCACATGTTGGACCACTGCTCGGCAACCACCTTCACGCCCGGATTGGCCTTGACGGATTCCATGCAGCCCTTGGTGCGGTCCACTTCCGGCGTCGTGCCCTTCTGGCCGTGGATGATGACCATGTTTCCGGAGCCGCCAGCCTGCTTGATGATGTAATCGCAGACAGCCTTGGCGGAGGCGACGGAATCGGTTGCAAGGAAAGTATCGCCCGGCGCGCCGTCGGCATTGCGGTCAACGTTGATGACCGGCACCTTGGCAGCCTTGGCGAGCTTGACCGGAACGGTGGCGGCAGCCGCACCTGCCGGAATGTAGATCAGTGCGTCGATATTCTGGGTCAGCAGGTCCTGGATCTGGTTGACCTGGGTCGGGCCATCGCCCTTGGCGTCGACGGTGACGACCTGAATGCCGCGCGTCTTGGCTTCGGCTTCAACGGCCTGCTTGATCTGGTTGAAGAAGTTGGCCTGCAGGTTGGCAACGGCAAGGCCGATTTTCTTGACTTCAGCGGCCTGAACGGAGCCGAGCGTCATCGACAGCACGGCAGCCGAGGTCATGAGAAGGCGAGCGAGTTTCATGTTCTTTCCTCCAGTTTTTGGTTGCGCCAGAGAAATGGAAGACCTCCCCCCTCTCTCGGGCTTTTGCTTCACGCCGCCGATGGACGGCGGCGTATCACGGGTGCCGCGGATCAAGTCCCCCGCGGCAAGCGTAAGGATGTCAGGCCCTCTTGCGGCGGAGCGTTTCGGCACCCACGGCGAGCACGATGACCACGCCGATGATGACCTGCTGCAGGAAGGGTGAGACATTGAGAAGGTTGAGGCCGTTGCGCAGCACGCCGATGATCAGCACGCCGATCAAGGTGCCGCCAATGCCGCCCGCGCCGCCGGAGAGCGACGTTCCGCCGATGACCACAGCCGCAATCGTATCCAGTTCATAGCCGAGGCCGCTGGAGGGCTGCACCGAGTCGAGACGGGCCGCCAGAACGATCCCCGCCAGGCCGGCGAGAACGGCGCAGGCTACATAGACGCCGATGGTTACCAGCGAAACATTGATACCGGCAAGCCGTGCCACTTCCGCATTGCCGCCGACCGCATAAATCGTGCGGCCTTCGGCGCGGTAGCGCAGGAAAATCCAGGAGATGAACAGCACCACCAGCATCAGCAGCACGGTGGCCGTCAGCACGCCGAAATGACGATCGATGGCGAGCATCATGAACCAGTCAGGAAAACCGACGATCTGCTGGCCATCGGTGATCATGTTGGCAAGGCCGCGCGCCACCGACATCATGGCAAGCGTGGCAATAAAGGCCGGAACCCGGAAACCGGTGATGAGAATGCCGACAACCAGGCCGCAAAGTGCCGAAACCACCAGTGCCAGCGCGATTGCCAACCCCATGGGCAGGCCCGCGACATTGGCCGTCCAGCCCATGACCATCATCGACAGTGCCAGCACCGAGCCGACCGAAAGATCGATGCCGCCGAGCAGGATCACGAAGGTCATGCCCACGGCCATGATGCCAAGCACGGTGATCTGGTCGAGAATGTTGAGGCCGTTGCGCAGAGACAGGAAATTATCGCTGGCAAAGGTCAGGAAGAGGCAAAGGAGGATGAGGCCCAGCAGCGGCCCGGTGGCGCCGCTCAGGAAAACCAGTGGATTGCGTGCCTTCGGGGCTGCGCCGTTCTCGTCTACCGCCACCATAGCTCCTCCCATTCGTCAATTCTAAACCGATTAGAATAAATATTCATTGCCGGTGAAAGATGCATAAGCTACGGCTGCAAGCCTTGTCAACACCCCTCAACATGTCGGGGCTGTTTCTTTTTTAGCACCGTAGATTTTACCTTAAAGGCTTGACAGCTTCCCTGCATGTGCAATTATATCGCCTATTGTATAAATATTCACTGCCTGATCCGAAGGGGATTCCATGCAGATCAATGAGCTTGAGCGCCTTGCGCGCCAGATCCGCTTGCGCGATGTGCAAGCCGTGTTTGAAGCAGGTGCGGGCCATGTGGGCGGCGAGATGTCGGTGATCGATATCCTGACCGCGCTCTATTTCCGTGTTCTGAACATCGATCCGGCCGCGCCGAAGGCCCCGGGCCGCGACCGTTTCGTGTTGTCCAAGGGCCATACCGCCTGCGCCCTTTACATCACGCTGGCCAAGCGCGGTTTCATTCCCGAGGCTGAGATTTCCACCTTCCTGCAGGCCAATTCTCGCCTGAACGGCCACCCGAACTGCAACAAGGTGCCGGGTGTGGAAACCAATACCGGCCCGCTCGGTCACGGTCTGCCGGTGGCGGTGGGCATGGCCAAGGCGGCCAAGCTCTCCGGCGCCTCCTATCACACCTATGTCGTGACCGGCGATGGCGAGATGCAGGAAGGCTCCAATTGGGAGGCCATCATGGCAGCCGCCCAGTTCGGCCTCGATAATCTGACGCTGATTATCGATCACAATCGTTTCCAACAGGGCGCTGCGCTTTCGGATACCAATGACATTGCCCCGCTCCGGCCCAAGCTTGAGGCTTTCGGCTGGGAGGTCAGCGAAATCAATGGCAATGCCATGGCCGAGGTGGTGCCCGCTCTGGAGCATCGCGGCGGCCGCCCGCATTGCATCGTTGCCCATACCAACAAGGGCCACGGCATTTCCTTCATGCAGGACCGCGTCGATTGGCACCACAAGGTGCCGAGCAAGGAACAGTATGAGATCGCCGTTGCCGAACTTTCGGAGGCCCTGTGATGAATGCCAATGTAACGGTGGAAAAGCTCCACGATTGCCGCGACGCTTTTGCCGCAACGCTGGAAGCGCTGGCGGCAGCCAATCCGAACGTCGTTGCCGTTTGCAATGACTCGGTCGGTTCCTCCAAGCTCGGCGGCTTCAAGTCGAAGTTTCCCGAACGCCTCGTCAATGTCGGCATTGCCGAGCAGAACATGGTTGGCGTCGGTGCCGGTCTTGCCAATGGCGGACAGCTTCCCTTCGTCTGCGGTGCATCCTGCTTCCTCACGGGCCGGGCGCTGGAGCAGATCAAGGCGGATCTTGCCTATTCCAACGCCAATGTGAAGCTGATCGGCATTTCCTCGGGCATGGCCTATGGTGAACTCGGCCCGACGCATCACTCCATCGAGGATTTTGCCTGGACCCGCGTTCTGCCCAACCTGCCGGTGATTGCGCCTTGCGACAGCATCGAGACGGCGGCGGCGGTGAAGTGGGCTGCGGAGTATCAGGGGCCGTGTTTCCTGCGCCTGTCACGCGTTGGCGTGCCGGATCTGCTGCCGCAGGGCCATGTTTTCGAGCTTGGCCGTGCCAACACGCTGCGCGAAGGCGGCGATGTGACGCTGATTGCCAATGGCACGCTGACGCACCGCCTGATGAAGGCCGCCGTACTGCTGGCCGAGCGCGGCATTCAGGCCCGCGTGCTGAATATGGCAACGGTTCGCCCCATCGATGAAGCGGCAATCATCAAGGCCGCACAGGAAACCGGCGCGATCCTGACGGCGGAAGAGCACTCCATCTTCGGCGGTCTTGGCTCTGCCGTGGCGGAAGTGGTGGTGGATCACGCGCCGGTGCCGATGAAGCGCCTGGGCGTTCCCGGTGTCTTTGCCCATACCGGCTCCGCCGAATGGCTGCTTGACGAATTCGGCATGGCCCCACACAGCATTGCCGACGCGGCTGAAGCGCTGATCAAGCGCCGTTAAGCCTTTACTCTTGAAGCGGCGCAGGTATCAACACTGCGTCGTTTCGTTTTTTTGACGAGGATTTCAAGATGCGCGCCATTCTGGCCATTGATCAGGGCACCACAAATTCCAAGGCCATTCTGCTCACGGAAAAGGGTGAGATCATTGCCAGAGGATCTTCCCCCGTGGGGATCACCTTTCCCGAGCCGGGCTGGGTAGAGCAGGATCCGAACCGCATCTTTGCCTCCGTCAAGGAGGCCATTGCCGCCTGCCTTGAGAGCGCCCCTCAAGGGATGAAGGTGGAAGGCATCGCCATTTCCAACCAGCGTGAATCGGTCACTCTCTGGGATGGCGAGACGGGTGAGGCGCTTGGTCCGGTGCTGAGCTGGCAATGCCGCCGCACGGCTGCCGATTGCGCCGCGCTCAATGCCGCCGGTCATTCGGCAGAGGTCATGGCGTTGACCGGGCTTCCCATCGATCCGATGTTTCCAGGGTCGAAAATGCGGTGGCTGCTGGAGCGGGCGCCCAAGGGCCGCAAGCTGCGGCTCGGCACCATCGATAGCTGGCTGATCCATTGCCTGACGGGCGGCAAGACCCATGCCTGCGACGCCGCCAACGCCGCCCGCAGCCAGGCTTTCGACCTCAAGCGTCAGGTCTGGAGCCAGGAGCTTTGCACGCTGTTCGGCATCGATATCCATGCCTTGCCGGAGGTACGCGATAGCAGCGGCTCCTTTGGCGTCACCCTTGGCCTGCCGGGCATTGCCGACGGCACGCCGATCATGGCAGCGATCGGCGATAGCCATGCCGCATTGTTCGGCCATGGTGCCTTCAACCCCGGCGATGGCAAGGTAACCTTTGGCACCGGCTCGTCGGTGATGACGACGCTGCCGGATTTTATCGCGCCGGAGCGCGGCATTACCACAACAGTCGCCTGGCGCATTGCTGGAAAGCCGACCTTTGCCTTCGAGGGCAATATTCTGGTGTCGGCATCCTCCCTGCCGTGGATGACGGAGATTCTGGGCCTTCCCGATGTCGCCGCCCTTGTCGAGCTTGCCGCAACGGCGGAGCCGAACGGACCGGGCTTTGTACCAGCCTTTGTCGGCCTTGGCGCTCCCTATTGGGATACGCAGTCGCGGGCGCTGTTTTCGCAGATCAACTTTTCCACCACGCGGGCGCAGATGGCCCGCGCCGTGACCGATTCCATCGCCTTTCAGGTTCATGCGGTGTTTTCCGCCATGCAGGCGCAGTCACCCGCAGGCTTTGGACGGCTCTTCGTCGATGGCGGCCCGAGCCAGAACCGTTTCCTCATGCAATGCGTGGCCGATCTTCTGGCCCATCCGGTCATCCAGCGGGATGCGCCGGAGGCCTCGGCGCTGGGTGCTGGCTATCTGGCCGGACTGGCGCTCGGCATCTGGCCCGATCTTCAGGCGATTGCCGGGCTTAATCCGGGCGGCAACCGCATTGAGCCTGCCAGAACCGACAACGCCGCCAAGCTTGCGGTCTGGCAGGACGCGCTGGCCCGCTCGACGTACCAGATCAACTCGGTTAATGGTGAATAAAAATTCATCATGGAGTGGTCATGGGCCGGATCAACGAGTTACGACTGATAGCCCGCGTGGCGCAGATGTATTTCAGCGAGCACAAGCGTCAGGCTGAGATCGCGGAACATCTGCACCTGTCCCAGGCGACTGTATCGCGCATGCTGAAGCGGGCGGAGGCCGAGGGCATCGTGCGCACCAGCATCATCCCGCCAGCGGGCACCTATGGTGACTTGGAAACGCAGCTTCGTGAGCGCTTCGATCTGCCGGAAGCCATTGTCGTGGACTGTTCGGAAGACCGGGATGGGGCGATTATGGCGCGGATCGGCGAGGCGGCGGCGCATTTTCTGGAAGTGACGCTGGCGCAGAACGAGATTATCGGCGTCTCGAGCTGGAGCCAGACGATTTTCAAGATGGTGGAAAACATCCACCCGCAGAAGAGCGCCAAGGCGAAATATATCGTCCAGACTTTGGGCGGCATGGGCGATCCGTCCGTGCAGACGCACGCCACCCAGATCACCACCCGCTTGGCACGGCTCACGGGGGCGGAGCCGAAATTGCTGGCGGTGCCGGGTCTTTCCACCTCGCGCGAGGCACGGTTGCTGATGCAGGCAGACCCCTTCGTGCGCGAGACCATGGATTTGTTCGGCACGATTACGCTGGCCGTGGTGGGGATTGGCGCTGTCGAGCCTTCGGAGCTGCTGGCCCGGTCCGGCAATATCTTCTCTACCAAGGAACTGGCCGATCTCGCCCAGGCCGGGGCGGTGGGCGATATTTCGCTGCGCTTCTTCGACAAGGAGGGCAGGCCGGTGAAGACCCCGCTGGATGAGCGCGTGATCGGCCTGCCGCTGGAAAATCTCGGCAATGTCGATCGCGTCATCGCACTGGCAGGAGGCGCGAAGAAAACTGAAGCCATTGCCGGGGCGCTGCGCACCGGCGTGATCGACGTGCTGGTCACGGACAAATTTACCGCCGAGCGGTTGGTGGGATCATAGCGTTCATATCTGGGAGGAACATATGCGGCGTTTCGAAGGGCAATCCGTCTTCATCACTGGCGGCAACAAGGGCATTGGCTACGGCATCGCCAGACGTTTTGCCGAGGAAGGCGCCAAAGTCGCCATTGCCGCCATTGAAAAGGATGTGGCAGATGCCGCAAGGCGGCTCGCCGAGGAAACAGGCGCGGAAACTTTCGGCCTGTCGCTTGACGTGCGCGATGCCGCAGCCGTCAAGGCGGCCTATGCTGAAGTTGAAGGTCGCATCGGCGCGCTCTCCGTTTCCGTGCAGAACGCAGGCGTCATCACCATTGCCCGCGTGGAGGATCTGACCGAGAAGGAATGGGACTTCAACCTCGAGGTTAACACCAAGGGGGCATTTCTCTGCTGCCAGGAGGCGATCAACCGCTTCCGCGCCTCCGGCAAGAAGGGCCGGATGATCAATACCGCTTCCGGTCAGGCCCGTCAGGGCTTCATCTATACGCCGCATTATGCCGCGTCGAAATTCGGCGTGGTCGGCCTCACCCAGAGCCTTGCCAAGGAACTGGCGCCGGAAGGCATCACCGTCAACGCCATCTGCCCCGGCATCATCCATACCGAGATGTGGGATTATAATGACCGCGTCTGGGGAAGCATGCTGGGCAATTACGGCCCGGGCGAACTGATGGCCGAATGGGTGGAAGGCATACCCATGCGCCGCGCCGGAACGCCTGCGGAAGTGGCCGGTCTCGTGACGTTCCTGGCCTCCGACGACGCCGCCTATATCACCGGCCAGACCATCAATGTGGATGGCGGGCTGATCATGTCTTAGAGCATTTTCAGGAAAAGTGTAGTCACGGTTTTCCGTCCGGAAATGCGTAAAAACAGAAGCTTAGAGCACGTCCGGTGAACCCGTGTTCACCGGACGTGCTCTAGAATTTAGTGTTTCCAGACCAAAGACTGTATTTTACTTTTCTTAGAAATACTTTCAGGTCAGGACGTCGAAATCTGCGGTTCTTGCAATAGCGCCTCGGCAATGGCGGAGGCGGCCTTGACATGATCACGGGCTGCCTTTTCCGCCGCTTCCCCGTCGCCTTTGCGAATAGCATCGATGATCTTTTCCATCTGGGCCGGACCATCGACATTGCGCCGCTCGGTCTTGATGGTCATGGACCGCAGGTGGTTGATGCGGACAGTGAGAAGGCTGACGACCCCCCAGGCCACATGACGGCCGACGCTGTTGAAGAGACGCTGGTAAAACGCCGTGGTGTTGGCCAGCACGCCAGCCATATCCTGGCCGTCATAGGCGTTGCGAATACCGGCGAGCGCCTCTTCCAGTGCGGCAATATCCTGTGCGTCGCGGCGCTCGGCGCACAGCCTTGCCGCCATGCCTTCCAGCGCGCCGCGGATCTCATAGATCTGCCGGGCTTCATCCGCATCCAGCCGCGCCACCATCGGGCCACGGCTGCCGGCGCTGGTCACCAGCCCTTCCGATTCCAGATGCCGCAGCACTTCGCGCACAATGGTGCGGCTGACGCCAAGCTGCGTGCAAAGATCGCGCTCCACCAGCCGGTCACCGGGGCGGAAATGGCCGCTCAGGATGGCGTCCCGCAGCTTGTCCAGCGCCAGTTCCCTGAGGGTCTTGGAAGGACGCTCCACCCGCATGGCGTTTTCGCTCAAAGTCTCTGTCATGGCATCCCCTTAGAGCGTTTCCATGTTTCATAGAAACACAGAAACGCTCTAACTGATTGTTTTTACGCATTTCCGGACGGAAAACCGGATTCAACTTTTCCTGGAAATGCTCTAGCGCGGACCGGTCTGCCCACTGGTATTATGGTATGCCAAAAACCCGCATCTCTGGCAAGAGCGCCAGAGGATTAAGCCAGAAACAGGAAGGCCAGCACATAGGCGGCAGAGACCAGGGCGGTGATCCGCCGCCGCATGATCCAGTACCATTGCGGCTCAGACCCCTGTCTGGCGAGGCCCCGCTCTTCCGCCAAAAGCACCAGAAACCCCAGCAATTGCAAGGCAAGGGCAAGTCCGGTGCTCTCGATCAACAGGCTGCCCCAGATGGCAAGCGCCACGCCATTGCTGACCAGCAGCAGCCGCTGTTTCAGAGCGTCGCTGCTGATCTGTTGAACCAGACCCCACAGCGTTCCGGCCATGAAGGCCGCAATGATAGCACCGTAAGTCAAAAAGGCCTTGAGGCGAACGTCATGATCCAGCACTGGCAAGAGCGCCAGATAAAAGGGCAGGGCACCCGCAAAGGTCAGGCCCTGGGTGAGCTTGCGAATGGGCATCAACGTTTCACCTCTTTTGCTGGGTCTTTTCCATTCTTCTCGCGGCGGCAGCGCTCGGAGCAGTAGCGCACCTCTGCCCAATCCCGCGCCCATTTCTTTCGCCAGGCAAAGGGACGGTCGCAGGTCACGCAGACCTTGGCGGGCAGATGGCTTTTCTTCATCAATCAACATCTGTGGCGGCTACTGCATAATTTTATCCTTAAATCGATTCCGATTTAAGGATAAAATTATGCAGCAGATTTAAAGTTTTACAGCGTCCTTTGTGCGTTTGATAAAACGCACGGCGCTGTAAAGCCCGTTGCGGCTTACAAGCCTCATGCAACGTGCTTTACCTTCTTCTTTTAACGCATGTCGTTATCGCAAAACCGCTGCACACTTTTGCGCGACATGCTCTAAGTCACGGATATACGCCGGTTTTTGCCCTCCGGATTTACAAGGCTGATCCAATTCCATCCGATCCTCGTAAACTGCGCATGAGCCGCATTCCTAACCTTCACCTCGTCTGGTTCAAGCGCGACCTGCGCATCCATGACCACCGGCCCTTGCGGGAGGCCGCAGCCCAGGGGCCGGTGCTGCCGATTTTCATGGTGGAGCCGGGCTATTGGCGGGGGCAGGATGTCTCGGCGCGGCACTATGCTTTTCTGCGCGAAAGTCTTCTCGACCTGCAAAGGGCGCTCGCTGCCCTGGGGCAGCCGCTGGTCATCCGCACGGGAGAGGCCGTCTCCCTGCTGGCCGCCATTCATCGTCGCTTCGGCCTTGCCGGTCTCTGGTCGCATCAGGAAACCGGCAATGACTGGACCTATCGGCGCGATCTTGCCGTTGCCGGCTGGTGCCGGGAAAATGGTGTGATCTGGACGGAATTTCCGCAGGATGGCGTCATCCGCCGTCTGGCCTCGCGCCAGGGCTGGGCGGGACGGATGGATGGTTTCTTGCGGGATCCCCGTATTGCGCCGCCGGCAGCACTTTCTCCGCTGACTGGCATCGAACCCGGTGCCGCACCGGACGCTGACACGTTAGAGCTGCGGCCCGACACATGCCCGGAACGGCAGAGGGGCGGGCGGCAGGCGGGTTTGCAGTGTCTTTCAAGCTTTCTGCTCCACCGTGGCGAGGGCTACCGCAAGGGCATGTCCAGCCCCAATAGCAGCTTTGCCGCCTGCTCGCGTCTTTCTCCGCATCTGGCTTTGGGCACGCTCTCCGTCAGGGAGGTTATGGCATCCGTCGATGAACGGGGTGACCAGCTTGATGCAGGCAGTCTCGGCTGGAAGGGGGCGCTGTCGTCCTTCCGCAGCAGGCTTTATTGGCGTTCACATTTCATGCAGAAGCTGGAGGACCAGCCGAACATCGAATTCCGCAACCTGCATCCGGCCTATGATGGTTTGCGTGGCAGCGATTGCGCACGGCTTGCCGCCTGGCAAAAGGGGGAGACGGGCCTTCCCTTCGTGGATGCCTGCATGCGGGCGCTCCATGCCACCGGCTGGATGAATTTTCGCATGCGGGCCATGCTGATGGCGGTGGCGAGCTATCATCTCTGGCTGGATTGGCGTGCGCCCGGCCTGCATCTGGCGCGGATGTTTACAGATTACGAGCCGGGCATTCACTGGTCGCAGGTGCAGATGCAATCCGGCGTCACCGGCATCAACACCATCCGCATGTATAATCCGGTCAAGCAGGGGCTGGAACATGACGCGAAGGGCCGTTTCATTCGCCGCTGGCTGCCGGAACTGGCCAGCGTGCCGGATGCCTTCCTGCATGAACCCTGGACCTGGGAAAAAGCATCGACGCTTCTTGACCGGCACTATCCCCTGCCCATTGTCGATCATGTGCAGGCCGCCCGCGAGGCTCGCCAGAAAGTCTGGGCCATCCGGGGCAATGACAGTTTTCGCAAGACCGCCGACGGCATTCAGAAAAAGCATGGCAGCCGTGGCAGCGGCCTGAAGGCCAGCAGCGAGCGCAAGAAGCCTAAGGCGAGCGGGTCCAAGAACCAGCTCAGCTTTGATTTTTAGAGCATAATCCGACCGGAGTGAAACGAGGATCGAAAAGCGCTCTAGGCTGTAGTGACAAATTAATGGTTTGGGATTCCCTTTGAGGCGCAAATCAGATTCAACGCTAACTTTTGGAGGTTGGCGATGGATGGTGAGG
>NZ_JAUSWH010000019.1 GCF_030815125.1 Allorhizobium paknamense
GCTGTCATGCGAAAGCTCATCGTCCTCGCAAACGCACTGCTGAAAAAAAACAGGAAATGGGTCCCGAAGATCACTTGATCATAACGGATACTTTAGCTTTTGCTCCGGCTCGTCTTTCTCGGGAACAAGCGATCCCCGGTCTTGTTCTGTCCCTGTCCCATTCGCAAACAGCAAGACAGGAGGAACGACCTTGGATTCGTACCCTACGCCCCCCTTCGATACGCCGAAAGTTCCCATGCCCGGCAAGACCGCCGATATGTCGCCACGCCCCGATCATGGCGAGGAAAGCTATGTCGGTTCCGGCAAGCTCAAGGGCAAGAAAGCCATCATCACCGGCGGCGATAGCGGTATTGGCCGGGCCGTCGCCATTGCTTTCGCGCGCGAGGGCGCCGATGTCGCCATTGCCTATATTTCCGAGGATGAGGATGCGGAGGATACCGGCCGCTGGATCGAAAAGGCCGGGCAGAAAGCCTTGCTGATCAAGGGCGATGTACAGGATGCCGGCCATTGCCGGGAGATTGTGGAGCGCACGGCGCGGGAACTTGGCGGCGTCGATATTCTCGTCAACAATGCCGCCCATCAGGCCACATTCAGCGATATTTCGGAGATTTCCGACGAGGAGTGGGAATTGACCTTCCGCGTCAATATCCATGCGATGTTCTATCTGACCAAGGCCGCCGTGGCCCATATGAAGCCGGGCAGCGCGATCATCAATACGACATCCATCAATGCCGATAGTCCGAGCCCGAAGCTTCTGGCCTATGCCACCACCAAGGGCGCCATCCAGAACTTTACGGCAGGACTGGCGCAGATGCTGGCCGAAAAGGGCATTCGCGCCAATGCCGTTGCACCCGGCCCGATCTGGACGCCGCTCATTCCCTCCACAATGCCGGAGGATTCGGTGAAGAATTTCGGCAAGCAGGTCCCCATGCAGCGCCCCGGTCAGCCGGCGGAACTGGCGACCGCCTATGTCATGCTGGCCGATCCACTGTCCAGCTACACATCCGGGGCTACCATTGCCGTCACCGGCGGCAAGCCGATCATTTGACGGAGAAAACTCATGTCCAAGCCCGATAGACCGCAGAACACCAGTGACGCCGAAACGATCCGCAAAGATGCAGCGGGCCAGTTTGCGAAAGGCGACACCATTCGTGACAATAATGGTGTTGCCAGCGCCAAGCCGCGAGACATCACCCACGCCGACGACGCCACCGCGCACAAGACCCCTCCCGGTCAGAAAAAGCCGAAGAAGGAATGGGATCTGAATTACGATGAGAAAGATATGAATGAGGGGCAGTGGCGGGGTTAGTCCCGCAGAGGGAAAATGCTGCTTCAGACAGGCAAAAGTCAAATCCGTGGCAATCGTCAGGTTCAATCTGAACCTGACGATTGCCTGCTTCAATCCGATCACGCCGCTGCATAAATCCGGTCAAGTGTTTCCGCGACCGTGACGAGATGTTCTGCCTCCGCATCGAAGCGCTGCCCGGTGGCCAGTTGCCGCAGCCAATGGCAAGCGGCTTCTCCGCCCCAATCTTCCGGTGGAGAGGAAAGAAGACTGCGGGCAGTGCCGTGAAAGACGCTGGTTTCGAAGTCATAGAAAGACCCGCCAACATTGGCAAAGCGTGCGCCGCCCCTGTTGCCGTGAAACTCGGCGGAAATGACAGCATCCGTACCGGCATGCAGCCGCCATGAGCAGGCGATGCGAACAACGGCCCCGGTCGCAAGTTCCAGCGTGGCAACCGCATAATCCTCCACCCGGGGATCGTCTGCGCCAATGCGCTCTCCTCCTGCATAGAGTGCGCTGCTGACCTTTATCACCTCCGGAAAATCCAGGATCCACAAGACGGCATCGACGAGATGCACGCCCAGATCCACGACACAGCCGCCACCAGCGCGCGCCTTGTCATAGAACCAGTCCTTGTCCGGCCCGTAGGCATTGTGAAAGGTCAGATCAGCGGCATGGATATGGCCTAATTCGCCCGATCTCACCAGGTCCCGGATCTGCTGCAAACCCTGTGTGTAGCGGTAGGAGAGGTCGACGCCCAGCAGTCTATCCGCCTGCCGGGCGGTTTCCACCACCTGCCGGACTTCATCGGCGGAGCGCCCCAGCGGCTTCTGGCAGAACACCGCCTTGCCGCTGCGAAGGGAGGCAATGGATTGTTCGGCATGCATGGCGCTCGGCGTTGCAATCACCACGCCATCCACATCCGAGGCCAGCAGCATATCCATGGAGGAAGCCGCCTGTGCTGCGGGTGCAAGCGCCATGGCTTGCTCCCGCATGGCCTCTGAAGGCTCCAGCACGATTTGTGCCTCGGCAAGGCCCGTGCCGAGCAGGGCCTGCATGCGGTGGCGGCCAATCCAGCCGGTTCCGAGAAAGCCGAGGGTAAGGGCGGGGGAGGGAAAAGAGGAAGGTTTGAGCATCGTCATCAAAACATCACCAGTGCTTTCAAGAAACCGTCGGGGCGGTCGCGCGTCGCATCCAGCGCCCGGTCGAGTTCCTCCAACGGAAACCTGTGGGTGAAAAGGGGCATGGGATCAATCCGGCCGCTGACGACCGCTTCTACCGCTTCCCGGATACCGTCCCTATAAACGGATGGGTCGCGTTCATGGGCATTGATGACATCGAGACCGCGCCAGTTCCAGAGTTGCATATTCACCTGTCGCGGCCCGTCCTGATGATAGCCGGCAATGACCAGCCGCCCGCGTTCGCGAGTGAGTTCTCCGGCAAGATCAAGCGGCCATTGCTTGCCAACCGCCTCAATGACGACATCGGCAAAACGGCCATCCGTCAAGGCTCGCATTTTTTCGATAATGTCCCAGTGATCGCGCATCTCGATCACGTCCCCGGCACCGCATCGGCGGGCCAGATCGAGGGAAAAAGGCCTGCGGGAAATGGCGATGACCCTGGCCCCGGCATCCACGCAAAGCTGGGTCAACAGCGCTCCCAGAAAGCCGATGCCGATGATGGCAACCGTGTCGCCTGCCTTGATGGCGCTGCGGCGGAAGATGTTCATCGCGCAGCCCAGCGGCTCGCCAGGAAAGGGTTTGCCCGCCAGGGCTTCCGGCAGCGCAACGACGGCGTCGGCAGAGGCAATGTCAAACTCGGCATAGGCCTTATGGGAAAGGGCCGCTACCCGCTCTCCGCGTTTCACACTCGTGACATCGGGGCCGACAGCATCGATCACTCCCCAGCCTTCATGGCCAAGACCGCCCGGCTCGGTCGGAAACTGCATCCAGTCCGGTCCGGCCCAGGGGCCGAGATTGGAGGCGCACACGCCACAGCCTTCCAGCCTGATGCGAACCTCTCCGGCCCCGGGTTCCGGTCGGGCTACGGTTTCCACCCGCATCCGTCCCGCCCCTGTTATCACCGCGCCGCGCATGCTACCGGCAAGGCTTCGTGTCTGATCCATGCATCCTCTCCCTTGTGATGGGTCGTGATGCCCGCCTAACCGGAACTTGCTGCTTTGGTTCCGGAAGAAGATGAAGATGTCATTGATCAAGAAAATGACATTGAAGAACAAGAAGCATGGAACAATCACCAGAGGGTCCGGTTGGGGTGCGCATCAACAACCCTCACTTTCAGGTGATTTTCCGTGTCAGAAACCATTCTCGTTACAGGTGGATCAGGATTTATCGGCCGGCATGTTGCGGCAGAACTCGTGGAAAATGGTTATACTGTTCGCATACTGGATGCCTTGATAGAACAGGTTCATGGCGATGTGCAGGCGGAATTGCCGCCGGGTGTGGACTTTCACCAGGGCGACGTCCGCGATGCTGAGGCCGTTTCCCGGGCCTTGCAGGGCTGTGACGGCGTCGTGCATCTGGCAGCCGAGGTCGGGGTGGGACAATCCATGTACGAGATTGCCCGCTATGTCGGCGGCAATGATCTCGGAACCGCCGTTCTGCTGGAAGCAATGATCGGCAGTTCGGTGAAGAAGATCGTCGTGGCCTCCTCCATGAGCGTTTACGGCGAGGGGCTTTACCAGGGAGATAACGGTGCGCGATTCGAGCGGGTGCGCCGCCGCACCGATGCCGTGAAAACGGGGCAGTGGGACCCGGTGGGTCCGAACGGCGAGATCGTCACGCCCATTGCCACGGATGAGGAAAAACCGGTCGATCTCGCCTCGATCTATGCGCTGACCAAATATGCGCAGGAACGTGCCGTGCTGATCTTCGGCGAGGCCTATGGTGTCACGGCCAGTGCCCTTCGCCTCTTCAATGTTTTTGGCACAGGCCAGGCCCTGGCCAATCCCTATACCGGCGTGCTGGTCAATTTCGCCTCGCGGCTCGCCAATGGCCAGCCACCGATGATCTTCGAGGACGGCCGTCAGAAACGGGATTTCGTGCATGTGCTGGATGTAGCGCGCGCCTTCCGGCTTGCGCTGGAAAAGCCGCGCGTCAGCGGCCATGTCGTCAATGTCGGCAGCGGCAGGGCCTATGCGATTTCCGATGTCGCCACCATGCTGGCCGAGGCCATGGGCGTGCCGGACATTGCTCCCGAGATCATGAACAAGGCCCGCGCGGGCGATATCCGCAACTGCTTTGCCGATATCTCCAAGGCCCGTGAACTCTTGGGTTTTGAGCCGCGCCATCGTCTGGAGGACAGCCTCGGGCCCTTTGCAGCCTGGGTGCGCGAAGTGGGCGCGATAGACCGCGGGGCGGAAATGCGCCGGCAGCTTGAGGAAAGGGGGCTTGTATCATGACCAGTCCGACCCCGCCCACCAGCAGGGACCGCGCCTTTGGCTTTGTCGAATGGTTTCGTCCAGGCGAATATGAGCGCACCGAAAGGGTGCTGAAAGATATTCTCGGCACGGGCGCAGGCTATCTGCGAACCCATCTCTCCTGGGCTGAATACCTGGCGCCGGGAGGGGAGGAGTGGTTTGACTGGATGATCCCCAAGGTCGCCAGTCAGATCGAACTTCTGCCCTGCATTCATTATACCCCGCCGTCGCTCTCCCGCACGGGCCGTTCTTCCGGTGCACCGATGGTGCTCAAGGATTATGCCGATTTCGTCGACCACATGCTGACGCGTTACGGTGAGCACTTCACCCATGTGGAACTGTGGAACGAGCCGAACAATCTGCTGGACTGGGACTGGCGGGAAGATCCGGATTTCGATCTCTTCTGTGAAATGGTGGGCGGGGCTGCCTACTGGACCCGGCATCGCGGCTTCAAGCCGGTGCTGGGCGGGCCATGCCCCTTCGATCCCTACTGGTTGAACCTGATGGGCGAGCGCGGGGTGCTGTCGGTGGTGGACGCCGTCGGCTTCCATGGCTTTCCCGGCACCTGGGACAGTGAGGCGGGAAGCTGGGGTGGCTGGGATCTGCATCTTGGGGAAATGCGCCAGATCATCGATCGCTATAACCGCGACGCGGAGATCTGGATTACCGAAACCGGCTATTCCACCTGGCGCAATGACGAGCTGGAACAGGTGCGCCGCTTCGTCAGCGCTGTCGAACAGCCTGTCGCGCGCACCTACTGGTACAGCTATCAGGATATTGCCCCGGATGTGCCGGTACAGGAGGGGCTGTGGTTCGATCCGCGCCACTACCACCTGGGCATTGCCGATCATGCTGGTCATCCGAAGCTTCTGGCCCGGCTATTGACGGAGGGAGGGCTTCCCCGGGTGAAGGACGTGGCGCAACTGTCGAGCCCCGCGATCGCCCGAGCAGCCGAGCCGGTGGTGATCACGGGGGGATGCGGTTTCATCGGCAGCAATCTCGCGGAAAGCTTTCTCGGGCAAGGCCGGGATGTCATCCTGGTCGATAATCTGAGCCGCCCCGGCGTCGACCAGAACCTTGCCTGGTTGCAGGAGCGGCACGGCACCCGGGTTCACCCGGCGCTTGTCGATATCCGGGACCTGCCGGGATTGGAGCCGGTGCTGGCGGATGCGGGCGCGGTTTTCCATCTCGCCGCGCAAACGGCGGTCACGACCAGTCTGGACCAGCCGCTCAACGATTTCGAGGTCAATGCCCGGGGCACGATCAACCTGCTGGAAGCGGTGCGCAAAGCGGGACGAAAAGCGCCCGTGATCTTTTCCAGCACCAACAAGGTCTATGGTGCCTTGACCGATCTTGCCATGGTCGAGACGGAGGATCGGTATAGTCCCGCCGAGGCCGGCATCCGCGCCCACGGGGTTTCTGAGCAGCGTCCGCTGGATTTCTGCACGCCCTATGGCTGCTCCAAGGGCGTGGCCGATCAATATGTGCTGGATTATGCCAAATCCTTTGCCATTCCTTCTGCTGTTCTGCGCATGAGCTGCATTTACGGTCCCCGCCAGTTCGGCACGGAGGATCAGGGCTGGGTGGCGCATTTCCTGATCAGGGCGCTGGCTGGGGAGGAAATCTCCCTCTATGGCGATGGCAAACAGGTGCGCGATATTCTGTTTATCGATGATGCCGTCAATGCCTATCGCGCCGTGCACCGCGATATTGGCAGGGTCTCTGGCCGGGCCTTCAATCTGGGCGGCGGGGCTAAGAATGCCGTCAGCCTCAAGAGCCTGATCCGCGAGATGGATCAGGTGACCGGCCAACGCGCGGTGGTCCGTCATGGACCCTGGCGCGCTGGCGACCAACTCTATTTCGTTGCCGATACCCGGCTATTGCAGGAGACCACAGGCTGGCGCGCCGAAGTCGGCTGGCGCGATGGCGTACGGCGGCTGCATGACTGGCTGGTGGAGCATCGCTTTCCCCATCTCCACCGTTCAGCCGCCGCCGCATCGCCCCGGCGGAGGGTCGCGGTATGAACCCGCCATTTATGCCCCGACGCATCCTGATGACGGTGGATGCGGTCGGCGGGGTCTGGCGATATGCCATGGACCTTGCCGGAGAACTGGCGCAATCCGGCATTGAGATCGTCTTTGCCGGCTTTGGACCTTCGCCCAAAACCCATCAGATCGCCGAGGCGGCGGAAATTGGGGAGTTGCTGTGGCTTGGCCAGCCGCTGGACTGGATGGCGAAAGGACCGGAGGATCTGAAGGCGGTGCCGGGTCTGCTGTCTGCCATCGCCGCCGAATATGAGGTCGATCTTCTGCATCTCAATCTGCCCTCCCAGGCGGATGGGCTTCAAACCTCACGGCCTGTGGTGGTGGTGTCCCATTCCTGCGTCTCCACCTGGTTCAAGGCCGTGCGTGGAGGAGAGCCGCCGGCAGATTGGCTCTGGCACTGGGGCGCCAACCGGCGCGGACTGGACAGGGCGGATCGGGTGATTGCGCCCAGCCGAAGCCACGCGGCTGCGCTGCTGGAATGCTATGGTCCGCTTCCCCATCTGAGTGTCGTGCATAATGCCAGCAAAGCCGTGACCGATCCGGGGCAAAAGCAGGAGATGGTGTTTGCCGCCGGGCGCTGGTGGGATGAGGGCAAGAATGGCCGCCTGCTGGATGAGGCGGCCCGCCTGACCGAAACACCGGTGCTGATGGCGGGAGCCACCATAGGCCCGAACGGTGAGCGGCTGGAACTGCGCTTTGCCCGCGGCCTCGGCGCCATGCCCTATGCCGCCATGCTCTCCGTTTTGTCCGATGCCGCGATCTTTGCGTCGCCGTCGCTTTTCGAGCCGTTCGGCCTGAGCGTGCTGGAGGCGGCGCTTTCAGGCTCGGCGCTGGTTCTCTCCGATATTCCGACCTACCGGGAATTATGGGATGGGGCTGCCCTTTTTGCCTCGCCCTACGATGCCGAAAGCTTTGCCGCCGCCATTCGCCTTCTGGCGCGCGATCACGGGCGGCGCGAGGCGCTGGCTACGGAGGCCCTTCGCCGGGCATGGCAATTTTCCCTCGACCGCCAGGCGGCAGAGATGATGGCGCTTTATGCCGAAACCATTCCCGCTGCCCGCCTGTCCCAGATGCGGTTGTCTTCCGTGAGGTCCTGATGAAGTTTCTGTTTTATACCCATTCCCTGATGTCCGACTGGAACCACGGCAATGCGCATTTCCTGCGCGGCATCATGAAGAACCTGCAGGCCCGGGGCCATACGGCATTGGCCCTGGAGCCCAAGGTGTCCTGGAGCCGGGAAAACCTGCTGGCCGATGCGGGGCCGGGAGCGATCACAGCCTTCCATGCGGATTTTCCCGATCTTCGCACCGAGGTCTATGACGTGGATTTCGATCACGAAGAGGCAGTCGGCGAAGCCGATGTGGTGATTGTCCATGAGTGGACGGAACCTCAACTGATTGCCCGTCTTGGCCGCGCCCGCCGGACGGGAAATTTCACGCTTCTCTTCCATGATACCCATCACCGCGCTGTCTCCGCCGGGGAAGATATCGCCGCCATGGACCTTCGCGATTATGACGGGGTGCTCGCCTTTGGCGAGACGCTCCGGCAGCGATATCTGAAGGCGGGCTGGGGCCGCAACGTCTTCACCTGGCATGAGGCGGCAGATGAGACGCTGTTTCATCCGCATCCCGACAGGACGCCGGAGCGGGATCTGGTCTGGATCGGCAATTGGGGAGATGACGAGCGTTCGCGGGAGCTCATGGAATTCCTGATCGAGCCCGTGGCCCATCTCAAGCTTTCTGCCCGCGTGCATGGTGTGCGCTATCCGGATGACGCGCTGGCAGCGCTGAGCAGAGCCGGGATCGACTATCGCGGCTGGATTGCCAATGCCGCCGTGCCCGAGGTGTTTGCCGCCCATCGGTTCACCATTCATGTGCCACGCCGGCCCTATGTGGAGCATCTGCCCGGGATCCCGACCATCCGGGTTTTCGAGGCGCTGGCCTGCGGCATTCCGCTGATTTCCGCCCCTTGGGAGTATAGCGAGCAGCTTTTCACCCCCGGTCGTGATTTCCTTTTCGCCAGCGATGGCAAGGAGATGCAGGCGTTGATGCAGCAATTGCTGGCCGATGACGCCATGCGCCGGGAGCTTTCCGAACATGGGCTGCGGACGATCCGTGAGCGTCACACCTGTGCGCATCGGGTGGAGCAATTGCTGGATATTCTGGCCGTGAGCGGCACCAAACGGGTACGGGATCAGATTTTGCCGAAGGAGGCTGCGGAATGAAGATCGCCTTTTATGGATCAAGCCTCCTGTCCTGCTATTGGAACGGCGCAGCCACCTACTATCGGGGGCTGATCCGGGCCCTTGCAGCGCTCGGCCACGAGGTCACCTTCTTCGAACCCGATGTCTTCGACCGGCAGAAAAACCGCGATATCGAAGAGCCGGACTGGTGCCGCGTGGTTGTCTACCAGCCGAACGCCGGGGATTTGCGCCGCGTCACCTCGGAGGCGGCCCATGCCGATATCGTCGTCAAGGCGAGCGGTGTCGGTTTTGAAGATGATCAGCTGGTCGAGCAACTGCTTGCCTCTGCCAGCCCCGATGCGCTCAAGATTTTCTGGGACGTGGATGCCCCCGCGACATTGGCGGATATGGCGCTGTCGGATACCCATCCGCTGCGGCGCGCGCTTCCGCGCTTCGATATGGTGTTGACCTATGGCGGCGGTGATCCGGTTGTGACGGCCTACCGTGCCCTCGGTGCCCGCCAATGCGTGCCGATCTATAACGCTCTTGATCCCGAGACGCATCACCCCGCGCCGCCGCAGGCGCAATTCGATGCCGATCTCGGCTTTCTCGGCAACCGGCTGCCGGATCGCGAAGCGCGTGTGGAGACGTTTTTCCTGGCGCCTGCCGCAGCTCTGCCGGGGCAGCGCTTTCTGTTGGGCGGGTCTGGCTGGGCGGACAAGCCCATGACGCCGAATATCCATTATCTCGGCCATGTCTCGACCCGGGATCACAATGCCTTCAACTGCACACCGAAGGCCGTCCTGAATATTTCCCGGGCGGATATGGCGAAAACCGGCTTTTCTCCCGCCACCCGCGTTTTCGAGGCCGCAGGGGCAGGCGCCTGCCTGATCACCGACCATTGGGAGGGGATCGATCTCTTCCTCAAACCGGGTGAAGAGGTGCTGGTGGCGCGGGACGGACAGGATGTGGTGGATCTTCTCGCAGACCTTAGCCGCGAAAAGGCAAGCGAGATCGGCAAGCGAGCGCTGAAACGTGTGCTGGCCGATCACACCTATGACAATCGCGCGCGGCTGGCCGATCAGTTGTTTCGCGATTGGCGCGAGGGGACAGGGCCGGGACTCGGCTCCCGGATGGAGGCGGTGGCATGACGAAACCGCTGAACATTGTCTTCATCGGCCTGACGCTTTCTTCTTCCTGGGGTAATGGCCATGCCACCACATTTCGCTCCCTGCTGCGGGGCCTGAATGCCTCGCATCATTCCTGCCTTTTCCTGGAACGGGACATGCCCTGGTATGCCAATGCCCGCGACATGCCGCATCCGGATTTCTGCCGGCTGGCCTATTATGACAGGCCTGAACAGCTTGCCGGGGAATTTGCGGCCGAGATCCGCGCGGCGGACGCCGTCGTCATTGGCTCCTATGTGCCGGACGGCGTGGCGGTGATCGACCTCGTTCACGCGCTTTCTCCCCGCTGCCTCTGCTTTTATGACATCGATACGCCGGTGACGCTGGCCAAGATCGAGCGGGGGGATGAGGAGTATATTGCGCGGCGGCAATTTCCGCTGTTCGACGTCTACTTTTCCTTTTCCGGCGGCACGGTGCTCACGCTTCTGGAAGAGCGATATGGCGTGCGGACGGCAAGGGCGCTCTACTGCTCCGTCGATCCCGACCGCTATTTTCCCACTGGCGAGGCCTTCGAATGGGATCTCGGCTATCTCGGAACCTACAGTTCCGACCGGCAGCCGGTTCTGGAGCGGCTGTTGATCGAACCGGCGCGGCGCTTGCCGCATCGCCGCTTCGTCGTGGCGGGACCGTCCTACCCGGATAGCATAGACTGGCCCGCCAATGTTGTCCGGATCGAGCATCTGCCGCCGGAACAGCATCGCTCCTTCTATAGCCGTCAGCGCTTTACCCTGAATGTCACGCGCGCCGACATGGTGGCACTTGGCTGGTCGCCGAGCGTGCGCCTTTTCGAGGCGGCGGCCTGTCATGCGCCCATTATCAGCGATGCCTGGGAGGGCCTGGACAGCCTGCTGCCGGAGGGCGACGCACTGGTCATCGCTCGCCGTCCGGAAGATGTGGTGACGGTGCTGGAGACCCTGCCGGAAGCCAGCCGTCAAAGCCAGGCCGAGCGTGCCGCCAAGATCGTGCTGGCCAGCCATACCGGAGAGGCCCGGGGCCGCGAACTGGTCCAGGCACTCAGCGCGGCGCGCCTTCCACATGCCAAACGGGCGCTCTCTGCCTGACAGAGGTGGGAAGAGCCGTCCGCAGACGTTTCATCGAGAGGAGACAGACATGCTGCAAAAGAACGATCGCCGACAGGGCAAGACGGTTCTGGTGGCGGGAGGAGCCGGTTTTCTGGGGTCGCATCTCAGCGATATGTTGCTATCCCATGGGCACCGGGTCATTTCGGTCGACAATTTTCTGACCGGTTCCCTGGAGAACGTAGCGCCACTGCGCAACCACCCCGCTTTCAGGCTGATCGAGCACGATATCTGCGAGCCGCTGACCGTGCCGGAAAATGTGGATCAGATTTATAATCTTGCCTGTGCCGCATCCCCTCCCAATTACCAGGCTGATCCCATTCATACCATGATGACCAGCGTGCGCGGCACAGGCCATCTGCTGCAATTGGCCGAGGAGAAGGGCGCAAGCCTGCTTCAGGCTTCGACCAGCGAGGTTTACGGCGATCCGGAACAGCATCCGCAGCGCGAGGACTATTGGGGCCACGTCAACTGCACCGGCCCGCGCGCCTGCTATGACGAAGGCAAGCGGGCGGCGGAAGCGCTGTGCTTCGATTATCTGCGGCTGGGGCGGGCGGATGTGCGCATTGCCCGCATCTTCAACACCTATGGCCCGCGCATGCAGCCGGATGATGGCCGCATCGTTTCCAATCTGATTGTGCAGGCTTTGCAGGGCCGCGAACTGACGGTCTATGGTACGGGCGAGCAGACGCGTTCCTTCTGCTATGTTTCCGATCTCATTCGCGGGCTGGCGGCGTTGATGAATGTGGAGGAAAATCCTTGCGTGCCCGTCAATCTCGGCAATCCTCAGGAATTCACGATTGCCGAACTTGCCGAACGGGTCCGGGCGGAACTTCCCGGCAGCGGGGAGATCGTCTATCGCCCCTTGCCGAAGGATGATCCCCGCCGCCGCCGCCCCGACATTTCCCGAGCCCGTGAGCTTTTGAACTGGGCGCCGGAGGTGAGTCTTGCCGAGGGGTTGCGGCTGACCATAGACTGGTTTGAGAAAACCCTTCCTGCACCTTCACCCGTGCTTAAACCCCGGCTTTCGGTGGTGGGAGGCGTTCAGCCCGCGTTCGAAGTGGGAGCACGATAATGGATGCCCGCAAGGCTGAAAAGCGCAGCCTGGAGCAGCGCATCGCGGAGCTTGGGCCCTGGTTTCACAATCTGCGCATCCAGGGCCTGCAAACCGCGCCGGACCATTTTCTGGGCGATTATCCAGCCTTCAAGTGGAAGGGCTTTCAGCATGTCGTGCCGCAGGATCTGACGGGTAAGACGGTGCTGGACATTGGCTGCAATGCCGGTTTCTACGCCATGGAAATGAAGCGGCGCGGTGCAGAGCATGTGGTGGGGATTGATTCCGATCCCCATTATCTGGCCCAGGCGCGCTTTGCCGCCCGCGAGGAGGGGCTGGAAATCGAGTTTCGGGAACTCGGCGTGTATGACGTGGCGCAACTTGGACAGCGCTTCGATCTCGTGCTGTTCATGGGCGTGTTCTACCACCTGCGCCACCCGCTGCTGGCACTGGATCTGATCCGTGAGCATGTCGCGGACGACCTCCTGCTGTTCCAGTCCATGCAGCGGGGCTCACGCGATCTAGCGAAACTTGAGGAGGATTACCCCTTTAGCGAATGGGAAATCTTCAATCGTGCAGACATGCCGCAACTGTTTTTCATCGAGCATCGCTATGCGGGCGATCCAACCAACTGGTTCATTCCGAACCGGGCGGCGGTGGAAGCGCTGTTGCGCAGCGCGGGCTTTGCCATCGAGGCTCAGCCCGAGCCGGAGGTTTATCTCTGCCGATGCCGGTAATCACTGTTGCATCGAATGGGGCGGGAAGCTTTTTCCCGCATCCCCGTTGCCATTGTTACCATTATAATTGCCGAAGAGGACGAGGCCGCCCAATAAAAGCAGCACCAGCACGATCAGGCCTATCCATATGGATCGGGTCATGGCTTTTCTCCTCGGGGCTTATGGATTGAGCACGACCTTGATGCAGCCATCCTTCTTGTCGCGGAATGTCTTGTAGAAGTCCGGTCCGTCCTCCAGACGCCCCTTGTGGGTGATGACGAAGGAGGGATCGAACTCGCCCTTTTCGATACGCTCCAGCAGGCGCGGCATGTAGCGTTGCACCGGAGTCTGGGCCATATGGAAGGTCAGGCCGCGATTGATGGCCGAGCCCATGGGGATCTTGTCGAGAAAGCCGCCGTAAACCCCGACCACGGAAACAGTGCCGAAATTACGGCAGCAATGAATGGCCTGCCGCAGAACATGCGGCCGGTCCGTGCCCATGAAGGTCGCGACCTTCAGCCGGTCGATCCGCGCATAGAAGCTGGAAGCGGAATCGGCCTCGGTGCCAACGGCGTCGATACAGGCGTCAGCGCCGCGCCCATGCGTCAGTTCCATGATGCGGTCGTAGATATCCTCCTCCAGAAAATCGAGGGTGAGCGCGCCGCCTGCGCGGGCCAGCGCCAGCCGTTCCGGCACGGTATCGATGGCAATCACCCGCTCTGCGCCCAAAAGAAAGGCCGAACGGATCGCCATCTGGCCCACAGGTCCGCAGCCCCAGATGGCAATGGTATCGCCCGGCTGAATGTTGCAGAATTCCGCCGCCATATAGCCGGTGGGGAAAATGTCGGAGAGGAACAGTGCCTGATCGTCGGTGAGATTGGAGGGGACCTTGATCGGCCCGACATCGGCATAGGGCACGCGCAGATATTCGGCCTGTCCGCCCGCATAACCGCCCAGCATATGCGAATAGCCATGCAGCCCGGCGGGCGAATTTCCCCACATTTTCACCGCCTGTTCGCGGTTCCGGTTCGAGCGCTCGCAGCCGCTGTAGAACCCGCGCTGGCAGAAGAAGCATTCGCCGCAGGCTATGGAAAAGGGAACGACAACCCGATCGCCCGGCTTGAGGGTCTTGCAATCTCGCCCCACCTCCACGACTTCGCCCATTGTCTCATGGCCAACGATATCGCCATGCTGCATGGAAGGGATCATGCCATCGAAAATATGCAGGTCGGAACCGCAAATAGCGCAGGACGTGACCTTGATGATGGCGTCGCGGCTGTCTTCGAGGACGGGATCGGGCACACTTTCGCAGCGAATGTCGCTCTTGCCATGCCATGCTAATGCTTTCACGGGGTTTTCCTCCTGAACACGTCCCGGAAAGGTGCTTTCCGCCTGGGCGTGTATGAAACGAGGCCTCAGAACGCAGTGATCGCGGCTCGTCTGCCGCGATGCGCCTGAAGCGGGATCGGTTTGGGAGGAGGTGCCCTGTCGTGTCGGCCTGCTGCTCCCGGTTGTCTAACCGGGAGGTCCGTGCTGTGTTCCCTTGATGAGCGGCAGGGGTCAGCGCCCCGTCATGCCTCGCGAGGCCAGTTCCTCGATCCCCGCTTCTGCTTCGATCTCTCCGCCGCTTCCGGCCAGCCATACGCCGATGCCGAAGGCGAGCGCTGCGATGAAAAGCAGGTAGTAGGCGTGGGCCATGGGATTGACCGCCAGCAGTGTGCTGACCGCGACCGGCGTCAACCCGCCGAAGATGGCGTAGGAAACATTATAGGAGAAGGAGAGGCCGCTGAAGCGGACCCGGGCCGGAAAGGCCCGGACCATGACATAGGGAACGGCGCCGACAATGCCGACCGAAAGCCCCATGATGGCATAGAGCCCGAACAGCACTGGCAGCGAGACCGCCGCAAAGCTGTAAAAGGCGAAGGTGGCTGCGGCGAAGAACAGGCTGCCGCCTATGAAGAGTTTGGCCGACCCGATCTTGTCCACCAGCGCGCCTGCGGCTGTGGTGCCGATGATCAGGAAGAAGGTGCCGAAGCTGGTCGCGGCCAGCGATTGCTGGGCGCTGTAGCCGTAGAGCTTTTGCAGAAGCGTTGCCGTCATCAGCGTGGTGACGACGATACCGGCGGACAGCACCCAGGTCAGCAGCATCGACATGATGATGGCGCGCGGATGATCGCGCAGCACCGTTTTCAGCGGCAATTCGGGCGCAAGGCTGCGGCTTTCGCGCATTTCCTGGAAGATTGGCGTTTCGCTCAGCCAACGGCGCAGATAGACGGCGACCAGCCCGAAAATGCCGCCCAGGAAGAAGGGAATGCGCCAGGCATAAGCGGCAACATCGGCAGGCGAAAAGACGGTGTTGATGATGGTGGCGATGAAGGAGCCGAGCAGGATGCCGAGCGTCAGGCCGGAGCACAGGAAACCGCAGGCCAGTCCGACGCGGCGGAAGGGCACATGTTCGGAAACGAAGGTCCAGGCGCCCGGTACTTCCCCGCCGATGGCGGCGCCCTGCAGCAGGCGCATGACGATCAGCAGCACTGGAGCGGCAACGCCGATCGAAGCATAGGTCGGCATGGCGGCCATGCCGAGCGTCGAAAGCGCCATCAGCAGAATGGAGAAGGCAAAGACCCGCTTACGGCCAAAAATATCGCCAAAATGCGCCAGCACGATGCCGCCGATGGGCCGCACCAGATAGCCCGCGGCAAAAATGCCGAAGGTCTGGATCGTGACCAGCCAGTCCGGCATGTCCGGCGGAAAGAAAAGCTTGCCGATCACGCCTGCAAAGAAGACGAAAATGATGAAGTCATAAAACTCCAGCGCCCCGCCAAGGGCCGAAAGGCCAAGCGTGCGAAAATCTGCGGAGGTGAGGCGTCGCGGAGCGGCGGAAGCATGGGTGGGGGACATGGGTCTACCTGTTGCAAGTCCGGCCTGTTTCAAATCCGGCTTTTTCGTGACCCATACTGCATATTACCGGAAAACCAAACGAAAATCGCTTGTTCAGGAGAAGGTTGGCGAGCGTTCTGTATGATCGGCTGAACCAAAGGAGGGGCGGGTTTCCGGCCCAAACTCTATGATGTAAAAAAGGGCGGGCGGCGTGCCATCGTCACCGCGCCGCCCGCCTGGGGATCATTCCGCCGTGCGGGGCGAAACGATCGAAACTGGTACCTTGCCTTACAGGCCCGTGGCTCTCGCTGTTGTGCCTCGACCAGGCGACAACTCCTCGAGCGTGCAGGATGTAATGCGTGTGAGGCTTTCATGAAGCACAAGCAGGTGGCTTCGCATCGCCTCGCCCGCGCCCATGGCGTCGCGGTTGGCGATGGCATCAATGATCGAAAGATGTTGCTGGTGTGCCATTTCCAGGGAGTGAAAGGCATAGCGCGCCTGTTCGCGCATGGTGCGCCAGGCCTCTTCCTGTCTCACCTGATTGACGAGGTCGAAAAGCGTCAGGAAAAGCCGGTTTCCTGCGCATTGGGCTATGCGACGGTGCAACGCCCCGTCCCATAATTCCTGGGCGTCGGCATCGTCGCTTTCGGTGATTTTCTGCGCCAGCTGATACATGGCCTCGACGCTTTCAGGCGTTGCCCGCATCGCGGCAAGCTGCGCCAGTTGCGGCTCAAGCCGCAGCCGCACTTCCATGACCTCCAGCGGGTCGCAGCCGGAAAGCGTCAATCCGGCCGTAGCCAGTGCCTGTACTGGCCTTGCCCCGGCAAAGGTGCCGGAGCCTTGCCTGCGCCAGACGAGGCCCTCGGCCTCCAGCACTTCCAGCGCACGGCGAATGGCGCGGCGGCTCACGCCCAGCATATCCGCCAGGTTTCTTTCTGTCGGTAATTTCGACCCAGCCTCGGGGGTCTCGCGGGCGAAAAGCTCACGAAGCCTGTCCAGTGCCAGATTGGAATTCTCGAAATTCGGCATGCTTTGGTGCGAACCAATTGCTATTGGTTCAAGTAGGCGATACCGGAGCGCCAAAGTCAAGATCAAATGACAATGATGCCCCGGTCCAGGCAAGCAGTTTTACATTTATTTACCCGTGGCGGCGTTGATCTTGTCGGTATCGGCAACCAGAGCTTTGTAGGTCTCATCCAGCGAAAGCTCGCCAACGATGAGCTGGCTCATGCGCTGCACGATCTGCTGGTAAAGGGCTGAAGATCCTTTTTTCTGTTCCAGGACACGGGCAGCGGGCGGCGCGTTCTTCTCATTGGCCAGGAAGACCGCCATGGCTGCCTTGGCATTCTGGTCCGAAAGCTTGTAGTGCGGATTGTCGATGTTTGCCCCGGTGAGAATGACGAAATTCTCGGCGATTTCGCGCTGCACTTTTTCAGAGCCCAAAAACTCGATGAACTGGCCCACCACCTCCGGATATTTGGTGCGCTTGAAGCCGACAATGGCGGTCTGGCCGGGCATGGCGAAGCAGCCGGCATCGCCGCAGGGGGCGTTGAGCGCCGTCCATTCGAAGGCATCGCCAATCTTCTTCTGGAAGGGGTTCACCATCCAGTTGCCGGCCAGATAGGTGACGACATTGCCGTTCACGAATTCATCGCCCATGTTCTTGTACTGAGAGCCGCCGGCAGCACCCCACATTTCCTTGGGGAAGGAACCGTTCTGCGTCCAGCTGTAAAGGTCGGCAATGTATTTTTTGGCGGGCTCGTCGGGGAAGACGAATTTGTCGTTCACCACATAATTCGAACCGTAGGAAAAAGCGCCGCCGGAAAAGCGATGACCGGAGCGGTCCATGGTGAAGGGGATCTGCACGCCGGTCTTCTTGGCGACGCGGGCCGAGACCTCCACGATCTCCTTCAGCGTCGCCGTTGGGCCGGGCAGTGGCTCGCCCGCCTGCTCGAACAGCGTCTTGTTCACGAAAGGCAGGTTGAAGGTCTGCGAGGCCACATAGCCATTGATCGATTTCGGATCGTTGATGCCGGGCATGCGCAAGAGGTTGAGGCTGTCACCATGCAGTTTCTCATAGGCGGCGGCATCCTTCATATAGGGCCGCATGTCGAGATAATAGGGCGCAAGCTGCCAGTCGGTGATCTTTGCGACATCCGGCCCTTCTCCCACCGCAAGCTGCACCGGCAATTGCTTGGAAACCGCATCATAGCCAGAGGAGACGAAATTCACCTTCACATCCGGATGGCTCTTTTCGAATTCCTTGCTCAGCGCTGCCATCCGCTCGACATAGGCCTGGTCGTCGTCGGTGAAAAGGAAGGTGATCGTCTTGGTCTCGGCCTGGGCCGTGACGGTGGACGCGTAAAGCGCCATCAGGCCCAGTCCAAGGCCCTTCAAAGTCTTCAGCATTCTGTCCTCCCAATGAAAATAATTTCATTACCCTGTTGCTTCTCCTCTTGAGGCAACATGATGGAGCAAGTTTTGCGTCTTGACAGACGCGTCGTCAAGCTGTTTGCTTTGCGAAAATTACCGCTTCAATCGATTTTTCGGGCGAAGGGAGTGGTAGTTGAAATATTTTCATGATCGATGGGAGGCGATTCATGGAGACTGGCTCTTTGCCCGTACAGGCGGGCACCGCCCGCCCGCTCTACCGGGTGGGGCATGGTGAGACGGTAACCGCCTGGCTGGTGTCGGACCTGATCAAGGCGGATTTTCCGGGCATTGCCGCGCCTGCCGAGGATCGTGTGCGCTATCGCTTTATCAACGGTTTCGTGGATGTTGGCGATCTGCCCTGCCGCAAGGCCTTCTGGGCGACCATGGTGGGGCGGCGCATTTTTCCCGAACGGGACTGGCCGGTGGGGCATATCAACCTGCCGGGCACCAATCGCCGGGTCGAATTTACGCATTTCTGGCATGTGCCCACCCATGTCCGGCGCTGGCTGTCCGGCTGCTTTGTTTCGCCCGCGCCAAGGCGCGTCACCTTCCGCCTGTCCACATGCGGCGGCGTTCGCATCTGGGTGAATGGCGAGGAGCAGGTGCGATTCGAGCCTTTCCAGCGCAACCGCGTTTCCGTCACCGAGGTCACGCTTTCCCTCCAGGCGGGGGATAATGAGATTCTGCTGCATAGTGAGGATCTCGCCGAGCGTGATACCGTCTGGTTCTTCGAACTGGAACTTCTGGATGATGAGCCGCTCACCGTTGTTCTGCCGGTTGCCATCGACCAGCAGGAGGCGGACCGGCTGGAGGCGCTGGTCCGGGATCTGCGCCCGGAACGCGATGTCTTTGTCTGCTCGCCGCTGGTGCTGATCTTCGACAGGCCCGCAGATCGCGATCTGCCGGTGTCTGTGGAGATCGTCAGCCATGGGCATGATCGTGCGATGCTGGCGCGGGAAAGCCTGATCCTGAAAGCAGGAGAAACCCGCCTTTCCGTGCCGCATCAAGCATTGCCGGATGGCTATCACGGTGTGAAGGTGAAGGTGGGCGAAGGCGAGGCCTCTGCCCGGCGCAGCATGGATGCGGCCTTCATGGGCGGTCTTGCTGCAAGACCGGCCGCAGCCCTGCTGGAGGATCGCAAGGCCGAAGCGCTGCGCTTTTCCGCCCGTCATGGCGCGCCGCGCATCGGTCGCCTGCTGGCCATGGCAGCCAGCGGTCAGATCCAGCCCCAGGCCTTTTCCGACATCATGGAAGCAACGCTTGCTTCCATCGACCGGCGCGACGATTGCTCCGATTTCATCATGGTGCCGCTTCTGTGGCTGGTCATGGCCCATCCTGAGGCGATCGAGCCGCCGATGCTGGCCCGCATTCGCCACTCGGTGCTGAATTATCGCTATTGGGTAGATGAGCCCGGCAATGACGCCATGTGGTTCTGGAGCGAGAACCATGTTCTCTGCTTCCACACCAGCCAGTTGCTGGCAGGGCTCTGGCTGCCGGAAGCGATCTTTACCGCCTCGGGCCGGACAGGCGCGGAACAGGCTGCCCTTGCCACCGCCCGGCTTGGCCTGTGGTTCGATGCGGTCGAGCCGCATGGGTTGGCGGAGTGGAATTCGGCAGCGTACTACCCCATCGATTTTATCGGACTTCTGGCGCTCGAGCATTGGGCGGGACAGGCGATTTCCGCTCGCGCCCGGCATTTGCTGGATCTGATTTTCGAAATGGTGGCGCTGCACACGCTGGGCGGCGTGCCCGCCGGTTCGCAAGGCCGCGCCTATGACAAGGAGTTGCGGGCAGGGCCACTGACCGAGCTTGCGCCCTTTGCCTGGGTGGCCTTCGGACAAGGCTGGCTGAACGGCGGCGTCGCCTCGCTGCCGATGTTTGCGGCAGGCCGGTATTGCCCGCCGGAACGGCTGATGGCGCTTGCCGATCTGAAACCCGGACGCGCCATCGAGGCGCGTTACACCCAGGGCCTGGAAGCCGCCCATCTCGTGCTCTTCAAAAATGACGGAGCCCAGCTTTCCACCGTTGTCGATCACAAGACGGGAAAGCCCGGCCATCAGCAGCATGTGCTGGATATCCGCCTCGAGGGGCATCCCATGGCGCGGCTCTGGGTCAATCATCCCGGCGAGGATGATCCCTGGGGTTCGCAGCGTCCCTCCTACTGGGCGGGCAATGGTATACTGCCGCGGGTAGCGCAGCATTGCGATCTCGCCCTCTTCATTGCCGATGTCGGGCAGGCCCGTCTTCCCTGGACCCATGCCTATGCCGGGCGGGACGGGATGGATGAGATTGTGCTGGATGGTCGTTGGCTTTTTAACCGCTCGGGCCGGGGTTTTTGCGCCCTCTTTGCCACCAATGTGCTGGAGGCCGTTGAAAACGGCGCGACGGCTGGCCGGGAATTTCGCTCTCCAGGGCCGGTTTGCGGCTGGGCGGCGGTGGTCGGCTCTGGCGATGAGGCCGCCTTCCGGCACTTCATCAGCCGGGTGCAGGCGACCGAAACCCGCTTCGAGCCGGAGGCGAAGCGTCTGACGCTGATCCCCCCGGGCCGGGAGCCCGTGAGCCTGGCCTATGACGGCACGTTCCTGATCGGCGGCGTTCCGCAGCCCTTTTCCCACACCCAGCCGGAGCCGCAGCTGACCTATGACAGCGATCTCGGCGGCTTTGCCATTCCACCCTTTTACGCATGACGGACATCTCCATGAAGAGTGCAAGCATCGACAAGCAGGGCCTTCGCCAAACCATTGACAACGTGGCGGCAGCCTTCAGCCGCCTGAAGGGCATCAAGGAGGGGTTGGTCAGCGAAAGCGCCTCCGGCATCCAGTTCGACGAATGGGACTGGGAAGTGGGCGTGGGTCTCTATGGCTTCCTGCGCCGCGCCATTGCCGCCGATGACAGAAAAGCCCTTGCCGATCTGGTGGACTGGTATGCCATGCAGATCGGTCGCGGCCTGCCGCCGCGCCAGATCAACAGCACCGCACCGATGCTGCCGCTTTCCATTCTCATCCAGCATGTGGACCGGCCGGATTTCCGCGCCCTTGTGGAGGATTGGGCTGACTGGCTTGTGCATCATCTGCCGAAAACCGAGGATGGCGGCTTTCAGCATGTGGTGAAGGAGCGCCTGAACGAGGGCGAGCTTTGGGACGATACGCTGTTCATGGCAGCGCTGTTCCTGGCGCAGGCCGGGATGGTCTTCTCGCGGAAGGATTGGGTGGATGAAGCGGTTTACCAGTTCCTCGTCCATGCCCGCTATCTTTCCGATCCGGTCACGGGCCTGTGGTATCACGGCTGGACCTTTCTGGGGCGGCATAATTTCGCCCGTGCTTTCTGGGCGCGCGGCAATGCCTGGATCACGGTGGCCATTCCCGAACTCTTCGTGATCGTGCCGGATCTTGCCGACAAGGACCGCCGTTTCCTCGCCAATGTGCTGAAAAGCCAGGTGCGCTCGCTAAAGGCGTTTCAGCGGCAGGACGGCCTCTTTCATACCTTGCTGAATGATCCGACATCGCCCACCGAAACCTCGGCCACGGCAGGCATTGCCTATGGCATTCTGCGCGGGATCGAGGCGGGCATTCTCGCCCCCTCCGACAAAGTTCATGCCGATCGCGCCCTTGCCGCCGTGCTTGGCAAGATCGATGCGGAAGGTGTGGTGCATGGCGTCTCCGACGGAACGCCCATGGGCCATGATCTCGATTTCTACCGCCGCATTCCCAACCTGCCGACCCCTTATGGGCAGGCGCTGGCCATGCTGCTTTTGATCGACGTGATGATGAAGACCGCTTGAAAGACCATGCCTATGACAAGGAAGATCGCACCCCGGGACGGGGATAATACCGCCGCCATTCAGGATGCCGTGCATGCGGTGAGCGCCGCTGGCGGCGGCGAGGTGGTGCTGGAGGCCGGCCTTCACACGGTGCGGGGCTTGCGCCTTGCCTCCGGGGTCAATCTGGTGATCGGCAAGGGTGCGGTGCTGCGACCGGTACCGGATTATGAGGCCTATGCTGAAACACGCGTGGATGTGATTGCCGAAAAATCCGACCGCGCCATGATCGTGGCGCGCGGTGCAGAAAACGTCTCGCTGACCGGCGAAGGCGTGATCGAGGCGGGCGGCGAAGGCTTCATCATCGGCAATGACGAGGCGGTCGGCACCCTCATTCCGGCGGAATTGCGCCCCCGCGTACTGGTGATGGAACATTGCCGGAATGTGCGTGTCAGCGGTGTGACGGTGAAGGATTCGCCGATGTGGACGCTGCATTTCGTCAATTGCGAAGGCTTGCATGTTTCCCATGTCACGGTTGAGAACAATCGCCGCCTGCCCAATACCGACGGCATGGTGCTGGATGCCTGCCGGCAGGCACTGGTGGAGCATTGCGTGATCGTCACCGCCGATGACGGCATTTGCCTGAAAACCAGCGCCGGGCCGGATGGCAAGGCCATCGGCACCTGCGAGAATGTCGCCGTCCGTCATTCCAGTGTTTCCAGCCTGAGCTGCGCCCTGAAGCTTGGCACGGAAAGCCATGGCGACTTTACCAATATCGTCTTTGAGGATTGCAAGGTGGTGGATTCCAATCGCGGGCTTGGCATTTTCTCCCGCGATGGCGGGCGGGTCTCGAATGTCCGCTTCTCGCGCATCGCCCTTGACTGCCGCGAAACGCCGGATGGTTTCTGGGGCTCCGGCGAGGCGCTGACCGTGACGGTGGTGGATCGCCGCCCGGAAAAACCGGCGGGCGCCGTCGTCAATCTGCTGGTGGAGGATGTGACGGGCGTGATGGAGGGGGCGATCACCGCCATTTCGACCTCCGCTGCCGGTATTCACAATCTGCGGCTTTCGCGGGTCAGGGTCAGGCAGCGTCCGGGTGTGCTTGGCACCGGCCAGCGCTATGATTTGCGCCCGACGAATGCCGATCTTGCGGTTCAGCCGGATGAGGCGGGCCGGGCCAATGCCTACCGGCGTGGCGCCGATGGCCGGATCATCGGCCTTGAGGATTATCCGGGCGGTCTGCCGGGGCTTTATACCGAAGGTGTGAAGGGCATGGCGCTGCTGGAGGTGGAGATTGACCGGCCTGAACCATTGCCCATGGGTTGGAACAGCCAGACGCTGCTGATGGCAGCGGAATAAGTGGCGGGAGGAGGAGGACATGGGAGCATTGAAACTCACCGCCTTGAACAAGTCTTTCGGGGCTGTCGCGGTATTGCACGATATTCATCTTGAGATTGCCGACGGAGAATTCGTGGTCTTCGTCGGCCCCTCCGGCTGCGGCAAGTCCACGCTGCTCAGGATCATCGCCGGTCTGGAGGACATTACCTCCGGCGGCATCGAGATCGGCGGGCGTGACGTGGCAGCGCTTTCGCCTGCCGAGCGCAAGATCGCCATGGTCTTCCAGTCCTATGCGCTCTATCCACATATGAGCGTGCGCAAGAATCTCGCCTTTGGTCTGGAAAACCTTCGGTTCAAAAGGGCGGAGATCGACAAGCGCATTGCGGAAGCGGCCCGGATGCTGGCCATCGAGCCCTATCTGGATCGCAAGCCCAAGCAGCTTTCCGGTGGCCAGCGGCAGCGTGTGGCCATTGGCCGGGCCATTGTCCGCGAACCGGATATCTTCCTGTTCGATGAGCCGCTTTCCAACCTCGATGCGGCGTTGCGCGTACAGACACGCGCTGAAATCACCAAGCTGCATCGCGATATCAAGACGACGATGATCTACGTGACCCACGATCAGGTGGAGGCCATGACCATGGCCGACAAGATCGTGGTGCTGCGGGCTGGCCGTATCGAACAGGTGGGCACGCCGCTTGAACTTTTTGACAGGCCCCGCAATCTCTTCGTTGCCGGTTTCCTCGGTTCGCCGCGCATGAACATTCTCAAGGGCAAGGTGGAACGGGCCGAGGGCGGCAATGCCCTGATCCAGACCGGCCACGGCGCGGCCCTTGCGGCAAACGTCGATCCGGGCAGCGTGGCGTCAGGCCAGGATGTGCTGGTCGGCATCCGTCCCGCCCATTTCGTGCTGGCGGAGAAGGGCCTGCACTTTATCGTCGACTATTACGAGAGCTTGGGCACCGAAACTTATCTCTACGGCTATCTGGAAGGTGACAGGGAGCAGATCATCATTCACCGCCCTGGCCATTTTGCGCCGGAGCCGGGAAGCCGCCTGACGGTGATGCCGGAGGCTGGCCGGGTGCATGTCTTCGATCCGAAGAGCGAGCTTTGCCTCTCCAGCGGAGGGTCTGCCCATGGCCGCTGACATCGTTGCTTGGACTGGCCGCGCCGTGGAAAGTGTGATGCGGCTGGTGGAACTGCCGCTGAACGGGCTGGAAAGGCTGATGGGGCGCAAGCGCATGCCCTATCTGTTTCTGGCGCCCAACCTCATTCTCTTTGGCATTTTCACCTTTCTGCCGATTGCCATTTCCATCGGCTATGCCTTTACCGGCGGCACGGAGCTCTTCGTGACGGACCGGCCCTTTGTCGGACTGGATAACTTCCGGCAATTGCTGAATTGCCAGGATTATACCCAGCCCGGAACCTGCCAGGAATCGCTGTTCTGGATCGCCATCTGGAATACGCTGTGGTTCGTGGGTTTCAACGTCACGGCCACACTTCTGGTGGCGCTGACGACGGCGCTCATTCTCAACCGCGCCATGGCGGGGCGGGGCTTTTTCCGCGCCATGTTCTTTTATCCGGTGCTGCTGTCGCCGGTGGTCATCGGCTTGATCTGGAAATGGTTTCTCGATCGCAACGGCCTGCTCAACGCTTTTTTGCAAATGCTGGGCGTGCCGCCGGAAATCTTCCTGCTGGAGGTGGGCTGGTCGCGTTTCTTCGTGGTGGTGGTGTCCGTCTGGTGCCATATGGGCTTTTACACGCTGATCCTGCTGGCGGGGCTTCAGGCCATTCCGAAGGATCTTTATGAGGCCGCCGCCATCGATGCCGCTTCGCCGCGACGCATGCTGTTTCGCATTACGCTGCCGCTGCTTGCGCCCAACCTGCTGGTGGTGCTGATCCTCCTGATGATCCGCTCCGTGCAGGTGTTCGATGAGGCCTGGGTGCTGACCAATGGCGGCGGCCCCGGCACGGCCAACAGCTTCATCGTGCAATTTATCTATCAGGTCGCTTTCGGCGGAGACCTTCGCCTGTTCGGCCTTGCCTCGGCGGCCTCTGTGTTGATGGGCGGCGTGCTGCTGGTGCTGACACTGATTCAGCTTCGGCTCGGTCAGAAGATGGAGCAATGACATGGCCAATCTCAACGCAATCGCATTTCTCACCCGCACCCGCCGCCCGGGCCGCGTGGATCTGACCGATATCGTCTCCTGGGCCTGGCTAATCCTCGGCACGCTCGCCGTGCTGGTGCCGGTGGTGTGGGCGGGCATCTCCTCGCTGAAGCCGGAGGCGGAAATCACCCGCTTTCCGCCGACCTTCCTGCCAAGGGCGGCTGAGGAGGTTACGGTGCCGGGGTATGACAAGCCGCTGTCGCTCTGGCGGGCAGAGGTGAATGGCGAGACGAAGGAGATGGCGATGATCCGCCGCATCGGCTTGAAGGCGCAGCTTGTCGATCCGAAAAATCCAGGCCCGCCCGTCAGTGTCAATGTCAAGGACATTACCCCGGTCCAGACGCTGACCATTGCTACGCAAAACTACTCCGATCCGCTGACGCGTTTCGACTTTCTGACCTTTTTGAAGAACTCCGTCTTCGTCACCTTCGTCGCCACGGTGCTGACGCTGATCATCAATGCCATGGCCGCCTTTGCGCTCTCGAAATACCGCTTTCGCGGCGACAAGGCGATTTTCGTGCTGATCATCTCGACGCTGATGATCCCGCTCACAGTGGTTATGGTGCCGGCCTATCTGGTGATCGTCGGCGTCGGGCTGGTCGATAATCTCTGGGGCGTGATCGTGCCGACACTTGCCACGCCCACGGGCGTGTTTCTGCTCAGGCAATATATGCTGACCATCCCGGATGAACTGATCGAGGCCGCCCGCGTCGATGCCGCCAGCGAGTTTCGCATCTTCTGGCGCATCATCCTGCCGCTGACCGCACCGGCGCTGGCGGTGCTTGCCATTTTCTCGGTGCTGTGGCGGTGGAATGACTTTCTCTGGCCGTTGATTGTTCTGAGCAGCCGTGAAAACTTCACCCTGCAAGTGGGGCTCAATGCCTTCCAGGGCGAGTTTTCGGTGCAGTGGCACTATATCCTGGCCATGACCTTTCTCAGCCTTGCCCCGGTCACGGTGGTCTTCCTGTTCCTGCAGAAATACATCACCACGGGCATTGCCGGAACGGGTATGAAGTAATCACCTTCCCGGTGATGCAAGGCTGCCGCGCAGCACCAGGCGGCAGCCGAGTTCCAGTCGGTGGGCGGGACGCATGGGATCGTTTGCGATCAGCCGTTGTTCGATCAGGCTGAGCGCCGCCGCCCCCAGCCGGTCGGTTGGCAGGTGAACGGTCGAAAGCGGCGGATCGGTAAACTCGCCGGGCATGATGTCATCGAAGCCCAGGACGGAGATATCTTCCGGCACCCGGATGCCGAGATCCTTCAGTGCCTTCAGGCAGCCGAAGGCCAGATTGTCGGCGGCGCAGAAAATCGCCGTGGCGCCGCGCAAGCCGATCTCTTCGGCAACAAGTGCATGAAGGGCTTTTTCCCCTGCAATCGGCTCGAAGCCTTCCGCTTCCACGATCATGTCGAGCGGGGCGGGAAGGCCAGCCAGGAGATGCGCGTCGATGAACCCGTCCTGACGCCTGCGAATGGTGGTGCGCCCGGCCCCCCAGGTGAGGTGCAGGATGCGCCGGTGACCGAGCGACAGCAGATGCTCGGTGGCGGCCCGCGCGCCAAAGCGGTTTTCGCCCGTCACCGTATCCAGCTTCATGGCTGGGTCTTCGCCGTTCAGCAGCACCACCGGCAGGGAAAGCTGCGCCAGCCCGCGCGCCAGTTCCGCACGGTCGTCATTCAGCACGACAACGGCATCGACATTTTCTGCCTTTGCCAGCCGTTTGATGTCCTGCGCATCGATGCGGCTCGTTTCGCTGATGAAGGGCACGAGGCGAATGGCGCGACGCTCGCATTCCTGGCGCAGCCCATTCAGAATGGTCCAGCTGACGAGATTGAGATCGCTGCGGGGGGCAGCATCCTGGCTCACCGCCAGAAGCAGGGACCGCAGCGAGGCAATAGTCGCCTTGCTGCGCCGCTTTTCCAGATAGCCAAGCTGGCGGGCGGCGGTCAGCACGCGATCGCGCACCTCCACGGTGATGGGGGCCGTGCCATTCAGCGCATGGGATGCCGTGCTGAGCGATACGCCCGCTGCTTCCGCTACGTCTTTCAGCCCCACCTTGCGCTTCACGACTGCCCCTTTCGTTCTCCGGGTGACTATAGACAATCATCCGGCTCTGGAAAGCAAAACAAAGGCTTAAGCGCTGAAAAGGCTGGTGAGGGGCATGTGATTCTTGACGATAGGCGATTTCAGCACCACGAAGCTGAAATATTTGTCGATCCCGATATCCATATCGGTCAATCGCTCCATGATTGTCTGGTATTCGCCGATGCCTGCGGTGACGAATTTCAGCATATAATCATAGCCGCCGGACACCAGATGGCATTCAATCACCTGATCCACTTTTTCCACGGCGGCCAGAAAGCGGGCGAAATCGATCTGACGGTGATTTTTAAGGGTGATTTCCGTGAAAACCGTCAGCGTCTGGCCGAGCTTGCTGACATTGATCTGGGCCGAATAGCCTTCGATATAGCCTTCGGCTTGCAATTTTTTCACCCGCATCAGGCAGGGGCTGGGCGAAAGATTGACCAGTTCCGCCAGTTCCACATTGGTGATGCGGCCATTCTTCTGCAACTCGTGAAGGATCTTGATGTCGATACGGTCGAGTTTCATGGACGGTCCATTCATGGCAGGGCAGGCGGCAAAGCGCCTTTGGTGACGCACAGCATATTCTGCCGTTCTGTAGTCTGACAAGTTGATAAGCTAGTCGTTTTTCACAACGTCTGATGCGCTTAAATATCCCGGCGAAACGGCAGAAAATTCTGTTTATCGACGCTTTGCAGGGGCCGAACCTCTGCGGTCCGGCATAGCATGGCGGCGATTTCAGGAGATTTGAGCCATGCGTGTGCCGTTGATGAGGATTGAAAGCTCGCCCAGCCTGCCGCAGAGCGCGGATGTGGTGGTGATCGGCGGCGGCATTGTCGGCACCTGTGCGGCCTATTACCTCGCCATGCGCGGGGTGAACGTGGCTTTGGTGGAGAAGGGCTTTATCGGCGCCGAACAATCCAGCCGTAACTGGGGCTGGTGCCGCCAGCAGAACCGGGATGCCCGGGAATTGCCGATGGCCACCAGAAGCCTCGACCTGTGGGAGGCCATGGCGGGCGAGATCGGCGAAAGCGTCGGCTTCCAGCGCTGCGGCCTGCTTTATCTTTCCAACAACGAAGCCGAAATTGCCGGTTGGGCGAAGTGGCGGGATTTTGCCAGAACTGTCGGTGTCACCACGCATATGTTGTCGTCCGAGCAGGCTGCCGAGCGTGGCCGCGCCACGGGAAGACAATGGCTTGGTGGCGTGTTTTCGCCGAGCGACGGCATTGCCGACACCCAGCGCGCCGCGCCCGTCATCGCACGCGGAATCATGAAGTTCGGCGGCACGGTGCATCAGCAATGCGCGGCACGGGGCATTGAAACGGCAGCGGGCCGCGTGAGCGGTGTGGTGACGGAAAAGGGCACGATCAAAACCCCCATCGTGGTGATGGCGGGTGGAGCTTGGGCTTCCTCCTTCTGCCATCAGCTTGGTATGCGTTTTCCGCAATCCTCCGTGCGGTACTCCATTCTGGCTGTCGAACAGGGCGCGGAAGGCATTCCTGACGCCTTGCACACGGCGCGCGTTTCCATCACCAAGCGCGGGTCGGGGGGGCACACGCTGGCAATCAGCGGACGGGCGAGCGTCGATCCAACGGCGCAGAACATCCGCTTCGGCAAGACCTTTCTGCCGATGTTCCTGCGCCGGTGGAGAAGTCTGAGGCCAGGCACGCTCGAAGGCGTTCGCAATGGGCACGAAAGCCTGCGTCGCTGGCGTCTGGACGAGGAAACGCCGATGGAGCGCAACAGGGTGCTGGACCCGCGCCCGGACATGTCACTGATCCATGAAACCCACCGCCGTGCCGTGGAGCTTCTGCCCGGTTTGAAGGAGGCGAAGGTTTCGGCCAGTTGGGCTGGTTATATTGACAGCACGCCCGATGGCGTTCCTGCCATCGGCGAAATGCCCGGCCTACCAGGTTTCGTGCTGGCCGCAGGCTTCAGCGGCCACGGCTTCGGCATTGGGCCGGGGGCCGGTCATCTGATCGCCGACCTGATCACCGGTCGCAAACCGATTGTCGATGAGCAGGATTACCGGCCCGAACGGCTGGAAGGCTCTGCCTGGGGCAAGGTCGCGGCCTTTTGATCAGTGGACCTGCGGCAGGGCCTCGCGGCAGGCGCTCTCGCAATCCCGGCAGGCTTCCGCACAGATGCGACAATGCTCATGCATTTCGGCGTGGCGGCCGCATTCCTCGCCGCAGACGCGGCAGGCTTCCGCACAAGCTTGCAGGGCGGCACGCAGAACTTCGATGTTGGAGCCGGTGCGGCGTGAGGCCATCGCACCCGTCGCGGCGCAGAGATCGGCGCAATCGAGATTGCGGCGAATGCATTGCACCAGATTTTTGACCCCATCTTCCGCCAGGCAGGCGTCCGCGCAGCTGGTGCAGGTTTGGGCGCAGGCATAGCAAAGCTCGATGCATTTCAGCAGCGCATCGACCGTCTGACCCTGAACGTGCGGATGCGTGGAAATCATTTCCCGAACATGCATGATATGTGCTCCTGTTGTGTTCACGCATTTCCGAACGGGAAACCGGTTTCCGCTTTCGCCTCGAAAATGCTCTGAAGGTTGGTGACCGGGGTCCAACATTTCGGAACCGATGCTGTTCCGGCGGGCGTGACGTTTTGCAATTGAACTTGGCGGCCGCGATCTGTATAAAGGCCGCATTCACCCTGGACCCGGTGCAATTCCGGGTGGCTATTCTGGCCGCCGATCCGCCAGACAACGCACAACATTCTTGAAACATGTTGGACCGGTCCTGCCGGTCAGCGCTGAAACTTTGTGAACTCTCCCATGACACCCATTCAAAAATACCGGCGAGACTGGTTCGCCAATATCCGTGGCGATGTGCTTTCCGGCATCGTCGTTGCTCTTGCCCTCATTCCGGAAGCCATCGGCTTTTCGGTGATTGCCGGGGTCGATCCGAAGATCGGCCTCTTTGCCTCCGTGGTGATTGCCTGCACGTCCGCCATCGTCGGCGGCCGTCCTGCAATGATCTCCGCGGCCACTGCCGCCACGGCCGTTCTGATGGGCTCGCTGGTGCGCGAGCATGGACTGCCCTATCTCTTTGCTGCAACGCTGCTGATGGGGGTGCTGCAGGTCATTGCCGGCCTGCTCAAGCTGGGGCGGTTGATGCGCTTTGTCTCCCGCTCCGTGATGACCGGCTTCGTCAACTCCCTGGCAATCCTGATCTTTCTGGCGCAATTGCCGGAACTGGTGGGCCGTCCGCCCTCCACCTATGTGATGATCGCCATTGCGCTTGCAATCATTTACCTTTTGCCCCGTTTGACCAAGGCCGTGCCATCGCCGCTGGTGGCCATCGCCGTATTGACGCTGGCCACCTACCTGCTGGGGCTTGATGTGCGCACCGTCGCCGATCTTGGCGAGTTGCCGTCAAGCCTGCCGGTTCTTGCGTGGCCGGATGTACCGATGACCTTCGAAACGTTGAGGATCATCTTCCCCTATTCGGTGGCGCTGGCCGCCGTGGGGCTGCTCGAATCCCTGCTGACCGCACGGATCGTCGATGAGATGACGGAGACGGGCAGCAACAAGAGCCAGGAATGCGTGGGCCAAGGCATCGCCAATGTCATGGCCGGGCTGTTTGGCGGCATGGGCGGTTGCGCCATGATCGGCCAGTCGGTCATCAACGTCACCTCCGGTGGCCGGGGCCGGCTTTCCACGTTCGTGGCCGGTGCCTTCCTGCTGATCCTGCTGCTGGTGCTGGACGATATTCTGCGTGTCGTGCCGGTGGCGGCGCTGGTGGCAATCATGATCATGGTCTCCATCGGCACCTTTTCCTGGTCGTCGATCGGCGATCTGGTGCGGCATCCACGCTCGTCCTCCTTCGTCATGCTGGCAACCGTGGTGACGGTGGTGGCAACCCATGACCTTTCCAAGGGCGTCATTGTGGGCGTGCTGCTGTCGGGCGTGTTCTTTGCCGGCAAGGTGGCAAAGCTCGTGCATGTCCGGGCGGAGCAGGGGGGCGAGGGGGAGATGCGCTATGTCGTGGACGGGCAGATCTTCTTTGCTTCGGCGGATGTGTTTCTCGGCCATTTCGACTTCGATGCCGAACCCCGGCGCGTGGTTATCGATGTGAGCCGGGCGCATTTCTGGGACATTACCGCCGTCGGCGCGCTGGATCGGGTGGTGATCAAGTTCCGCAGCCAGGGGGCGGAGGTGATCGTCCATGGCCTGAACAGTGAAAGTGCGGGAATGATGGAGCGGTTCGCGCTGCATCAGAAGGGCGGGGAGACGGCTGCCGTAACGTTACACTGATCAGGTTGGGAGCAGGTGTTTACCATGCGCTACGCGCATAGCGCATGGCTGCTCTGCGAAAAACTGCCTCGTTTTTAAGCGAGGATCCTGTATAGTCAAATCATCGAAGCAATGTTCCTCCTCCCACAGAGCTTCGATAGCCGGGAAGTTACTCCTCCTCCCAAACGACCCGGCAGGAACGGCAACACTCCTCCTCCCAGTTGCCGTTCGGTTCTTTTCGGAAAGCCTGCCGCACCTCCTCCCGCGGCAGGCTTTTTCGTTTTGGGTGCGTGAAGTTCTAAAGCACGTTGCGGCTTATCAGCCTCATGCGACGTGCTTTACATTCTTGTTTTAACGCATGTCGTTATCGCAAAACCGCTGCACACTTTTGCGCGACAGGCTCTATCCCAGAGATCTATAGAGCATATAGACGGCAACCAGCACGATGAGGGCGGCGAACAGGCCGTTGAGCCTGCCTTTGCCTGCGGAAAGACGGGTTGCCGCAACCGCGCCGACCGCTCCGCCAGCAATGCCGCCGAGAATGAAGACAAAGGCCAGCAGCCAATCCACATAACCGGAAAACGCATAATTGGCTGCCGTGGTTGCCCCGAGCGCCGCCACCGATACCAGCGATGACCCTATGGCGTAGAGAATCGGCATGCCGGTGGAGGCAATCAGCCCGGGTACGATCAGAAAGCCGCCGCCAATGCCGAAAAAGCCGGAGAGCAATCCGGTTGCGCCGCCGAAGCCCAAAACCTTGACGATATTGCCGCTGCCGCATTGGGCTGCGGGATCGCCTTCATCGCCGCGTTTCAGAAACATCATGCCCGCAACGGCGAGCATCAGCACGGCAAACAGCGCAAGCAGATGGTCGCCATTCAATGTCTTGCCAATGCTGGATCCGAAAAAAGCCCCTGTAACCCCGCCAGCGCTATAGATGAGGGCGCAGCGCCAGCGAATATGCCCGAGGCGCGCATGGCCGATGAGATTGGCAAAGGCATTGACCGCCACCGCCAGCGCACTGGTGCCAATGGCAAGATGCGCATTCGGCACCCCGACCAGATAGACCATCAACGGCACGGCCAGGATCGAGCCTCCACCGCCGAAGAGCCCGAGAGTGAAGCCGACAAGACCGCCGGACAGGCCGCCAAGGCCATATTGCAACAGGGTGAGATGCATGGCCGTCATCCTTTCTGCGGCAGCAGCCGAAACAGCCTCATTCCGGCCAGCATGGCAGCACAAAACAGCAGAATCTCCCATTTTCCTGTGATCAGGGCGGCAATGGCCGGTCCGGGACAGAGCCCGACCAGACCCCAGCCAAGGCCGAAGAGGATTGCACCGCCGATCAGCCGCCGGTCGATGGTCCTGCCTTGCGGCACATGAAATTGCTGGGTGAGCATGGGCCGGCTGCGCTGGTTTTGAATGCGGTAGGCAAGAAAGGAAGGGATCAGCGCGCCGCCCATCACGAAGGCAAGCGCTGGGTCCCAGTTTCCCGCCACATCGAGAAAGCCGAGCACCTTGGCCGGGTCGATCATGCCGGATACCGCAAGCCCCATGCCGAACAACAGCCCGCATCCAAGGGCGGCGATGGTTTCGGTGGGGCTTGCCTGACGGTTCCGGGCAGCGGAAATCGTGGTCTGGAGTGACATGGCGGCCTCACGCAACATGGCGAAGAATAAAGACGGTGACACCTGCAACGCCCATGAAGGTGAGCGTTGCCGCCAGCGAGCGGGGCGAAAGCCGCGCCAGCCCGCAGACCCCGTGACCGCTGGTGCAGCCAGAGCCCAGCCGGGTGCCGAAACCGACCAGCACACCGCCAAGCACAAGCAGAAGCGGTGATGCGCTGACGCTGACCTGCGGCATGCCGAAGAGGAGGGCCATCAGCGCGCTGCCTGCGGGAATGCCGAGAAGGAAGGCGGCGGCGGGCAGGAAGATCCGCCCGCCGACAAGGCCGCTGCCCTGAGCGATCAGGCCGGAAATGCCGGCGATCCGCCCGTTCAGCAGCAGGTAAAGCCCGGCCGAAAGGCCGATCAGCAGACCGCCGGCGAGGGGAGGCAGAAAGGAAGCGAGGGTCATGGCTCAGGCCTTGTGCAGCGGGATTTTGAGATAGTGCACGCCGTTATCTTCGGCAGGCGGCAATTGTCCGCCCCGCATGTTCACCTGCACGGAGGGCAAGATCAGCCGGGGCATGGCAAGCGTTGCATCGCGCGTCGTGCGCATGGCGTAAAAGCTCTCCTCGTCCACGCCTTCATGAACATGGATATTGCCGCGCCGCTGCTCGCCCACCGTGGTTTCCCAGGCATAGTGCTCGCGCCCCGGCGCCTTGTAGTCGTGGCAGAGGAACATGCGGGCCGCATCCGGCAGCGCCATCAGCCGCTGGATGGAGCGGTAGAGCGTGCGGGCATCGCCACCGGGGAAATCGCAGCGCGCCGTGCCGAAATCCGGCATGAACAGCGTATCGCCGGGAAAGATGGCATCGCCAATCACATAGGCCATGCAGGCCGGTGTGTGGCCCGGCACATGCAGGGCCACGGCGTCCAGCCCGCCAATAGTGAAACGGTCCCCATCCTGAAAGAGATGATCGAACTGGCTGCCATCGCGTTCGAATTCCGTTCCGGCATTGAAAATCTTGCCGAAAACCTCCTGCACCCGAATGATATCCTGGCCGATGGCAAGTTCGCCTCCCACCTCCTGCTGAAGCAGCGGCGCTGCGGAAAGATGATCTGCGTGGGCGTGAGTCTCCAGCAGCCAGGCTACCTCCAGCCGTTCTGTCTTGACCTTCTCGATCACCGCCCTTGCCGAATGGCTGGTCATCTCTCCGGAGGCCGGATCATAATCCAGCACGCTGTCGATGACCGCCGCCGCTGAGGACTGCGGATCCTTGACGATATGGGTGATGGTGAAGGTATCGGGATCGAAAAACGAGGTGACGATCGGCCTTTTAGAGGGATCGGAAAGGGCGGTTTCAATGATGCTGCGTGCCGTATCCGTGGCAGTGTCGATAACGGGGTGGTGAGCGGGCATGGGAAGCTCCTCTGGCTATAAGTACATATTTACGGTAATAACGTAATAATGTAAATACGGAATCATTGGCTTTCCCAATCGTGTTGTGATAGGGAGTTCGTTATGTGCTAAAACGGTTGCCTACGGCCATACTCTTTAAAAGAGGCTCAGGAGTTGGAGAGATGAAACGCCCGCAGGTGCCAGTGGAACTGCTGATGCGTCGCGCGCCGCAGGCGGCGGAGTTTCTGCGGCAGTTTGCCAATTCAAACCGGCTGATCCTGTTGTGCCATATTGCCGGTGGGGAATGTTCGGTGGGTGAAATCCAGGATGCGCTTGGCATCAAGCAGCCGGGGCTTTCCCAGCAGTTGAAGGAGTTGCGGCAGGCCGAACTGGTCAAAACCCGCCGCCAGGGAACACAGATCTACTATTCCATCGCCGATCAGCGCGTGGAGGCGATGATGGGCCTGCTTTACGACATGTTCTGTGACGATCAGGCGCTGACGCTCTCCGGCAATGACGTCGATGCGGTTTCCGAAGAAGACGCATAGGTCTTGTCGATCAGCCGCCGGATCTCCGTACGGCAGGAGCCGCAATTCGTGCCTGCGGAAAGCTGCCGCCCCACGTCTTCGACCGTTGTGCATCCCTTTCGCAGGCAATCGGTGATCTGATTGACGCCGACCGAAAAGCAGGCGCAGACAATGGCGCCGCGATCCACCGCGCCCGCGCCGGGGCGGCCCGCGATGACCGAAAGCCGGGCGCGGCGATCCGAGAAATCCTGGGCGAGCTGCTCGCTTGCCCAATCCCGTGAGACCGCTACCGGCTGGCGGCTGACGAAAACTGCGGCAACCAGCCTGTTCTCCTCAAAAAAGGCAAGCCGTGCGTCGCCGCTTGCAGCGTCGTGATAGCCGATCATCTCCGCGTTTTTTCCGAGTGCGAAGGCCTCTCTGGCCCAGTCTTCCCAATCAACAGCCGCATCGAAGGCCAGTTCGGCGCGGTATCCGCCGTCCGCCTTGGCGAGAGCCCAATAGGATAATCCCTTCAGATCGGGCTTGCTGGCGCTAGAGCGTTTCAATGTTTCACGGAAACACGGAAACGCTCTAGCTCTTTGTTCTTGCGCATTTCCGGACGGAAAACCGGTTCCCACTTTTCCTGGAAATGCTCTAATGGCAAAGCCATAAGCCGCTGCCTGATAGCGACGGGCCTTGACTGGCACATGTTTGAGCGCTGGCTGACCGGAAAGGGCGTCCGTCACGGCTGGCACCAGGCTATCGATGCGCGCGCGCGCCGCCGTCTCGCCCGTCCAGTGCATGGGGATGAAAAGGCGGCCCGGCTTTTGCCGATCCGTCAGCAGGGCGCGAACGATCACCGCGCCGCCATGGGCGCTTTCCACCTGCACCAGATCGGCCTCGGCAATACCAAGGCCTGCGGCATCCCGGGGGTGGATTTCCACGAAGGGTTCGGCCAGATGCGCGGAAAGACGGGCGCTTTTACCCGTGCGCGTCATGGTGTGCCAGTGGTCCCGCACCCGGCCCGTGTTCAGCACCAGCGGAAAAGCCTTGTCCGTCCGGCAGGGCGGTGCGGTCTCAAGGGCTATGAAACGCGCCTTGCGATCGGCATGGTAAAAGCTGCCTTTGGCGAAAAATCGTGTGGTGGTACGGCTTTGACCATGCCGTTGCGGCCACTGGAAGGGGGAAAGCGCCTCATAATCGGCCTGATCGATGCCGGCATGGGCGCTGATGTCAAAATCGCGCTCACCATCATTTTCAAAGCCGGAAAGGGCGGCGTGTTCCGCGAAAATCTCGGCGGGCGAGGTATAGTCGAAGCCGGAAAAGCCCATGCGCTGCGCCACTTGCGCCATGTGCCACCAATCGGGCCTTGCCGTGCCGGGAGGGGTGAGAAAGGGCCGCTGGCGGGAAATCCGCCGTTCGGAATTGGTGACCGTGCCGCTCTTTTCGCCCCAGCCGCTTGCGGGCAACAGCACATGCGCAAGCCGTGCCGTATCCGTATCGGCCTGCATGTCGGACACGACGACGAAGGGGCAGGCTTCGATAGCCGCCTTCACGCGGTCCGCATCCGGCATGGAAACGACTGGATTGGTGGACATGATCCACAACGCCTTGATCCGCCCATCTGCCACCGCCTCGAACATGTCCACGGCCTTCAGTCCCGGCTTTTCGGCCATGGCCGGCGCGTTCCAGAAGCGCTTCACCCGCTCGCGATGGGTTGGGTTTTCAATGACCATATGGGCGGCCAGCATATTGGCAAGCCCGCCGACCTCGCGCCCGCCCATGGCGTTGGGCTGGCCGGTCAGCGAAAACGGACCCATGCCGGGCCTGCCGATGCGGCCCGTGGCCAGATGGCAATTGATGATGGCATTGACCTTATCGGTGCCGATGGAAGACTGGTTGACCCCCTGGCTGTAGCAGGTCACCACCTTTTCCGTCTGGCCGAACAGGCGGAAAAATGCCTGTCTTTCTTCGTGAGATAGTCCCGTCGCGGCAGCATGGGCAAGGCCCATCCTCCTTGCCGCCGCGACGGCCTCCTCGAAACCTTCCGTGTTGCCGAGGATATAACCCTCATCCAGTTTGCGCTGTTCCATGAGCGAAAGCAGGAGTTCGTTGAAAAGCGCCACATCGCCGTCCGGGGCGATGGAGAGATGCAGATCGGCAAGATCGGAGGTCGCGGTGCGGCGCGGATCGATCACCACCACCTTCATGCCCGGGCGCTTCGCCTTGGCTGCGGCCAGCCGTTGATAGAGCACGGGATGGCACCAGCCCATGTTGGAGCCCACCAGCACCACCAGATCGGCCAGTTCCAGATCCTCATAGGTGCCGGGCACGGTGTCCGAGCCGAAGGCGCGGCGGTGGCCTGCAACTGACGACGCCATGCACAGCCTGGAATTTGTGTCGATATTGGCCGAGCCGATAAAGCCCTTCATCAGCTTGTTGGCGACGTAATAATCCTCCGTCAGCAATTGGCCGGAGAGGTAGAAGGCCACCGAATCCGGTCCATACTCGGCAATCGTTTCCTGAAAGCGCCCGGCCACCAGATCGAGCGCCTCATCCCAGGTCGTTGTTTTTCCCTGCACAATCGGGTCAAGCGCGCGGCCCTCCAGCCCCAGCGTTTCGGCAAGCGCCGAGCCTTTCGAACAGAGCCTGCCGAAATTGGCCGGATGATCGGGATCGCCGCTGACGCTGACGTCGCCCGCATCAGTGACGCGGGCGATGACACCGCAGCCGACGCCGCAATAGGGGCAGGTGGTCTTGACCTCGTGTGTCATGCTCTACTCCGCCGCCACCATCATCGGGCTCTTCAGGCGGATGGAGAGCGCACCGCCATCATTGCGAAGCGCAATGGTTTCCACCTCGCCCTCGTCCGCGCCCTGGGCCTTGCCGGTTTCCAGCGAAATGACCCAGTTGTGCAGCGGGCAGGTGACGGATTTTCCGTGGACGATCCCCTCGGAGAGGGGGCCGTTTTTGTGCGGGCAACGGTTCTCGATGGCGAAGACCTCGTTTTCACCCGTACGGAAAACGGCGATAGTCATGAAGGGCGTCTTGACGCAGCGCGAACCGCGCAGCGGAATGTCTTCGATCCGGCCAATGGCGATCCAGTTCTCTTCCATGATGTCACTCCGCGGCTTCAAATTGGCCGATGGTCGCCATCGGCTTGAACTCGTGCTTGTCCTTGCCGGAGACGCGCTCCGACCAGGGATCGACCTGGGCGAATGTCTGGGAGAAGACGAAACGCTCGTAATAGGCGCGGCGCTTGTCGGCATCCTCCATGATCTGGCGGCGCACCTCGTCATAGCCGATGCGCTTGGCCCATTTGTAGATGCGCTCCAGATAGCGGGCCTGTTCGCGGTACATCTGCGTCAGCGCCACGATATGCTCCAGCGCCTCGTCCTCGGTTTTAACGAGGCCGAGCACTTCCGTGCCCTTGATGTCGAGACCGGCAGCACCTGCAAAATGGATCTCGAAACCGCTATCCACGCAGATCACGCCGATATCCTTGCAGGTCGCTTCCGCGCAGTTGCGCGGACAGCCCGAGACGGCAAGCTTCAGCTTGGCGGGCGTCCACGAGCCCCACATGAATTTTTCGATCCGGATGCCGAGGCCGGTCGAATCCTGCGTGCCGAAGCGGCACCATTGCTCACCCACGCAGGTTTTCACCGTGCGCAGACCCTTGGCATAGGCTTGCCCTGAGATGAAACCGGCCTTGCCGAGATCGGCCCAGACGGCGGGAAGGTCTTCCTTTTCGATGCCGAGAAGGTCGATACGCTGGCCGCCGGTGACCTTCACCATCGGGATGTCGAACTTGTCCACCACATCGGCAATGGCGCGAAGCTCGGATGAGGATGTAACGCCACCCCACATGCGCGGTACGACGGAATAGGTGCCATCCTTCTGGATGTTGGCATGCACCCGCTCGTTGATGAAACGGGACTGGTAGTCATCGGCATATTCATCCGGCCAGTCGCAGACGAGGTAGTAATTCAGCGCCGGGCGGCATTTGGCGCAGCCGCAGGAGGTCTTCCATTCCAGCTCCTGCATGACGGCGGGAATGGTCTTCAGCCCCTTGGCCTTGATCAGGCGGCGCACATCGTCATGGCCGAGATCGGTGCAGCCGCACATGGGCTGTACGGCCTTGGGGTTATAGGCATCGCCCAGCGTCAGGCTCATCAACTGCTCGACGAGGCCGGTGCAGTTGCCGCAGGAGGCGGAAGCCTTGGTATGGGCCCGCACCTCATCCAGCGAGGTCAGGCCCTTGGAGGTGATGGTGGTGACGATCTTGCCCTTGCAGACGCCGTTGCAGCCGCAGATTTCCGCATCATCCGGCAAGGCTGCAACGGCCGCCATAGGGTCCAGCGGGCTGCCCCCCTGATAGGACTGGCCGAAAATCAGCGTTTCGCGCATGGCGGAAATATCGGTGGCCTTCTTCATCATGTCGAAGAACCAGGAGCCGTCGGCGGTCTCGCCGTAGAGGACCGCGCCGATAATGCGGTTGTCCTTCAGCACCAGCCTCTTGTAGATGCCGGCACTGGCATCGCGCAGCACGATTTCCTCGCGGTCGGGCGCCTCGGCAAAATCCCCGGCGGAGAAGAGGTTGATGCCGGTGACCTTCAGCTTGGTATTGGTGACGGAGCCGTGATATTCGGCGTGCCCTCCGGTCAGCCGGTCGGCCAGCACCCGCGCACTTTCATAAAGCGGAGCGACCAGCCCGTAGCACTGGCCGCGATGTTCGGCGCATTCGCCAAGCGCATAGATCGAGGCATCGGATGTCTGCATGCCGTCATCGACGACAATGCCGCGATTGACGGCAAGCCCTGCTTCTTTGGCGAGCTGCGAGGCTGGACGAATGCCGACCGCCATGATGACCATGTCGCCTTGAATGACGCGGCCATCTTCAAGCTCGATGCCCTCCACCTTGTCGGTGCCGAGAATTGCCTTGGTATTGGCCTTGGTGATGATCTCGATGCCGCGCTCGGCAAGCGCCTTTTCCAGAAGATAGGCGGCGGCGGGGTCGAGCTGCCGCTCCATGATGGTCGGCATCAGGTGAATGACGGTTACCTCCATGCCCTGCCGCTTCAGGCCGTAAGCCGCCTCAAGGCCGAGCAGGCCCGCACCGATGACAATGGCGCGGCCACCGCTCTTTGCCTTGTCCAGCATCTTCTCGACATCATCGAGATCGCGATAGGCGAGCACGCCGGGAAGCTGGTGGCCGGGAACGGGAATGATGAAGGGCAGCGAGCCGGTGGCGATCACCAGCCTGTCGTAAGGAACGGTCATGCCGTTGGCGGAGGTGACGGTCTTCGCGTGACGGTCGATCTCTGTGACCTTCGCGCCCTTGTGCAGCGTTACGCCATGGGTTTCGTACCACTCATCTGTATGGATGATGATGTCCTCATAGGATTTCTCGCCCGACAGCACCGGTGAGAGCATGATGCGGTCGTAATTGACGCGCGGTTCGGCGTTGAAGATCGTCACCTCGTAGAGGCCGGGAGCCTTTTCAAACAATTCTTCCAGCATACGGCCAGGCGCCATGCCATTGCCGATGATAACCAGTTTTTCTGCCCTGTTTTCCAGCATGAGGATTACTCCGCGGCTTCGACGAAGCGGTGGCGTTCGTAGAGGAACTTCAGCACGGCTTCGCGGGATTTCAGATAGGTTCGGTCAGAGGCCAGCGCGATACGGTCGCGCGGGCGCGGGATCGGCACCTCCAGCACTTCGCCGATTTTTGCGGCAGGGCCGTTGGTCATCATCACGATCCGGTCGGAGAGCAGTACGGCCTCGTCGACGTCATGGGTGATCATGATCATGGTATTGCCGAGCCTTGTGTGGATCTCCATCACCGCATCCTGAAGATGGGCGCGGGTCAGCGCGTCGAGCGCGCCGAAAGGTTCGTCCAGCAGCAGGATTTTCGGTTCCATGGCCAGGGCGCGGGCAATGCCGACGCGCTGCTTCATGCCGCCCGAGATTTCGGAGGGGCGCTTGTCTTTCGCATGGCCCATCTGCACGAGGTCGAGATTGCGCATCACCCAGTCATGCTTCTCGGCCTTGCTCTTCTTGCCCGCAAACACCTTGGAGACGGCGAGGTTGACGTTTTCGTAGACCGTCAGCCAGGGCAGCAGCGAATGGTTCTGGAACACCACGGCCCGTTCCGGCCCCGGCGCATTGACCTCCTGGTTTTCCAGCAGCACCGCGCCACTCGTCACCCGCGTCAGCCCGGCAATCAGGTTGAGCAGCGTGGATTTGCCACAGCCGGAATGGCCGATGATCGAGACGAACTCGCCCTTGCCGATGGTCAGCGTCACATCCTTCAGCACTTCGGTTTTCACACCGCCGCGCTCGAAGCTTTTGTCGATATGGTCGATTTTCAGATAGCTCATGGCGCGCTCCTTCAGTTTCTGGCGGTGCCGCGGGTGATGACACTGCCGACAAGCGCGACGAGCTTGTCGAGAATGAAGCCGGTCACGCCGATATAGGCGAGTGCGACGATGATGTCGGAGAGGCGGGACGAGTTCCAGGCATCCCAGATGAAGAAGCCGATGCCCACGCCGCCGGTCAGCATTTCCGCCGCGACGATGGCAAGCCAGGACAGGCCGACCCCGATGCGAAGACCGGTGAAGATGTAAGGGGCGGCGGCCGGCACCATGATGCGGATGAAGAATTCCAGCGGATTCAGCCGCAGCACGCGGGCGATGTTGCGGTAATCCTCCGGAATATTGCGCACGCCGACAGCCGTGTTGATGATGACCGGCCATATGGAGGTGATGAAGATCACGAAAATGGCGGAGGGATTGGCGTTCTGGAAGGCGGCCAGCGACAGCGGCAGCCAGGCCAGCGGCGGCACGGTGCGCAACACCTGAAAGATCGGATCCAGCCCGCGCATGGCCCAGAGGCTCTGGCCGACAATGGCGCCGAGAATGACGCCAACCACAGCGGCAAGGCCGAAGCCGATGGCCACCCGCTCCAGCGAGACCAGCACCCGCCAGGCAAGCCCCAGATCCTGCGGACCGTTGTTGAAGAAGGGCGCGGTGATCAGGTCATGCGCCTCTTCCCACACCTGCGAGGGGGGCGGAAGCGATGCGCCCGGATGCGAACAGGCAATCTGCCAGATGCCAATCAGCACCGCCAGCACCACGAAGGGCGGCAGAACATTGGTGATGAGCGCCATGCCGATCCGCCGGGCATTCAGCCGGGGGAGCGGACGGCGGTTCAGTGCGATGACCGTGCCACTTTTCGCGGAGCTTGGCAGCTGGGTCGGGTTTTCGGTTTTACGGGCTGTGGCGTTCATCATGCTCTAACTCTTTGTTTTTATGCATTTCCGGACGGAGAACCGGTATCCACTTTTCCTTGAAATGCTCTAGGCGCTGGCCTTGATGACGAGGCTATCGAGATAGGCCTTGGGGTTTTCCGGATCGAAGACCTTGCCGTCGAAGAAGGTCTCTTTCCCGCGGGAGGTGGAGGCTGGAATATCGGCACTGGCGACGCCGAGCGATTTGGCGGCCAAACGCCACAGATCCTCGCGGTTCACCTTGTCCACCAGCGCCTTGATATCGGTGTCGGCGGCGAACTTGCCCCAGCGAATGTTTTCGGTGATGAACCAGGCATCATGGCTCTTGAAGGGATAGGAGGCATGATCCTGCCAGAACTTCATCTGAAGGCCGGTATTTTCCTTCACGCGGCCATTGCCGTAATTGATATTGCCCTTGAGGCGGCCCAGCACATCCTTTGGCGGCACGTTGAACCATTGCCGCTTGCCGAGAATGGTGGCCATCTCCTCCTTGTTTTCCATCTTGTCGCACCAGATCTGCGCTTCCATCACCGCCATCAGCAGGGCCTCGGTGGCCTTGGGGTTTTTCTCGATCCAGTCGGTGCGCAGCGACAGCGCCTTTTCCGGATGGCCCTTCCAAAGCTCGCCGGTGGTACAGGCCGTGAAGCCGATGCCCTGATTGACGAGCTGTTCATTCCAGGGCTCGCCCACGCAGAAGGCGTCCATATTGCCCACTTTCATGTTGGCCACCATCTGCGGCGGCGGCACGACGATGGTGGAAACGTCCTTGTCGGGGTCGATGCCGCCTGCGGCCAGCCAGTAGCGGATCCAGAGATCATGGGTGCCGCCGGGGAAGGTCATGGCCACCTTCACTTCGCCCGCCTTGGCTTTTTTGGCGGCAAAGGCGTCCTTCAGTTTCGCAGCATCCAGTTCCACGCCGGTGGCGGCATAGTCCTGCGCCACCGAAATGCCCTGGCTGTCGAGATTGAGCCGCGCGATGATCGACATGGGCACCGGCACATTGTTCTGGGTGACCTTGCCGGTTGAGATCAGGTAGGGCATCGGGGTCAGAATATGGGCGCCGTCAATGCCGTTTGCCGCACCCCCCAGCACCAGATTGTCGCGCGTGGCGCCCCAGGAGGCCTGCTTGGCAACCTCCACCTCGGTCAGGCCGTATTTGTCGAACAGCCCCTTTTCCTTGGCGACGATCAAGGGGGCTGCGTCGGTCAGCGCGATAAAGCCAAGCTTTACGCCCTTGACCTCCGGTGCGGCAGAGGCCGCAAGCGCGCCGGACGGCAGCAGGGTGCGGGCGCTGGCAAGCGTTGCCAGCGTGGCCGATGTTTTCAGCAGACTGCGGCGACTGATCCCTGTGGTGATGGTCTTGCTCATGTTTATCCCCTCGATCCCTTGGTTTTGTATGGTGGCGGGCTTGGCTCGGTGCCGGATGCCAAAAACAAAAAACGCCGCGAAGATTTGCGATCGGACCTGGGAGGTGGTCCGCTCAGAAAATCTTGCGACGTCAATGTCTTTGAAAAGCGCAGTTCGCTGCGCTGCTCTTACGCTGGTCGCCGTTGACCGCGTGCAGAGAGCAATGCAAGGTGCGTGCCAGTTTGGTGCTTGCAGGAAAATGCTGTTGTTTTTACTTGATAATTTTTACATTGCCATTTTTCGGTGCAGCAGGGGAACGGGTGTCCGTGATGCAATCTTGGGCGCTGCGCAATAAATCAGCAGGCGTTTATGGCTCTTCGCTGAGCGTTTCGCCCGCATCTGCCTGCACGGGAAAGGCTGCCGCATAAGCTTCAATCTCGGCGGGGTCGAACACATAGCCGTCAATGAAGCGATCGTTTTCCGCCTCGCCTTCGCGGCGAAGATCCTGCTCGGCCATGCTGTCGGGCAGGTTCAGCGCCTGCCGGTAGAGATCGGGCCGGTAGGCTGCCGCTGCTGCCTTTTGGCCCGCCGCGCTGAAGCGGGTCTGCCCCCAGCGGATCATCTGGCTGTAGATCCAAAGCGCCTGGCTGGGGCGGGGATAGTTGGCGTTTTCGGCGTGGAAGCGGAAATAATGGGCAATGACCCGGCGATTGCCTTCGGCATCGAGACTGAACTGGCCTTGCAGCACATGGCGGATAATGTCGCGCGGGGCGCCGATGAAGCGCTGATCGGAGAGCAAGGCAGCGAGATCGTCGTGATGGCCGGGATCGTCGCACCAGCGGGCGGCCTTGTCCAGCGCCACGATCAGCCGCAGCACCGTCTCCTCATTGTCAGCCGCCCATTCCGGGCGAAGACCGATGACTTTCTCCGGCGCGGATGGCCAGATATCCTGCTTGATGGCGACGATGCGGCCTACACCGCGCTCGGAGGCCACCATGTTCCACGGCGCGCCGACGCAAAAACCGTCAATGGCGCCCGCCGCCAGCGCGTCGGATGTGAGCGGCGGGGGCACGACGACCAGTTTCACGTCGCGGTCGGGATTGATGCCGCCAGCGGCCAGCCAATAGCGGAATTCGTAATTATGCGAGGAGAAGGGATAGGTCACACCCAGCGTCAGCGGGTTTTGCCCGCTATCCCGGCGCTTTTCGATCAGCCGTGCCAGCGCCTCGGCCAGAACCAGCGCATCGGGGGCGCTTGCGGTTTCCGCCAGGTCCGCCATCTGACGGTAGAGAGCCACTGACAAGGTGATGGCATTGCCGCCCTGGCCGAGCGAAAACGGCGTGATGGTGGGCGACGGGTTGGAGCCCAGCCCCAACATGGCCGCCACCGGCATGGGGGAGAGCATATGGGCAATGTCGAATTGCCGGAAGGCCAGCCTGTCACGAACATTGGCCCAGGAGACATCCTTGACCAGATCAATGGCAAGTCCCTCGGCTGTGGCAAAACCGAGTTCCGCAGCGACGAGCAGCACGGAGGCATCGACCAGCGGAATGAAACCCGCGCGCAGATGGCGCGTTTCAGCCTTCACGCTTTTCGGTGCGGTCAGCGAGGATGGTGGCAGCTTGTCTCCGGTCATGATCCGCTTTCTCTCATACCAAGGCTCGAAGATGCTAACGCATCCTCGCCTTGAAAGAATTTCGAATATCTCAAATGCATCAATGGCTTGAGATATTCGAAAGGGGAGTACGAACGGTCATCTTCAATGACCGTTCGTATCAGCCCCGTTACATCAACAGGCCGGCGGCGGTAACGACGCTCTGGGCAATCTCCGCCAGCTTCTTTTTCTCGTTCATGGCCGTCTGCCGCATCAGGGCGAAAGCCTCCTCCTCGGACAGGCCGCGCAGCTTCATCAAGATGCCCTTGGCGCGTTCGATGACCTTGCGGTCTTCCAGCGCATTGCGCGCTTCCGCCAGTTCCCGTTGCAGCTTTTCAAAGGCGCGAAAGCGGATGACCGCCATGTCAAGGATCGGCTTGACGCGCTCCTTCTTGAGCCCGTCGACGATATAGGCTGAAACCCCCGCCTCCACCGCCGCCGCGATGGATTGCGTATCGGCCCGGTCCACGAACATGGCAATGGGACGGCTGATGCTGCGCGAAAGCTGGAAGAGATGCTCCAGCATATCCCGATTGGGATTTTCCAGATCAATGATAATCACATCGGGCGACAGCGTCTCAATGGTGCGGGCAATACCCTGAACGGAATGGACGATGGTGACATGGCTATGCCCTGCCTCCCGCAGGCCCTCCTCGATAATCGAGGCGCGGATGGCGTTTTCATCGATCACAAGAATGGTCAGTTCGGCATGGGTCACGGTGATGGCTTAAACCAGCATGACAGAGTTGACAATCTGTCTTGCAACCGTGATGCCGGGGGAAAGGGGCAACTCACGGACGATATGCTGAAAATTGTGGAATATCAGTTTCTTGACTTCACAGAAAATCGTCGCCGTTTGACGCCTGCTTGCGGGGCAATGGCAGGTTATACACAGGAAGGCAGCGACCTTCGATCCGGCTGCTCGCATGCAGTTTACCAGTTCTTTTCAATAATTTGCCCTTTCCCCCTGTTTTTCCGGGGAATGATCCTTTAGCTTCGGTCAACTACTGCATAATTCCTTAAATCGGAACCGATTTAAGGTGAAAATTATGCAGCAGATTAAAAGTGTTACAGCGTCCTTGTGCGTTTGATAAAACGCACGGCGCTGTAAAAGGGAAATCAACATCGGTTGGGGAGCGATCTGATGGCGGTGAGGGGACAGGCTCTGTGGCTTGTCGTGATACTGGTTTTCGCATTGTCGGCTCTGCGGGGCGTGGGCGTTGCCGCCGATTGCCGCTATGGTCCGGCGGCCAAGGTGGATTGGTCCGATTGTCGCAAACGGCAACTGATGCTGGGCGGCAGTGATTTCGATGATGCCAATCTCTACAATGCCGATTTCAGCATGACGGATCTTTCCAATTCCAGCCTGCGTGGCGCGAATTTTGAAAAAGCGACATTGATCCGGGCTTCGCTGGCCAATTCCCGGGCGGAGGGCGCCAAGTTCGATCGCATCGAGGCCTATCGGGCAGAAATGGGATCGCTGACGGCAGACAAGGCGAGTTTCATTGCCGCCGAGATGCAGCGCGTCAATCTGAGCGGAGCCAGCCTGTTGGAAACCGATTTCACCAAGGCGGAACTTGGCCGCGTGAACATGGAAAAGGCCATAATCTCCGGTGCCCGTTTCAAGCTTGCCAATCTCTCCCGCGCTATCTTGCAGAATGCGGTGATCAAGGAGCCCGTGGATTTCGAGGATGCCTTCATGTTCCGCACGCGGATCGAAGGGCTCGATCTGTCACAAGCTACCGGTCTCATTCAGGACCAGATCGATCTCGCCTGCGGCGATCAATCGACCAAGCTGCCGCCGGGGTTGAAGGTGCCCGCCAGCTGGCCCTGTCCGGCCGATTGAAGCCTCCACTACTCATTGGCTTTGACGCCAGCGCCGGCGTGCCCGCCATAGCGATGTCGCATCGGAATAGCCGGCGGATTGCGCCGCGCGTTTGTGACTGCTGCCAGCCTGGGAGAGATGCAGTTCGGCAATGGCTTGCCGGTGCTCCTGAAGCAATGTCCGCAGATTGGTGCCCTCCTCGTCCAGCTTCCTCTGGAGGGTCCGCGGCGAAAGCTTCATGTCCGCGGCAATGGAGGAGAGGGTAATGCTTTTATGGCCAAGCGAAATGGCGATCAGCGCCTGTACCTTGGCCGTAACGCTTTCGGCCTGTCCGCTGTCGCGCAAAAGATCGGCGACATGCCGCTCCAGAACGCCGATCAGCGCCATATCCTCGAGTCTATGCAGTTTTTCTGCCTCCTGCTTGTCCATGATCAGCCGGTTGCCCGGTTGATCGAACAGGACCGGTGCGCGGAAAAACCGCTCGAGCGGTGCAGGGTCTCTGGGCGCTGCGTGCTCGAAATGCACTTCCAGCGGTTTCCAGCTGCGTGAAAAGCAGGACCGTACCAATTGGCAGGAAGCTGCCAGGGTGAACTCGCTTTCCTGCCGGCGCGGCCACATGTCCGGATCGACCAGATCATAGGCCCAGACCAGATGCGCACCTTCTTCCATCAGGCCCGACGCGGTGGCGCTCTGAATGCCGTTCACATATTTGGAGAGCCGCTGAAAGGCATGGTGGATGCTGGCGGAGAGGGAAAAAAGCATGCCGATCGGGCCGATATCGGCGGCCTTGAAGGTGGCGCCAAGCCGCATTCCAAAACTTTGATCCCTGGCCAGCAGAGCCGCATCCTCGAAGAAGGCGACATAGCGCGCCATCGGAACCACGGCGTAAGGATCCTGCAACTGGCTGCGCAGAAGGCCGTGCGAGGCCAGCAGGAGGTCGGTCTTGCCGGTGATCTTATCCAGAAAATGCACGATGGGCAGCAGAACAGAAGCGCGAATTGAGGCAATTGCCGGCATTTTGCTGCTCAAAGGAGATGCAACTGCCATTTAGCCGCTCCGCCAGGTTCAAGGTGGCATGGAAGATCGAAACATTGGCGTAAAATGCAATTTCGATGCCAGAAGCCATGGCTACTCTTTGACGAAAATCAACCAAAGAGGGGTTCCCATGGCATTAGAAACCGATCTGCCCATTTCCGATGGGAAACTGGCAAAAAATTCCGTCGGCCTTGCCCATATCGTCTTTTTCGTTGTGGCGGCGGCAGCGCCGCTGACGGCTGTCGTCGGCGCATCGCCCGCGGCTTTCGCTTTCGGGAACGGCGCCGGCGTTCCGGGTGCCTTTGTGCTGGCCGGTCTGCTCTACCTGCTCTTTGCCGTCGGCTTTACCGCCATGGGGCGGCATGTCGGCGGCGCGGGGGCCTTTTACACCTATATCGCCCAGGGACTGGGCAAGCCCGCCGCCATCGGCGGGGCGATGATGGCGCTGGTAACCTACAGCGCCGTGCAGCTTGCCGTTTATGGCCTGTTCGGCGTGTTCATGGCAGGCGCCATGCAGCCGCTGGGGGTAAACCTGCCGTGGTTCCTCTGGTCTTTTGCGGTGTTGCTTCTGGTATTTTTGTGTGGGCGGCGCAACATCGCCTTTTCCGGAGCCATTCTGGGCCTGTGCATGACCGGCGAGATCGCCATTCTGCTGCTGCTGGATGTCGCAATCCTGGCGCACGGACCCACGGGTGGTCTGAACGTCACCTCCTTTGCCCCCGCAACGGTCTTTCAACCGGGGCTGGGCGTGGCGCTGGTATTCGTGGTCGGTTCCTTCATCGGCTTCGAGGCGACCGCGATTTTTGGCGAAGAGGCGGAAAACCCGGAAAAGACCATTCCGCTTGCCACCTATGTGGCGGTGCTGCTGATCACCGTTTTCTACGCCTTCTCCACCTGGGCCATTACCCAGTATTACGGCGTTGATCAGGTGCAGACCGTTGCCGCCGCAGGGCTTGAAACCTTCTATTTCAACGCCGCCGCCGCGCTGCTTGGGGAATGGTCGGTGCAGGTGATGAATCTCCTGCTGATCACCAGCCTGTTTGCCTGCGTCCTGTCCTTCCACAATACCATCAACCGCTATTTCTTTGCGCTTGGCCGGGAAGGCGTGATCCTGCGGGCGCTGGGCGCGGTGCACGTCACTCATGGCTCGCCGCATGTGGCAGGGGCGGTACAGAGCGGTATTGCCGCCTTCGCGCTGATGGCTTTCGTGATTGCGGGCGTCGATCCCTACGCGGTGCTGTTTTCCTGGATGTCGGCGCTTGCGGTCATTGGCATTCTCGCCGTGCAGGTTCTGGTCTCTCTCGCCGTCATTCTTTTCCTGCGCAAAATGCCCGAAACCTATGGCCTCTGGACCAGCACAATCGCGCCCGCGCTGTCGCTTCTGGGGCTTTTAGGCGCACTGGTGCTGGTCATCGCCAATCTCTCGCTGCTGGCCGGCTCCGAAAGCCTGATCGTCAAGGCCTTCCCCTATCTCATGCTGCTGGTTGGCCTCCTGGGAGCGGCGTTTGCTCTTCAACTCAGCAAGTCCCGTCCTGAACTCTATGCATCTCTTGGAAAGGCTTTCGAATGACCTTCATCCCGTCTTCTCTTCAAGGCTCCGACCGGCTGCTGGCATGGATGCTGCCCAGCCTGCTGGCCGCCACGCTCTTCATGGCTGCCGCCCAATCGCATCTCCTGTGCAATGTCTTCTGCATCCATTCCGGCATGGCCATGGCAGACGACATCTGCACCTCCCGCTAGAGCATTGTCCTGAGAAAACGGGAAAACGGTCTTCTCTTCAGAAATGCCTAAAAACAAAGAGTTGGAGCGTTTCAGTGCTTCCGCGAAACACTGAAACGCTCGGAATACGCTATCAAAGAAAGGTCGAACCATGGATGCCCTGGTCACCACGATTTATCCGCTCGATCCATTGAGCCTCACTGAAATCTCCCGTGCCGTCGCCATTTTGAAGGCGGAAAAGGATCTGGCCGAGACGGTGCGTTTCCCCATCATCCGGCTGGAGGAGCCCGGCAAGGAAGCGCTTGCCGCCTATCGCGCCGGTCATGGGCTGCCGAGGCTCGCCTTCCTGTTGTCGCTGGATCTCGTCACCGGCGAGGCCTATGAGTCCCTGGTGGATCTCTCTGACGGTATGGTCACGGCGCATGAGCGCCTGCCCCTGGACGAAATGCCCTATGGCCAGCCGCCGATCATGCTCTGCGAGTTTGAAGCGGTCGAGGCCATCGTCAAAAACGATCCGCGCTGGATCGCCGCCGTCAAGAAGCGCGGTATTACGGACGAGGACATTCCGCTCATCCAGATCGATCCCTTCTCCTCCGGTTATTTCGGGCGGGATTTCGAGCGCGGCAAGCGTATCGTCCGTGCCGTGTCCTATTGGCGCGGCGATGAGCGCGACAATGGTTACGCCCATCCCATCGAAGGCGTTGTGGCCGTGGTGGATCTGACGCTGAACCAGGTGACGGATCTGGTGGATGATGAAAAGATCATTCCCGTGCCGAAGAAGAAGCGCAATTATGGCCGCGAAACCTTTCCCGTGACCCGGCCTGATCTGAAGCCGCTGAATATCGTTCAGCCGGAAGGGCCGAGCTTCACTGTCGATGGCTGGAAAGTGGAGTGGCAGGGCTGGAGCTTCCGGGTCGGTTTCACCTCGCGCGAAGGGTTGGTGCTGCACGAGCTTTCCGTGAAGGAGGGGGAAAAGATCCGTCCGGTCATCTTCCGGGCTTCGGTCACGGAAATGGTGGTGCCCTATGCCGACCCAACGGCAAACCACTACTGGAAAAGCGCCTTCGATGCCGGCGAATATGGTCTTGGCCGTCTGGCCAATTGTCTGGAACTCGGCTGCGATTGCCTCGGCCACATCCATTACTTCGATGTGCCTGCCGCCGATGATTTCGGTCAGCCGTTCGTGATGAAAAACGCCATCTGCATGCATGAGGAGGATTATGGCATCCTCTGGAAGCATTACGAATTCCGCAATGGCATTTTCGAGGTGCGCCGCTCGCGGCGTCTGGTGATTTCCTTCTTCGCCACCGTTGGCAATTACGACTACGGCTTCTACTGGTATCTCTATCAGGATGGTACGATCCAGCTGGAAGCGAAGCTCACCGGCATCATCCAGACGGCGGCAGTGGCGAGCGGAGAAACCTATCGCTGGGGCGGCATGGTGGATGACAATCTCGGCGGTCCGACGCATCAGCACTTCTTCAATGCCCGCCTGCACATGGATATCGACGGCGGCGGCAATACCGTGACCGAGCATGAATTCGTGCCTCGCCCCTGGGGGGAAGACAATCCTTACGGCAACGTTTTCGATACCACGGCCAAGGTGCTGAAACGCGAACTGGACAGCCCGAACATCGCCAATGGCGAGACCGGGCGCTATTGGAAGGTACAGAACCCCAATCTGAAAAATTCGGTCGGCAAGGCGCCGGGCTATAAGATGGTGGTCATGCCTTCACCGGTCATGCTGGCGCAGGAGGGCTCGACTGTTGCGCAACGGGGTGGTTTTGCGAAAAAGCACATTTGGGTCACGGCCTACGATCCCAAGGAAAAATACGGCAGCGGCGATTATCCGAATGTACATGCCGGTGGCGACGGTCTGCCGAAATATGTGCAGCAGAACCGCAACATCGAAAACGCCGACCTCGTGCTCTGGCATTCCTTCGGCCACACCCATGTCTGCAAGCCGGAGGATTTTCCGATCATGCCGGTAGAATATGCGGGCTTTACCCTCAAGCCCAACGGCTTCTTTGCCTCCAATATTTCCATGGATCTGCCACCGGAAAAGAACGGCCACAGCGTCGACAACCGCGAAAACTGCTGCGGCGCCGAGCTTGCCGAAACGAAAACGTCAGGCTGCTGCCACTCATGAGACCTGCTTCGGGCGACGTCAATTCGCCCGATGATACTCGATCATCCGGGCGCGGCTCAGGATCAATTCCAGCCGCTGCCCGTCCATCACATGCAAAAGCACGCGCTTGCTCCAGGGGCCGTCTTGCAGCCAGAACAGGAAGCAGTCCCGGCCGAGAGCTTTCAGCGGCATGCGGCGGCGGGTGGGGCCGATGCCCATGGTCACCGCGCCGTCTTCCAGGATCAGGCTTGCGCCTTCCGGACTGTCCCAGCGGCCATGGAAAGATGGATCGAGCGGTTCATCCGAGATTGGCAGATAGCGCCGTGCTGCATGGCCGACTTCGCCCACGATTGCCTCTCCCTCCATGGTGAGCCGCAGAGGTGAGGTGGATGAGCGAGAGGAGACCCACCCGCCATCGTCGTCATAAAGCGCATCTTCCGCATCCAGAACGGCGGCGGCGGCACCCTTGACGACCATCCAGGAGGCAATGTCTTCGGCCAGATAAAACCCGTCTTTCAGCAGGGCGGCGGGCGTCGGCAGTGGCAGGTCTTGCAGTGCTGCCATGGCCTCCTGGGCGATCTTCGAGCCATTGGTGTCTTCCCGGTTGGAGACGATGACGAAGCCGAGCTTCCTTTCGGCATCGAGCAGGAAATAGGTCTTGTAGCCGGGATGCGAGCCGCCATGGCCGATAAACCGGCGCTCTCCCAAAATCGTTTCGGCAATGCCCAGGCCATACCCGCTTGGCCGGTCATTCTTCAGGAAGCGGCGTTCGGCCAGACGGCCCAGCACTTTTTCTTCTACCAGCAGCGCCTGCAGCCAGCGGGTGAGCGACAGGGCGCTGCCGGTCATGCTGCCGGAGGCGGAAATGTGCAGGCCCGCTGCCGACAATTGCCATGTCCGGCCATCATCCCAATAGCCGGGTGCGAGGCCGCGCACCGGATCGTGCCATACATCCGGCGCATCGAATGTGGCCCCGACATCCTGACCGGCAGCGCGGATATAATCCTTGAAGAACAGGCCCTTCCTCTCCAGGGCAGCCTCCACCAGCCGGTAGCCGGTGTTGGAATAGGAGACCTCGGTTCCCGCCTCGAAATTCAGCCGGGTCTGGCGGGCAAGAAAGTCGAGAAGCGGTTTGGCTTCCGTGCTGGTATAGACGGAGAGGCCAAGCAGGGTCAGACATTCGCGGGTATCCGGCAGACCGCCGCTCATATCCAGTGCTCGACCGACGGTGACATCGGCCAGCGGGGCCTGCAATTCCGTGAGGTGATCGCCCAGCCTGTCATCCAGCGCAATCGCGTGAGGATTGGCCAGCACCATGGAGCAGAAGGCATGTTTGGTGACGGAAGCGTAGCGCACGACGCTGTCGGGGCTAAAGGGCTGAAGCGTGGCGAGGCTTTCGAGGCCGCCTGCCAGCGCAAAGCGGATGCCCTGCCTGTCGAAGCCGATCACAGCGCCGCCGGGTTCCTCCGCCTTCCAGGCGGATACCCAGCCTTGCGCTTTTTCCTGCGCCTTTTGCCAGTTCAGTTCATTTGTCATGCGTCACCTGCGCTGATGTGTGACTTTCGTTAGCAGCATTGGCGGCGATGACCAATGCTGTTTGCACATAAAATCCATGTGTTCAGAGAAGCAGGAAAAGGCTTCAAACTTTCTCCTTTTCCTGCGCCTTGGCCACCGTTACACAGAAGGTCCGCATGAAAGGAAATAACCATGTCTTCCCCTGCAAAGCCTTTGTTTTTCGATGGTCATAACGACACGCTGCTCCGCTTGCTGCATTCCGGCAAGCCGGATCCGGTGGGGCGGTTTCTTCAAGGGGAGGACGAAGGTCATATCGATTTGCCGCGGGCCTTGTCGGCAGGGCTTGGCGGTGGGTTTTGCGCCATTTTCATTCCGTCTCCTGCCGGGCTGGACGCGGAGAAGAATTTTCTGCCGCCCGCCCAGCCGGAGGCGCTAAGCAAGACGCTGGCCATGGCGCGGCTGCTGTTCGAGATCGAACGCCAGTCTGCGGGCCGTGTCAGTGTTTGCCGGTCGGCGGCGGATATTCGTGCCGCCTTCGAGCGCCAGAGCTTTGCCGCGGTGCTGCATATCGAGGGCGTGGAAGCCATCGGCGCCGATCTCGATGCGCTTTACGTGCTGCATCAGGCGGGGCTTCGCTCACTGGGGCCGGTGTGGAGCAGGCCGAATATTTTTGCCCATGGCGTGCCCTTCCGTTTCCCCTCTTCGCCGGATATCGGTCCGGGACTGACTGAGGCGGGCAAGGATCTGGTCCGTGCCTGCAATGAGCTGAAGATCGTCATCGATCTTTCGCATATGAACGAGCAGGGATTCTGGGACATCGCCAAACTCAGCGCCGCGCCGCTGATCGCCACCCATTCCAATGCCCATGGCTTATGCCCGCACAGCCGGAACCTGACGGACCGGCAGCTTGATGCCATTCGTGATTCGGGGGGCGTTGTCGGGGTGAATTTCGGCGTGCTGTTCCTGCGGGACGATGGGGTGAAAAACCCGGAGACGCCGGTGGATATCCTGCTGAATCACGTGGACTATCTGGTGAGCCGCATGGGGATCGACCATGTCGCGCTGGGCTCGGATTTCGATGGCACCACCATTCCCGCCGCCATGCGCGACGTGATGGGGTTGAGGCTGATTGCCGATGGCCTTGTTTCGCGTGGGTTTGACGCTGAAAGCGTTGAGAAAATCTGCCACGGCAACTGGCTCTCGGTGCTTGAGCGCAGCTGGGGCGCTTGACGGGAGGGCTTTTCAGGGCTTACCATTTGGCCATTCACCAGGGGTGTCCCGCAAGGGGCTGAGATTCCGCTGGGCGTGAGCAATCACGCAGCGCGGTGACCCGTTGAACCTGATCCAGTTCATACTGGCGTAGGGACGGTGCGTGCGCTGATTATTTTATACCCGTAAAGGGTTTGACGGCGTCATTTCATCATTCCGGCGGTCATGACTGGGTCTCCAAACCAATTTGGAGCCTCGAAAATGAATATTGCCCCTTCCTTCCCCACCCCTGAAGTCACCACGGGTCCGCTTCCTGCCTCCACGAAAATTCATATTGCCGGTGAACTGCATCCGGATATCCGCGTGCCGCTGCGCCAGATCGCGCTGCACCCCACCTCTGGCGAACCGCCGGTGAATGTCTATGACGCATCCGGCCCCTATACCGATCCGACCGCGACCATTTCCATCGATGCCGGTCTGCCGAAGCTCAGGCGCGACTGGATCCTGAAGCGCGGCGATGTCGAGGCTTATCAGGGCCGCATCGTCAAGCCGGAAGACAACGGCTTTGCCCAGGGCGACAAGCTGACACCGGAATTTCCCGCGCTTCAGCAGCCGCTGCGCGCCAGGCCCGGCAAGGCCGTGACACAATTGGCTTACGCCCGCGCCGGCATCATCACCCCGGAAATGGAATTCATCGCCATCCGCGAAAATCTGGGACGCAAGGCCGCGAAAGAGAAACTGGAAAGGGATGGCGAAAGCTTCGGCGCCCATATCCCGGATTATGTAACGCCGGAATTCGTGCGCCAGGAAGTGGCTTCCGGCCGCGCCATCATTCCCGCCAACATCAACCACCCGGAAAGCGAGCCGATGATCATCGGCCGGAATTTTCTGGTGAAGATCAACGCCAATATCGGCAATTCCGCCGTGACCTCCTCCATGGCCGAAGAGGTGGAAAAAATGGTCTGGGCCATCCGCTGGGGTGCGGATACGGTGATGGACCTCTCCACGGGCCGCAACATCCACAATATCCGTGAGTGGATCATCCGCAATTCGCCGGTGCCGATCGGTACGGTGCCGCTCTATCAGGCGCTGGAAAAGGTTGGCGGCATTGCCGAAAATCTCACCTGGGACGTGTTCCGCGATACGCTGATCGAGCAGGCGGAGCAGGGGGTGGATTACTTCACCATCCATGCCGGCGTGCGGCTTGCCTATATTCCGCTCACCGTCAATCGCGTCACCGGCATCGTCTCGCGCGGCGGGTCGATCATGGCGAAGTGGTGTCTGCATCACCATAAGGAAAGCTTCCTCTACGAGCATTTCGAGGAAATTTGCGACATCTGCCGCGCTTATGACGTGTCTTTCTCGCTGGGCGACGGCCTGCGCCCCGGCTCGATTGCCGATGCCAACGACGCCGCGCAGTTTGCCGAGCTGGAAACGCTGGGAGAACTCACGCAGATTGCCTGGGCCAAGGATTGTCAGGTGATGATCGAAGGTCCCGGCCATGTTCCCATGCACAAGATCAAGGAGAACATGGACAAGCAGTTGAAGACCTGCGGCGAAGCGCCATTCTATACGCTCGGACCGCTGACCACGGATATTGCTCCGGGCTATGACCACATCACTTCCGGCATTGGGGCCGCCATGATCGGCTGGTTTGGCACGGCCATGCTTTGCTATGTCACGCCCAAGGAACATCTGGGCTTGCCCGACCGCAATGACGTGAAAACCGGCGTCATCACCTACAAGATCGCGGCCCATGCCGCCGATCTTGCCAAGGGCCATCCGGCGGCCCAGGTGCGGGACGATGCGTTGTCGCGGGCCCGCTTCGAGTTCCGCTGGGAAGACCAGTTCAACCTGTCGCTCGACCCGGATACCGCGCGCTCCTTCCATGACGAGACCTTGCCGAAGGAAGCGCATAAGGTCGCGCATTTCTGCTCCATGTGCGGGCCGAAATTCTGCTCCATGCGCATTTCTCATGACATCCGCGCCGAGGCGCAGAAGGAGGGGCTGGAGGCCATGGCGGCGAAATATCGCGAAGGCGGCGATCTTTACATGCCGGTGCCGAACGCCGGAGAATAAGATGACCGTTCTGATCAAGGGGGCCGGCGTTGCCGGCCTCACCGCCGCCTTTGAGCTGGTTTCGCAAGGCATCGAGGTGGAGGTTTACGAGCGATCCGCTGAGGTTGGTCATGGTGCTTCCCATTATGCGGGAGGCATGCTTGCGCCCTGGTGCGAGCGGGAGGCGGCGGAAGAAGCGGTTTTGACGCTGGGCCTCGCCGCCGCCGATTGGTGGGACAAGGCGCTCCCCGGTCAGGTGATGCGCAAAGGAACACTGGTGCTTTCGACCGAACGCGACCAGAGCGATCTGAAGCGCTTCGCAAGCCGCACCTCGGGTCATGACTGGCTGGACGCGGCGGCCATTGCCGATCTCGAACCGGCTTTGGAGGGCCGCTTCCGCCTCGGTCTGTTTTTCGCGGGAGAAGCGCATCTTGACCCGCGCAAGGCGTTGCAAGGGCTTTATACGGCGCTTCTCGGCAGGGGTATTCGCTTCCATTTTGGAGTCGAACCGGCAGGCCGCTACGCCTGCACCATCGACTGCACGGGCGCTGCCGCCATGGAAAACCTGTCCGGCCTGCGCGGCGTACGCGGGGAAATGATCTATCTGGAAACGCCGGAGGTAACGCTGTCGCGGCCTGTCCGCCTACTGCATCCGCGCCATCCAATCTATATCGTTCCGCGTGCGGGCCATCGCTTCATGGTGGGGGCAACGATGATCGAGGCGGAGGACGATGGCCCGATCAGCGCTCGTTCGCTGATGGAATTTCTCAACGCTGCCTATGCCCTGCATCCGGCTTTCGGCGAGGCGCGCGTGGTGGAAACCGGCGTCGGCATCCGCCCTGCCTTTGCCGATAACCTGCCGCGTGTGGTGGAAACCCAGCAAGGCTTTGCTATTGCGGGCATGCACCGCCACGGCTTTCTCCTGGCCCCTGCCATGGCCCGGCAGTTGGCCGCAAAGCTGAACGTCAATGACCGGAGGAAAAGCGCATGATCCGCGTGATCGTCAATGGCGAGGCGCAGGACTGCGCCGCCCAAACCCTTGCTGACCTGCTGACCGCGCTGGACTATGAGGGCGACTGGCTGGCCACCGCCGTCAATGGTGATCTGGTGCATCGCGAGGAGCGGGCCGATTGGCCGCTCAAGGCGGGAGACCGGGTGGAAATCCTCGCTCCCATGCAGGGAGGCTGACATGCTGACACTCTATGACCGGCAGGTTTCATCCCGGCTGCTGCTTGGCACGGCGCGTTATCCATCGCCTGCCATTCTGGCGGAGGCGGTGCGCCGCTCGGCCACGGAAATCGTGACCGTTTCGCTGCGGCGGGAAACGGCGGGCGGCAAGGCGGGAGGGGCTTTTTTCGAGCTGATCCGCGAGCTCGGCGTCCATATCCTGCCCAATACGGCGGGTTGCCACAGCGTTTCCGAAGCCGTGCTGACGGCGAAAATGGCACGCGAAGTTTTTCGCACCAACTGGATCAAGCTGGAACTGATCGGCCATCACGACACGCTGCAGCCTGATGTGTTCCAACTGGTCGAGGCCGCGAAAATTCTCTGCGATGACGGCTTCGAGGTCTTTCCCTATACCACCGACGATCTGGTGGTGGGCGAGCGGCTGTTACAGGCAGGCTGCAAGCTGTTGATGCCCTGGTGCGCGCCGATCGGCTCTGCCATGGGTCCGCAAAATGTGGCGGCACTCAAATCCATGCGGGCGGAGTTTCCCGATATCCCACTGATTGTCGATGCCGGGATCGGCCGTCCCTCGCATGCGGTGCAGGTGATGGAACTCGGCTATGATGCCGTCCTGCTCAATACTGCCGTGGCGGGCGCGGGCGATCCAGCAATGATGGCGGAAGCCTTCGCGCGGGCCATCGAAGCCGGTCATCTGGCCTTTCAGGCCGGTCCACTGGAGCCGCGGGATATGGCGGTTCCCTCCACCCCCATTATTGGCAAGGGCGTTTTTGCATGAGACTCGATCCATTCTATCTCATCGTGGACAGTGCCGACTGGATCGAGCGCCTCGTGCCGCTCGGCGTCAAACTGGTGCAATTGCGCATGAAGGATGTGACGGACGATGAACTGCGCGCCCATATCCGCCGCTCGAAAGCCGTCTGCGCTGCCCATGGCTGCCAGTTGATCATCAATGACTTCTGGCAGGTCGCCATTGAGGAAGATTGCGATTACATCCATCTGGGTCAGGAGGATCTGGCCCTTGCCGATCTTACGGCCATCCGCGCCGCCGGGATGAAGCTCGGCCTTTCAACCCATGACGAAGCCGAGCTTGAAACGGCGCTGGCGGCGGGGCCGGATTATGTGGCGCTCGGTCCGATCTGGCCCACCATTCTCAAGCAGATGAAATGGGCGCCGCAGGGCCTGCCCCGGCTTGCAAGCTGGAAGCAAAAGGTCGGCAACCTGCCGCTCGTCGCCATTGGCGGTGTCACGGTTGAACGGCTGGCGGATGTTTTCGCCCATGGCGCTGACAGTGCCGCCGTCGTCACCGACATTACCCGCCATGCAGACCCGGAAGCCCGCACGCGGCAATGGCTGGCTGCGACGGAAAAGCAGAGGCAATAATCCGCCTCTGCATTCTGATTTAAACCACGTTGCGGCTTATCAGCCTCATGCAACGTGCTTTAAATTCTTGTTTTAACGCATGTCGTTATCGCAGAACCGCCCCACACTTTTGCGCGACATGCTTTAAATGGCGGTTTTCAGAGCGTTTTCCATATAAAGCTCGCGCAACCGCTTCACCACCGGGCCGGGCTTGCCGGTGCCGACCGGCTTGCCATCGAGGCTGGTGACCGGCACCACGAAGTTCGAGGCGCTGGTCAGGCAGGCTTCGACGGCGGCAAAGGCTTCCTCGACGCTGAACGGGCGTTCTTCCACCGTCAGCCCCTGTTCCGCCGCCACCTGCAAAAGGGCGGCGCGGGTGCAGCCGGGCAGCGTGGTGTTGCTGTTGGCGCGGGTGATGATCTTGCCGTCGGCGGTCACGATATAGGCGGTGGAGGAAGCGCCTTCCGTTACAAAGCCGTCTTCCACCATCCACGCCTCGTCGCAGCCGGCATCGGCGGCGATGCGCTTTGCCAGAACCTGCGGCAATAGGCAGACGCTCTTGATATCGCGGCGCTCCCAGCGTTGGTCCGGCACGATCTTCACCTTCAGGCCGTTTTCCAGGATCTTGCTGTGATCCAGTTTCTTGGCCTGGGTGAAAAGCACCAGCGTCGGCTGCAAGCCTTCCGACCAGAGGAAATTGCGGTCTTCGGCGCCTCTCGTATATTGCAGATAGATCAGGCCTTCGCTCAACCCGTTTTCCTGCATCAAGCGCCGTTCGATGGCGACGATCTCCTCTGTCGAAACGGGGAGGAAACCGCCGATTTCCTTCACACTGCGCTCCAGCCGCGCCATGTGCAGAGCGCTGTCGATCAGCTTGCCACCCAGAACTGCGGTGACTTCATAAATGCCATCGCCGAACAGAAAACCGCGGTCGAAAACGGAAACCTTGGCTTCGGTTTCCGGCAGAAATTCACCGTTGATATAGACAATGCGCGGGGAAGGGGCGGACATGGAAACTCCTGATGGTCAGTCTGTTTTGGATAGCATTTTGCGCACGGCCTCCAGCGAAAGGACATCAATCGTTGAGGGCTTGCCCTTGGCGGCATTGAAGCCGGTCATCGGCGTGGCCATGGTGAGCGAATTGAGGATGGCCTCTTCCGCGGCCTCGATCATTGCTTCGAACAAGGGCGAGATGGCGTCATTGGAAAGATCGGGATAGGCATGCAGGCCCTTGCGCCGTTCCGGCGTGCGGCGCACGGCCTCTGCCGTTGAAAAGGCCAGCGCATAATCACCGGAGCCATTGCTCAGTGCCGCCCCTGTGCGGGCAAGCCCGCCAAAGCAGCGTTCGGCAAGGCGGGTCAGATTGCGGTCGGAGAGAGGAGTATCGGTGGCGGCGATCATCACGATGGAGCCGTTTCGGTCGTGGGCTGAATCAACCGCATAGGGCCTGCCGTCTATGCGCAGATGCCCGCCATAATTCGATTGCACCAGAATGCCGAGCATGAAGTCATGCTTGCCGATCGTCACCCGCCGGGAACTGGTGCCGATCCCGCCCTTCAGCCCGAAGGCCACAGTGCCTGTGCCTGCGCCGACCGCGCCTTCCGCCATCGGACCGCTTCGGGCGGCATCAATGGCGGCCAGCATTTCCTCCACACTCGGACGTGGCGCGCGAATATCGTTCAGGCGGGAATCATTGGTTTCCCCCACCACGGCATTCAGCGATACGACCCGTTCATTGCCGGGAAAGGCCATGATATGCCGGTTGATTGCTTCGATGGCGCGGCCAACGGCCAACGTATTGGTGAGCAGGATCGGCGTTTCTATCTCGCCCAGTTCCATGATCTGCGTGGAGCCTGCAAATTTGCCATAGCCGTTCAGCACGGCAAGCCCAGCGGGCACCTTGTCCTGAAAGAGATTGCCGCCATGCGGCAAAATGGCGGTGGCGCCGGTGCGCGTCCGCTCTCCTTCGATCAGTGTGATATGGCCGACCTTCACACCAGCGACATCGGTGATGACGTTCAAGGGCCCCGGCGCATAATGGCTGCCGATGGCCCCAAGCTCACGAAGGCGTTGTCTTTGCATGCTGCATCGTCCGTCTCGAAGCCTGCCGTTTCCGGAAGGCCGCGTTTTTAAACCAAGGCTCGAAGATGCTAACGCATCCTCGCCTTGAAGAAATTTCGAATATCTCAACTGCGTCAGAGGCTTGAGATATTCGAAAAGGCAATACGAAGAGTCATTTGCAATGACTCTTCGTATTACTCCGGCGCGGACAATACGCCGAATATGCGGGAAGGGAAGGGCGATTTCGCGCCATCCCCTCCCGGATTCGGGGCGAGAGACGAAACGCTTACGGCTTCAGTGCGTTGTCCCAATGCTCATCGGCCTTGCCGTCCACGAAGCGCCAGCTGTCAAACCAGGTGGTCGTGTAGGTCTTGGAGGGGTCCTTTGGGTCCTTCACTTCGCGGGGATAGGCCACGGTGACGATATCGCCTTCCGCAACGACGGAGACGATCTTCGTCTGCATCTTGTCCGGGATCGGTTTCTGCGCAACCTTCAGCACCTTGGTGAAGTAGTCGATGACGCCCTGGCGGCCCGAGGCGGCGTTCGGATTATGCTGGATATAGCGCTCCGTCAGATATTGATCGGCGCGGTCCCAATGCCCGGCTTCCAGCAACTCCTTGATGATCTTGTAGGTCGTCTGCTTGTTGCGGTTCAAGACCGGATCAGGGCTTGTGAAAAGCGCATCGGGATCGGCAGCGCCGATGACAGGCTCCTGCGCAAGCGCGGGTCCGGCAAGGCTTAAGGCAAGGGCGGCAAACAAGAGGTGGTGTTTCATGGCTTGGTTCCTTCGAGGCTATATTGATCCAGAGATAAAAGCCTGAAATACCAGCGCAAGACGGCAGAAATTCTGCCCATAGGCAGGTTTTCGAAACTACCCCTGCTCAATCTCCGCCCTGATCTCCTCCCCATGCTCGCCGAGACGTGGCGAGCGCCGGCCCGTTGCCAGGTCAGCATTGGAAAAGCGGATCGGCGTGCGCAGGCCCGGCACGCCGCCTGCGTCGATTTTCATGCCGCGATGGGCAAATTGCGGATCGGCAAAGAGGTCAGCCACGCTATTGATCGGGCCCGCGGGCACGGTCGCCTTTTCGAGCGCAGCGAGCAGATCGTCCCGCAGAAACTGCCGGGTGCGCGCTTCCATCAGCGGGACCAGATCGCCGCGATGGGCGACGCGGGCGGCATTGGTGGCGAATCTCGCATCACCCGGCAGGTCGGTCAGGCCCAGCACCCCGCAAAGCCTGGCAAACTGCCCGTCATTGCCGCAGGCGATGATGATATGGCCATCGGCGACGGCAAAGGTCTGGTAGGGGGCAATATTCGGATGGGCATTACCCATGCGCTTCGGCACGATGCCGGAGGCGGCATAGTTCATTGCCTGATTGGCCAGCACCGAGGCCATGCAATCGAAAAGCGCCATGTCGATAAACTGGCCTTCCCCCGTCTTTTGTCGGTGAGCAAGGGCCGCCTGAATGGCGATGACCCCATAAAGCCCGGTGAAAATATCGGCAAAGGCAACGCCGATCTTTTCCGGCGGCCCATCCGGTTCTCCGGTCAGGTCCATGATGCCGCTCATGCCCTGGATCATGAAATCGTAACCGGCGCGTTCGGCATAGGGGCCGTCCTGCCCGAAACCGGTGACAGAGCAGTAGATGAGTTTCGGATTGAGCGCTTTCAGGCTCTGATAATCCAGCCCGTATTTTTTCAGGCCGCCGACCTTGAAGTTTTCGACTACGACATCCGCCGTGGCAATCAGTGTGCGTACGGTTTCAAGGTCTTCGGCGCTGGTGAAATCGGCAATGATCGAGCGCTTGCCGCGATTGCAGGCATGGAAATAGGCCGCAGACCGTTCCGCGCCGTCATCGATGAAGGGCGGCCCCCATTTGCGGGTATCGTCTCCCTCCGGGCTTTCCACCTTGATGACGTCCGCGCCGAGATCGGCAAAGGTCTGGCCGATCCACGGGCCGGCCAGAATGCGGGCAAGTTCTACGATCCTCAGACCGGCCAGCGGGGCGTTGCTCATGGGCGGTGCTCAGAAAAACGCCTGGATGCCGGTCTGCGCCCGGCCCAGGATCAGGGCATGCACATCATGCGTGCCCTCATAGGTGTTGACCGTTTCCAGGTTCTGGGCGTGGCGCATCACATGATATTCGATCTGAATGCCGTTGCCGCCATGCATGTCACGAGCCATGCGGGCAATGTCCAGCGCCTTGCCGCAATTGTTGCGCTTGACGATGGAGATCATTTCCGGCGCGAATTTATGCTCATCCATCAGGCGGCCCACCCTGAGCGAGCCTTGCAGGCCAAGGGCGATTTCCGTCTGCATGTCGGCCAGCTTCTTCTGGTAAAGCTGCATGCCCGCCAGCGGCTTGCCGAACTGCTTGCGATCCAGGCCGTATTGGCGGGAACGGAACCAGCAATCCTCGGCCGCACCCATCACGCCCCAGGAAATGCCGTAGCGGGCGCGGTTGAGGCAGCCAAAGGGGCCCTTGAGGCCGGAAACATGGGGCAGCAGCGCATCTTCGCCCACCTCGACGCCATCCATGACGATTTCGCCGGTAATGGAGGCGCGCAGCGACAGCTTGCCGCCGATTTTGGGAGCGGAAAGTCCCTTCATGCCTTTTTCCAGCACGAAGCCCCGGATCTCGCCGCCATGCGCCTCAGACTTTGCCCAGACGACGAAAACATCGGCGATCGGCGCGTTGGAGATCCACATCTTCGAGCCGCGCAGCCGGTAGCCGCCCTCGATCTTTTCCGCCCGCGTCTTCATGCCGCCGGGATCGGAGCCTGCATCGGGCTCTGTCAGGCCGAAGCAGCCGACCAGTTCGCCGGAGACGAGACCCGGCAGATATCGGTCCTTCTGTTCTTCCGAGCCATAGGCAAAGATCGGGTGGATGACCAGCGACGACTGCACGCTCATCATCGAGCGGAAGCCGGAATCGACCCGCTCCACCTCCCGCGCTACAAGCCCGTAGCTGACGTAATTGGCATTGGCCGCGCCGTATTTTTCCGGCAGCGTCACGCCCAGCAGACCGGCCTGACCCATGAGGGGGAAGAGATCGCGCTCGGTTTTTTCATGCAGATACATGTCCTCGACGCGCGGCAGAAGTTCAGCCTTGGCAAAGGCGGCTGCCGCATCGCGGATCATCCGCTCTTCGTCCGAGAGTTGATCTTCCAGCAAAAAGGGATCGTTCCACGCAAAGCTCATCGCCAACCTCATTCCGTCTCTTCGGCCTAAAGCGCTTGAGTGTTGCACTGAAACGCTTTCGGTCTTTGTTTTCACGCATTTCCGGAAGGAAAACCGCTAAACACTTTTCCTGGAAATGCTCCATTCTGACAAAAATATCAGTGTGTGAAAAACGATCTTTACGCCACGAGGTATGAGGAATACTCATATCCCATGGATCTCTTGCAAAGACGGCTGCTCCCCTCGATCGCCTCTCTGGTCACGCTGGATGCCGTGGCGAGGCGGGGCAGTTTTTCGGCTGCCGCGCAGGAATTGAACCTGACGCAAGGCGCGATCAGCCGCCAGATTGCCGCGCTGGAAGAACAGCTTGGCACGGCGCTTTGCCTGCGCAACGGCCGTGGGGTGACATTGACGGCGCGCGGCGAAGCCTATCATCGCTCCATCCAGCAGGCGCTTTCCATCATTCGTGCGGCATCGCTGGAAGCCATGACCGGCGCGCAGGACAACAAGCTGGATCTTGCCATTCCGCCGACCTTCGGCACGCGCTGGCTTTTGCCGCGCATTCCGCGTTTCGTGGCTGCCTATCCGCAGATCACGCTGAATTTCGCCACCCGGATTGGCCAGTTCGATTTCGAGGCGGAGGGCATCGATGCCGCCATTCATATTGGCGGCCCGAACTGGCCACGCGCCACCGCCACTTTTCTGATGGATGAAACGGTGGCGCCGGTCTGCAGTCCGGAGTTTTTGAAGCGCCACGCCATTGCCGGGCCGGCCGATCTGCTTCGCCTGCCGCTGATCCAGATGAAATCACGCCCGCTGGCCTGGGGGCACTGGTTCGAAAGCCTCGGGCTTGAGGTCAACCCTTCCGCAGCCATGGGCTTCGAGCAATTCATGGCGGTGGCGCAAGCCTGCATTGCCGGGCTCGGGGTGGCGCTGATGCCGCTCTTTCTGATCAGGCCGGAGCTGCAAAGCGGCCAACTGGTGGTGGCGCTGGATCACCGGGTCAAAAGCCAGAGCCATTACTATCTCGTCGCCCCCGATGGCAGGCCCAGATCCATGCCGCTCAAGGCCTTTTCCGACTGGCTGCTACAGGAGGTGGCTGACTTCAGTGGCCGTTCACCAGAGCCAGAATAAGCCGCTGGATATTGCCGCCGTTCTTCATTTCCTCCTGCTCGAACAGGCGGTCCTTTTCCCGCTTGCGGTCTGAAATCTCCTTCAGGCGACGGTTCAGTTCCTCACGGACTTTCTGGCACTTCGGGTCGTTTTCGGCCCGAAGGCCAAGGCTTGCCGCTTCGATTTCCGCCGTCATCACCTTGATATGCGCGCCATGCGTCCGCTCATGGGTCTCGATCCCGGCAATGAAGGCCTGCCAGTTTTCACGCGTAGGGCTGCTCAGGCTGCCGGACGGGCGGGGCAGCGTATAGGTGATGGTCAAAGTCGGTACGGCCTGGGTGAGCACACAGGCCTGGCCCTGTGGCTCATAGCTGCGCTTCCACGTCAGGGTAAAGGTGGTGTGGGCGATGGCGCGGCCGCCATTGCCGATGGCCGGTCCCTTCTCGCCAATCGAAGCATAAAGCTCAGGGCCTGATGTGCCGGAAATAGCGTAAGGCTTGATCACCTCCCGTGTCGTGCCACCTGCCTGCGCCGGGCTTGAGGCGACCATGCCCGCAAGCATCACCAGGCTTGCGCGAATGGCTTGGCGGGAAACTCCGGGGCATGGCATCGCGGCGCACCTTCTTATGCAGGGTCGGTTTCTGCGCTTTTTCTAGCCCCAGAGTGTTTCCAGGAAAAGTGGAATCCGGTTTTCCGTCCGGAAACACGCAAAAACAAGGAGATGAAGTGTTTCCAGAAAAAGTGGCCGTGAAGAATCATCTGGCGGTTGGTGGACCATTTCTGTGAACGCGTTTATTGAACGCGCACACAGAAAGGAGATCCCATGCCGAGACAGGCCATGACAGAGACGGAACTGGATGATTTCCGTGCCCGCATTCGCCGCGAGGCGATTACCATCGTTGCCGAGGTTGGCTTGGGCGCACTGTCGATGCGCAAGCTTGCCGAGCGCCTCGGCGTTACGGCTGGGGCGCTGTACCGCTATTATCCAAGCAAGATCGAATTGATCTTCGATTGTTCGGCGGTGTCACTTGCGGAGTTGAAGACGCGCTTCGGCGCCATCGAAGCAGGGGCCGAAAATCCCCTCGGTGCGATTTCGGAGATGATGGCGGCCTATGCGGCCTTTGCCCTGGAGGACAAGGATCGTTTCCGCCTGCTTTTCCTTGAAAACGACCAGGGTGCGCTGGCGTCGCTGGAAAGCGATGCCGAAGCCATTGCACCCTATACAATTCTGCAGCGGCAGGTTGCCCGGGCCATGGAGGCAGGGCTGATCGCGTCCGCCGATCCCGCCCATGTCACGCATATGCTCTGGGCGGGTGTGCATGGCGCGGTGACCCTTGCCTGCACATTGACGCGCTTTGACCTGGGCGATGCCGGAAAGCTCGTTGAAGACATCACCTCGGCCTTGATGAAGGGCCTTTCCACCACAGGAGTTCGGACATGATGCCCAGACCAGGCAATCTGCTGGTTCTTGCCACGGCCCTTGCCGTGCTGGCCGGTTGCAGCGAAGACCAGCCTGCGCAAAAAGCAGTCCGCCCGATCAAATGGGTGGAAGCGCAGGTGCAACCGCTCGGCGAAACTGTCGTGCAGACCGGCGAGGTCAAGCCCCGTTTCGAGACGGCTCTGAGCTTTCGCATCGATGGACAAATGACCATGCGGGTGGAAAACGGCACGCCGGTCAAGGCAGGCGATCTTCTTGCGAGCATCGACAAAACGCCTTCGCGCAACAATTTGCGCACTGCTCAGGCCGAACTGGAAACGGCGAAGGCCGGTCTTGAGCTTGCCGAAGCCACGGCCCGGCGCAACCGCGACCTGTTTGCCAACAATATCGTCTCCCGGGCGCAATTGCAGGAGGCGGAAGCCAATCTGCAAAGCGCGCGCTCGCGCCTCGATCAGGCGACGACGGCGCTCTCCAACGCGGAAGAGACCCTGTCCTACACCGATATCAAGGCGCCACGCGACGGCATTATTTCGGCGGTGGGCGCCAATGAAGGGCAGGTGGTGCAGGCGGGCCAGATGGTGGTGACGCTGATTTCCAGTCAGGAGCGGGATGCCGTGTTCGACGTGCCGGAAAAGCTTCTGGCCGCAAAGACGCAAGCGCCGCCGGTGGATGTCAGGCTGATTTCCGATCCCGGTGTAAAAGCCTCCGGCACAGTGCGTGAAATTACGCCTTCCGCCGATCCCATCACCCGCACCTTCCGCGTCAAGGTGGCGCTGGGTGAGGGCGGCGCGCGCATGCCTTTCGGGGCGGCCGTGATCGGCAGCATGGTGCTGGCGCCGAAAATGCTGGTGAAGCTGCCTGCCTCGGCCCTGACCAATGCCGATGGCAAGACGGCGGTTTTCGTTTTTGACCGGGCAAAGTCCCGTCTTGCCTATCGCCCGGTGACGCTGGAGCGTTTCGATGAGCAGACGCTGCTGGTCTCCGATGGCCTTGCCGCGGGCGATATCGTCGCGACAGCGGGTGTCAGCAAGCTTCGCGACGGGGAAGAGGTCTCGCTGGAAGGGGAGGCGAAGTGATGACGCATCTCGCCGATCCACCGCGCCGCAAGAGTTTCAATCTTTCAGCCTGGGCGTTGAAGCACCAATCCTTCGTGATCTTCCTGATGATCCTCACCCTGCTTGCGGGTGTGTGGAGCTATCAGCGGCTGTCACGCAATGAGGATCCGCCCTTCACCATCAAGACCATGGTTGTCTCTGCCGCCTGGCCCGGGGCGGGGACGGCGGATACCGTCAATCTCCTGACCGACAAGCTGGAAAAGAAGCTTTCGGAAACGCCCTATCTCGATTTTACCCAGAGCTATTCAAGGCCCGGCCAGTCCGTGATTTTCGTCAATCTGCGCGACAGCACGCCGCCGGAAAAGGTGCCGGATATCTGGTATCAGGTCCGCAAGAAGATGAGCGATCTTGCCCCTAGCCTGCCGCAGGGTGTGCAGGGACCGTTCTTCGACGATGAGTTTGGCGATACTTTCGGCAGCATCTATGCCTTTCATGCGGAAGGGTTCTCCCCGGCAGAACTTAGAAACCGTGTCGAGGATATCCGGGCGGAACTTCTCTCCGTACCCGATATCGGCAAGGTCAATATTCTGGGCGTGCAGGAAGAGGAGATCGTCATCGAATTCTCGCCTGCCAAGCTGGCGTCCTTCGGTGTGGACCCCGCCACGGCGCTGGAGGCGATCCGCGCCCAGAATGCGGTCACGCCAACCGGCATTCTGCGCACATCCGAAGAGAATATTTCCCTGCGTGTCAGCGGCGCCTTCATTTCGGAGCGGAGCCTGCATGACATGACCTTCAAGGTGGATGGCCGCTTCATCCGGCTGGAGGATGTGGCGACGATTTCCCGGCAGCCTGTCGATCCGCCAGCACCCACGGTGCGGGTGAATGGCGAGCCGGTGATTGCGCTGGCGATTTCCATGGCGGATAACGGCAATCTTCTGGAATTCGGCGCGGCGGTGAAGGACAGGATGGGCAGCATCGCCGCGACCCTGCCGCATGGCATCGAGATGATCCAGGTGGCGGATCAGACGACGGTGGTCAAGGATGCAGTGGGCGGCTTCGTCAAAGTGCTGATCGAGGCTATCGTCATCGTGCTGGCGGTTTCTTTCATCTCGCTTGGCACGCGGGCGGGGCTGGTGATCACCGCCTCCATTCCGCTGGTGCTGGCCATGACCTTTTTCGGCATGGACCTTGCCGGGATCGGCCTGCAGCGGATTTCATTGGGGGCGCTGATCATTGCGCTGGGCCTTCTGGTGGATGACGCCATGATCACCGTGGAGAGCATGGTCTCCTGCCTGGAAGGCGGCAAGGATAGAACAGTGGCTGCCAGCCATGCCTATGAGACGACGGCCTTTCCCATGCTGACCGGCACCCTTGTGATGATTGCGGGCTTCATTCCGGTGGGGTTCGCCCAGTCCAGCGCCGGGGAATATACCTTCTCGCTGTTCATGGTGGTGCTGATCTCGCTCATCTCCTCCTGGATCGTGGCGGTGCTGTTTTCGCCCATTCTCGGCACCTGGATGCTGCCGAAGACCATGGCAGCCGTTGACCACGGCAGTGGCCGGGTGGTCAAGGCCTATCGGTGCGTGCTGGAGTTTTCGCTGTCGCATCGCTGGATCACACTCATGGGGGCGGTCGGTCTTCTGATCGCGTCCGGCTTTGGTGCAACACGGCTGGAGCAGCAGTTCTTCCCCGCCTCTGACCGTCCGGAACTGCTTGTCAGCCTGACTTTGCCGCAAAATGCGTCGCGAGCAGCCACCGATGCCCGGGCCCGGCAGGTGGAAGCCTTGCTGAAGGCCGATGCGGATGTGGATCACTTCACCACCTATGTCGGCTCCGGCTCCATCCGCTTTTACCTGCCGATGGATCTGCTGCTGGAAAACGACAATGTGTCCGAAACGGTGGTCGTGACCAAGGGGATCGAGCAGCGCGACGCGGTACGGGCGCGGCTTGAGGCAGCTCTTGCCCGGGATTTTCCCGAGGCGATCACCCGGGTTTCTCCGCTGGAACTGGGGCCGCCGGTCGGCTGGCCGCTGAAGTTCCGCGTGACCGGCCCGGACTATGCTAGGGTGCGGGAACTGGCCCTGAAAACGGCGAGCCTGGTGGGGGATGATCCGCTGACCCGCGATGTCAACCTGACCGCAGGCGAACCGCAACGCCGCCTGACCGTGGTGGTCAACCAGATCGAAGCGCGGGCACTTGGCATGAGTTCGGAATCGGTTGCCAGCGAAATCGCGGCCCTGTTCTCAGGCTCGACCGTTACGACGGTGCGCGACGGTGACCGGCTGGTCAATGTGGTGGTCAAGGGGATGGAAGCGGACCGCAATTCCGTTGCCACGCTCGCAAACATGACGCTGCGGGGCAGCGATGGCCGTGCCGTGCCGTTGCGGCAGGTCGCCAACATTGATTACGGCATGGAAGAGCCGGTGATCTGGCATCGCCAGGGCAAGCCGGTGATCACCGTGCAGGCCGATGTGCCGAAGGGCGTGCAAGCCGCCACTGTCGCCGAAGGGCTGGAGGGGCGGTTGGCAACGCTTCGGGCCTCGTTGCCGGAAGGCTATGCCATCGAGGCCGGCGGCATTACGGAGGAAGCGGCCAAGGGCAATGCCTCGGTCTTCGCCGTGATCCCGATCATGTTGATCGTCATCCTGGCGCTGCTGATGGTGCAATTGCAGAGCTTCTCGCGCATGGCCCTTGCCGTGGCCATGGCGCCCTTCGGGCTGATCGGCGTGGTGGCAGCCATGCTGCCGACCGGGACGCCCATGGGTTTTGTGGCGCAATTGGGGGTGATCGCGCTTTCCGGCATGATCATTCGCAACGCGGTGATTCTTATCCAGGAGGTGGATGAGATCGTGGCGCAGGGGGTGCCCGTGCGGCAGGCGATTGTCCAGGCCGCCATGCACCGGGCCCGGCCCATTGTGCTGACCGCATGCGCTGCCATCCTCGGCATGATTCCGATTGCCGTGCAGATTTTCTGGGGCCCGATGGCCTATGCGATCATCGGCGGTCTGGCAGGAGCGACGGTTCTGACCCTGACACTGTTACCCTGTTTGATACTGTGGCTTTTGACCGTGCAAAGTGGAGAGCAAAAGCTCGCCTGAGAAAATCGGCAGGGAACCCAGTCAAAATAAAAGGAGCGGCGATCTTTTCGCCGCTTTTTCTGTTTGGGGCAGGCCGGTTTTTCTCAGAAATATTGTCCTGCACAAGGGTTTTTGGTGCGGCGCAGTAGAAGTGCGCGTGCCATCACAGGTAGAATGCGCGGATTTTGTTGTAATGGCTAATTGTCATAAAGGGAATTTTTATAAATAGCTGAAATTCATAAATGTTTTGACAAACCTTCCATGAGATGGCAGGTTTGGCGACGGGAAGTGGGCATAACATTCGAATCGAACGCAACAATCAAAGCAATCTTGGATTGCAAGGAGATATGTGATGCAGACGATGAGCTCACCACCGCAGGATCTTGAGGCCGTCGCCCGCAGCGGTTCCCGATGGAAGCGCATGGCGGTCAGAATTCCCACCTATCTTGCGGATGTGCGGGAAAATCCCGCCTGGCTGCCGATGTTTGTGCTGGCCCGGACCATGCCAGGGCGACGTCTTCACTGGATGCTGGCGCGCAAGCCGAAGACAATGGTGGCAGGCGACGATACCATGTTTGACGCCACGGTGGGGAATGCGGTTTCAGCTTTGAAGAGCGATGGCATTTTTACCGGTCTGCAATTGCCGGAGGCCATTCATCGCGAAATCCACGCCTTTGCTTTGAAGACTCCCTGCTTCGGCAATTTCAATCGGCGGCTGGAGTTTCTGGCCGGTGAACAGGCGGAGGCGGAAAAGCGTTTTGGCCGGTCATTGCTCAGCGGCCATCTCTTCGAACGGATTCTCGAATGCGAAGCGGCTTTGAAAATTCAGCGCGATCCCTTGCTGATCGCCATTGCCCGCCAATATCTGGGGGCGCAGGCCAGGCTGATTACCACCCGCGTCTGGTGGAGCTTTCCGACCGAAGCGACGGAGGCGGATCGCAGGCTGGCCTCGCTGGACAAGTTCCACTTCGACCTCGATGACTGGCGGATGCTGAAATTCTTCTTCAACATCAATGAGGTGGATGAGGGTACCGGCCCGCATGTCTTCGTCAAGGGCAGCCATCAGCGGAGAATGCTGAAGCATCAATATACGCTTCTGGTCGGTCATCCGGCGGATGAGGTGCTGGATTATTACGGTCCTGACAGGGCTGTGACGCTGACCGGGCCGGCGGGCTCGGGGTTCGTGGAAGATCCCTTTGGCTTCCATATGGGAACCGTACCGACGAAAAAGCCGAGGCTGATGATGGAAATCGGCTTTGGTGTCTCCAAGCCGTCGCGGCGCCGCTTTCACGGAGAGCCGATCATCCGCTGATCGATTATATTTTCAGTATCGCTAAAAAAGTGGGGGTGCGCGTGGCGAGCCCCCTTTTTCTTGTGGGCATGGCTGTTGACAAGCAAATCGAAATCTGAAAAAAATTTCAGCAACAGAAAAAAATATCACGCTGCAGCTTCGGGTTCCTGAAGGAGCCGGGGATTGGCGGCGAGGGAGGGTCCATGTCGGTCAATGGCAGGGATGAGGATTCAAGTCTTGCGACGCGGGCAGCGTGGCTGCATTACGCGGGCGGCTTGACGCAGGCGGAAGTGGCCAAGCGTCTGGGGCTGACCTCTTTGAAGGCGCATCGTCTGATTACCAAAGCCAACCAGGAAGGGTTGGTGAAGGTGTTCATCGATGGCGAAGTATCCGAATGCGTGGCGCTTGAGCAGGCGCTGAGTGAGCGTTTCGGGCTGGATTATTGCGAAGTGGTGCCGGAATTCGACGCCGATGCCCTGCCGCTGAAGGCGTTGGGCATTGCGGGTGCACAATTTCTGCGCCGCGAGATGGAGCACGGTGAAGACTGCCTGATCGGCATGGGCCATGGCCGCACGCTGGCCGCCTCGGTGGAATATCTGCCGCGCACTTCCGGTGTAAAGGCGCGGTTTGTCTCGCTGCTCGGCGGGTTGACGCGCAAGTTTTCGGCCAATCCGCATGATGTGATCCACCGTCTGGCGGATCGCACCGGGGCTGAGGCCTATGTGATGCCCGTGCCTTTCTTTGCCAATACGGCGGAGGATCGCGATGTGCTGTTCAATCAGCGCGGGGTGCAGGATGTGTTCGATCTCGCCAAGAGTGCCGATCTGCTGATGGTCGGCATCGGCACCACCGAGCGGGAAGCCTCGCTGGTGGCGACCGGGATGATCGAGACGGATGTGATCGATGATATTCGCGCCAGAGGCGGGGTCGGTGAAATGCTGGGGCATTTCTTCGATGCCGAGGGCCGTCCGGTCGAGACGAGCCTGTCCGACCGCACGTTTACGCTTGGGCGTGATGAGTTGCGCAACCGACGGATCGTGGCGATTTCCGGCGGAGGCATCAAGATTGCCGCCATGCGGGCGGTGTTGAAGAGCGGTTTTCTCACAGGTCTGATTACCGATGAGAAGACCGCGCGAATCCTAGTGGAATGAATTTGACATTTGATACCCATTTGCGGCGATCTCGAGGATCAAATGTCAAATTCGAAAATTCCACTAGAATCAAAAGGTTGCTAGTGGTTTGATTGTGACATTTGCTCTCGAGAGTGCTGCACAGGGGTGCAAATGTCACAATCAAACCACTAGCCGAGGAAAAGTGATCGGCGCGTTCGTAATGAAAGGGATCTGACGGGACGTCTGGAGGGGCTGACCGGCGGAGAAAAGAGGAGGAGTGCCGGTCTTGCGACCGGCAGGCGGGCCCGTGTGGCCTGTCGAGACCCGGAGGAGAAGAAAGTCATGTACGAGAAGGAAAAGGATCTGATCGGCGCGTTTCTTCGCGGCGAAACGGATAGACGCGGCCTGCTGAAAGGCCTCACCGCACTGGGTGTGGCCGCAGGCACCGCTGGCACGCTGATGAACATGATGTCGAGCGAGGCGCTGGCCGCCGACTTCGACTGGAAGGCGCACAAGGGCAAGAAGCTGAAGCTGCTTTTGAACAAGCACCCTTACGCCGATGCCATGATCGCCAACCTTGCCAATTTCAAGGAGTTGACGGGCATCGAGATCACCTACGACGTCTTCCCCGAAGATGTCTATTTCGACAAGGTGACGGCCGCGCTCTCCTCGGGGTCTTCTGAATATGATGCCTTCATGACCGGTGCCTACATGACCTGGACCTATGGTCCGGCGGGCTGGATCATGGACCTCAACGAGTGGATCAAGGACCCGAAGAAGACCAATCCCAAATATGCCTGGGACGATTTCCTGCCGGGCGTGAAGAATTCCTGCGCCTGGAACGGCCAGCCGGGCGGGGCGCTGGGGTCTGCCGACGCGAAACAATGGTGCATTCCCTGGGGCTTTGAGCAGAACAACATTTCCTACAACAAGAAGATGTTCGACAAGGTCGGCGTGTCCGTGCCGAAGAACATCGACGAGATGGTGGAAACCTCGGCCAAGCTCACCAAGGATGTTGGCGGCGGTGTCTACGGTATCGGCGTGCGCGGTTCGCGCTCCTGGGCGACGATCCACCCGGGCTTCCTTTCCGGCTATGCGAATTTTGGCCAGAAGGATCTGAACGTTTCTGCCGACGGCAAGCTGTCGGCGGCAATGAACACCAAGGAATCCAAAGCTTTCCACGCCAAGTGGGTGAAGATGATCCAGGAAAGCGGGCCAAAGGACTGGTCCACCTATACCTGGTATCAGGTCGGCACCGATCTCGGGGCCGGAGCCTCCGCCATGATCTTCGATGCCGATATTCTCGGCTACTTCATGAATGGCGGCGACAACAAGCAGAAGGGTAATCTGGCCTATGCCGCCTTTGCCGCCAATCCGGATGCCAAGGCCGCAACGCCGAATATCTGGATCTGGTCGCTTGCCATGTCGAAGTTCTCCAAGGACAAGGACGCCACCTGGTACTTCCTGCAATGGGCCACGGGCCTGGAACACGCCATTTTCGGCGCGACCAAGATGGACTTCGTGAATCCTGTCCGTCAGGCCGTGTGGAAAGACCCGATCTTCACCGAGCGGCTCAACAAGAGCTATCCGGGCTATGTGGACATGTTCAACAGCTCGGCGCCCGGCGCGTCCATCAAGTTTACCGCCCAGCCGCTGTTCTTCGACGTCACCACCGAATGGGCGGCGACCTTGCAGAAAATGGTGGCCAAGCAGGTGCCGGTGGATGAAGGCCTCGACCAGCTGGCGGCGAGCATCAACAAGCAGCTGAAGGAGGCCGGACTGGGCTGAGGCCCGCTGTGGCAGGCGGTCGGGTAACAGCACTCCCTTGGGCCCGGCCGCCGCTTGCTTTTCGCATCGCTCTTCCGGTCCGGTCAGGGCCGGTCTATCCGAACGCATGAGGTGGAGCTTGCCATGGCTTCCGTAACGTCACAGCCGTCCAGACCGGGTTCCGGTTTCCGCATTTCAAAGCGGGTGCTGCCCTATGTGCTGAGCCTGCCGGCTCTTCTGGTCTGCATCGGCATTCTTGTTCCTTTCTTCACCGCCGTGGTGAATTCCTTCCAGCGCTATCGCCTCAGCCAGCCCTGGGCGCGCAAGTTCAACTGGGGTGAGAATTACCTCACCTTCTTCACCGATCCGGCCTTCTGGAACACGGTGAAGGTGTCGCTGACCTATGCGGTTCTGACGGTGGTGATCGAGCTTCTTCTGGGGCTTGGCATTGCGCTGTTGCTGCGCAAGCGCTCCGCGCTCAACAATTTCATCTCGATCATGCTGCTTTTGCCGCTGATGACCGCGCCTGCCCTGGCTGCGCTGATGTGGAAGCTCATGACCAATCCCGGCTTCGGCATTCTGTCCTATCTGGCAAGCCTGATCGGCCTGCATGATTTCCGTTGGGCATCCTCGCCCTCCACGGCTTTGCTGACTGTGGTGCTGGTGGATATCTGGGTCTACACGCCCTTCATCATGATCCTGCTTCTGGCTGGCTTGCGCTCGCTGCCGACCCAGCCCTTCGAGGCCGCGAGCCTCGATGGCGTGCCGCACAGCTTCGTATTCTTCCGCATCACTCTGCCGATGCTGACACCTTATATATTGACGGCAACGCTGTTTCGCCTGCTCGACAGCATCCAGCAGTTCGACATCATCTACGCCATGACCCAGGGCGGCCCCGGCGATACGCTGACGGTGTTCCAGGTCGAAGCCTATCTCAACTTCTTCCAGGCCACCAATGTCGGCCGCTCGGCAGCGCTGATGATCATCCTCTGGGCGATCACGTACCTGCTCTCCAACATCTTCATCAAGAACTGGCTCCGGCTGCGCGAACGCGCCCGTGGCGAGGCGTGAGGAGGCCGCAATGGAACAGACATCTCCACTTGAAACCGTTCTGAGGGGCATTGCGCTGACCCTCGTCGTCATCTTCTTCATGTTCCCGATCATCTGGATCGTGCTCATGTCCTTCCAGACCAACGAGACCATCCTGACGATCCCGCCGAAGCTCGCCTTTACGCCAACGCTGGAAAATTACACGGCGCTTATCACCGGCAAGCTCACGTCGGCGGCGGGCACGCTGGATATCGCCTTCATGCGCAATCTCGGCAACTCCGTCTTTCTGTCGGTGGCCTCGGTGGCGATCGCGCTGATCCTCGGCGTGCCTGCGGCCTATGCCTTTGCCCGGCATAAGTTCCGCGGCTCGGAGGATATTGCCTTCACGCTCCTGTCCTTCCGTTTTGCGCCACCGTTGCTCGTGCTGTTGCCGCTCACCCAGTATTTCCAGTGGATGGGCCTTTCCGACACCTATGTGGGGCTGATCTGGGTCTACCAGCTCATCTGCCTGCCGCTGATCCTGTGGATCGTGCGCGGCTATTTCGAGGATATTTCGGCGGATGTGGAATATGCCTATCGCATTGCAGGTCATTCCTGGTTCGCCACCTTCCGCAAGATCGCGCTGCCGCTGGCTGGCCCCGGCATCGCGGCGGCAGGCCTGCTCGCCTTCATCTTTGCCTGGAACAACTTCGTCTTCGCGCTGGTGCTGGCTTCTGCCGACAAGCAGCCGGTGACGGTCGGCGCGCTCGCTTTCGTCACGGCCTCCGGCATTCAATACGGACAAATCGCGGCGGCCATCGTGCTGTCCATCGCGCCCACGCTCGCCATTGCGCTCTATGCCCAGCGTTACCTGGTCGAGGGCCTCTCGCTCGGCGCCGTGAAGGGATAGGATCATGGCAACACTCGAACTGAAAAACATCACCAAGCGTTTCAAGACCCATGTGGTGCTGGATGATCTCAGCCTCTCGCTGAAGGATGGCGAACGGCTGGTGCTGTTCGGCCCTTCCGGCTCCGGCAAGACGGTGCTGCTCCGGCTGATCGCGGGCGTGATCGATCCCGATCAGGGCAAGATCCTGATCGGCGGCGAGGATGTGACCGATCTCGATGCCGAATATCGTGGCATCGGCATGGCCTTCCAGAATTTCGCGCTGTTTCCGCATATGACGGCTTTCGACAACATCGCCACACCGCTCACGGCGCGCCGGGAAAAGCAGGGCGCGATCAAGGCAGGCGTCGAAGCGGTGGCGAAGCTCCTGAAGATCGACCATGTGCTGAGCCATCATCCCAAGCAGCTTTCCAATGGCCAGAAGCAGCGCACGGCGCTGGCGCGCGCCCTTGCGGGCCAGCCGCCGGTGCTGTTGCTGGACGATCCGCTGCGCAATGTCGATGCCAAGTTGCGTTTCGAGATGCGGCTGGAGCTACCGCGCCTTCTGGCAAAACAGGGCGCGACCGTTCTCTACGTCACGCAAGATTATAAGGAAGCCATGGCGCTGGGCGACCGGATTGCCGTGATGGCCGGCGGGCGGGTCTCGCAGCTCGGCACGCCGGACGAGATCTATAACAGCCCGGCCAATATCGAGATTGCCCGGCTGTTTGGCGATCCCACCATCAATCTTCTCGAGGTGACGCCAAAGAAGGATGGGGCAGGGGTCTATGTCGAACTCTCCGATGTCCGCGTAGCGCTGCCGCATGTGGCGGAAAGCGTTGTGGGCCGGGCCTGCGTCATCGGCCTTCGCCCGGAAACGCTGGGCTTTGCCGATGGTGGGGTCAAGGGCGCAATCCCCGTTGAGGTGGAGGCGGAAACGCCGCTTAACGAAAAGACGGTGACGCTGGTGCGCACGCTGCGCGGGCGCGAAATTCTGGTGTCACGGCCTGCCGGGACGCCGGGGCCGACCTCGGGCGCCGCCTTTATCCGGGTCGATGGCAGCCATGCCTTCCTGTTCGACAAGGAAAGCGGTGCGCGGATTTCCGATCATGATCTTCATCGCATGCGCAAGGGAGAAGCCGCATGAGCAACGCCCAGCTGGTTCTTGATCAGGTCGATAAATTCTACGGTCCGGTGGATTTCGGCCTGCATGCCGTGAAGAAACTGTCCATGCAGGTGAGGAAGGGCGAGATTATCGCGCTGCTCGGCTCTTCCGGCTGCGGCAAGACTTCGACGCTCAGGATGATCGCCGGTTTCGAGGCGGTGTCGCGCGGGTCGATTGCGCTTGGCGGACGGCCTGTGCACATGCTGCCGCCGGTGAAGCGCAATGTCGCCATGGCCTTCGAGGGCTATTCGCTCTACCCGCCGCTGACGGTGAAGGAAAACATGGCCTTTGCGCTGAAAGCCGCCCGGCTGTCGCAGGCCGAGGTTGAAAAGCGGGTGGCGGAAGTCGCCAAGCTGCTGGAGATCGAGGATATTCTCGGTCGCTATCCCAGCTCGATTTCCGGCGGCCAGCAGCAGCGCGCCAGCCTGGGCCGGGCGCTGATCCGCGATGCCGACCTGCATCTTCTCGATGAACCCATGGGCCAGCTTGAGCCGCAATTGCGCGCACTTTTGCGCGGGCGCATCAAGCATTTCATCAAGGAACGCGGCCTCACCGCCATTCTCGTTACCCATGACCAGACCGAAGCCAATGCGCTGGCAGACCGGATCGCGGTGATGGAAGGCGGTGTTCTGCAGCAATTCGATACGCCGCAGAAGATCAAGGAACGGCCCGCCAATCTCTTTACCGGCACCTTTGTGGGCGAACCGCCGATGAATGTGTTTGAGGCAGGCGTTTCCGGCTCTGCGGAGCGGATTTCCTTCGGCCTCAAGGACGGCCTGCGGCTGGATTATGCCGCCCAGGATTTCTCGCCTGCCGTGCGGGATGAGCTTTTGAAGCGCGAGCGGGTGATGCTGGGTGTCAGGCCCTATTCCGTGCGCCGGGCCGAAGGCGGCATGCCGGTGAAGGTGGCCGTCAATCAATGGCTGGGCGACCAGACCCATATCGCCGCCGATTTTGCCGGAAACACCATGGTGCTGGTGGAGCATGACCGGGTGCAGTTGAAGCCCGGTGATGTCATTGGCATTCGTCTTGCTCCCGAAAGCCTGCATGTCTTCGATCCGCAGAATGGCCGGGCCATCTGCCATGGCGAGGAACTGGCATGATGCGCGACCTCATCATCGGCATCGATGCGGGCACATCGGTCATCAAGGCCATTGCCTTCACGCTGTCCGGCCAGCAGATCGCCGTGGCAGCACGGCCCAACAGCTATGAAACCGTATGCCGCGCCGGTGTGGTGCAGGACATGGTCCGCACCTGGGCCGATACCGCTGAGGTGCTGAAGGCCCTTGGCGAAAAGCTGGGCAATCTCGGCGCCCGCACGGCGGCGATTGCCGTGACGGGACAGGGCGACGGCACCTGGATGATCGATGCGGCGGGCGAGCCGGTGGGCAAAGGCTGGCTGTGGCTGGATGCCCGCGCGGGCGAGGTGGTGGAGCGGTTGCGCGGCGAAAACGGCGATATTGACCGTTTCCGCGCCACCGGCGCCGGGCTTGCCGCCTGCCAGCAGGGCCCGCAACTGCGCTGGATGAAGGATGAAGCGCCGGAAATGCTGAGTGGTGTAACCACGGCCTTTCACTGCAAGGACTGGCTCTATTTCAAGCTGACGGGCAAGCGGGCGACCGATCCGTCTGAGGCCTCCTTCACCTTCGGCGATTTTCGCAGCCGCAGCTATAGCGCCAATGTCATCGGCTTTCTGGGTTTGAACGCGCTTCGCCCGATCCTGCCGGAGATTGTCGATGGGACGACCACCTGGCATGCGCTTTCCGATGTGGCGGCGGCGCAAACGGGGCTGATGGCCGGAACGCCGGTGGTGCTGGGCTATGTGGACGTGGTCTGCACCGCGCTCGGGGCTGGGCTTTACGAGCCGGGCACGGAAACCGGCTGCTCGATCATCGGCTCCACCGGCATGCATATGCGGCTGGCGCTGGGGCCGGATGATGTGCGGCTGAACCATGATCTCACCGGCTATACCATGTGTATGCCTATTCCCGGCATTTATGCGCAGATGCAATCCAACATGGCGGCAACGCTGAATATCGACTGGGTTTTGTCGCTGGCCGCAGGCGTGCTGAAGGGCATGGGGCGGGAGGCGAGCAAGGCGGATCTCCTTGCCCATGTCGAGGACTGGCTGGCGGAGGCGAGTGAATCGCCGCTGGTTTTCCATCCCTATATTTCCGATGCGGGCGAGCGCGGTCCCTTTGTCGATGCCTCGGCGCGGGCCTCCTTTGTCGGGCTTTCCATGGCCCATGGCTTTGGCGATCTGGTGAAGGCGGTGTTTGACGGCCTGGCCTTTGCCGCGCGCGATTGCTACGGCGAGATGGGGCCGCTGCCCGCCCGCGTGCGGCTGACCGGCGGGGCGGCACGCTCGGCCTCGCTTCGCCGCATTCTGGGCGGTGTGCTGGGGGCGGAAATCCAGACCAATCACCGCGAAGAGGCCGGTGCTGCCGGGGCGGCGATGATCGCCGCCGTGTCGCTTGGCATCTACCCCGATATGGCGGCCTGCGTGGCCGATTGGGTAACGCCCTTCCAGGGCGGCATCGAGACCCCGGATGCGGGCCTCAGCCGCCGCTATGCCGGGATGTTCCCGGCCTATCAGCAGTCGCGTCTGGCGCTGCGCCCTGTCTGGCACACGCTGCTCAACGGGGCTGCCACAGAACATCAAGGTCATTTGCAATGAAGAAGATAGCCATTATCGGCGACCGTTTCATGTTGCCCACCGTCTTTCGCGATAAGGTTTTGGCAGCCTGCGGCGAGGGGCACGACATTCGCCTTCTGGAACAGCCCTGGCCGGATGAGCCGATGGAGCACGGCTATGCCGTGGAGGGCATGGACGGCCTGAAGGAATATATGGGCAAGCCCGAGGAACTGATCGATTTCATCGGCAATTCGGAAATCGTCATCACCCAGCTTGCGCCCTTTTCGCGGTCGATGTTCGAGCGCCTGCCGGATCTGAAGCTGGTGGCGGTCTCTCGGGGCGGGCCGGTCAATATCGACATGGCGGCGGCGCGCGAGGCGGGTGTCAGGGTGGTGAACACGCCCGGCCGCAATGCCAGCGCCGTTGCGGAATTCACTATTGGCGCGATCCTCGCCGAAACCCGATTGATCCGGCTGGGGCATGAGAGCCTGCGGACCGGGGATTGGCGGGGCGATCTCTACCGCGCCGACCGCACGGGCCGTGAGCTTTCGGAAATGACGGTCGGGGTGGTGGGCTATGGCAATATCGGCACGAAGGTGGTGCGGCTTTTGCGCGCTTTTGGCTGTCGCATTCTGGTGCATGATCCCTATGTGCAGCTTTCCGCCGATGACCTCAATGCCGGGGTGGAGCAGGTTAGCTTTGAGCGGCTGTTGGGCGAGGCCGATATCGTCACGCTGCATCCCCGCGTGACGGATGAAACCAGAGGCATGATGAACAAGGCCGCCTTCGAGCGGATGAAGCCGGGCGCGATTTTCATCAACACCGCCCGTGGGCCGCTCTGCGACTATGATGCGCTCTATGAGGCACTGACCGGCGGTGCGCTTGCCAGCGCCATGCTGGAAACCTTCGCCGTAGAGCCGGTGCCGCCGGATTGGCCGCTTTTGAAGCTGCCCAATGTGACGCTGACCCCCCATATCGCGGGTGCTTCCGTGCGCACCGTGACCTATGCCGCGGAAATGGCCGCAGAGGAAGTGCGCCGTTATATTGCCGGTCTGCCGCCGGTCAACCCTTGCTGAGGAGGCCGTGATGGACGAACAGGAACTTCGCCGCTCGATCATCGAACATTGCCGCATGATGAATGCCAGCGGCCTCAATCAGGGGACATCCGGCAATATCTCCGCCCGCTATGGCGACCGGATGCTGATCACCCCCTCGGCCATTCCCTATGGCGAGATGATGCCGGACATGATCTGCTCCATGCCGCTCAACGGGCGCGACGGCGAATGGCACGGGCCGAAAAAGCCCTCGGTGGAATGGCGTTTTCACCTCGACATTCTGCGCTCGCGTCCGGAAATCGGGGCAGTGGTGCATACCCATTCCATGTATGCGACCATTCTGGCCATGGCGCGCAAGCCCATTCCGGCCTGTCATTACATGATCGCCGCCTTTGGCGGCAATGACGTCAAGGTGGCCGATTATGCCCGATACGGCACGCCCGAACTTTCCGAGGCCGTGACCACGGCGCTGGAAGGCCGCAGCGCCTGCCTGATGGCCAATCACGGCATGGTGGCAACCGGGCTGACGCTGAAAAAGGCGATGTGGGCGGCGGTGGAGCTGGAGACCATTGCCAAGCAATATTACCACAGCCTGCTGATCGGCGGGCCGGTGATCCTGCCCGATGAGGAGATCGCCGGTGTTTTGCAGGGCTTTGCCTCCTACGGCTTGCAAGATCGCCCGCAACCGTCGCAAGCGGCGCATTGAGGGGAGGACCGGCCATGACCTCCGACAAGGTTTATGATCTTCTCGTCATCGGCGGCGGCGTCAACGGGGCAGGCATTGCCCGTGACGCTGCGGGACGCGGGCTTTCCGTGCTGCTGTGTGAAAAGGACGATCTGGCGCAGGGCACCAGTTCCCGTTCCGGTAAGCTGGTGCATGGTGGATTGCGCTATCTGGAATATTACGAATTCCGGCTGGTGCGCGAGGCGCTGATCGAGCGGGAAGTGCTGCTGAATTCCGCCCCGCATATCATCTGGCCCATGCGCTTCGTGCTGCCGCATAATGCTGAGGACCGGCCTGCCTGGCTGGTGCGGCTGGGCCTCTTTCTCTATGACCATCTGGGCGGACGAAAGCGGCTGCCCGGCACCCGCAGCCTCAATCTGCGCACCGCGCCGGAAGGGGCGGCGATCAAGCCGGAGTTCAGCAAGGCTTTTGAGTATTCCGATTGCTGGGTGGATGACGCCCGGCTTGTGGTGCTGAACGCGCTGGATGCCAGCGCGCGCGGCGCAGAGGTGCTGACCCGCACCGCCTGCACCACGCTGCGCCGGGGCAATGGTCTGTGGGAGGCAGAACTGACCAGCCTTCTCACCGCCAAGAAGCGGCAGGTTCAGGCCCGGGTGGTGGTGAACACCGCCGGTCCCTGGGTGAATGATGTGATCGGCCGGGTGGCCGGGCTCAATTCCGCCCGCAATGTGCGCCTCGTCAAGGGCAGCCACATTATTGTGCCGAAATTCTGGGAGGGGCAGCAGGCCTATCTGGTGCAGAACCCCGACAAGCGGGTGATCTTCATCAACCCTTACGAAAAGGACATGGCGCTGATCGGCACCACGGATATTCCCTATGAAGGGCGGCCGGAGGATGTTGCCGCCGATCAGAGCGAGATTGCCTATCTCCTGAAATCCGTGAACCGCTATTTCAAGCAGCAGCTTTCCGAGCGGGATGTGCTGCACAGTTTTTCGGGCGTGCGCCCGCTTTATGACGATAACGCCGAAAATCCTTCCGCCGTGACGCGGGATTATATCTTCGAACTGGATGATGCAGGCGGCCAGCCGCCGCTGCTCTCGGTCTTCGGTGGCAAGATCACCACCTTCCGCAAGCTGGCCGAACATGCGCTGGACCGGTTGAAACCGTTCTTTCCGGCCATGGGGCCAGCCTGGACGGCCAAGGGGTTTCTGCCCGGAGGCGACATGCCCAATGCCGATTTCGAGCTGTTTCTTGGCAAGATGCGGGCGCGCTATCCCTGGCTTCCGGCCCGTCTGCTCAAGCATTATGCCCGCCTTTACGGCACGCGGCTGGAGCGGCTTCTCTCCGGCTGCGAGCGCATGGAGGATCTTGGGTTCTGTTTCGGCCCGGACTTTTATGAACGTGAGGCGTCCTTCCTCATGGAAACGGAATGGGCCGAAACCGCCGCCGATATTCTGGAGCGCCGCACCAAGCACGGCCTGCACATGACGGCGGATGAGCGTGAGGTCTTCGAGGCCTGGTGTGCTGAACGCCGGATCGCGGCGTGAGGGGAGGGGTAATGATGCGATCTCCCGAATTCGAGGCGCTCCTGGCCCTGTCTGCCAGTGTTGGGGCCGATCCCCTGCTGGTGCAGGGGGCGGGCGGCAATACCTCGATCAAGGAAGGTGGCCTGATGTGGATCAAGGCCTCCGGTCTCTGGCTGCGCCAGGCCCTGCAACGCGATATCATGGTGCCGGTGCGGCTCGATCCGCTGCTGGACGCGCTGGAGCGTGATGATCCGGCAACTGAAAAGCCTCAAGGGTTCGTGGACGAGGACGCCAATGCCTCCGGTCTTCGCCCGTCGATTGAGACCACCGTTCATGCCCTGATGCCGCAAAAGATCGTGGTGCATGTGCATTGCGTGGAGACCATCGCCCATGCGGTTCAACGCGGTCTGCCGCATCTGGTGGCGGAAAAGCTTGCCGGTCTTGCCTATGCCGTCATTCCCTATGCCCGCCCGGGCCTGCCCCTGGCAAAAGCCATTGCGGAGCGGATGCGCCCTGACACGAATATCCTTGTGCTTGCCAATCACGGTCTTGTGGTGGCGGGCGATACGGTGGCCGAGGCCGAAGCACTGCTCTCTCTTGTGACAGGCCGTCTTCGGTTAAGGGCACGGCAAGCGCCGGTGCCGGACCTTGCCGTGCTGGACCGCATGGCAGCGGGAACCGCCTATGGCCTGCCGCGTGACGAGCGCCTGCATGATGTGGCAACCGATCTCGTGAGCTGCCAATTGGCGGCGGGCGGCTCGCTCTACCCGGATCATGTGGTGTTCCTCGGAGAGGGCGTGGTGATTGCCAAGGCGAATGAAAATGCCGCCGCCTTGCAGATGCGCTATGCCGAACAAGGGATGAGCCTGCCGCCCCTGCTGCTTTTTCCCGGGCGCGGCGTGCTGGTGCTGCGCGACCTGAACGAGGGCGCCTATGCCATGGCGCGCTGCCTCTGCGATGTCACCGCAAGGCTGGAAAAGGGCGCACAGCTTCGCTATCTCACGGCGGCGGAAAATGCCGAACTGCTGGGGTGGGACGCGGAAAAATACCGGCAGGCTCTGTTGCGAGCCGGGCAGGCGCTGCAATGACCGGGGTATCCAGCGATCTCGTCATTGGCCTTGATATGGGAACCTCCGGCGCAAGAGCGGTGGCGATGAACCCGGATGGCGTGGTTCTTGCCACAGGTGCAAGGCGGCTTGCCGATGTGAGCGAAGATCATCGCTCCCCGGAGGCCTGGTGGACGGTCATCGGCAGCGCACTGCGGCAGGTTCTGGATCAGGTGGACAGGGAGCGGGTGCGGGCGCTTGCCATTGACGGCACATCCGGGACCATTCTGGCCGTGGACGCTTCGGGTACCGTGCTCACCACGCCGATGATGTATAATGACCCGGTAAAGGATGAGGCCATTCTTTACCGGATTGCGGCCCATGCGCCGCCAGACAGCGCCGCCCATGGCGCGACCTCCGGTCTTGCCAAGGCGCTCGTTCTACAGGTCTTGCCTGATGTAGCGCATATTCTGCATCAGGCCGACTGGCTGGCAGGCCGTTTCTCGGGCCGCTTCGATCTGACAGATGAGAATAATGCGCTGAAGACGGGCTATGATCCGGTGGCGCGGCAGTGGCCGGACTGGATGGAAAAAACCGGTCTTCACCGCCATCTCCTGCCGAAAGTACTTGCCGCGGGCGAGCCGATGGGCGTGATCTCAGCAGAAGTCGGCCGGGTTTTCGGATTGCCGGAGGATGTGCTCGTCATTGCCGGCACCACGGATGGCTGTGCGTCCTTTCTCGCCACCGGGGCCAGTCATCTCGGCGATGGCGTAACGGCGCTCGGCTCGACGCTGACGGTGAAAATGCTCTGCGACCGCCCGCTTTTTGCACCCGAATACGGGATCTACAGTCATCGGATCGGCAATATGTGGCTGGCTGGCGGTGCCTCCAATTCCGGCGGTGCGGTTCTGGCGGCGCATTTCACGGCGGAACAGATGGCCGCACTCTCTGCGCGGATTGATCCTGCACAGGAAAGCGGGCTCGATTTCTATCCGCTCTCGAAGCCGGGGGAGCGTTTCCCTTTGAACGACCCCAGTTTGCAGCCGCGCATGACGCCCCGCCCGGAGCGGGATGAGGATTTCCTGCATGCCTTGCTGGAGGGCATCGCCAATATCGAAAAACTGGCTTATGGACGGCTTGAGGCGCTGGGCGCGCCACCTTTGGCCGGGCTTTACAGCGTTGGCGGCGGTGCGCAAAACAGGGTGTGGTCTGCCATCCGTCAGAACAAATTGCAGGTTCCCTTCCTCTCGGCGTGTTCCGAGGAGGCTGCGGCAGGAACGGCAAGATTGGCGTTGAAGGGCGCCGGTCTGGGAGGGCTTTCATGAGCGCCCCCCAGCATCTTCCCGGCATTGCGGCCCTGGCGGATCGCTTCGATGATTTTCTCATCGACCAGTTCGGCGTGCTGCGAGATGGCAAACAAGCCTATCCGCAAGCGCCTGCGACCTTGGAAAGGCTGAAGGCCGCAGGCAAACGCATCGTCATTCTCTCCAATTCCGGCAAGCGTTCAGCGGAGAATGATCGGCGGCTGGCCGGGATCGGTTTCCAGCCCGGGAGCTGGGATTGGTTTCTCACCTCCGGCGAGGTTGCATGGCGTCAGATGGCGGAGCGCCGTTCTTCGCATTCCGCCGGGCGCTGCCTGCTGATCAGCCGGGACGGGGATCTTTCACCGCTTCAGGATCTCCCTTTCACGCCGACGCAAAATGCGGATGAGGCCGATCTTGTCCTGATTGCGGCCAGTGAAGGCGATCGTTTCAGCATCGATCATTACCATGATCTGCTTGCTCCCGCAGCGCTTCGGGATGTGCCCTGTCTCTGCACCAATCCCGATAAGATCATGTTGACGGCGGATGGTCCTGCCTTCGGCGCGGGCCGTATCGCAGAACTTTATGAGAGCCTCGGCGGCAAAGTGGAGTGGATCGGCAAGCCTTTTCCGGCCATTTACCAAGCTGCCCTCGATTTTCTGAAACCGGCGGACCTCACGCGCGTGTGCTGCCTTGGTGACAGCGTCGAACACGATATTGCCGGTGCGGCCGGAGCAGGGTTGAAAAGCGTGCTTGTCACCACCGGTATACTGGCAAACGCCAGCCCGGAGCAAAGGGCCGAGCTTTTTGAGGCCCACGGGGCCATCCCCGATTTCATCATTCCCTCTTTTATATGGCAGGAAGGCTAGGCTATGGGCTTCAAGCTCTCCCTTAACACCAATCCACTGGTCAATCGCTTTGCCGATCCCGACGATCTCATTGAAACGGTCGCTGAGCGCATTCGCATCGGTTATCTTCAACTGACGCATGAATTCATCAATCCGGGCTGGCCGGCGGCGACCATCACCAAGATGGAGCGCCGCATGTTCAAGGCGCTCGAGCGCACAGGGGTGCGTGTCACCTCCGGCATGACCGGCCCCTATGGCCGTCTCAACCATTTCGGCCATCCCGATGCCGATGTGCGGCGCTATTATATCGACTGGTTCAAGACCTTTGCCGACATTTCCGCCAATCTTGGCGCTTACGGCATGGGCACGCAGTTCGCGATCTTCACCCACCGTGACTATGACGATGAAAGCCGCCGCGAAGAGTTGATCAATATCGCCATCGATTGCTGGCACGAGGTGGCAGAACACGCCAAGGCTGCCGGTCTCGACTATCTCTTCTGGGAGCCGATGTCGGTGGGCCGGGAGTTTGGCCACACGATCGAGGAGTGCAGGCGGCTGGATGCCCGCCTCGCTGCCGCCGGTCTGCCGATCCCGATGAAGATGATGGTCGATATCGACCACGGGGATGTGACGTCGCCGGATCCGCGCGACATCGACCCCTACGCCTGGGCGCAAGCCTTCCCGCAACGCTCGCCGATCATCCACATCAAGCAATCCTCCATGAACAAGGGGGGACATTGGCCCTTTACTGCCGCCTACAACGCTGACGGCCGCATCACGCCGGAAAAGCTTTTGGCGGCCGTGCGAAGCGGCGGCGGAACCGACAACGAAATCTGCCTGGAACTCTCCTTCCGTGAACGGGAGCCGACGGATCGGCTCGTGGTGGAGATGATCCGCGAATCCGTTGCCTATTGGGAACCCTTCATCGATACCGGCTTCAACCAGTCCAAGCGAGGTGCTGCATGATGTGGATCGGCACCAGTTTCAAGATGAACAAGACGCTTGGAGAGACGCTGGCCTTTTGCGAACACCTCAAGGCGGATGGCCGCTTGTTCTCCGGCATTCAGCGTTTCATCATTCCGCCGTTCACCGCCGTACGGCAGGCAAAGTCTGCCCTGGCGCAAACCGACATCAAGGTCGGCGCCCAAAACATGCATTGGGATGATCAAGGCGCGTGGACGGGTGAAATATCGCCTCCCATGCTGGTGGATTGCGGACTGGACCTTGTCGAGCTTGGCCATTCAGAACGTCGCGAACATTTCGGTGAAACCGATGCCACCGTCGCGCTCAAGGTAGAGGCGGCTGTTCGTCATGGCCTTACGCCCCTGATCTGCATTGGTGAAACACTGGCGGAGCGGGAGCAGGGGGCGGCGGACCCGGTGCTCAAGCGGCAGGTGGAGATGGCCTTCAGCCGCCTCGGCGACGACCAGAAACAAGCACCTATGCTTCTTGCCTATGAGCCTGTCTGGGCCATCGGCGTCAACGGTATTCCGGCAACCGCCGACTATGCGGATGAGCGGCACGCCAGAATTGCCGAGGTCGCGGAGGCCTGCCTGGGAAGGCCGGTGCCTGTTCTCTATGGCGGCAGCGTCAATCCGCAAAACTGCGAGGAATTGATCGCACAGCCTCACATCAACGGGCTTTTCATCGGCCGTTCCGCCTGGAGTGCAGACGGCTATCTCGACATTCTCGACCGCGTCGCGCGCGCAACGGTCACACGCTGAGGAGGACATCCCATGGAAAAGAAGATCGTTATCGGTACGGATCATCTCGGTCTGCAGATGAAGAACGCCATCGCGGATCATTTAAGAGCGAAGGGCTGGACGGTGGAGGATATCGGTGTCCATGAAACCCAGCCTGTCGATTATCCCGATGTTGCCGTCGAATTGGCAAAGCGCATTGCATCTCATGAATTCGAGCGCGGCATTCTGGTTTGTGGAACAGGCGCCGGCATGGCGATTACGGCCAACAAGGTGCCGGGCGTCCGCGCCGTGGCTGTGAACGACGCCTACACCGCCGAACGCGCCATCGCGTCGAATAATGCCCAGGTCATCACGCTGGGAGCCCTCGTCACCGGGATCAATGTGGCGAAGATGTATGTCGATATCTTCCTCGCCAATGAGTTCCAGGGAGGCGGATCGGCCATCAAGGTTCAGAAAATGGAAGCGATCGACGACAGCTACCGTGCGCAGCGTTGACGCAGAGCCCGTGCGAATCGGAAAGTCGTGATTTTACAGACGGATGGAAGTTTTTCGACTGCTATCGTCGTATTTTTGTAAAAACCTTGTTGACTTGGCCCGGCCCCAGGACTACATACCGCTTCACAAGACGACGGGTTGCAGCGCCGGACGGTGCTGGATCTGGTTGACTTTAAATTTCAGGAATTGGCTGAGATGCTGATTGGGGCCGGGTTTAACGGTTTGGCCTTGCGGGAATTTTTGACACTTTGATGTGTCTGTTATTTGACAATTGAAGAGA
>NZ_JAUSWH010000020.1 GCF_030815125.1 Allorhizobium paknamense
GCTGTCATGCGAAAGCTCATCGTCCTCGCAAACGCACTGCTGAAAAAAAACAGGAAATGGGTCCCGAAGATCACTTGATCATAACGGATACTTTACGTTCTTGTTTTAACGCATGTCGTTATCGCAAAACCGCTGCACACTTTTACGCGACATACTGTAACGCTTTATTTTTGCAGCATAATCTTGATCATCCTCGTTTCACTCCGGTCGGATTATGCTCTAATTGAAACGCCCGCACGCTGCGAAAACAGGAGAAAAATCTTGTATGACTTCAATTATTTAGAGCGCAAAGCAAAAGACCTGATCGCAAATGGGAAGGCCGCGGACGCAATCAAGATTTATCTTTTCATGGCAGATGGCGACCAGTCGTTGGATGCCGGATATCTCGGGGAGCGTTTGGGAGAGTGTTATGAGAAGATTGGCGACCTGCATGCTGCGAAATATTGGTATGGAAGAGCGGTGGAGGAAAATCCCGACGTCAGGCTGACTTCTGTGGCGGCGCGTCAAAGGCTTCAGAAAGTCAGCATCGAAGCCTTTTTGGGCGACGCAACAATGTAGTTCTCAACTACTTTGTCAACAGGGCCTAGACAATCTCCACCCAGACCGGCAGGTGATCGGAGCCTGTCGCGTCGTAATCGATCCAGCCATCCTTCAGACGATGAACCAGCGAACCACTGACGAAACAATAATCCAGCAGCATGCGCCGGTCGGGTTTTGCAGGCTCGATCCAGCTATGGCTATCCGGCGTGATGCGGCTAAGATGCGCCAGCGCATCCGTCGGCACATCGGCGCGAACGGTGCGCCCGTAATAGAGATCGGCGGTCCCCGCCATCTCGCGATATTCCGGCGATTCCGGCTGCATGTTGAAATCGCCCATCAGCAGGAAATCTTCCGTCAGCGGCGGCTGCGGCAGGTGGAATTCGCTGCCGCCAGTGATGGCGCCACCTTCCCGGAGGAAATCCAGGGCGCGCGTCTTGAGCATCCTAATCTGGGCGATCCGTTCATCCGGGGCAACGTGATCGAGATGAACGGAATAGACGCGCAAGGGGCCGCCGGGCGTGTCGATCAGGGCTTCGGTCGCGCCGCGCTGCATGTTCAGCTTCTCGAAGGTGCGCGTGCGGGGCAAAAGCAAAAGACGGTTGCTGAGGATCGGCCAGCGCGACAGCACCATATTGCCGAACTGGTATCGTCGATCCACCCGACGTCCGCCGATCATCTCGGAGGAGACGTAAAGATCGCAGGCAGGCCCGTAGACCCAGTGGTAATCCGGGAAGAAACCGGCAAAAATCTCCGGCAGATCGGCGCCATTGTTGACGGCGGCACCGCGTGTGACCTCCTGAAGGGCAATGACATCGGCCCCTTTCAGGCTTTTGGCGATCCGCTCAGGGTCATATTGGCCGTCCAGACCGAAGCCATATTGGATGTTGTAAGTCACGAAGCGCACGATACTCTTTGACCTCAGCGTTGAGCGGCGATAACGATGGCCGCAATCCCGAAATATCCTGACACAGGAAGCACGACAGTCCCATGAAATTTCTCGATGAAGCAAAAGTCTATATCCGCTCCGGCGATGGCGGCGCAGGCGCCGTCTCCTTCCGGCGTGAGAAGTTCATCGAGTTCGGCGGCCCGGACGGCGGTGATGGCGGGCGCGGCGGCGATGTCTGGGTGGAGGCGGTGAACGGGCTGAACACGCTGATCGACTTCCGCTTCCAGCAGCATTTCAAGGCCAAGACCGGCATGCATGGCTCAGGCCGCAACCGCACCGGTGCGAATGGCGATGACGTGACCCTGAAAGTGCCGGTGGGCACGCAGATCTTTGAGGAAGACAATGAGACGCTGATCGTCGACCTGACCGAAGAAGGTCAGCGCTTCCGCATTGCCAAGGGCGGCAATGGCGGTTTCGGCAATGCCCATTTCAAATCCTCCACCAATCAGGCGCCCAACTGGGCCAATCCCGGCTTGGAGGGCGAGGAAAAGACCGTATGGCTGCGGCTGAAGCTGATTGCCGATGCCGGGCTGGTCGGCCTGCCCAATGCGGGCAAGTCCACCTTTCTTGCCGCCGTCAGCCGGGCGCGGCCCAAGATCGCCAATTATCCTTTCACCACGCTGCATCCCAATCTCGGCGTGGCGACGGTGGATGATCGGGAATTCATTCTCGCCGATATTCCGGGCCTGATCGAAGGCGCGCATGAAGGCGTGGGCATTGGCGACCGGTTCCTGGGCCATGTGGAACGCACCCGCGTGCTGTTGCATCTGGTCTCCGCCCAGGAAGAGGATGTCGCCAAGGCCTACAAGACGGTGAAATACGAGCTGGAAGCCTATGATGGCGGGCTTGAGGACAAGCCGGTGATCGTGGCGCTGTCGCAGATCGATGTACTGAACGAGGACGAGGTCAAGGAGAAGGCCAAGGCGCTGAAGAAGGCCAGCGGCAAGACACCCTTCCTGATTTCAGCCGTGTCCGGCAAGGGCATGCGCGAAGTGCTCAGGGCGTTGCGCGATGTCATCGTCAATGCCGATGACGGCGAGGAAGGCACGCTGGCCGAAAGGCCGAAGAAGAACCGCAAGAAGGCCGATATCAGCTTTGAAGACGAGGATCAGGAGGGCGAGGAATGAGCCGCCCGCTTGCGTCCCTTGGCAATTACCGCCGCATCGTCATCAAGATCGGCTCCGCGCTGCTGGTGGATCGCGGCACCGGCCTGAAAAAGGCGTGGCTGGACGCGATCTGCGATGATATTGCCGCGCTGCGCGCCAAAGGCGTGGAGGTTTTGGTCGTTTCTTCCGGGGCGATTGCGCTGGGCCGCACGGTGCTGGGCCTGCCCGCAGGCGCGCTGAAGCTGGAGGAAAGCCAGGCCGCCGCCGCTGTCGGGCAGATTGCGCTGGCACGGCATTGGTCGGAAAGCCTGTCGCGCTCCAGCATTGTCGCAGGACAGATCCTGTTGACACTGGGCGATACGGAAGAGCGCCGCCGTTATCTCAATGCCCGCGCCACCATCAGCCAGCTGTTGAAGCTGGGGGCCGTGCCGATCATCAACGAGAATGACACGGTGGCCACCACCGAAATTCGCTATGGCGACAATGACCGGCTGGCGGCACGGGTTGCGACCATGACCGGGGCCGACCTGCTCATCCTGCTTTCCGATATCGACGGACTTTATACCGCGCCCCCGCATCTGGACCCGGATGCACAGTTCCTGCCGGTGATCGCGGAGATCACGCCGGACATCGAAGCCATGGCGGGCGGCGCAGCCTCGGAACTGTCGCGCGGCGGCATGCGCACCAAGATCGATGCCGGCAAGATTGCCACCAGCGCCGGCTGCGCGATGATCATCACCTCCGGCAAGCCGTTAAACCCGCTGAAGGGCATCGACGATGGCGCGCGCCATTCCTGGTTTGCGCCCTCCGCCACTCCGGTGACGGCGCGCAAGACCTGGATTGCCGGGCAATTGCAGCCCGCCGGAATTCTGACCGTGGATGCAGGGGCGGAAACGGCACTCAGGGCCGGCAAGAGCCTGTTGCCCGCTGGCGTTCGGGACGTCACCGGGCAGTTCCTGCGCGGTGACACAATCTCCGTCGTGGGGCTGGAGGGCCGGGAAATTGCCCGTGGCCTTGCCGGTTACGACGCCGACGAGGCACGCCGGATTGCCGGGCACAAATCACGCGAGATCGAAGCGTTGCTGGGCTATGCCGGACGCTCCGCCATGATCCACCGGGACGACCTGGTGATGACCGAAACCGCCGCAAAACGCGGTGGCGCACAGACGAAGAAGGATGAAGCCCATGCTTGACGTGGTTGCCAAGGCAGAAGACATCGATGCGCTGATGCTGTCCATCGGCCGCAATGCCAAGGCTGCCGCACGACCATTGGCAACGGCTTCACCCGAGCAGAAGAACACGGCACTGCTGGCCATGGCGGATGCGATCATCGCCGCCAAGGTGGATATCCTGTCTGCCAACGCCCAGGACCTTGCCGCAGCCAAGGCTGCCAATGTTGCCGCATCCTTCCTGGATCGGCTGACGCTGAACGAAGCGCGCGTTGATGATATTGCCAAGGCGCTTCGCGAGGTGGCCGCGTTGAAGGACCCGGTAGGTGACGTGATTGCCGCCTGGGATCGCCCGAACGGGTTGAAGATCGAACGGGTGCGCACGCCGCTCGGCGTCATCGGCGTCATTTATGAAAGCCGCCCGAATGTCACGGCCGATGCAGGCGCGCTGTGCCTCAAATCCGGCAATGCCGTGATCCTGCGCGGTGGTTCGGATTCAGTCCATTCTTCCCGCGCCATTCACGCAGCCCTGGTCAAAGGGTTGAAACAGGCCGGCCTGCCGGAAACGTCCATCCAGCTGGTGCCGACAACGGATCGCGCCGCCGTCGGCGCGCTGCTCTCCGGCCTCAATGGCACGGTGGACGTGATCGTGCCGCGCGGCGGCAAAAGCCTTGTGGCGCGGGTGCAATCGGAAGCGCGGGTGCCGGTTTTCGCGCATCTTGAAGGGCTTTGCCACGTCTATGTGGATAAATCCGCCGATCTGGAGATGGCGAAGAGCATCGTCGTGAACGCCAAGATGCGCCGCACTGGCATTTGCGGCTCGGCCGAGACCCTGCTCATCGACCAGGCAGCAGCCGGCACGCATTTGAAGCCGATTGTCGAAGCGCTCGCTGCCACAGGATGCGAAGTGCGCGGCACAAAAGAGGTCATGGAGGTCTTGCCCGCCGCCAAGCCTGCCACGGAAGAGGACTGGCGCACGGAATATCTGGATGCCATCATCTCTGTAAAGCTGGTGGAGGGCATTCAGGGCGCGATCGATCATATCGCCACCTATTCCTCCAATCACACCGAGGCGGTCATTGCCGAGGATGCTGCCGTTGTGGAGCGCTTCTTCAACGAAGTGGATTCAGCCATTCTGCTGCACAATGCCTCGACACAATTTGCCGATGGCGGTGAGTTCGGCATGGGGGGTGAAATCGGCATTGCCACCGGCAAGATGCATGCGCGCGGGCCGGTTGGCGTCGAGCAGCTCACCTCCTTCAAATATCGGGTGCACGGCACCGGCCAGACCCGGCCCTGACGTGGAGCAGGATCGCGTTTCCTTTCGCCACCTCACCATGCCCCACACAGAGCGGGGCATGGTGATCGGCCTGTTCGGCGGATCGTTCAACCCGCCGCATGAGGGCCATCGTCTGGTGGCGGACATTGCGCTCAGGCGGCTCGGGCTTGACCAGCTCTGGTGGATGGTCACCCCGGGAAATCCCCTGAAGGCAAGGAATGGGTTGAAGCCGCTTTCGCAGCGGATCGCGCTGTGCGAAGCCATGGCGTCTGACCCCCGCATCAAGGTCACGGCCTTCGAAAAGCGGCTGGGCACGAGCTATACGGCGCGGACGCTGGAGCAGGTGAAAAAGCGGAACCGCCATGTGCATTTCATCTGGATCATGGGCGCCGATAACCTGAAAAGCTTCCATCTCTGGCAGAACTGGCGGAAGATTGCGGAAACCTTTCCGATTGCCGTGATCGACCGTCCCGGCTCGACCCTGTCTTACCTGTCGTCGAAAATGGCGCATGGCTTCGAGCGTGCCCGGGTGGATGAGGAGGATGCGGGCGTGCTCTGGCGTCGCAAGCCGCCGGCCTGGACCTTTATCCACGGCCCGCGCTCCACCCTCAGCTCCACCGCGCTTCGCGGCGAATGAGGGATTTTCCCGGTCTCGCCTCGTCTTGAAAGATTAACCAATCAGTGCCACCTTATATGGGTGACCGGGATGCTGTTTCCCGTGAGTCGCAACGTGCTGTTATTTTCGGAAAGGACGAACTCTGACAACAGTACACGCCAAGGGAAGAACCACGCGTTCGATCCCACAAAGCCCGGAACGTGGCGCCGATGCCGCAGCCCGCGCGCTTGAACTGGTCCTCGCCAGCCTTGAGGACTCGAAGGCAGAAGACATCGTTTCCATCGACATTGCCGGTAAGTCGGCGCTGGGCGATCACATGGTGGTCGTGTCCGGACGCTCGAACCGTCACGTCGCGGCGATCGCCGAACATCTCATCACCGATCTGAAGGACGAAGGCTTCGGCGCACCGCGCGTCGAGGGACTGGAAGCCGGTGACTGGGTGTTGATCGACACCGGAGACATCATCGTGCACATTTTCCGCCCGGAAATCCGCGAGTTCTACAACATCGAAAGAATGTGGGCGACGCCGGACGTGGGCGAGGAAACGCTGCACTGACACGCCTGTCCTGAACAGGCTGCCTGAGCTGAACGATTGCCCTTGACCGCCTAGGGGGTTAAGGGGTCTGGACTTTTAGCTTCAGGAAAGGACGACCATGCGGGTGGGCATCATAGCCGTGGGCCGGTTGAAGGCCGGCCCTGAGAAGGATCTTGTCGCCCGCTATCTGGATCGCTTCGCCAAGGCAGGACCTGCCTGTGGACTGGATTTTTCGCGGGTTACGGAGCTGGCCGAAAGCCGTGCCTCGAATGCCGAGACGCGCAAGCGTGAGGAAGCGGCAGAGATTGAAAAGGCCATTCCCGCCAACGCGCTGCTGATTGCGCTGGATGAGCGCGGCAAAAGTCTGGACAGCGAGGAATTCGCAGCCTTTGTCGGCCTGCATAAAGATAATGGCAGGCGGGACATGACGCTGATCATCGGCGGCGCCGATGGGCTGGACCCAAGCCTGCGGCAAAAAGCCGAGCTTATCCTCAACCTTGGCAAGCTGACCTGGCCGCATCAGATCGTGCGCATCTTGCTGGCGGAACAGCTTTACCGGGCGGTTACCATCTTTTCAGGCCACCCTTACCATAGATCCTAATTAATGAATATGTGAAAGCATTCACGGCATTTTTTCTTGACATTTGCTGTCTCCTTTTGCAAAAAGGCGATAGTGAATGTCAGGTTTAAAGTTCCACGCCATGCTGGTTTGTAGCTGTAATTTCATCACCGACAAGGAAATCCGCGATACGATCACGGAGATGCTGGACGAGGACTGCTGGCAGTTGATCGTCCCGGCCAAGGTATATCATGCCATGGAAAAGCGTGGCCGCTGCTGTGGCTGCTTCCCCAATGTCGTCGATATCATCGTTTCGACCACCGAAGCCTACCACGCCGCCCGCAAGGCCGATGATGAGAAGGTGGTGGATTTCATGCAGCGCCTGAAGCAATTCCAGCAAGAGCAGAAGACCGAGATCATCGAACGCCGAAATCGTCTGGCCAGCGGACGCTGAGGAAGAAGAACGGATCGGAACCCCGCCAAGGCGGGGTTTTTTATGGCCTTAAGAATATTTTGGAATCGTTCTAAAAAAGCCTCTCGACTTTGCGCCGCGTTCCTGCTTTTATCCCGCCATATCAACTTGCAATAGGAGCGACCCCGATGAAGGGCGATGCAAAAGTCATTGAACGTTTGAACCAGGCTCTGTTTCTCGAGCTGGGTGCCGTAAACCAGTATTGGCTGCATTACCGTCTTCTGGAAGACTGGGGCTATACCAAGCTTGCCAAGAAGGAGCGCGCCGAATCCATCGAGGAAATGCAGCACGCCGACAAGCTGGTGGCCCGCATCATCTTCCTTGAAGGTCATCCGAACCTGCAGACGCTGGCACCGCTGCGCATTGGCCAGACGGTGAAGGAAGTTCTGGAAGCCGATCTTGCCGGCGAATATGACGCCCGCACGGCTTACAAGGAGTCCCGCGACATCTGTTATCAGGCTGGCGACTATGTTTCGATGAAGCTGTTCGAAGAACTGCTGATGGATGAGGAAGGCCATATCGACTTCCTTGAAACCCAGCTGGAACTGCTTTCCAAGCTTGGCGAAGAAAAGTACGGCCTGCTCAACGCCGAATCCGCCGACGCTTCCGAAGGCTGAGATCACTGACGAGTTTCAAAAGGGCGCTTGCGGCAACGCAGGCGCCCTTTTTATTGCAACCCAAGATGACGGCCTCCCCTTGAAAATTGCGGCGAATTTCTCCACCTGAGGGCCGCCTGTTTATTTTCCGGGAGTTACATCATGACCACCGCCACTGCGGAAAAGCCTGTAAGCGAAGCCCATGTTTTTGAGGCCGACGTTGCCCGCCTTCTGCATATGATGGTCCATTCGGTCTATTCCGATAAGGACGTTTTTCTCCGCGAACTGATTTCCAATGCCGCCGATGCCTGTGAAAAGCTGCGCTACGAGGCCATCGCCACGCCCTCCCTGCTGGGCGACGATCCGGATGCGCGCATTCTGCTGAAGCTCGACGGCGACAATCGCCGCATCGTCATCGAGGATAACGGCATCGGCATGAGCCGGGACGAGATGATCGAGGCGCTCGGCACCATCGCCCGCTCCGGCACCCGCGCCTTCATGGAGCGGATCGAGGCCAACAAGGCTGGCGAGGGCGCGCAGTTGATCGGCCAGTTCGGCGTCGGCTTCTATTCCTGTTTCATGGTGGCGGATCAGGTAGAGGTCGCCTCCCGCCGCGCCGGGGAAGAGGCTGCCTGGCTCTGGTCTTCCGATGGCAAGGGCAGCTATTCGGTGAGCCCGCTGGAGGCCTCTGAAGCGCCGACCCGTGGCACGCGCATTACGCTGCATCTCAATGAAGACGCCAAGACCTATGTCAGCCGCTGGACGGTGGAGCGCATCGTCAAACAGCAATCCGGCCATGTGCCAGTGCCGATCCGGATTGTCGAAAAGGAAGGCGAGGAGCCGCAACAGATCACCGACGGCACCGCGCTCTGGACCAAGTCCAAGAGCGATGTGACGCCGGAGGAATATACCGAATTTTATCGCGGTGTGTCCGGCCAGTATGACGATCCGGCCCTGACGGTGCATTTCCGTGCCGAGGGCCGCCACGAATATACGACGCTGGCCTTTGTGCCGACCACGGCTCCTTTTGACCTCTTCGACCCGGATCGCAAGGGCCGGATGAAGCTTTACGTCAAGCGCGTCTTCATCACCGACGATGCGGAACTGGTGCCACGCTATCTGCGCTTCGTGCGCGGTCTGGTGGATACGGCCGATCTACCGCTCAACATTTCCCGCGAGATGATCCAGGATAGCCCCATTCTCGGCGCGATCCGCAAGGGCGTGACCAGCCGTATTTTGACGGCGCTGGAAAAGCAGGCGGAAAGCGATGCTGAGACCTATCTGAAATTCTGGGAGACCTTCGGCTCGGTGCTGAAGGAAGGGCTTTACGACGATTTCGAGCGCAAGACGCAACTGCTCGGCCTTGCCCGCTTCCAGACCACGGCTGGCGATGGTTTCCGCTCGCTGGCGGACTATCTCAAGGATGCCAAGGAAGAGCAGAAGGCCATTTATTATCTGGCCGGCAGCAGCCTTGAGCAGCTGAAGGCCTCGCCGCAGCTTGAAGGCTTCCGGGCACGCGGCATCGAAGTGCTGCTGCTGACGGACCCGATCGATAATTTCTGGGTGATGAACGCCCCGGAATTCGAGGGCAAGAGCTTCAAATCGGTGAGCCAGGGTGCTGCCGATCTCGCGCAATTCGCAAAGCCGGAAGAAAAGGCGGAGGAAAAGACCCCCGAAGCCAAGGCGGAAGTGGCAAGCCTGATTGCGCTGGCCAAGGAAAAGCTGAAGGACGAGGTCTCCGATGTCATCAACTCCGACCGCTTGACCGAGAGCGCCGTCTGCCTGGTCGCGCCGGAAACCGGCTATGACCGTCAGCTGGAAAAGCTGCTGCAAGGCGCGGGGCAGTTGAAGACCGCCACCAAACCGATCCTCGAAATCAATGCCGATCATCCGCTGATCAAGGCCATTGCAGGCGCGACCGGCAATCCCGCCCTTCAGGACGATGCCGTGCATCTGCTCTACGATCAGGCCCGTGTACTGGATGGCGACAAACCCACCGACCCCCGCGGCTTTGCCGAGCGCATGGCCCGGGTGTTTAGCAAGGCCCTGGGTGCCTGAAGAGGTGTTGAAAGGAGGGCAAAACGCCCTCCTTTCTCTTTTCATTTTCAATGAAAATTCCGCCCCTTGGGCATGGCGGCGGCGAGATCGGCCAGATCGCGGCGGCGGGCGGTTTTCTGGCGGTGGTCCTGTACGGGTTTCAGCACTTCATCGACGCGGCTGTTGAGGGCAAAGGTGCGCGCCTCGCGTTTCAGCAGGCCGAGGAGGGCGGTGCGGTCTTCCAGATGTTCGGCCACGACATGAATGACGCCATCCTTTTTTTGCAGCCGCCCCCGCACCAGCACCAGCCGCGCGCCCATCACCACCGGTCGATAGCGCTCCATCACCTTCGGCCAGACGATGATATTGGCTACCCCCGTTTCATCCTCCGCCGTCATGAAGATCACACCCTTGGCAGAGCCTGGCCTTTGCCGCACCAGCACCAGCCCGGCCACCGTAACCCGCCGCCCGGAGGGCAGCGCCTCCAAGGCGACGGACGCCACCACGCCCTGCTGCGCCAGATCAGTGCGGAGGAAGGAGAGGGGGTGTGCTTTTAATGAGAAGGCAAGGCTTCGGTAATCCTGCAAAACCTCTTCTCCCGGCTTCATTGCGGGCAGGGCGAGGGAGGCTTCCGGCACCAGATCGTCCTCCTCGGCGCGGGCACTGAAAAGCGGCAGGGTTTCCACCGCGCTTTCCTTGTCCAGCGCCTTTGCCTCCCACAGTGCCTGACGGCGGCTGAGGCCCATGGAGCGGAAACAATCGGCATCCGCCAGTTTTTCGATGGTGAGCCGCTTCAGCCCTGTCCGCAGCCAGAGGTCGCGCAGCGACACATAGCCCTTGCCGCGCTGTGCGACGAGGTGGTCCATCTCCTGAAGGGACACGCCTTTGACCAGGGAAAAGCCCAGCCGCACCGCATGGCGGGTTTTCATGATGCCTTGCATGGAGCGGTGATTGGGGCGGATGGCAGCACGGTCCAGTTCGCCCCCCTCCAGACCGCTATCCCAGTGGGAAAAGTTCACATCCACCGGGCGCACCACCACGCCATGCTCACGGGCATCGCGGATGAGCTGCGCAGGCGGATAGAAGCCCATGGGCTGGGAATTGAGAATCGCCGCCAGAAACACATCCGGGTAAAAGGCCTTGAACCAGCAGGAGACATAGACCAGCAGCGCAAAGGACGCAGCGTGGCTTTCGGGAAAGCCATATTCACCGAAGCCTTCGATCTGGCTGAAACAGTTTTCGGCGAATTCGCGCTCATAGCCGCGCTTTACCATGCCGGACACCATCTTCTCCTTGAAGCTGCTCACCTGTCCCGTGCGCCGGAAGGTGGCCATAGCGCGGCGCAGCTTGTCGGCTTCCGCCGGTTGGAAGCCAGCTGCCAGAATGGCGATCTGCATGGCCTGCTCCTGAAAAAGCGGAACCCCCAGCGTACGCTCCAGAGCGGTTTTCAGCTCTTCACTGGGATAGGTGATGGGAAGACCGCGCCGCTGGTCTTCCCGCCGCTTGAGATAGGGATGCACCATATTGCCCTGAATGGGACCGGGGCGGACAATCGCCACCTCGATCACCAGATCGTAGAAGCGGCGGGGCTTAAGCCTTGGCAACATGCTCATCTGCGCCCGGCTTTCGATCTGGAACACGCCCAGCGTATCGGCCCGGCAAATCATGTCATAGACGCGGGGATCCTCTTCACGCATCACTGAATGCAAGTCTTCGAGACGTCCGTAATGCTGCTGTAACAGCCGGAAGGCGCGCGCCATGCAGGTGAGCATGCCAAGCGCCAGGACATCCACCTTCAACAGCTTCAGCGTATCGAGATCATCCTTGTCCCATTCGATCATATAGCGCCCATCGGCGGTGTTCATCAGCGGCACCACTTCATCCAGCCGGTCGCGCGTGATGACGAAACCGCCGACATGCTGGGAGAGATGCCGGGGAAAGCTCTGCAATTCACTGGAATAGTGCAGAAGCCGCCGTGTGGTTTCATCCTTCAGGTCAAGCCCGGCGGCCTTGGCCTGTTCATCGGTCAGCGTCTTCGTCCACCAGCCCCAGATGGAGCCGGAAATCGCCGATTGCACATCCTCCGACAGGCCGAAGGCCTTGGCCACTTCACGTCCCGCCGAGCGGGCGCGATAGGAGGTGACCGCCGCCGCCAACCCCGCATGTTCGCGTCCATAATGGCTGTAAATGTGCTGGATAATCTCCTCTCGGCGCTCATGCTCGAAATCGACATCGATATCCGGCGGCTCCTCGCGTTCGGTGGAAATGAAGCGTTCGAAGAGCAGCGTGCTCTTTTCCGGGTTCACCTCGGTAATGCCGAGGCAATAGCAGACGGCGGAATTGGCCGCAGAACCGCGCCCCTGGCAGAGAATATGTCGAGAGCGGGCAAAACGGATGATGCGAAAGACGGTGAGAAAGAAGGGCTCATACTGTTTTTCGGCAATCAGCCGCAGCTCATAGTCCAGAAGCTGGGCCACCTTGGGCGGGATATGGCCGTCATACCGCACAAGCGCCCCTTCATAGGCCAGCCGCCGCAGTGTTTGCGGCAGGCTTTCGCCCGGTTCGCCTTCCTCGGGATATTGGTGGGAAATCTCATCCAGCGAGAAATGCATGCGCCGAAAGAAACGGACCGTCTCATCGACAGCCTCCGGACAATCACGAAAAATCCGGCGCATTTCCGCCTCGTCCTTCAGATGCCGTTCGGCGTTCGGCGCCAATCGATAGCCGGCTTCAAAAACCGTGACATGCTCGCGAATGGCCGTGACAATATCGGAAAGCGGGCGCCGCGCCCGGTCATGATAGAGCGGCAGGTTGGTCGCGATCAGCCTTGCCCGGCAAGTCTTGCCCAGTTGCGCCAGTTCGGCAAAGGCCAGCCGGTCGGTGCCATCATAGCGAGGGGAAAGTGCCAGATAGAGCCGGTCGCCGAAGCATTGTGCCAGTGTTTCGAGATGGCTTCGAAAGCCGGTCGTGGCTTCGGGGCCTGCCGTCTGGGGCGGCAGCACCACCAGCAACAAATCTTCTGCCCATTCCAGAAGATCGGCTTCAAACAGGGTGCAGACGCCCTTTTGCGAGCGCAGATTGCCCGTACTCAACAGGCGGCAGAGATGGCCCCAGCCGCGCCGGTTCAGGGGATAGGCCAGACAGTCCGGCATATCGTCGGCAAAAACGAGCCGCGCGCCCGGCTGATAGGCATAGCCCGCCGCCTTGGCCGCCGCATGCAGCCGCACCACGCCCGCCACCGTGTTGCGATCGGCAAGGCCGATGCCCGAGAGCTTGAGATGCTGCGCCTTTTCCACCAGTTCCTGCGGATGGGACGCGCCTTCCAGGAAGGAGAAATTGCTGGACGCGCCGATCTCGTAAAAGCCCATGGTCTTCACGCAAAAAAACCGTGCAGATACCAGCGCGGTGAAATATCCCCGCCGAACAGGCCTTCGCGGAAGAGCCAGAAACGGCGTCCTTCCATATCCTCGACGCGGAAATAATCCCGCACCTGCGCCTCCTCGCCATCCAGCCACCATTCGGCAGCGATGCGTTCCGGCCCCTCGGCGCGGGCAACGCGATGCAAAGCGCGCCGCCAGCGGAAATTCATCGGCGGCCCTTCCGGCACTTCGGCCACGGCCTCCACCGCCTCCGGATGGACCAGCAACCGCAGGGGCCGAAGCTGGGCAAGCCGCGCCAGATGATGGGGCAGGGCGGAGGCTGTGTTTTTCCGTGCGTCCACGGCGGATGTGAAACTGGAGGCGCGCTCCGGGATATGGCTTTCGGCAAAGCCCGGCCGTTCCAGACTGTCGCGGCCCAACCGCGCCATGGCCTGATCGATAAAATCGCTGAGCGATTGCCCCTCGGCACCGTCCCTGCCGGAGAGATCCTGCTGGCGATCCTCACGGCTTTCGGTGGTGAGAGCGGAAAGCCTGAGGATTTCAAAGCCGAAACCGGCATCAAGATCATCATGCACGGCCTGCAGCCGCTCCCGGAACAGACCGGCGATCCGGACAGGATCGGTAAGCGCCGCCGCCGTACCGACGCTGAGGCGAAATACCCGGCCATCGACCCGGAAAAGCAGGAGTTCGAACAATCGGCCGCCCAGCTTCTTTTCATCGAAATGCCGCTTCAGGCTTTCCGCCAGATGGCGGATGAATTCGAGAATGTGATCTTCACCCACAATGGGTTCGGCCAGCCGCCGCTCACTGGAAAAATCGGCCGGCGGCAGGCGAGGGGAGAGCGGCTCCTCCTCCGCCCCCAGCGCCTGATCGAGCCGCAGCAGGAGCAGCGGGCCGAAACGGCGAGACAAGGGCGCCCGCGGCGCTTCCATCACCTCTCCCACCCGCGTCAGCCCGACACGGGCCAGCGCCAGCAGCAGTTCCGAAGGCAGGCGCAGCGCCTTGAGCGGCAAGGCATGGAGGCGCTCTCCCTCCTCTCCGGGCTGGACAATGGCGTTTTCACAAAACCGCGCCATGGCCCAGGCAAGACCGGGGGTGGGGGCAATAGCCCCCTTCGCCTCCACACCCATGCGCTCCAGACGCTGCAACAGATCGGCCAGCAGGGATTTTTCACCGCCGAAGAGATGGGCGCAGCCGGTAATATCGAGAAACAGCCCGTAGCCTTCTGCATGAGGATCCAGCGAAACCAGCGGCGTATAGCGCCCGCACCAATCGGCCAGTGCCTCCAGAAAACCGCGATCCGCCATCCGGTCCAGCGGCAGGGCTTGCAGATCCGGCTGCATGGCGCGGGCTTCGGCAAGGCTCTGGCCGGGAGTGAGGCCCAGCCTTTCCGCCGCTGGATTCAAAGCCGCAAGCCGCATGGCATTGGCCTGCTGCTCATAAAACACCAGAGGTTCACCATCAGCCCGTTCTCTTGAAACCGATGATCTCTGCCGGTCTTGCCGGATGATCCGGTCCGAGGGCAGATGCGGAAAGGCGATCGACAGAATGCGGTGCTCCCGGCTCATTCCGAGCAGCGAAGCGGTCTGGTTCGCAAAGGCGGAATTCATGGTCATTGGGGCTCCATTCCAGCAGGGTTTCACAGGAAAGCGCGGTGCTGCTCTTCTCCACCGTGACGCGGAAGACGGGATTGCCGAGGCTCATACCCATGGCCTGTCCATCCGGCAGCAGGCGAAAACCGGCAGGCGCCGACCGCACCAGCAGGCGGTAATGCGCCGCACCGGTTTCAGCGTCGCCAGCCTGACGCAGAAGCAGAAAGGGCAGGCCTTGCGCCTTGGCGCGCAATTGCAGGCGGCGGCCTTCCTTGAGGCCGAAGGCAGCGGGATTGCCGCGCACTTCCAGAATGACGGCGGTAAAGCAGCCATGGGCAAGGGCGGTTTCGGCAAGCCACAGCGCATCAATCAGCTTGGGCAGCCGTGCCAGCAGGAAACGCTCCGGCTGTACGCCATGGCAGGCAAGGCCCAGCCCATAGGGCAGGCCCGCCTCCTGAAGCGCGCTGCTCTGGGCAATCCAGAGAACCGGCTGGCCGGGCCGAAGGGCCTGCAAACGCGCCGCCAGCCCCAGCACGAAGCCGCTGGCGGCGCCGCTTTCGCGCGTTTCCGCGTGGCGGATCTCCGTCATGCCCGCAAGACAGAGCCCTCCCTTCAGGGCATGATCCAGCGCCTCGATGTGGAAGGGCAGGACCGTCTGTAATGCGTCATTTTCAGGGTCCCGTGCGGCATTCCAGCCTTGCGCCACGCGCTTGCTGCGGGCCGAAAGCGGAGCTCCAGCCTCAATTGCGGCAATGGTGTTGCGCAGCGCGGAAAGCTCTTCCCGCACGTGAGCAGAGGATGACATGGTGGAACCCGTTATTTGTTCACTTTATGTTCTTATGGATTCCAGAACACGCTAAAAGAGTCAATCATCCCTTTTGTGAATCACCACCCGCCCGGCGGTAAGATCAACCAGCAGCGCCAGAATTTCCTCTGCCCCTTCCAGCGGCAGGGCAAGCGTCAGATCGGCACCGGTGGCGGTGAACACCTCTTCCGTCACTGAAATGCCCAAGCCCGCAAGCCGCGCCTTGATCAGCGCCAGATCGGAAAAGGCGATGGAAACGCACCGGTTCTGGCGATGAATGATTTCAACCTTCTCCGCCGTGCGCAGGCATTCCGCCGCCGTGCTGCCATAGGCGCGGATCAGCCCGCCACTGCCCAGAAGAATGCCGCCGAACCAGCGGGTGACAATCACCAGGACATGATCGAGTTTCTGCCCATCCAGCGCCTGCAAAATGGGCTTGCCCGCCGTACCGGAAGGTTCGCCGTCATCGCTGAAGCGATAGGCCTGACCAAGGCGCCAGGCCCAGCAATTATGCGTGGCCGCGGGGTCGCAATGAGCGGCCAGCAAAGCCTTCACCTCGTCCTCCGCAGCAAGCGGCAGAGCCAGGGCGCGAAACCGGCTTTTCTTGATGTCCTGCTCGAAATCATGGGAACGGGGCAGCGTAAACATGCCGGTTTCATGGCCCTGAAACAGCAAAGGGTCAACAAAAACTGAGACGCCGGGAGAGAAAGCTTGAAAACACAACGGATTATTTTAGGCAACCCATGACAATCAGGGGATGCAAAATCCGACGCTTTTTCTATCCTCGCTTCCGGAATGGGGACTGCATCACATTGTTCATAAAGTCGTTTTTAGCCGCACAAAAAACCGGACCGTCCGGCCAGACTCCGGCCAATATCAATGGCCTTGCCGCTCGGCACCTTCCCTCTTTTCCAAGCTTTCTGGCGCAGACTCTGCGCATGGAATTCAACACGCTGAGCCGCATGGGACTGGAGCGGGGGCTGCTTATTCGCCTTGTCCGGAAAGCCGTGCGCAACGGCACCAGCATGGATCAGGAAATCCAGGTTTGCAGCCGGCTGGAGCAGGATCACTATTATGATGCGATTGCGCGGCGGCTGGGCCTTGTCTACCTTGAAGACCTGCCACCGGACCAGGTTTTCCATGCGGACAAGCTGGAAACCCAATTGCAGACACCCGTGATGGTTCGGCTCTATCCCCCAGGACGCCCGCCGGTAACGGTACTGACGCCCCAGGCCCATCAGTTGCAGGACCTGGAAGAGCGGTTACGCCGCTTTCCCTCCCTGAAGGAAACACTTGCCTTGACGCGGCCCGCTGCCATTCGCACAGCCGTCTGGGCATTGGGCAGCCAGACAAGGGCCGAACGCGCCTCCAACCGGCTTTTCGACGTAGCACCGCTTTATTCGGCGCGGCAGGTCATGACCGGACGGCAGGGCTTCTGGGCAGGCGTCGGAACGGCATTGGTCCTGTGCGGATTATGCCTGTCCACCTCGATCTTTCTGCCGCTGCTGCATATCAGCCTGTCGATGCTTTATCTCTGCGCCCTGTTCCTGCGTGCAGCCACTCTGGGTCATCAGGTCCGTTACCGCATGCAATGGCCGGAACCGCTGCTCAAACGCCCTCTACCGACATATACCGTTCTCGTCGCTCTTTACCGGGAAAGGGATGTGGTTCCCCAACTCATCGAAGCCTTGCGGCGTCTGGACTGGCCCGCAGCCCTTCTGGATATCAAACTGGTCTGCGAGGAGGACGATCAGGACACTCTCAATGCCATCGAAGCCCAGCCGCTTCCTCCGCATTTCGAAATCATCCGGGTGCCGCCGATCGGCCCCCGAACCAAGCCCAAAGCCTTGAATTATGCCCTGTCAGGTGCAAGAGGGGAATTTCTCGTCATTTATGACGCCGAAGACCGGCCTCATCCGCACCAGTTGAAGGAAGCCTATGGCCGCTTTCTCGCAAGCCCTCCGCACATAGCCTGCCTGCAGGCTCCCCTGATTATCGCCAATGGGCATGAAAACTGGATCAGCAGCCTGTTTGCCCTGGAATATGCAGGTCTTTTCAGAGGATTGCTGCCCATGCTGGGGCGGCATGGCCTGCCCTTGCCGCTGGGGGGCACATCCAATCATTTCCGCACTGCCGTGCTGCGTGAGGTGGGTGCCTGGGATCCCCACAATGTGACCGAGGATGCCGATCTGGGACTCAGGCTCTACCGGGCCGGTTATCGCTGCCAGACGCTGCGCTGCCAGACCCTGGAGGATGCCCCCACCAAACCGCACATCTGGATTGGCCAGCGCAGCCGCTGGTTCAAGGGCTGGCTGCAAACCTGGCTGATCATCATGCGCCATCCGCTGGCCGCCTGCCGGGATATGGGGCTCATCGCCTTCGTGGTTTTCCAGTTGATGATTGGCGGCATGCTGGTTTCCTCGCTCTTTCATCCAGCCCTCATCCTGTTTCTCGCCGCGACGCTATGGTCGATGACCGTCCTGTCGACGGAGGAGCTGCCGCTGCGGGAGGTGATTTTCTTCTGGGTGGATCTCATGAATATCTTCGGCAGTTATGCCATTTTTCTCGCCTTGGGGCGATCAGCCATGATCCCCCATGAAAGACGCCAGATCGGTCGCCGCTATCTTGCAACCCCGCTCTACTGGATGATGACCTCTTATGCCGCCTGGAAGGCTGTGCTGGAATTGCGGACGAAACCCTTTTTCTGGAACAAGACGCCGCACACACCGCGACGGGTGAAGCTGAACAACGAGACGTAACACGACGGTCTGCTCGACAGGAAGGCCTTCCAAACTCAAGAACCAAAGGTTGCATACATGTCCGACTGAAAGCGCATTACACGCTTTTGGGTAAATTGCGTCTTTCGAAACAACAGGCTATTGATCATCTTGCAGTGCACAAAATGATAGCTGTTGATGAGGAGGTCGCAGTGCCCATTTCCAAAATCCTGGTCGCCAACCGGTCCGAAATTGCCATTCGCGTGTTTCGCGCGGCCAACGAACTGGGGATCAAAACGGTCGCCGTCTGGGCAGAAGAGGACAAGCTTTCCCTTCACCGCTTCAAGGCCGATGAAAGTTACCAGGTCGGACGTGGGCCGCATCTCAAACGCGATCTCGGCCCCATCGAAAGCTATCTCTCCATTCCGGAAATCATTCGCGTTGCCAAGCTTTCCGGTGCGGATGCCATTCACCCGGGCTATGGGCTTCTCTCGGAAAGTCCTGAATTTGTCGAAGCCTGCAACGATGCAGGTATCATTTTTATCGGTCCGACCGCCGACACCATGCGCCAGCTGGGCAATAAGGTCGCAGCGCGCAACCTGGCCATTTCCGTCGGCGTACCGGTGGTTCCAGCCACCGATCCGCTTCCCGATGACGAGGCGGAAATCCATCGTCTGGCCGAAGAGATCGGCTATCCGGTGATGCTGAAGGCCTCCTGGGGCGGCGGCGGGCGCGGCATGCGCGCCATTCGCGACCCCAAGGATCTGATCCGCGAAGTGACCGAAGCCAAGCGCGAGGCCAAGGCCGCCTTCGGCAAGGATGAAGTCTATCTCGAAAAACTGGTCGAGCGCGCCCGCCACGTCGAAAGCCAGATTCTGGGCGATACCCACGGCAATGTCGTGCACCTCTTCGAGCGTGACTGCTCCATTCAGCGCCGGAACCAGAAAGTGGTCGAGCGCGCGCCAGCCCCCTATCTCTCCGAAGCGCAGCGGCAGGAACTGGCCGCCTATTCCCTGAAAATCGCCGCTGCCACCCATTACATCGGTGCCGGCACGGTCGAATATCTGATGGATGCCGATACCGGCAAATTCTACTTTATCGAGGTCAATCCGCGCATTCAGGTGGAACATACCGTTACCGAAGTCGTGACCGGCATCGATATCGTCAAGGCGCAGATTCACATCCTGGAAGGGGCAGCCATCGGCACGCCGGAATCCGGCGTTCCCGCTCAGGATAACATTCGCCTCAATGGCCATGCCCTGCAATGCCGCATCACCACGGAAGATCCGGAACATAACTTCATTCCGGATTATGGCCGCATCACCGCCTATCGCTCGGCGGCGGGTTTCGGCATTCGCCTGGATGGCGGCACCGCTTATACCGGCGCGATCATCACCCGCTATTACGATCCGCTGCTGGTCAAGGTCACCGCGTCCGGCGGTACACCGGAGGAAGCCATCAGCCGCATGGACCGGGCGCTGCGCGAGTTCCGCATCCGCGGCGTGGCCACCAACCTCACCTTCCTTGAGGCAATCATCGGCCACCCGAGCTTCCGCAACAACACCTATACCACCCGCTTCATCGACACGACCCCGGAACTCTTCGCCCAGGTAAAGCGACAGGACCGCGCGACAAAGCTGCTGACTTATCTGGCGGATGTATCCGTCAATGGACACCCTGAGGTGAAGGGACGTCCCAAGCCCTCCGAGAAGGCTGCCAAGCCGGTTCTGCCTTATATCGAGGAGGCGGAGGTAGCCGCCGGGACCAAGCAGAAGCTGGATGAACTCGGTCCCAAGGGCTTCGCCCAGTGGATGCGCAACGAAAGCCGGGTGCTGATGACCGATACCACCATGCGGGACGGGCATCAGTCGCTGCTTGCCACCCGCATGCGCACCCATGACATTGCCCGCATCGCCCCGATCTATGCCAAGGCACTGCCCAATCTCTTCTCGCTGGAATGCTGGGGCGGAGCGACCTTCGATGTTTCCATGCGCTTCCTGACGGAAGATCCGTGGGAACGGCTGGCGCTGGTGCGGGAAGGGGCTCCGAACATCCTGCTGCAAATGCTGCTGCGGGGCGCAAACGGCGTGGGCTACACCAACTACCCCGACAATGTGGTGAAATATTTCGTTCGTCAGGCCGCCCAAGGCGGCATCGATCTGTTCCGCGTGTTCGACTGCCTGAACTGGGTGGAAAACATGCGCGTCTCCATGGATGCCGTGCAGGAAGAAAACAAGCTCTGCGAGGCAGCCATCTGCTACACCGGCGATTTGCTGAACAGCGCCCGCCCCAAATATGACCTGAAATACTATGCCGCCCTGGCCGCCGAACTGGAAAAGGCAGGCGCCCACATCATCGCCGTCAAGGACATGGCAGGCCTGCTGAAGCCCGCCGCCGCCAAGGTTCTGTTCAAGGCATTGCGCGAGGCCACGGATCTGCCGATCCATTTCCACACCCATGACACCTCCGGCATTGCCGCCGCCACCATTCTCGCCGCCGTGGAAGCAGGCGTGGATGCTGTCGATGCCGCCATGGATGCCTTCTCGGGCAATACCTCGCAGCCCTGCCTTGGCTCCATCGTCGAGGCGCTGTCTGCCACGGAACGCGACCCCGGTCTCGATCCCGAATGGATTCGTCGGATTTCCTTCTATTGGGAAGCCGTGCGCGCACAATATGCGGCTTTCGAAAGCGACCTCAAGGGTCCGGCCTCGGAAGTCTATCTGCATGAGATGCCAGGGGGACAGTTCACCAACCTCAAGGAACAGGCACGCTCCCTCGGGCTCGAAACCCGTTGGCACGAAGTGGCTCAAGCCTATGCCGATGCCAACCGCATGTTCGGCGATATCGTAAAAGTCACGCCCTCCTCCAAGGTGGTGGGCGACATGGCGCTGATGATGGTGGCACAGGACCTGACGGTGGAGGATGTGGAGAATCCGGAGAAGGATATTGCCTTCCCGGATTCGGTTGTCTCGATGCTGCGCGGCGATCTGGGCCAGCCCCCGGGCGGTTGGCCGGAAACGCTGCAGAAGAAGGCGCTGAAGGGGGACGCTGCTTATACCGTGCGCCCGGGTTCGCTGCTGAAGGATGCCGATCTCGATGCCGAGCGCAAAACCATTGAAACGAAGCTGGAACGGCCGGTCAGCGATTTCGAATTCGCTTCCTACCTGATGTATCCGAAGGTGTTCACGGATTTCGCCGTGGCTTCCGAAACCTATGGCCCGGTTTCGGTTCTTCCCACCCCTGCCTATTTCTACGGCATGGCAGATGGCGAGGAACTCTTTGCCGAAATCGAGAAGGGTAAGACGCTTGTTATCGTCAATCAGGCCGCCAGCGCGCCGGATGCTCAGGGCATGGTAACAGTGTTTTTCGAACTGAACGGGCAACCGCGCCGCATCAAGGTGCCGGACCGCGCCCATGGCGCTTCCGGTGCTGCTGTCCGCCGCAAGGCCGAAAGTGGCAATGCAGCTCATCTTGGTGCGCCAATGCCGGGCGTCATCAGCCGTGTCTTCGTCTCACCAGGACAGGCTGTAAAGGCAGGAGATGTTCTGCTTTCCATCGAGGCAATGAAGATGGAAACAGCCCTGCATGCGGACCGCGATGCCGTGGTGGCGGAAGTGCTCGTCAAACCTTCCGACCAGATCGATGCGAAGGATCTGCTCGTCGTATTTCAGGCGTAATACGAAGTGTCATTGAAAATGACTCTTCGTATTCCCTTTTCGAATATCTCAAGCCTCTGACGCAGTTGAGATATTCGAAATTTCTTCAAGGCGAGGATGCGTTAGCATCTTCGAGCCTTGGTATAATATGTTGACTTGAGAAAAACGGCTGCCGGTTTGCTGGCGGGAACCGCTTTACGAATAAAGGCTTGGAGCATTTCGTGGAAACGCTCCAAGTCAAATCCCTAAAACGATGCGGGACCAACCAAATGCGCGAAGAAAGACCTTCTTCGCGCATTTTTTATCGAGCCACGTCTCACCGAGACATAAAGGGAGTGCCGCGTTCCGGGGATGAGGGCAGGGTTATGCCGATCGGCAGCAGCGGATCAGCGAGCCTCGAGAAGACGGCAGATTTCTTCCAGCTGTTCCAGCGTCTTGTAATTGATGCGAAGCTGCCCGCCACCACCTTTGTGATTGATGGTGATTTCCAGCCCCAACCTGTCTGACAGGCTGCGTTCAAGCGCAACGGTATCGGAATCCTTGGAGGCTGGCGTCTTGGGTTGCGACGGCCCACGAATATCATTCTGCGCCAGCCGTTCTGCCTCACGGACAGACATGCCTTTTGAGACGATCTGTCTGGCCAAACCGGTCGGATCAGAGGTTGAAACAAGGGCGCGGGCATGGCCGGCGGAAAGCGAACCATCCGCCAGCATATCCCGGACCGGATCGGGCAATTTCAGCAGACGAAGGCTGTTTGCCACATGGCTGCGGCTTTTGCCGATAATTTCACCCAGATCGTTCTGCGTATAGCCGTAATCCGCGATGAGTTGATCATAACCGAGCGCTTCTTCCAGCGGATTGAGATCGGCGCGTTGTACGTTTTCAACGATCGCCAGTTCCAGCGCAGTGCGATCGTCCACATCCCGGACGATAACAGGAATTTCGATCAGCCCGGCAAGTTGGGCAGCCCGCCAGCGCCGCTCACCCGCGATAATTTCATAGCGATCCGTGCCGACCGTTCGCACCACGACGGGCTGAACAATCCCGTGCTGGCGAATGGAGCCTGCCAGTTCCTGCAGGACCGTTTCGTCGAAGTAACGACGGGGATTTCGAGGATTGCGCGAAACGAATTCGATCGGCACCATCTTGTCGGCCGAAACGGAAGGCTTCTCTTCAGCCCCGACGGGAAGGGGTTGATCCATTTCACCGATCAGCGCAGCAAGACCGCGACCCAAACGGCGTTTCGAGATATCGTCGCTCATGATATGTCCTCTACACCACTCTGTCGCAGCATCATGCGGACTATAGGGATCGGCATAACCATCTGAAACAGAGAATGCTGTTTTCTACAGTGTCTCCGGACGGAAAACCGGAGTCCACTTTTCCTGGAACCACTCTGAAAATCAGATCTTTCCTGAAGCGGGATTAAGCGGCTTTCCTTTGCCGTTCCCGCTGAATCACTTCCGAAGCAAGCTGAAGATAGGCCTGACTTCCCGCACACTTCAAATCGTAAAGTATAGCCGGCTTTCCATAAGACGGAGCCTCTGACACCCGTACATTCCGGGGAATGAGGGTGTGATAGACCTTCTCTCCCAAATGGGTGCGCACGTCACTGACAACCTGCTGCGCCAGATTGTTGCGGGAATCGAACATGGTCAGGACGATGCCTTGAATATCCAAGGTGGGATTCACGCTGCGTCGAACCTGGTTGATGGTTTCCAGCAACTGGCTCAATCCCTCAAGCGCAAAAAATTCGCACTGCAAAGGCACCAGAACGGAATGAGCAGCCGCCATGGCGTTCATCGTCAGGAGATTGAAAGAGGGTGGGCAATCCACCAGCACATAGGAATAAGCGAGACCTTCAGCAGAGGCGAGCGCCTTCTTCAGACGGAAAACGCGGTCAGCCTGCTGGGAAATCTCCATCTCCAGGCCAAGAAGATCAAGTGTCGAGGGAATAATGGAGAGATTGGGGACGGCAGTTTCAAGCACAGTCTCAGCAATGCCATGACTCCCAACCAGAAGATCATAAGAGGAAAGTTTACGGCTGCGTCGCTCGATCCCCAGACCGGTGCTGGCATTACCCTGCGGATCAAGATCCACAATGAGCACGCGCTCGCCGATCGCTGCAAGCGCCGTCGCCAAATTAATGGCGGTGGTGGTTTTCCCGACACCGCCTTTTTGATTGGCGATGGTAATAATCCGGTTTTTCTCGATGGCCATCGTAACACCCGACATCTCTAACGGATGCGTGCAAGGCCTTCGATCTCCAAAATCACCGAGTCAGCCTCAAGCACGCTGGAATGTATTACCAGATCAAAGGCCCAGCGACCACGCGCTTTCTGAACCTCAGACTCGTAATCCCGGCCTTTATGCAGAAGAAATTTAACTTTTTCGCCAGACTCGACCCACGGATAACCATAGTCGAAGAGCTTATCCAGATCGGCAAGCGCTCGTGCCGAGAGGACGTCGCAGTGTTTGAGAGCACTGGGAGCTTCCTCGATTCGGATGGGATGAACCCGGCCGAGCCCTCCTGTTTCAAGAAGCGCATTCCGAAGGAAACTTGCTTTTTTCTGATTGCTTTCGACCAGATCTACCCAGCCACCGCCAGCCTCGGCCAGAAGAATGGCCGTGATCACTCCGGGAAATCCCCCGCCGCTGCCCAGGTCCACCCAATGTTGATCGGGCTTGGCGAATTTAAAAAGCTGCGCACTATCGATGACATGACGATGCCAGATCTGATCCAACGTGGAAGGCGCGGCGAGATTGATCACCTTCGACCATTTCTGAAACAGCTCGACAAACCGTTGTAGCCGATCAAAGGTTTCACGTGAAACATTGAGACCGGCCAGTTTATTGAACTGGGCCAGGGACAGACTATCAGACGGCATGGCTCAGCTTGTCCTTGTTCAAATAGACAACAAGCAAAGAGAGTGCCGCCGGTGTCATTCCATCAATACGTGCCGCCTGTAAAAGATTGGCAGGACGGATTTTTGAGAGCTTCTGCTTCAGTTCGTTGGATAATCCGGACAAGATCGTAAAATCGAAATCTGCCGGAATGGCGCGATCTTCCTCACGTTTGGTCTGGGCAATCTCGGCATTTTGCCGATCCATATAGACCGCATAGGACGCATGAATTTCCAATGCCTCTTGCAGCTTCGGACCAAGCTCTGCCAGTTCCGGCCAAACAGGCAGTAGCTTCTGGAGAGTCATTCCCGGGTAGGCGAGGAGTTCCGCCCCGCTGCGCCGCCGCCCATCCTGATTGACGGTGATGCCAAATTTTGCCGCTTCCTGAGGCGTCACCTGCCGCGCATCCAGCGTGTGTAGAGCTTCATCGAAATCCTGGCGGAAAGCGCTGAATTTCGCAGCGCGGTCTGCACCGACCAGCCCCAGTTCCATTCCGAGAGGGGTCAGACGCATATCTGCATTGTCTACACGAAGCGACAATCGGAACTCCGCCCGTGAGGTGAACATGCGGTAAGGTTCTGCCACACCCCGGCTCGTCAGGTCATCGATCATCACCCCAATATAGGAATCGGCACGGCTAAAAGTGACCGGCTCCTGACCAGCTGCCCTTCGGGCAGCGTTCAATCCTGCAACGAGCCCCTGGGCAGCAGCTTCTTCATACCCGGTGGTGCCATTGATCTGACCGGCAAGATAAAGACCCGAGAGGCATTTCAGTTCAAGACCGGGCGTCAGCTCACGCGGATCGACATGATCATATTCTATCGCATAGGCATGCTGAAGAATGGATACCCGCTCCAGGCCGGGCAGGGTGCGCATAAAAGCTTCCTGAACATCTTCCGGCAGAGATGTCGAAATTCCATTTGGATAGATGGTGTGATCATCCAGGCCCTCAGGCTCCAGAAACACCTGATGTCCATCCCGATCGCCAAAACGCATGATCTTGTCCTCGATAGAGGGGCAATAACGCGGGCCTACTCCTTCAATCTGGCCGGAATACATAGCCGACAAATGAATCGAGTCGCGGATGATCTGATGCGTCGCATCCGTGGTCCTGGTGATTCCGCACTCGATCTGCGGATTTTGGATACCGTCTGTCATAAAGGAAAAGGGGACAGGATCTTCATCCGCCGCCTGCATTTCCAGGATCGACCAGTTGATTGTCCGACCATCGAGACGGGCCGGCGTCCCCGTCTTCAGACGCCCTAACCTTAAGCCCAGTTTTCCGAGGGTCGCGCTCAAACCGAGAGAAGGCGCCTCTCCCACTCGCCCGGCGGGGATCTTTTTTTGACCGATATGAATGAGCCCGCGCAGAAAGGTTCCTGTCGTCAACACCACCGCACCGGTCGGCAAACGTTGCCCATTCGCCAGGATCACAGCTTCGACGCGCCCGTTCTTGACATCAAGGTCAAAAGCATCGCCTTCAATGATGGTGAGATTTTCCAGAGCTTCCAGCTGATCCTGTACAGCAGCTTTATACAGCTTGCGATCTGCCTGGGTGCGGGGGCCACGCACAGCTGGACCTTTCTTGCGATTGAGAAGGCGAAATTGAATACCGGCGGCATCCGCACACACACCCATCAACCCACCAAGTGCATCCACTTCCCGAACCAGATGACCTTTGCCCAAACCGCCGATGGCAGGATTACAGGACATCACGCCAATCGTGTCGCGCCGATGCGTCACAAGCGCTGTTCTTGCGCCCAGGCGCGCAGACGCAGCCGCTGCTTCAGCGCCTGCATGGCCACCGCCAATGACAATGACATCAAATCCACTCTCTACCATCTCTGCCTCTTTGCCTTCGCGGCTGGCAATGTTTCACGTGAATCATTTTCCCACGCAAAACTCGGAGAAAATCTTCCCCAATAATGTTTCGGTATCGACTCGACCAATCAACCTTGCCAGCGCATCTGAGGCGCTCCGCAGAAAATCAGCCCTGACCTCAAGCCCCAAATCATCTGCCAAGCTTGCCTGCACCCAATCCGCCGCGGCTCTCAACTGCTCGACATGTCGAAGACGGCTGGGAACCACGTCCATCGCACCACTGAAACGGTCTCGAACCGAATTCAAAATGGCCTGTTTGACATGCAGAATGTCCGTCTCATCTCGGGTATCCACCAGCATATCATAGGACCGCGCAGCACTACCGGACATCGCATCCCGTTTGGTTCCAATCCGCAAGACATCAACCCCTTCGGGCAGAGAGATGTCTTCAGCTTGGCCTGTCACATCCTCAAGACATAACACAAGATCCGCCTGCTCCAGCTTCGCCAATGCGCGGCGGATACCTTCCTGCTCCACCACTTCATCGGTATCGCGAATGCCGGCGGTGTCATACAGCCGAACCACATAACCTTCAAGATCCAGATCCGCCTGCAGGATATCCCGCGTGGTGCCTGCGTAATGGGTGACGATGGCTACGTCACGGCCTACGAGACCATTCATCAGGCTCGATTTCCCGGCATTGGGGGCACCGGCAATCACCACATGAAAACCGCCGCGTATAATTTCGCCGCGCTTTTCCCCGGCAATCGCCTGGAGCAATGCGGTGTGTAGCGCCTTGAGTTCGGGCCAGATACGTTCGGAAACGGAGCCTGGAATATCGTCCTCATCGGCAAAATCCAATTCTGCTTCGATCATTGCACGGCAGTGGATGAGCTTTTCCCGCCAGGCCGCATAGACTGCCGTCGCCTTCCCTTCCGCCTGTGCCAAGGCCTGCCGCCGCTGCATCTCCGTTTCGGCTGTCAGCAGATCGGCAAGACCTTCCACTTCCAGCAAATCCAGACGGCCATTTTCAAAGGCACGACGGGAAAATTCCCCGGCCTCAGCCAAACGACACCCGGGATGCAGGGCAAGTTCAGCAAGACAGGCTGCCACCACAGCGCGGCTGCCATGTACCTGCCATTCTCCGCTATCCTCACCGGTGAAGGAATTGGGAGCCGGGAAAAACAGAACAAGCCCCTGATCCAGCAACAGACCGTCACGGGTGCGAATCGATCTAAAGGAAGCCTTCCGCGGTTCAGGCACACCGCCTGCCAACGTCTCCAGCAGGGCTCGAGTGTGAGGACCGGAAAAGCGGATCACCGCGATCCCCGAAGGCAACGCGCCCGAGGACAGGGCAAAGATCGTATCCCTGGCTATCATTCCGGCAAAACCTCTGCGTTAAAATGCCCCGCCACACCATCAACCATGCTTGGCACGATTATCTCATAAATGCATTTGGCCTCCGATCTGAGACCGAAGGCCAAAAGACGTGAATCCGGCGAAGAATTGGTCAGGTGTTCATAGATTCGAAGAAGTCGCCATTGTTCTTCGTCTGCTTCAATTTGTCGATCAGGAACTCGATGGCATCCGTGGTGCCCATCGGGGCGAGAATCCGGCGAAGAACGAAAATCTTCTGCAAGTCCTGACGCGGCACCAGCAAGTCTTCCTTACGAGTCCCGGACTTGAGAATATCCATAGCCGGGAAGATGCGCTTGTCAGCGACCTTACGATCGAGGACGATTTCAGAGTTACCCGTGCCCTTGAATTCTTCAAAGATCACTTCGTCCATACGGCTGCCGGTATCGATCAGAGCCGTGGCGATGATCGTCAACGAACCGCCTTCCTCGATGTTACGCGCGGCCCCGAAGAAACGCTTCGGACGCTGCAGGGCGTTGGCATCGACACCACCGGTCAAGACCTTCCCCGAAGAGGGAACGACGGTGTTATAGGCACGACCGAGGCGGGTGATGGAATCGAGCAGGATGACCACGTCACGCCCATGTTCGACAAGCCGCTTGGCTTTTTCGATCACCATTTCCGCGACCTGAACGTGGCGGACGGCAGGCTCGTCGAAAGTGGAGGAAACCACTTCACCGCGCACCGAGCGCTGCATATCGGTGACTTCTTCCGGACGCTCGTCAATCAGCAGAACGATGAGATAGCATTCCGGATGATTGGCGGTGATGGAATGGGCGATGTTCTGCAGCAGAACGGTCTTACCCGTCCGCGGCGGCGCCACGATCAAGGCGCGCTGGCCCTTGCCGAGAGGGGCGACGAGATCGATCACCCGGGGCGACAGATCCTTGGAGGTCGGAACCTCCAGTTCCATCTTGAAGCGCTCATTCGGGTAAAGCGGCGTCAGGTTATCGAAATGCACCTTGTGCCGGATCTTTTCGGGATCCTCGAAATTGATCGTGTTGACCTTGAGGAGCGCGAAATAGCGCTCACCTTCCTTCGGTCCACGGATCGGACCTTCCACCGTATCACCCGTCTTCAGGGAGAAGCGGCGGATCTGCGAAGGCGAGATATAAATATCGTCCGGGCCGGGCAGATAGTTGGCATTGGCCGAGCGCAGGAAGCCGAAACCGTCCTGCAACACTTCAACCACACCTTCCCCGATAATCTCGATGTCCTGGCTGGCCAGCATCTTCAGGATCGCAAACATCAGCTCTTGCTTGCGCATGGTGCTGGCGTTTTCGACCTCGAGCGATTCGGCAAAGGTGAGCAAATCCGTAGGCGATTTGCTCTTAAGTTCTTGAAGCTTCATTTCAGCCATGAAGGGGACCACAGTTGGATAGATGTTCGGGAAGAGCGCGGGCCGCAGTTCGGTACTTTCGGCAGAACCGACAGGACAATAAGAGACACGCCGCGAGAGATAGGATGCGTGGAAAATAACGACGCGCCTCCGTTTTCGCAAGAGGCATTGCCGAATTATAGGACATTCCAACAAAAATCGGGCAAATTTGAAGCAAGCAAGCGCGAAAATCCCGGGATTTTCAAGGATTTCCGCTTGTCCCCGTAAGGGTAAGGAGCAGGCATATGATTCGTACCCTTGTGAAAATAAAGGATCAGAAGGGCTTCACGATGACCAGAATAACGATCACGATCATCAGCACGGTTGGCACTTCATTGAAAGCCCGCCAGTAACCGGGGGTTTTACGATAATCGCCTCGGGCAAAAGCCTTTGCGGTCACCCCGAAATATTCGTTGACCCCGGTGAGGCAAATCACCGCAGCGATCTTTGCATGCAGCCAGCCGCCCTGAAAACCAAAGACCGACCAGGCAAGGTAGAGGCCGAGAATCCAGGAAAGCGCCATGGCCGGACGCATGATCACGTTGATGAGGCGCCGTTCCATCACAGCGAAGGTTTCAGCCTGCACAGACCCCTTCGGGGCGTCGAAATGGTAGATGAACAGCCGCGGCATGTAGAGAAGCCCCGCCATCCAGGAAATGATGGCGATGACATGCAGGGCTTTCAGCCAGAGATAGGATTGCTCTGCCGTAGCGCTGTAGAAAAACAATCCCGCCAGCGCAAACAGCACCAGCGCAATGGCTGCCCGCCGTGCGGCCTTTTTTCCTTCGGTACGACCGGATTGGGGGCTGTTCATCGAGGAGCTCCGCCACGCACGCGTGCCACCAGTTCCGTGACCGTCTCGGGCTTGGCCTGAGGCGTAATTCCATGGCCAAGGTTGAAGATCAGGGGTCCGTGGGCCAAGGCATCGAGAATACGGTCAATCCCCTCTGTCAGGGCCTCGCCGCCGGCGACGACGCGCATGGGATCGAGATTACCCTGAACCGGGCCTTCCTTCTGCAGATCGCGAGCGAAGGACAGAGGCACGGTCCAGTCGAGCCCTATCGCATCCGCGCCGGTCTTGCGGCGATAATCCTTGAGCAGAGTGCCCGCTCCCTTGGCGAAGGCAATGATCGGCGTTTCCGGATGGCGGCGTTTCAGGGCGTTGATGATGCGACGCATGGGACGAACACAGAAATCTTCAAAATCCTCTTCTCCGAGAACACCAGCCCAGGAATCGAAGATCTGCACCGCATCCGCGCCTGCCTCGATCTGTGCCGAAAGATAGTCGGCCGAGAGATCGGCCAGAATGTCGAGAAGGGTCAGAAATTCCTGACGATGGCGATAGGCAAAGAGCCGGGCTGGCGCCTGGTCCGGCGTGCCATGTCCGGCGATCATGTAAGTCGCAACGGTCCAGGGTGCACCGCAGAAGCCGAGAAGGGTGGTTTCCGAAGGAAGACCTGACCGGATACGCCGAACTGCCTCGATCACCGGATCGAGATGCGGGAAAATCGGCAAGGCTTCGAGCGCCTTGATCTCTTCAACCGCAATCGGGGTCATTTGCGGGCCATGCCCTTCGGTGAAGGTGACATTCCGCTTCAAGGCATCCGGAATGACAAGGATATCGGAGAAAAGAATGGCCGCATCGAAACCATAGCGCCGGATCGGCTGCAAGGTGACTTCCGTGGCGAGATCCGGATTGTAACAGAGATCGAGAAAGCTCCCCGCCTTGGCGCGTGTCTCCCGATATTCCGGAAGATACCGTCCTGCCTGACGCATCAGCCACAGGGGCGGAGGGGACATGGTTTCTCCCTTCAGCACTCTCAGAATGGAACGCGGCACGACGGTCATGAGGACCCTTTCAAATTATAAAAGAAAAGAGAATCTTCTTTTTCTATTTCTAAGACTCTGTGAGTAGCAAGGCTTAATGCCAATCCACACATCGAACCCAGTCACAGGGTTTCCGGATGAATGAAGGGACCGGAATCGGGAAAGATCGACCATTCTGTGAATCAATGCGAAAAAAGCTTCTGTCTCAATGGCATGGCATTTTCAGGACGTAGGGCAAACTGTGGATAAAAGCAGGATCGTGTTCAGAATGCTTCCAGCTCTTTGCGCTATCCACAGGGTTAAGGAATCCCTTTCCCGTTAGGTTACTTCTGTGGAAAAAACGGGGTCTTTCCCCTTGTCAAAGACCCGCCTCTGCCGCTAGCTCCCCCTGTCCCAGCTTTTCAACAGGCGGATCAGGATAGCGTGGAGAACCGAAAAAACTTCTTCCATCTGCATTTGATTTCGGACTCGACCGGAGAAACGCTGATCTCGGCCGGGCGGGCCGCAGCCGTGCAATTTTCCCACTCCAGCCCTATAGAACATGTCTATCCGCTGATCCGTAACAAGCGTCAGATGGCCTCTGTGCTGGAGGCCATCGATCGCGAGCCCGGCATCGTTCTTTATACGGTCGTCGATCAGGACCTTGCCGCTATCATCGATGAAGGCTGTGCCCGGTTGGGGGTTCCAAGCGTCAATGTTCTCGAACCGGTCATCGGGACGTTTCAAACCTATCTTGGCCCTCTGGCGCGCCGGCGCGTCGGTGCGCAATATCGAATGAATGCCGAATATTTTGCCCGCATCGAAGCCTTGAATTACGCGATGGATCATGATGACGGCCAGATGGCGGATGATTACGATCGGGCGGATGTGGTTCTGGTTGGGATTAGCCGCACGTCAAAAACCCCCACCTGCATCTATCTTGCCAATCGCGGCATAAAGGCTGCGAATATACCGATTGTTCCCGGTGTGCCCTTGCCATCTGCACTGCTGGCGGCAACAAAGCCGCTGATTGTTGGACTGATTGCCACTTCGGACCGGATCTCACAGGTGCGCGGCCATCGCGAACTGGGTCATGGACAGGGATTTGATCCCGGTGATTATACCGATCGTGCCAGTATCGTTGAAGAGCTGAAATACGCCCGCATGCTCTGTGCCCGTCATAACTGGCCACTGATCGATGTCACGCGACGGTCTATCGAGGAAACGGCAGCAGCCATCGTTGCGCTGCGACAGAAGCTGCGTTAGGGGATTTAGGTGTGTGATGAAGAAAAATACAACTTAATGTATACGGTTTCTGCCGCTTCATGCCCGCGCCTACCAACTAGGATCGTATCATGACTGCCCCGCTTGTTCTCGCCTCCACCAGTCCCTTTCGAAAGCAGCTTCTCAGCAATGCCGGGCTCATTTTCGATAGTGTTGCACCGGCTATCGACGAGCGTGAGGTGGAAGGTCGGGCGGAACACCAGGGGCTTTTGCCGGATGCGCTTGCCTTGCTGCTGGGCCGGGAAAAAGCCTTGTCCGTCAGTCGTGACAGGCCGGAAGCCCTCATCATCGGCGGTGACCAGACCATGAGCCTTGGCGCACGTCTCTATCATAAGCCTGCCAACAGGGCGGCGGCGCGGGATCAATTGCTATCGCTGCGGGGGCAGACCCACGAGTTGAACAGCGCCCTTGCCTTTGTGCGCGATGGCGCGGTTATCTGGGAACATGTCAGCAAGGCGCGGCTCACCGTGCGGTCTTTCAGCGAAGCATGGCTGGATGATTATCTGGACCGTGCCGGAGACAGGGTGCTCAAAAGCGTCGGCGCCTATCAGATCGAGGGATTGGGCATCCAACTCTTTTCGGCCATCGAAGGTGACTACTTTACCATTGTTGGCGTGCCGCTTCTGCCCATGTTGGCTAAGCTTCGCAGCTTGGGACTGATCCATGACTGATTCACGTGAAACATTTTCGGCACAGGCTTTTGTTGCCGGCTATCCGATCAAGCATTCCCGGTCGCCGCTCATCCATGGCTATTGGCTGAAAGCCTACGGAATTGCAGGTGCTTATGAGACCGTCGAGATAAAGCCTGAGAATTTTCCGGCCTTTATGGCGCAGTTGCGGAATGGAGAATCCGGCTACCGAGGTGGCAATGTCACCATCCCGCACAAGGAAGCAGCCGCGCATCTTGCCGATCACGTCGATGAGATTGCGCGGGAAATTGGCGCGGCCAATACGCTGTGGCGGGAGGATGGGCGCATTCTGGCCACGAACACCGACAGCTACGGCTTCGCCGCCAATCTGGATCAGCAGCAGCCGGGATGGGATCGTGCTTCGACAGCGGTGGTTCTAGGGGCGGGCGGGGCCAGCCGGGCCATCATCCAGGCGGTGCGGGACCGGGGTATCAAGGATATCCGCATCGTCAACCGTACGGTGGAACGGGCACAGGAATTGGCGGATCGATTTGGCGAAACCGTTTCTGCCCATGGCATGGCCGCCTTGCAGGAGGTGTTGGAAGGCTGTGACCTCTTCATCAACACCACCTCGCTCGGAATGAAGGGCGAGCCTTTTCCCGCCATCGCGTGGGACAGGTTCCCCTCTCATGCTGTGGTGACCGATATCGTTTATGTACCATTGAGGACCGAGATGCTGCGGCAGGCGGAGCAAGCGGGCCTGGCAACCGTGGATGGCCTCGGCATGCTGCTGCATCAGGCGGTTCCCGGTTTTGAAAAATGGTTCGGGCGCCGCCCTGTCATCACCCCGGACCTGCGGCAATTGATCGAGGCCGATCTGGAGGCGCATGGGTGATCACGCTCGGTTTGACCGGCTCCATCGGAATGGGGAAATCCACCACCGCCCGTATGTTCGCGGAGCAGGGGGTGCCGGTGCACGATGCCGATGCCACGGTGCATGATCTTTACCGAAAGGAAGCGGTGGTGCCTGTTGGCGCTCTGTTTCCGGAAGCGGTCGTCGGCGGGGTGATTGACCGTCAGGTTTTGTCGAGTCGATTGGCGAAGGATCCCGATGCCTTGAAAGCACTGGAAGCCGTGGTGCATCCGCTGGTGCGGGCGCGTGAAACGGCCTTTTTGAAGACTTGCGAGGAGCGAGGCACGCCGCTGGTCCTGCTGGACATTCCGCTGCTCTATGAAAGCGGCGGAGAAAAGCGGCTGGACAAGGTGGCTGTGGTGACCTGCTCTCCGGAGCAGCAGCGGCAAAGGGTGCTGGCACGGCCCGGCTGGACGGAGGAAAAACTGGCCATGGTGCTGGCGCGACAGATGCCCGATGCTGAAAAGCGGGCACGAGCGGATTTCATCATCGATACCGGCCAGGGTTTGGAGTATGCAAGGGAGCAGGTGAGGGGGGTGATTGCCCGTCTGCTGAAGGAGCCGGACTGACCATGCGCGAAATCATCTTCGATACGGAAACCACAGGTCTTGAAAACAAGTCCGATCGCGTCATCGAAATTGGTGGCGTGGAACTGCTCAATCATTTTCCGACGGGCCGCAGCATTCACTTCTATATCAATCCGGGCGACAAGACCGTTCACCCCGATGCCTTGGCGGTGCACGGCATTACCGACGAGTTTTTGAAGGACAAGCCGCGCTTCGAAGAACTGGTTGATGAGATTCTGGCCTTTTTCGAAGGGGCGAAATGGGTGGCGCATAATGCCACCTTCGATATGGGCTTCATCAATGCGGAACTGGCGCGGTTGGGGCGTCCGCCTATCCCGAACGAAAACGTCATCGATACGCTCTCTCTGGCGCGCCGCAAACATCCGATGGGGCCAAACACGCTTGACGCGCTTTGCCGCCGTTACGGGATCGACAATTCCCACCGCACCAAGCACGGTGCCCTTCTCGACTCCGAATTGCTGGCGGAAGTCTATATCGAGATGCTGGGCGGCCGCCAGGCAACCTTTGGCCTGGAACAGTCTGGTCAGACCACGGCGCGGCGCGAACAGCGGGATGATGTGGCGGTGGTGATCGCCGAACGCCCGCGTCCCCTGCCATCCCGGCTGACGGAGGAAGAAAAGGCGCGCCACGCGGCGCTGGTGCAGCGGCTTGGCGGCAAGGCGCTCTGGAACGCCTATACAGGCTCCGGCGGCGAATGAAGTCATACAGCGCCGTGCGTTTTATCAAACGCACAAAAGACGCTGTAACACTCTAATACCAAGGCATCGAAGATGCTAACGCATCCTCGCCTTGAAGAGATTTCGAATATCTCAAATGCATCAGGAAAAAAGAAAGGGCGGCATCCTGCGATGACCGCCCTTTTTTATAGTCTGATGCCGGTGATCAGTTCGCTGGCGAACGGGCCTGTTCTTCGGCTACGCGCTGGGCAAACATCTGGGCAAAATCGATCGGGTCGATCATCAGCGGCGGGAAGCCGCCATTGCGGGTGGCATCGGCAATGATCTGACGGGCAAAGGGGAAGAGCAGGCGCGGGCACTCAATGAAGAGAACCGGCAGCATGTGTTCCTGCGGAAAGCCCGTGACGCGGAAGACGCCGCCATAGACCAGTTCGGTGGCGAAGACGATCTTGTCGTCATCGCGGGCTTCTGCGCTCAAGGACAGAACCACGTCGAAATCGGTTTCCGACAGGGCATTGGCGTTGACATTGACGTTGATATTGATCGCCGGAGCCTTGTCACGGGCCTGGAGGGAGCGCGGCGCACCCGGATTTTCGAAGGAAAGATCCTTGATGTACTGAGCAAGGATATTCAGGGACGGGCTCGCCCCATTGCTGTTTTCATTGGCCATTGGGCTTCCTCAAGGCTGATTTGGTCAGGGCCATCTAGCATTTTGAGGTCCCCCCTACAACCCTTGCCGACGGTCTCAGGGCTCGGGCGGGCGGCGTATCCAGGGAGAGGATGAGTTGCCCTCCTTGCGGGTGTAGTCGCTGCTGTCGAGGTCGATGACCGGACCCGGGCCATCGGGGCTCCGGGAGGGATGGTCCCGGCCTTGCGGACCGGCTTCGCCCCCATAGCGAAACCCGCTGCCGCTTCGCATGGTGACGATGCGCGGCTTCAGCCTGTCCCAGAGCCAGGAGCGCACGAAAGGGATCAGCAGCATCAGGCCGATGAGATCGGTGATGAAGCCGGGAAAGATCAAGAGAAGCCCGCCAAAGACCTGGGCGGTCCCATCCAGCGCGGCGCGCGCGGTATCCTCCGGGCTTTGCGCGCGATTGCGTTTCAACTTTTGTGCAAGGCTGACCCCGTGGTGTTTCAGCACGGAAAAGCCCAGCACGGTCGAACCGATCACCAGCGCCAGCGTGGGCAGAAGACCCAGCCATTGCCCGACCAGCACGAAACCCGCGATCTCCGCGAGGGGCAGGAAGAGCAGGAAAACAGCCGGCAAACGCATAATATCTCCTAATATTCGCTGGTTGAGGTGCGCCGTAGTTCTTTACCTCTGCCGCATAATTTTAGCCTTAAATCGATTATGATTTAAGGAATTATGCAGTAGCGTCTCAGGCCCCTTTGAAGAGCGCCCCATGGCAGACTATATGGTAGCCTCAAAGTTCAATTTAAACAGCGGTGTGATGGTCTATGGGCTCGAATGATTTTGTGACACTGTTTTTTCTCGTGGCTGCGGTGCTGATTTTCCTGCAGCTGCGCAGCGTCCTTGGTCGCCGCACCGGCAATGAAAAGCCGCCGGTTGATCCCTTTGCCCGCAGCACCTCCAACCCTGCAGGTTCGACGGAAGAGGATAAGGTCGTTACGCTGGCAAAGCGGGACGATGCCGAGCCGGAAAATCGTTACGCCGCCATCGATGCCTTTGCGGCACCCGAAACAGCGTTGAACACGCAATTGCGCCAGATTGCCGATGTCGATCCTTCCTTCTCGCCCAAGGAATTCCTCAAGGGCGCGCGAATTGCCTATGAAATGATCGTGATGGCCTTTGCCGCCGGTGATCGCAAAACACTCAAAGGGTTGCTGTCCCGGGATGTGTTTGAAGGCTTCGATGCCGCCATTACCGAACGCGAGCGGCGCGGCGAATTGCTGAAATCCACCTTCGTCGGCATTGATCGGGCCGATATCGTCAGCGCCTCGGTCAAGGACAACGAGGAACTTCTGACGGTGAAGATCATCAGCCAGCTGATTTCCGCCACCTATGACAAGAATGGCGAACTCATCGACGGCGACGCGGAAAATGTCGGTGAGGTCAATGATATCTGGACCTTTGCCCGCGATATCCGGTCGCGCGATCCAAATTGGAAACTGATCGCCACCGAATCCGAACAATGAACACACCCTCTTCTTCCTTCGATCTGGAACCGGTCGATTTCACGGCTCTACCCGGCTGGGGGGATGATGATCCTTCCAGCCTTTTTCGCGTTATGGGCGATTGTCTTTCTTATCTTAAAAAGGCGAAGCCCTATCGCGCCGGTAGCCTCGGACTGACGGCGGCAGACCTGATACCCTTGCTGGAGGCCGCAGAGGGGGAGGCGCCCAAGACCAATCAGGACGCCCGCCGGTTTTTTGAAAACCACTGCCAGCCATTTCGAATCCGGCGAAAGGATGGGGAAGCTGGCTTTGTGACAGCCTTTTACGAGCCGGAAGTCGAGGTTGCCGCCGAGCCGGACGAGGTGTTTCGTTTCCCCTTTTACCGTCGTCCGGAGGATCTGATCGATCTCGATGACAGCAATAGACCGGCGGGATTGGACTCCGGCTATATGTTCGGTCGTCGTGTCGATGGACGGGTGGAAGCCTACCCGGACCGGCAGGCGATTGATCAAGGTTTCCTTGAAGGCAGGGGGCTGGAAATCGCCTGGGCGAAATCGAAAGTGGATGTGTTCTTTATCCATGTTCAGGGCGCGGCACGGCTGATCTATCGGGATGGCACGGTGCGTCGTATCACCTATGCCGCCAAAGCCGGACATGCTTTTTCCGGCATCGGCAAGCTGCTTCTGGAGCGGTTGGAGATTCCGCTGGAACGTATGTCCATGCAGGCGATCCGTGAATGGTTGGCGCGGCATCCCGAGCAGGTGGACGAGGTGCTCTGGCATAACCGGTCCTACATCTTCTTTCGCGAAGCCGAGGTGGGCGATCTTTCGCGCGGGCCGGTTGCCGCGGCAAAGGTGCCGCTCCTGGCGGGGCGGTCACTGGCGGTGGATCGGCTGATCCATACCTTTGGCTTCCCGTTTTATATCCATTCGCAGAGCCTGACCCGGCTGGATCAGGGGGCGTCCTTCGCCCGGCTGATGCTGGCTCTGGATACCGGCTCTGCCATCGTCGGGCCAGCGCGGGGCGATATCTTCACCGGCTCCGGTTTTGAGGCGGGTGAACTGGCCGGGGCCGTCCGCAACGCCGCCGATTTTTACATCTTGATTCCCCGTCAGGCTGCCGCGAGGTTTGGCTGATGGCGGCGAAGAAGATCAGCACCGAAGACCGTATTCTCTGGGGAAAGGTGGCGCGCTCCACCCGGCCCATGCCCGGACGGCTGGAGGAATTGACGGCTTTCGAGGATCTGATCGCCGAGGAAGAGACACGAGTGGAAAGTGCCACCCGTGCCGCCCCGCAGAAGGATACCGGTACGTCCGCGCCCGGGCAGGCGGTCCCGGCATCCATGCCTTCGGGTCGCCATCATCCTTTGGAGCGCCCGGTCAAGCGCAAGCTGTCGCGGGGCAAGCTGCCGCTGGAAGCGCGCATCGACCTGCATGGGATGATCCAGAGCGAGGCTCATGCCATGCTGCTGGATTTTCTGATCCGGGCTCACGAGCGGGGTCTGCGGCATGTCCTGGTCATCACCGGCAAGGGCAGTTCCATGGGCAGCGAAGGCGCGTTGAAGCGGGCGGTGCCCATGTGGTTTTCCAAGCCGGAGTTTCGCTATCTGATTTCCTCGCATGAGCCGGCCGCCCAGCATCACGGCGGCGATGGTGCGCTTTATGTCCGCCTGTCCCGTCGCAAGGGAGAGGCGCCGTGACCCCATTCGGCGATGCCGTGCGCCGCCTGCGCGAGGCGAAGGGCGTTTCCCAGAAGGAGATGGCCGAGGCCATCGGCGTCAGCCCCGCCTATCTTTCGGCGCTGGAACATGGACGCCGGGGCAAGCCCAGCTTTAATCTCCTGCAGCGGATCGCCGGCTATTTCAACATCATCTGGGACGAGGCGGAGGAGCTTTTCGCCGAGGCCGATGCCTCCCATCCGCGCGCCGTGCTCGATACGTCCGGCATGCCGTCTGCCTACACTGCTTTTGCCAACAAATTGTCACGGATGATTCGCACCCTGCCACCCGATGTGCTAGAAGAGATGGAAGCCGTGCTGAACAGGGTGGAAAAGCGGAAATAACCGCAAAATCCCTTGGATTCTTGCCGAAAGTGGCGCTCCTGATTTGGAAGTCGCCGCAAAGTCCCTATAGTCCGGGCTAAGACAATCGCGTGATTCGCGAAAGCGGATTCATCGGGAAACCCTCATGTTTCTTCCATGGATCGCTTGCGGTGAATTTCGTGGCCTCGCTGGTTCCGGCCTGCTGATACTGGAAAGATCGCTGATGACTGAAACGACCGATGCTCAAAATGGCGCAAGCGCCGAATATGGCGCAGACTCCATCAAGGTGCTGAAGGGCCTGGATGCGGTTCGCAAGCGGCCGGGCATGTATATCGGCGATACCGATGACGGTTCCGGTCTGCACCACATGGTCTACGAAGTCGTGGACAACGCCATCGATGAGGCACTGGCCGGGCATGCCGATATCGTGACGGTAACGCTGAATGCCGATGGCTCCGTAACGGTGACGGATAATGGCCGCGGCATTCCCACCGACATCCACTCTTCCGAGGGCGTCTCAGCCGCGGAAGTCATCATGACGCAGCTGCATGCGGGCGGCAAGTTCGACCAGAATTCCTACAAGGTCTCTGGCGGTCTGCACGGCGTGGGCGTTTCCGTCGTCAACGCGCTGTCGGTCAAGCTCAGCCTGAAGATCCGCCGCAACGGCAAGATTCATGAAATGAGCTTCACCCATGGCGTGGCCGATGCGCCGCTTGCGGTGACGGGCGATTATGAAGGCCGGTCCGGCACGGAAGTAACCTTCCTGCCCAGCGCCGAGACCTTCACCAAGACCGAGTTCGACTACGGCACGCTGGAGCATCGCCTGCGCGAACTGGCCTTCCTGAATTCCGGCGTGCGCATTCTGCTGACCGACAAGCGCAAGTCCGACATCCGTCAGGAAGAGATGATCTATGACGGCGGCCTGGAAGCCTTCGTGCGTTATCTCGACCGCTCCAAAAAGCCGCTGGTGGAAAAGCCCGTTTACATCAAGGGAGAAAAAGACGGGATCACCGTCGAAGTCGCCATGTGGTGGAACGACAGCTACCATGAAAACGTACTGTGCTTCACCAACAACATTCCCCAGCGCGATGGCGGCACCCATATGGCCGGTTTCCGTGGCGCTCTGACCCGCCAGATCACCTCCTATGCCGACAGTTCCGGCATTATCAAGAAGGAGAAGGTCTCGCTGACCGGCGACGATTGCCGTGAAGGGTTGACGGCGGTCCTCTCCGTCAAGGTGCCGGACCCGAAATTCTCCTCGCAGACCAAGGACAAGCTCGTCTCCTCGGAAGTGCGCCCGGTCGTAGAAAACCTGGTGAACGAGGCGCTCTCCACCTGGCTGGAAGAACATCCCTCGGAAGCCAAGATTCTGGTGGGCAAGGTGGTGGAAGCCGCCGTGGCCCGTGAAGCCGCCCGCAAGGCCCGCGAACTGACGCGGCGCAAGGGCGCACTGGACATTGCCTCGCTTCCCGGCAAGCTGGCCGACTGCTCCGAGCGCGATCCTTCGAAATCCGAACTCTTCCTGGTCGAGGGTGACTCGGCTGGCGGCTCTGCGAAACAGGGACGTTCGCGTGAAACTCAAGCCATTTTGCCGCTGCGCGGCAAGATCCTCAATGTCGAGCGCGCCCGTTTCGACAAGATGCTGTCCAGCCAGGAAATCGGTACGCTGATTACCGCGCTGGGTACTTCGATCGGCAAGGATGAATTCAACGCCGACAAGCTGCGCTATCACAAGATCATCATCATGACCGATGCTGACGTGGACGGCGCGCATATTCGCACCCTGCTGCTCACCTTCTTCTTCCGCCAGATGCCGGAACTGATCGAGCGCGGCCATCTCTATATCGCCCAGCCGCCGCTTTATAAGGTGACGCGCGGCAAGTCCGTTCAGTATCTGAAGGACGAGAAGGCGCTGGAAGACTATCTGATCGGCCAGGGTCTGGAAGATGCGGCGCTCAAGCTGGGCTCCGGCGAAGTGCGTGTCGGTCAGGATCTGCGGGAGGTCATCAGCGATGCGCTGAAGCTGCGGTCGCTGATCGATGGGCTGCATTCGCGCTATAACCGCTCTGTCGTGGAACAGGCGGCCATTGTCGGCGCGCTCAATCACGAACTGACCGCCAATCGGGAACAGGCCGAACAGACCGCTGCCGAAGTGGCCAAGCGGCTGGATCTGATCGCCGAGGAAACCGAACGCGGCTGGACCGGCCATGTGACGAATGAAGGCGGCCTGCGTTTCGAGCGCATGGTGCGCGGCGTGAAGGAAGTGGCAACGCTGGACGTCGCCCTGATCGGTTCAGCGGATGCCCGCCACATCGACCAACTGGCTCCGCGCCTGAAGGAAATTTATGCCGCTCCACCGGCGCTGACGCGCAAGGATGGACAGCAGGACATTTCCGGCCCCCGCAGCCTTCTGGATGCCGTCTTCTCCTTTGGCCGCAAGGGCCTTTCCATGCAGCGCTATAAAGGTCTGGGCGAGATGAATGCCGAACAGCTGTGGGAAACCACGCTGGATCCCAATGTTCGCTCGCTGCTGCAGGTGCGGATCAACGACGCCACTGACGCCGATGGTCTCTTTGCCCGCCTGATGGGCGATGAGGTGGAGCCGCGCCGCGACTTCATCCAGGAAAACGCCCTGAGCGTCGCCAACCTCGATATCTGATCGAGGTCCATGCATCAAAACAAGGAAGCCGCGCTTTTCGGAGCGCGGCTTCTTCATTTGCAGCAGCCGGACATGGTTAACGTGATTCACGTGAAACATTGTCCGGATCATCGGTGAGCAGGTGAGCCGTCAAAAGACCCCGGGAAAGCCTGGAATGGCCCTCCCTTTTCCCGTCTTTATGCCTTGAACTTGCCTTCGAAAACCACCTCGGCAACCGGCTTGCGGCTGTTCGGCGTTTCCCGGGCCTGCAGCCCCTCGGGAAGGATGGACTTGTCGCCGATCTTGCCGATCGCAACGGCCGCCTCGATCTTGTATTCGGAAGGCACGCCCAGAATGGTGGAGGCCTTGTCAAAGTCCACGCCCGTCATGGCATGCGTGAAATAGCCTGCATGCAGGGCCTGAAGCGCCATATAGCCCCAGGCAGCACCCGTATCGAAGCTATGGCTGCGGGACAGCTTCGGTTCGGAACCATCCGCAGGACGGCTGAGCGTGTCCGAAATGATGTAAACCAGAGCAGAGGCATTCTTGGCCCAGCCCTGATTGAACTCGATCAGGGCGCCCAGCAGTTCATCAAAGTGGGCGTCACCCTTGAGGGCGTAGACGAAACGCCATGGCTGGAGATTGAAGGCCGAGGGTGCCCAGTGGCCTGCTTCCAGAATGCTGAACAGAACGTCCTTGCTGATGGCTTCGCCGCTGAAGGCACGGGGAGACCAACGATCGAGAAAAAGCGGATTGATATCATATTCGGACGTGCGGTTGTTGCTGTTCGTCATGGTGATCCTGTCCTTCAAAGCTTGTCTTGGGAGGAATATGTCAATGTATAGTGGCGCAGGTGGAGTGCGTCATGCTCCCGAAACCATGAAAGCGCCATTGGTTTCCCGGGAAACGCAAAAAGACATAGAGCGCGGCCTCGGCGGGCGCAAGCCGAGAGGAAGGGTCAAGCAGTGCGGTGCCTGTGACAGGCCCGTGATTATCCGGGGGACAGACGGCTGGAAAAGTTAACTTCTTTGGCCCATATTGCCTTGACAGGCGCCAGTTCTGACGCAGAAAAACACAGTGTTTCCCGGTGTCGAAGGAGGATTTCGGCTCCCTGAAACCATCCAGGCGAGGAAAGCCTTCGATGTTCTATCAGCTCTATGAAATGAATCATGCGGCTATGGCGCCTTTCCGGGCGACAGCGGATGCGATGCGCCTGGCCATCTCTAACCCCCTTAATCCGCTCTCCCACACCGTGCTGGGCCGCACGTTTTCCGCCAGCCTTGAAGTGTTCGAGCGCACGACCCGCCGCTATGGAAAGCCGGAATTCGGCCTCGGGACCACGATGATCGATGGACAGCCGGTCAAGGTCACCGAAGTGGTCACCTGGAAAAAGCCCTTCTGCAATCTCATCCACTTCAATCGCTCCCTGAAGACGCCGCGTCCGGATGATCCGAAAATCCTGGTTGTCGCGCCGATGTCCGGCCATTATGCGACCCTGCTGCGCGGCACCGTCGAGGCTCTGTTGCCGCAGGCGGATGTCTACATCACCGACTGGATCGACGCGCGCATGGTGCCGATGACCGAGGGGGTGTTCGATCTCGATGATTACATCGATTACGTCATCCAGATCCTGCACCATCTCGGCCCGCGCACCAACGTGGTCGGCGTCTGCCAGCCCTCGGTGCCGGTGCTGGCTGCCGTGGCGCGCATGGAGGCGGAGAACGATGTCTTCGCGCCGTCCAGCATGACGCTGATGGGTGGACCGATCGATACCCGCATCAACCCCACCGCCGTCAACGAACTGGCCAAGAACAAGCCGCTCGAATGGTTCCAGGAAAACGTCATCATGCCGGTGCCGTGGCCGCAGCCGGGCTTTATGCGCCCCGTCTATCCGGGCTTCCTGCAATTGTCCGGCTTCATGTCGATGAACCTCGACCGGCATATGATCGCCCACAAGGACTTCTTCATGCACCTCGTCAAGAATGATGGCGAGCCGGCGGAGAAGCACCGTGACTTCTATGATGAATATCTCGCCGTCATGGATCTGACCGCCGAGTTCTATCTCCAGACGGTCGATACGGTCTTCATGAAACATTCCCTGCCCAAGGGCGAGATGACCCATCGCGGCAAGCCCGTGGACCTGACCGCAATCCGCAACACCGCGCTTTTGACGGTGGAAGGCGAGAATGACGATATCTCCGGCGTTGGCCAGACCAAGGCGGCGCAGGATCTCTGCATCAACATTCCTGAAAACAAGCGGTTGCATTACATGCAGCCGGATGTCGGCCATTATGGCGTGTTCAACGGGTCGCGCTTCCGCAAGGAGATCGCGCCGCGCATCGTCGCCTTCGCCAAGGAGCATTCCAAGCCGTCTTCGAGCGTGGTGAAGCGGGTAATCAAGGGCGGCAAGTCGGCCTGATACCAAAAAAAGCCAGCGATTTTCAAAGCCTCCCTGCCGCCATGACTTGAAGAGCCTTGGCGGCATTCCCACTTCGAGTGGTGCCGGTGTGGATATTATGCACCGGAGAAAAGCGAGGATCTTTGAAATGAACCAATCAGCATTGCTGCGACCCGGCTGGACGCCGGCCACAGTGGCCCTGATGGTGGTCGGCTTCATGGTTTTCTGGCCGCTGGGCCTGGCCATGCTGGCTTACATCCTCTTCGGTCAGAAATTCACCGGTTACAGAGACGGAAACGGGGTGAGGGACGTCATGATGTGGAAATGCAGTCATAAACGTCGCCGCCATCATCACCGCCGTTTTTCCGACAGTGGCAACGTCGCCTTCGATGAATGGCGTCAGGCCGAGTTGGACCGCCTGGAGCGCGAGCGCCTCAAGCTTGAGGAAATGCGCCAGGAGTTCGAAAGCTATATGTATGAACTGCGCCGGGCCAAGGATCAGGAAGAGTTCGACCGCTTCATGCGGGAGCGTCCGATGAAGGGCGCCGATCAGGGCTGAATGGCCTGATACGCGAAATAACGACAGGATGGAACGCCGGCTCGTTTTCGGGCCGGCGTTTTTTCTTGACAAGGCGCAGTTCTGAACCGTGTAGATAAGGCCCATGTTTCCGCTGTTCCTGCAAAGACCCGCCCGCCAACCGAAACCACCTGCCAACCGCCGCGAGCGGATGCTTGAGGTGGCAGGACGGTCCGTACCTGTCGTCATCCGGGAAAATCCGCGGGCCACACGGCTGACGTTGAGGATCGAACCCGGCGGACGCGCCTTGCGCATGACCATCCCCAAAGGGGTGCGGGAAGCCGATATTTCGGATTTTCTCACTCGCCATCATGGCTGGATCGCCACCAAGCTGGCGCGGTATGAGCAGGATCAAAGTCTGAAGGCGGGGGGCACGCTTCTGCTGCGCGGCGTGCCGCATCGTATTGTCCATACCGGCCAGTTGCGCGGCGTGACAGAGGCGATGGTGATCGATGGCGAACCGGTGATCCGCGTCAGCGGCCTTGAAGATCATCTCGGACGGCGGCTGGCCGCCTTTCTCAAGAAGGAAGCCAAGGCCGATCTGGAACGCCTGGTGGCCATTCACACCGGACGGCTGGGCAAGGCGGCGAAAACGCTGACGATGAAGGATACCCGCAGCCGCTGGGGCTCCTGCTCTTGGGAGGGAAATCTGAGCTTTTCCTGGCGCATTGTCATGGCCCCGCCCGCTGTCATCGACTATCTCGCCGCCCATGAGGTCGCGCATCTGAAGCAGATGAACCATAGCGCCGAATTCTGGTCCCTGTGCCGGTCCTTGTGCCCCGGCATGGACGAGGCCAAGGCCTGGCTGAAACGCCATGGTGCCGAACTGCATGCGATCGAGTTTGGCTAACGTTTTTACTCGACTCGATGGTCAATTCATGTCACTTCCGCAGCCATGAACCCGGATATCAAGATTTGCGGATTGAAGACCGAGGAGGCCGTTGAAAAGGCGGTTTCTCTGGGGGCAACCCATATCGGCTTCATCTTCTTCGAAAAGAGCCCGCGCAACATCGAGCCCGACCTGGCTGGACGCATTGCGGAAAAGGCGCGCGGCAAGGCGAAGATCGTTGCCGTGACGGTGGATGCCGATCCGGATGATATGGACGATATCGTCTATCTGCTGAAGCCGGATATTCTGCAGCTGCACGGCCATGAGAGCCCGGAACAGATGCTGACGCTGAAGGCGCTTTACGGCCTGCCGCTGATGAAGGCCTTTTCCATTCGCGATCCCGATGATCTGAAGCGGATCGATCCCTATATAGGTCTTGCGGACCGCTTCCTGTTCGATGCAAAGCCGCCTGCCGGATCCGACCTGCCGGGCGGCAATGGCGTATCCTTCGACTGGCGTCTGTTACAAAATCTTGACGCCAGCGTGGATTACATGCTTTCGGGAGGACTGAACAAAGCCAATGTCGCGCAGGCCTTGGCGGAAACGGGCGCGAGGGGTCTCGATGTCTCTTCCGGCGTGGAAAGCGCGCCGGGTGTGAAGGACCTTCGGCTGATGGAAGAATTCTTTGCCGCCGTGCGGCAGGCAAACGGCGCAAGGCCGCTTTCAAGGAGTGCACAGTGACTGAGAGCCCCAATCCCAATTCCTTCAGGGCAGGCCCTGATGAAGATGGCCGCTTCGGCATTTTCGGCGGACGCTTTGTTGCCGAAACCCTGATGCCGCTCATTCTGGACCTGCAGGCGGAGTGGGAAAAGGCCAAGAACGATGCCGAATTCCAGGCAGAGCTTCAGCATCTGAACACCCATTACACCGGCCGTCCAAGCCCGCTCTATTTCGCCGAGCGGCTGACGGCGGAGCTGGGCGGCGCGAAGATCTACTTCAAGCGCGACGAGTTGAACCACACCGGTTCCCACAAGATCAACAATTGCCTGGGCCAGATCCTGCTTGCCAAGCGCATGGGCAAGACGCGTATCATCGCCGAGACCGGGGCGGGTCAGCACGGCGTCGCTTCCGCGACTGTTGCGGCGCGCTTCGGTATTCCCTGCGTTGTCTATATGGGCGCCACCGATGTCGAGCGTCAGGCGCCGAATGTTTTCCGCATGAAGCTTCTGGGCGCTGAGGTAAAGCCCGTCACCTCCGGCCATGGCACGCTGAAAGATGCGATGAACGAGGCGTTGCGCGACTGGGTGACCAATGTCGATGACACCTATTACATGATCGGCACGGCGGCTGGCCCGCATCCCTATCCGGAAATGGTGCGCGAGTTCCAGTCGGTCATCGGCAAGGAAGCCCGCGAGCAGATGCTGGCCGCTGAAGGCCGGCTGCCGGATATGCTGATTGCCGCCGTGGGCGGCGGCTCCAATGCCATCGGTCTCTTCCATCCCTTCCTCGATGACACGAGCGTCAAGGTCGTGGGCGTTGAAGCCGGCGGCAAGGGGCTTGAGGGTGAGGAACACTGCGCCTCGCTGACCGCCGGTTCTCCCGGTGTGCTGCATGGCAACCGCACCTATCTGCTGCAGGACAGTGACGGTCAGATCAAGGAAGGCCATTCCATCTCCGCCGGTCTCGATTATCCCGGCATCGGTCCGGAACATGCCTGGCTGAAAGATATGGGCCGCGTGGAATATGTGCCGATCATGGACCATGAGGCGCTGGAAGCCTTCCAGATGCTGACCCGCACCGAGGGCATCATTCCGGCGCTGGAGCCGAGCCACGCGCTGGCGGAAGTCATCAAGCGCGCGCCGAAAATGGGCAAGGACGAGATCATCCTGATGAACCTCTGCGGCCGCGGCGACAAGGACATCTTCACCGTGGGCAAGATTCTGGGAATGGGGCTCTGACATGACCGCACGTATGGACAAACGCTTCCGTGACCTGAAGGCGGAAGGCCGCCCGGCGCTGGTGACCTATTTCATGGGCGGCGACCCGGATTTCGACACGTCTCTGGCCATCATGAAGGCGCTGCCGGAGGCCGGTGCCGATGTGATCGAGCTGGGCATGCCCTTTTCCGACCCGATGGCGGACGGTCCGGCCATTCAGCTGGCCGGTCAGCGGGCTCTGAAGGCCGGTCAGACCCTGGTGAAAACACTGGACTTGGCCCGGAGATTCCGCGAGGGGGACAAGGACACCCCGATCGTGATGATGGGCTATTACAACCCCATCTACATCTACGGCGTCGAGCGCTTCCTTGACGATGCGCTGGAGGCTGGAATCGATGGCCTGATCGTCGTGGACCTGCCGCCGGAAATGGATGACGAGCTTTGCCTGCCTGCGCGCAAACGCGACATCAACTTCATTCGTCTTGCCACGCCGACCACGGATGAAAAGCGCCTGCCAACGGTGCTTAAGAATACGTCCGGCTTTGTATATTACGTTTCGATGAACGGCATTACCGGCTCCGCCTTGCCTGATCCGTCGCGTGTCGGCGCGGCTGTTCAGCGCATCAAGGCGCATACGGATTTGCCTATTTGCGTCGGCTTCGGCGTCAAGACGGCGGAGCATGCGCGGCTCATCGGATCCAGTGCCGACGGCGTGGTCGTGGGGACGGCGATCGTCAATCAGGTGGCCCTGAGCCTCGATAAAGAGGATAAGGCGACGGCAGATACGGTGCAAGCGGTGGTCACGCTGGTGCGTGGTCTGGCCAGCGGCGTCCGGGATGCCCGTCTTGCCGCAGCCGAGTAGCGCTCCTAAAATAGGGCCATTGGTAATAGGGAGTATTTAAAGTGAACTGGATCACCAATTACGTCCGGCCGCGCATCAATTCCATGCTGGGCCGTCGTGACGTGCCGGACAATCTCTGGATCAAGTGCCCGGAAACCGGGGAAATGGTCTTTCACAAGGATCTGGAAGAGAACAAGTGGGTCATTCCGGCCTCCGGCTATCATATGAAGATGCCCGCCAAGGCCCGGCTTGCCGACCTGTTCGACGAGGGCGTCTATGAGGCGCTGCCGCAGCCGAAGGTGGCGCAGGATCCGCTGAAGTTCCGCGATTCCAAGAAATACAGTGACCGCCTCAAGGACAGCCGCACCAAGACCGAGCAGGAGGACACGATCCTTGCCGGTCTCGGCACCGTCAAGGGATTGAAGCTTGTGGCTGTTGTGCATGAGTTCAATTTTATGGGCGGTTCGCTCGGCATTGCCGCCGGTGAGGCCATCGTGAAAGCCTTCGAGCGGGCCTTGAAGGAAAAATGCCCGCTGGTGATGTTCCCGGCTTCGGGCGGTGCGCGCATGCAGGAAGGCATTCTCTCGCTCATGCAGCTGCCGCGCACCACGGTTGCCGTCAACATGCTGAAGGAAGCGGGCCTGCCCTATATCGTGGTGCTGACCAACCCGACCACGGGCGGCGTCACCGCATCCTACGCCATGCTGGGCGATGTGCATATTGCAGAGCCGGGGGCTGAAATCTGCTTTGCCGGCAAGCGCGTCATCGAACAGACCATCCGCGAAAAGCTGCCCGAGGGTTTCCAGACCTCGGAATATCTGCTGGAACATGGCATGGTCGACATGGTCGTCAAGCGCCACGACATTCCCGACACGTTGGCCCGCATGCTGAAGATCATGACCCGCCAGCCGGTGGAGCCGCAGAGCGGCAAGATGAGCATCGTCGAAGCCTCTCGTGCCGTTTCGGCCTGAAGCTTTTTCAACCGATATGAAGGGGGTATGCTTAGGCATACCCCCTTTTCCTTCCTGATCCTTGCGGTTCGCCCCGACCGTTTATATCCGCCTCGGACATGACCATGATTGACAAAGCCCCAAGCGAGGCTGAACGGATTATCAACGAGTTGATGGGCCTGCATCCCAAGGGGTTCGATATGACCCTGGGCCGCATGCGGCGGCTGCTGGAGACGCTTGGCAACCCGCAGGATCGCCTTCCGCCGGTCATTCATGTGGCGGGCACCAATGGCAAGGGCTCCGTCAGCGCTTTCAGCCGGGCGCTTCTGGAAGCGGGCGGCAAATCCGTGCATGTCCATACCTCGCCGCATCTCGTCAACTGGCATGAGCGTTACCGCATCGGCGTTACCGGCGGCCGGGGCAGGCTGGTGGAGGATGCCGTGCTGGCCGACGCGCTGACCCGCGTGGCCAAGGCCAATGACGGGCAGGCGATCACGGTTTTCGAACTGCTCACCGCCACCGCCTTCGTGCTGTTTTCCGAAATTCCGGCGGATGCCGTCATTCTGGAGGTTGGCATGGGCGGACGGCTGGATTGCACCAATGTGGTGGATGATCCGGCGGTTTCGGTCATCATGCCGATTTCTCTGGATCATCAGGCCTATCTGGGGGATCGGGTGGAACTGATCGCCGCCGAGAAGGCAGGCATCATGAAAAAATCCTGCCCGGTGGTGATTGGTCAGCAGCCCTATGAGGAAGCCCGGGATGTGCTGATCGAGACGGCGGAACGGCTGCGCTGCCCGCATTTCGTCTTCGGCCAGGATTATATTTCGTTCGAGGAACATGGCCGCCTGATCTATCAGGACGAAACGGGCCTGATGGACCTGGCCCTGCCACGCCTGCCGGGCCGTCATCAATATGCCAACGCCGCAGCGGCCATCCGCGCCGTCAAGGCGGCAGGCTTTACCGTGACCGAAGCCATGGCCGATGCCGCCATGGCCGATGTGGAATGGCCGGGCCGCCTGCAAAGGCTGACCTGGGGCCATCTCGTGCGCCAGGCACCCGCCAATGCCGAGCTTTGGGTGGATGGCGGCCATAATCCCGGTGCCGGTGAGGTGATTGCCGAAGCCATGGCGGGGCTGGAAGAGCGCCAGCCGCGCCCGCTCTATCTCATCGCCGGAATGCTGAACACCAAGGAGCCGCTGGGCTATTTCAAGGCCTTCGAAGGATTGGCGAAACAGGCCTTCACCGTTCCGATCGACAGCAGCGATGCCGGGCTCGATCCCGTTGTGCTGGCTAACTTCGCCTGCGATGCCGGCGTCATCGCCGAGCCGCTCTCCTCGCTTGCGGAAGCATTGGCGGCGATCCGCGAGCGCACGGCAGGCGACCCTATCCCGCCACGCATCCTGATCGGTGGTTCTCTCTATCTCGTCGGATCGGCGCTGGCCGAGAACGGCACGCCACCGAAGTGAGGAGGCTGTTCGCGGATCACGGTGTCGTATAATCGCTTAACGCAACTCAAGCTGGGGCCACTTCCAGTAGAGCATTTGAAAAAATTTGGGATTGTTGCAGCGCCAGGTGAGGTTATTTTCACTGTGGCGGCGCAGAAGCACGCGATAAAGGGGCATGCTCAGGAATTCGCTCTTTGTTTGCGATATATCGAGCGCGCTGTACAGTCACCGACATATGTTGGACAGGGACCGCAACACAAGAATCGAGGCGTGGAGCTTATTTATGAACACGTCATCGATAAAGTGATTATTCTTGTTGCCATACATCTCGAGAAGACAGAGCACGGTCTGTATATTGTGAAGTCGACCTACCCAATTTCCAAAGATAAACTTGAAAGACGGGTACGGAAAAAATTTCTGATTGCGACAAAATAAAACCCCGCTCTAGGCGGGGCTTTCATATTTTCGGCGGGTGCTAAAATCCGCATCTCTTGGTCTTTCGACTACTGACCACCTTTGCAGATGGCGCGTGGGGAAGCCGTTCCCACCTCGAAAACATATTTTAAAGTTAGGGTATAGCCGAGTGTTTGTCAACATTTGGTATGTCTCATGGCCAAAGCCCGGGACTCACCGCAGAACCACCTACCGATCCCGACAATAAAAAAGCCCGGCGAACCGGGCTTTTTGCATGTCGTCCACCTTAAATTCAGGCGGCGCTGGAAATCCAGGTGGAAAGGGCGGTCTTCGGCGCGGCGCCAACCTTGATGTCGGCCACTTCGCCGCCCTTGAACATGGCAAGCGTCGGGATGGAGCGCACGCCGAACTTGGCGGCGAGATCCGGATTTTCGTCGATATTGATCTTGGCAACCTTGACCTTGCCGGCCATTTCGGTGGCAATTTCTTCAAGGCTGGGGGCGATCATCTTGCAGGGGCCGCACCATTCGGCCCAGAAGTCCACGACAACGGGCTCGGCGGACTGCAGGACTTCCGCATCGAAATTCGAACTGTCAACTTTGATGGTAGCCATTGGCTGCTCCTTGGAAGGGGTATTGAACGTCATATAGGACGGAAGCCCCCCTTATTTCAATGTTCTCTTTGGTCTGAAGCAATTCCCGCTGCAAAACCGGCTTCACTTTTTCTGGATTGTTCCATCGCCTGTTCCGGGGAAAGGAGAAGCTGAATGACTTTCTCTTATTGTTTCCCAATACTTGCTGAAAGGACGCGTGTTTGACATTTTGCAACTTCCTGCTTCAGGCGGAGGACTGCACTGCGTCAAGCGCATTCCTCAAGGCCTGTTCGCTCAGGCGGATGAGTGCCGGACCTTCGGTATAGACCAGCAGGCATTCCACGGGTTTGTCGGGATAAAGCGGCAGCAGCAACTCACGGTAAATGGCAAGCTGCGCCACATGCGCGAAGGGGGCATCTTCTTCCCGGCGCGGCGGTTTGCGGTTGGTTTTGTAATCGAGAATGATAACCCTGTCCGCTGTGACTGTCATGCGGTCCACGCGGCCGGAGACAGCGCGTAACTCTCGACCCAGGCGGATCGTACCCATCACTGTCAGTTCGGCTTGCGCTTCGTTTGAAAAGACCGGCGAAAGATCGGGCAGCGCCAGAATCTCCATGACAGAGCGCACCAGCGCCTCCCGTTCGGCCCGTGGCCAGAAGCGCGCAGCGCGCTCGGCATAGCGCGTGGCGGCGGCCTGGCGCTCGTCTTGCGGCAGGGCAGGCAGGATTTGCAGCATCCGGTGAACGAGGCGGCCCTTCTGCATGGCAAGCCCCATATCCTCGCCCTCATCGAAGAGGGGGGAGGTCAACATCAGGTCGCCATCCTCGTCGTTTATCGTCAGTCCTGCGCCTGAAGGGCTCAAAGGGCGTGGCACCGGCGGCGCGGGCGGGGCGGGGGTAAGAAGCGCCAGCGGCAGGTCTTCCTTTGTCTTGATGCTGGCTTTGGCCATGTGCTGCTCAAAGCGACGGCCCCTGTCTGGCAGGCTCCAGAGCAGGCCCTGCCATTCGCCCTCTGCGGTTCGGTAGGTATGGGGCTGGCAATGCTGCTCATTGAGCGGCAGGGCGTTGGAAATCATCTGGTGCCAGGTATCCGGCTGTTCTTTCTTACCGCGATAGCCACAGACGATCAGCCGGTCGGCAGCGCGCGTCATGCCGACATAGAGAAGGCGGCGATATTCCTCCTCCGTTGCCTGTTGCAGCCGCGCCTTGTCGGCCGCCGTTACGGCGGTGTCCAGCGCCTTGACAGGTGCCCAGATGGGAAAATCCATCTCTTCGCCCGGCACCAGGCGAAATTTGGCGAGGTGGCTGTGGTTGAAAGCCTTCGAGCCGTCATCCACCAGAAACACCACCGGCGCTTCCAGCCCCTTGGAGGCATGGACGGTCATAATGCGTACTTCGCTACGCTCCTTGTCCTGCTCGCGCTTCACCTCCGGCGCTTCCTGCTCCAGCGTGGTGATGAAGGATTGCAGGCCGGGCAGGCCGCTTTGCTCGTGCGACAGCGCGAAGGTCAGGAATTCATCGAGAATATCGCTGACTTCGCTGCCAAGCCGCGCCAGAAAGGCCCGCCGTCCGCCCATCGGCCCCAGCACCCGGGCATAGAAATCATGCGGCTGCGCCTTGCGGCCCAGGGCGCGATAATGCTCCAGCCGATCCAGCACGCTTTGCCAGTTCTCCGCCCCCCCTTCGGCCAGACGCCGGATTTCGGTGAGCACGGTGCCGTCCTCCCGTTTGGCGGCCACCTCGAAGACATGCTCCTCCGAAAGATCGAAAAGCGGGCTTTTCAACAGCGCCGCCAGCGAAAGATCATCGGAGGGCAAGAGTACGAAGCGGCCCAGCGCCATCAGATCCTGCACGGCGATATGGCCGGTGAGTCTCAGCCGGTCGGCACCGGCCACGGGAATATTGTTGCGCCGCTTGAGCGCCCGCGTCAGCGCATTGACGAAGCCGCCGCGCTTGCGCACCAGAATGAGAATATCGCCGGGTTCGATGGGACGCTCGCGGTCCTTCTCGATAATGGTTTCGCGCCCGATCATTGCCTCGATGCGGCCCGCAATGCGCCGCGCCAGCATGGCGGAGGGGGCGCTTTCCGGGGTGGAATCGAAGGGGGCGGTCCAGTCCTCCTCGCTTTCGGTGGTCTCCGGCTTGATCATCTCCCACACTTCCACCGCGCCGGGATGGCCGTTGCGACTGGAGCGATGCACCACCTCATCGCCCAGCGCTGAAAGGCCTCGGGCGTTTTCAGCAACGGAGAACACCTGGTCCACCGCCGAAAGCACGGCCTCCGTGGAGCGGAAGGAGAGCGGCAGACGAATGGAATGAAAGGTGCGATCGGCCTGCTTCACCTGCCGTTCGGCATCGCGGGCCTCCAGCGAGAAGCGTTCAGGCCGTGCGCCCTGGAAGGAATAGATCGACTGTTTCTCATCCCCCACCGCAAAGAAGCTGCGCAGGGTGGGACGGGCCGAGACGCCAGAGAAGAAATCTTCTCGCAGCGAGCGGATGACCGACCATTGCACCGGGCTGGTATCCTGCGCCTCGTCCACGAGAATATGGTCGATACCCTGATCCAGCTTGTAATGCACCCAGGGCCCGACATCACTGCGGGTGAGAAGCTCGGCGCTGCGGGCAATCAGATCCTCGAAATCGAGCTGGCTGCTGCGCTTTTTCAACTCCTCATAATCATGATCCAGCCGTGCGGCCAGCGTCAGCGCCGCAGCGGTTGCCTTGTAGAGCCGGAAAAGCCGCAGCCGTTCCCGGGCAGCCACCACATGGTCGCGGGCGCTGGCAATGGCATCGATCAAGGCTGGATTGGCAGTCTTCATCGCCTTGGCGATCAGCGAGACATCGGCCTTTGGCTTGCCGGCGGCGGTGAAGAAGGCGTCTTCCAGCAGACCGGCGCGCAGCAAGGGATCGGCCTGCCGCACGGCCCGTTCCAGAAGCTCGGCCGTGCCTTGCACGTTTACACCGCCCTTGGCAAAGGCAAGCTCCAGATAGGAAGAGAGCGTTGCGCCATGCAGGCCGGGCAGCGGCCAGAAGGTCTCGGCACAACTGAGTTCGGTTTCGCTGGCGGCAATCCCGAGAGCGCGGCGCAGAACCTGGTCCACCCCGCCGCGCCCATTGGCGCGGCGCAGAAAATCCCGCACCGCATGGCGATTGGCGACGATGTCGGCCAGCAGGTTTTCCAGCCCGAATTCATCGCCGATGCTTAGGACTTCCGCGAAGGCCTCCGCCAGATCGGCGTCTCCCTCCATGGCGGTGGCGGTGAGAAGGGAGCGGCGGGCCTCGGCCAGAAGCACGGAGGCGGCGCGATCATCCAGAACCGAAAAATGCCCCGCGACATTGGCCTCCAGCGGAAACTGGTGCAGCAGCGCCTCGCAAAAGGCGTGGATGGTCTGGATTTTCAAACCACCCGGCGTTTCCAGCGCCCGGGCAAACAGCCGCCTTGCCTCGGCAATCTTGATGCGATCCGGGCGTTTGCGCTCGATCTGCTCTATCCGTCTTGCAAGGTCTTCATCCGGCAGCGTCGCCCATTCCGCCAGCCGGTCGAACACGCGGTTCGACATTTCCGAAGCGGCCGCCTTGGTATAGGTGAGGCAGAGAATGGCCGAGGGCCGCGCGCCTGCCAGAAGCAGGCGAATGACGCGCTGGGTCAGCACATGCGTCTTGCCCGATCCGGCATTGGCCGACACCCATGCCGAGCCGCCCGGATCGGAGGCGAGCGTCTGCTGGCGGGTTGTCCAGTCGATCCATTCTGTCGGGCTGTCGTTCTTCGGAAGAATATCCAGCTCACTCATCGCCGCTGTCCTCCGTCTGTTCCGCCGTGGACCATTCCGCCACGCGGGCAAGGTGGTCAAAATCGCCGCTCAGATCGTTCTGCTGGAAGGGCAGGAGCCGAGAGACGAAGCCGCGCTTGCCGCTTTGTAAAAGCGCGACGAAACGGACCAACTGGTCGATGGCCTCTTCGGCCAGATCATAGGCGGATTTTGCCTTGTCGCCCTTGCCGGTCAACTCGTTATTGACGACATCCGTGGCAAAGCGTCCGCCGGGGCGAAGCCGCACATAGATGAGATCCTGCGGCTTCACTGTACCGACCGCCTTGAACCCGCCGCGCATCAGAACGGCTGCTTCCAGTGCCAATTGCGGATCGAGCAGGGCCCGTGCCTGTGTCGGGCTGGGATTGGAGCCGGTCTTGTAATCGATGATGTCGGCATGGCCCGCCCGCACATCGATGCGGTCGGCAATGCCGGTGAGGCGAATGCCGATCTCCTCCAGCTCTGCGCCCGCGCCTGCTTCCGTATAAAGCTTTGCCGGATCGCGCTGGCGCTGCCAGTCGATGAAGGCGCGGCCTACCTCGTCGAAGCGCTTGCGCCAGACGATGGCGATGTGCAACGGCAGCTTTTCCGCCGCAAACAGCTCATCGGCAATGCGGCTCATCAGGATCTCCGCCTCCGGACCGAGTTTCGGCGGCATTTCGGAAACGAAGCGTTCGATAATGGCGTGGTAGAGCGTGCCGCGTTCGGCAGCGCCCGGGTCGGCATTGAAGGGATCGACCGGATCGAGCTTCAGAATGCGCCGCGCATAAATGGAATAGGGATCGCGCCTGAGCCGTCCCACTTCGCTGAAGGAATAGCTTTTCGGCTGCAGCTCCAGCGGTGGACGGGGTTCTGGCCGTTCCGCCGGTTTCTGCGGCGGGCCCTGATCCAGCAGTTCGGCAAAATGCCGGAAGCGTTCGCCGCGCGCCTTCAGCCGCGTGGCAAAGTCGGTGCCGCCCAGCGCCAGCAGCCGCTTCAGAAAGCGTGAGGCGACGGTGGGTGCGGAGCCTTGCCGAAGCGCCCGGCTGTAGATCAGCCGCTTCGTGCCATTGGCCATTTCAAAATCATGGGCGAGCTGGCCGATTTGCCGTTCCGGCGGCTCCAGTCCCATATCCGTTTTCATGCCTCGCGACAGGAAAGGGTTATTGGTGGTGGTGCCGGGCCATGAGCCTTCATTCATGCCACCGAGGATCATGGTATCGACGCTTTGCAGGCGCGCTTCCAGCGCCCCGAAGATGAAGACGCGCGGATTGCGGAGCGCCTTCGGCTTCACCGATTCGCTGGCCGTCAGCGCCGCCATGATATCGATCCATTGCGGGCCGTCGGCGCTCATCTGGCCATCGGTCTCCATGATCTCGCCGAGCAGCCGCGCCAGCACGTCACCCGCTTCATCGGCCCAAAGCGGTGCGAGATCGCCGCGCTCATCCTTCACCACGGCTTCCAGCACCCGACCGCTCCGTTCCGCCCATTCCTTCAGCGTCAGGCGGCTGGTGAAGCGTGAGCCATCTTCGCGGGACAGCACATGGCCCGCCAGAGGCTCGACGGCCCGGGCGATGCGCTCAGCCAGATCGCGGGCGAGCGCCACATCTTCTTCGGTGACGGCGCACCGCCATGCAGGCACATGCCGTGTCTCGGCGAGATCCGCCATAGCCTGTTCGAAAAGCGGTTGCAGCTCGGCAATATCGAGGGGGGCGGTGCCGCCGCGCAGCGCAATCACCTCCAGGGCATCGGCGGCACCCCGGAAGGCTTGTTCCGTAAGCCCGAACCGCGCCAGCGGGTGCTTGAGCAGCGAGACGATCGCCACCGGATCGCCGGGACGCAGGATCGCTTCAAGCAACAACGCAAGCAGCGTGCCTTGAGGTGTGGCGGAAAAGGGCGTGCCTGCCGAGTCATCGGCCAGAATGCCGAAGCGTGAAAGCTCGGAGGCCACGCGGCGGGCGAGGTTACGGTCCGGGGTGATCAGCGCGGCACGGCTCTGGCCATCCGCGCCGTCTTCCTCCAGCGCAAGGCGGATGGCGACCGCAATGGCAATGGCCTCTTCGCGCTCATTGGCGGCTTCGATCAGGCTGACATCGGCAAAGGCAGCATTGATGCGGCTTGCGCCGAAGTCTTCGCGCCAGCGGGTCCAGTCATCCGTTGCCTTGGCAGGCGCAAGCGCACGGGAAATGATCTCGGCGCGGTCCTTGAGTTCTGGTACCGCCTCTTCCAGCACCTCGACATCGCGCCGCAGCACCTGCAGCTTACCCAGCAGCCGGTGCAGGCCATATTGCGGATGGGTGCGGGCCGTCGGTTCCGGCGGCAGGCCCGGGGGCTGTTCGCCGCCCACCCATTGCCAGTGTTCCTCCGGCATGGATTGATCCAGCCCCGGCAGAACGATCACCCCTTGCGGCAGTTTCGAGACCGAAACAATCAATTCCGAGGCGGCGGGAATCGAGCCAGTGGAGCCAGCCACGATCACCGGCGCGTCGGCAGGTAAATGCGCCAGTCGATCACGCATTTCCCGAAGCAGGGCATTGCGATGCCGCACGGGAGAGGAGCGGTTCAACTCCTCCAGCCTTGCGGGCCAGAAGGCGCTGGCAATGCCGAGAAAGGCCAGCGTCAATTGCCACCAGCTTGCGAAATTCTGCGCTTCGAGCTTTTCGAGATCGGCCCAGTCGCGCTCTTCGGTTTCCACGGCATCGATCAGTTCCACCAGGGCGCGGGCCAGCCACACGGCATCGGCGGGGCTCGCCGGGGCCACCAGCGGCGTATCGGCATGGATGGAGCGAACGATTTCCGGCAGCTTGTTGCGCCATGCGAGAATAAGCTGCGCCAGTTCCAGAAGCCGCACCGTGTTGCTGATCGGCGGGTTGAGATCAAGCAGGGCAGGGGCATCGGCATCGAAAAAGCCGGAATCCTCCTCCGCTTCGCCCAAGGGCTTGATCACGGGCAAAATGGCGGCCCGCCCGCCCAGAACCTCCACGAACTCGGCCCTGAGCACGCGCACCGCGCGCCGTGTCGGCACAAGGATCGTCACCTTGGACAATGAAAGCGGATCGCCGGGATCGTAGCGAAAGCCGGGGCAGAGACGACCGTCGCATACCGCCTCCGCCAGCAGCCGCAGAAAGGGTTTGGCGGGAGGTATGGTCCAGATTTTCGGCGCGCGATAGGCCATGGCTCAAGCGCCGGTGAGCGCGGGATAAACACCCTGCCGCTGCATTTCGGCTTCCGCCTCGCCGATTGCCTCCGGCGTGCCGACCGTCAGCCAGTGGCCCTTGAGGTCCAGGCCGAAAAGGCGGCCCTTGGCAATGGCGCGGTCGAAATAGATGTTGAGGTTGAAGGCGTCATCCGGTGCATCGTCCAAAAGGGAGGAATGCATGGCAATGGCTCCGGCATAGACCACGCCCTTGCTGTCGCCCGGCTGATAGCGGGTCAGCCGCCCGTCTTCGGCCATCTGGAAATCCACCTTGCCATTATGGCCTGTCGTTCGCTCAAGCGGCACGCAGAGCATGGCCATATCCATGCGGGCCGGATCGAAAAAGTCGGAGAGCCGTTGCAGATTGGTTTTTTCCCCCGCCGTTTCACCGATCCAGAACAGGTCGGCATTCATCACCAGCAGCGGGCCGGTGGGGAGAAGCTTGATGCCCTTGGCCAATCCGCCGCCGGAATTCATCAAGGCGGCCTGTTCGTCGGAAAAGAGAATGCGGGGGTGATCCCGCTTTTCCAGATGCGCCTGCATTTTCTCGGCGAAATGGTGGAGATTGACCACCGCCGTGGTGATGCCCGCCTGTTGCAGATGGTCCAGCGCATAATCGATCAGCGCCTTGCCCGCCACGGTCACCAGCGGCTTCGGCATGGTTTCGGTTATGGGGCGCATTCGCGTGCCAAGCCCTGCGGCCAGCACCATGGCGTGCTTTATGGTCATGATCGAGAATCAGCCTGCGGTTTTTTTCTGTTTACCGCAGATAAGCGAGGCGAGCCACTGCAGCGGAAAAGCGCTGCTCAGCTTTCCACGCTCAATCCGAGCTTATCGAGCCAGATTTTCAACGGCGCCATTACCTCATGGCGCAAGACCGACGCCAGATAGGTTTGCGTGCGCGGCATATGCTGTATATAGCCGGGCTTGCCATCCCGTTTCAGCAGCCGCACCCAGAGGCCCAGCAGCTTGCAATTGCGCTGTGCCGCCATGATGGCAAAATCCTGAAGCAGGGCTGTTCTATCGAATCCGGCTTCCGAATCACGCAGCGCCAGATAATGATCGAGCATCTGCTGTTGCAGGCCGGGCTCGATCGTGACCCGCGCATCCTGCACCAGCGAGGCAAGGTCATAGGCGGCGGGACCGATCATCGCATCCTGAAAATCAATAAGCCCGATGCGGTGAAGGCCGTGCCGATCCGGTTGCCAGAGCAGATTGGGGGAATGCACATCACGCAGCACGAGGCTTTGATGGTCGTGAATCCGGCTTATAATGCCTGTCCAGATTGCCTGATACTCCTGCCGCTCCGTCTCCGTGGCCTGCCGGTCGAGCTTCCAGGGCAGATACCAATCCAGCAGCAATTCTGTTTCAAAGCCCATGGCGGCGGCGTCGAAATCGGGGATGCGGTGGATGTGATCGGGCGCCACAGGGATTTCACGTGAAACATTTTGACCGTGAAGATAGGCCAGAACCTCGGTTGTAGCGAGATAACGCTCGGCAATCGGCTTGCCTTCGTCATTGAGAACGCCGTCTGCGCCCAAATCCTCGATCAGCAGCAGGCCTTGCTCCGTATCAGCCGCAAAGATGTCCGGCACCAGCACGCCCATGTCCTTGAGGAGGTGGTCGACGGCGATGAAGGCGCGGCAGTCTTCCGCCAGATGCACCAGTTCCGGATAGGTCTTGCCGTCGCGGATGACCGGTGTTGCCGGGCGCTTCGGACTATCCATCAGAATGCGGCGCGGTTGGTCTTCCAAGTGCACATATTCATAGGCGCGATAATCCGCATCGCCGCTCAGGAAGCGGCGTTCCGCTCCTGCCATTCCGTTTTCGTTGAGAAACTGGCGGATGGACAAAATTCTGCGAATCCGGCTCAATTTCTCCGTCGGGCCGGTGAGGGTCAATTCTCTGCCGCCGTCCGGCGTGAAGGCATAATTCAGCCAGAGAGTCTGTTTTGGCAGGCGATCCTCAGCCTGGCTCGGCCATTCCACCAGGCAGACACCCTCTTCCAGTGCTTCGTCAAAGCCCAGTTCATCCAGTTCGGAGGAATCGCCCAGCCGATAAAGATCGAAATGCGCCACCGGCAGCCGCAGATCATAGACCTGCACCAGGGTGAAGGTCGGGCTCGGGACTTCCAGTTCCGCATCCTCGGCCAGCGCCCGGATCAGCGCGCGGGCCAGCGTCGATTTGCCTGCGCCGAGATCACCCTGTAGCGCGATGCAATCGCCGGGCTTCAGCGCCAGAACGAGATCCTCGCCCAATTGCCGCGTGGTGGCCTCATCGGGCAGGGTGATGGACAGAGAAGAAGCGGGATCGTTCATTCTGCCGCGACGGATTGCACGATCGTGCCGGTCGGAATGCGGCAAAGGACCGTGGTGCCTTGATCCGGCACGCTGTTGATCGCCACCGTTCCCTTATGCAGATGCACGAAGCTCTGGACGATGGAGAGGCCAAGACCGGCACCGGATTTCTTCCCGCCCTTGGTGCTGGAGGAGAAGCGCTGGAACACCGAAGGCAAGAGATCTTCGGGAATGCCGCAGCCGGTATCGGTGACGGAGAACACAAAATCCGCGCCTTCGCGCCAGCATTTCAGCACGACGGTGCCGCCTTCCGGAGAGAAGTTTACCGCATTGGTGAGAATCTTGATGAGGATCTGCTTTAGCCGCTGCTGGTCGGCAATGATCTGGCCCAACTGGTTGGGCGCGATGATATCCAGCGTCACGCCGCCTTCCTGCAGCCGGTCGGTCATCTGCATGGAGACGTCGTCCAGCAGGTCGGTCAGATCGATCTCGGAATAGTTGAGCCGCATGATACCGGCATCGACGGTGGCGAGATCGAGAATGTCGTTGACGATGGTCAGCAGCACGGCAGACGAGGTGGAGATATGGTCCACATATTCCGCCTGCCGCTGGTTGAGCGGCCCCATGGCTTCGGATTTCAAGAGATCGGTGAAGCCGATAATGTTGGTCAGCGGCGAGCGCAGCTCGTAGGAGACGTGCTGGACGAAATCGTTCTTCAGTTCGTCGGCCTTGCGCAGTGCCTCGTTCTTTTCCAGCAGCGCCCGCTCGGCCCGCACGCCATCGGTGATGTTGACGAAGGTCAGCATGGTCTGGGCGTTGGGCAGCGGGATCACCGCGTAATCCAGCACCAGACCGGAGAGCAGTTCTATCGTGCCCTGGCTGGAGGGGCGTTCATCCTCAAAACTGGTGATCATCTTGCCGAAGGCGCGCCAGCCATCCGGCTTGTCATAGGAGGGCGCGCAGGCAGCTTCGATGGCGCGGATATGGGTGCCGGGAGCGGCTTCTGCTTCGGTCACACCCCAAAGCGCCCGGAAGGCCGGATTGGAAAGGCGGATACGGCCATCGGGACCGAAGACCGCGACGCCCTCCGAAAGGTGATCGATGGTCTCGCCCTGAACCTTCACCAGCGTGTTGTAGCGGGTTTCCAGATCGACCTGCTCGGTGAGATTCTCGAACACCCAGGTGGCGCCGCCCTGCGGATGGGCGGAGGCGATGACGCGCAGGGTCTGGCCGTTCGGCAGGTGCCAGAGCGCCGTTTCCGTATCGATGGAGCGGTAGACGGCGAGGATATTTTCCTTCCAGCTTTTCCAGCTCAATTGCTCCGGCAGCTTGCCGGCGCTGCGCAACCGGTCGAGCAATTCGCCGTGATCCGGGCGCGATTCCAGGAAGCCTAGATCGAGACCCCAGAGCTGCTGGAAGGCCTGATTGTAGAATTGCAGCCGCCGCTCGCCGTCGAAAATCGCCACCGGCGTCGCCAGATGGTCGAGCGTTTCGGCATGGCTCTTCAGGGTGCGCGCCAGTTCTTCGCGCAGTGCTTCCTCGCGGGTGACGTCGATGGCCATGCCGCAGGAGCCGGTGGGGGTTTTGGTATCCACCACGCTGTAAAAGGTCCGGTTGCCATGCACGACGGTGGACACGGTTTCATGGAAGGGCGATTCCGGTGTGACCGTGGCGCGGATCTTTTCCCGGGCGATAGTGCCGAGAATTTCACGGCCTTCATGCACCACCTGGTCCGGGGTCAGGGCTTCCACGGCATCGCTATAAGCCTGGTTGACCCAGACAAGCTGACCTTGAGCGTCACGCTGCCAGACGGGCTGCTCCACCGATTCCAACAGGCTTTCGAAGGTCTGGATGGCGGTGGAAAGCCGGGCCTTCTCGATCTTCAACTCGGCCAGTTCTGCCCGCAGATTGTTGAGCGCCACGAAGCGGGCAAAGGCACGGCCCCCGGAAACGCGGCCCTGCACTTCCAGAACCTCATCGCGGTAGGTCTCAACGATCAGGTCGAAGCTCTGGGCATTGAAACGCAGACGTTCAATGGCCGTATCGAGGTCGGCGGCGGAGGCAGGCTTCAGCCAGCGGCCAAAGGCCAGAAAATCGGTTTCTGCGGTCGGAGCGCCGGTTTCCAGCGGCAGTTGGCCCAGCTGCTCGGGACGGTCGGTGCTGTTGTCCCAGATGACGATGCGGCGGTTCTTGTCGGCAATCAGCGCCTGATAACGGGAAATGCGCTGATTGGCATCGGAGAGCGCCGAGCGCATTTCCTGGCTTTCGGCTTCGATGCTGTTGCGCTGGCGCACCAGCCACAGGGCAGAAAGCAGGGTTGCAGAAATGGCGCCGATAACCAGCGCGAAGCCGACCATCTCGCTGGAGGAAAAGGTGCCGATGCCGCCAGCATTCTGGTCCTGGGCAAGGGCTTGAGACACAGGGCAGGCCGTCAGCATGGTGCTCGCGCTCAGCGCAAGCCGTACGGTCTTGCGCTTGACTGTCAGAGCCAGTCTCCCGGCGCAGTCCCTGATCTCCGCTTTTCCCCGTAAGAGCGGATGGAGTGTCCAAATTGCCATTTCCGGTCTGTCTCCATGCCGGAGTCACTGTGCATAAATGCCGCTGCACATGGTCTCCGACGTTCTGTTTGCGCATTCCCGAGCGAAAAACCGCCGCATGTTTTCCCGGAAACGCATGTCACCCACCACGCCAGTAGAACATGCCGCGCTTGCGCGGGCATTGCTTCGGGCATGGTCGAATCGAGTGTGAAAACAATACTGTGGATAAGCGGGAGCGGAAAGAGCCAAAGCGTTTTCAGGCGCGCCTCAGCCGCAGCAACGGCGCGAAGACCCTGAAAACAAAGGGAGAAAGAGAACCTATTTTCGTTAACCATATCTGTGCCGCCGAAAGGCCATACATGCGAAAGCCGCAGCCTTATTCAGGCTGCGGCTCCCATATCTTGTGGTTTTCGGAATTATAATCAGTAGCGGTAGTGGTTCGACTTGAACGGACCAGCAGGCGCGACGCCAATGTAGGAGGCCTGCTCCTCGGAGAGTTCCGTAAGCTTCACGCCGAGCTTGGCGAGATGCAGGCGGGCAACCTTCTCGTCCAGATGCTTCGGCAGGATATAGACCTCGTTCTTGTAGGCGTCCGGCTTGGTGAACAGCTCGATCTGGGCCAGAACCTGGTTGGTGAAGGAGGCGCTCATCACGAAGGACGGATGGCCCGTGGCGTTGCCGAGGTTCAGCAGGCGGCCTTCCGACAGCAGGATCATGCGGTTGCCAGCGGGGAACTCGATCATGTCCACCTGCGGCTTGATGTTGGTCCATTTCAGGTTCTTGAGTGCGGCAACCTGAATTTCGTTGTCGAAGTGGCCGATATTGCCGACGATCGCCATGTCCTTCATCGCGCGCATATGCTCGATGCGGATGACGTCCTTGTTGCCGGTGGTGGTGATGAAGATGTCGGCGCTGGACACGACATCTTCCAGCTGAACCACTTCATAACCATCCATGGCGGCCTGGAGCGCGCAGATCGGGTCGATTTCGGTGACCTTCACGCGGGCGCCTGCGCCCTGAAGCGAGGCAGCGGACCCCTTGCCCACATCGCCATAGCCGCAGACCACGGCGACCTTGCCAGCCATCATCACGTCGGTCGCGCGGCGAATACCGTCCACCAGCGATTCCTTGCAGCCATACTTGTTGTCGAACTTCGACTTGGTGACGGAATCGTTGACGTTGATGGCCGGGAAGGGCAGCAGACCCTGCTTGGCCAATTGGTAGAGGCGGTTGACGCCGGTGGTGGTTTCTTCGGTCACGCCGCGAATGGCGTCACGCTGTTTGGTGAACCAGCCGGGGGTGGCGGCGAGGCGCTTCTTGATCTGGGCGAAAAGGATTTCCTCTTCTTCCGAATGCGGGTTGGACAGCACGTCCTCACCGGCTTCGGCGCGGGCGCCGAGCAGGATATACATGGTGGCGTCGCCGCCGTCGTCGAGGATCATGTTGGACAGGCCACCATCGGCCCACTGGAAGATGCGGTCGGTATAGTCCCAATATTCCGTCAGGCTCTCACCCTTGACGGCAAAGACCGGTGTGCCGGTGGCGGCGATGGCCGCGGCGGCATGATCCTGGGTGGAGAAGATGTTGCAGGAGGCCCAGCGAACGTCGGCGCCCAGAACCTTCAGCGTTTCGATCAGAACGGCGGTCTGGATCGTCATGTGCAGCGAACCGCTGATGCGCGCGCCCTTGAGGGGCTGTGCCTCGCCCAGTTCCGCGCGAACCGCCATCAGGCCCGGCATTTCGGTTTCGGCGATGTCGAGTTCCTTGCGGCCGTAATCAGCAAGGCCGATATCCGCAACGATGTAATCCTTGTCCGTGCTCATGATGTCTCCAAACAGCTGTGAAACGCCGCCACACATGCATGCTGCGGCACCAACTCCTGGAGCGCTTCAGCATTTCCCGGAAACACTGGAACGCTCCAAATCTTTGTTTTGCGCATTTCCAGACGGGAAAACCGGTTTCCACTTGTCTCGGGACAATGCTCCAACGCACGCAAAAGCGGCGTCCTCACCTCTGTCTAGCAGGGAAAGCCCAAGGAAGCAATAATCACATAAAGAGGTCTTTATATCTTTATGTTTCGACGTGGTTTACATTTCCTCGCCAAACTTGTCCGCCACCAGCGCTTCCAGCGCATTGATCGCGGCCTCAGCCTCTTCGCCGGTGGTGGAGACGAGAATGGTACAGCCGGGGCTGGCGGCCAGCATCATCAGCCCCATGATGGAGGTGCCGCCAACGGTGGTTCCGTCGCGTGTCACGGTCACGTCGGCGTTGAAAGCCTGGACGGTCTGCACGAATTTGGCCGAGGCACGGGCATGCAGGCCACGCTTGTTGACGATCAGCAGTTCGCGGGAAAAGGCGGTCATGATGGGGCTGGTCCTACTTGCCGCTCAGCACGCGGCTCGCCACGTTGATATATTTGCGGCCGGCCTCGGAGGCGCTGACCAGGGCCTTTTCCATGTCATTGTCGCCGCGCACGCCGGCAAGCTTGATGAGCATGGGCAGGTTCATGCCGGCAATGACCTCGATGCGTCCGGCGCTCATGGCCGAAATGGCGAGGTTGGACGGCGTTCCGCCAAACATATCCGTGAGAATGATGACGCCGCTGCCGTCATCGGCGCGTGCCACTGCATCCAGAATATCCTGCCGGCGTTGATCCATATCGTCTTCCGGGCCGATGCAGATCGTTTCAATGAATTTCTGCGGACCAACGACATGTTCCACGGCAGAATGAAATTCTTCAGCCAGCTTGCCATGGGTGACAAGCACAAGTCCGATCATTCGCTTATAGCTCCCTCATCAACTGCTGAGCGCCCCTTACCGCACCGCAAAGAGTTCGTCCACAGGGTGAACGGTATCCATGCCCAGCAAGTCCTGTTCACACTGCCGCAGGCGCATCTTTGCAAGGTCTTTGCCTTCGCAGCCGCACAACAGTGGGAAGGCCATCTTGGCGATGACACGCGGAAGTGCAAGCTTAAAATAGTCATGAGCATCTCAACAGGGCGCCAAGCCCAGCCGTTGGTCAACAATCATCAAATTTCCTATAACCCCCGGCACCAGTCTTATAACCGGCAGGTTAATCCCGGGCAGCAGTTGCAGCATTTCATCCTCCGGCGGCAGGCGTTCGGCCTTGCTCTCATCCGCGACGGGAAGGATCACCTGCCGCAAGACTGCGGAGGCAATGCTGGGCAGGCGGATCAGCCCGCTGAAACGCGCCTCCATCAGGCCCGCAATCGCCGGAGGGCGATGGGCTATGATCTTTCCCGCCCGCGCCTCAAGAAAAACCTGGTCATCGGCCACCAGAAAAGCCTGCCGTCCAGCCATGCGGGCGAGCGTCAAAAGCTCCAGCGCCAGCCGCGACTTGCCGCAGCCTGAGGGGCCGCTGATCAAAAGGCCGCAGCCATCGATTTCAATGACTGTTGCGTGATGATTGGGCAGGTCATTTTTCATGGGCGGAGGGATCGGCAGGCAGGCTGAGAATGAAGCGTGCGCCCAGCACCGTACCATCCTCTTCGCGCTTCATGTTCTCGGCGCGCAGCGAGCCGCCATGCGCTTCGGCAATCTGGCGGCTGATGGACAGGCCAAGGCCGGAATTCTGGCCGAAGCTCTCGCCTTCCGGGCGGTCGGTGTAAAAGCGCTCGAAAATCCGGTCGATGTCCTCGGCCTGAATGCCGGGGCCGTTGTCTTCCACCTGCACCACGCAGCGGGTGCGGGTGCGCGAAAGCTTGACCGTGATGCGGCCCTCACCCTCGGGCACGAAGGAGCGGGCATTTTCAATCAGATTGGTAACGATCTGGCCGATGCGCAAATCATGCCCATTGACGATGAAGCGGGATTTGCTGCCGGGCTTCTGATCGACCGTGAAGACGATCTCTGCTTTCCTCTTGCTGCCGCTGATCTGCCGGGAGATTTCCACCAGATTGGCCAGCACCACTTCCAGATCCACCGGCTTTGCATCGGAACGCGCCAGTTCCGCATCCAGGCGCGATGCATCGGAAATATCGCTGATCAGGCGATCGAGACGCCGCACATCATGCTGGATGATGTCGAGAAGCCGCTGCTTGGACGTGTCGGTCTTGGCCAGCGGCAGGGTTTCCACCGCACTTCTGAGCGAGGTCAGCGGATTTTTCAGCTCATGGCTGACATCGGCGGCAAAGCTTTCGATGGCGTCGATCCGGTCATAGAGCGCCGTCGTCATTTCGCGGAGCGCTACGGACAGATTGCCGATTTCATCCTGGCGGGCCGAGAAATCGGGAATTTCCTCCCGTTCCTTGGCGCCCCGCCTTACCCGGATCGCCGCTGCCGAAAGCCGCCGGAGCGGATTGGCGATGGTGGAGGACAAGAGCAGCGACAGGACGATATTGACCAGGGTCGCCACGCCGAAGACGCGCAGGATGGCGAGCCGTTCGGCATGCACGATCTTGTCGATATCGCCCGCCTGCGTGGACAGAAGCAGCACGCCCAAAACGGCACGGAAGCGCTGCACCGGCACCGCAACCGAGACGATCAACTCGCCCTGTTCCGTCACGCGCACCACCGCCCCGCGCACACCGGTCAGGGCGTTCATCACCTCGGGATAGATGGAGCCGTCGCCGCCGGGGGCTTCCTTGTAGAGTGGCACATTGCCCGGCTGCAGCAGCCGGTTGAACAACTTGCTGAACCAGTCGGCCCAACTGCTGTTTTCCGATTCGATGGGCGGCAGATCGTAGCGCAGCACCTGGCCGCGGGAATAAAGGTGGCGGGAATCCAGAAGCAGGTTGGCATCGGCATCGAAGAGCCGTGCCCGGGTGCGGGTGGGCGAAATCAGCCGCCTGAGCACCGGGGCCACACGCTCCGGCTTGATCGGAAAGTCCAGATCCTCGTCGTTCGGCACCGGGGTGATGCTTTGGCCCGCCTGTAGCTCCAGGAGCTTCTGCGGATCGATGGTGATGGAATTGGTATCCACCGAGGCGGAGGCCGAAATGGCCCCGGCAATGATCTCGCCCTGGGTGAGAAGGCTTTCGACGCGGGCATCGATCAGGCCCTCGCGGAACTGGTTGAGATACATGATGCCGCCGACCAGAACGATCAGCGCAGCCAGATTGAAGAACACGATGCGGCGGGTGAGGCTCGAGAACACCGCATTGCCGAAGATGCGGCGAATCAGCGTGAACGGATGGGTAAAGGAAATGCGCAGCGATGCTCGTGGAGCATCGCTTGCCTCCATATCCCTGTCCGCGTCCAGCCTCGCCAAGATCACCCTTTCACGCAGGCAGCCCGCTGCTCAGCGCCATACCCGATTCCCGGGCTTCTACTTGCAAAACCGGCTGCCTGGAAGGCTTGTTCTAAGCTTTGGCGGGCAGCCGATTGTCTCCGTCACATTCGATGGCAAAGCAGCAAAGATGCCGATGCATCCTCGCTCTGATATCAGGCTGTCTCGCGGAAACGGTAGCCGACACCGTAAAGGGTTTCGATCATGTCGAATTCCTGGTCGACCATCTTGAACTTCTTGCGCAGCCGCTTGATGTGGCTGTCGATGGTGCGGTCGTCGACATAGACCTGTTCGTCATAGGCGGCATCCATCAGCGCATCGCGGCTTTTCACCACGCCCGGACGCTGGGCCAGCGAATGCAGGATCAGGAATTCGGTGACCGTCAGGGTGACGGGGTCGCCCTTCCAGGTGCAGGTATGGCGTTCCTGGTCCATGACCAGTTGCCCGCGCTCGAGATTGCGCGCCTGAACTTCCTGTCCGGCCTTCGGGCCGGCACCCGCCGCCGTGAGATCGCGGGTGGCAGCGCGGCGCAGGATGGCGCGGACGCGCTCCACCAGCAGGCGCTGCGAAAACGGCTTGGTGATAAAATCGTCCGCACCCATTTTCAGGCCGAAGAGTTCATCGATTTCCTCGTCTTTCGAGGTCAGGAAGATCACGGGAAGATCGGACTTCTGGCGCAGGCGGCGCAGAAGCTCCATGCCGTCCATGCGCGGCATCTTGATGTCGAAAATGGCGAGATGCGGCGGGCGGGCCAGCAAGCCGTCCAGCGCCGAAGCTCCATCCGTATAGGTCTCGACTTTGTAGCCTTCTGCTTCAAGCGCAATCGATACCGAGGTCAGGATGTTCCGGTCGTCGTCAACCAGGGCAATTGTCTGCATGCCGTCTGTCTCCGTCAGGGGTGGCGAGAGGGCCGTTTTATGACCGCTCCACGCGTGGACTGCGTTCATGAGGGTAAAGGTGGAACAAATTGTGGCAAAGATAAAGAGTGGTTTACACCGCACCCTCTGTGCCTTGGCGGGGCAGCCTCGATCACAACCGTGGGAACGAAACGATTTAAAATCTGGCATATTAGTTTAAAACGATTAAATATATGAAATGATTATATTTTTTAGAAAAAACCCTCTTGCTTTTTTAAAATCGCACCTCTAGCGTCAGCCCTATCGACTCTCCCGTCCGGTTGAAAGGAAGTGCGTCATGGAGGAGCTTGGAGTGAAAAATCCTGGGGTCAGCGTGGAAGCTATCGGTCTCGGTCAGGCCGCCCGCGTCCATTATAACCTGCTTCCGAGTGCGCTTTACGAGCATGCCATTCGCCGGGGCGAGGCTGTTCTGACCGCCGATGGGGCGCTCTGCGCCGAAACCGGCCAGCATACGGGCCGTTCGCCGAAGGACAAATTCGTTGTCCGCGATCAAAACACCGACGACCAGATCTGGTGGGACAACAACAAGCCGCTTTCGGTCGAGCATTTCGACATTCTGCACAAGGACATGCTGGCGCATGCGGCCGGCAAGGAAATCTTCGTGCAGGATCTGATCGGCGGCGCCGATGAAGCCAATGCCCTGCCCACCCGCGTGGTGACGGAGCTTGCCTGGCATTCGCTGTTCATCCGCAATCTGCTGATTCGTCCCTCGCGGGAGGCGCTGGCCTCCTTCGTGCCGAGCTTCACGATTATCGACCTGCCGAGCTTCAAGGCCGATCCGGCCCGTCATGGTTGCCGCACCGAAACGGTGATTGCCTGCGATTTCACGCGCAAGATCGTGCTGATCGCCGGTACCTTCTATGCCGGTGAGATGAAGAAGTCGGTCTTCACGGCCCTCAACTACTTCCTGCCAGCCAAGAAAGTCATGCCGATGCACTGCTCGGCCAATGTCGGCCCGGCGGGTGATTCGGCGGTGTTCTTCGGCCTTTCCGGCACCGGCAAGACCACGCTGTCCGCCGATCCGTCGCGCACGCTGATCGGTGATGACGAGCATGGCTGGGGCGAAGACGGCATCTTCAACTTCGAAGGCGGCTGCTACGCCAAGACCATCCGCCTGTCGGCGGAGGCTGAGCCTGAAATCTATGCCACCACCAAGCGCTTCGGTACGGTGCTGGAAAATGTCGTGCTCGATGAAAACCGCGTGCCGGATTTCAACGATGGCTCGAAGACGGAAAACACCCGTTGCGCCTATCCGCTGAACTTCATTCCGAATGCCTCGGACACCGGGCGCGCGCCGCATCCGAAGACCATCATCATGCTGACCGCCGATGCCTTCGGCGTAATGCCGCCGATTGCCAAGCTGACGCCTGAACAGGCCATGTACCACTTCCTGTCCGGTTACACCGCCAAGGTGGCCGGTACGGAGCGTGGAGTGACCGAGCCGGAAGCAACCTTCTCCACCTGCTTCGGCGCACCCTTCATGCCGCGTCATCCGGCGGAATACGGCAATCTGCTGAAAGAGCTGATCGCCAAGCACAATGTCGATTGCTGGCTGGTGAACACCGGCTGGACGGGCGGCGCCTATGGCGTGGGTCACCGCATGCCGATCAAGGCAACCCGCGCTCTGCTGACGGCGGCTCTGTCCGGGGAGTTGAAAAAGGCGGAATTCCGCACCGATGCGAATTTCGGCTTTGCTGTTCCGGTGGCTGTCGAAGGTGTGGATACGAAAATCCTCGACCCGCGCTCCACCTGGGCAAACGGCACGGATTACGATGCACAGGCCAAGAAACTGGTGGGCATGTTCATCGCCAATTTCGAAAAATTCGAAGCGCATGTGGACAGCAATGTCCGCGACGCAGCTCCGGTTCTGGCCGTCGCTGCCGAATAAACTCTGAGGGAGAGAGGAGTGTTCAGCACTGGGGTTGCTGCAAAATCTGCGGTGACGACAGACTGAATGTTTCACGTGAGACGAAAATCCGGCGATAATCTCGCCGGATTTTCTGTTTTGACCCGTCTTTGACACGGGCGGAGTCTTGAGGAGTGCGAAAAGCAGCTTTCTCTTTTTTCTTGCAGACTCTATGAAGCGCTGTAAAGCACGTTGCGGCTTATCAGCCTCATGCAACGTGCTTTACATTCTTGTTTTAACGCATGTCGTTATCGCAAAACCGCTGCACACTTTTGCGCGACATGCTGTAACTCTTTGTTCTGACGCATTTCCGGACGGAAAACCGGAGTCCATTTTTCCTGAAAACATCCTATGGCCAGCGAACCGCTCACGATCAATGACAGAATTACCCTCGCCGGTTGGGAACTGACCGAGCAATTCGTGCTGGCCGGAGGCCCGGGCGGACAGAATGTCAACAAGGTCTCGACGGCGGTGCAGTTGTTCTTTGCATTGACCAGTTCTCCCAACCTTCCGGACCGGGTGAAGGCCAATGCCATCCGGCTGGCGGGCCGCAGGCTCTCCAAGGAGGGCGTGCTGATGATTGAGGCCAGCCGTTTTCGCAGCCAGGACCGCAATCGCGAGGATGCGCGGGAGAGACTGAAGGAGCTGATCCTCGAAGCGGCAAAGCCGCCGCCACCGCCGCGCCGCAAGACCAAGCCTACCAAGGGCTCGATCGAGCGGCGTCTCAAGGAAAAGACGGGCCGCGGCGAAATCAAGAAAATGCGGAGCAAGCCGGGGCAGGATTGAATTCCCCCGGCGCCATGGCCGTTTCTATATCAGACTGAAAACCCGGATCAGCACTTTCGGTTGCGGCTGCATGCTGATCAGTGTGCCGACGAATACCCGTCGGTTCAACCAGTCATGCGGGCCGGTTGGTGCTGTCAGTTCGATCTGGGAAAAGGCATAGCGGGGGCCATCCTTCGGAGCGTCGATCAGCACCTTGTTGTGGACGGTGATGATCGCGCCGTCATCCGTCTGGAGCTCATAAAGCGCATCCAGCTGCCGGATGCCGTCCTTGCGCAGCAATTGCCGGTCGGCCCCGCCCGGCAGCACTTTGCCCTTGATCCGGGGGCCTGCGAACTCACCGCCGGTGATGTTGATCATGCGCCGGTCGCCGAGCGGCGAGGGGCCGATCTCAAGCGGCGCTTGCAGGTTGCAGATCGCCTCATAGACGAACTCCGTCTGCGGCAGCACGATCGGCACATCGGACAGCGGACCGCCTTGCGCCGAGGCTGCCTTGACCGGAGACACGGTGCCGGATGCCAAGGCCAATCCTGTCGCTGCAAGCCCCGTCGATGCCATGCCTAGAAATGCCCGCCTGCCTGCGGGCTGCTCTTTCAAATCCATGGGTTTCCTCCTCCCTTGGTATGGATAATGTCAAAAACCGGCTCTCCTCCAGCCGTTTCCGTCTCGAAAATGATTTATAGTTTTCTCAGAGCCACCTGCTCTATCAGGTGGTTTTCCCCCTTGCGCAGGATGAGGTCGGCGCGGGGGCGGGTGGGAAGAATGTTTTCCCGCAAATTGATGAGATTGATATTGGCCCAGAGTCCCTCGGCAATGGTCAGGGCTTCCGTCTCGCTGATCGATGCATAGCGGTGGAAGTAGGAATTCGGGTCGCGGAAAGCTGTCTGGCGAAGCTTCATGAAGCGCTTCACATACCAGTTGTGAATGAGCGTTTCATCCGCATCGATATAAATCGAAAAGTCGAAGAAATCCGAGACCATCGGCACGATCTTGCCATCGCGCGGCAGATCACGGGATTGCAGCACGTTGATCCCCTCGAAGATCAGAATGTCGGGCCGGTCGATGATGCGATGCTCGTCCGGCAACACGTCATAGGTAAGGTGCGAATAGAGAGGGGCCTTCACATTCGGCTGCCCGGCCTTGATGGCGGAGAGAAAGCGCAGCAGCGAGCCGGTATTGTAGCTTTCGGGGAAGCCCTTGCGATGCAGGCGGTTTTCCCGGATCAGTTCGGCATTCGGATAGAGAAAACCATCTGTGGTGACGAGGTCGACCTTGGGACTCGACGGCCAGCGCGCCAGCAATTCCTTCAATATACGGGCGGTGGTGGATTTGCCGACGGCGACAGATCCGGCAATGCCGATAATGAAGGGTGTCTTCTCGACATTGGTGCTGAGAAAGCGGTTGCGCTGCTTGGACAGAAGCTGCGAGGATTCCACATGCGCCGACAGAAGCCGCGACAGCGACAGATAGATGCGCCGCACTTCGGCGAGGTCGATCGGGTCGTCCAGCGAGCGCAGCCGGTGCACCTCGTCCAGCGTCAGGGTCAGCGGCGTATCGGCCCGAAAATGCGCCCATTCTTCCGAGGAAAAGAACAGGTAGGGCGAGTAGCTTCCCGCCTGAAAATGATCAAGGCTCTCCTCCACCTCGAATTCCTTGATCGCTGTCGTCATGGGCCCTGCCGGCTTGCCTTTTCGCTCAAGCCCGATTGGCCCGTGCGTCGTTGTAGCTCTTCCATCACCGCTTCTAACGGTATGTCTGCAATTTTCAATACGACCATGAGGTGATAGAGCAGGTCGGCGCTTTCATAGATCAGATTGGCGCGGTCGTTCTTCACCGCCGCCATCACGGCTTCGATAGCCTCTTCGCCCAGTTTCTTGGCGGCCTTGTCCTGCCCGGCGGCGACGAGCTTTGCCGTCCAGCTTTCTTCCGGCGCGGCCTTGGCGCGGGTGGCGACGATCCGTTCGAGATCGCTCAGCGTGAATGTGCTCATCCTGCCGCCCTCACGCCTGATCCTGCCGCATGGCAATGCCATGTCCGGCCATATAGGCCTTGGCTTCGCCAATCGAATAGGTGCCGAAGTGGAAGATGGACGCGGCGAGAACCGCCGTGGCATGGCCTTCCTTCACGCCATCCACCAGATGATCCAGCGTGCCGACGCCACCTGAGGCAATCACCGGCACACGCACGGCATCGGCGATGGTGCGGGTCAGCTTCAGGTCGTAGCCGCTCTTGGTGCCGTCGCGGTCCATCGAAGTGACAAGCAGCTCGCCCGCGCCGCGCTCCACCATGCGAATGGCGAAATCCACCGCATCGATGCCTGTGGGCTGGCGGCCGCCATGGGTGAAAATTTCCCAGCGCTCCGTTTCTCCTTGGCCCGATACCTTCTTGGCGTCGATGGAGACGACGATGCACTGGTTGCCGAACTTGTCCGCGGCCTCGGCCACGAAATCCGGGTTCTTCACGGCAGCGGAGTTGATCGAGACCTTGTCTGCCCCGCAGAGCAGCAGCTTGCGGATATCGGAGACGGCACGCACGCCGCCACCCACCGTGACCGGCATGAAGCAATGGTCCGCGGTGCGGGCCACCACGTCGAAAATCGTATCGCGATTATCGGAGGAGGCAGTGATGTCGAGAAAGCAAAGCTCGTCTGCCCCGGCGGCATCATAGGCCTTCGCGGCCTCTACGGGATCGCCGGCATCGATGAGATCAACGAAATTGACGCCCTTGACCACGCGGCCATCCTTAACGTCCAAACACGGGATAATGCGTGCCTTCAAACTCATTGCGCGGCTTCCTTGATCAGCGCCAGGGCCTCTTTCGGGTCAATGCGGCCATCATACAGAGCGCGGCCGGAAATCGCACCTTCCAGCTTGCGAGCATCCGGCTGCAGCATCCGGTGAATATCCCGTATGGACGCGAGACCTCCGGAGGCGATCACCGGAATGGAAACGGCTGCTGCTAGTTCCAGCGTGTTCTCCCAGTTGATCCCGGTCAGAATGCCGTCACGGTCGATATCGGTGTAGATGATGGCGGCAACGCCTGCGCCTTCGAATTTCTTCGCAAGTTCGATCACGCCCAGCTCCGAGGCTTCCGCCCAGCCTTCCACGGCCACCTTGCCGCCCTTGGCATCGATGCCGACGGCGACCTTGCCGGGAAACAGCTTGCAGGCCTCGATGACCAGCGCCGGATCGCGCACCGCCACGGTGCCGAGAATGACGCGGGAAAGCCCGCGCCTCAGCCAGCTTTCGATATGCGCCAGCGTGCGGATGCCACCGCCGAGCTGCACCGGGTTCTTCGTGGCCTTCAAAATGGCATCCACCGCCGCGCCATTGACGCTTTCACCGGCGAAGGCGCCGTTGAGATCCACCACATGCAGCCATTCGAAGCCCTGATCTTCAAAGGCTTTGGCCTGGGCGGCGGGGTCTGGATTATAGACAGTGGCCTGGTCCATATCGCCAAGCTTGAGGCGAACGCACTGGCCGTCTTTCAGATCGATAGCCGGAAAAAGAATCATGGGAATGGTCCGTAAAATCAGGGCGCCCAGCGCAGGAAATTGCTGATGAGGCGCAGGCCGAGGGTCTGGCTCTTCTCCGGGTGGAATTGCGCGCCCGCCATATTGTCCCGTCCGACAAAAGCAGTCATGGCGCCGCCGTAATCGGTGGTGGCGATCACCTCTTCCGGCTTTTGAGCGGCCAGATGGTAGGAATGCACGAAATAGGCGTGCAGTCCGTCAGGGCCGGTGGGGATGCCGTCAAACAGCGGGTGAGGCTGGTGCAGGGCGAGCGTGTTCCAGCCGATCTGCGGGATCTTCAGCGTGGGATCGGCGGGCGTCATTTCCGTCACATCGCCGGCAATCCACCCAAGCCCCTGCGTCACCGTCTTTTCCAGCCCGCGAGAGGACATGAGCTGCATGCCGACGCAGATGCCGAGGAAGGGGCGGCCCTTGGTGGTGACCGCTTCGCTCAAAGCGTCCTGCATACCGGGCACGGAGTCCAGGCCGCGCTTACAATCGGCATAGGCGCCGACACCCGGCAGCACGATGCGGTCGGCGGAGGCGACGCGCTCGGCCTTGTCGGTCAGGTCGATTTCGGCATCGAGGCCCAGTTCCCGGGCGGCGCGCTCGAAGGCTTTGGTGGCGGAGCGCAGATTGCCCGAGCCATAGTCGATAATTGCTACACGCATGGTCGTCTCAACTCTCAAAGAGTACCCTTGGTGGAGGGGATGCGGCCAGCCTGGCGCGGATCGATTTCCAGCGCCGTGCGCAGCACCCGTGCCACCGCCTTGAAGCAGGTTTCGGCGATATGGTGGTTGTTTGCGCCATAGTGGTTGAGAATATGCAGCGTGATCCCGGCATTCTGCGCCAGTGCCTGGAAGAATTCCCGCACCAGTTCGGTATCGAATGTCCCGATTTTCGGCGCTGAGAACGTGACGTTCCAGACGAGGAAGGGACGGCCCGACACATCGACGGCGGCCTTGGTCATGGTTTCGTCCATGGCAAGGTCGAGCGAGGCATAGCGCATGATGCCGCGCCGCTCTCCAAGCGCCTTCGAAATGGCCTGACCGATGGCAATGCCGGTGTCTTCCACCGTGTGGTGGTCATCGATATGCAGATCGCCCTTCACGTCGATTTCCATGTCGATCAGGGAATGTCGGGAAAGCTGCTCCAGCATATGGTCGAAAAAGCCCACGCCGGTCGAGATCTTCGAGGTACCGGTGCCGTCGAGATGGACGGAGACGGAAACCGAGGTCTCGTTGGTCTTGCGGACAACATTTGCTGTGCGGCTTTCAGCCATCGTCTACTCCTTGCAAGGTCTGCTGCTCCTTATCAGGCGCACCGGCAAATATCCAGCAATCCTTGTGAGGGCGCGCCGCGTTTGCATTTGTGCCAAGGCCACTTACATAGGAGCCAACAGGAGGAGCCCATCGTCTGTGCCTCGGGCTCCGCAACGAATGGACGGATCATGAGCGAACACAATCCCTATGGAACCATGCACGGCACGACCATCATCACGGTCCGCAAGGGCGGCAAGGTGGTGATCGCCGGTGACGGGCAGGTGAGCCTTGGCCAGACGGTGATGAAGGGCAATGCCCGCAAGGTGCGCCGTATCGGCAAGGGCGAGGTTATTGCCGGTTTTGCCGGTGCAACGGCGGATGCCTTCACGCTGCTGGAGCGGTTGGAGCGCAAGCTGGAGCAATATCCCGGCCAATTGATGCGCGCCGCCGTCGAACTCGCCAAGGACTGGCGCACCGACAAATATCTGCGCAATCTCGAAGCCATGATGCTGGTGGCCGACAAGACCGTGACGCTGGCCATCACCGGCAATGGCGACGTGCTGGAACCCGAACATGGCACCATCGCCATCGGTTCCGGCGGCAATTATGCTCTCGCGGCGGCGCTTGCGCTGATGGATACCGATCAATCTGCGGAAGAGATTGCCCGCAAGGCGATGAAAATCGCCGGTGACATCTGCGTCTACACCAATCACAGCGTCCTCGTCGAAACGCTCGATGCCGACGCCTGACCCCTTTCTTTCTCCCAGGACATATTCCCTATGACGACTTTTTCTCCCCGCGAAATCGTTTCGGAACTGGACCGCTACATCATCGGCCAGAATGACGCCAAGCGCGCCGTGGCGATTGCGCTGCGTAACCGCTGGCGCCGCCAGCAGCTGGATGAAAGCCTGCGTGACGAGGTGATGCCGAAGAACATCCTGATGATCGGCCCGACCGGCGTCGGCAAGACGGAAATCTCCCGCCGTCTCGCCAAGCTGGCGGGCGCGCCCTTTATCAAGGTGGAAGCCACCAAATTCACCGAGGTCGGCTATGTCGGCCGTGATGTCGAGCAGATCATCCGCGATCTCGTGGAAGTGGGCATCGGCCTGGTGCGCGAAAAGAAGCGGCAGGAGGTGCAGGCCAAGGCCCATGCCGGTGCCGAAGAGCGCGTGCTGGATGCGCTGGTCGGCGCGACGGCCTCTCCCGCCACCCGCGACAGTTTTCGCAAGAAGCTGCGCGCCGGTGAAATGGACGACAAGGAAATCGAGATTGAAGTGGCCGATAGCGGCAATGGCATGTCCGGCTTTGAAATTCCTGGCATGCCGGGAGCCAATGTCGGCATTCTCAACCTCTCCGACATGTTCGGCAAGGCCATGGGCGGGCGCACCAAGAAGGTGCGCACCACGGTGAAAGCCTCCTATGACGACCTGATCCGCGACGAATCCGACAAACTGATCGACAACGAGGTCATCCAGCGTGAGGCCGTGCGTTCGGTCGAAAATGACGGCATCGTCTTTCTGGACGAGATCGACAAGATCGCCGCGCGCGATGGCGGGCTGGGGGCAGGCGTTTCCCGCGAAGGCGTGCAGCGCGACCTGCTGCCGCTGGTGGAGGGGACGACGGTGGCGACGAAATACGGGCCGGTGAAGACCGACCATATTCTCTTCATTGCCTCCGGCGCATTCCATGTCGCCAAGCCTTCCGATCTTCTGCCGGAGCTTCAGGGCCGTCTGCCGATCCGCGTGGAATTGAAGCCGCTCTCCAAGGAGGATTTCCGCCGCATTCTGACAGAAACCGAAGCCAGCCTCATTCGCCAGTACAGGGCGCTGATGGCAACGGAAGCGCTGGATCTGGACTTCACCGAGGACGCCATCGACGCGCTGGCCGATGTGGCGGTCAAGCTCAATTCTTCTGTCGAGAATATCGGAGCCCGCCGCCTGCAAACCGTGATGGAGCGGGTGCTGGACGAGATTTCCTTCAATGCGCCGGATCGCGGCGGGGCGAAGGTGACGATTGATTCGGCCTATGTCCATGAGCATGTCGGCGAGATTGCCGCCGATGCGGACCTCTCGCGCTACATCCTGTAGGAGGATGATTTGTTAGAGCGCTTTTCGATCTGATTGAATCAGATCGTCGCTCTAACATTTTATTTTTGAAGCATAATCTTGTCGATCCTCGTTTCACTCCGGTCGGATTATGCTCTAAAAAATGAGTTAAGGCGGTGTTTTTCCGCCTTAACTCGGCCATGAAGGGCGGCAGGAGTCGACGCACTCGACTTTCTTCGATAAGAGGGCCGCTGTCTCGGCTGGCAGGAATTTGCGTTTTCCGCCGGTCGGGCTGGGCACCTTCAAGGATTAGGCATGCTGCGTCGCTTCATTCTGGCCGTTTTCGTTTCCGCTGCCTGCGCGGGCTCAGCCCTCGCTGCCGATATCCGGGTGGTACCGCCCGGCAACCGCAATGCCGAGCAGCCCGCCATTCCCGGCGCGTCCAAGCAGCGCACGCGGGAAACCAAAAGCACTTTTGATGCCAAATATGAAAAGATCCGCGATCTCCTGTCGCGCGACAAGCAGTTGATCGCCAAGATCAAGAAAACGTCCGGCCAATACGGCATCGACCCCATTCACATGATCGGGGCGCTGGTGGGCGAGCATACCTATAACGTCGATGCCTATGACACGTTGCAGACTTACTATGTGAAGGCGGCATCCTATGCCGGTCATTCCTTCCGCTTCGCTTATGATGGCGAGGCGATCGACGATTTCGTCGCCCGTCCGCAATTTGCCGACTGCAACAAGTTCAGCGACAGCTATCGCCTGTGGAGCTGCCGGGAAAATGTCTGGGAAGATGATTTTCGCGGCAAGAAGGTCGATGGCCGAAAATATCCCGATAATCGCTTCAGCGCCGTCTTCTTCCAGCCCTTTTATGCCGGTCAAACCTTCGGACTGGGCCAGATCAACCCGCTGACTGCGCTGATGCTGACCGATATGGTGCATGAAACCTCGGGCTATCCGAAGCTCGATGAAAAGGATGCCGGCAGCGTCTACAAGGCGATCATGGATCCGGATATCTCGCTATCCTACATGGCCGCCATCATTCGCCGCTCCATCGACGACTACAAGGAGATCGCCGGTGTGGACATTTCGAAAAATCCGGGCCTGACGGCCACGCTGTTCAATGTCGGAAATTCGACCGGACGCGCCAGAGCTTTGGCCCGGCGCAATGCTGGCGGTGGCAATGCCTGGCCGGAAGAAAATTATTATGGCTGGCTGGTCAACGACAAGCTCGATGAGCTGAAGTCGCTTCTGTAAGGCGGCGCTGTTCACGATCTTCCCGGAGCGTTCACGCCATGACGCAATTCCCGTTGACAGACGCCTGAAACCATTGATGTTATAATTTTAGTGTATTCGCGTAAAAGCTGTGGCTTGTGCTAGGGTCAAAACTCAATCAGGATGGGTGTTCTGTTGAACGGGATGGGATTGAATGGCCGCGAACAAGCGCAAGGCAAGGCCCTGAGGCCTTGTC
>NZ_JAUSWH010000021.1 GCF_030815125.1 Allorhizobium paknamense
GCATGTCGCGCAAAAGTGTGCAGCGGTTTTGCGAGAACGACATGCGTTAAAACAAGAATGTAAAGCACGTTGCATGAGGCTGATAAGCCGCAACGGGCTTTAGTCAGGAAAAAGCTGAAAAGCCCTTGTCGGCCAGAAGCTCTTCAGCCTCTTCCAGTGTCATCGACACAACGCGCCGGGCCAGATCATAGCCGAAGCCATTTCGGGCAAAGGCGGCCATATGCCTGGCTCGTTGGTCCTCCTCCAGACCATGACGCCCGAAGGGGCCATAACCGCGCTTGCGGGCGAGTATCACCGCCGCGCGCAGGTCATCGGCCTCTTCCAGGGCCTGATCGGCAATGGCCGCCTCCACCCCCTTGGCCCGCAGGGCATGAGCAATCGCCCGGCGGGACTTTCCCTGCCGCCCCGCGGATCGTGTCCGCGCTTCGGCATAGGCAACATCGTCAAGCGCGCCCATATCGCGCCCGAAGGCAATGGCTGCATCGGCAAGGGCCTCGCATTCTTCCGGCGTCACCGCCTCGAATTTCTGCCTGGCCTTGCGAATGATCTGATCTTTCAACTGCTGCTCGCTCAGCATGCGCCGGGACAGCCTGTAGGCTGCGGAATTGCGCGCCCAGGTCAGCATTCTGGCCAGCCTCTCGGCGCCCTCGGCCTGATCTGGAGAGGTCTCGTCCTGATGCGTTTCTTTCGGCATGCTCGCTTTCCCTTCACCGCATCACGCGGTGTACACCGTCCGCCGCCCGGGAGAAAGGCGGCAGAAGGTGATGGAAAAGCGGCCCGCAAGAATGCCCTCGCCACTACAGATGTAGGCAAGACCAAACCCTGCTTGCAGGAGCCGTATCAGGTGGGCGCGGCTACCATGCCGGACATGCGCAGGCCCGACGAACGTGCCGACGCCTTGGAGCGGACGGCGGGCAGAGGATTTTCCCCATCGATCAGCCCAAGCAGGATGGCCTTGACCACGGCCTGCGTGCGATTGACCGCTTCCAGCTTCTTCTTCACGGATTCCATGTAGAATTCTACGGATTTTTCCGAGATGCCGAGGATCTGCGCGATTTCCCAGGAGGATTTGCCGCGTGAAACCCACAGCGTCGTTTCCCGCTCGCGGGCCGACAGGAACGACCGGCGGCGACCGAAATTCCCGACAAGATGCTCTTCCATGACGATACGCAGGGCATGAACATGGAAGAATTGCGCCAGAATGTGCAGAAGATGGTCTTCCCGCCGGCTGCGGCGTGGCTCCGGTGCGCCCTTGTGCGGGATCACCGTCAGCATGGCCACTTCCCCATGCTTGGACATCAGCGGAATGGTCAAACCATCGCGAACGCCCGCATCCGCCGCTTCCTTCATGACCTGCTGCTGCTTGGCCGGAAGGTTCTCGATATCGATGGCATGAGACCAGCGGAACGGCGTCTTGCGGCCCAGGCCATATTCCACGACCGGGTCATGGTTGACATAATTGCGGGACGCATAATGCGACACCCACTGTTCCGGATAGCCGAAGATCCCATACATCTGCCGCGCCGAACCACCCTCGTACAGCGCGGAATGCTGGATAATATGATAGGCAAAATACCGATAGCCGAGATTTTGCACCGTTTCTTCCAGGAGCGCTTTCAGCTCCGCGACGGTTTTCGAGTTGCTGATACGCTGGGTAAATTGATCAAAAACATCGTTAGAATGAACATCAATATACATAAAGGCACTCCGTTTTAAAAAGCGAATGGAATGCAACGCGTCTCTTAGCGATACAGATGACTAAATAACAGTTATAATTATCACTAACAAGAAGGGCATTTAAAATTCTAGCAGAGATTGTAATTTCAATAAAACCAAATGTTCAGAAATACTAAAAACAGTGAGACAGTATTTTTCGTCCCTGCGAACCCTCATACTGTCTGCGATATGTTGCATAGCACAAGCCCAAGTCGTACCCAAGCCCTAATCCGCATCCGGGGGCAAGGCCGTTAATGGGCCGTTAAATGCACCAGCGTAAGCCGCAAAACGCGACACCACCGGCGAAAATGATACGCAACCACACGATTTCATTCATGATTTAGCCGCTATACATTAACGCTTCGACCCCAGACACAAAGAACGCCGCAGCCTGAATACGGATTGCTGCACCGCCAGAGAAGCGCCGCATAAGATTTAGGCGCAAACGCATAAAAACCCGGCAGACATGATTGGAAACAATAAAGAGCCACCTCGAAACAATGGAATTCTCCATCTGGCACGGGCCTTGCTTTCCTTGATTGTCGAGTTTGGCCGCTAGGGTTCCGGCGCAGCAATGCGCGGCTGGTCCGAGAGCAGCCACCGGCGTGGGAGACATCGCGCCGGATGCACGGCGGGACAAAAGCCCGGGAGACCTCGTTAGCCAAGGGATTGGCGGCGTTGGTCTTTGCCGATCCCTTTTTGAAAAGCAAAAGGGGAAATGCATGCGCCTTCTATCTCAACTTCTTTCCGTCTCCGCCCTTTCCGCAGCACTTGCGCTTGGCGGCCTCACCACGGCTGAAGCCGCGCCGAAGAAGGACTTCAAGGTCGCCTGGTCGATCTATGCGGGCTGGATGCCCTGGGGCTATGCGAGCGATCACGGCATCGTCAAGAAATGGGCCGATAAATACGGGCTCAAGATCGAGGTCACCCAGTTCAACGACTATGTGGAATCCATGAACCAGTACACCGCTGGCGCCTATGATGCGGTGACGCTGACCAATATGGACGGGCTTTCCATCCCCGCCGCCGGGGGTGTCGATACGACAGCCGTGATCGTCGGTGACTTCTCCAACGGCAATGACGCCGTCATCCTGAAGGACAAGGACAAGCTTGCCGATATCAAGGGCCAGAAGGTCAATCTCGTCCAGTTTTCCGTATCGCATTATCTGCTGGCACGCGCGCTGGACAGTGTGAAGATGACGGAAAAAGACGTCACCGTCGTCAACACGTCGGATGCCGACATGGTTGCCGCCTACAAGACCGATGACGTGACATCCGTCGTCACCTGGAACCCGCTCGTCTCGACCATTCTGGAGGAGCCGAGCGCCAAAAAGGTGTTCGACAGTTCGCAAATTCCCGGCGAAATCATCGACCTGATGGTGGCCAATACCGCCGTGCTGAAGGACAATCCCGATTTCGGCAAGGCACTCGCCGGGATCTGGTACGAGACCACGGCGCTGATGATGAAGGACACGGCGGAAGGCAAGGCTGCCCGCGAGGAGATGGGCAAGGCCTCCGGCACCGATCTCAAGGGCTTCGACAGCCAGCTTGCGGTGACCAAATTGTTCGACAAGCCTGCTGACGCCAGTGCCTTCACGGCTTCTGCCAATCTCCCGAAAACCATGGATCTGGTGCGCAACTTCCTGTTCGAGAAAGGCCTGCTCGGCAATGGCGCGCCGTCTGCCGACGTGATCGGCATCGAAATGCCGGATGGCAAGGTGCTGGGCGACAAGGGCAATGTGAAGTTCCGCTTCACCACCACCTATATGGACGCCACCGCCAAGGGCCTCTGATCGCCACCGCTCCGGAAGGGAGTACCTCCCGGTGCCTTCCATCAGATGCAAACAACGGAGATTGCCATGCGGTTGATCAACCGGAAACCCGGCAATGGCGCCCGGCTGGCGCTGGCCTTCCTGCCCTTTGCAGCAGTCCTCGTCGCCTATGCGGCGGGGTCGGCGGCGCGGCTTGCGGACAATGCCAATGACAAATTGCTGCCGGGCTTTGCCTCCTTCGCCGATGCCATCAATCGCATGGCCTTCATCGCCGATCCGCGCACCGGCGATTACATTCTCTGGGCCGACACCTGGGCCAGCCTGATCCGGCTGTTTTCAGGCCTTGGAATCTCCACCGCCATCGCCCTTTTGCTTGGCCTGGTGATTGGCCTCTTTCCCTATGTGCGGGCGCTGCTCGCACCCTTTATTGCCGCCATTTCCATGGTGCCGCCGCTGGCGCTCTTGCCCATTCTCTTCATCGTCATGGGGCTGGGCGAGGCCTCGAAGATCACGCTGATCGTCATCGGCGTCGCCCCGATCATGATCCGCGATCTGGCGCTGAAAGCCATGGAACTGCCGCGCGAGCAGATCATCAAGGCCGAGACATTGGGCGGCTCCTCGTGGCAGATTGCGCTTCGGGTGGTGCTGCCGCAAATCCTGCCGCGCCTGATAACGGCCCTTCGCCTGCAGCTTGGCCCGGCCTTCCTGTTCCTGATCGCGGCGGAGGCGATTTCGTCCGATAGCGGTCTCGGCTACCGCATCTTTCTGGTGCGCCGCTATCTCTCCATGGACGTGATCTTTCCCTATGTCGCTTGGATCACGCTGATTGCCGTGCTGACCGATACTCTGCTCGACCGGCTGCGGATTGCGCTGTTTCCCTGGTCCAATCTGGAGGCGCATTGATGAGCGGCATCGTCATCGACAAGGTCTGGAAGGAATATGGCGACCAGATCGTGCTGGAAAACGTCTCGCTGACCATCGAGCCGCGCGGTTTCGTCGCCCTGGTCGGCCCCTCCGGCTGCGGCAAGAGCACGTTTTTGCGCATGTTGCTCGGGCAGGAGCAGCCAACGCGGGGAGTAATCCTCCTTGACGGACAGCCACTGCCACCCGAACCCGGGCCGGATCGCGGCGTGGTCTTCCAGCGCTACTCCGTGTTCCCGCATTTGACCGTGCTCGGCAATGTGCTGCTGGGCAAGGAACTGACAGAGGCGCGCATTTCCGCAAAACTCTTCGGGGCCGCACGCAGGCAGGCGCGGGAAGAGGCCGAGGCGATGATTGCCGCCGTCGGCCTTTCGGGCTCGGAGGGCAAATATCCCGCCCAGCTTTCCGGCGGCATGCAGCAGCGCCTGGCGCTGGCGCAGGCACTGATGATGAAGCCGAAAGTGCTGCTGCTGGATGAGCCGTTCGGGGCGCTTGATCCCGGCATCCGCGCTGAGATCCACCAGTTGATGAAAAAGCTCTGGCATGAAAACCCGATGACCGTGGTGATGGTGACGCATGACATGCGGGAAGCCTTCACGCTGGCCACCCGCGTCGTCGCGTTTGAGCGGCCGCGTGACCGGCCGGAGGAAAAGCTGCGCTACGGCGCCACCATTACCAAGGACATTTCCATCTGGCCGCCACGGCAGGCCGGAACCGCTTCCATTTTTCGCCCAGACCGGGACGGCCCGGTCAATCCAGACGGGCTTCACCGGGACGACCCGGCACATCGTCGATAGGAGAGAGACATGCATATCCGACGCTCTGCCGAAGAAATCGCCGCCAACAGGGCGCGCTATGAGGAACATCAGAAAAACGGGCTCAATTTCGCGCCCAAGGCGCTTCCGGGCCAAAGCGCCCTGCCCGCGCCCGATCTCGACGAAAAGACCGTGGTTCATCAGGAGGTCATCCCCGGTGGCTGGTATTGGTCAACGCGGGTCAAGGCGCTGGAAACGCTGCGCGTTCACCTCACCCACGGTTTCTCCACGGTCTCGCTGATCGCCTGGAATGCTGCTGATCCCGTCGAGCGGCTGAACCTGCCGGATACGGTAAAAATGCAGTGGACCACCGGCCTTGGCAAAGGCCGGGTCATCTTTTCCGACATGGGCAAAGTCATGTTCTCGATCACCGAAGACAGCAGCGGCGCGCATGATTGCCTGATGGGCGGCTCCACCGCTGCCTCCAATGCCCGCAAATATGCAGGCTCCAACAGCGCCGCCACCCGCAACAGCCGCGATAATTTCGTGCTGATGGCGACGAAGGCAGGGCTTTCCAAGCGCGATATTCCGGCAGCGCTCGCTCTGTTTGCCCCCGTCAGGGTCGATGCCGAAGGCCGCTTCCAGTGGAGGCGAGAGCTTTTGAATGACGGCGATTACGTCGATCTGCGTGCCGAGATGGACATGATCGTCGGCTTTTCCAACTGCCCGCATCCGCTCGACCCCAATACCTCCTATGCGCCCCATCCGGTGACGATCACACGCATCGCGGCGAGCGAACCCGCAACGGACGACCTCTGCCGCACCGCCACCGCCGAAGCCGTTCGTGGCTTTGAAAACAACGCCTTCGCAGCGCTCTGAGGGAGAAAAGCAATGACCGAATTCAAAGCCACCTCCCCCACACGCTCGCTGGACAATGCCGTGCAGGACCATTTCATCCCGGCGGAAGCGCCCTTCTCCACCGTCGTGAAAAAGGGCCAGATCCTGCGCATTGAAGACAGCTATGGCCAGCAGGCCATCGATACGCTCTTCTACAATGCCGAGGATTTTTCAGAGCGCTATTCAAACCAGGATACGATGCGTGAACAGGGTGCCGCTTACATCTCCACCGGCACGAAGATCATCTCCAACGAAGGCCGGGTCATGCTGACCATGACCGCCGATAGCTGCGGCCGCCACGATACCGCGGCAGGCGCCTGCTCCTGCGAGAGCAACACGGTGCGGTTCGGCCATGGCACAAAATATCTGCATGCCTGCCGGGAAAACTTCGTCATCGAGGTTTCTAAACACGGCATGAGCAAGCGCGATGTGGTGCCGAACATCAATTTCTTCATGAATGTGCCGATCGAACCCTCAGGCGAAATGACCATTGTCGACGGCATTTCCGCGCCCGGCGATTTCGTCGAGTTGAAGGCCGAGATGGATGTGCTGCTGGTGATTTCCAATTGCCCGCAGATCAACAATCCCTGCAACGGGTTCGACCCGACGCCGGTGCGCGTCATGGTCTGGGATGATGAGGCCTGAGCGATGTTCAAGAAGGTTCTGATTGCCAACCGGGGCGAAATCGCCGTCCGGATCATCCGTACGCTTGCCAAGATGGGCATTGCCTCCGTTGCCGTCCATTCCGATGCCGACCGCTTTGCCAAGGCCGTGCAACTGGCCGATGAGGCGGTGCGGCTGGGGCCTGCCCCGGCGGCTGAAAGCTATCTCAATATCGAGGCCGTCATTGCCGCCTGCAAGGCGACCGGGGCTGAGGCCGTGCATCCGGGCTATGGTTTTCTCTCGGAAAATATCGGTTTTGCCGAACGGCTGGAACAGGAAGGCATTGCCTTCATTGGCCCGACGCCTGCCAATATTGCGGCTTTTGGGTTGAAGCACACGGCCCGGGAGCTGGCGGAAAAAAGCGGCGTGCCGCTTCTGCCCGGCAGCGCCTTGCTGGACAGCGCCGAGGAGGCCTTGAGCGAGGCCGAACGGATCGGCTATCCCGTGATGCTGAAATCCACTGCCGGAGGCGGCGGCATCGGCATGCAACTCTGCGCCGATCCTGCGGCACTCAAGGCCGCCTTCGACAGCGTACAGCGCACCGCCAAGGCCAGTTTTGGCGATGCGCGCGTCTATCTCGAACGTTTCGTCGCCAAGGCGCGCCATGTGGAGGTGCAGATCTTCGGCGATGGCAAGGGCCGGGTGATCGCGCTTGGCGAACGGGATTGTTCTCTGCAACGGCGCAATCAGAAGGTCATCGAGGAAACCCCGGCACCGGGCCTCAGCGACGACGTGCGCCAGCGTCTGCATGCGGCGGCGATATCGCTGGGGCAATCGGTCAACTACCGATCTGCGGGCACGGTGGAATTCATCTACGATCCGGCCCGGCAGGAATTCTATTTCCTGGAGGTCAACACACGGCTTCAGGTCGAGCACCCCGTGACGGAAGAGGTGTTCGGCATCGATCTCGTCGAATGGATGATCCGGCAGGCGGCAGGCGAGGATGTGCTGACTGGCAAGGAGACGCTGACGCCAAGGGGGGCTGCCATCGAGGCCCGTATCTATGCGGAAATGCCACATGCGGATTTCCGCCCCAGCGCCGGGCTGCTGACGGAGGTTGCCTTCCCGGAAGGCGTGCGCGTCGATGGCTGGATCGAGACCGGCACTGAGGTCACCCCCTTCTATGATCCGATGCTGGCCAAGGTCATCGTGTCCGGCGGAAGCCGGGAAACGGCCATCGAGGCCATGCAGCAGGCGCTGGAAGGGTCTTCCATCTCAGGCATCGAAACCAATCTCGATTATCTGAAAGCCATTGCCGCTTCCGATCTGTTCCGGAGTGCAGATGTCGCCACCACGGCGCTCAAGGAGTTCAGCTTCGTGCCCGACGTGGTCGAGGTGATTGCTCCGGGTGCGCAATCCAGCCTGCAGGAACTGCCGGGACGGCTTGGTCTCTGGCATGTCGGCGTGCCGCCGAGCGGGCCGATGGATGAGCGCTCCTTCCGCCACGCCAACCGGCTGGTGGGCAATGCCGATGAGACGGCGGCGCTGGAACTGACGGTCGCCGGGCCGATCCTGAAATTCTTGTCGGATGTCACCGTGGCGCTGGCGGGCGCGGTCATGCCGATGACACTGGATGGCATGGCCATTGCCCATGACACCGCCATTGCGGTCAAGGCCGGGCAAACGCTTGCCATCGGCACGATCGAGGGGGCGGGCCAGCGCGCCTATCTGGCGGTCTCCGGCGGCTTTGCCGCCCCCGTCGTGCTCGGCTCCCGCGCCACTTTCGGGCTTGGCCAGTTCGGCGGCCATGCCACCGGCACGCTGAAGGCCGGTCACGTGCTGCGGCTGGCGCGTCAGCCACAGCGCGCGCCGAAACCGGCCAGCGAACCCGCCGCCCTCACCCGCCACTGGCAGGTGGGCGTGATCTACGGCCCGCATGGGGCACCGGATTTCTTTCAGGACGAGGACATCGAAACCCTGTTCTCCACCGATTACGAGGTGCATTTCAACAGCGCCCGCACCGGCGTGCGGCTGATCGGCCCCGCGCCGAAATGGGCGCGCAGCGATGGCGGCGAGGCAGGGCTTCACCCCTCCAACCTGCATGACAATGCCTATGCCATCGGCGCCATCGACTTTACCGGCGATATGCCGATCATTCTCGGCCCCGATGGCCCCAGCCTCGGCGGCTTCGTCTGCCCGGCGGTGATCGCGGCGGATGAGCAGTGGAAGATGGGACAATTCAAGCCGGGGGATAAAATCCGCTTTCATCCCGTGGCGCGGGATGGGGATCTGCTCGCCGGTCCGGTCGTCAAACGCCTTCCGGCTGAAACCGGCTCACCGATCATTGGAGCGGACCATTCCGGCCCCGTCTCCGTCACCTACCGCCGCCAGGGCGATAATAATCTGCTGGTCGAATATGGCGATATGCAGCTGGATATAGGCTTGCGGCTGCGCATCCACCTGTTGATGCAGGCTGTTCAGGCGGCAAAGCTGCCCGGCCTGATCGACCTGACCCCCGGCATCCGCTCGCTGCAGATCCATTATGACGGGGCAAGCCTGCCGCGCCAGCGTCTCATCGGCCAGTTGCGGGAGATCGAGGCAAGCCTGCCGGATATGCGCGATGTGACCGTGCCGAGCCGCACCGTCTATCTGCCGCTCTCCTGGAACGATCCGCAGGCAGAGCTTGCCATGCGCAAATACCAGGAACTTGTGCGGCCAAACGCGCCCTGGTGCCCGTCGAATATCGAATTCATCCGCCGCATCAACGGTCTTGCCGATGAAGAGGCGGTGAAGCAGACGATTTTCGATGCCAGCTATCTGGTTATGGGTCTGGGGGATGTCTATCTCGGCGCGCCGGTTGCCACCCCGCTCGATCCGCGCCACCGGCTGGTGACGACGAAATACAACCCCGCCCGCACCTGGACGCCGGAAAATGCCGTCGGCATCGGCGGCGCCTATATGTGCATCTATGGCATGGAGGGACCGGGCGGTTATCAATTGTTCGGGCGCACCATCCAGGTGTGGAACAGCTGGCGCAGAACGCCGGTCTTCACCCGGCCGTGGCTTCTGGATTTCTTCGACCGCATCCGTTTCTTCCCCGTCAGCCATGCGGAACTAACCGAGGCGCGCGAGGCCTTTCCGCACGGCGCCTATCCCATCCGCATCGAAGACGGCACGCTGTCCTATGCCGCCTATGAAGCGGAGCTTGCCGCCAATGCCAGTGGCATTGCCGCCTTCAAGCGCCAGCAGCAGGCCTCCTTCGAGGCTGAACGCCAACGCTGGAAGGATCAGGGGCTCGATACGTTCCAGGTGGATGAGAGCGCAGGCCCAGGCCTTGCTGGCGATGTGCCGCCCGGCTGCTTCGGCGTCGAAAGTGCGGTGCCCGGCAATATGTGGAAATTGCTGGCGGAAGACGGCCAGACGGTTGAGCCGGGAGACCCGATTGCCATCGTCGAATCCATGAAGATGGAGGTGACCATCCACGCCCACGCCAAAGGCCGCTTGCGCGAATGGCGCGCCAGCCCCGGCCGTACCGTAAAAGCAGGCGATGTCGTCGCCATTCTGGAGAATATCTGATGTTTCCCGCCTTTCTAGACTTTACCGCCCTACGCTCGGCCTATTCCAGGGGAGCAACACCGCTTGACCTTGCGGAAGAGATCATCGCCCGCCGCAAGGCATCCAGCGATCCGGCGATTTTCATCACGCCGGTGGCCGATGACGACCTCAGCGCCAGCGCCCGTGCACTGATGGAGCGGGCACCGCAGCCGAACAGCCTGCCGCTCTGGGGCATACCCTTTGCGGTCAAGGACAATATCGACGTGGCGGGCCTGCCGACCACGGCAGCCTGCCCCGCTTTTGCCTATCAGCCGGAAGAAGACGCAACCGTCGTGGCGCGGCTGAAGGCGGCAGGCGCGCTGGTGATCGGCAAGACCAATCTCGACCAGTTCGCGACCGGGCTGAACGGCACCCGCTCGCCCTATGGCGCGCCGCGTTCGGTTTTCGATGCGGATTATGTATCCGGCGGCTCCAGCTCCGGTTCGGCGGTGGCCGTCGCGGCGGGGCTTGCCAGCTTTGCGCTCGGCACCGATACCGCCGGGTCTGGCCGGGTGCCTGCGGCCTTCAACAATCTCGTCGGCATCAAGCCGACACCGGGGCTGGTGCCGAATGTCGGCGTGGTTCCGGCCTGCCGCAGCGTCGATGTCGTGACTGTCTTTGCGGGCACCGTCTGCGATGGCATTGCCGTGCGCAAGGTCATGGAGGGCTATGATGGGCGCGATCCCTTCTCGCGCCCGGCCAAACCCGTCTCCCTGCCGCTGGAGGGGTTGCGGATCGGCGTTCTCGAGCCGCAGGAGCGCGAATTTTTCGGTAATAGCGGGTATGAAGCGCTCTATGACCAGGCCATCGCCCGGGCGGAAGCGCTGGGAGCCATCATCACACCCTTCGATTACGCGCCGTTCCGGGAAGCGGCGGAGCTTCTCTATAACGGTCCCTGGGTCGCGGAACGACTGGCCGCCGTAAAGGATTTCCTGTCAGGCCATGCCGGGGATTTCGACCCCACCGTTCGCAGCATTATCGAGGGCGCCAGGGCCTATAGCGCTGTCGATGCCTTCGAGGGGCTTTACCGGCTGGAAGCTCTGCGCCAGAAAACCCAGGCGGCATGGCAGGGTATGGATGTCATGTTGCTGCCCACAGCGCCCACCACCTATCGGGTGGATGAGATGCTGGCCGACCCGATTGTGAAAAACAGCCATTTCGGACGCTATACCAATTTCGCCAATCTCTTCGGCCTTGCGGCGATTGCCGTGCCCGCAGGCTTCACATCCGATACCGCCCTGCCCGGCGGCGTCACCCTGATCGGCCCCGGCTTCAGCGACGATGCCCTGGCGGTCTTTGCCGATGCCCTGCACCGCAAGGCTGAAAGCGGCATGGGCAAGGACAAGGCTGCTGCCCTTCCCGAAGACGCGAAGGTGAACCCGCCGGACGACGGTCTGGTGCCGATCATGGTGGTCGGCGCGCATCTCACCGGCATGCCGCTCAACCACGAACTAACCGGCCCCGGCGGCAGGCTGGTGAAAACCTGTCGGACGGCGAAAGACTACCGCCTCTTCGTGCTGCCCAACACCACGCCGCCAAAGCCGGGCCTGATTCGCGAGCCGGGCTTTGCCGGTGAAGGCTTGCTGGTGGAAGTGTGGAAGGTGACGCCGGAGGCCTTCGGGCGCTTCGTGCAGAACATTCCCGCACCGCTTGGCATCGGCAAGGTGACGCTGGATGACGGCAGCCAGGTTTCCGGCTTCCTGTGCGAAGCCCATGCCATCGAGGGGGCGCAGGAAATCACCCATCTCGGCGGCTGGCGGGCTTATATCCAAAGCCGTGCCGCCTGAATGAACGCACCATCGCAGCGCAAAAGGAGAAATTTTGCGCTGCATCATTCAGTTGATCATCCGAACGCGCCTTGATAAGTTTCCCAAAACGTCAAGGTCTGGTCATCTATGCCGGTCTTGCGGCTGGCCTGCCTGCTGGAGCGGCGGAACCGGTGCGTGAAACCGCTCCAGCATCGGGACGGGCGGTCTGCCGCTATCCCCTCACTCTTGGAGAGCTGCCACGTGAAGGTTGTTGTCGAAAATACCGTTTGCCTGAATACCGGCGATGCCGCCATTCTTCTGGCCATTCGCCACATCCTTAAGACGGCCTTTGGCGAAAACCTGCATTTCTATATTTTCGACAGCCAGCCCGAAGTTGCCGCCCGGCTCTATAGCCGCCAAGCCTATCCCGATCTCAGCTTCCGGCGGCTGCTGTCGGAAACGATGTTCAAGTACAGCCATGCCGAGAAGAGCGTCAAGGATGCGATCAAGCCGGTCTATAATCGGGTGATTTTCGAACTGCTGAAGCGCGGTGGCAGCAAGGCGCCGCTCTTGGGACACCTGCTTTCGGCCAGCGAGAAGGAAGGCCTGCGAAACTATGAGGAGGCCGATCTGGTGGTGACCACCGGCGGCACCTATCTTGTGGAAACCTACAATATCGAAAAGCGGCTGAACCAGTTTGAGCTGGACGAGATCCTCGGCAAGCCGCCGGTCTTCTTCACCCAGTCGCTCGGCCCTTTCAAGAAAGAAGAAAACCGCCGCCGTCTGAAGACCAGCTTCGACAAGAGCCCCCTCATCCTCCTGCGCGATGCCTATTCCCGCGACAATATCGTCGATTTCGTCAACGATCCCTCGAAATGCCATGTGGTGGCGGATTCGGTCTTTGCGCTGGCGGATCAACCTCGTATCGAAAGCCTGCTTGCAAGCGGCCCAAAGGCACCCACGGGGCGGGTAGCGGTTTCCGTCCGCCACTGGGATTTCGTCAAGGGTGGCGGCAACGGCATGAACCGCTATATCGAATCCATCCGCCGCATCGTCACGGATCTGGTGCGCCAGCACGGCAAGCAAGTGGTCTTTCTCTCCACCTGCCAGGGCGTGCCGGAATATGGTCATGACGATTCCAAGACGGCCAAGGCAATCGTTGCCGGGCTTGAGGCCGATGTCGCAGCCGAGGTCAGCGTCGATGACGGCTTCCACACGCCGGAGCAGTTGATGGCCAAGGTCAAGGATCTCGATTTCGTGGTGGCGACCCGCATGCACATGATGATCATGTCGCTTTGCGTCGGCACGCCGGTCTTGCCCATCGCCTATGAGTTCAAGACCAAGGAATTGTCAAAGCGCATCGGCATCGACAACCTGCTCTTGGAAATCGATACCGTTACGCCGGAACAGGCCGCAGCGAGCCTCGAAACCTTTATCAACGACTTCGATCATTACCGCCCGCTCAGCCTGAAAGCCGTGCTGGAAGAGCACGCTTCCGCAATGTCGGCAGCGGCGCTGCTCAAGCAGGCCATCAGGATTTAGGCTTAGATATTATGTTGTTTTTAAAAGGTATCCCGCAAAACCGAAGGGTCTTGCGGGATATTTTTTACACTTCAGATAAGAATTGCGGTTCGCTGTTTCGTCAGGCCCTTGCCCGCGCCATGCCCTTGAGCATGCCGAGCGACGAGATCAGCACCTTTCGGCTGGAGGGCAGAAGCAGCATCAGCACCAGTCCAAGGCCGTAATTGAGAAGCACGGCGGCGGCGATGGCGGCGAGATCGTTCTGCAATAGACCCATCGCCATCAGCCGGTCATAGGCAATCCAGGCAAGACCGGCGGAGACCAGAAACAATCCCTGAATGCTGAGGAAATCCATGCCGGTGACCGGCCCGACCCGCTGCAGCAGCCAGGCCAGAACCGGGATGCGCAGCACATAGCCGCTGATCGCGTAGGCGGCGGCAACGCCGATGGCGCCCCATTTCAAACCGATCACGAAGGACAGGACCGTTGTCAGCGAGGAATAGACGCCCCAGCGGAACATGGCCTGCGTCTTGCCCTGGCAGATGAAGATCCAGCCGGTGGTGCTGCCGATGGACTGCACCAGCCCCGCCAGCCCCAGCCAGGCAAAAATCGGTGCGACCGGCAGCCATTGCGGGCCAAACAACAGGCCGACCACGGGCTTCGCCGTGCAGGTAAGGGCCGCGATACCCGGAATGGTGAAGGCCGCCAGCAACCAGTTGCTCTGCATATAGACTTCGCGGAAACGCGGCTTGTCATCCTGAATACGGCTCATCAGCGGGATCATCACCCGTGTCAGCGGCTGGGTGATGTTTTGCAGTGGAAAGAGCAGCAGCTTATAGGCGCGGTCATAATAGCCCAGTTCGATGGCGCCGGAATATTTGCCGATCAGGATGTTATCGAGATTGCGCGAGAAGAAGTTGACGATGTTGAAGCCGGTGAGATTGGCGCCGAAGGTAAAAATATCGCGCTCGACCCTCAGAACCGGCTTGCCCGGCATCCAGCCGGTGACCTTCCAGGCGGCCAGCAGCACAATGGCCGCCGTAAAGGCCGGACCAATGGCCAGCGACCAGTAACCAAAGCCAAGCCAGGCGGCGAGCGCGGTGATAAGAAAGCCGCCGGCGGCTGAAATCACGTCATTGATCGCCAACTGCCCGAATTGCAGACGCCGGTTCATCAGCGCCAGCGGCAAGGCCGCCAGACTGCCGAGAAAGAGCGGCAGGGCCGTGGCAACGGTGATCAGCGTCATGCGGTTATCACCATAAAACAGCGCCACCAGCGGCGCCAGCACGGTCATCACCACCGTGCAGGCAATGCCCACCAGCGTACTGAGCCAGAAGACCTGGTTGAGATGCGCCTCGGTAATATCCTTGCGCTGGATGACGGCCTGTTGCAGGCCGAGATTCTGAAACAGGCCGACGAAAGCGGCAATCGGGCCAACGGCGGCCATCAGGCCGAAATCTTCCGGCACCAGCAGCCGGGCCAGCACCACCACCGACAGGAACTGGATCACCATGCGGATGACCTGGGCTGCTGCCGTTACAGCGCCGCCTCTGAGGGCGACCTTGCCGAAACTATTTTTTTCCATGGACTCTTTTACGGCTCCCTGATGACGCGATCGCTTCCAGCCTCGCGGCAAGCTGATCGTTGAGCACGGTATCGTTGAAATCTGTTTCGATCTTGCGGCGGGCGGCCACCGCAATCTGCCGGCATTCGCCGGGATGTTCGATGATCCAGGCAAGATTGGCGGCCAGCGCCTCGACATCCCGCTCTGGCGAGAGAAAGCCGCCAACGCCATGCTCGATCAGCTCCGGAATTCCGGAATGGCGGGTGCTGACCACGGTCAACCCTGCCGCCATGGCTTCCATCAGCGCCACCGGAATGCCTTCGACATCACCGTTTTGCGCCGTCACGCTAGGCAGGACGAAGACATGCGCCCGCGCCAGCCAGTTCTTTACCACCTTGTGCGGCTGGCTGCCGAGAAACTGCACCCTCTCGGCAATGCCGAGATCGGCACTCAGTTTCTCCAGCTCACCGCGCAGGGGACCATCGCCGATAATCGTGTAGCGCCAGTCCAGCTCCGGCCGCGCCGTTGTCAATTGCCCGAGCGCGCGCAGCGAAAATTCGATGCCTTTCTTTTCCGCCAGCCGGCAAACGGAGATCAGTTGCAGAATATCGCCCTGGCGATCACGCCAGCGGAAGGGGATCTGCTCGACATCGATGCCCATATGATGAACCTCGACCTTGTCCGGTGAAGCTCCGGCCCCGATCAGCACCTCGCGGAAATGGCCGTTGACCGGCAGGTTGAGCGCCCCCAGCCGAAAGAGATCGCGATAATCGCCAAGCCGGTTTTCCTTGCGCGGCACGCCGACATCGGCTCCGTGAAAGATCGTCACCAGCGGCGGATGCACCAGCCCGCGTTTCTTGTGGCGGCAGACGCGAATGCCGTTATCGCCGAAATGCGCCAGCAGCACGTCGAAACTGTTGAGCGTGGAGGCAGCCGCCGTTTCCATCAGCGTCGAGGCCTTGTCACGTAGCGAATAGGGCAACCTTGTCAGATGCGGCCTGAGCGAGGCAAACCCACCCCACCAGTCGCGCGCCGAGTGCAAAAGCGTTGCCATCGGCTCCGCGGTGGCGTCGATATGGTCAAGCGAGGCCAGCCCGTTGCAGATCACGCCCACCTCGGCGCCCCGCTGCAACAGCCCTTCCATTTGATGGATCACGAAGGTCTCGGACAGAAGAGGAAATTTACCAACGACAAAGCCGACACGCATCGTTTGCACCACGTCATAGTCTAGAACATTTGCACAGGGAAAACCGAAACCGGGTTCTCTTCCGGATATCAGACGGCCACGGGCTCCAGCGATGGCGCCCGGCTCGTCTTGCCAGCGGCTTTTTCCAGAACGCCCATGAACAGCTCGAACTGCCGTTCCGGCTGCAATAGAGGCCTGCGGGAGAAATCATGCGCGGCCTTCGACATGGAGGCATAATAGTCGCCATCCTTCCACAGCCGTTGAAGGGCCTTCGCCCAGTCTTCCACCGGCTGATCGTAATCGAGGATCACGCCACCCTCGCCAATGGCTTCCGGCAGGCCGCCACGGCGCGACCCCAGCACGGGAATACCGCTGCAATGGGCCTCGGAGGCGACACGCCCCCAGGCCTCTTCCCATTTACTGGGAGCGAGCAGCACCTTGGTGCGGCCGTAAATCGTCTTCATGTCGTTGGTGCGCCCTTCCAGCCGCACATTCGGCAACCCCGAGAGCGCCTTTTCCAGCGCCGAGCGCTGGCTATCGCTCATCTTCCAGCTTTCGACGAAGAGGAACGGGATGTCCGGGCAGGCAGCAGCAAGCTTCAAGGCAAGTTCAACCCCCTTTTCATCGAAGGGGTTGATGAAGGTTACATAGTCGCCGGTGGTCGGCGTTGCATATTTCTTCGGGTCTATGGTCGGGGGAATGACGATGGACTCAATGCCGAACTTGTCGTGAAAGGCACCGGCGGTAAACTCGGAATTGGCGATGTAAAGCGCAGAAGGAATTTCACGCAGATCGCCCGCAAGATCCAGAAACTCGACATTTCGCAGATAGACCACGGTCGGCACGTTGTGCGCCTGCAATGCCTTGGCGATGGGTACGGATTTATGCGCCTGCACCACCGCCACATCCGGCTTCATCTTCTGGGCTGCAAAACCCGCAGCCTCCCAGGGAAACCAGGCGCGCATGACCGGATAGCCGGGATAGGTATCCATGACGGCGGGCTGGCGCAGCAGCTTCAGCTTGGCACGGGCCTTAAAGCCGAAGAAACCATCTCCGAAAAGGCAGGCCAGAACCGAGGCCTCATGCCCCCGTGCCCGAAGCTGCTCGACAAGATGATGCGTGCTGGATTCAACCCCGCCATTGATTTCGGGGAAATAGCCATGTCCGCCGGCAAACAGAACCTTCATTGCTTGCGCTCCTTGCTCCGGCTTTCCAAAGCAGGATCAGCCGAAATCGCCCTCATGCCGTTGAAGCCTTGCTGCCCACGACTCATCAAAACCAGAAAGACGATCCCGGCTGAAAAGCCGGGAGCCTATCGTTTACAACCCTGCAAGCTTTGACAAGGCAAAGCCTGAACGGATCAGGCGGCCATGCGGCCAATGCTGTAATATTCCAGCCCGTGGCGCGCCACGACCTTCGGATTATAAAGGTTACGGCCGTCGAAGATCACCGGGTTCTTCAAAGACTGGCGGATCGTATCGAAGGACGGCGCCTTGAAGTTCTTCCACTCGGTCACGATCATCAGCGCATCTGCATCGCGAAGTGCTGCTTCCTTGGTGCCGCACAGCATCAGATCATTACGCTGACCGTAAATGGCCTGGCATTCCTGCATGGCTTCCGGATCGTAGGCACTGACGGACGCACCCTCACGCCACAGCGATTCCATGAGAATGCGGGCAGGCGCCTCGCGCATATCGTCGGTGTTCGGCTTGAAGGCGAGGCCCCAGAGCGCGAAACGCTTGCCCTTGAGATCGCCATTGAAATATTTGTAGGCCTTGTCGAACAGCACGAATTTCTGCTGGTTGTTCCGCTCTTCCACGGCCTTCAGCATCTTGGCGTCGAACTGAACACCCTCTGCCGTCTTGATCAGGGCGCGCACATCCTTCGGGAAGCACGAACCGCCATAGCCCGCGCCGGGGTAGATGAAATGATAACCGATGCGCGGATCACTGCCGATGCCCTTGCGCACTTCCTCGATATCGACGCCCAATTGCTCGGCCAGGCTCGCCATCTCGTTGATGAAGCTGATCTTGGTGGCCAGCATGCAGTTGGCGGCATATTTGGTGAATTCGGCGCTGCGGATATCCATGACGATGATTTTTTCATGGTTCCGGTTGAAGGGCGCGTAAAGCTCGCGCATCACCTGCTCGGACTGTTCGGACTGGGTGCCGATAATGATGCGATCGGGGCGCATGCAGTCGGCGACGGCAGAGCCTTCCTTCAGGAATTCCGGGTTGGACACCACATCGAAGGTCAGGTCTTCACGGCCACGCATCTTGAGAATGTCACCGACGCGCTTGCGCACCATGTCGCAGGTGCCGACCGGCACCGTGGACTTGCTGACGATGATCTTGTGCTCTTCCATTTCCTTGGCGATGGTTTCCGCCACGGAAATCACATATTTCAGGTCGGCCGAGCCATCTTCGCCCGGCGGCGTGCCGACGGCGCTGATGATGATCTGGCCGTGACGAACCGCAGCGCTTGCATCGGTGGTAAAAACGATGAGGCCAGCGGCGTGATTTTCCTTCACCAGATCTTCAAGACCCGGCTCGTAAATCGGGATGATGCCCTGGTTCAGGCGCTGAACCTTCTCGGCATCCACATCGACGCACATCACATTGTGCCCGACATCAGCCAGAACGGCAGCCTGTACCAGACCAACGTAACCAATACCAAATACGGTGATATCCATCAGGGCTCCGCCTTCACTTCATCAAATCGGTTCATATTCATAAACGCGAGACGCGACGATTTATTTACTGTCGGTTAAGAAGCTAGCATGACCAATGCTGCGGCACAACATGGTTTCCCATCATCGTAAGGTTAGAAAACAACCCTATGATTAATATTGCAATTTCTGCAAAGAGTGAAAATGCTGCAGTGCAATTACGGCAAAGGCGCGCACGTTTCGGCTGTAGAAAAACCACATTTTCCCAAGCGTCTGGTTGTCAGGCGCGGAAGGAAAACGGCCCCGAGTCGCAAAACGCCTCACCCCATCACAAGCGAAGCGCGATCCCCTCGCCGCGAGGATCATGCGCGCCTTCGGCACCGTGACCTGGCCTCAACCGGATCACACCCGCCTGACCGAAAATCGGCGAGAGGCGGGACAGAAAGGTGACGTCGTGGCCGAGAGCCCGCCAAAGGCTTTCATGACCTTCTCCTTCCAGCTTCAGGCTGTCGCGCGCGTCGGAAAAGGTGCGCCCCAGCAGGAAGCGTGGCTGAGCCAGCGCCTCCTCCGGCGTCAGCCCGTAATCGATCAAGCCGTTCAGCACCACGGAGAGGGTTTGCGGCTGGCCGTCGGCACCCTGGGTGCCATAGACCAGATGCGGCCTGCCCTGCTTTAGCGCAATGCCGGGATTGAGTGTGAAGAAAGGCCGCTTGCCGGGGCGGATCTGGTTGGGATGACCGGCCTCGACCGAGAAGGAGGCGGCGCGATTGTGCCAGAGAATCCCCGTATCACCGACCGGCACGCCGCTTCCCCAATCGAAGAAGGTGCTTTGCAACACGCTGGCGGCCCGGCCCTGCTGATCGACAACGCCAAAGAAAACAGTCTCGCCATGCCGGAAGGGCTGCGGCCAGAGGAGTGCCTGCCGGGGATCGATGGCCTTGGCCTTTGCGGCCAGACGTTGCGGATCGAGGAAGAAAGAGGCGTCCAGAGCGGTAAAATCCGGATCGCCAATGCGCAACCGATCAAGAAACGCCTGTTTCACCGCCTCGACCAGCAGATGCATCCGTTCCGCACTCTCCAGCGGGAGCGCGCTGAAGTCGAAATGCGAGAGGATGCCCATGATCGCCAGCGTCGTGAGCCCCTGGGTGGGCGGGGGTGGCGCAAGCAAGGTCAGGCCGCGATAGTCCAGCCTTTCGGGTGCCGCTTCCCGCGTTTTGGTGTTCTGGAGATCGGAGGCCGTCAGGGGTGAGCCGACCTCGGCGAAGCCCTTGGCAAGACGGGCAGCGAGCGCGCCGTGATAAAAACTCTCCAGCCCCTCCGCCGCAAGGGTTTTAAGACTGGCCGCCAATTGCGGCTGGCGCAGAAGACCGTTGTCCTCGACAAAGATTTCCTTGAAACCCGGCCAGCGGGCCAACTCTTCCCGGCGGAAATCCTCCCAGAACCGTTGCGAGGCTGCGGGCTCATAGCCCTCCTCGGCGTAGAGGATGGCGGCTTCCAAAAGGCTGGCCGGGGATTGCCGGCCACCCCAATGGCGGGCTGAAAAATCAAGCGCCGTCTTCCAGCTTTCGACCGCTGACGCGCTTGTGAGCATCACGCCCGGCCCCCTCAGCGGGATTGGCGCGGAAAAATCCGGCAGCGTCCGGGCTGCCTGTCCCAGGCCGAGAAGACAACGGCTTTCACCCTTTTCATCGGCCAGCACCCACACGGCATCCCCGCCAATGCCGCAGAAATGCGGCATGACCACCGAGAGAACAGCCCCGATCGCAACAGCCGCCTCAATGGCAGTGCCGCCTTGCCGCAGCACCTCGGCACCGGCTTCAGAGGCCAGGGGATGGGGCGATGTGACCATGGCGGTCTGAGACGGCGTGGCTGGGGAGGAGGTCAGCATTGTCATGGCCCTGATAAATTCTGTATGCAGTGATTGTATGCAGAAAAGCGTGCCTTGAACAAGCGGCATGATATCCTGCTTCACAAGCCGCTGCAGATGTTACAGTAAAGAATTACATCTTCACCATGGACGGATCATGCCTGAAAAAAGCCCGAGCCTGAAAGCCGGAACCAGCAAGGTCTCCTTCATCTGCACTGCGCTGAGACGGGCGATCATCGAGCGCGCGCTGCTGCCGGGCGACCGGCTGCCGGAAGATGCGCTGGGCGAACGCTTCGGCGTGAGCCGCACCATTGCCCGAAACGCACTGGCGCAACTGGCGGCGGAGGGGCTTGTGGAACAGCGGCGCAACCGCATTGCCGTGGTGGCTCTGCCCTCGCTGGAAGAGGCACGCGATATTTTCGATATCCGCATCATGCTGGAAAAGCTGGTCGTGCGGCATCTGGCCGGGCACCTCACCCAGGCGCAGGCGCATCAGTTGCAACAGCTTGTGGAGGAGGAGCATGCCGCACGGCATGGCGCCGACGGCACCGCCATCCGGCTGGCCACCGAATTTCATGTGCAACTGGCCGAAATGACCGGCAAGCCCGCCCTGATCCGCTATGTAACCGAAATCTGCTACCGCGCCGGGCTGTCGCTCTCGGCCTTCAGCCGTCCGCATTCCTCCGATTGCGCGGTGAGCGAACATACGGCCCTGATCGACGCCATCCGCACCGGCCCGGCGGAAAAGGCCGAGGCGCTGATGGAGGAGCATCTGGAAGCCGTGGCAACGCGGGCGCTGATCAACCCGCAAGGCAGCGCGGGACGGGATCTGATGACAATCCTCGCGCCCTACTGCACAATTCCTTAAATCGGCATCGATTTAAGCTGCAATATGCAGCAGATGGAAAGCGCTACAGCGAAGCCTTGTGCGCCATATATGGCGCACAAGGCTTCGCTGTATGCCTCACGCCCGTGATATGCTGGGGTCCAGCAACCATTCGGCGCTGTCGTTCCACACATCGGTTTCGATGATCAGGCCATCCCGCACCACGAAGCGATCCACATAGCGGTTGTGGTCGAAGGGGCGGCCATCCGGCCAGGCGCCATAGAGATAGCCAAGGCTGTAAATGATGGTTTCTTCCTCGCCTTCCACCACATCATAGCGCTCGATTCGCTTCTTCACCCATTGATAGCGCTGGGCGTTGAAGCCCGTCGGACCGGAGGGCGTGTCGAAAACGCGGTTGCCGGTGAAACGGCAGAGAAATTTCTGCGACACATAAGTTGCGGCCCGCACCGGGTCCGGCGCCATGGATGCCTCCAGATAGGCCTTGACCGCCTCCAGATCTTTCCGTGCCCGCTCCTGCATGTTCAGCTCCTTCTTGCCGCGCTGGAATTTACTGCATACACTTAGTTTATACAGTTTAAGACAGAGCACAACATGTCCACGGTTCACGATCTTCTGCTGACGAATATCCGCCTGCCGCGCCACGATGCCTCCATGTCACTCGCCATCACGGCGGGCCGCATTGCGGCCGTCGGTTCGGATGTCACGGCGCGGGAGGTGATCGATCTCGGCGGCAAACTGGTGCTGCCGGGCTTTGCGGACAGCCATATCCATCTCGACAAGGCCTGCCTGCTCTGCCGCTGCCAGGCGGTCACCGGCGGTTTGAAGGGGGCAATTGCCGCCGTCTCCCGCCTGAAAAGCGACTTTACCGTGGAGGACGTTTATGCCCGTGGGGAAGCGGTGCTCCGCCGCGCCATCAGCCAGGGTACGATGTTTCTGCGCGCCCATGTGGAAGTGGACCCGCGCGCCGGGCTCAGAAGCTTTGAGGCGATGAAAGCCCTGAAACAGGATTTTGCCTGGGCGATTGATATGCAGATCTGCGCCTTTCCACAGGAGGGGCTAACCAATGATCCCGGCACGGAAGCCCTGCTGGAACAGGCGCTGGCCGACGGCGCCGACCTTCTGGGCGGCTGCCCCTATACCGATGGCGATCCGGAGGCGCAGATGGATCGGCTGTTTGCGATGGCCAAGGCCCATGATGTCGATCTCGATTTTCATCTCGATTTCGATCTGGATGCGTCCTGGTCGCATCTCGAACCGCTTTGCCGCCGAACGGTCGCCATGGGTTGGCAGGGCCGGGTTGCGGCAGGCCATGTCACCAAACTGGCCGCCATGGATGAGGCCGGGTTCGAGCGCCATGCGGCACTGCTTTCGGCCTCAGGCGTTGCCGTCACCGCCCTTCCCTCCACCGATCTCTATCTGAACGCCCGGACAGAGGGGGTACGCGGCGCACGCGGCGTTGCCCCCATTCACCTTCTGGCGGAAAAGGGTGTGACGGTCTCCATCGCCACCAACAATGTGCTGAACCCGTTCACGCCCTTCGGCGATTGCTCGCTCCTGCGCATGGCCAATCTCTATGCCAATGTCGCGCAACTTGGCCCGGAGACGTTTTCCACCTGCCTGGATTTCATCACCCATCATCCGGCAAGGCTGATGGGCCTTGAGGCCTACGGCATCGCAGTCGGCGCTCAGGCCGATCTCATCGTGCTGGATGCGGAGGATGATATCCATGCTCTTGGCGGCCTTGCCCAGCCGCTGATGGGCTTCAAGCGGGGGCGCAAGAGTTTCGAGCGCCCGGCGGCGAAATTGCTACCCCCTGCTGCTTTCGTTTTTTAAGCAATTCCGGACGCAAAACCGTGTTACACTTTTGCTGGAATTGCTCTAACTTTTTGTTTTGACGCAATTCCGGACGCAAAACCGCGTTACACTTTTGCTGGAATTGCTCTAACTTTTTGTTTTGACGCAATTCCGGACGCAAAACCGCGTTACACTTTTGCTGGAATTGCTCTATTTAATCCTGTCAAGAAATTGGTAGTAAAGCCCCACCAGCGGCAGAAACCAGGGTTTGCCGAAATGCCCCGGCACCGCAGGCCAGTCCAGCCCCTTCAGCGGATTGCGGTCCGGCCTTCCCAGAATGGTGTCGGCCAGGATCATTCCCATATGGGTGGAAAGCTGCGCACCATGGCCGGAATAGCCCATGGCATACCATAGCCCATCCTGATAGCCCGCGCGCGGATAGCGGTCCTTGGTCATATCCACCAGACCGCCCCAGCAATAATCGATCTCGACCTTTGCCAGTTGCGGAAAAATGCGGGCAAGGCTTGCCTTGAGAATCTCGCCCCCTTTGGCATCGGAACGATGATCCGATGTCGCGGAAAAGCGCGCCCGGCCACCGAACAGCAGACGGTTATCCGGTGCGAGCCGGAAATAATTGCCGATATTCATGGAGTTCACGCAGGTCCGGTTGCCCGGCATGGTGGCCGCCACCTCATCCGGCGTCAAGGGCCGGGTGGCAATGAGAAAGCTGCCGACCGCGATGATGCGCCGGCGAAAATAGCTGAAATTGCTGCTGGTATAGGCACCGGTCGCCATGATCACCTCGCGGGCGGTGATGCTGCCTTTCGCGGTTGCGATCCGCTTTACCGGCCCCTTGGCGTCCACGGCGGTGACCGGGCATTTTTCAAAGATCATCGCACCGTGACGCGCGGCGGCCTCGGCCAGCCCCACCACGTACCGGCCCATATGCATCATCGCGCTTTTTTTCGACAGCATGGCGCCATGAAAAGGTGAGCCAACCTCACTTTTCAAATCCGCCGCCGAAAGCAGCGCCGTGTCAGGATCGCATTCGGCATGCAAGGCCTCGAAATTGCGGGCAATACCGGCCATATGCTCAGGCTTGGAAGCAAGCTTCAGCTTGCCTGCGCGGCGAAAATTGCAATCAATCCCTTCTTCGGCAATCAGCGCCTCCAGCGTATCGATACTGTCATCGAGCGCCTTGTAGAGCGCAATGGCCCGCTCCTTGCCCAGTTCCGCCTTTGCCGCAAGATAGCTATGGGCAAGGCCGTTATTGAGATGGCCGCCATTGCGGCCCGAAGCGCCCCAGCCAATGGTTTCCGCCTCCAGCAGCACCACCCGCGCGCCCGCCTTGGCCAGCTGCCGGGCAGCGCCGAGGCCGGTGAAGCCACCGCCGATGATCGCCACGTCGTAATGGCCCTCCAGCGGCGCGGTCGCGCCACCCTTGAACGCCCCGGCTGTGTCATGCCAATAGGAGAGGAGTTTCATCTGCGGCGGCTTTCCTGCTCGATCTGTCAAGGGGGTAACTTGCTGCCGGGTCTTACAACCCGACAACGCCCGGCAGGCCGGAAATATCGGCAATTTCCACATAGCCGTAATAGGGATTGGCCGGTTCATGGCCGCGATTGACCCAAACCTTGTTCTTGATGCCGAGATCATGCGCCGACATCAGGTCATAGCGGAAGGAGGAGGACACATGCAGCATGTCTTCCGGTCCGCAGCCCAGCATATCGAACATATATTCAAAGGCCTTGAAGCGCGGCTTGTAGGCATTGGCCTGTTCCGCCGTATAGACGGCATGGAAGGGCGCGCCCAGCTTTTCGACATTCGACATGATCTGCGCATTCATGGCGTTGGAAAGAATGACCAGCGGAATTTCCCTGGCCACCTTGGCAAGCCCTGCCGGGACATCGGCATGCGGCCCCCAGGTGGGCACGCGCTCATAGACCATCCTCGCGTCTTCGGGCTTGAAGGCAACCCCGTTTTTCCGGCAGGTGCGCTCAATGGCGTTGTGCACCACCTCGGCATAGGGCTTCCAGTCGCCCATGATCTCATCCAGCCGATAGGCGGAAAAATTGCGGATGAAAGCCTGCATGCGCGGTTCATCGAGCAGATGGCCATAGAGATCGCGGGCCGCTTCCGCCATCTGGAAATTGATGAGGGTGCCGTAGCAGTCGAAACTGATGAATTTCGGGCGGAAAGTGGTCATGGGGCCGTTCCTGCAAAGGGGTGGTTCGATGGTCCAAGCATAATCGGCCTTTCCAACGCCCATGAACCGCAAACGATCACGATCGAAGCAGATTCTTGCGTATGCGGCGGCGGCTTTGGCAGCATGTTGTGCGGCAACGGATGTCGCATGCCCTGAACAGGTCCCCACCGCGGGCTTTCCACCGAGTCGCGCGGCATAAGATGCGGCAGGCCCGATGCGCAACGGCGAAAGATACCGAACTCGCCGCATCCTCAGGACGATCTTCTCGTCCGCGAGAGCTATCACAGAAAGGAGAGTAAACAGCCTTTCGCAAACAAGCCCGGACGGATTGCCCATGCAGACCCTTCAAACCGACATCATGCCCATGGCTTCGGATCATCTGCCCGGCGCGCTGCACCTGTCGCAACAGGCCGGCTGGCCGCACCGGCTGGAGGACTGGGCGCTGACACTCTCACTGAGCCGAGGCTTCGTGGCCGTTGAGGGAAGCCGCGTCTTCGGAACGGCGCTGGCCACACTTTATGGCACCCATGCCGCCACCATCAATATGGTGATCGTTGATGAAAGCATGCGCGGCCAGGGCCTTGGCCGCAAGCTGATGGAGCAGGCGCTGGCCGCAGCCGAAGACCGCGAATGCCGATTGGTCGCCACAGCCGATGGCCTGCCGCTCTATGAAAAGCTGGGGTTCCGCGTTTCAGGTGAGATCGTCCAGCACCAAGGCCCGGTCGGCGCGATTGCAGCGCGTGAGGATGTCCGCTGGGAAGACCGGCCAGATCTTGCCGCTTTCGCCACCATGGATGCCGATGCCTGCGGCATGGACCGGCGAGCGCTTTACGATGCCTTGGCAACAAGAGGCCGATTTGCCGTTCTGGAACGCGGCGGTCTCATGAAAGGCTTTGCCGTTCTGCGCCCCTTTGGCCGTGGCGAGGTTGCAGGCCCTGTTGTGGCGGAGAATGCCGAGGATGCGAAGGCGCTCCTCTCCTTCCTGTTTGCCGGACGCGGCGGGGCTTTCATGCGGGTGGATACGCCGAAAGACAGCGGCCTTGCCCCCTGGCTGACCACCCTTGGACTTCTTCACGTCGGCGGCGGTCTGCCGATGATCCGCAACAGCGCCCCCCGCCCTGCCGCGACGGTGAAAACCTTTGGCCTCGCCAGCCAGGCCCTTGGCTGATCTACCGCTTTATCAAGGCACTCGCACGACGCATGTCCTGAACATGCTCTTACTAGAGCATTTCCGGTAAAAACGGGATCACCTGAAATGCTCTGTCTATTTGTTTTTACGCAGTCCGGACGCAAAACCGCTAACGCACTTTTGCTGGACATACTCTAGGATTGGATTGCCCCATGCTCAGCAACTCCCTGATCGAACTGGACCGCGCTCATCTGGTGCATCCCGTCGCCTCCTACCGCTCCCATGAAAAGGCGGGCGTGCGGGTGCTGACCAGCGCCAAGGGTGCAACCGTTACCGATGCAACAGGACGGCAACTGGTGGATGGTTTTGCCGGTCTCTGGTGCGTCAATGCCGGTTACGGCCAAGAGAGCATCATCGAGGCGGCGACCAGACAATTGCAGGAATTGCCCTATGCCACCGGCTATTTCGGCCTGGGGTCGGAACCGGCGATCCGGCTGGCGGCAGAGCTTGCGGAACGAGCGCCGGGCGATCTCAACCATGTCTATTTCACCCTCGGCGGCTCGGATGCCGTCGACAGCACCATCCGCTTCATCCGCTATTATTACAACGCCCAGGGACGTCCGCAGAAGGACCAGTTCATTTCCGTCGAACAGGGCTATCACGGCTCCTCGGTGGTGGGCGCGGGGTTGACCGCGCTCCCCGCCTTTCATGCCGGCTTTGGCGTGCCCTATGACTGGCAGCATAAAATTCCGTCCCACTACGCCTATCGCAATCCGGCGGGAGAGACCTCCGAGGCGATCATCGCGGCCTCGGTGGCGGCGCTCCGCGCCAAGGTCGAGGCATTGGGACAGGAACGCGTCGCCGCCTTCTACGTGGAGCCTATCCAGGGATCGGGCGGCGTTCTGGTGCCGCCGAAGGGCTGGATGAAAGCCATGCGAGCGCTGTGTGCCGAGCTTGATATTCTCTTCATTGCCGATGAGGTCATTACCGGTTTCGGCCGCACCGGGCCGCTCTTTGCCTGTCTGGACGACGATGTCGTGCCGGATTTCATGACGGTCGCCAAGGGTTTGACCTCCGGCTATGTACCGATGGGCGCCGTGTTCATGTCCGACCGGATCTATGACACCATTGCCGATGGCGCAGGTGCTGCGGCAGTCGGCCATGGCTACACCTATTCCGCCCATCCGGTCAGTGCCGCTGTCGGCCTTGCCTGCCTGAAGCTTTATGAAGACAGCCTGCTGGAAAATGGCAGAAAGGCGGGGGCGCGGCTCATGGCCGGGCTCGAAAGCCTGAAAAGCCATCCGCTGGTGGGCGATGTGCGCGGGCGCGGCATGCTGGCCGCCATCGAACTGGTGGTGGACAAGGAGCGCAAGACCCCGCTTCCCGCCAGCGCCGAACCCTCGCGCAAAATCTTTGACCGGGCGTGGGAAAACGGCCTCGTCATCCGCGCCTTCTATAACGGCGTACTCGGCTATGCCCCGCCGCTCTGCTGCACCGATGCGGAGATCGACGCGATCATCGAGCGAACCGCCAGAACTCTGGACCAGACACTGGAAGACCCCGCAGTCCGCGCGCTCTTGGCCTGACATTGATTTAAATCAGAATCGGTGATACGAATCCGGCTTCAACTCGCCGGGATCACCGATGCATGAGCCGCAATTTCCTTCTCGTTGACCCCGAAGAGGACGTGATCGTCCTCAAGGGCCTTGCCTCCCCCATCCGCGTGCAGATCCTCAAGCTGCTGCATCGGCAGGGGCCGATGAATGTCAACGAGATTGCCGACGCGCTCTCCCTGCCGCAATCCACCGTCTCCACCAATATCCAGATTCTGGAAGAGGCAGGGCTGATCCGCACCGAAAGCCAGAAGGCGCGCAAGGGCAGCCAGAAACTCTGTCATGCCACGGTGGAGGAAGTGGTGGTGTTGTTCAAGGACAGCACAAGGACGCTGGAGAAGGACGCCATCGAGGTTTCCATGCCCATCGGCCTCTATACCGGCTTCGAGGTAACCGCCCCGTGCGGCCTCTGTTCGCCCGACGGGATTATCGGGCTTCTGGATGTACCGCATGCCTTTCTCCACCCGGATCGTATGAAAGCCGGGCTTTTATGGTTCACACGCGGCCATGTGGAATATCAGTTCCCCAACAATGCCCGGCTGGCAGGCAAGGCGGTGGAGGAGATGGAACTGGCGCTGGAACTCAGTTCCGAAGTGCCCGGCACCAGTGCCGACTGGCCTTCCGACATCACCGTCAGCATCAATGGCCGGGAGATTGGCAACTGGACTTCACCGGGAGATTTTGGCGATAAACGCGGGGTCTATACCCCGTCCTGGTGGAAGCTGAAGGGCTCCCAATACGGCAAGCTCAAGAACTGGCGCATCGCCGGTGATGGCACCTTCGTGGACGGCATGAAAATTTCCGATGTCAGCCTGGAGGACATCGACCTCCAGGGCCATCATTCCATCCGTATTCGCATCGAGGTCAAGGACAATGCCCGCCATCCCGGCGGTATCAATATCTTTGGACGCGGCTTCGGCAATTACGATCAGGACATCGTGCTTCGGCTTCGCACCAAAAGCTGATCATGAAAACTGATAGAGAAGATCGCAGTCCGTGAATTTTATTTTTTATTATAATTCAGAGATTTAACCGGATTAGTTTTCCAGGCTTTCGCGTCGCAGCATCGTTTTCCCCTTGACGATCCGCTTATTCCGGCAATTAATATCCGAAAAAATGAATTAAATCACATTTCGTGATATGAATAGGGAGAACAGGCATGACGGTTACCGTCACGGCGCATGCCCGCTATGTTATCAGCGATATCGATCCGAGGCTTTACGGCTCCTTCATCGAACATCTTGGCCGAGCCGTTTATACCGGCATTTATGAACCGCAGCATGACAGCGCCGATGAAAATGGCATGCGCCGCGATGTCATCGATCTGGTGCGGGAGCTGGATGTGCCTGTGGTGCGCTATCCCGGCGGCAACTTCGTCTCCGCCTATAATTGGGAAGACGGTATCGGTCCGAAGGATCAGCGCCCTGTGCGGCTGGATCTCGCCTGGCATACCTCCGAGAGCAATGAGGTGGGCCTGCATGAATTTGCCGACTGGTGCAAGGCCGCCGGTACGGAACTGATGCTTGCCGTCAATCTCGGCTCGCGCGGTTTGGATGAGGCGCGCAATTTTCTGGAATATGCCAACCACAAGGGCGGCTCCTACTGGAGCGACCTGCGCATTGCCAACGGCCGCAAGGAGCCCTTTGACGTCAAGCTCTGGTGTCTGGGCAACGAGATGGATGGCCCTTGGCAGATCGGTCACAAGACGGCGGAGGAATATGGCCGCCTTGCCCATGAAACGGCCAAGGCCATGCGCGCCTTCGACAAGTCGCTGGAGCTTGTGGTCTGCGGCTCCTCCAATGCCAAGATGCCGACCTATCCAGCCTGGGAAGCCACCGTTCTCGACCTGACCTATAACGAGGTCGATTACATCTCCCTGCATATGTATTTCGATAACAAGGCCAACAATACCGCCGATTATCTGGCGCAGAACAAGAAGCTGGATGATTACATCGTTTCGGTGGCTGGCGTCATCGATTTCATCAAGGCCAAGAAGCGGTCGTCGAAGCGGGTCTATATTTCCTTCGATGAGTGGAATGTCTGGTATCACTCCAACGAGCAGGACCGGAAGATCCTCGAAGGCAATGACGGCTGGCCCTTCGCCCCGCCGCTGCTGGAAGACATCTACAATTTCGAGGATGTGCTGCAGGTCGGCCTGATCATCAATACCTTCATCCGCCGCTCGGATGTGGTACGCATTGCCTGTCTGGCGCAATTGGTGAACGTGATCGCGCCGATCATGACCGAGCCGGGCGGCAAGGCCTGGCGCCAGACCATCTTCTACCCCTTCCTTTTCGCTTCACGACATGGCCGTGGCAAGGCGCTGGACCTGAAGGTAAGCGGCCCGACCTATCACGCGCCCTCCGTTGGCGAGGTGGATTGCCTGGATGTGGCAGCCGTTCACGATGAGGCGCAGGGCTTCGTGACCTTCTTCGTTGTCAACCGCTCCGAAACCAGCCATCCGATCGAAATCAGCCTGGAAGGCTTCGGCGATGCGGCGACGCTTTCCGATCATCAGGTCATGACCCATGCCGATCTGAAAGCAGTGAACACCGCTGCCCGGCCGGACGCGGTCGTACCCGCGCAGGGTCGCGGCGTGACCGTCACAGGCACCCGCCTCACAGGGGCGATTTCAGCATACTCCTATCACATGATCCGCCTGAAGATTTAGCCGCGACCAACGCTCTGGAACGACTTAGGGAGGAGTGGACAGTGACGGCAGAGATCGAGATCAGCGAGGTCAGCAAGCAGTTCGGGGCACTCACCGTGCTGGACCGGCTTTCGTTGAGCATTCCAGCCCATGAATTCGTGGTGTTTCTCGGCCCCTCCGGCTGCGGAAAATCGACACTGCTCAGGATGATTGCCGGGCTGGAAAGTGTCGATGAAGGCGAAATCCGCATCAATGGCCGCCGCATCGATGATCTGCCGCCGGGAGAGCGGGGTGTGGCCATGGTGTTCCAGTCCTATGCGCTCTACCCGCATATGACGGTCCGGCAGAACATGGCCTTCGGGCTGGAAAATATTGGTGTGGACAAGGCGGCCATTGCCACCCGCATCACCGAAGCGGCGCGCATGCTGGAAATCGGCCATCTGCTGGATCGAAAGCCCGCCCAGCTCTCGGGCGGCCAGCGCCAGCGGGTGGCAATCGGGCGCGCCGTGGTCAAGGAGCCGAAGGCTTTCCTGTTCGATGAGCCGCTGTCCAACCTCGACGCGGCGCTTCGCACCCGCACCCGCATCGAACTGGCGCAACTGCATCAGCGGCTGAAATCCACCATGGTCTTTGTCACCCATGACCAGGTGGAAGCCATGACGCTGGCCGACCGGATCGTGGTGATGAACAATCGCCGGATCGAGCAGATCGGCACGCCGATGGACATTTACGAGCGCCCGGCCACGCGCTTCGTCGCCGGTTTCGTCGGCGCACCGGCGATGAATTTTCTCGATGTCCAGGGCTTTGAGGTGGCAGAGGGCCGCTTCGTGGTGCAGGGGCCGGATCAGCTTCGGCTGACCACGGCCATTGCCGCACAGAACATGCCACACAAGATCGACAGTCTCGGCATCCGGCCGGAATGCGTTTCGGTCTTGGCACCCGGCACCGGCGATATCGATGCGGTCATCGACGTGGTCGAGCGGTTGGGGGATCGGACCTTTCTCTATGCGCGACTTCCGGGCGGTTCGATCATTGCCGCCGCCGCCCCGGGCCAGACCCGGATGAGGACAGGCGAAACCGTTTCCCTTCGCTTCGATGGTGCGCAGGCCCATCTTTTCGACGCCGATGGCCGAGGCTTCCATGCCGGGGAGACGCGCCATGGCTGAGGCGATCCTGCCGAAACGCAAGCCACGCGGCGTTCATGATCCGCAATGGCGAAATGCTGTCTTCGTCGCTCCCTTTCTCCTGGTCTTCTCGTCGTTGCTGGTCCTGCCGCTCTTCTGGGGCCTGTGGCTGAGCTTTCACAAGGCAGATACGTTTTCTTCCGGCCGCTTCGTCGGCTTCGACAATTATGTCCGGCTGTTTCGCGACAAGGTCTTTCTGCAATCGGTCTGGAACAGCTTTTATTTCGTCTTCCTCACCGTTCCCGCCCTCGCCCTGATCGGGCTTTTCCTGGCGCTGGCGCTGAACCGTGCCGGGCGAACGGCTGCCGTGCTCAGAACGCTGTTCTTCTCCTCCTCGGTTCTCTCCGTCACCATCGTCACCCTGATCTGGCGCATCGTCTTCATTCCCGGCTCGGGATTGGTGGCCGCCGTCTGGGGCTGGTTCGGCGCGGAGCCACCGGCTTTTCTGTCCGATCCGGATCTTGCCATGCTGGCGGTCGCCATTGCGACGATCTGGTGGTGCATCGGCCTGCCGATGATGCTGTTTCTTTCCGCGCTCCAGCAAATCCCGCGGGATATCTATGAAGCCGCCGCCCTCGACAGCGCCAGCCGCTGGCGCTGCCTCACCCGGATCACCCTTCCCGCGATCCGCAGAACCTTCGTGCTGGTGGTCATCATCCAGATCGTGCTGCAGTTTCAGCTTTTCGGGCAGGCCTGGCTGTTGACGCGCGGCGGCCCCAACAATCTGACCAAGCCGATCGTTCTCTACATCTACGATACCGCCTTCCGTCGCTGGGATCTCGGCATGGGGGCCGCTGCATCGCAAATTCTGTTCCTGCTCATTCTTCTCGCCGCGATGACGCAATATCTCACGGCCCGGCGCAAGGGAGACTGACGATGAGCAACACCTTCTCCTCGCCTCTTGCAGGACGCAGCACCGGAGACCGGCTGATCCTGGGTCTCGCCATCCTGCTCTCGCTGGTGATGCTGCTGCCGGTGCTCTGGGTGATTGCCATGTCGCTCAAGGATAATGCCGCGCTGATGGCCAATCCCAATTCGGTTTTCTTTCCGCCCTATGAACTGACCAATTATCTCAACATCTTTGCCACTTCCTCGGTGTTTCGCTGGATCGCGAACAGCCTGATCGTCTCGGTCAGCATGACGGTGGGAGTGCTGGTGCTATCCTCGCTAGCCGGATACGGCTTCGCACGGCTGAATTTTCCGGGCCGGGACGTGTTGTTCGTCATCGTTCTCTTCGGACTTGCCGTGCCCGAGCAGGCGGTGGTGGTGGCCCGTCACCAGATTTTCAGCCTGCTAAAATGGCATAACACCTATCAGGGGCTGATCCTGCCGGGGCTTTCCAGCGCCTTCGGCGTCTTTCTGATGACGCAATTCTTTCGCGCCATTCCGAAGGAACTCGATGAGGCTGCTCTCCTCGACAATGCCAGCCGGTTCCGGATTTTCTGGAAGGTGCTGCTGCCGCTCACCCTGCCCGCCCAGGCGACGCTCGGCATTTTCACCTTTCTCAATGCCTGGAACGACTATTTCTGGCCGCTGATCTCGGCCACGCGCAAGGAAATGTACACGCTGACGGTCGGCATGGCCTCGACGCAGACGAATTTCGCGCAATCGGAGGGGCTCGGCTATCTCATGGCGCAGGCGGTGTTCGCGGGGGCGCCCATTCTGATCGTCTATCTGTTTTTCCAGAAATACATCGTCACCGCCGTTTCCGGCGCAGCACAGCGATAATACCAAGGGTCATTTTCAATGACCCTTGGTGTCAGCAATAAAGGGAGGAAGATATCATGGCTTTTCGCAGAACTCTTCGCTGCGGCATTGCCGCCGCAGCGCTTCTCATCAGCACCGGAGCGAGCTTGGCCGCGCCGGTGGAACTGAGCTTGCAACGTTTCTTCGGCGCCTGCGACGCGGATTTCGGCAGCAATACCGATGTCAGCAAATCCGTCGGCGAATGCGGGATCATGACCTCGCTGATCAACAAGTTCAATGCCGACAATCCCGGCATCCATATCTCCGTCACCACCGTGGAATGGCCGGGCTACGACCAGTTGACGGCGCAATTCGCCTCCGGCGACCCGCCGGATATCGTCACCATTCATGAATCGGCGCTGTCGGATTACCAGTCGAAAAATCTGCTGATGCCGCTGGATGATCTGATGGCCTCTGCCGGCATCGACAAGGCGGATTTCACCGATGCTGCCGTGAAGGGCGCCACCAAGGACGGCAAGTTCTATGGCCTGCCCATCGATAGCTGGACCATGCTCTACCATATCAACATGGACCTGTTCAAACAGGCTGGTCTCGTCAACGCCGACGGCACGCCCATTTTGCCGAAAAGCGTCGATGAACTCTATGCCCAGGCCGAGCAATTCCGCCAGAAGACCGGCAAGCCCTATTTCGTGGTGGCAACGGCCAATGAGGTCGCCACCTATATGCGCAATCTCTACACCTATCTGTTCCAGCAGAATTCCGATTTCTTCGCCGATCCCACCCATATCAAGCTGAAAACACCGGAAGCGCACAAGGTGGTCGAGATGTACAAGACCATCTATGAGAAGAACTGGAGCACGCATGATCTGGATTATGCCGCCTCCATCACCGCCTTTCTGGCCGGTCAGGGCGGCGTGCATCTGAACGGCACCTGGGTCGTGGGCGATTACAACACCTCCGCCAAGACCCCCGGCACGGCGCTGAACAAGGGCGGCTATGCCGTCTATCCCTATCCGCAACTCTTTGGCGGCGCAAAGGCGCAATTTGCCGACGGGCATACCTGGGCCGTTCCGGTGAAGGACCGCACACCCGAACAACTGGCAGCCATCGGCAAATTCATGAAATTCTTCATGGACAACGATTTTGAATGGTCCCGCACCGGGCACCTGCCGGTGCTGAAATCGATCATCACCTCGGATAAATTCAAGGCGCTGCCGCATCGCGATACCATCGCTTCGGTGGCGGAGATCGGTCGTCCTCTTCCGCCGGATGTCCAGCGGCAATTTGCCCTCCAGGATATCATCGGCGAAGAAATCGGCGCCGCCGTGACCGGCCACAAGGACATCGACGCCGCCTTGGGCGATGCCGAAAGCCGGATCAACGAGCTTCTGGGGAATCTTTAAGGCGTTTCTACAGCGCCGTGCGCCATACATGGCGCACAAAGGTTCGCTGTAGCGCTTTAAATGTGCTGGATAATTTTATCCTTAAATCGATCCCGATTTAAGGAATTATGCAGTAGGAAAAGTGGAAACCGGTTTTCCCTTGGGAATGGCCGGAAGACAAGGGAACTCCCCCGCCCGCCTAAGGTTAGGCGGGCACACACAGCCGAAAGGGAGCCCCATGGCAGAGACATCCGAAACCCGTTCCATCTTCGTCGTTGGCCTGAGAAATGCCCATGCGATGGAAAATCAGGCGCTTTCCATCATGAAGCCGCAGCTTTCGCGGATCGAGAACTATCCGGAGGTCGCCAACCGTCTGGAACAGCATTACCGTGAAACCGAAGGCCAGATTCGCCGGCTGGAGGACGTGCTGGAGGGACTGGCAGAGGACCACTCGACGCTGAAGGATATGGCCATGTCCTTTACCGGCAGCATGGCCGCCATGGGCCACAGCATTGCCGGCGACGAAATCATCAAGAATTCGCTGGCGAATTTCGCCTTCGAAAACTATGAGATCGCCGCCTATAAGTCGCTGCTGACACTGGCCGAACAAGGCGGTTTTACCGCCTCCGTCTCCGCGCTCAAAGCCAATCTCGAAGAAGAGATCGCCATGGCGAAATGGCTGGATGACAATCTCGCCACCGTCACCATGAAGTTTGCCGGGCTGAGCGAAGCGGGCGTAAGCGCCAAGATTTAGCGATTTTCCGTCCGGAAACGCTCAAGGGCGACGGTCCAAACTCCCTAACCAGCCAGCGCCATTTCCACAGCCATGGCAGCAGACAGCACCGCCGCATCCTGTCCGGCCAGTCCGGACAGGAGCAGCCCGACCGGCATGCCGTGATCGCCTGTGCCACAGGGCAGCGACACGCCGCAGAAATCGAGGAAATTGCCGATCAGCGTGTTGCGCAGCGTCTTGCCATTGGTCTTGACGAAGAGATCGTCATCGCCAAGCAGCGGCTCCACCAGCGCTGCTACATGCGGCAGTGTGGGCTGCACCAGAAGTTCGCCCGGCGCGAGGCTCGCTGCCATGCGGGCGATCAGCACCTCCCGCGCATGCAGGGTCTCGACATAATCGGAAAGCGTGATTTTTTCGCCAAGCAGCGTGCGGGCCACCACGCGGTGGTCCATCTGCTGGGCTTCCGGCCCTTTCAGCCGGTCGCGGTGCAGGACATAGGCTTCCGCCGTAACCAGCGCACCATGACGGGCCATGAGATCGAAGATTTCCGAGAAGACCGGCATGGGCTGGCGGCGGATTTGAACTCCTGCCTCGACTAACCGGGCAAGGCCCGTCTCGAACGCCGCCACCACTGCCGGTTCCGCATCGTCGAAGATCACGCTTTCCGGCACCACAAGGCGAAGCGAGGCAAGATCGGCGCGCTTGACCTCGGGGGCCGTCAATCCGCGCATGGCCGCATCCACCCAGACGGCATCCTGCACGCTGCGCACCAGCGGCCCCAGCGAATCCAGGCTTTTCGAAAGCGGAAAAACGCCCTTCATTGCATAGCGCCCTCGCGTTGCCTTGTAGCCGACAATGCCGTTGAAGGCGGCGGGAATACGCACCGAGCCGCCCGTATCCGTGCCGATGGAAACCGGAACCAGCCCCGCCGCAACCGCCACCGCCGAGCCGGAAGAGGAACCGCCGGGCAGACGATGACCGTCCGTGGCGCGAGGATTGGCGGGCGTACCATAATGCGGATTGATGCCGAGGCCAGAAAAGGCAAATTCGCTCATATTGACGCGCCCGACACTGACCATGCCGGCAGCGGCAAGCGCCTTCACCACATCGGCATCCTCTGCGGCCAGCGGCCCGTCGCGCAGCACTTTTGAGCCTGCCGTGGTCGGCAGACCTTCGATGTCAAACAGGTCCTTCCAGGCAATCGGGATCCCATCCAGCAGGCCGAGGGACCGGCCCTGCCGCAACCGCTGCCGCGCGGCATCCGCCTCCTTCAGCGCCCGCTCCTCCAGAAGCACGGTAAAAATCGTCTGATCCGGATACGCCTTGATGGCAGCCAGAACCTCCTCGGCCAATTGCGCCGGATCGAGCGCTCCACCATGCAGGAGGAGGGACAGTTCGGCGATAGAACGGCTGGAAGAGGTCATGGCATCTCCTGTTTTCTTGAGCGTTTGCGTGGTTCCAAACGAAGACCGCTAGGGGCCAACCAACTGCATCCAGCGGCGAACCAGATAATTATGCTCATCCATGGTGGTATTCCAGACGGCAATGGAATTGGCGCGCTGCCAGTAGGAGCCACCGCTGCGCTGATCGCCCGCATGGATGCGGATGGAGCCATCCGGCCCCGGCAGATCGCAAAGAGCAGGCTTGCCCTCATACCAGTAATCCCATTCCGCCGCGGTCATGTGGGCGCGGGAGCGCTCCGGCGTGGAGATATAATAGCCCTGCCGCCCGACCACCGCGCCCGGCCAGCCGGAAATCCACCAGTTCAGATAGTCATAGGCCACATCCAGCATTCGCCCCGCAAGCGAGCGCGCCAGACACAGGCCACCGTGCCAGGCCCGGTATCCCTCCACGGGAACCGCCTGCTCCACCGGAATGCCACGTGCATTCAGAAGGCCGATCCCGGTGGACCACATGCTCTGGATGTCCGTCTCGTCCTGCTCCATCAGGGTGGCGGCATCCTCGGCGGTTTTCCAGAAACTGCGGAAGAAACCGGCCTTTTTCTTCGCCGCCAGAATATCCATCAGCCGGTCGATTTCCTCGACGGTCATATTGCCGATATTGGCAAATTCCATCAGCCCCGCCGCTTGCGCGGCAAGGGCGGCATCGAAAATGCCGATGGCCGGTTCATCCACCAGCGCCACACGGCCCGTCCAGGCCTCGTCCAGCAGGCTTGCCCAGCTGCCCCCGGCGCGGCGATGACCGATCCGGTCGGTGCGATAGGCAAAACTGTCGAAATTATGCGTGGTCGGCAGCATGGAAATGCGCTCTGTCGGCTTTTCGCTCAGCGCCATGTTCGGCTGTACATAGAGCTTCTTTGCCGGAGCATCGCCAAGGCCAAGGCGCGCATTCGGCCCCAGCCTGCCAGTCTTGGTCAGATCGCTGATTTCGTCCCAGGCGGGAATACGGGCAATCTCGATCGGCTGGATCGCCTGCCAGTACCAGACAATATCGAGATTGTGGAAACACTGGTCGTAGATGTCAAAGCTTTCCGGCTGGCGGGCGGCCTTGTACTGGGTGGTCAGGAAGTCGTTATTGTCGAAGATCACCTCGATGCCGAGATCGGCTTCGGCGCTGAGGCGCAACTCCTCCAGGAGTGAAATTGCCGTTCCCAGCACGCGCAGCTTCGGCCTGCCTTCGCAATGAATGGCAGGCGCGGCAATCGTGGAAACCTTGCTTCGATACCGCGTCATCGGATCTGTTTCTTCATCGCAAGACGCCCGGGGCTTTCATGCAACCGGATTAAGCGATTGTTTGGCCAAGGTGAAGGCCTCGAAGGAGCGTTTCAACAGCGCACAGTCCAGCCCATCGACAATGAAGACGAGATGGGAGCGCCGATCCTCCGCCACCGGGCGCTCCAGATGCACCGGCGGATGGACAAGATGCTGCACCCCATGCACCGCCACCGGGTTCTCCTCCCCCTCCAGATGCAGAATGCCCTTGACCCGCAACACCTTCGCGCCATGCCGGTTGATCAGCATGGTCAGCCAGATGGCAAAGGCCGTCCAGTCCACCCGCTGCTCCACCGTGATGGAAAAGGCGCTGATACGGCGGGTATGGCCCTCGCCCCCATCCGGGATCGGCGCTTCGCAGTAAAAGCCGCTGGGCGATTGCAGCCGGTCGAGGTTAAGGTCCGCGCCCTCGGCGATCAGGCTGTCCGCATCGAGCGACGGCGCGGCGGCGAAGAAAAACCGTCCATCAGGATTGATCGCCGAAAGCCGCGCCATCAGCGGATCGACCGTATCTTCAGTCAGAAGATCGGTCTTGGTGATGACGAGGCAATCGGCAATTGCCGCCTGACGGACGGTTTCCTCGTAAACGTCCAACTGGCCGAGGCCGTTGACGGCATCGATGGTGGTGATGACCCGGCCAGCTTTAAGGTGATGGCGCAGCACGGGATCGGCCTTCAGGGTGGACAGCACCGGAAAGGGATCGGCAAGGCCGGTGCTTTCGATGACGATGCGCCGGAAGGGCGCCACCTCGCCGCGCTCCCGCTTCGACAAAAGATCGCGCAACGCCTCCGACAATTCTCCCCGCACCGTGCAGCAGAGACAGCCCGATTGTAAGAGCACCATATCGCCTTCTACCCGCTCCACCAATTGATGATCGAGGCCGATTTCACCGAATTCATTGATCAGCACTGCGCAGTCGGCCAGCGCGGGATGCGCCAGCAACCGCTTCAAAAGCGTGGTCTTGCCGGAACCGAGAAAGCCGGTGATCAGGGTCACCGGCGTAAAGGCGAGAAAATCATCCATGGCGCAGGCTTTCCATGCGGGAAATCAGCCCCTCGTCCAGCGGATCGCAGGCCCGGCCCGTCAACCGCTCCGCCGCCTGCCAGACATGGCTCAAATCCTCGACGATCTCCGTTTTGCCGGTGCGGCTCGACAACAGAAAAGACGCGCCCTGCCAGTCGCTCAAGGTCAGGCCGAAGGCGCCCAGCAATTCATTGGCCACCCGCACACGGTTCGCCCGCTCCCGCCGCCGCGTCAACGGATCGGCATTGCGGGTGTAGACCCCCGGTCGGGCAAAGGCATCCGCCCAATGATCGGAGCCGCCGAGAACACCGCAGAGCGAACACATGGTCTTTCCTCCCTAGAGCATTTCCAAGAAAAGTGCAGTCGCTGTTTTCTGGCCGGAAATGCTAAAAATCAAAGACTTAGAGCATTGTCCTGAGAAAAGCGGTAACCGGTTTTCCGTCCGGAAACAGTCAAAGATTCGAGTTGATGCCGGGAGGCGGCAGCCGCCTCCCGGCTTGATGTTTACTTCTTGCGCGGAAAGCGCTTGGCAAAATCGTCGGCGATCTCGTTCATCGTCACGAACTTCACGCCGGGATGTTTGATCATATAGGCATAAAGCCGTTCCAGCATCATCAGAACCTGCGGGCGTCCGGCCACATCGGGATGGATGGTGATGGGGAAAACGGCATAATCCATTTCGCGATAGACCCAGTCGAACTGGTCGCGCCAGATCTGCTCGATGTCATGCGGATTGACGAAGCCATGGCTGTTCGGCGACTTCTTGATGAACATCATCGGCGGCAGGTCATCGAGATACCAGGAGGCGGGAATTTCGATGAGATCGGTTTCCTGCCCGCGCTTCAGCGGCACCATCCAGTCGGACGGCTTTTTCGAGTAATCGATCTTTGTCCAGCTATCGCCCACCCGCACATAGTACGGCGTAAAATCGTTATGCATCAGCGAGTGGTCGTATTTGATGCCGCGTTCCAGCAACAACTCGTTGGTGACATTGGAAAACTCCCACCACGGCGCGACATAGCCGGTGGGGCGCTTGCCGGAGAGCTTGGTGACCAGCTCGATACACTTGTCGAGCACTTCGGTTTCCTGCTCCCGCGTCATCGCAATCGGGTTTTCATGGGTATAGCCGTGAATGCCGATTTCATGACCGGCATCGGCCACGGCCTGCATCTGCTCGGGAAAAGTCTCGATCGAGTGGCCGGGAATGAACCATGTGGTCTTGATGCCGAAGCGCTCGAACAGCTTCAACAGGCGCGGACTGCCGACTTCACCGGCAAACAGGCCGCGCGAAATATCATCCGGCGAATCCTCGCCACCATAGGAACCGAGCCAGCCGGCGACGGCATCGACATCGATGCCGAAACTGCAAAAGATTTCCTTGGCCATGGGTGTTTCTCCTTTTTTCTATCCTAAAACTGAAAGGGGGCGTAGGCCCTAGAGCGCTTTGTTTTTCCGCATTTCCGGACGGAAAACCGGTTTCCACTTTTTCTGGAAATGCTCTAAGCTGCCGGAATCACGGTAGCCGCCTCCGGCTTCCAACTGAGCGTCACCGGCGCATCGACGGCAAAGCTGCCGGGGCGGTATTTCTCGACATGGGCCTCCAGCGACACCGAGCGGCCATCCTCCAGCGTGGCGAGAATATGCGAGACATGGCCCACCACATCGAAACGCGCCACCCGGGCGGGCACGGCATTCTCCAGGCCCGAAACGCCGGAGGAGGTAATTTCGATCGCTTCCGCCGGAACGACGAGCTGGACATCGCCGGAAAGAGCGGCAGACGCATTCGCCATGCCGCGCATCAGGCCGTGGCCGGTGTCCACCACGGCGATTTCGCTTTCCAACCCCCGCAGCCTGCCGGGAAACAGGGTGTTGCGGCCAATGAACTGCGCCACGAAGGGCGTGTTGGGCCGGGTATAGAGCTGATGCGGCGGGCTCACCTGCTCGATCCGCCCCTGGCTCATCACCACGATCCGGTCGGACAGCGCAAGCGCCTCGGACTGCGCATGGGTCACGAAGATGAAGGTGACGCCGAGCGTTTTCTGAAGAAGCTTCAACTCGTTCTGGATGGCCTTGCGCAGATTGGCGTCGAGCGCGCCGAGCGGCTCGTCCAGCAGAAGGATATCCGGCTCCACCACCAGCCCGCGGGCCAGCGCGATGCGCTGGCGCTGACCGCCGGAAAGCCGGTCCGGCTTGCGCTCGGCAATATCTTCAAGGCCAAGCGTCGCCAGAATACGATCCACCTTGGCGTCACGTTCGGCCTTGGGCATGCCCTTCACCTCCAGACCGTAACCAACATTGCGGCGCACGGTCATATGGGGAAAGAGGGCGTAATTCTGAAAGATCATCGAAGTCGGGCGGTGCTGCGGCGGCAGGTCGTTCATCCGCACGCCCTTGATCATCATGTCACCCGAGGAAATGCTCTCAAAGCCCGCAATCATCCTGAGCGTCGTGGTCTTGCCGCAGCCGGAAGGGCCGAGAAAGGCGATGAACTCACCCTTGTTGACGGCCAGGTTGAAATCGATGACGGCGGGCGTGCCATTGTCATAGACCTTGCCGACATGCAGGAGTTCGAGGTCGAAGATCATATCCGGCTCCATTCTCCGGGTTAGGGTGCCGCCGAAACGGTCTAACCATTTGTTTTTACGTGTTCCCAGACGGAAAACCGGTTCCCGCTTTTCCTGAAAACACGATTGAAAAAACTGCCCCTCCAAGGGGGGATTGGGTCAAGGTTTGGAGGGGCAGAGACCTTCCGCCGCCCAAGATGTGCGGGTCCTGAGCGGCTCGAGGCAAAGATCAGGCGTTCAGGAATTCGTCCCACTTCTGGATGAGGTGGTCGTATTCATCCGGCCACTGATGCCAATAGGCGACGTTCTTGGCGCGCTCTTCCAGCGAGCCGCCATCGCGCAGGTCGCCTTCCTTGATGCCGCGCTCCGGCGCGCCCTTCCACGGCTTGCCCTCGTACCAGAAGGCATATTTGTCCGGGTTCATAACGCTTTTGATATTGGTGGAGGGCGAGTAGTAGCCCTGCTCCGAAACGGTGATGCCCGGCTGGCCCGAGAGCCAGTAATCGGCATAGGCAATCACCGCATCCTTGTTGGTGGTGCCGGCGATCATCGAGGGGCCAATGGCCCAGCCGCGATAGCCTTCCTTCGGCACGGCATATTTGCAGGCCTTGCCCTGCGCCTTGACCGCCATGACGGCAGGTTGCCAGGCATCGCAGACCACCATTTCGCCGGAAGCCATGAGGTTGACCAGTTCGCCGAAATCGCCCCAGAGCGCGCGGAACTGACCCTCCTTCTTCTTGGAAATCAGGAAGGCTGCGGCTTCGTCGATTTCCTTGGCGCTCGGATTGCCGGGGTTCTTCACATTGAGAAGGCCGAGTGTGTTCATGGCCATGATGGCCTGACCGATGGCGATCAGCGGATCGGTGTTGAGGCCGGATTTGCCCTTCCACTTCTTGTCGAAGATCGCCGTCCAGCTATTGGCTTCTTCGGCGGAGAGCACATCCGGGTTATAGCCGATGGAATCGTAGTTATAGACGGCTGGCACCATGTTCAGCACCGTCTTGCCTTCATCGGCCCAGATCTGCCCGACGATCTGCGCCTTCAGGTCCCATTTGTCGGAGGGCTTGATGAAGGTTTCGCGGATATTGGCCCAGTTCTTCAGGCCAGACGCCGGAATCGGATCGACATTGTTGGTCATGACGATCGACGGCAGACGCTCGGCGATGATTTCCCAGCAATCGTAATCCTTGGAGCCCGAGAGAATCTTGGTCTGGGCATCTGGGAAAGTTGCCGCCGTGCCGGAGGTCGATCCGACGCCGGAAGCCTTCTTGAAGTCATCGAGAATACGCTCCTGCACCGTCACGGACAGGCCGATGGTGCGCAGTTGCTGGCTGGCGAGCGAGGCGGCATAAGCCTTTTTCGAGCCGAGGAAGGGCGTACCGCCCCCCATTGCCAGCGCCATGGCACCTGCCGATGCCTTGAGCACGGAGCGGCGATTGATTTCCATTTTCGACATGGTCCTTCTCCAGTTCTTGTTCCCCTGAAACCCCGGCCCCCATGAGCTGACGTTTCGACCAAAATGCTTCGGGGCTTCGCCCTCTTGTCTTGCCTGTCCTTGAAAACAGGGGGGTAAGAGCGCTTTTCGATCTGATTGCTTCAGATCAGCGCTCTAACTCTTTGTTTCTACGCATTTCCGGACGGAAAACCGGATTCCACTTTTCCTGGAAATGCTCTAGTACCGCCCCACCAGCAGGCCACCATCGACCACCACGACCTGACCGGTCATGTAGCGGGCGGCTTGGGAGGCGAGAAAGGTGATGACATCGGCGATATCGGAGGGGTCGCCGAGACGGCCCATGGGAATGAAGGCGGCGGCCTTTTCGGCCTCCACCGGACCCAGCGAATTTTCCTCGGAGAGAAGCTGGGCGGTGCGGATATAGCCGGGGGCAACGCCGTTGACGCGCACGCCATCGCGCGCCATCTCCACCGCCAGCGCCCGCACCAGACCGATCACCCCGGCCTTGGCGGCGGAATAATGCACATGCTCATCCCAGCCATAGGCAATGCCCATGATCGAGGAGAGCGCGACGACGCTGCCGGACTTGCGCGCCCGCATGGCGGGGGCTGCGGCGCGAACCAGCCGGAACATGGCCTTGAGATCGATGTCGAAGGTCAGGTCCCACTTCTCGTCGGTCAATTCGTAGAGCGGTGTACGGTGGGCGATCCCGGCATTGGCGACAATCACGTCGAGCGGCCCGAGCCGGGCCTCGACATCGGCGACAATCTCATCGGCACGGGTTGGCGAGCGCACGTCATAGGGCAGAAATTCCGCCGATCCGCCGTCTGCGCGGATAGCCGCCGCCGTTGCCTCGCCTTCCTGTTCCAGAATATCGGTGACGATCACATGGTCGCCCAGCGCCGCAAACGCCCGGGCCGCAGCCTGACCGATGCCGATCCCGGCCCCCGTGATGAGAACATTGCGCTTTTGTGCTGACATCGACTTTTCCTTCACAACATCACATCGCCGGAATTCGGCCCCAGCGTCTGGCCGACGAATAGCGCGGCCTCATCGGAGGCGAGGAAAGACACCGTGGCCGCCACCTCCTCCGGCTCGCCAAAGCGGCCAAGCGGCAGTTCCGCCCGTTTGGCGGCGCGCCAGTCCTCGGAAAGCTCCATGACCAGCGGCGTATTGATCGGCCCCGGCGCAACCGCATTGACACGCACGCCACGCGCCGAAACCTCGCGCGCCAGCGCCTTGGTCATGCCGATGATCGCCGCCTTGGCGCCGGAATAATGCACGAGCTGAACGCCGCCGATCTGCCCGAGCTGCGAGGCGACGTTGACGATGACGCCCTGCCCGGCGGACAGCATGGAAGGCAGCACCGCCTGCATCATCAGAAACGTGCCGCGCACATGCACCGCAAACATCCGGTCGAAATGCTTGACGCTCAAATCCTCGAAAAAGGCCTGATGGGCGATGCCTGCATTGTTGACCAGCAGCGTGACCGGCCCGAAAGCCGCAACCGCCGCTTGATGAATGGCCGTGACATCCGCCTCGCTGGACACATCCCCGGCAAAGCCCTTAGCCCTGCCCGAGGCGGCGCGAATCTCATCCGCCACCGCTTCAGCCCGCTCCTGTTTCAGATCGTTGACCAGCACGGCATAGCCATCCGCGGCCAGCCTGATCGCAATCGCCCGGCCAATACCGGACCCTGCGCCGGTGACGATGGCGCTCTTCTGAAGCTCTGCCATCATGCTTCCTCCTGAATGGCGATGCGTTTGGCGCGGCGCACGGAGAGCACCATCAGTGCGGCATAGGTGCCGAGCAGCGCGAAGGAAAAAAGCGTAGTCAGCACGCCGAAGGCAAAGACATTGGGATGCACTTCCACCGAGAAGGTGCCGTAAATGGCAAGCGGCAGCGTCAGATCGCGTCCCGAGGCAAAAAGCGTGCGGGAAAACTCGTCATAGGAGAGCGTGAAGGCAAACAGCATGGCCGACAGCACGCCCGGAAAGATCAGCGGAAAGGTGATCTTGCGAAAGGTGCGCAAGGGGCTGACGCCGAGCGACCATGCCGCCTCCTCGACGCTCGGATCGAAGCGGTTGAAGATGGCCAGCATCACCAGAAAGGCAAAGGGGAAGGTATAGACCACATGCAGCACGAAGGCCGTGCCCCACCAGTGCCTGTCGATGCCGAGCGTGTTGGCGACCAGCGCCATGCCCAGTCCCACCAGAACCCCCGGCACCATCATGCCCAGTACGATCAGGTAGAAGACGATGCCGGAGCCGCGAAATTTCCGCCGGAAGGCTTGAGCGGAGGCAACGCCGAGCACGGTGGAGACGATCATCGTCATGCCCGCCAGCAACAGCGACCGCACCAGCGCATCATTGATCGGCAGCGGCGAGACGCGCGAGGGCGGCGTCAGGCCGAAGAGATGCCGATACCAATAGGTCGACCATTCGATGATCGGGAATTGCGGGCCGCCCTCCGGCCCGGTCTGGAAGGAGAGGATGGCAAGAACCGCCAGCGGTCCATAGAGGAAGACCAGAAAGAGCGCGGTATAGGCCCCGAGCCCGAGCTTGATGGCGCCATTGTTCATGATCACAGCTCCTTCCTGAGATCGACCACCCGGAGCAGCGCCGCAACGACCGCGCCCATAAGAATGGTGAGCACCACGCCCGCCACAGCGGCAAAGGCCCATTTCAGCGATCCGACCTGGGTGACGATGATATTGCCGAGCAGATTGACCTTGCGACCCGACAGCGCTGCCGAGGTTGCGAACTCCCCCAGCACCATGACAGAGACGAAAATGGCTCCGACCACCACACCCGGCATGGAGAGCGGCAGAATGATGGTGCGGAAGATGCGCCAGAAGCCCGCCCCGAGATCCTGCGCGGCTTCCAGCACCGACTGGTCGATGCGGCCCATCATGAAGGCGATGGGGCCGACCATGAATACGCAGTAGATCTGCGTCATGCCGATAATGACCGACAGTTCCGAAAACAGCAGCACCTCGATGGGATGATCGATGATGCCGAAATGGGTGAGGATCAGATTGATCGCCCCTTCCTTGCCCAGCATTGGCCGCCAGGCCAGAACGCGAATGAGAAAGGAGGTCCAGAAGGGAATGACGCAGAGGACGAGCAGCACCGTCTGGACGGTCTTGTTCTTCACGAACAGCCCGACATAAAGGGCTGCCGGATAGCCCACCACCAGGGTTGCGGCGAGCACGATCAGCCAGAGCCGCACCGTGGTCCACAACGCGCCGAGATAGGTATCGCTGGTGAAGAAGGTCACCCAGCTTTGCAGCGTCAGCACCGGCTCGATCTTGAAGGTGGTCTGCGTCCAGAAGGACACATAGACCATCATCAGAATGGGCAGCACCAGAAACAGGCTCATCCAGACAATGCCGGGCAGAAGCAGCCAGAGCGAGCGGTTGACGCGGCGCGGCGCTTCCGCCTCAGCCACCACCGCCTGTTGCGAGGAAACGACCGCCGTCATTGAGCGCCCTCCCTGAAGCTGTTTGTCAGTTTATCAAGCGAAAACAAGCGCATCCTCCCTTTTCCAGACGAGGGCGTAGCGGCCATGCTCCTGATAGGTTTCAGGTTGCTTCCGGCTGAGATGCGCCTCGACCTCGAACACCTGGCCGTCATCGAGATTGAAGAAGGAATTGACGGCAGAGCCCGAATATTCGGAGGCGAGGAAGGTGCCCTCGAAGCGGGCCTCATCCTCGGCAATGGGTGCCCCGAGCGGGCGGACATCGATCCGGTCATAGCGGATGGCATAGGCGGCCTCGGCAGCGGGCCTGAGGTGCGAGCCGAGCGGCAACCGCCCGGCGGCGGTGTGGAACACACCCTTTTCCGGCCTGCCGGTGAGCACATTGTAGCAATTGAGAAAGCGCGCCACCGCCGGAGATGCGGGATTGCTGTAAAGCTCGCCGGAGGGCGAGGCCTGGGCGATACGGCCACGATCCAGCACCAGAACCTGATCGCCCATGGCGAGCGCTTCGGTCTCGCTGCCCGTCACATGCAGGAAGGTGACGCCGCAGCGTTCGCGAATGCTGCGCAACTCGCCGCGCATGCGTGCCCTGAGATTGGCATCCAGCGCCCCGAGCGGCTCGTCCAGCAGCACCATGTTCGGCTCTGTCACCAGCGTCCGGGCCAGCGCCACGCGCTGCCGCTGCCCCCCGGAAATCTGGATGACGGCGCGATCCTCCAGCCCGGAGAGGCCGACAAGGGCGATCATCTCCCGCACCCGCGCCTTGACCTTGGCCGGATCGGTCACCGGATCCTTTTCCCGCTGCTCCAGCCCGAAGGCGATATTGCCCGCCACCGAAAGATGCGGGAAAAGTGCGAAATTCTGAAATACGAAGCCAATGCCGCGCTGGTGGGGCGCAAGCCCGTCGATGCGCCGCCCGCCGAACAACACCCGGCCACGATCCGGAGCCTCGAACCCGGCGATGACGCGTAGCAAGGTGGTCTTGCCGGACCCGCTCGGCCCCAGAAGCGAAATATAGGCATTTTCCGGTAGCGCCATGTCGACGCCATCCAGCGCCCGCTGGTCTCCGTAGGCCTTGACGATGCCGGACAGTTCTATCGCCGCACTCATGCTCTCGATCCCGGTTTGATGACAGCACCTGATCGAAGACAAGGCTTCGCCGTCGCCGGCATGACCTTCACGCCCACGTTTCAAGCCTCGGTCAGGCGCGCAATAGTGCGAACCGACACCTTCGAATTGTCTGTAGTGACTGTCGTCTGTTCCACTCCGCGCTTCTGCGAGCGCTTATGAAGCAACCATGACATAATTGATTTTTGTATTCAATGATCTTTTTTCAGAAAATGAACACAAAGAGAAGGCGCGACAAAGAAGACCTTGACACCCGGCAAAATGCCTTAAAATCCAGAGCAACAAGGCGGTTACGTCCGGAAACTCCACTCCCACTTCAGGACAATGCCTTGCTGGCGCTGTTTGGGCTTGATAAAAATCAGAAAGAAGAGATTTTATTCGGTATTCAAAGTTCATTTTTACCGCACTCAAAACGGCTGTTTGTGTGCAGGAATTCGATAGGCAGGCACGGGAGATGCGATATAAATGCTGATCATGAGCACGCCCACCGACGACCCTGCGATCAGCACCAGCCGCAAGCGATATGAAATCGCTGAGACCGTGCTGCGGCAAAATATTACCGACGGCACTTTACCGCCCGGTCTCGTGCTGCTTGAGGGGCCGATTGCCGACATTCTGCAGATTTCGCGCGTGCCGGTGAGCCGGGCGCTGCAACGGCTGGAAAGCGAAAACCTGGTGCACCGCTTTGCCGGGCGCGGTTTTCTGGTGGGGCCTGCGGGTAAGAACATCGAACCGATCCGCGCCGATATCCGCACTTTCGGCCTTGCCATTCCCGCCCATGCCGATGAGGCACTGCAGAGCCGCTCGTCCTGGGAGCGTATCTACAATATCGTTGAAGCCGATGTCGCGGGCTGCGTGGTCTTCGGCCAGTACCGCATCGTGGAAACCGAACTTGCCAGCCATTTCAACGTCAGCCGCACTGTGGTGCGCGATGTGCTGGCGCGATTGATGGAACGCGGTCTGGTGCGCAAGAACCAAAGCTCCCACTGGATTGCCGGTCCGTTGACGGCCCAGACCGTCAAGGACCATTTCGTGCTGCGGCGGATCGTTGAACCGCAGGCAATTGCCGCCAATGCCTCCGGCATCGGACGCCCTGCCCTGATGGCGCTGCTTGCCCGGCTCGGCGAACTGGAGCGTCTGGACCCGGTCCACCATGCCGGCTCCATCGAGGAGGTGCAGGGGCTTTTTCTGGAAACCTGCGTGCTCAGCGGCGCCAATGAACGGCTGAGCGACATGGCACGCAACAATCTCCTGCCTGTGCACGCGGCGGAACGGCTACTGCGCCGCCTTGGCCTGCCGAGCGATCCGGCAGTCGTCACCGAATTGCGACTGATCGTCGAGCTCTTGCTGCGCGGTGCCGTCACCGCCGCTGCCGCCATGATGGAAACCCATCTCGAATCCGCCGCCAATCGAATGATCGCGCAGATGAAGATCGTCGCGATCATCCCCGGCCCGAGCCAGACCGCCGCCTATCTGACACGGGTGCAGGAATAGGCTTTGCGCATTTCCGGACGGAAATGCGCAAAGCCTACTGCATAATTCCTTAAATCGGAATCGATTTAAGGATAAAATTATGCAGCAGATGTAAAGCGTTACAGCGAACCTTTGTGCGCCATATATGGCGCACGGCGCTGTAAAAGTTGCGGTCTTTCAGCCTTCAAATCAGCTTCTTCGTCACGAATTTCGGCTGGAGATAGGCTTCGATACCCTCAGCGCCACCTTCGCTGCCATAGCCCGAATCCTTCACGCCGCCAAAGGGCGTTTCCGGCAGGGCGAGACCGTGCTGGTTGATGCTCAACATGCCGGTTTCCACATCCTCGGACAGGCCGTTCATCGTCTTGGCCGAACGGGTGAAGGCGTAGGCCGCAAGGCCATAAGGCAGCCGGTTTGCTTCCGTCACCGCCTCGTCATAGGTCTTGAAGCGGCTGATCAACGCCACGGGGCCAAAGGGCTCATCGATCTGAATTTTTGCGGACCGATCGGTTTCAAGCAGGATGGTTGGCGCGAAGAAATTGCCGCGATTGCCAATGCGCTCGCCACCCACCAGCAGCTTGCCGCCGTGCTTCACGGCATCTTCGGTCAGTTCGGCCATGGCCGAGAGGCGCCGTTCATTGGCCAGCGGCCCCATGGTGACATCCGGCTCCAGACCGTCGCCGACCTTCACCTTGCTGACCTCGTTTTCGAAATCGGCCACGAAATTGTCAAAGGCCTTGTCCTGCACCATGAAGCGGGTGGGCGCGATGCAGATCTGGCCAGAATTGTAATATTTCACCCGCGCCATGGTCTTGACCGCGCTTTGCAGGTCAGCGTCGTCAAAAACCAGCACGGGCGCATGCCCGCCAAGCTCCATGGTAATCCGCTTCATGTGCTTGCCGGCCATCTCCGCCAGCAACTTGCCGACAGCCGTCGAGCCGGTGAAGGACACTTTGCGAATGACGGGATGGGCGATGAGATAGGAGGAAATTTCCGAGGGCACGCCATAGACGAGGTTGAGAACGCCCTCAGGCAGACCCGCATCCACGAAGGCCTTGATCAGGGCAGCGCAACTGGCCGGGGTTTCCTCCGGGCCTTTGACGATCATCGAGCACCCGGCCGCCACCGCCGCCGAAATCTTGAGCACGGCCTGATTGATCGGGAAATTCCACGGCGTAAAGGCCGCCACCGGCCCCACCGGCTCCTTGATGACATTCTGCACGATATCAGGACCCCGCGCCGGGATGATCCGCCCATAGGTGCGGGTTGCCTCCTCGGCAAACCAGCAGATGGCTTCGACAGCGGAATTGACTTCGTTACGAGCCTGCTGGAGCGGCTTGCCCTGCTCCATGGTCAGCACCGGCGCAATTTCTTCCACCCGCGATTTCAGGATGTCCGCCGCCTTGCGCATGACGTTCGCGCGGTCGAAGGCGCTCGTCTTGCGCCACACGGCAAAACCGGCGGCGGCAGCCTCCAGCGCATCATCCAGATCCTTGCGATCCGCCTTGGCCAGCTTGCCGATCACCTCGCCGGTGGCGGGGTTGACGACATCGATCGCACCGCCACCGCCGGAACGCCAGCTGCCACGGATGAGAAGATCGGTATCGGGATACTGTGCCATCGTCTATTCTCTTTCTTCAAAAAAATTCAACCCAAAGCGGTATCAAAGACCCAGGCGGTCACGCAAGCCGTACCACCAGGCTCCCAGCACCGTCAGCGGCACCCGGAAGGTCTTGCCGCCCGGGAAGGGATAGGCCTTCAAGGACGACCAGACGTCAAACCGGCCCATCTGGCCGCTCACTGCCTCACCCAGGATCTTCCCCAGAAGATGGGTCGTGGTGACGCCATGTCCACTGTCGCCATGCGAGAAAAACACAGTGTCCGAAAGCCGGCCCATATGCGGAATGCGCGTCAAGGTGAGGGCAAAATTGCCGCTCCAGGCAAAATCGATCTTAACAGATTGCAATTGTGGGAATGTTTTCAACATATTGGGCCGGATCACGCCTGTGAGGTCCGCCGGGTCCTGCCCGCCATAGCCGATGCCGCCGCCATAAAGCAGGCGGTTGTCGGCGGTGCGTCGATAATAATCCAGCACATAATTGGCGTCTTCCACGCAGTAATTGGCGGGCAGCAGGCTTTCGATCAGCGCCTTGTCCAAGGGCTCGGTCGCCATGACCTGCGAGGAGACCGGCATCATCTTTTCGGTGATTGCCGGCAGCAGACTGCCGAGATAGGCATTGCCGCACACCAGCACGAACCGCGCCTTGACCCGGCCCGCCGCCGTCTTGACCACAGGTTGTGCGCCTGTCTCGACATCGATGACGCGGCTTTTTTCAAAAATCTGCCCGCCCAGCGCCTCTACCGCCCGCGCCTCGCCCAGCACCAGATTGAGCGGATGGATATGGCCGCCGAACCTGTCGATCATGCCCCCGGCATAGCGGTCGCTCTTCACATAGCGCCCGACCTCGGCCCGGGATACCATTTCCAGCCCGGAATGGCCGTGCTTTTCCCAGTGCGCCCGTACCGCGTCCATTTCACGGATCTGCTTTTCCGTAAAGGCGGCAAAGAAACCGCCATCCACCAGATCGCATTGAATATCGTATCGCGCCACCCGTTCGCGAATGATCTGGCCGCCTTCCAGCGACATTTCCCCAAGCTTGACCGCCTTGTCGGCCCCATAACGCTTGGCGATGGTTTCGAGGTCGCGGCTATAGCCGTTGACAATCTGCCCGCCATTGCGGCCCGATGCGCCGAAGCCGATGCGCTCGCCTTCGAGAACCACGACCTTGTAGCCGTTTTCCGCCAGTTGCAGCGCCGCCGAAATGCCGGTGAAGCCTGCACCGATGACGCAAACATCCGCCTCGATCTCGCCCTGCAAGGCTGGACGCAGCAGCTTGTCATTGGCGCTGTGGGCATACCAGGTGTTGGCATGGCCGGGATTGGCAGGAGAAGTGCTGCTGGTCTTCATCTCACACGGTCCGGATATAGGCGTCATATTCCACATCGGTGACGCGCAGGGAAAATTCGGAAAGCTCCTGCTGCTTGCAGGCGGTGTAGAGGCCGCGATATTTCGGCCCCAGCGCCGCATAGGCAAAGCTGGAGCGGGCAAAGCGCTGCAGCGCATAATCCCAATTGGTCGGTAGAGGCTCGTGATTGATGGCATGATCGTCGCCGGTGATCGCGCCGCCCGGCGAAAGCTTTTCCTTCATGCCTGCCAGGGCGGCGGACAGGATCATCGCCAGCACCAGATAGGGATTGGTATCGGCTCCCGCCACGCGATGCTCGATCCGCGTTGCGGGCTTCGAGGCGGTGATCACCCTGACCGCCGCCGAGCGGTTATCGAAGCCCCAGGAGGCATAGGTCGGCGCATGTTCGGAAGGGCGCAGCCGGCGATAGCTGTTCTGGTGCGGCGCAAAGATCGCCATGCTCTCGCCCATGTTTTCCAGAAGCCCGCCCACGGAATGCATCAGCCTTTCCGATGGGCCCTCCTCACCCACATAGATATTACGGCCCGCCTGATCGAGCACCGAAAAATGCACATGCATGCCGCTGCCCGCCTGCATGCCATAGGGCTTGGCCATGAAGGTGGCATCGAGTTCATTGGCGCGGGCAACGCTTTTGACGATGCGCTTCAAGAGCACGGCATAATCTGCCGCCGCCAGCGCATCCGGCACGTGATTGAGGTTGATTTCATACTGGCCGGGGCCATTTTCGCGCAGCGTCGTATCGGCGGGCACGTTCTGGGCGCGGGCGGCGGTAGAGATGCCATAGAAGACCTCCTCGAAATCCTGAAGCTCGGAAATCGAGAGCACCTGCGTCTGGCCGGTATGCCAGCGGCCTTCACGCGTATTGGGCGGACGCACCGGATCGAGCGCTGACCGCACGGGGTCGATCAGGTAGAATTCCAGCTCCGTCGCCACCACCGGCGTCAGGCCCGCCGCTTTATACCGCTCCAGCACATTGGCCAGCACGCGGCGCGGATCGGCATAGAAGGGCTCGCCATTCACCTGCATCTGCAGCAATACCTGCGCGGTGGGCCGTGAAAGCCACGTCACCCGCGACAGCGTGCCTGGCACGGGAAAGCACAAGCCATCCGGATCGCCAGTGCCTTCCGCCAGCCCCGCAGCGTTAACGTCGCGGCCCCAGACATCGAGCGCATAGACGGAGCGCGGCATGGCCATGCCCTTGGTCAACACGTCGAGCGCGCGTTCCCGCGGGATCCATTTTCCGCGCGGCACGCCATTCACATCGATGACAAAAGCTTCAAGAACCTCAATGTCTGGGTTCTTCTCGAAAAATTGCAGCGCCTCTTCAGCGTTGAGCATCATGCACCCGGCAGGACGGTGCGGATCGATCCGCCACCGTGGAGAGAGATGGACCAGCCGCACAAAATCACCCGAAGTCGAAGGCAGGCGGCCAGGATGGAACAGAAGCTTAGACCGTTCGCCAGCATTTTGGAAGGCCGTGGCTGCGGGGTTCAGGCAGAGGTGCTTGGCAAGGGAAAAAGCCGTGTTACTCTTTGCATGCCAGATCACTTAAATATCGGCAGGCGAATTGCTGCAATGCAGCATAAATAATCATATTATTCAGCTTTACACTTTCTTCATTCTGGACTAATTCAAGAATGCGCTGTGGAGGCAGCGCCTGGAGGAAGAGGAAACTTCAGATTTTCATGCATAGACCAGCGAAACTCAAGTTTTCGCGGCGCTCTTCTATGCCTTTGGGGAGGAAATCCATGTCTATACTTCGTAAGCTTGCGCTTGGCGCAGGCATGTTGGCGCTCGCCTCGACGTCGGCCCTGGCGGCAGGCATGACGGTCGGCTTCTCGCAGATCGGCTCGGAATCCGGCTGGCGCGCGGCTGAAACCTCGGTGACGCGAATGGAAGCCGAAAAGCGCGGCATCACGCTCAAATTCGCCGATGCGCAGCAGAAGCAGGAAAACCAGATCAAGGCCATTCGCGGCTTCATCGCCCAGGGTGTCGATGCCATTCTCGTGGCGCCCGTGGTGGCGACCGGCTGGGAAGACGTGCTGACCGAAGCCAAGGAAGCCAAAATCCCTGTCATCCTGCTCGACCGCGGCGTCGATGCGCCGAAGGATCTCTACCTCACCTCCGTGGCCTCCGATCAGGTCAAGGAAGGCAAGGTCGCTGGCGACTGGCTGGTGAAGACCGTGGGTTCCAAGCCCTGCAAGGTGGTAGAGCTTCAGGGCACCGTTGGCTCCACCCCGGCCATCAACCGCAAGAAGGGCTTCGAGCAAGCCATTGCCGGGCACTCCAACATCACCATCGCCCGCAGCCAGACGGGTGACTTTACCCGCGCCAAGGGCAAGGAAGTGATGGAAGGCTTCCTGAAGGCCGAAAACGGCGGCAAGGATATCTGCGCCATGTATGCCCATAACGACGACATGGCTGTCGGCGGCATTCAGGCCATCAAGGATGCCGGGTTGAAGCCGGGCAAGGATATTCTGGTGGTCTCCATCGACGCTGTGCCGGATATCTTCGCGGCCATGGCGGCAGGCGAAGCCAATGCCACCGTGGAGCTGACGCCGAACATGGCAGGCCCGGCCTTCGATGCGCTGGACGCCTACAAGAAGACCGGCAAGGAGCCGGAAAAGTTCATCATCACCGAATCCAAGCTCTATACGCCCGCCGAGAATCCCAAGGGCGAATATGAAAAGCGCAAGGGTCTGGGATACTAGAGCCTTTCCAGGAAAAGTGGGAACCGGCTTTCCGCCCGGAAATGCGTAAAAACAAAGAGTTAGAGCATTTCATTGTTTCCGTGAAACACCGAAATGCTCTAATGGATTGGCCGGGCGGGCACTTAAGGCCGCCCGGCCCTCTTCAACCGCCTTGCAGGATTGCCAAGACGATGAACGAACCTTATGAACCGGTCCTTTCGGCCAGTGGCATCACCAAGATCTTCGGCGCTCACCGGGCGCTGGACGGGGTGGATTTTGCGTTGCGCCGCGGCGAAATTCACGCGCTGCTGGGGGAAAACGGCGCTGGAAAATCCACCCTGATCAAGATTCTCACCGGCGCCTATTCACCGGATGGCGGCGAGATTCGCGTCGATGGCGAGGTGATGCAGTTTTCCGCGCCGCTTCAGGCGCAAAAGGCGGGTATCGGAACGGTCTATCAGGAGGTCAATCTGCTGCCGAACATGACGGTGGCGGACAATCTCTATATCGGCCGCCAGCCGCGCCGCTTCGGCCTTGTCGACCAGAGGCGCATGGCCCTGGACGCGACCGAAACGCTCTCGACCTATGGCCTCGACATCGATGTTCGCGCAGAGCTTTCCACCTTTTCCGTTGCCGTCCAGCAGATCGTTGCAATTGCCCGCGCCGTCGATCTTTCCGGCAAGGTGCTGATCCTTGATGAACCGACGGCGAGCCTCGACCGCTCGGAGGTCGAGAAACTCTTCGAAATCCTGCTGATCCTGAAGAAACGTGGGCTGGCCATCGTCTTCATCACCCATTTTCTCGATCAGGTGTTTGAAATCTGTGATCGGGTGACGGTGCTGCGCAATGGCCGTCTGGTCGGCAGCGAGCCGATTTCCGGACTGGAACGCACCGCGCTGGTACGGATGATGCTGGGCAAGGATCTGGCCTTCGCGCAGGCCGAGGTCGGTGATGACAACGGTGCACCCGGCGAAGCGCTGATGCGGTTTGAAAATGTCGGCCTCACCGGCAAGGTCCACCCCTTCGATCTCACCATTCATCGCGGCGAGGTGGTCGGGGTGGCAGGGCTGCTGGGTTCCGGGCGCACGGAAATGGTGCGACTGATGTTTGGCGTCGATGCCGCCGATAGCGGTGTTCTCCACCTCGACGGCAGGCAGATCAAGGTCAGTTCTCCGCAACAGGCGGCAAGCCTGGGCTTCGGCTTTTGCCCGGAAGACCGCAAGGTGGACGGGATTTTCGGGGATCTTTCGGTGCGCGAGAACATCGTGATCGCCCTTCAGGCCAAGCTCGGCTGGTTCAAGGCGCTGAACCGCGACGAGCAGATGGAAATTGCCGGAAACTTCATTGAAGCGCTGGATATCCGCACGGCGTCCGCCGATCTGCCGATCAAGCTTTTGTCCGGCGGCAACCAGCAAAAGGTCATTCTGGCCCGCTGGCTTGCCACCGATCCGCGCTTCCTCATTCTTGACGAGCCGACACGCGGTATCGATGTCGGCGCCCATGCCGAAATCGTGCGCATGATCAGCCGCCTCAGGGAAGACGGGCTGGCGCTGGTGGTCATTTCGTCCGAACTCGATGAAATCGTCAGCTATTCCTCCCGCGTCGTGGTCATGCGGGATCGGGCCATGGTGGCGGAACTGGATGGCGCGGATATCAATCCCGGCGCCATCGTGCAGGCCATTGCCGCCGAAGCCACGGAGACTGCCGCATGAAAATTCTCTCTCCACGCCGCTATGTCACGCCGCAGCTTCTGGCGCTCATCGGCGTTCTGGTCTTCAACTGGCTGGTCTTTCCCGGCTTCTTCGCCATCACCTGGCAGGATGGCCGCTTTTTCGGCAGCCTGATCGACGTGATCAATCGCGGCGCGCCGGTGGCCATTCTCGCCATCGGCATGACGGCGATCATCGCCACCAAGGGGGTGGATCTCTCGGTCGGCGCGGTCATGGCCGTGGCCGGTGCCGCTGCCGCCCTTTGCGCCACGAGCGGCCAGCCACTGATCGTCACCCTTGCTGCGACGCTGGCGCTTGGGCTTTTGTGCGGCGTCTGGAACGGCGCGCTGGTGGCTTTTCTCGGCATCCAGCCCTTCGTGGCCACGCTGGTGCTGATGGTGGCGGGGCGCGGGCTGGCGCAATTGATGACCGCCGGTTCCATCGTCACCTTCAACGATCCGGGCCTGATCTTCATCGGCACCGGCTCCGTGCTCGGCCTGCCCATGCCGGCGGTCATCGCCATCGTGCTGATGCTGGCCGCCCATTTCATCATGCGGCGCACCGCTCTTGGCCTCTTCATCGAAGCCATCGGCACCAATCGCTCGGCGGCGACCTATACGGCCATCCGCACCCGTTCGCTCATCCTCGGCGTCTATGCCTTCGGCGGGCTGGCCGCCGCCATTGCCGGCACCATTGCCGCCGGTGACATTCGCGGCGCGGACGCCAACAATGCCGGGCTCTGGCTGGAGCTGGACGCTATTCTCGCCGTGGTGATCGGCGGCACCTCGCTGATGGGCGGGCGCTTCTCCATCCCGAAATCCGTGCTGGGCGCACTGATCATCCAGGCCATGAACACAGGCATTCTCGTTTCCGGCTTTCCGCCGGAATTCAACCTCATCGTCAAGGCGGGGCTCATCATCATCATTCTGGTGCTGCAATCGGCAAAGCTTTCACATCTCTTTGCCGGTCGCCAGAGCAAGACAGCCGCCCTTCCCCTTCGCAAGACTTCCGAGAGGACCGGATGAACCCGCGCTACCGGCCGATTGCCGCCACGACCCTGATCTTTATCGTCGCCTACGGGCTCTGCATCCTGCAATATCCGGGCATGTGGTCCACGCGCGTGCTGGGCAACTTCCTGACCGACAACGCCTTTCTGGGCATTGCCGCCGCGGGCGCCACCTTCGTCATCCTGTCCGGCGGCATCGATCTGTCCATCGGCGCGGTGATCGGGCTGACAGGCGTGATCGTCGCGCTGCTCGTCTCGCATCTCGGCATGCATCCGCTGGCCGCTTTTGCCATCGTGCTGGTGCTGGGGGCCTGTTTCGGGGCGGCCATGGGCGCGGTCATCCATTATCTCCAGGTGCCGCCCTTTATCGTCACACTGGCGGGCATGTTTCTGGCGCGCGGACTGGCCTCGGTGCTCACGCAGGATTCGGTTCCGATCAATCATCCCTTCTTCAAATGGGTGAGCAGCCTCTATATCCGCCTGCCGCAGGGGGGGCGATTGAGCGCCATTGGGCTGACCATGCTGCTGGTGTTCGTCGTCTGCGGTTTCATTGCCCACCGCACCCGCTTCGGCTCCTATGTCTATGCCATTGGCGGCAACAGCCAGTCGGCCTCGCTGATGGGCGTTCCGACGGCTGAAGTCACCATCGGCATCTATGCGCTGTCGTCCTTCCTTGGCGCCCTGGCGGGCATTGTCTATGCGCTTTATACCTCGGCGGGTTATCCGCTGGCGGCGGTGGGCATCGAGCTTGACTCGATTGCCGCCGTGGTGATAGGCGGCACGCTGCTGACGGGCGGCTATGGCTTCGTGTTCGGAACGCTGATCGGCGTGATGCTGCAAGGGCTAGTGCAGACCTATATCGTCTTTGACGGCACGCTCTCCAGCTGGTGGACGAAAATCGCGATCGGGTTCCTGCTCTTCATGTTCATCCTGCTGCAGCAACTGGTCTTCACCGCGCAAACCGGCAGGGTCAAGAAGGCGCACGCATGAGCGAACCGGGGAGCCTGCTTCGCTCGCTCTCGGGGCAGGCACGGCCACGCAATTTCCACTCCCATGTCATCCACGCCCTCGGCAGCGGCGTGATCGCAGGCCAGTTTCCGCAAGGCTCCACCCTTCCCGGCGATGCCGAACTCTGCGACCAGTTCGACGTCTCCCGCACCGTGCTGCGGGAGGCGATCAAGACGCTGGAGGCAAAAGGACTTCTGGAATCCCGCCCCAAGGTGGGCACCAAGGTGACGCGGAAAAACCATTGGAACCTGTTCGACCCGCAGGTTCTGGCCTGGTATCTCGATGCATCGCCGGATCGGGAATTCCTGAAAAGCCTGCATGACGTACGAATGGCGCTGGAACCGCTGACGGCAGCGCAAGCGGCCAGCTTTCGCTCCGGCGACCAGTTGCGCCTCATGCATTACTGGCTGAGGCAAATGGAGCTCTCCCAGGCGGAACCGCTGAATTTCTGCCTGGCCGACTTCGAACTGCACCTGATCATCGCCGATGCCAGCCGAAACCCGTTTCTACGCGCCGCCTACGGCATGGTGGAACTATCCCACGCCTTCGCCTATCTCCACATCGTCGCAAACGATCGCCAGGACGCTTTGGCACCATTTCTCGATCCGCACCGCATGCTGGTGACCCAGATCGAACGCGGCGATCCGCAAGGGGCCACCAGCGCCATGCAGGCCGTGATCCTGCTGGACCAGATCACCGCCCTCAACCAGATTGATCACCAATCTCACCCCATGCGCTCGGAGGCATAGGAGCCTGGGCTGGCCGGGAAGACCACGGTGCGGTTGCCATTGATGAAGGTGCGGTGATGGATATGCGCATGGATGGCGCGCGCCAGCACCTGCGCCTCGACATCGCGACCGATGGAGACGTAATCCTCCGCCGATTGCGCGTGCGTAATGCGCGCCACATCCTGCTCGATGATCGGGCCTTCATCGAGATCGGCGGTGACATAATGCGCCGTCGCACCGATCAGCTTTACGCCGCGCTCATAGGCCTGCTTGTAGGGGTTTGCCCCCTTGAAGCTTGGCAGGAAGGAGTGGTGGATGTTGATGATCCGCCCCGACATCTTCTTGCACAGATCATCTGACAGCACCTGCATGTAACGTGCCAGCACCACAAGCTCCGTGCCGGTCTGCTCCACCACGTCCATCAGCTGCGCTTCCGCCTGCGGCTTGTTTTCCTTCGTCACCTTGATGTGGTGGAAGGGAATGTCGTGGTTCACCACCACCTTCTGATAGTCGAAATGGTTGGAGACGACGCCGACGATCTCGATGGGCAGCGCGCCGATCTTCCAGCGATAGAGCAGATCGTTCAGGCAGTGGCCGAAGCGCGAGACCATCAGCAGCACCTTCATGCGCTGGCTGGCATCGTGGAAGTCCACATCCATCGCGAATTTTTTGGCAATCGGCTCGAAGCCCTTCACCAGTTCCTCGCGGGTCACGCCTTCTTCCGAGATGAAGCTGACGCGCATGAAGAATTTGCCGGTGCCGAGATCGTCGAATTGCGATGAATCGACGATGTTGCAGCCCTTCTCCGTCAGAGAGCCGGAAATCGCCGCCACAATGCCGCGCGTCGAAGGGCAGGTTACGGTCAAAACATAGGTCTTCATCGTCGTCCCGGTTTATGTACTGATATGTCGCGCAAAGAGATGCAGCCTCGGGTCAAGCCCGAGGATTGCGTTGGGTATAGGGTATGGCGCGCTTCAGATATCCAGCGTCGTCTGGTGTTCCCAAGCGGTGAATTGCGAGCAGAACGTGCTCCACTCCCCATGCTTGAGCTTGAGATAGGCGGCTGAAAACTCCGTGCCGAGCGCCGCCTGCAATTCGCCATCGGCCTCATAGGCCCGCAGCGCATCGAGAAGGTTCAGCGGCAGTTTCGGCGCATCCTTCACCAGATGGCCTTGCGTGTACATGTCGATATCGTGATGCGGTCCCGGATCGGCATTGCTCTTCATGCCGGAAAGCCCCGTGGCAATGATGATCGCCTGCAGCAGATAGGGATTGACCGCGCCATCCGGCAGACGAAGCTCGAAACGGCCCGGCCCCGGCACACGCACCATATGGGTACGGTTATTGCCAGTCCAGGTGACGGTATTCGGCGCCCAGGTTGCGCCAGAGACCGTGCGCGGAGCATTGATGCGCTTGTAGGAATTGACCGTGGGATTGGTCACGGCGGCCAAGGCGGAGGCATGTTTCATGATGCCGCCGAGGAAGGTCTTGCCCTTGGCGGACAGACCAAACGGCATGGCCTTGTCGGCAAAGGCGTTGGTCTTGCCATCGAGATCCCAGACCGAGATATGGGCATGGCAGCCATTGCCCGTCAGGCCCTTGAAGGGCTTGGGCATGAAGGTGGCGCGAAGGCCATGCTTTTCCGCCACGGATTTGACCATGAACTTGAAGAAGGAATGCTTGTCCGCCGTCTTCAGCGCATCGTCATATTCCCAGTTCATCTCGAACTGGCCGTTCGCATCCTCATGGTCGTTCTGGTAGGGCTTCCAGCCCAGTTCCAGCATGTAATCGCAGATTTCGGCGATCACGTCGTAGCGGCGCATCAGCGCCTGCTGGTCATAGCAGGGCTTGTCGGCGGTATCGAACTCATCGGAAATCTTCGAACCATCGGCGGAGATCAGGAAGAATTCCGGCTCCACCCCCGTCTTGACACGAAGCCCCATGGACGCGGCTTCCTCGACCAGCTTCTTCAGCACCACGCGCGGAGCCTGTTCCACCGGCTTGTCATCCATGACGCAATCGGCAGCGACCCAGGCCACATCCTTCTTCCACGGCAACTGGATGACGGAGGATGCATCCGGCACGGCGAAAAGATCCGGGTGAGCGGGCGTCAGGTCCAGCCAGGTGGCGAAACCGGCAAAGCCCGCGCCATCCTTCTGCATATCGGCAATGGCCTCAGCCGGTACCAGCTTGGCGCGCTGGGCGCCGAACAGGTCCGTATAGCTGATCATGAAATATTTGATGCCGCGCTCGGCGGCGAATTGGGCAAGATCCTGTGTCACGTCGTTCCCCTGATTTTTTGGATTTGGACACATGTTAGATAAAAAGTGCCCGCGCCCTTGGGAGGAATGCGCGGACACCTGATCTCAGAAACCGGCCTTGCCGGGATACCAGCTGGTGCCGGCCAGCGGCACCTGCGCCATGGCGGCGGCTTCCATGGTGAGAGCGCAGAGGTCTTCCGGCTCCAGATTGTGCAGTCGGTTATGGCCGCAGGCGCGCGCAATCGTCTGCGCTTCCAGCGTCATCACCTTGAGGTAATTGGCAAGGCGGCGACCGGCGAGAACGGGGTCGAGGCGGGCGGCCAGTTCCGGGTCCTGGGTGGTGATGCCAGCCGGGTCCTTGCCCTCATGCCAGTCGTCATAGGCCCCGGCTGTGGTGCCGAGTTTGCGATATTCCTCTTCCCAATGCGGGTCGTTATCGCCGATGGCGACCAGCGCCGCAGTGCCGATGGAGACGGCATCGGCCCCGAGCGCCAGCGCCTTTGCCACATCCGCGCCGGATCGAATACCGCCGGAAACGATCAGTTGCACCTTGCGATGAAGCCCAAGATCCTGCAACGCCTGCACCGCAGGGCGAATGCAGGCAAGGGTCGGCATGCCCACATGTTCGATGAACACATCCTGCGTCGCGGCAGTGCCGCCCTGCATACCGTCCAGCACCACCACATCGGCACCGGCCTTCACGGCAAGGGCCGTATCATAATAGGGCCGTGCGCCGCCCACCTTCACGTAGATCGGCTTTTCCCAATCGGTGATTTCACGCAGCTCGAGGATCTTGATTTCCAGATCGTCCGGGCCGGTCCAGTCCGGGTGGCGGCAGGCCGAGCGCTGGTCGATACCCTTGGGCAGATTGCGCATATTGGCGACGCGGTCGGAAATCTTCTGGCCGAGCAACATGCCGCCGCCGCCGGGCTTGGCGCCCTGGCCCACCACCACTTCGATGGCGTCCGCGCGCCGCAGGTCCTTGGGGTTCATGCCATAGCGCGAGGGCAAGTATTGATAGACCAGCTTTTCAGAATGGCCGCGCTCCTCATCCGTCATGCCGCCATCGCCGGTGGTGGTTGAGGTGCCGGCCAGCGTCGCGCCGCGGCCCAGCGCCTCCTTGGCATTGCCGGACAGCGCGCCGAAACTCATACCGGCAATAGTGATCGGAATTTTCAGCTCGATCGGCTTCTTGGCAAAGCGCGTGCCGAGGACCACCGAGGTATCGCATTTCTCGCGATAGCCTTCCAGCGGATAGCGCGAAATCGACGCGCCGAGAAACAGCAGGTCATCGAAATGCGGAACCTTGCGCTTGGTGCCGCCGCCGCGAATATCGTAAATGCCGGTGGCAGCGGCGCGGCGGATTTCCGCCAGCGTATGATCGTCAAAGGTCGCGGATTTGCGCGGCGGCGTATTCGGGTTGTGGTAGCTCATGATGTCACCTTCGCTCAATACGCTTCGGCATTGTCGATATTGAAGTTGTAAAGCTTGCGGGCCGAGCCATAGCGCTTGAACTCTTCCGGCTTCACGCCGGTCACACCCGCCTTTTCCAGAAGCTCGGCCAGCTTTTCCAGATGCTTCGGCTTCATCTGCTTTTCGATGCAGTCGGTGCCGAGGCTCTTGACGGTGCCGCGCACGAAAAGCTTTGCCTCATAAAGACTGTCGCCCAGCGCCTCACCGGCATCGCCCAGCACCACGAGATGGCCGGATTGCCCCATGAAGGCCGACATATGGCCGATGGACCCATGCACGACGATATCGATACCCTTCATGGAAATGCCGCAGCGCGAGGCGGCATTGCCCTTGATGACCAGCAGCCCGCCGCGCCCCGTGGCGCCGGCATATTGGCTGGCATCACCTTCGATCACGACTGTGCCGGACATCATGTTTTCCGCCACGCCGGGACCGGCGGAGCCGTGGACGGTGACGGTGCCACCGTCATTCATGCCCGCGCAGTAATAACCGACGGAGCCCTTCACCTCGACGGTGACCGGACTGTCGATGCCGACGGCGACGGAGTGTGCGCCACGCGGATTGACCACCTCGAAGGCCGTGTCATTTGAACCGGCGCTCAGATTATGCAGCGCGCTGTTCAGTTCCCGAAGCGGGGTGTGAGAAAGATCGAAAACAGGCATTACAGATTCCCCAATCAGGCTGCTTTTTCGTGGTCCCAGAAGTACACGGTCGCCGGTTCCGGCTCCCAGACGCGGGCCGTTTCAATGCCCGGCAGGTTCACCAGCGCCCGATATTCGGAACCGAAGGCGACGTACTGATCAGTCTCGGCCATGACTGCGGGCTTGCAGGCAATCGGGTCACGCAGCACGCCGAAGCCGGTGCGCGTGCCGACGACGAAGGTGAAGAAACCGTCAAGATCGGACAATGCGCCGGTCAGCGCTTCGCCCAGATCCTTACCCTTCTCCATTTCGGCGGTGAGGTAGGCGGCGGCAACTTCCGAGTCGTTCTGCGTCTCGAAACGCATGCCCTGGCGGATCAGCTCGCGGCGCAGGTTGTTGTGGTTGGAGAGCGACCCGTTATGCACCAGGCACTGGTCTGCGCCGGTGGAAAAAGGATGGGCGCCCAGCGTGGTGACGGCACTTTCGGTTGCCATGCGGGTATGGCCAATGCCATGGGTGCCGCCCATGGCGCGGACATCGAAACGGGCGACGACATCCTTCGGAAGACCGATTTCCTTGAAAATCTCGACGCTTTCACCAGCCCCCATGATGCGGATGGAGGGGCGGATACCGGCAAGCGCTTCCCGCACCCCGGCCACCTTGTCCGCGGCCACTTCGATGACGGCATGGGTGCTTTTCACCGTGACGGAGGCAGCAAAACCGGCCTTGGCCAGCGCCTCTTCAAGCCCTGCGAAATCCGCCTCAGGCGTGGCGGACTGAACCGTCACCTTGCCCTTGCCGGACGCCGCGCCGCCATAGATAGCAATGCCGGCGGAATCCGGTCCGCGATCCGTCATGGTGATCAGCATATCGGACAGAAGGCTGCCCAGTTGAGGTTCGAGGCTTTTGTCCTTCAGGAACAATCCAACAATGCCGCACATGGCCGCGATCTCCAATTTGACGTTGGAGATATGGCTAGCACCGGCAAAAGCGGAAATCAATCACTGAGAATAAATTTTTCTTTTCGGGAAACTACTTCTGCTGCGGGTAGGAGATGATCGAGAGATAGCGGGCCGGCAGCTTCACCAGTTCCTCCGGCCCATGCGGGGCATCCGCATCGAAGAACAGGCTGTCGCCTGGCTGCATGCGATAGAGCTTTTCGCCGTGGCGATAGATCACCTCGCCTTCCAGCATGTAGAGAAACTCCATGCCCTCATGTTGAAAGGTGGGAAACACGTCGGATTCGGTGTTGAGCGTGATGAGATAGGGCTCGACCGTCACGCCGGAGCTGTTGTTTTCGATATGGCCAAGCAGGCTGTAATGATGGCCCGCGCGCGTACCACGCCGTTCCAGATGCACACCCTCGCCCGCCTTGACGAAGCTTGCGCTGCGCGGCTCCTCATAGCCTTTGAAAAAGGCGGTGATCGGCACGCCGAGCGCCTTGGAAAGCGATTGCAGCGTGCCAAGCGAGGCAGAGATATTGCCGTTTTCGATTTTTGACAGCATGCCCACCGACATGCCGGTGGCGGCGGCAACATCGGCAACCGTCAGGCCCAGTTTCTTGCGGAACGTGCGCACCTCATGGCCGATCGCCATTTCGAGCGTATTGGCGCGGGGCTCACGAACCGCATGCGGGTCCTGCGCCAGCGCCAGTTTGGCCGCCCGTTCCGATATGCTGTCCTTGGCCATGCATTCCCCATCCTGATTCTGCAACTCAGCTCTGTTTAGATATTGGTTTCTACGTGTTTCCGGACGGAAAACCGGTTCCCACTTTTCCTGGAAACACTCTAGTCGATTTCGGCTGCATCCCAAAACGCGCAAGAAAGGCGCGCGAAAAATGCGAGGCGCTGGAAAAGCCGGTGGCAAAGGCGATCTCCGAAATCGACAGCGGGCTTTGCTCCAGCAGTTTGCGGGCATGGGTCAGGCGAATATCGCGGTAGCGCTCCAGAAATGTCGTGGCGAGTTCCTGCGCAAACAACCGGTCCAGATGACGCGGCGTCACGCCCGCCAGCCGCGCCATCGCCTGCCGGGACAGCGGGCTTTCGATGGTATTTTCCATCGCTTCCAGCACCGTCACCAGGGCCGGATGCCGGGTGCCAAAGCGCTCCTGGCTGGCGCCGCGCTGCGGGCCTTCCGGCTCGGCCACGGCCGTATGCAGATACCAGTCCACCACCCGTCTGGCAAAGGCGGTGCCTAAACGCTCGGCAATCAGCGCATGCATCATGTCCAGCGCCGCCACCCCGCCGCCGCAGGTGATCCGCTCGCCGTCCAGCACATAACGGGCCTGTTTCGGCTGACGCTCAGGAAAGGCTTCCGCCAATGCTGCGGCATATTCCCAGTGGATGGTGAAGGCATGATGGTCCAGCAACCCCGCTTCCGCCAAGAGATAGGAGCCGCCGGAAATCCCGCCGAGCCGCACCCCCTGCCGTGAAAGCCGCCGTACATGCGGATAAGCGGCGGTGGCAGCGCGCCAGTCCGAGGGATTACCGCCTGCAACGACAAAGAGGGTGTGGAGGGGAGACGTTGCTTCCGTGAGCGTCCTGCACGGCACGGCCAGACCGCAGGAGGCCACCACCGGCGCGCCATCCACCGAAAACGGCACCACCTCGTAAAGCGGGCTCTGCGCCAGAAGATTGGCGGCCCGGAGCGGTTCGGTGGCCGACGCATAGGACATCAGCGCAAAATTCGGCGTCAGCAAAAAGCCGATAGTCTGGGTGGTGGAAGCGAGATATGACATGTCTCTTTTCTATCCTATCATGTCCCATTCATGCAATTTCATTCCACCGAACTGCATCACTCTCTTTGCATCTTCATGACGTGAGATCGAGGCGATGCGCTTTTCCGCTCTTTCCATCCTTCTGAATGGCCTTCGGGGCAATCGCCACTGGTCCGCCCATTGGCGGCAGCCAGAGCCGAAACCGCATTATGACGTGGTGATTGTCGGCGGTGGCGGGCATGGGCTGGCGACGGCCTATTACCTCTCCAAGGTCTTCGGCATCCGCAATGTGGCGGTGATCGAAAAGGGCTATCTCGGCTCCGGCAATATCGGACGCAACACCACCATCATCCGCTCCAACTACCTGTTGCCCGGCAACAATCCCTTCTACGAATTTTCCATGAAGCTCTGGGAAGGGCTGGAGCAGGATTTCAACTTCAACGCCATGGTCTCGCAGCGCGGCGTGCTGAACCTCTATCATTCCGACGCCCAGCGCGATGCCTATACAAGGCGCGGCAATGCCATGCGCCTGCATGGCGTCGATGCCGAATTGCTGGACAGGGCGCAGGTGCAGGCCATGCTGCCCTTTTTCGATTACGAAAATGCCCGCTTCCCCATTCAGGGCGGGCTGTTGCAGCGGCGCGGCGGCACGGTGCGCCATGATGCCGTGGCCTGGGGCTATGCGCGCGGGGCCGACAGCAACGGCGTCGACATCATCCAGAATTGCGAAGTTATCGGCATTCGTCGCGAGGGCGGCAAGGCCGTTGGCGTGGAAACGACACGCGGCTTCATTGGCTGCAACCGCCTGGCGCTGGCGGCTGCCGGTCATTCCTCCCGCGTGGCGGAGATGGTGGGGCTGAAACTGCCGCTGGAAAGCCATGTGCTGCAAGCCTTCGTCTCCGAGGGGTTGAAGCCCTTCATCGATGGCGTTGTCACCTTTGGCGCGGGACATTTCTACGTCTCCCAGTCCGACAAGGGTGGCCTCGTCTTCGGTGGCGATATCGACGGCTATAACTCCTATGCGCAACGCGGCAACCTCGCCACCGTCGAACATGTTGCAGAGGCTGGCAAGGCGATGATCCCGGCCCTGTCGCGCATCCGGGTGCTGCGGTCCTGGGGCGGCGTGATGGACATGTCGATGGATGGCTCGCCGATCATCGACAAGGTGCATCTCGACAATCTCTACCTCAATTCCGGCTGGTGCTATGGCGGTTTCAAAGCCACGCCCGCCTCCGGCTATTGCTTTGCCCACCTGATTGCCAGGGGCGAACCGCATGAAACCGCCCGCGCCTTCCGGCTGGATCGCTTCGCGCGCGGATATGTCATCGACGAAAAGGGCCAGGGTGCCCAGCCGAATCTTCACTGAGTTCTGGAAAGCAGCATAACATGGCAAGCCTTATTCCCTGCCCTCATTGCGGCCTGCGGCCCAAGGAAGAATTCACCGTCAGGGGCGCGGCGCTCTCCCGGCCCGATCCGCAGGCCGGGCCGGAGGTCTGGTTCGACTATGTCTATCTGCGTGACAACCCGCGCGGCGCTTACGAGGAATATTGGCACCATACCTCCGGCTGCCGCCGCTGGCTGGTGGTGAGCCGCGATACGGCAAGCCATGAGGTGCATGGCGCCCGCGATGCCGCCCAAAAGGAGGCTGCAGAATGACCTCCTCCCGTCTTTCCAAGGGCGGCCTGATTGACCGCAGTCAGGTGGTGAATTTCACCTTCGATGGCAAAAGCTATCGCGGCGCGGCAGGCGATACCTTGGCCTCCGCGCTTCTGGCCAATGGCGTGCAGCTTGTGGGCCGCAGCTTCAAATATCACCGCCCGCGCGGCATCCTGACCGCAGGGGCCGCCGAGCCCAATGCGCTGATGACCATTGGCCGGGGCGGCCGCACGGAGCCCAATACCCGCGCCACCATGCAGGAGCTTTACGAGGGGCTGGAAGCGCAAAGCCAAAACCGTTGGCCGAGCCTTGAGCACGACATTGGCGCGCTGAACGGCCTGCTCTCGCCCTTCCTCAGCGCCGGTTTCTATTACAAAACGTTCATGTGGCCGGGAAAGCTCTGGGAAAAGCTCTATGAGCCCTTCATACGCAAGGCCGCCGGTCTTGGCAAGGCGGCCTATGAGGCGGATCCCGACACCTATGAGAAATGCTGGGCGCATTGCGACCTGCTGGTGATCGGCGGCGGTCTCGCCGGTTTGACGGCAGCCCTCACCGCAGGCCGCGCCGGGGCTCGCGTAATGCTGGTGGATGAACATGCCCGTTTTGGTGGTGGCTTGCTGGCAGAGACGGCGCTGATCGACGGCAAACGCGCTGCCGATTGGGTCTCCGAGACGATTGCAGAGCTGGAAAGCCTGGCGAATGTGGAGCTTCTCACCCGCTCCACCGCCTTTGGCTGGTATGACGGCAATGTCTTCGGCGTGGTGGAACGGGCACAGAAACATCTGGCGGTTCCCGCCGCCCACCGCCCCGTGGAACGGCTGTGGCGGATCATTGCGCGGCAAGCCATTCTCGCCACCGGCGCGGAGGAACGCCCGCTGGTCTTCGGCGGCAATGACATTCCCGGCGTGATGATGGCAGGCGCCATGCGCCGCTATCTCAACCAGTTTGCCGTAGCGCCGGGCAAGAAAACCGCGATCCTCACCACCAATGACAGCGGTTATGCACTAGCCGCCGATCTGGAAGCCGCAGGCCTTGAGGTGACGGCACTGATCGACAGCCGCCGCGATGCCGCCAGAGTCTGGACCGGCAAGGCACGGCTGGTGCGCGGCGGCTTCGTCTCCGATGCCCATGGCGGCAAGGCACTGACCGGCATTGACCTCTGGCGCGAGGGCCAGACCGAGCGGCTGGAGGTGGATGCGCTGGCTATGTCGGGCGGCTTCTCGCCCATCATTCATCTAGCCTGCCATCGCGGCGGCAAGCCGGTCTGGTCGGATCACCATGCGGCCTTTCTCGCACCTTCCCGGCTGAAGGGCCTGACACTGGCCGGTGCGGCTACGGGAGAATGCGGGCTGGCGGCGGCGATGGCCTCCGGGGCTAAGAGCGCGCAAGAGGTGCTGGCAGAGCTTGGTTTTTCCTCTCCGGCATTCGCAGGCCCGGTGATCGAGGAAGCCTATCCGGCCCATCCCGCCAAGCCGGTTTTCACCATTCCCGGCGTCAAGACCAAGGCTTTCGTGGACTTCCAGAATGACGTCGCCCGCTCCGATCTCGGCCTTGCCGTGCAGGAAGGCTATGGCCATGTGGAACTGGCCAAGCGCTACACCACCAACGGCATGGCGACCGATCAGGGCAAGCTCTCCAATATCAACGCCATCGGCCTGCTGGCCGAAGCGCGGCATCTCTCGCCTGCCGAGGTCGGCACCACCACCTTCCGGCCCTTCTACACACCCGTCTCCTTCGGGGCCTTGGCAGGCACCAGCCATGGAAAGCATTTCCAGCCGGTGCGCAAATCGCCCTTGCATGACTGGGCCGCGAAAAATGGCGCGACCTTCGTGGAAACCGGCCTGTGGTATCGCTCAGCCTGGTTCCCGCGCCCGGGCGAAACCGGCTGGCGCGAAAGCGTGGACCGGGAGGTGAAGAATGTCCGCCTCAATGCCGGGATCTGCGATGTGTCCATGCTGGGCAAGATCGAGATCTGCGGCGCGGATGCGGCGGAATTCCTGAACCGCGTCTATTGCAATGCCTTCCTGAAACTGCCCGTCGGCAAGGCCCGTTATGGGCTGATGCTCAGGGAAGACGGTTTCATCTATGATGACGGCACCACCAGCCGCCTCGGCGAAGACCGCTATTTCATGACCACCACCACCGCCTATGCGGCGGGCGTGATGAACCATCTGGAATTCTGTGCGCAGGCGCTCTGGCCGGAGCTTGACGTGCGGCTTGCCTCCGTCACCGATCAATGGGCACAGATGGCCGTAGCCGGGCCGAAGTCACGGGCCATATTGCAGGAGATTGTCGATGACGACATCTCCAACGACGCCTTCCCGTATCTCGCCGCGAAGGACGTCTCCCTCTTCGGTGGACGGCTGAAGGGGCGGCTCTTCCGCATCTCCTTCTCCGGCGAACTGGCCTATGAACTGGCTGTGCCCGCCGATTTCGGCGAAGCCACCGCCGATGCCCTGATGGAAGCAGGCAAGCCGCATGGCCTGATGCCTTATGGCATCGAGGCGCTGGCTGTGCTGCGCATCGAAAAGGGCCATGTTACGCATAACGAAATCAACGGCACCGTGGTGCCCGCCGATCTCGGTTTCGGCAAGATGGTGTCGCAGGCAAAACCGGACTTCATCGGCAAGCATATGCTCTCCCGCGAGGGGCTCGCGGACCCGGAGCGTCCGCAACTGGTCGGCGTTCTGCCGCTCGATCCGGCGACAAGCTTCCGCAGCGGTTCGCATATCCTGAAGAAGGATGCAGAAGCGACGCTGGAAAACGATCAGGGCTATGTCACCTCCTCCTGCTTCTCGCCGCATGTGGGCTCCACCATCGGGCTGGCGCTCGTCAAGGGCGGGGCATCCCGCCATGGCGAAGAGGTGCAGATCTGGAATGCGCTGCGCAATGAATATACGAGCGGGCGGCTGGTCAGCCCGGCCTTTGTCGATCCGAACGGGGAGAAGCTTCATGTCTGAGACGCTGCGCAGCACATTCCCGCTGACCCGCCGGGCTCCTGCCACGCCCATCACGGCCAGGCTGCCGGAGGGCTTCGTCTTCAAGCCGCTCTCAGGCGCCATCCTGCACCTGATGGCAAGGCCGGCAGAGATCGAAACCGCAAGGCTGAAGGCTGAACTGACAGGCGTGCCGGATACCGCGCTTCGCCCGACCGGCCCCGGCCAATGGTTTCTCGTGCTGGAGGATGCAACCGAGGCAGAGGCGTTGGCTACAAAGCTATCCACTCTCGTTGCCGTGGTCGATCAAAGCCATGGCCGCGCCCGCTTCCTGCTCTCGGGCAAGACTGTGCGCCGTGTGCTGGCGCGGGGAACGGCCGTGGATCTTCATCCCTCGACCTTCGCCATCGGCCAATCCGCCATGACGCTCTTTGGCCATATCGGCATCAACCTGACCCGTGTGGGTGAGGATGATTTCGAACTGCTGGTGCTGCGCGGTTTTGCCCAGAGTTTGCAGGATGAGTTGCTGGAGGCAATTTACTAGGCTGTAGTGACAAATTAGTTATTTGATCCATAGCATTATGCTGGCGAGCTTAATGAAACCGAGAAAGTTGGCGGCGAGTTTGTCATATCGC
>NZ_JAUSWH010000022.1 GCF_030815125.1 Allorhizobium paknamense
GGTGATCTCATCGGCCAGGGCGCGTCTGCTGTTGGCTCTATGATCGGCAACATGATCGTGCCGGGCTTCGGCGGCCAGATCGGCGGCGCGATTGGCAATGCCGCTGGCGGCATCGCCCAGCAGCTCATCCCCTTCAGTGTGGCGCCGGGCTATGGCTACCAGCAGGCTTACGTTCCGTCCCAGTCTGCTGTTATGCCGCAAGGCTTCTTCGGCGATCTGGTTGGTCAGGGCGCTCCGGTGATCGGTTCCATGATCGGTAATCATTTTGCCCCCGGAATTGGCGGCCAGATCGGCGGCGCGATTGGCAATGCTGTTGGCGGCATTGGCCAGCAGCTCATTCCCTTCAGCGTTGCCCCGGCCTATGGCTACCAGCAGGCTTATGCTCCGGCCCAGGCCGCTGTCATGCCGCAAGGTTTTTTCGGTGACCTGATCGGTCAGGGCGCGTCCGCCGTAGGTTCGATGATCGGCAATATGATCGTGCCGGGCTTCGGCGGCCAGATCGGCGGCGCGATTGGCAATGCCGCGGGTGGCATCGCCCAGCAGCTCATCCCCTTCAGTGTGGCCCCCGGCTACGGCTACCAGCCGGTTTCCTACTATAATCCGGAGCTTGCACAGGGGGATGCGCTTCAAATGGCCGGCAACTCAATGCAGAAGATCGCCAAGGCGCTTCCCGTCATTGTAAATGTTGGCGGGATTCCGCCTCTGGTACAATGGTACATCAATGCATTGGGTGGCAGCAACCCGCCGCCGCCTCCGCCGTCGCAGAATTCCAACACTTCGACGCAGATGAAATCCCTTGCCCTGCAGTCCCTTGGACTGGGGGATGCCAAGTGGGGCAACGCATCCCAGGGCTCTACTTTCGCCCGCAGCCGCCTGTCAATCTGATGTCTGACGCTTGCTGAGGCCGGGTTTTCCCGGCCTCGGTGGGTGGCCGGCTTTTCGAACCACAGTCTATTACAGCGCCGTGCGTTTTATCAAACGCACAAAGGACGCTGTAAGACTTTAAATCTGCTGCATAATTTTATCCTTAAATCGATTCCAATTTAAGGAATTATGCAGCAGGCCTCGATCTTTCCTGGCCAAGATCTTTAAATATCTGATTTTCAATGTAATTGGGGATTTCATACCATGACTGAGAAAACTCTTCCGCCAAACGTTGTCTCTGCGGCTAAGACGCGCCATCTGCTAACCTCCACTCAGGGGCTTGCCGCAGTGTATCTGGGTTTAACGCCCATGAGTGCATCTGATTTGCAGGACAAGGCGGATGCTCTTGCTACACTGGAAGGTCTAGAGATCGTGCGAACGATCGTCGGATCCGAGCCGCTTCAACTGCAGGGGGTGGACTCCGATCAGCAGTCTGCGCAGCCGACCTATGTGGTTCAGGCAGAGCCGCATGTGATGGCTTCGCTGCCGCCGACGGTGGTGGCGGAACCCTTGACCTATCTGATGTCCCATGCCGAAATCGCATCAGCCTCGCAGACGTCTGACGACACGACGTCGGGCTTTACGCTGCAGGTCGTAGACGAAAATGGTGATCCTGTCGCGGGTGTTCAGGTGGCGCTTTCCACCGACTTCGAAAAGCGCACGGCAATGACCGATGAGCGCGGTATGGTGCAGATCGGCATTTACAGCAACCAGAATTTTCCGATCAAAACTCTGCGGGTCATGCCCAAGGCATGGTATTGGGATTTCTATGCAGAGCGGCCCGAGCTTGATAAGCGCCGCACCAATGTCGTGAAAATCCGTTCTTTCAAAACCGCGATGAAAACCGTTGTCGGTGGGTGGGGACAGGAATTGATGGGCCTTTTGCATCCACGATCCGCGACGAAGTTCCGCGGTGAAGGCATCAAGGTGGCCGTGATCGATTCCGGGATTGATGGCGGACACGACTCTCTTGCTCACGTCGTCCATGGCAAAAATTTCAATCCCAAACAATCGCCTGATGCATGGAATACCGACGAGGTTGGTCATGGCACACACACGGCAGGTCTGATAGGCGCGCGCCCGACAGAGAAATACCCTTTCACAGGTATTGCGCCCGGTGTGGAACTTCATGTTTTCAAAATCTTTCCTTATGGCGGTAGCGATGCGCTGCTTGAGGCGCTCGATGAATGCCTGCGCCGCGGTGTGGATGTCGTCAATCTCAGCCTTGGCCAGCGTCAGTTGAGCCCCATTCTACAGCAGCGGATCGAAAGACTGACATTGAATGGCATTTGCTGCGTTGCCTCTGCCGGTAACGATGGCTCAGCCGTGATGTTTCCCGCCAACTCACCGTCCTCTCTGGCAATTTCCGCTATCGGCCTGAAGGAAGCCGTGGTTGCCAACACCTACGACGCGACGCAGATCCTGCCGGGTAGCGCAACCGACAACGGCCTGTTTTTTGCGCGTTTTTCATCTCACGGTCCGGAAATCGATCTCGGCGCGCCTGGGGTAGGTATCATCTCTACTGTTCCTGGTAATGCGTTTGGGGCGCAATCCGGTACATCCATGTCGGCGCCGCATGTGACAGGTTTGATCGCATTGCTGCTGGCGGAATTGCCGGTATTCCAGGAGGCTGGACCATTCAAGCGAGGCACGTTTGATCGCGTTTTGGCTGTGGCAGATATCATGATGCAGATTTCGGGAGGGACCATGGTCATGACGCCCAGCCGGGCCGGGGCAGGCATACCCACACTCGAGGGTGTAGCGTTACCTGATAGGCGCCTCCGCAACAATGTCATCGAACAGTTACGTAATGATCTGGGGGCTAAAATGATGATATATTCAAATAGATCGATCAGCCAGACGAGCATGGCTTATGCGGCGGCGGCGGATGCGGCAAGGCGATAATTATATATAATGGCCGCCCCCGCTAGCCTGTGGCTTGGCGGCCATTCTTTTTCGTGCAGCCGGTCCAGAAGCCTGAATTGCTTCAGGGCTGCGTGAATATACAATATTATGAATATTTACAGTGACGTAAGGAAGTCCTCCAGTTTTTTCAGCGAGTCCTCCGATAATTTTTCGCAGGCCTGCAGGATTTTTCTCGTTTCGATTGCATATCCGCCGATCTTATGCTGTTCTATATGGCCTCGGCCCAGAAGAAGCCAATCCAGAGAAATATCGAGATAATCTGATATCTTGATCGCATTTTGAAGAGATATGCTGCCGTTGTTGGTCCATTTGCTGATCGAGCTGATGTCGACGCCCAAATCAACTGCAAGTGCATAAAGTTTTCCAATATCTTTATATTTTAATGCATATTTAAGTCTATTACTAATTGTTTTCATTGCTGCCTTCCCTTGTAAAGGAAGACGTGAAGTCTGCTGCTTTCATCTATTGGTGATGGCTGATCTCAAGAGGGCGTAAATAGGATCACAGATTAGCTTTCTGCGTCAATCGCAAGCTTTGGGCGCATCAGAACACATATATGTGGCGCCTCAACTGCTCCTGTTACAATGGCGGAGCGGCTTTATTTGGCTATTGAGGGCAGCCGGAAGTCATCGAGCCGTCCGCTCGGGGCATCCGGGGCAATGCCGGTCGTCACCAGCAGGTCACGTGGCGAAGGCGTCTTCGCCGTTTGGGCGGGAAGCGGCCCGCCGAGCAGCCTGTCACCGCCATCCAGCGCCGGATCGGAAATCTTCATCGGCGGCGTGCGGAAGGCTTCATCCCCCAGCCGCAGCGGCGTGTCCGGCAGGCTGGGCGGGTTATCGAGGTCGAGCCGCACCAGGCCGGGGCTTGCCATGGCGCCCAGAAGCTTGCGCACCGATTTTTCGAGATAGAATGCCATCTTGCGCTTTCCGGCATCCGTCATGCTGATGCCGTCCGGTCCGCGCAGGCGCACCTGCTGGCCGTTGACATCCGAGCCGGTCAGCACGAAGGCGCCATCCTGATCGACAAAACCGTCCCAGAGATCGACGAACTCGCCGCCCAGCCTTTCCGCACTCTTGCGGTAGAGCGCGTTGAACCTGCTGAGATCGGCAGACATGCCGGGTGATTTCACCGGCGGCAGACCGGCCCAGATCAGCGGAATATGTTTGTCGGTGATCTTGCGGGCCAGCGCGTCCACCCGGCGCTCATATTCGCTGAACCAACCGTCCGTCGGAAAGCGCTGCTCGCCGCCGCTTGCCGTCATCTGTTGGCGGTCATTGGCGCCCACTTCAATCACCACCAGCGCCGGCTTTACCTCGTCCAGCATTTTCGGCAATTGCTTCTGCCAGTCGAAATAATCGTCGCGCACGAGACCGGAGGAGCCGTTGGAGCGGACCTCCACCACCGTGCCGGGGGAATCGCGGAAGGCCTCCGCCAGGCCATCGCCGATGGAAGACGCAAAGAAATCGCCGATCACCAGGATTTTCTGGGCCTTGTCCAGCTTGGCCGGTGCGGGCGGCGTCTCGGGCGTCGCCACGGGCGGTGGGGCGGCGCGGGCCGGTGAGGCGGCGGGCTTTCGGCGCGGACGCTGCGGCGCGGTCGGAAATTCATTGCGTTGCAGGTTGCGATAGCGCGGGGCGGGTTCCGAGCGGCCAAACAGAAAGTCCAGCAGTGTCCGGCGCTGGCGCGGATAATCCTGCGCCATGGAGGCGCCGGCCGACACGGCCAACAGCGCAAGCGCCATGATCATCGTCATGACATCGCGGGCTTCAAGTTTAAGTCTCGAACGCGTCATGCGTCTCTCTCAAAGGTCCGATGCTCTAAAGCCCGTTGCGGCTTATCAGCTTCATGCAACGTGCGTTACGTTCTTGTTTTAACGCATGTCGTTATCGCAAAACCGCTGCACACTTTGGCGCGACATGCTCTAGGGTGTGTGGGGATTCAGTTTTGGGGGAGGCGAAAACGGTGATTTTCGAGAACCGGAGCGGAGTGTACTTGAGTACATGAGCACCGGAAGCGCAGGAAATTGCCGTTTGCAGCCCGCCCAAAGCTGAATACCCACACACCCTAGTGCTTGCGCAGCACATCGAGCAATGGCTTGGAAGGTTCGCCATCGCTTTGCATGCCCAGCCGCTGCTGGATGGCGGCAATGGCGGCCTTGGAACCGGAGCCGAAATTGCCGTCGATTTCGCCATTATAATAGCCGAGCGCCTTCATGCGGGTCTGAAGCTCGAATTTCTCCTTGATGTCCAGCGTGCCGTCCGGGCGCGGCCAGGATTGCACCATGCCGCCATAACCGGCGATTTCATCGGCCAGAAGACCCACCGCCAGCGCATAGGTATCGGCGGCATTGTATTTCTTGATGGTGAAGAAGTTGGAGGTCATCAGGAAGCCTGGGCCATCTTCGCCCGCCAGAAGCTTCAACTGCGCCCGTTCACCCGGTCTGGCAAAGGCCTTGCCATTCGGGCGTACGAAGCCCAGCCGCTGCCATTCGGCAAGGGTCAGGGTCTTGCCGGCATAGCGTGCGCCGCCGCGCGGAACGCGGGCCTCATAGCCCCAGGTCTTGCCGCTTTCCCAGCCGTTCTTGGAGAGCAGGTTGGCGGAGGTTGCCAGTGCATCGGGAATGGAATTCCAGATATCCTTGTGGCCATTGCCATCGGCATCCACCGCATAGAGCAGGTAGCTTGTCGGAATGAACTGGGTGTGGCCCATGGCGCCCGCCCAGGAGCCGGTCATCTCCTTGGGCGTGATATCGCCGTTTTGCAGGATCTTCAGGGCGGCAATCAACTGGGTGCGGGCATATTTGGCCCGTTTCGCATCGGCATAGCCCAGCGTCGCCAGCGCCTGCGGCACGTAATGCAGCTTGTCATCCTTGACGAGCACTGCTCCGTAATTGCTTTCCATCGACCAGATGGCCAGCAGAATATGTTTGTCTACGCCGAAATAGCGCTCCAGCGAGGCGAGCGTGCGGCCATGGCGGGCCAGCATTTCCCGGCCGATTTTGACAGTGTAGGGGTTCACGCGCGAATCCAGATAGTCCCAGACTTCCGATTTGAATTCGGGCTGGTAGGCCGCCTTTTGCAGCACATCCGGATCGGGATCCTTGATGCCGGCAAAGGCACGGCGATAGGTATCCGCGCTGATGCCCTCCCGCGCCGCCACCGGATAGAAATCGCGGATCCATTTCTGGAAGGCGGCGTCGGCATGGGCGGTCAGCGGCATGAAGGTCATACAGCCAAGGGCGAATGCTGCAAACAGCTTGCCGGGGGCAGAGAGGGCTTTTCTGGTCATCGGCTCATCCAAGGAGTGGCATTGGCAAGGATTGGCATTGGCCCCACAGTGTAAGACCAGAGGTCTCAACAAATTCTTTACCAATTTACCAAATCCGGAAAGAATTCCGAAATCAATTCGGCCGTGCTAATGAGGCCGCTTTCCCTTGCTGTGCCGTGCCTCAACCCTGGAGTGTTCCAGGAAAAGTGCGAACCGTCTTTCCGTCCGCAAACCCGGAAATACTCTTATACGGCCAAGTTTGATAAGCCCGAAATTAGTCAGAATCCATTCATGTTGAAACTGCTAATCGATTGAAGCTCTTTCCGGGAAAAGCCGCAGCCTGCGGCGGAAACGGAAATGTGAAAGATTTGAACCAAGAGACGGCTCACGCGTTTGGAGGGGCCGATCTTTTTAGGCGTGCATGTTTGATCGTTGATCCTCCAGGAGGAATGAGTGGGTAACCAGAAGAAAATCCGCAAAGCCGTTTTCCCCGTCGCGGGCCTTGGAACGCGTTTCCTGCCCGCCACCAAGGCGGTGCCGAAGGAAATGCTGACCGTGGTGGACAAGCCGGTCATCCAGTATGTGGTCGATGAGGCCGCCGAAGCTGGCGTCGAGCATTTCGTTTTCGTCACCGGTCGCGGCAAGGGCGTGATCGAGGATTATTTCGACATTCAGTATGAGCTGGAACAGACCCTGAAGGCCCGTAACAAGAATGCGGAACTCACCCTCTTGTCGGGCATTCTGCCCAAGGCCGGCACCGCGAGCTTTACGCGCCAGCAGGAACCCCTGGGTCTTGGTCACGCCGTCTGGTGCGCCCGCGACATCGTTGGCAACGAGCCCTTCGCCCTGCTTCTGCCCGATATGATCATGCGGGACGACAAGGGCTGCATGAAGGGCATGGTCGAGCTTTACGACAAGGCTGGCGGCAACATCATCGCGGTTGAGGAATGCCACCCGGATCAGGCGCATAAATACGGCATCGTTGGCGTCGGCCAGCAACTGGACGGCGGCTTCAAGATCACCGAGATGGTGGAAAAGCCTGCCAAGGGCACGGCACCGTCCAACTTCTTTATCAATGGCCGTTACATCCTGCAGCCGGAGATTTTCGAGATTCTCGAAACCCAGGAACGCGGCGCCGGCAATGAAATCCAGCTGACCGACGGCATGCTGAAGCTGGCGAAGAAGCAGGATTTCGCAGGTTACCACTTCAAGGGCGAAACCTATGACTGCGGCGCCAAGGATGGTTTCATTCTCGCCAATGTCGCCTTCGCACTGCAGCGCGAGGACATTCGCCCCTCCGTGGAAGCACAGTTGAAGGCGCTGGTTGCGGCGCTGAAATAAACGACGTTGCATGACTGTCAAAAAGGCCGCCGCCTGTGCAGGTAGCGGCTTTTTTTAGAGCATTTCCAGGAAAAGGGCCTAGCGGTTTTCCGTCCGGAAATGCGTAAAAACAAAGATTTAGAGCGTTTCAATGTTTCCGTGAAACAATGAAACGCTCTAGGGTCAAAACTCAATCAGGATGGGTGTTCTGTTGAACGGGATGGGATTGAATGGCAGCGAACAAGCGCAAGGCAAGGCCCTGAGGCCTTGTCGAGCATTGTTCGCAATCAGTCGGCCCATCCCGCTCAACCCTTCGGGCAAGGCGTATTTTGCGCCTGCGGGTGTCGGAAAGGTTTAAAAATGATCGGCATTTCCTGCACCTTTCCTCCTACTCAGACACAAAATACGCCTTGCAGAACACCCATCCTGATTGAGTTTTGACCCTAATGCTTGAGCTTCAGTCCGATCCCCGCCCTCAGCGTCTTGTCATCGGTGCTGCTGCTGGAAAGCTCGTAGGCGACATCCGCCGTCAGATCGACCGTGCGGTTGATCGCATAGGTCAGTCCGAAGCCTGCGGTGTAATAGGTGGAATCCTCGCTCGCGCCGCGATAATTGCGCCAGGTGGTGCCGCCGGAGAGCCTTGCCACGAGATTGTTGCGCAATTCATGCGTTACCAGCGCCGTCAGCGCATAGGCGACATCGCCACTGACCCCCGCCGTGGTGGAGGGTTCGATGGAGGTTTTCAGCCCCAGATCGACATTGGTGCCGCGCCGGGGCGACCAGGAAACGGTGCCGTCGATCGTCATGGCGCCAAGATCGTCAAGGCGGCTGTCATCGAAGCTCGCCCGTTCATAGCCCAGCGCCAGCTCACCCTTCAGCTTTTCGCCCAGATCGGAGGCAATGCCAGCCTTTGCGCCGTAAAGATTGCCAGACCGCGCATAGCCTGCGCTGTCGCGGGCATCGTCATAGCGGGTCTTGCCCACCGACGCTTCGAGAAAGGGCGTCAGCGCCGGCGAGATCTCGTAGCCGATCCGGCTTGCCAGTGTTACGCTGTTGCGGTTGCGGTCGGAGTTGGACAGCCTGCTGCCATCCGATAGCGTTGCATCGGTATAGGTATAGCGGTCGAAGGTGATGCCGACGGAGCCACGCAGCTTGCCGGCGTCGCGCTCGATGAGCGCGCCAGTGGAAAACTGGTTGACGCCGGATTGCACGGTGGCATCGCGAATGGCGTTGGGATCGGTGGTGTTTTCACGGCTGAAGCCGTAGCCGGCGGTGAGCCGTGCGGCAAAATCATCGGCAAGATCGAGCCTCAGCGCCGCATCCACCCGTCCTGCAGGATCGTCGTCGCCATCGCCTGCAATCTTGCGCCGCCAGGAACCATCGCCGGTAATCTTCAACTCATGCCGCGACCAGTCCGAGGTCAGCGTGCCCTTCAGGCCGTTGTCCCAATAGGTGGTGTTCTTCCGGTCGCCCGCATTGTTTTCGCGCTCGATGCTGACGCCTTGGCTGACCTCCGGTTTCAGCACCATGCTGCCAATGCGGATGCCCAGGCCGTCATCGCCGGTGCGGGGCTGGCGGCGCTCGTCCAGCGGCGATTGCCGCAGGTTCTGCCGTCCGGCATCGAGCGAGTCATCGGTGATACGGCGAAAACTTGCCGCATCCAGCGCATCCTGAATCTCTCGCTTGGCGGCGGCAGAGGTCGCGGCATCCGATGCCGTTGATGGGGTGGCGGCTGTGGACTGCGCATCCGTGCCAGCGCTTGCCTCATCCGTCGTCACCGCGCCCCTCAACCCCAAAACGCCCGTGGCCTGCTGCGCCAGCGCCGAGACTGTGCCGAGCGTCACCACGCCCACGGCCGCCATCCAGGCGAGCCGGGGGCTGCGCTGTGAAGCTTTGGAGCGGGGTGCGGGTAAGGACATGAAAACGAGGGTCTCTTATGCATCGGCCTGTGCGGTAAGTGGTAAATAAACTTGGTTAATTATTCGTTGTGTTTGCCGTTTCACACACCCGTCTCGCCCATCTAATCGATTAGATTGGGAAATGTTAAATTCCTCTTTTTTTACAGTCTGTTGGCAAGGGTGAATGGACAGAAGGCCGCTTTCGCGATAGATGACCTTGCATGAACAAGCTCGCTGTCAAACTTGTAGAAGCCAGTGCGGTTCAATCCGCGCTTCGTGTGGTCTCCACGGAACAGAGCGGCCTTGCGGCGCTGGAGGAGGCTCTGGCGGGTCCGCTTGCCGGTCCGTTCTGCAATGCCATCAAGGTGATCGGCAGCAGTTCCGGTCGCGTCATCGTATCGGGCGTCGGCAAGAGCGGCCATATCGGCGGCAAGATCGCGGCGACCTTCGCCTCCACAGGCACGCCTGCTTTCTTCATCCATCCGGCAGAAGCCAATCACGGCGATCTCGGCATGATCGCCCGCGATGACGTGGTGATTGCAATGTCCTGGAGCGGCGAAAGCACCGAGCTGCACGGCATTCTCTCGTTCACGCGGCGTTTTTCCATTCCGCTGATCGCCATTACCTCCGGCGAAACCTCGACGCTGGCCCGCGAGGCCGATATCGTTCTGCTGCTGCCCAAGGTGCAGGAAGCCTGCCCGCATGGCCTCGCCCCCACCACCTCCACCATGATGCAGATGGCGATCGGCGATGCGCTGGCGCTGGCGCTGCTGGAGGCGCGCGGCTTCGGTGCCAATGATTTCCGCGTCTTCCACCCCGGCGGCAAGCTGGGCGCCATGCTGACCCATGTCGGCGATATGATGCATATCGGCGATGAAGTGCCGCTGGTGCCGGTCGGCACCTCCGTGCCGGAAGCCATCATCATGCTGTCGCAAAAGCGCTTCGGCTGCGTCGGCGTCACCGACGAGGCTGGCCGTCTGGTCGGCATTATCACCGACGGCGATATTGCCCGTAATCTCACCCGCAATCTCGGCGAGCGTGCGGTGGAAGAGGTGATGACCCGCAACCCGAAGACCGTCAAGACCGATACGCTGGCCACCAGCGCCATGGCGCTTTTGAACCAGTACAATATTTCAGCGCTCTTCGTGACGGATACCGACGGCATGCCGAGCGGCATCGTGCACTTCCACGATCTGCTACGCGTCGGCGTCGCCTGAGTTTTTAAGCGGTTTCTGTCGGTAGGATGTGTGGTTATTCAGTTTTGGGGGTGGCGAAAACGGTGATTTTCGAGAACCGGAACGGAGTGTACTTAAGTACATGAGTACCGGAAGCGCAGGAAATTGCCGTTTGCAGTCCGCCCAAAGCTGAATAACCACACATCCTAGGCGATATCTACCATCAGATCCCGCCCCCGTGCACTCATCACCATCACCTTGGTGCCGCCGTCGAGGTCAGGGCCTTGAACAGGCCACCAGGTATCGTCCAGCTTGATCCGGCCCCGGCCGTCACGAATGGGCTCCTCCAGCGTGGCCGTGCGGCCCACGAGGCTGGCGGTGCGCTGGTTCAGCAAGGGTTCGTCGCTCTTGGCGGCCTCATTCTTCAAAAGCTTGCGGCCAAGCACGATGGAAAAAACCGAGAGCACGGCGAAGGTGAGGGCCTGCACCTGCCATGACCAGAAGAAATCCCCCCAGAGCGCCAGCGACAGCAGACCCGTGAGCATGGCGCCCAGGCCGAACCATATCAGGAACATGCCCGGCATGACGAGTTCGGCGGCCAGCAAGACAAGGCCGACAATCCACCAGCTCCACGGGCCCAGTTGATCCACGAGCCATTGCAGCATGGCGCTACTCCTGTGGCGGGGTGAGGGGATTGACGGCTGGCGTGCTGCGCGGCTGGGGCCGCGGCGCGGGCTGGCGGGCAGGTTGTGTGCCGTCCGCAAACACCTCGCGGGCGATGGCCCCGATCCCGCCGAGCGACCCGATCAGGGACGACGCTTCCATCGGCATCAGCACGATCTTTGCATTGCTGGCGGTGCCGATCGAGGCCATGGCTTCGGTATATTTCTGCGCCACGAAATAGTTGATGGCATTGACGTCACCGGCGGCGATGGCCTCGGAGACCAGCGTCGTGGCCTTGGCCTCGGCTTCCGCCAGGCGCTCGCGCGCTTCCGCCTCGCGATAGGCGGCCTCGCGCCGGCCTTCGGCTTGCAGGATGGCGGCCTGCTTTGCCCCTTCCGCCTTCAGGATCTGCGCATTGCGCATGCCCTCCGCTTCGAGCACCTGGGCGCGCTTTTCGCGTTCGGCCTTCATCTGCCGCGCCATGGCGTCCACCAGATCCTTTGGCGGCTGGATATCCTTGATTTCGACGCGCGTGACCTTCACGCCCCAGGGGCCAACGGCCTCGTCCACCACCCGCAAAAGCTTGTCATTGATGGCGTCGCGATTGGAGAGAAGCTCATCCAGATCCATCGAGCCCATGACCGAGCGGATATTGGTCATGGTGAGATTGAGGATGGCATTTTGCAGATTGGCCACCTGATAGGCCGCCTGCGCGGCGTTCAGCACCTGGAAGAAAGCCACCGCATCGGCGGAAACGCTGGCATTGTCCTTGGTGATGACCTCCTGGGTCGGCACGTCCAGCACCTGCTCCATGACGTTCATCCTGGCGCCGATGGTTTCGATGAAGGGGGTGATGATGTTCAGCCCCGGCTCCAGCGTGCGGGTATAGCGGCCGAAGCGCTCCACCGTGTAGCGATAGCCCTGCGGCACGGTCTTGATGCCTGCAAACAGCACCAGCACCACGAATGCCACAAGCGCAATGACGACAATATCAAATCCGCTCATCCAAACCCCACCTTCCCACAATGTTAGGAAATGTAAGGCGTTGCGCCGGGTTTGACCAGTGCCGCATGCAGGGCTCTTTGTTGTTACGTGTTTGCGGAGGCAAAACCTGCTTTCCCTTTTGCTGGAAACGCTCTAAAAGACCGCCGGGTTTTCACCACCGGTCGCAGCCTACCCGGTCAAAACAAGGACTAAAATCATGAAAACGCTTGTCGTCTGCTCTGGCGGACTGGATTCCGTTTCGCTTGCGCACAAGATCGCGGCGGAACAGCAACTGATCGGCCTTCTCTCCTTCGATTATGGCCAGCGCCATAAAAAGGAAGTGGAGTTTGCCGCGCTGGCCGCAAAACGTCTCGGTGTGCCGCATCAGGTGATCGACATCACCGCTATCGGCAAAAGCCTGACAGGTTCGGCGCTGACCGATGATCTCGATGTGCCGGATGGGCATTACGCCGAAGAAACCATGAAGATCACCGTGGTGCCGAACCGCAATGCCATCATGCTGGCCATTGCCTTTGGCGTGGCGGCGGCGAAAAAGGCCGATGCGGTGGCGGTGGCCGTGCATGGTGGCGATCACTTCATCTACCCCGATTGCCGCCCCGGCTTTATCGATGCCTTCCAGGTGATGCAGAACCATGCGCTGGAAGGCTACGCGGATGTGAAACTGCTGGCGCCCTTCGTAACGGTGCCGAAATCCGAGATCGTCCGGCAGGGTGCGAAATACCATACGCCCTTTGCCGAAACATGGTCCTGCTACAAGGGCGGGGAAAAGCATTGCGGCCGCTGCGGCACCTGCGTGGAACGGCGCGAAGCCTTTCATCTTGCCGGTGTTACGGACCCCACCCTCTATGAAGACCCGGACTTCTGGGTGGCCGCCACGCAAGGCTTCAAGGCCGAGGAGGTGTGAGCATGTATTGCATCTCCAAGGAATTTCACTTCTCTGCCTCGCATCAGTTGAAGGGTCTGCCCGCCGATCACCAATGCGCCCGCCTGCACGGGCATAATTATGTGGTGGTGGTGGAGCTTTCCGGTGAAGAGTTGAACGAACACGGCTTCCTGCGCGATTATCACGAGTTGAAAGCGCTGAAGACCTATATCGACGACCATTTCGATCACCGGCACCTGAATGATGTGCTGGGCCACGACAAGACCACGGCGGAATGTCTGGCAAAGCATTTCTACGACTGGTGCAAGCAGCGCTTCCCGGAAACCTCTGCCATCCGCGTCAGCGAAACGCAGAAGACCTGGGCGGAATACCGGCCATGACGGAGACGACCATCCGGGTCTCGGAAATCTTCGGACCCACCATTCAAGGCGAGGGCGTGCTGATCGGCCAGCCCACCGTTTTCGTGCGCACCGGCGGCTGCGATTATCGCTGCTCCTGGTGCGACAGCCTGCATGCCGTGGAAAGCCGCTTTCGCGAAGACTGGCAGCCTCTGAGCGTCGAGGCAATCTGGGCCGAGGTGGAAACGCTTTCGAACGGCAAGCCGCTGATGGTTTCGCTCTCCGGCGGCAATCCGGCGATCCAGCCGCTCGGGCCATTGATTGCGCATGGCCATGCGCGCGGCTACCGTTTCGCACTGGAAACGCAAGGTTCGGTGCCGAAGGACTGGTTTGCCGATCTCGACGTGCTGGTGCTTTCCCCCAAGCCACCCTCCAGCGGCATGGAAACCGATTGGCAAAAGCTGGAAGACTGTCTTTCCATGGCTGACGGCAAGCCGCAAACCGTGCTGAAATTCATCGTCTTCGATGACGCCGACTATGCCTACGCCAAATCCGCAGCGGCCCGCTTTCCAGCACTCCCCGTCACTCTCCAGCCCGGCAACCACACCCCGCCACCGCCGGAGGAAGAGGATGCCGTGATCGACCTGGATGGCATCATGGCCCGCATGCACTGGCTGGTGGACAAGGTGATGGAAGACGGCTGGTTCACCGCCCGGGTGCTGCCGCAACTGCATGTGTTGCTCTGGGGAAACCGGCGCGGGGTGTGAGGAGCGGCTGTCTTGTGACAGCATCGGGCCGAAAAGTTGGAACCCGTTTTCGGTTCGATCTCTACCGCTTTGATGCCGGTATGCGCCCTCTCATCATCGCGTCCTGCAATCGGGCCTTGATCTCCTCAAACAGGTCGGCCGGGATCATGCCGTAATCATAACGATCAGGGTTTGATGGCAGCGGGCGAAGGTGAATGCCCGGCCAGACAAACCGGTTAACCTCGCTGACGCGGATCCAGTTCGTTTCACCATCCAGCCCAAGCTGCACGGAGAGTTCAGGGGCTAGCTCAATCGACGAGCTGTCCTCTCCAAGCTCCGGTGGAGAATGGGTGATTGGAACGACGATGGTATCGCCGGAGCGGGAATGATGCACGACGATGGCGCAGGGCCGGTCCTTGCTGCCTGTGGAGAGCCCCTGTTCCTTTTCTGCGTGCCAAAGGTAATTATAGCGAATGATCAGGCCGGGGACGGGGGCAGGATAAGTCACTCGGCGGCTTTGCCGTATTCCGCACGCATGATCAACGCCATGGTGTCATCATCCATGTCGGCGGTCTTGATGACCTCGCGCTCGCGTTTTTTCATATCGAGATAGTGCTGGTGCTCTGTCGCGGACAGAAAAGCGCCAATGGTTCGGTTATGAGCCGTCACCTCAATGACCCCTGCCGTCTGGACCTGCTCCCGGAATCTGGTGAATTTCCGGGCGAATTCCGTTGCGGACACTTTGACGGATTGGGCCATGACTATGCTCCTTTATGTGTAAAATACATATTTTACACATTTCATCAAGGGTAAGGTAACAGGGCTTACAACCTTCTCACACCCAGCCCTGCAATTCCCGCCGCACCACGCTTTCCAGCACGCGCATGCCATCGTCACTGTCGTTGAGGCAGGGGATGTGGGTGAATTTTTCGCCGCCATTGTGCAGGAAGTCTTCGCCCGCTTCACCGGCGATTTCCTCCAGCGTTTCCAGGCAGTCGGAGACGAAGCCGGGGTTGAGGATGGCGATGCGTTTCACGCCGTCCTTGGCCAGTTTTTCCACGGTCTTGTCGGTATAGGGTTGCAGCCATTCCTCCGGTCCGAAGCGGGACTGGAAGGTGACCATCAGCTTTTCCTTGGACCAGCCGAGACGGTCGCGCAGGAGCCGCGTCGTCTTGTAGCACTGACAGTGATAGGGGTCGCCCTTCATGAAATAGGACTTCGGAATACCGTGATAGGAGGTGATCACCAGTTCCGGTTCCCAATCCAGCGTCTTCAGATGGCTCTCGATCGAGTTGGCCAGCGCGTCGATATAGACAGGATCGTCGGAATATTGCGGTACGGTGCGCAGCGCGGGCTGCCAGCGCATCTTGAGGAGCGCCTTGAAGGCCTCGTCATTCACCGTGGCGGTGGTGGCAGCGGCATATTGCGGATAGAGCGGGAAGAGCAGGATTTTTTCGCAGCCCCGCTGCTGCAACTCATTCATCTTGGATTTAATCGAAGGCTGGCCGTAGCGCATGGCCCAATCGACGATCACATTCGGCATGTCCTTGAAGGAAGCCGCCATTTTCTCGGCCTGGCTGCGCGTATAAGTGCGCAGATAGCTCTCGTCCAGATCCTTGTTCCAGATGGATTCATAGGCCTTTCCCACCTTTTGCGGGCGCTTGTTCAGCACGATGCCGTAGAGGATCGGATACCAGAGCAGCCGCGACCATTCGATCACGCGGCGGTCGGTCAGGAATTCTGCCAGATAGCGGCGCATGGATGTGTAATCCGTGCCGTCCGGTGTGCCGAGATTGACCAGCAGCACGCCCACCTTTCCAAAATTCACCTTGGGATGGTCGGCGGGGAGATGGCTCATGTCTACGCTCATATCTGGATTATCCTGCTCAGGAATTTCTGTTCCAACTACGCTTTTGCCGCGTCAAAGGATCACTGTACATAAAGAAAAAACCGGCCCGAACAGTTCTGGGCCGGTTTTTTGTCGCATCTCTATCGCTTACTTGGCAGGCAGCGTCAGAACATCGCCGATTTCGATGTGGTTGGGGCGCGGCAGCTTGTTGGCCTTGGCAATCTTCACCCATTCCTCGCCCTGACCATAGGTGGCCTCGGCGATCTTCCACAGGCTGTCACCCTTCACCACCGTATACTGCGTCGGCTGGGCAGCCGAAGGCGGTGCGGAAACCGCAGGTGCTGCCGGTGCGGGTGTTGCCGGAGCAGGCGTGGCCGGGGCTGCCGGCGCAGGGGCAGGGGCCGTGGTCTGGGCGGCGGTGGCCGTCTTCGGCTGGGCGGCGGGCGCAACATAGCCTGCGGGCGTCACCTCACTCACCCGGCCATCGGTGAACGGCTTGTAGGGCGAATGCTTGGCCAGGAAATCCGCCGTGACATCGGCCAGGTCCGGGCCGTAATCATAGGCGTTTTGCCCTGCGGTGGCGAAGATCTTGTAACCATCGCCGCCGGAGCGCATGTAGTTATTGGTCACGACGCCGTAGAGCTTGTTGCGGTCGAGCGGCACGAAACCGTCGCCTTCCTTCACCTGCACATCCATGATGCGGCTGCCGGCGGGCTTGGAGCGGTCGAAGCTGTATTTCAGCCCTGCCACCTGCGGGAAACGACCGGCGCCGTCATCCACCTGGCTGACGCCGTTTTCAAGGGCTGCCACCACGTCGGACCCCTTGAGCTGGAACGTGGCGAGCGTGTTCTGGAAGGGCAGAACGGTAATCACCGAGCCCATCGTCACCTTGCCGCCGCCGATGGAGGCGCGCAGGCCGCCGCCGTTTTGAATGGCGATGCTCATGCCCTGGTTGCGGGTGTGGTCGAGCATGGCTTCCGCCACCAGATTGCCCATGGCGCATTCCTTGGCGCGGCAACTGGTGGACGCGCCATCGATAGCGTCGGTGGCCTCGCCGATTTCCTTCTGGCGCAGTGCCTGGATCGGGCCGCCCAGCTCCTTCACCTTGGCCGCCATGGCCTCGTCCGGCTGGAACTTGGAATCGATCAGGATCGGATCGCCCTTGGCGCTCTTCACCGCGCCGTTGTCATCGAAGACCACGGTGACATCGCCGAGATATTTGCTGTAGGCGGCGGCCGTCACCACCGGCACCTTGTAGCCGCCGGGATTGTCCACCATCGTCGGATAGGGGCCTTCCGCCTTCGGATCGGTGTTGGAGAGCAGCGTGTGCGAATGGCCGCCCACCACCACATCCACATCCGGGATCTGGGCAATCTGCATGTCGCGATGATAGCCGACATGGGTAAGCGCGATGATCTTGTTGACGCCTTCGGCCTTCAGCTTCTTCACCTCGGCGGTGATGGCGGCGATGTCGTCGGTGAATTTCACGTTCGGGCCGGGCGAGGCAAGCTCTGCCGTTTCCGGCGTGATCGCCCCGACAATGCCGATCTTCTGGCCGCCGACCGTCACGATGGTCGAGGGCTTGAAGCGGTCCTTGATGGTGGAATTGGGGCCAGCCTCCAGATTGGCGGCGAGAACCGGAAATTCCGCCTTTTCCAGGAAGGGTGCGATGGCGGTTTCCCCGTCGTCGAATTCATGGTTGCCAAGCGTCATGGCGTCGAATTTCAGGGCGTTCATCACGTCCAGTTCGGCCTTGCCCTTGTAGGTGGTGTAAAACAGCGAGCCCTGGAAATTGTCGCCCGCATTCAGCGTCAGCACGTTCTTGCCGGCAAGAGCGGCGCGGGTCTGGTCCAGCGCCGTCTTCATGCGGGCAGCGCCGCCAAAGCACTGGTTCTTGCTCTCTTCCTCGGCAGAGCAGGTGGCGTCGTATTTGTTGATCGGTTCAATGCGCGAATGGAAATCGTTGATATGCAGGATGGTCAGTTCGAAGTCGGCAAAGGCCACTCCCGAAGACAGCGCGAGCATGGAGATGCTCAGCAGGCCAATCCTAAATCTTTTCGACATTCGTGAACTCCTTGTCTGGTAAAAGCCATTGCGGGACGGCAAAGCCCTGCCGTTCCGTACCCCTCTTTGATGACGTTTGTTTTGGCTATCCGGGCGTGGTCATGTTTTCACCCCCGTAAATTGAGCGCAAGCAAAAACACCCATCGCTCAACACGAAAAAAGCCGCGCGGGGGCGCGGCTTGTCATGACCATGAGGACGGAGTTTTCTCTCAAACCTTGCGGCGCAGCGAAAAGTTCGCGCCTGCATCCGTGGTGCAGTTCAGCTGGCTTGGCGAGACCAGTGCGCAATTGACACGCGACTGCGTCTTGCGCACCAGCGAGGTCATGTTGATTTCCACCAGGGTCGGCGAGAGGTTGGTATAGGTGCCGGAGGCCAAAAGGGCATTGGTATCTGTGGAGCGGGTGGAGAAGCTGCCCGCCTGGAAGGTGGAGACGATGCCGTTCGGGTCCACCCACGCGCCATCCACGCCCTGCGGCTGCAGCGGCTGGTAGCTGACCTGACGCGGCGGCGGCGGGCCCATGCAGGACGATACGGCAAGGGCTGCAGCAAGCAGGGTGGCAATGTGAGCGACCTTCATCACAGTCTCCGTCAATAAGCCTGAAGCGTTTCCACATGTCATCGCAATACAGAAACGCTTCAAATCTTTGTTCTCACGCATTTCCGGACGGAAAACCGGTTCCCACTTTTCCTGAAAATGCTCTTATTGGACCATGCCGCGAAGATGAGGGGAAAGCAAGATAGTGCGGGCCTCATCCTGCCCTTTGAACACAACCGATTGATTGAAAAGCAAAAGACCCGCCGAAACGTGCCGACGGGTCCTTCTGTTCCATTCAAAGTTTACCGAACAAGAATATTCTTGAACTGCCACGGATCCTTCTCGTCCAGGTCCTCCGGGAAGAGGCCCGGGCGGCCGGTGAGCGGCGTCCAGTCGGTGTAATGGCCTTCCACCGGGCCGAGATAGGGCATTTGCACTTCGAGGCAGCGCTTGTAATCCATCTCGTCGGCCTCGACGATGCCGGCCTTCGGGTTTTCCAGCGCCCAGACCATGCCGGCCAGAACGGCGGAGGTCACCTGCAGGCCGGTGGCGTTCTGGTAGGGGGCCAGTTCGCGGGTCTGTTCAACCGAAAGCCGCGAACCATACCAGTAGGCATTCTTGTCGTGGCCGTAGAGCAGCACGCCCAGTTCGTCGATGCCGTCCACCAGCTCGTCTTCGTTCAAGACGTGCAGCACCGGCTGCGCGGTCCCGCCATTGCCGAACATTTCATGCAGCGACAGCACGGCGTCGTTTGCGGGGTGATAGGCATAGTGACAGGTGGGGCGGAAGCTGACCTCGCCATCCTTCTCCACCGTAAAGTAATCGGCAATGGAAATGGATTCGTTGTGCGTGACCAGGAAGCCGTATTGCGGGCCGGGCGTCGGGCACCAGGTGCGCACGCGGGTATTGGCGCCCGGCTGCTCCAGATAGATGGCGGCCTTGCAGCCCTTCTTGTGCTTCTTGGCGTTTTTCGGCATCCAGTTTTCATGCGTGCCCCAGCCGAGTTCGGAGGGCTGCAGACCTTCGGAAATGAAGCCTTCCACCGACCAGGTGTTCCAGAAGACGTTGAGCGGCTTCGGGTTCTTGGTGCGCTGGGTGTCGCGTTCGGCAATGTGAATGCCCTTCACGCCCACCTTCTTCATCAGCTTGGCCCAACCATGGCGGTCATCGGCAGCCGGCTCCTCGAAGGACAGGCCAAGCTCATGGGCGACATTGACCAGCGCCTGCTTGACGAACCACGACACCATGCCCGGATTTGCGCCACAGCAGGACACGGCGGTGGTGCCGCCGGGGTTCTTCTTCTTTTCATGGCGCACGGTTTCGCGCAGCGCATAATTGGTGCGCTCGGCATTGCCCTTGTCCTTGTCGAAGTAGAAGCCGAGCCAGGGCTCGACCACCGTATCGATATAGAGAACATCGAGCTTGCGGCAGAATTTCATCAGGTCGAGCGAAGACGTATCGACCGAGAGGTTGACGCAGAAGCCCTGGCCTTCGCCTTCGGTCAGAAGCGGCTTCAGCAGCTCCTTGTAATTGTCCTTGGTGACATGCGCCTGGATATGCTTCACGCCATGCTTGGCCAGAATGCCCTGGTCGTCTGCGGCGGGATCGATGACCACCATGCGGCTCTTGTCATATTTGAAATGCCGCTCGATCAGCGGCAGCGTGCCGCGCCCGATCGATCCGAAGCCGATCATCACGATCGGGCCGGTGATTTCGCCATGGACCGGGTAAGTCTGGGTGGTCATTCTCTTCTCCTTGAAGGCCGGTCGGTAAGGGCGGCGCAGTTCGTTCGTTCAGCGGAAAACCGCTGCCGCTCACCCTACAGCATAAATAAGCAACAGAATAAAGACGGCTGAGTGACGCGTGCATCACCATTGCGCGGGCAAAGTGGTCAGGCGACGGCTTTCTGCGCGGTTTCCACCAGTTCGGCACGGACAAGGCCGCGCAGGGCATTGCCCACGAAAAGCGGGCGGCCATGCAGGTTTTCCGGTTTCAGCACTTCCGAGCGCGCCTTGCGCTCGCGAATAAGGTCGGCCCGCAAAATGCCGGGCAAAAGGCCGCTGGTCAGTGGCGGGGTGATCAGAATGCCATCCGCCGCCTGCACGAAGACATTGGTAAAGGTGCCCTCGCAAATCTCGCCGCGCTCATTGAGAAGCAGCACTTCATCCGCCGCCTCGGGCGAAAATTCTGCGCGCGCGGCCTCGTAGGGCTCGCGCCTTGATGTCTTGTGCCGGTAGAGCGTGTCGTCGGATTTGAGCCTGGTCTTTTCCGCAATGCGGATGCGCCAGAGGGTGTTTTCCGCCACCGGTTCAAAGGGTGTTGCCGTGACCTCGACCCGGCCGCGGAAATTCATGGTGAGACGGATGCGCAGCGGCGTTTCAGCCCCGCTCACCGCTTCTTTCAAGGCAGCGTCGGCCTTGACCGGCTGTCGAAAGCCCAGCGCATCGGCAGAGCGGCTCAGACGGCGCATGTGCTGGTCCAGCCGCATGAAGCCGGTGCCGGGTTCCCAGCGGAGCGTTTCAATCAGCGTGAAATCCATTGATCACCTACCGCAAAGCGCGCCTTGAGCAGACATTCTTCATATTCCGCCTCGGCTGTCGAATCAAATACTATGCCCCCGCCGACATTGAAAACCGCCTGACCTGTCTTGAAAAGGGACAGTGTGCGGATAGCCACTGAAAACCGCATCGGCCCCGCCGGATCGCAAAAGCCGATCGCCCCGCAATAGATATCGCGCGGGCCTTTTTCCAGCCGGTGCAGGATCTGCATGGCCCACATCTTCGGCGCGCCGGTAATGGAGCCGCAGGGAAACAGCGACTCCATGATGGCTTCCAGTGTGATGCCGGGCAAAAGCTTGCCCCGGACATGGCTGACCAGTTGATGCACGGTGGGATAGGTTTCGATGTGGAAAAGCTTCGGCACCTCGAGGCTGCCGACTTCAATCAGCCGGGAGATATCGTTGCGCAGCAGATCGACGATCATCCGGTTTTCGGCCTGGGTCTTTTCATCGCCGAGCAATGCGGCCTTGATCGCCTCATCCTCCTCACGGCTTGCACCGCGCCGCGCCGTGCCCTTCATCGGATGGGTTTCGATGAAGCCTTGCGCATCCACCTTGAAGAACAATTCCGGCGAGCGCGAGACGATGGCGGGTCCGCCAAGCTCCACCAGCGCACCGTAGCGCACCGGCTGGCGCTCGATCAGCGCCCAGAACACGTCACGCGGCGTGCCGTCAAAGCGCGCGGTCATCGGCATGGTCAGATTGCCCTGATAGCAATCGCCCTGCCGCAGATGCCGGTGAAGCTCATCGAAGGCCTGTCTGTAGGCCGGAAAATCCCAGCCTGCCCGGGGCTCGGTCAGCACCTCGCTGTTGCGCCCGGGGGGAGGGGGAAGGGCCAGCTTATGGTCCTTTCCCTTCGGATGATCGAAAACGCCGAACAGCAGCAATGGCGTTTCGCGCCCGTTCCCGATCAGCGGAAGAAGCTTGTCCTCGAACACGAAGCCCGCTTCATAGGACAGATACCCCGCCAGCCAGCGACCCTCGGCCTTTGCCGCCTCCAGCCGCTTCAAGGCAGGCCGCACCTCCTCGGCGCGGTCCGCCCTGATGATCTCGCGCGGTTCGTCAAACAGCAGCACGTCGCCGCTCTTGTCATCGCGAAACAGGATATAGGGCGCCCCGGCAATCATGCGGACTGGTCAAGCGCCTCCAGCTCGTCGATCAGGCCCTCGATCATCGAGAGCCCCTTGTCCCAGAAGGCCGGGTCCGTCGCATCCAGGCCGAAGGGGGCAAGAAGCTCGGAATGGTGGCGCGAGCCGCCTGCCTTCAGCAGATCGAAATATTTCTGCTGAAAGCCTTCCGCCGCGTTCTGGTAAACGGCGTAGAGCGAATTCACCAGGCAATCCCCGAAGGCATAGGCATAGACATAGAAGGGCGAATGAATGAAGTGGGGAATATAGCTCCACCAGCTCTCATAGCCCTCGGAAATCCGGATGGCCGGGCCTAAGCTTTCCGACTGCACGGACAGCCAGAGTTCACCGATCTGCTCTGCCGTCAGTTCGCCCTCCTTGCGGGCAGTGTGGACCTTGCGCTCGAACTGGTAGAAGGCGATCTGACGCACGACCGTGTTGATCATGTCCTCCACCTTCTGCGCCAGCATGGCCTTGCGTTCGCGCCTGTCGGTGGTCTTGTCCAGCAGCGCCCGGAAGGTCAGCATTTCGCCAAAGACCGAGGCGGTTTCGGCAAGCGTCAGCGGCGTCTGGCACATCAGCGCGCCCTGTTCACCGGCCAGCACCTGATGCACGCCATGGCCAAGCTCATGGGCAAGCGTCATCACGTCGCGCGGCTTGCCGAGATAGTTCACCAGAACATAGGGATGGGCGGATGGCACGGTGGGGTGGGCAAAGGCCCCCGGCGCCTTGCCGGGGCGGGCGGGCGCATCGATCCATCCGCCGGCAAAGAAGCGGTCGGCAATCTCGGCCATTTCCGGCGCGAAGGCGCCATAGGCGGAGAGAACCGTCTCCTTCGCCTCGTTCCAGGGAATGGTGCGGTTGGCGGCTTCCGGCAGCGGGGCGTTGCGATCCCAGTAATTCAGCTGCTCCATGCCGAGCCACTTGGCCTTCATCTTGTAATAGCGGTGCGACAGGCGCGGATAGGCCTTCTCCACCGCTGCCGCCAGCGCATCCACCACCGGGCGCTCGACCCGGTTGGAGAGGTGGCGGCTATCGGCAATATCCTCGAACTTGCGCCAGCGGTCGGAAATCTCCTTGTCCTTGGCCAGCGTGTTGGTGACCAGGGTGAAGATCCGCTGGTTTTCCTTGAAGGTTTTCGAAAGCGCTGCCGCCGCCTTTTCGCGCACCGCGGGGTCCGGCTCCTGCAACAGGTTCAGCGTCGGCTCCAGCGTCTGTTCCTCGCCATCGATGGTAAAGCGCAGCGAGGCCAGCGTCTCGTCGAACAGCCGGTTGAAAGCGGCGGCACCCGTCTGCGATTTTTCAAGGAAAATCTGCTCCAGCTTGTCGTCCAGCTGATGTGGCTTGTCCTTGCGCAGGTCGATGAGCCATGGCCCGTAATGGGCGGTGGCGGGATCGCCTTCGATCGCCGCTTTCAGCAGGCTGTCTTCCAGCCGGTTCAACTCCAGCGTCAGGAAGAGGAGGTGCGCCGAATAATCGGTAAGCTTTGCCTGAACGTCGCCAAAGAACTTGGCGCGGGCGGCATCGGTCATGTCGCTATAATAATAAAGTCCGGCATAGGAACCGATCTTGCCCAAAAGATCCTCCAGCGCCTCGAATTCCTTCAGCACCTGGCCCAGGCCCTGCTCGCCGTTGCGGGTGGCGGCGTCGGCCAGCTTGCCCTTCCATTTGGTCTCGAAATCGCGGCTCATGACGCCCGCTTTGGCGAGATCGGCCTTGAAGGCTTCTGCATCGGGCGCGGCATAGAGGTCGCTCAGCTGCCATTGCGGCAAGTCGCCAAGGGTGGCGGAGGTGGTGGAGACGGCCTCCTGTGCCATGAGGCGGCGATCGCTGAACCTTTCAAAACGCATGGGCTGTCTTCCTTAACTTGTAGCTTTCTGTTGGAGCCTTGCACTCCATCCGTCCTGTGACGAGGCTCATCTCTGCCATCTTTTGCGCCCGCGCGCCACCATTCCTGAACAGGGTTAACGGTTGCTTTGGGCGTCTGTGTGCTTTTCGCACAAACGGCTGATTTTGGGCCTTTTCGCCGGTCCAGAGATAGACAGACGCCCGCTTTGGATCAAGCTTTGAGGCCTCAACTGTATCGTAGCGGGCAAATTGAGGCAGGGTCGATAAAATCCTACCGAAAAGGAGAACGCCTTGTTCAAGGCTGCGTGTCATGGTGACGCCATGGGTGCAGGTGGCTATCCCGCCCGTTCGGGTTGAGGGTCGCCTGCCGTAAAAACACTATCCGTGCCCGGACCGGCAAGCCCGGCGGGTACGCGTCAACAAACCCGTGGCATAGCCATGAAACAGTGGAGAGGCTCAGGTGACTGCACATATTCTCGTTGTCGATGATGATCCGGTACAGCGTCGTCTTCTGAAAGCTGCCGTTGAAGCGCAAGGCCATGTGGCCATTCTGGCCGATGACGGCCAGACCGGGCTTGCGCTTTTCCGCCAGCGGCAGGCCGAGATCTCCGTGGTGCTGCTGGACCTGATGATGCCGGGCATGTCCGGGCTGGACTTCCTCAATGCCATTGGCGGGCAGGAGTCGGATGTGCCGGTCATCGTGCAGACCGGCCAGGGCGGCATCGATACGGTCGTGCAGGCCATGCGGGCCGGTGCCTTCGATTTCGTGGTCAAGCCGGTCTCGCCGGATCGCATCGCCGCAGCACTGACCAACGCATTGAGGGTGGATAGCCGCGATGCCCATCATCGCCCGGCGCGCCGGTCCCGGTCCGGTGCCGTGCATTTTACCGATATCATTTCGGCAAGCCCGGCCATGTCGCGGGTCATCGAATTGTCGCGCCGCGCCGCGCAGTCGCATATTCCGGTGGTGCTCGAGGGGGAATCGGGCGTTGGCAAGGAAATGGTGGCCCGCGCCATCCAGGCCGCCAGCGACCGCGCTTCCAAGCCCTTTGTCACCGTCAATTGCGGGGCCATCGCGCCGAGCATGGTGGAAAGCCTGCTGTTCGGCCATGAGAAGGGCGCTTTTCCCGGTGCCGGCGAACGCCATCTCGGCAAATTTGCCGAAGCCGATGGCGGCACACTTTTCCTTGATGAAATCGGCGAGCTGCCGCTGGAAATCCAGGTGAAACTTCTGCGCGCCGTGCAGGATGGCGAAATCGAGACCATCGGTGCGCGCCAGCCGCAAAAGGTCAATGTGCGGTTGATCTCGGCCACCAACAAGGATCTGATCGAGGAGGTCAAGGCCGGTCGCTTCCGCGAAGACCTCTATTACCGCCTCAATGTTTTCCCCATCACCATTCCGGCGCTGCGCCGCCGCAAGGAAGACATTCCCTTCCTCGCCCGCGCCTTTACCGAGCGCTTTTCCATCGAACAGCGCCTGCCGCGTCCGCTGACGCTGGGGGCCGGGGCGCTTGCCCTGCTGACGGCTTTCGATTGGCCGGGCAATGTGCGCCAGCTTGAAAACGCCATCTACCGCGCCGTGATCCTGGCGGAAGGACCGGAACTGACGGAAAATGATTTCCCGCAGATTCTCGCCCAGATCCCCGGCGGGCTGAAGCAGGAAAATTTCTGGACGGGCCTGACCGCCCTTGGCGAAGGGGCCTCGGTGCCAGGTCAATCGCGCGGTCTCGACCGCGAGGAACTGGCCTTCATCGATCGCCTGCCCACCCCGCGTGTGGAAGATCCGCGTCCTGCCTTCATGGACAATGCCATTGCAAGCATTGATGAAAATGGCAATGTCCGACGGCTGGCGGAGATCGAGGAAGAGCTGATTCGCTTCGCCCTGAAATTCTATCGTGGGCAGATGAGCCAGGTGGCGCGCAAGCTCGGGATTGGCCGCTCCACCCTGTATCGCAAGCTCAAGGATTATGGTATCGATCCCGATAATCCGCAAAAGCATGCGGCGTGATAGCGCATCCCCGTCAGCAAACTGTTAACCTCCGGGTAAGGATGTTTGATTAGTCCTTGTCAATGGGTTGTTATGGATTGGTTCACCATATATGAATCAATCCCGCCGCTGTGGCAGTTCTGCCATGTAGTTACCGTATTTCACGGCCATGTGATAGGCTGAGGGATGCGTCGAGACTGACGGGGACGGATTTGCGGAATACTGATGTACCAACATCGCCCTCCGGGCACGAGCGGTCTTGCCGCGCGGTGAAAGGCGGGTCAGCAGTCTCCAGGCTGTTTCTCACGGCATTCCTGTTTTTGGCCGTGGCGATTGCCGGACTGTTTTCGAGCACCGGGTCGGCCTCTGCCGAAACCCGGTCTCTCCGCATTTATTTCGTCCATACCGGCGAAAAGCAGGAAATCACCTACAAGCGCAACGGCCGTTACGATCCCAAGGGGCTACAGCAGCTCAACACCATTCTGCGTGACTGGCGGCGCAATGAGGCCACCAAGATGGACCCGCGCCTGTTCGATCTGGTGTGGAACGTCTATCAGAAGTCGGGCGCCTCCGGTTATATCTACGTCGTCTCCGGCTATCGCTCGCCCCAGACCAATGCGATGCTGCGCTCGCGCTCCGCAGGGGTCGCCAAGGAAAGCCAGCATATGCGCGGCACGGCGATGGACTTCTTCATTCCCGGCGTTGCGCTGAAAACACTGCGTGACATCGGCCTGAAAATGCAGGCCGGCGGCGTTGGCTATTATCCCAATTCCGGCTCGCCCTTCGTGCATATGGACGTGGCGGGCGTGCGCTCCTGGCCGCGCGTGCCGCGCGACGAACTGGTGCGCCTTTTCCCCGATGGCAAGACCTTGCATATTCCTGCCGATGGCAAGCCTTTGCCGGGCTATGATCTGGCGCTTGCGGAATACAAGCGACGATTGGGCTCCGAAGAAATCCTGATGGCGGATAGCAGTCCGAAGGCGCGAGGGCGACCTCGAAACCTGATGGCGATGCTGTTTGGCGGTGGTGATGAAGACGAGGATGAAGATTCCGCGCCCGCGCCCACCCAGCCGCAGCGTGCCCAGACGCCGCCGCGCCAGCCTGAGCTGACCAACCCGACACCGCCGCCGCAGGCTTCCGTTGCCGTCGCTTCGGCCCAGCCGTCGTCGCCTGCCATCGATGCGCCCGTGCCGCTGTCGCGTCCGGCCATGGAACAGGGACCGGGCAGCCTTGCCGTGGCTCTTTATTCTCCCGGTGGCCGCAATGCGGCGGAGGACGCCTTGCAGAAGGTGGCCGAGGCCCAACCGCGCAATGTGCCGATCCCGATCTCGCCCGATCAGGCCAATGCCCAGAACGGCTATGCGGATCTCGCGTCCTACAAGATCCCGGTTCCCACACTGCTTGATCAGCGCTCCGGCCGTGGTGAGCAGGGTCTGATGACCGCATCGCTGGCGCCCGGCTCGCTGCCGCCAGTGGAAGATGGGGTCATGCATATTCCCGTTCCTGCCGGTCGTCCGGCACTGGCCGATGCCATGGCGGCAACGCAGCCGCAATCGGCAAAGGAACCGACGACGGTTGAGGAAGCCATGCTCTCGCCCGCTGCCGCCGATGCGCTGGACCGCAGCATGTCGGTGCCTGCCGTGATCCCTGCCCAGCGTCCGCAGCCTGATTTTGCCGCAACACCGGCGAATGCCCCGGTTCCTTCGGCCCCGCCGGCCATGCAGCCGGCTCCAACCCAGGCTCTGGCGCTTGCAGCACCAGGCAAGCCGCAGCCGCAAATGCCGGTTTCCAATGCGCCGGTCGTGGTCAAGCAGTCTCCGCCGCAGCAGGTGGCATCGCTTGCGCCGGCCAAGCCGCGTAATCAGCCGGGCAATTATGGCGATGTTTTCGACCAGCCGAAGCCGGTGGCCAAGGCTGCCGAGCCTGGCCTGCCGGTCAAGGGTGCCCGCCCGGGCCCGAGCGAGGCGGAAGCTGCCAATCTCGGCCTTCCCGGCGGCAATCAGTTGACCCGCACCATGGTGTCGCAATGGGCGCTGAACAAGGGTGAGGCAACGGCTCCGAAATCCGGCAAGTCCGGTCGCGTTGTGCCGCGCGCCATCATTTCCACCCCGGCCGAGCCGGACATGCCGGTTGGCCTGAATTCCGCGCCGCCGATTGATCCGGCCCGCTTTGGCGCGATCCGGTAAACACGCTTTCACAGATTGAAAAACAAGCGGCGGAAGATGCACATCTTCCGCCGTTTTTGTTGGCTGCGCAGTGAAGCAGCCTCTGTGCTGCGCCCGTTCTCAACGCAGACCGATCAGCAATGGTCCAATCTTGCTTAGGTAACCCGCTAGCTCAGGCTTGACCTTTTGGGAAGCTGCTCTAATCTCGACACAAATATGACGCGTTTGAAATAGTCCGGGCAAGCTTGGCGTGTCCGTTTTTGCATTTTTGATGACGTGCTGTGGGGAAGGGGCGTTGATGGACGATATAATATTGCCGACCGGTTTCATTCAGGCGAACCGCGTGCTGAAGCTTTCCTCGCCTTTGGGTGAGGATCAATTGCTACCGGAACGGATGACGGTGGATGAGGGTGTCAATCGTCTGTTCGAAATCAAGCTTTCGGTGCGCGCCAAGCGTGAGGCGGTGAAGCCGGACGAGTTGATCGGCCATCTTGTGGACGTCTCGCTGGAAATACGGCAAGGAGAATTCGATGAGGAGGGCCTTCGCCGCCCCTTCAACGGCCTTGTCACGGACCTTGAGGAAGGCCCGCCGGTTACGCGCGGTCTGCGCTCCTATACACTGACCATCCGCCCGCAGATGTGGCTGCTGTCCCGCCGGTCCGATTGCCGCATCTGGCAGGACATGACCTCGGTGCAGGTGCTGGAAACACTGTTTTCCGAACATGGCCTGCCTGCGCCGGACATCGGCATCATGCACAACAAGCCACCGGCACAAATCTATTCTGTCCAGTGGAATGAAAGCGATCTGGATTACCTTCTGCGCCGGTTGCAAGAGGACGGAATCTTCTTCTGGTTTCTGCATGAGCCCGGTCAGCACCGCCTGCGGGTTACAGATCACCAGATCGGCTGGTCAGACCCTTCCGAAAGCGCCGAGGGTGAGGAGCGCGTGCGCATTGCCCAGGGGTCTTCGGACCGCAACCATATCACGGAATGGATGCGCCGGTTCCGCTATATTCCGGGCCGCCGCGTGGATGCCGACTGGAATTTCGAGACCCCCGGCACCGTGCCGCGCAGCACAACGCCCTCCATGGTGCAGATGCCGGGATCAACCGCCCGCGAACTCTACGAATATCCGGCCCGCATCTCCGATCATCCCGAGGCGGAGCGGGCCGGAAAATTGCGCGCCCAGGCCAGCGAAGCGGATCATGAGCGCGTCACGGGCAGTTCGACCGTGCGCATATTGGAACCCGGACGGCGCTTCACGCCTTATGAGGAGCCGAACCCCGAGCACGAGTATGAGGAATACGTCATCACGCGTATTGTCCACGAGGTGGTGGACCGCTCCTACGAGACGGTGGAAAGCCAGCCGGAATATGGCAACCACTTCGAGGCGCTGCCTGCCCGCCTGCCGCTGACCCCGCATCGGTCAACGCCGCGCCCGCGCATCGAGGGCGCCCAGGTGGCGATCGTCGCAGGCCCCGAAGGCGAAGAAATCCATCCGGATAAATACGGACGCATCAAGCTCTGGTTCCCCTGGGACCGCCGCGCCAAGAAAGACGGCTCCGACACCTGCTGGGTCCGCGTTTCCCAAAGCTGGGCGGGCGGCCTCTGGGGCTCCCAGGTCATCCCCCGCATCGGCATGGAAGTCATGGTTGCCTTCATCGACGGCGACCCGGACCGGCCATTGGTGACGGGAGTTGTACCCAATCCGCATAATCCTGTGCCTTATGAGTTACCGGGGAACAAGACGCGGAGTGTTTTCAAGACGAAGACGCATAAAGGCTATGGCTTCAACGAGCTTCGATTTGAAGATGCGTCGGCACGTGAAGAAATTTTTATGCATGCGCAAAGGGACTTTAATACCGAGGTCCGTAATAACGAGACCAAAAATGTAGGCGGAAATCAACACACGCAAATCATGCGAAATCTGACAAAATTTGCCGGAGGGTTTGAAGCCCATTATTCTGGTCTTGGTTATATGGTTGCTACGCAGGGAACACTCTCCTTGTCCGCTGGCCGCGCGAGCCCGATAAGCGTTATTGATCCCGCGTTTTTTTCGTCAGGCGGAACAATTTTGCCTCACTTCACAAATTTATTGACCGACGTTGAGGAGAATATTGCCTATCGTCCCGGCTCTATCAGTCTTAATAGCGCTGCCGAGTGTGCAGTGCATGCTGCCGGTGATGTCGCAATTGGGGCCCAGGAGAGCGTTTCTATAAGCGCTCAGGAAAGTGTTACATTGTCGTCCAGCGAAAACATTCGTCTGACGGCCGGTCAATCTATCATAACCTATGCAGGGGGTAACTTTGTATTGGCATCAGATTCCGCCATGATTCTGCGTGCTGGTGCGGCTGAAATAATATTGAACCCAAACGGTGAGATTTCCATAAAGGGTACAACTATAACGCTTCAGGGCGAGAAAATATGTCTCAATTAACCAACGTATCCCGCTTCTTGATGGTTGCTGTTCTTTCGGTGCTTGGATGCATACCTGTGGCTTCTGCCGCATCTGGTGGTGCTCAATCATTTGATGCAGCCAAGGCGTTCTGTGAGCGCCAAACCTTCGTTCTAGAGAAATTAGACGAGGTTAAACCATGGCTCGACTATTTCAGCGGTCTCCGAAACGGGCGATCACCTGCTCCTGATGCGGCATGCGATAGCTCTACGGTGCGCGCTATCTTAAATATCGTCGGTAGCGGTGACATGGAGAAAGCAAAAGATTCCCGCTCGTCTTTTTTTGCCTTTTATGTCGCGAGGGCCATGGAGCCAGAACTGGCTGATCGACGTATGGACACAGATAGATCATTTCGTTATCGTAACGATATTGTATTGGCGAGTTTTGTCTGGCTCCTTTGTCCCGGGCATGCAGATCATAGGTCAGCCTGTCTAAAAGAGAATGTTGAAGCGTTTCCGGCTGAGTTTCTGAAGACGAGCCCGGTTTTTTGCGATTTTGCTGAAGGTGGAACGGCAAATATCGAGTGGCCTCCGAATCCTGCCGCTTTGCCATTGATGTGTGCAGGTGCTGGTAATTCATCGGTGACTGCTCAAAACAGTTGGCTTAAGCAAGCGACAATTATTCTAGGCGACTAAGGAACAGGTGCCATGCCGCAGACAGAAAAGCTGAATGCTCTCGGTATTCCGGTAATCAACTTGCCCGAAGATATTGGTGACGGTCCCTTCCTTTCTCCATCGGGCAACGGGAAAGCCGAGGGACCTAAGATGGCAGAGTCGGAAGAGCTTTTTCGACGCACGGAACCGTTCAAAGACAACTTTCTGACTGACATGCCCGTCCTCGGGCGATCGTCGCATATTATGATTGGCAGGTTTCACGTCAGTGATACTCTGAAGCCCCAATCTTTCCGTCGTGTCTACCAAACATTCTCTTACCAAGAGAGTGCAGATTTGAAGGGGACGTTTGAGATCCGCTTTACTGGTGCGGGTATTGCGATCTTCAGGGAGTCGATGGATGCTTTGGCAGGGAATGTGGGGCCGAAAGCGAAAGGCGCGTTTGCTGATGCGATGGACACTTTGGAGGCTGGTAAACTCGTGGCACAGCCCACGTTGCCTTCTCAGGCTACGACCTATGAAATTCGTTTGCGGATGCCAGGTTATGAACCAGATGGAAGTGGTCGCACCCTGCCAGTCGATCCTCGATGTGTGCTTGCCACAAGCGAGGAAGGTCAGAGACTTCTAAAGCAAAATTCCATTGAAACCTTTTCATTCGGTAACCACGCGAATGAACGCCGAGTTTTTCCTATTACATATCCTGTCGGGCGTTCAATCCCCGTGATCTTTGACATTATCAATCGATCTTCCGGGTTTTCTATTAATGTCGATCTAATCGTTGAGGTGCTGATTGATAGATCGAAGCAAAATGCCGAGTTTTATAAATCTAATAAATCGTTACAGGCGAAGTAAATTCCATCCCAATGAAAATATGGTTCTAGGTGCCGCCGTTCTATCTGCAAAGCTCGATGGCGTTTTAGGCTGGATATCAGCAGGGGATGAAGCAATTACATTGTCTGTCACAGGGGGTCAAGCTAAATAAAGTTCATGATCAAAATAGCCGATTTTCTATATTTTCTTAGAATGTGACCGTTTTCCTTAGAAAAACTAACTTTCAAGGAGCAGCAGTATGCCCGCCATCACCCGTCTCGGAGATATCGGTTCCGGCCACGCCTGCCATTTCCCGCCCACGCCGTCTGTAGAGGCGAGTGGCGATGTGTTCATCAATGGGCGCGGGGCCGTGCGGGTTGGCGATGCTTATGCCGCGCATGCCTGCTCTTCCTGCCCGGAGCCCAGTCATGGGCGAGCGCTGGCTGCGGGGTCGCCGACAGTTTTTATCAACGGCAAGCCTGCGGGGCGGATTGGTGACGCGATCGATTGTGGAGGTGCGGCGGCGGAAGGCTCGGCTGATGTCTTTCTGGATGACGGTGCCTGAATAAGGTTCCACAATTCTTGGCAGGCACGTCATTGGCCGAAAGAGGCCAGCGCTTGAACTGGCGAAAAGATTTTGTTTTTAGCGTTATAGCGCGCGAGGTGTGCCGTTCTACGGTCGCGTGCCTTTGCTTCGCGACCGTAGAACGTCTTTCTCATTCCATGCCAAGAGCGGCCATGTAGGTCTGGAGAATGGTTTCTTCTTCCAGACGCTCGTTGGCATCCTTCTTGCGCAGGCGGATAATGGTTTTCATGGCCTTGGTGTCGTAGCCACGGCCCTTTGCCTCGCCATAGACGTCCTTGATGTCGTCGGCGATGGTCTGCTTTTCTTCCTCAAGGCGTTCGATCCGTTCGATGAACTGCCGCAGTTCGGCTGCTGCTACGTTTTCTACGCCGGTTTCTTCGCTCATGCTGTTTCCTCTAGCTATGGCTCACGCTGTCTGCTGGCCTGCAACAGGCCGGGCCAAGTGTGATCGGTCAGTGATATGGGGTGGCAGGTCGGGGAGGGACTTTGTGCCGTCAGGTCCGGAGAGGGGTTTTCATTGCGCCAACCGTTCCATGGAAGCGCTCAGGCTTATCGCGGGCGATGCCATCAGCATCAGACATCGAGATCTCCTTGCATCTGCACGGGCGGCAGGCGCTTCTCTGAGAGAGCGGGCTTTTGCCGCAGTTGAAACATGATGAGCCGGAAGGCGTTCCCCTGGCCACACCACCCTGGCACAGGTGGCGTTGACCTGCCTTGAAGTGAACGCGAGGTCAAGCTTTTTTGCGGCAGCCCTTATTCCTCGGGGCGATTTTCCTCGAAAGCGCGCTTCTGGTCCTCGGTAGCTTCCCGCTGGTAAAGCGCCTTCCACTCCTTATACGGCATGCCATAAATATGATGGCGTGCCTCATCCCGGACCATCTCGATGCTGGCTTCGTCTGCTGCGTCCTGATACCAGTTGGCCAGGCAGTTGCGGCAGAAGCCCGCCAGGTTCATCAGGTCGATGTTCTGCACATCGGTGCGTTCCCGCAAATGGGTGATCAACCGGCGGAAGGCTGCTGCTTCCAGTTCCGTCTGCTGCTGGCGCGTCAGTTCAGTCATGGTGTCCTCACGCTTGTTTCTTTCCGGTCTTGTCCTGTGCCGTCAGCACGGGAGATGAAGTGCCGCTCCATATGCAGGGCAGGATCTGCGTTCAAGGCCTCGAAAATCGGTGCGAGCCGTTCCACCCAGAGGTCAATGCCCGAGGCATCGCCAATCAGATCCTGGCGAACCTCCAGCAGGGCATGTGGTAGCCCCGCCATCATGCAATGACGGTACATGGTATCGCCTTTCAGCGCGCCATCATAGGGTTCATTGTCGCCGATCAGAAGGTCGCCTAGCGAGCGAAGCGCCGTCAGAAGCGGAAGAACGGCCCGGTCATCGCTGTCCCACAGCACGGCGGCATGCCAGGGGCGGGGCACGCCCTTCCAGGCGGGCGTATAGGAATGCAGCGACAGCACCAGCGGCGCCTTGCCGCTCTTTGTGGCGGCATCTTGGATCGTCTCCGCCACGGCCTGATGATAGGGCCGGTGATAGGCCTCGATACGGTGCTGCCATTCCTCGGCGGTGATGGGGTGATTTCCCGGAATGATGGCGCCATCGGAAATGCGCATGATCAGCGTTGGGTCATCCTCGCCACGATTGGGGTCGATCAGCAGGCGGGAAAAGCGGCACAGCACAGCCGGAACCCGAAGCTTCGCCGCCAGTTTGCGGGTCAGCGGTTCGATGCCGATGTCATAGGCGATATGACGGTGAAAAGCACTTTCCGGCAGGCCAAGATCGCCATAGGCCGTTGGCAGCAGGTTCATGGCATGATCGGCCAGCAGCACCAGGCCACGTTCGGCCTCACCGGGCAGAATTTCGAAGGGGGGGAAATCGGTCATGGGCATCGTGTTATATCAAGTCCTTGTTTCATCAGCGCTGTCTCTGCGGCGCTTTTACGACCCTGTCATGCGGATTTGTTATGAGAGGAAAAATTGTATGCTTTTCTTTGCGGACAGCTGGTGGGGAAATGGAAATCCCTTGTTGATGAATTTATAGAGGATAACGTTGCGCGCATTTACCCGGCGGTCACCTTTGTGCCAAACTCCGTCACGATGATTTGTTGTCACAATATAATCGATTAGACTCGCGTTGACTTTCTCGGCCCATAGTCGCAAGAAGGCAGCACAGAAAAATGGAGTTCCGTCGGAAGCCGTGCCCATCTCCAACACACTCTCTTCCGTAGCAGGATCCGGCCTTTTGCCGCGCCTTTTCCTGTTTTCCAGCCTCGTGGTCGCGTCTTTTGCCTTCGCGGCTCCGGCGCGCGCCGAATTTCGCGTGTGCAACGGCACGCAAAACCTTGTGGGCGTGGCCATCGGCTATCGCGCCCAGGAAGGCTGGATCAGCGAGGGCTGGTGGCAGGTGCCTGCCTCCACCTGCGCCACCCTGATCGAGGGGGAACTCCAGTCGCGCTACTATTATCTTTATGCCGAGGATGCGGCCCGTGGTGGCCGCTGGACCGGAAACGTCAACATGTGCGTGGCGGAGAACGAGTTCAAGATCGTCGGTGTCGAGGATTGCTTCAAGCGCGGCTATCAGCAGATGGGATTCAAGGAATATGACACGGGCCGCCAGGGAAGCTGGATGGTTCAGTTGTCCGACACGCCAGGGACGCAGGAAGGCCAGAAGTGATGAAGCGCAACCGCAAAGTAAAGATCCTCGCAACGCTGGGCCCGGCCTCGCAGGAAGAAGCGATGATCCGCAAGCTGCATGAGGCAGGCGCCGATCTTTTCCGAATCAATATGAGCCATGCCAGCCACGATCTGATGCGCACGCTGGTGCAGCGTATCCGCAATGTCGAGGCTGCCTGTGGCCGCCCGATCGGCATTCTGGCCGATCTTCAGGGTCCGAAACTCCGCGTCGGCAAGTTTGCCAATACGGTGGTGGAGCTGAAGCCGGGCCAGACCTTTACGCTGGACAACAAGGATGAGCCGGGCGACGACACCCGCGTTTTCCTGCCGCATCCGGAAATTCTGGAAGCCGTCAAGCCGGGTGACCGTCTGCTGATCGATGACGGCAAGCTGCATCTGCGGGCCGAAAAGACCGATGGGAAAAGCATTGTCTGCACCGTGATCGCCGGCACCAAGATTTCCGACCGCAAGGGTGTCAGCCTGCCCGATACGATTCTGGCCACCGGCGTGCTGACCGACAAGGACCGGGCCGATCTCGATGCCGTTCTCGCCGTGGGCGAGGTGGATTGGGTGGCGCTCTCCTTCATCCAGCGTCCGGAAGATCTGTCGGAAGTGCGCAAGATCGCCCGCGGTCGCGTCGGCCTGATGTCGAAGATCGAAAAGCCGCAGGCGATCGAACGGATCGATGAAATCATCGAATTGTCGGATGCGCTGATGGTGGCGCGCGGTGACCTTGGCGTTGAAATGCCGCTGGAAGCCGTTCCTGGCCTGCAGAAGCAGTTGATCCGCGCCTGCCGCAAATCCGGCAAGCCGGTGGTCGTCGCCACCCAGATGCTGGAATCGATGATCTCCGCGCCCGTGCCAACCCGCGCCGAAGTATCTGACGTGGCAACAGCCGTTTTCGAAGGTGCCGACGCCATCATGCTGTCGGCGGAATCGGCCTCGGGTCAGTATCCGGTCGAAGCTGTCTCCACCATGGCCTCGATTGCCCGCACCATCGAGCGTGAGCCGCATTATCCGGGCATCATCTATGCCCAGCGTCCGCAGCCGGAAGCCACTGGCGCCGATGCGATTTCGCTGGCTGCCCGCCAGATCGCAGAAACGCTCAAGCTCACCGCCATTGTCTGTTATACCTCTTCCGGCAATACCGGCCTGCGTGCCTCGCGTGAGCGCCCGGAAGTGCCGATCATCGCGCTGTCGCCGGTCATTCAGACGGCACGCCGCCTGTCGGTGGTCTGGGGCCTGCATTGCGTGGTCTCTGAAGAGCCGACCGATCTGGACGACATGGTCAACCGCGCTTGCCGTATCGTCGTTTCGGAAGAATTCGGCAAGCCAGGTGATCGCGTGATCATTTCCGCAGGCGTGCCGCTCGGCACGCCCGGCGCGACCAACATGCTGCGCATCGCCTATATTGGCCCGGACGGCCTGAGTGGCGTCTGATCGAAGGCCCTGAGGGGGAGGGGTATCCTCCCTGCGAATTCAGTCAAGCGCTCCCACCGAATCGGTGGGGGCGTTTTTTGTTTGCAGCGGCTGAGACCGACCTGTGAAGAAAGCAATCGAGGCGTCGTGAGCAACGTCGGTGCTCTTCAATTTACGGTGGTCTTTATTCCCGTGACTTTTATGAGATCCGGCCGCAGCTTTCTTGACTGAGAAAACCGTGTTTTTTGAATGCGTTGCAGCAAATTTCATTTCGCACATGCAGCGCAATCCACACCTCCTTGCGATGAAATCTTTCTTCCGGAAGCTTTTACCTCCGGCCTTGTCATTGTTTTGAAACAGATTTAGGCTTTCATGGTCGATGACGTAACGAAAAAAGCCGCACAATGGCGGCTTTTTATCATATTCGAATATGAAGAATATTATAATAACTAAAATATAATTACGTCGTTGAGAAAATTTCTTCTTCAAAAATTCCCTCGTTACTACGCTTAACTCAATACAAATTTTTGCTTGCATTGTCAATACTCAGCCAGCAAAAGTTGTCACCCTCTCCCTGCGTGGTTATGGAGGGCTTAACCCCCATTTACCCCGGTGCTTGTAAGGGTCAAAATCGCGGTTGAGCTTAAAATTCAGGGCAATTTAATGGTGCAGCAAATGCGCGCCTGTTCCGCAGTGACAATCATCCCAGGTTGTGTTCACTTGCTTTTCTCAGACTTCAGGGTGAGGCGCTCAAGGGCTCGTATGGCCCGTTTCCCCTCAATATAATCGGGTTTATGCCCTCTCCCCTCCAGCCAGATCAGCTCGGCATGTTCGATGTCCCGTTCCAGGCCACGTGCGTGAATTTCGGCCAAAACGATGGGGTCCTGTGTGCCAGAGAGGATGATGGTGGGGATTTTTATCTCGCGATAGCGCGGCGAAAACGCGGTAACATATTCGTGAAGGGAGGAAATGTCCTCCGCATTCCAGCGAAAGGTCTTTGGCCTGAGCACCAGCGCCGGTCCGGTGGTGGCCACATAGTCCGCCGGACGGTCGTCCGGAGCGAAGACGGCTTTCGTCGCTGCGTCGAGTTTCAGCCAGCCGGCAAGCGGCACGATGAGGTGGGCGAAGAGCCGCCCGAGGAATGGCCGTCTGGCGAGCCGGTAATGCCAGTCGACACCGCCCGGCCAGGGATGGGTTGCCGGTGCCAGAAAGAGCAGCCCCAGCGTCTTTTCGGGAAAGAGCACGGCAAAGCTGGCGGCGATGGCGCCGCCGAAAGAGTGGCCGACAATGAGTGCGCGATCCATGCCAAGGCGCTCCATGGCGCGCGCCAGACATCGCGCCTGGCCGTCCGGATAGGCGTTTTCCGGGCCGCCGCGATCGGAATAGCCATGCCCAGGCCTGTCGATGAACAGTAACTCTGCTCGACCCTCAAGATCTGTCCGAAATGCACCGGCCTGATCGCGCAGATTGCCGCTGGCGCCGTGAATGAAAACGATCGGGGGCAGGTCCGCCTTCGGGCCCGCTGGAATGTGCAGCACGTTCAGCCGCAGGTCTCCGAGGTCAAGCCGTTCGCCGATATTGGGAACGTCCCGCTCGACGCGGTGGGTGAACCAGCATGAAAACATCAGGAGCCCGAGCGCCAGCGCCCCGAGCATGCAGGTGAGGATCAGGACAAGAGTGCCCGTCACTGGTTATGGCTCATGTTCTGCTGCCGGCCAGCTTTTCGGACAGAGTGGTGACAGCCTCCTGGGCATCGCGATCTGCCGGATAGATGTCGAGATAGCGTTGCCAGGCCTCCAGCGCCTTGGCGTCACGGCCCGTTTCCGTCAGAATGGCCGCCAGCCCGGACAGTGCGGCGAAATGCCGAGGCTGCAATTGCAGGACATGATTAAGGTCGGATACGGCCTTGCGATAATCATTCATCGCATAATGCAGGGTGGCGCGCCTGTGCCAGGCTTCCGCGAAATCGGGCTCAAGAACGATGGCCTGATCCAGAAAATCCAGGGCGGCTGCGTTGTTCTTCTTCTTCAGCGCATCCGCGGCCCATTGCATCATCAGGTTGACGGTCGGGCTGCCCGAATCGCTCCATTCGATCAAAATCGCACCGCTGATCGCCTTGGCGGTCTCAGGCTGCCGTTCGCGCTTCAACTGCTCCAGCAAGTCGGCCACCGGTTTCGTGGCGAGACTTTGCGCATCGGGGTTTTCAAGCCGCTCCACCGTGTCCTTTTGCTCCTGCGCCATCAAAGCGGCAGGGGCCAACAACAACAGAGCCATGGTCAAACGAAGAAAGCGCATGGCGATAACTCTATCGCGCATGCGCTTTCTTTCAAACTGAATTTTGCACGTCTACTGCTGTTGGCCATCAAGATCTGTTGAGGCCATATTCCCGCCGCGCCTATGGGCAGCGGGCAGCAATATCAGCCCTGGCGGGCCTTGAAGCGCGGGTTCTGCTTGTTGATGATGTAAACGCGGCCCTTGCGGCGAACCAGACGGTTGTCGCGGTGACGAGCCTTCAGCGCTTTCAGCGAGTTCTTGATCTTCATTTTACGGTCCGCATGGTTGCCAGGGAATCCATCGATTCCACCGGTATCTCTGACATTGAAAAGCGCGCCGCGGGGCGCGCCGTTTCAGGGTTGGTGGCTCATAGCCCGTGACCTGCCCAAATGTCAACCGGCACGGCGGTTTTTCCGCCATTTTCCGGTGTCTTTCACCTTTTCAGGAGCTCCGTGACATGGCCCATCTTACGGCCAGGGCGCGCTTCAGCCTTGCCGTAGAGATGCACCAGCACATTGTCCTTGGTGAGCCAGGCGGGCAGCGCATCCACATCCGCGCCGATCAGATTGGTCATGATACAATCGGAATGGCGGGCGGTTGCCCCCAGCGGCAGGCCAGCCACGGCGCGGATATGCTGTTCGAACTGCGAGATCACACAGGCCGCCTCCGTCCAGTGACCGGAATTGTGCACGCGTGGCGCCATTTCATTGGCGACCAGCGCGCCATCCGCCATCAGGAAGAATTCAATCCCGACCACGCCGACATAGTTGAGGCCCGTCAGCAGCTTGCGGGCGGCGGCGCGGGCAGCCTCCGCCGTTTCCGTGGTGATGCGGGCGGGCAGCGTCGAAGTGTGCAGAATGCCGTCGCGATGGACGTTCTCCGCCGGATCGTAGCAGGCAATTTCGCCGCTCTCGCTGCGCGCCGCGATGACGGAGATTTCCCGCTCAAAGGGGATGAACCCCTCAAGGATCAGGGGCACGCTGCCCAGCGCCGCAAAGCCGCCTTCTGCGCTCTCACCCTTGCGGTAAACCCGCTGGCCCTTGCCGTCATAGCCAAAGCGCCGGGTTTTCAGCACGCCTTCGCCGCCGAAATCGGCAAGCGCTGCCTCCAGCCCGGCCTGATCGTCCACCGCCCGAAAGGGCGCGGTGGTGATGCCGTTGTCGTTGAGGAACTGCTTTTCCGTCAGCCGGTCCTGTGAAACGTCCAGCGCGCGCGGCGGCGGAAACACGGCAACGCTGCGGCTGAGAGTGAGCGCGGCATCCACCGGTACGTTTTCGAATTCATACGTCACGACATCGCACAGGCTTGCGAGTTCCGCCAGCGCCTGGGCATCGTCATAGGCGGCCTTGAGATGCGTATTGGCCACCTGCGCGGCAGGACAATCGGCCTGCGGCTCCAGAATGATCGTCTTCAAGCCGAGACGGGCGGCGGCCATGGCGAGCATGCGGCCCAATTGTCCGCCGCCAATGATCCCGATGGTTTTTGCAGTCATGGTCTCGTCAATCACATATCGTCGGTGGGATAGTCTGCCACGGCAGCGGCCTGGCTGGAGATCCAGTCGTCCAGCCGGTCTGCCAGATCTTCGTCATGGATGGCAAGAACCCGGGCCGCGAGAAGGGCGGCATTCACAGCCCCCGCACGCCCGATGGCGAGCGTGCCGACGGGAATGCCGGCCGGCATCTGCACGATGGAATAGAGGCTGTCGAGGCCGGACATGCTCTTGGATTGCACCGGCACGCCGAAAACCGGAAGCGGGCAGAGCGATGCGACCATGCCCGGCAGATGCGCTGCCCCGCCTGCGCCAGCAATGATCACCTGAAAGCCTTCGTCCCGCGCGCCCTTGGCAAAGGCATACATGCGGTCCGGCGTGCGGTGGGCGGAAACGATGCGCGCTTCGTAGCTCACGCCGAGCGCGTCCAGCGTATCGGCGGCATTCTTCATGGTTTCCCAGTCGGACTGGCTTCCCATGATGATGGCGACGGGCGGTCTTTCGTCTTGCATGGGCAGCCTCTCCTCCTCAGGCGATAATATCGGGAATGACCTGGTCTTCCAGCTTGGAAATCATGTCCTTGAGCGCCAGCTTCTTCTTTTTCATGCGCTGGATGCGCAAGGCCTCGCATCCGACCTGAACCATGGCATTGATGGCTGCATCGTAATCTTCGTGCTCCTGGCGAAGGCGTGCGAGCTGCAGCCTGATCTCCGCCTGATCCTGATCCGCCATATACCTGTTCCCCCTGTTTATGACTGTCGGTGTTTTCATCCGATGCAGCGTGGAATCGCGCAAGCTCCTATCACCAAACAGCGATAACGGGAAGTAAGGCAAGCGGGCAATTTGCACCCGGGTCTGTTCGTTCTTGCCTCCGGCGAATATCGGCGTGTGGAGATCGCTCCTTGCTCGCAAGATTTGTATCGCTTTGGGTCAGATAGGCTGTCCTATCGTCATTCACTTTTCATGAAAGCCGCCAAATTGCCGCAGACAAACCGCCTTTTCGCCTTAGACAATCCTGTCTCTTCGTGTCACACTTCTGTTGCAAACCGCAAAGCTCCAGCAATGGACGCTGGAGGTAGACAAGGAAGGACAGAATCAAATGACCATTCAGGCTCATCTTGAATCCCTTGAAAAAAAGCATGGTGCTCTGGAGGAGAAGCTTCATGCCGCCCTTTCCTCTCCCTCTGCCGATGACAGTGAAATTCTCGAAATCAAGCGTCTCAAACTGCGTATCAAGGATGAGATGGAGCGACTGAGGAGGACGCGCCACTAAACCCATTTAGGGTAGACTGTTTCCAGTTTTCCCGCCAATGCATATAGGTCATACTGATGGTGCCTGACAGCCCGATGTCCAATGGCACTATGGTAGATAGCAAGTTCCAGGATAGGCATGACTGGATGATGACCGGCATGCCGGAAACCCCGAAGCGAAAGCTTTCGGGGTTTTTGTTTGAAGGAAAGAGGAAATCCGGATCGGTTCATACCAAGGCATCGAAGATGCTTACGCATCCTCGCCTTGAAGAGATTTCGAATATCTCAAATGCATCAGGGGCTTGAGATATTCGAAAAGGGAATACGAAGAGTCATTTTCAATGACTCTTCGCATCAGTTCCAGAACTGGTCGAGCCACAGGTTCATCTTGTTGAAGCCCGGCGTGTTGACCGAATAGATGCGCCGCGTGCCCTCGCTGGTGACCGTAACGAGCTCACAATCGAGCAGGGCTTTCAGATGTTGCGAAACCGCCGGACGGCTGATGGGCAGGCCGCGGGCCAGATCATTGACCGTTCGGGGTGCGCGGCGCAACTCCTCCAGAAGATGCCTGCGATTCGGATCGGCAATTGCGGCAAACGGATCTGAGGTGGTCATGGCGGCCCTATGTCACGGAATACAGGCAGGAAATTACTTGCAATAACCAACAATTGCAATCCTGCGGTTATTCAACGACGCCTAAAATACTGTGAATACAACCAGTCCGTCCCGGAAGAGCTTCAGCCCGGCCAGCAGCGTCATGGCGTAGACGATGGGGTAGAACGTGGTGGCTGGCATGCGGCGGACGATCCGCGCGCCGATCAGCGTGGCGACCAGGGCCAGTGGCAGCAGGCTCAGCGACACCTTGAAGCTGGCAAGATCGAGCTGGCCCAGCGCAATATAGGGAATGAGCTTGACGGCGTTGAGAATGGCGAAGAAACGCACGCTGGCCCCGGTATAGGATTTGGGATCGAGCTTCAGCGGCAGGGCATAGATTTCGAAAGGCGGGCCGCCTGCATGGGCGACGAAGCTGCCATAGCCGGAAATGGCGCCCCAGAGACTAGCCTTTCCCGCATGATGCCGCGTGCCTTGCCCGTCATCATGTCCGCGCCCCTTTAAACGATTCCAGAAATAGCGTCCGGCAAAGACGATGGTGATGGCGCCCAGCACCAGTTGCATGGCTTCTCCGGAGACCAGTGCCGACGTGGCCCAGCCGATGGCAATCCCCGCCAGTGCGCCAGGCAGCATCAGGAGTATTGTGCGCCGGTCGTTATGGTGGCGCCAGGCATAAAGCGCCACCCAATCCATGGCGATCAGGATCGGCAGGAAGATGGCTGCCGCCTGCAGGGGCGGCACCGCCATGGCCAGAATGGGGACGCCCATCAGCCCGAAGGCGCCGCCAAGCCCGCCCTTGGAAAGCCCCACGAGCGTGACTGCGATCACGGCGATCAGCAGGAAATGACTGTCGAACATCATGATTAGGGTCCAGAGGCCGCTGTTGCCGGCGGCTCTGATGCCGCTCCGGTGTTGATCCTTTTGCCAGTCCGGTCTATCGGATTTCTGGCGAGGGGGCGAGATGCTTCGTTGCCCGACATTCAGCAAGACGGATTATTCCATGACCGGACCAGACAATCGCTGCCGCCTCGTTCTCATCGCGCCCGATCTGCCGGATGCACCGGCGGAGTATGCCCGCATCATTGCCGATGCCCTGCGGGGCGGCGATGCGGCATCCGTCATCCTGCCGCAATACGGGCTGAACGATCACGACTTCCAGGCGCGCGCCGAAGCGGTCGTTCCGGACGTGCAGAAGGCCGGGGCCGCAGCGCTGGTGGTGGATAACAGCCGTGTCGCAGGCCGCGCCAAGGCCGATGGCCTGCACATCACTGGCAAGGCGGATGTCCTGGCCGAGGCGGTCGAAAAATTCACGCCGAAGCTCATCGTCGGCGCCAGTGGCGCCATGGATCGCCATCAGGCGCTGGAATTGGGCGAAGCCGGGCCGGATTACATGTTCTTCGGCAAGCTGGATGGCGATATCAAGCCGGAAGCCCATTCCAAGAACCTGGCGCTGGGCGAATGGTGGTCGGCCATGATCGAGATTCCCTGCATCGTCATGGGCGGCACGGACCCGCAATCGGCGCTGGCCATTGCCGAGACGGGCGCAGAGTTCGCAGCGCTTGGCAAGGCGGTGTTTGCCGATCCTGCCCGGGCAGCGGCGGTGCTGGCGGAAGTAAATGCGCTGCTTGACGAAAAAGCGCCACGGTTTGAAGATTGAACCCTTTCATGTCGTTTCGCATCCTTCTGAGTTCTGCACCCTTTTTGCTGTCGGCGTGTCTCGCCGCGCCCATGGCGCTTGCGCAGGTGCAGGATGCGGCCCCGCTTGAGCCGGTCTCTGAGGACGAGACCGCGCCGGGGCAGGATGTGAGCGTGCCGAGCCTCGTCACCGTGCCGCCTCCCTCGGGCGAAGCGGGCAAGATGCAGCGTCCGTCCAACGGCGCCGATCAGCCCGCAGGCGGCATTACCCTGATGGAGCGCATGGGCCTGCCCTTGCCGGATCTGCCGCCGGAAAAGCCCTTTGCGGGCAAGGTGGACGAGGCCTATGGCGCCTTCCAGCGCGGCCTGTTCGGCACGGCCTTCGACAAGGCGCTGCCGCTGGCCCAGAAAGGCGATCCAGCCGCCCAGACGCTGATCGGCGAATTGATCAGCCGGGGCCTCGCCGTCAAGCGCGACATGAAGGGGGCTGCCTTCTGGTATGGCGAGGCGGCCAAGGGAGGCGATCCCTCCGCCATGTTCAAATACGCGCTGATGCTGATGGAGGGCCGCTTTGTGCAGCCTGACAGGCCGCTGGCGGAAGAGTATATGCATAAGGCCGCCGATGCGGGCAATGCCTCGGCCCAGTTCAACTGGGGCCAGATCCTCGTGTCACGCACGCCGGGCGAGAAGGGGCTGCGCGAGGCGCTGCCCTATTATGAAAAATCCGCCGAGCAGGGCATTGCCGATGCGCAATATGCCGTTTCGCAGATCTACCGCCGCCTGCCGGGCCTGCCGCAGGAAAAGCGCGCTAAGGCCCGCAGCTATCTGGAACGCGCCGCCCGCTCCGGCTTCGATACCGCCCAGCTCGATATGGGTATCTGGCTGATCAACGGCATTGAAGGCCCTATCGATCTGGAAGGCGGGTTCAAATGGCTGCGGATTGCCGCCATTCGCGGCAATGTCTCGGCGCAAAACCGTCTGTCGCATGCCTATGTGCTGGCGCTCGGCACCAGACCCAATCCGGTCGAGGCGGCCAAGTGGTATATCCTGTCCCGCCGGGCGGGGCTGAACGATCCGGGGTTGGAGGATTTCTATCTCGGCCTGCCGGACAGCCAGCAGAAACAGGCGCTGGAAGCGGCCAATAAATTCCGCGCCAATCAGCGCGAGCGCGGCGGCAAGGCTGAAACGCCGGCCAACAGCCCGAAAGCCGCCGCTGAAGCAAAGCCGCAAAATCAGCCACGGCCCGGCGAAATCAAGGATCTTCCCGGAGTTTCGCTTAATCCTTCCGTAGCCATGGATGACGACGACGATGCCCCTGCCAAGGGCGATCAGCCGGAGGCTGCACCCGGAACGACCGCCGCCCCTTGAAATCTGCCGTTTTTTGTGGTCTTGAACCGGCCTGTCGTTTTCCCGCGACCTTCTCCGCCGCTCCGGGATTGACCCGGAGCCCGGCCACGCCGCAAAATCGAGACATCAAGGACGTCACACATGGCCCGCTCAGCCCTTCTCAATGTTATGGTTCAGGCCGCGGTCAAGGCCGGAAAATCCCTGACGCGCGATTTCGGCGAAGTCCAGAACCTGCAAGTCTCGGTGAAGGGCCCGGGCGATTTCGTCTCCCAGGCGGATATGAAGGCCGAGCGTCTGGTGCGGGACGAATTGCTCAAGGCACGGCCCACCTATGGCTTTCTCGGGGAAGAAGGCGAGGAGATCAAGGGCACTGACGGCTCGCATCGCTGGATCGTCGACCCGCTGGACGGCACCACCAATTTCCTGCACGGCATTCCGCAGTTCGCCGTGTCCATCGCGCTGGAGCGCAATGGCGATATCGTCGCGGGCGTCGTGTTCAATCCGGCCACGGACGAGCTTTACACGGCGGAGAAGGGCGGCGGCTCCTTCATGAACGATCGCCGCATCCGCGTGGCGGCCCGCCGGGTTCTCTCCGATTGCGTCATCGGCTGCGGCGTGCCGCATCTGGGCCGCGGCAATCACGGCAAGTCGCTGATCGAGCTTCGGCATGTGATGGGTGAAGTGGCTGGCATTCGCCGCCTCGGTTCGGCCTCGCTGGATCTCGCCTATGTCGCCAGCGGCCGCTTTGACGGCTTCTGGGAAAATGGCCTGAATGCCTGGGACATCGCTGCCGGCGTGCTGCTGATCCGCGAAGCCGGCGGCTTCGTCAGCGATTTCAAGGGCGGCCCCGATGCCGTCGGCACCGGTGAAGTGGTGGCCGGCAATGAATATATCCAGAAGGCACTGCTGGAAGTGGTGAACCGTCCGCTGCCCAAGGCTTGAGGCTACAGCGCCGGGCGTTTTATCAAAGGCACAAAGGACGCTGTAACACTTTAAATCTGCTGCATAATTTTATCCTTAATCGATTCCGGTTCAAGGAATTATGCAGTAGGATAGTATGGCTTTTTGCTTCATTTCGTCATGAATTTGAACTAGCTTCCGGGCGAAACCCTTAAATAGGCAGTGGTGACCATGGCAGAGATGAACGAGATCAATGTGGACGCGCCTGATGAGACGCGGGCACGGGTGGGGGCCAAGTTGTCGAGCCCTGCGCCGATCATCCTGACCATGCTGATCTTTCTTATTCTGGTGGGCTTCATTGCCGCCATCCTGTTCCGGCAGGCGGAGCAGGCCTTCTATACCAATCCGGGGCTGAACGGCCTTATTCTCGGCGTTCTCGCCGTCGGCATCATCCTGATCTTCGCCCATATCGTCGGGTTGATCGGGGAAGTACGCTGGTTCAACCATTTCCAGACCGTGGGTGAGATTGAAAAGGTGGGGCGTGAGCCGAAGCTGCTCGCGCCGATGCGGGCGCTCATCGGCAAGCGCCGCTCCATCGCCCTTTCGGCCACGCTGCTGCGGTCCATTCTCGATTCCATCGCCACCCGGCTTGATGAATCGCGCGATACCAGCCGTTATCTCATCGGGCTTCTGGTGTTTCTCGGCCTTCTCGGCACCTTCTGGGGCTTGATCGGTACGATCGGCTCGATCAGCAGTGTCATCCAGTCGCTCGATCCGGGCTCCGGCGAAGGCAATGACATTCTCCAGACGCTGAAAAACGGCCTGTCGGCGCCGCTTTCCGGCATGGGCACGGCGTTTTCCTCCTCGCTGCTCGGCCTTTCCGGATCGCTTATCCTCGGCTTTCTCGATCTGCAGGCAGGGCGCGCCCAGAACCGCTTTTACACCGAGCTTGAAAACTGGCTCTCCTCCGTCACCGATGTCGGCGCCGACCCTGCCGACAGGGCGCGGGTCGGCGGCATGGCGCCGGAGCAGTTCAACCGTCTGGTGGAGCAGTTGGGACGTATCTCTCAGCCCGGCGCAACCGGGGCCGATCGCTCGGCGGCAGCCATTGCCGGTCTGGCGGAAAGCATTCAGGGCCTTGTGAAGAACATGCGCAATGAGCAGCAGATGCTGCGGGACTGGATCGAGGCGCAGCAGGAAGATGCACGCGCCATGCGCAAGACGCTGGAGCGGCTGAACGACAAGCTCGGGAGCAAATAATGGCTCTGGCGCGCAACCGCAGACGGGACAAGGGCGGCGATTACTGGCCGGGCTTCGTCGATGCCCTGTCGACGCTGCTCATTGCCATCATGTTTCTGCTCACCGTCTTCGTGGTGGCGCAGTTCGTCCTGAGCCGGGAAATCACCGGCAAGGATGAGGTGCTGAACCGGCTGAACAACCAGATCGCCGAACTTACCCAATTGCTGGCGCTGGAAAAGAGCGGCAAGCAGGATCTGGAAGACACGCTCGCCAATCTGCAATCCTCGCTCGCCCAGTCCGAAAGCGAGCGCACACGGCTGCAAAGCCTGCTGGATAGCGGCAGCGGTGCTGCGGCGCAATCCGAGGCGAAGATCAACGATCTGACCGGCAAGCTCAATGACGAGCAGCAGGTCAGCGCCCGTGCCATGAGCCAGATCGAGCTTTTGAATCAGCAGATTGCCGCATTGCGGGCGCAGATCGCGGCGGTGGAGCAGGCGCTTCAGGCGTCTGAAGCGCGCGATCAGTCCTCGCAGGCCAAGATTGCCGATCTCGGGCGGCGCCTCAACGTGGCGCTGGCGCAGCGGGTGCAGGAGTTGAACCGCTATCGCTCCGATTTCTTCGGACGCCTGCGGGAAATCCTGTCCGACCGCCAGAATATCCGCATTGTTGGCGACCGTTTCGTCTTCCAGTCGGAAGTGCTCTTTCCCTCCGGCGGCGCCGATCTCAATCCGCAAGGGCTGGATGAGATGAGCAAGCTGGCTGCCGCCCTTGTCGATCTGGCACGCGAGATTCCGCCGGATATCAACTGGGTGCTGCGCGTGGACGGCCACACCGACAACGTGCCGCTCTCCGGCAATGGCCGCTATCCGGATAACTGGGCGCTGTCTTCGGCGCGCGCCATTTCCGTGGTGAAATTCCTGATTTCCAAGGGCGTTCCGGCGGACCGGCTGGCGGCGGCCGGCTTTGGCGAGTTCCAGCCCATCGCCCCCGGCGACAGCCCTGAGGCTCGTGCGCAAAACCGTCGGATCGAGCTGAAACTCACCGAAAAATAGCAGCCAATCCAGGTGTGGGATGTCATACGAAGAGTCATTGAAGATGACATTTCGTATTCCCTTTTCGAAATCTCTTAAAGGCGAGGATGCGTCAGCATCTTCGAGCCTTGGTATAAAGACGGCCTTGCAGCTTCAGCTTGCGTTCCATTGACGTTTTCGTAAAAGTAAATCTCTTTGCATCTGGGAGGAAGCATGGAGACCTATGACGTTATCGTGGTGGGGGCAGGGCTTGCGGGGCTGGTGGCGGCGGTGGAGGCTGCTGAGCGGGGCCTCAGTGTCTGCCTTGTCGATCAGGAGGGGGAGCAGAATCTGGGCGGTCAGGCCTTCTGGTCGCTCGGCGGGCTGTTTTTCATCGATAGTCCCGAACAGCGCCGTCTTCGAGTGCGCGACAGCCTCGATCTCGCCCGGCAGGACTGGTTCGGCTCCGCCGGTTTCGATCGTGAAGACGATGTCTGGCCCCGGCAATGGGCGGAGGCCTATCTTGATTTTGCCGCGGGTGAAAAGCGCGCCTGGTTGCATGCCAAGGGCATGCGCTGGTTTCCAGTGGTGGGCTGGGCCGAGCGGGGCGGGGCGCTTGCTCATGGTCACGGCAATTCCGTGCCGCGCTTTCACGTCACCTGGGGCACTGGCCCCGGCGTGCTGGCACCTTTCGTGAAAGAGGCCCGGGCGCTGGCGGAGCAGGGGCGCATAACCTTCCGCTTCCGGCTTCGGGTGGATCATCTGACGCAAAGCGGCAGTGCGGTCACGGGTGTCACTGGCATGCGGCTCGCCGACGACCCGGTGGCGCGAGGTGAGGCAAGCAGCCGCGCGGAAACCGGTGACTTTGCGCTTGAAGCGGGCGCCGTCATCGTGGCCTCCGGCGGCATTGGCGGCAATCATGATCTGGTGCGCAAGAACTGGCCGGTGGAACGGCTCGGCACGCCGCCAGCCTCCATGGTCTGCGGCGTGCCCGCCCATGTCGATGGGCGGATGATGGCGATTTCCGAGGCTGCCGGAGCGCGGGTGATCAATCCGGACCGCATGTGGCACTATACCGAGGGGCTGAAAAATTACGATCCGATCTGGCCCGGCCATGGCATCCGCATCCTGCCCGGTCCATCCTCCTTCTGGTGCGATGCCGATGGCGAGAGATTGCCCGCACCGGCGCTGCCCGGCTTCGATACGCTGGAAACCCTGAAAATCTTGAGGGCGCGCAACAGTGACTACAGCTGGTTTATTCTGACGAAGGACATTATTCGCAAGGAATTCGCGCTGTCCGGCTCGGAGCAGAATCCGGACCTGACGGGCAAGGATATCCGTCTGCTGCTGAAGCGGCTGGGCAAAGAGCCGCCCGCACCGGTCAAGGCCTTCATGGAACGGGGCGAGGATTTCGCCGTGCGCTCCACGCTGGAAGATCTGGTGGCGGCGATGAACGCCATGACCGGCGAAAACCGGCTGGATGCCGCCCGCCTTCGCAGCCAGATCGAGGCACGCGATCGGCAGATCGACAACAGCTTCGGCAAGGATGCGCAGGTCACCGCCATTCGCGGCGCACGCGCCTATCTGGGCGACAAGCTGATGCGTACCGCCCGCCCGCACCGCCTGCTCGATCCCGCCCATGGCCCGCTGATTGCCGTTCGCCTGCATATCCTCACCCGCAAGACGCTGGGCGGGCTGGAAACCAATCTCAAGGGGCAGGCGCTGGGAAGCGACGGACAGATTATTTCCGGCCTTTATGCCGCAGGCGAAGCCGCCGGTTTTGGCGGCGGCGGCATGCATGGCTACAAGGCGCTGGAAGGCACCTTCCTGGGCGGCTGCCTGTTTTCGGGCCGCATTGCCGGGCGTAACGTTCTGAGGTGATTAGGCTGTAGTGACAAATTAATGGTTTGGGATTCCCTTTGAGGCGCAAATCAGATTCAACGCTAACTTTTGGAGGTTGGCGATGGATGGTGAGG
>NZ_JAUSWH010000023.1 GCF_030815125.1 Allorhizobium paknamense
CGCTTCCGGTGCTCATGTACTCAAGTACACTCCGCTCCGGTTCTCGAAAATCACCGTTTTCGCCACGCCCAAAGCCGAATGTCCACACACCCTAGCCAAGCCTGGATTGCAGCATTTCGAGATGATCGATGTGCTCCCGGATCATACCGCGGGCGAGTTTCGTCACGCTCAGATGTTCGCGGTTGTCGCCCACTTTCAGATAGTCCTCCTGGGCGGCAAGCAGCTTGCGATGGCCTTCGAGCTGGGCTTTCACATAGGCCTTGTCGAAATCGGCCCCCTTCATGCCGCGCAGTTTTTCCAGAGCAGGCTTGCCCTCAGGGTCGAGCATAGCCTCAGCCTCGCTGTCGCTCGGCGGTTTCAGCGCGCCTTCCACCTTGCCGCCGCTTTCCATGGATTTCAGGATATCGGCAATGGTTTCCTGCTCTGCCACCTCGAACTTCGCGAACTGCTTGACCATGGCGTCGTTTGCCTGCCCCTCGGCAAGCCGGCTGGTCAAAAGCGAAAGACTGCCGATGCGCTTCGTGGCCTCGGCGTGCTTCTTCTCGTTCTCTCCCAGCGAAGCAGGGCTCTGGGCCGAGGCAGTCCGCACGGCCAGAAAAGCCGGAAGCGCTCCGGCGACGGCAAGAGACTGAATGATGTGACGACGGTGCATGGGGTTTTCCTCCTGTTATCGGCCCTCAGGCGTCGGCTGCCCGATGATCTCCTGGGCCTGCCAACCGGGCTGGCGCTCTATTGTTCCTGCGACAGGCGCTTTTTCGGTGGCGACAAAAAATTGGATCTCGAACGAACCTTTCTACCAGACGGTGTGTTGGGCCGGCACACCAACAGAAGGAGAGAGTTGATGTTCTACACCGATGGCAAGCTGCAGTTTCCAGTGCGCGTGGAAACGCCAAACCCGCTTTTCGCCCGTGCCCTGCAACAGGCCATTGGCGGCGTGGAAGGCGAAATCCGGGTGGCCATGCAATATTTCTTCCAGGCGTGCGGCGCCCGCGGCAATCCGAAATTCCGCGACCTGCTGATGAACACGGCGGCAGAGGAGCTTGGCCATATCGAGATGCTGGCAACGGCGGTAGCACTGAACCTGGAAGGCGCTCCGCTGAAGCTCAAGGAAGAGGTGGCCGCCGATCCGGTGGGCGGGGCGATCCTTGGAGGGCTCAACCTGAAAAACCTGCTTTCATCCGGCCTTTCGGCCATGCCGGTCGATTCCGACGGCGTGCCTTTCGACATGTCGCATATCTATGCCAGCGGCAATATCGCCGCCGACATGACCGCCAATATTGCCGCCGAATCCACCGGGCGGACGCTGGCGGTCCGCCTTTACGAAATGACCAATGATCCGGGCATGAAGGAAATGCTCTCCTATCTGATCGCCCGCGACACCATGCACCAGAACCAGTGGATGGCGGCGCTGGAGGAACTGGGCGGCACCCGTGGCGCCTTCCCCATTCCCAACAGCTTCCCGCAGGAGCAGGAACTTGAGGAGTTCAGCTACGCCTATCTGGGCTTCATGGCCGATGGCAGCGAACCGGCCCCGGGCCGCTGGTCGGAAGGACCGTCCATCGATGGCAAGGGCACGTTCAAATCCATGCCGATGAAATCCATGGGCGAAGAACCGGTGCTCGGACCCGCCCGCCCGAACAGCGGCGCGCAAAGCGAGCAGATGTAAGCCCCCTCGCTCTCCGTCCGGGCAAAAGATTTGCCCGGACGGAGGTTTTCTCAAATCTGGCCGCTGACCAGATAATAGATCCCGGCCAGCACGATCCCCCCTCCCAGACCCCGAACCAAAAGCCCGTTCCACAGCCTGCCGAGACCATAGCCCAGCCCGATCCCGAGAATATGGATCATGCCGGTCGCCACCACGAAGCCCACCGTATAAGCTGCCGGATCGGCAGCCGAGGGCGCGATCTGCCCGTGCGGATAACCGTGGAAGAGCGCAAAGAGCGCAATGATTCCGAGCGAAGCCCATTCGGGCGCCCACCAGGCCAGCGCGATCGAAAGCCCGAGCGCCAGAAGCGACAGGGCAATGCCTGCGGAAATCGACCAGTCCGGCAAAGGCCCGATCATGCCGATGACACCCCCCACGCACATGATCAGCGGAAAGGTGGCCGGTAAGGTCCAGACCGAGCGCCCGCCCATTTGCGCGCCCCAAAGCCCCACGGCCAGCATGGCGAGAAAATGATCCGCTCCCAGCAGCGGATGTTCGAAACCGCTGCCGAAGCCGCCCATGGGGCCGCCCAGGACATGGGCTTCCGCCACGCCCGGGATGATAAAAGCGCAGACAACCAGGCAAAGCTGCAGAAGCCGCCGAACAGTCTTGCTCATTCTTGGTCTTTCCATCATGCGGGCTCCTCGTCTTGTCGGCGGGTCTTTCCTTACCCCGTTCAGCGCGCCATGGAAAAGCCGATTTGCGACCGGATTGGGACATCGGACCCGATGAGTGGAAAACCATGGCCAAGGAAGCGGCTTGCGTTTACTCTTGCGTCCGATTCCGACACCCAGAAAATGAGAACGGGAGCAGATCATGGACAGATATCCGCGCAAGGGTTTCGACAGCAAGGTTCTGGCAGCGGCCTGCACGGTGCTGGCGCTGATGCTGCCCGGCGTGGCGGAAGCCCATATTACCCAGGGTGGCGCGGGCGGGTTCGTTCAGGGTTTCGAACATCCGCTGTCAGGTGCCGATCACCTTCTGGCGATGTTTTCCGTCGGGCTTTGGGGTGCGCAGATGGGTGGGCGCAATGTCTGGACCCTGCCGATCACCTTTCCGCTGATCATGGTGCTGGGCGGTGTTCTGGGCATCGCCGGTGTGCCACTGCCTGCCATCGAGACGGGCATTGCGCTTTCCATTCTGGTGCTGGGTGCCGCCATCGCCTTCGTCTGGCGACCGCCGGAATGGCTGGCGCTGACGGTCATCGGCCTTTTTGCCATCTGCCACGGCTATGCCCATGGCGCGGAATTGCCGGTTGCCTCCGATCCGGCGGATTTCGCCATCGGTTTCGTGATTGCCACAGGATTGATCCATCTTGCCGGGATTGGCCTCGGACTTGGTATTCAGCGGGCGCTGGGGAATAATCTGCTTCGGGTACCGGGAGGGCTGATCGCGCTGGGTGGCCTCTATTTCCTCGTGGCATGATGGAAATCGCGCAACGGAGGGTAGAAGGCTGGCTTCGCCTTTTGGCGCTGGCCATGGTGATGCTCGGCGCCTTTGCGCTTTGCTTCCATCTCCTCTGGAGCCAGTGGCGGAGCGTTCCGTCCGCCTTCTGGCTGCTGGAACCGGTGCTGACGGCAGAGCGGCTGTTGCCGCTGATCGGTGCCGGCATGATCATCGGCCAGCTTGAGGCGCTGCGCCGGATCCCCGCCTTTCTGGCGCTGGCGCTTGGAACGGCAGCGGGATTTGCTTTCAAGGAGGCATTGATCACCCTGCTGAAGGCGCTACCCGGCGCGCCGACGCATTTCTTCCTCGTGGGGCCGCTCGCCTGTCTTCTTGCCGGGCTGATCCTGGTTCTGCCCCCCAGACTGCGCTTCTGGCCCGGCCTGCCACTTCTTTTGGGGCTTGGCGCGCTGCTGGCGCTGGCGGCAGATTTTTCCAACCCCGGCCTGCATGATATCCGCTATCCGCCGCTTTCCGTTCTGGCCGGGCTATGGCTCATTCTCATCGTCGCACTTGCGGCATCGCTGTTCAAACAGGGCTGGACCGGCATTGCCAGCCGCATTGCCGGAAGCTGGCTGCTGGCCATCGGCGCGCTTTATGGCGGCGCCTATATGGCCTCCCGCCAAACGGAACTGACCCCGCCACCTTTCTCGCAACCCGTCGTCTCCAGCGAGGCGTTTCCGGGCTTTGCCCCGGTGCTGAAGGCCTTCGACCGGATCGGCCCGCAAAGGCCGCTCTTCAGCAACGAGCAGCACCCATGATGCGCCTTCTTCTCGCCACGCTGCTTGGCGGCTTTTTGCTGCCTGCCCTCCCCGCCACGGCGCATCCGGATATCGCCATCACGCTCAGGGTGCTGTTCAACCTGAAGCGTGGCGTGCTGACCGGGATTGGCGAAAGCCTGACCTTTGACGCCGCCTACAGCGCTACGCTGATGCGGCTTTACGACCGCAATGGCGACGGCCATCTGGACGGCATGGAAAGCTTGGACCTGGGGCAGCGATTGATCGCCGACCTCGGCCCCACCCGCTATTTCTCGCGGCTGAGCATGGATGGGCAAAGGGTGGCGCGGCTGGAGCCGGCGGATTTCAACGCCAGCGTTGCCGGCGGCATCGTCACGGTCACCTTTGCCTTCAATCTTGCAGGCTCGGTCGATCTGCGCGGCAGAGGCGTCAGCCTCGACATTCATGATCCCGATTTCCAGGCGGCCTTCCGGCTGGCCGAGACCGCGCCCTTGCAGATCAGAGGCGATGACGACGGCAAGTGCCGGACAGATGTAGCGGCTGATCCCGATCACCGCTACTTTGCCGGACTGATCGTGCCGCAGACCATCCGGCTCACCTGCGGCAGATAATGGTCAGGATAAGACCGTCATCTCCAGCACCGGATCGGAGGTGATGGTGTTGCTGACGGTGCAGATCTCCTGCTCGGCCCGCTCGGCAATCTCCCGCCGGGTGGCCTCGTCGATCTCGCCCCGGATCGTCAGGCGGATGTCGAAGCGGGCAATGCGGGATTTGCCGTCCTTTGCCTTTTCACCGCTGACAGCGGCGGAAATCTCCTCGATCCGGTCCATCACCCCCATTTCGCTTGCAGCAATCCGGGCGCTCATGGTGAGACAGGCGGCCAAGGAGGCATGGAGCAGATCAAGCGGATTGAAGCCCGCCTGCGACGGCCCGGTGACGATGGTGAGTTCACCGCCGGTGGCGGAGGTGATGGCGGGAAACCCCGTTCTGCCGAGCACGGCAGTTGCGCCGACCGGACGGGTTTTGATGCGGGGCTCCATGGGCGGCTCTCCTTGAAAAGCGACTGCATAATTCCTTAAATCGGAGTGGATTTAAGGTGAAAATTATGCAGCAGACTTAAAGCGCTACAGCGCCGTACGCCATATATGGCGCACGGCGCTGTAAGGGCGGATTTTTGTGACTGCGGCGATTTTTTGTTTGCGCCGCAGCCACGGCTTTTGCATGGTCGCTGATGCAGGATTGCGCAACCGGAAAGGTTTTCGGCTGAAAATCCTGTGCCAACGGGCAACTTGGTTTCCTATCTGCGGCTGTGCGTCGCACAATAGGAGTCCAAGCTCTTTATGACAGGTTTCTCCATGTCCGCAGATGTAATCGTTCTTGGCGCCGGGATCATCGGCGTGTCCACCGCCCTTCACCTCGCCCGCCGGGGCAAATCCGTCGTACTGATCGACCGCCGCGGACCGGGGGAGGAAACCTCCTTCGGCAATGCCGGGCTGATCCAGCGCGAAGGCGTCGTGCCCTATGGTTTTCCGCAGGAATGGAACCTTATTCTGCGCTATGGTTTCAACAACCGCATCGATGCGCATTACCACGCCCGCGCCCTGCCGAAGCTGGTGCCCTTCCTCTCCTCCTATTGGTGGAACTCCAACAAAGCGCGCCATGAGGCCATTGCCAAGGCCTATGCGCCGCTGATCGAACATTCCGTCAGCGAGCATGACGTGCTGATCAAGGCCGCGGGGGCGGAAGACCTGATCCGCAAGGATGGCTGGCTGGAAGCCTTCCGCAGTGAAGCGGCGCGCGACAAGGAATATGCCGAGGCCGAACGGCTGTCGCGGGACTATGGCATCCGGTTCCGCAAGCTCGATCAGCAGGCGCTGGCCACGGAAGAACCGCATCTGAAGGATGTCTTCATCGGCGGCCTGAAATGGGAAGACCCCTGGTCGGTCAAGGACCCGCACGGGCTCACCATGGCCTATCTGCGCTATTTCGAAAGCCTGGGCGGACGTTTCATCAAGGGCGACGCCAAGTCCCTGCGCCAGCATGGGGCAGGCTGGCAGGTGCAGACCGAAACCGGCCCCGTGGAGGCCGGGGAACTGGTGGTGGCGCTCGGGCCGTGGTCGGATGAGGTGACGGCCCCGCTCGGCTACCGCTTCCTGCTCGGCGTCAAGCGCGGCTACCACATGCATTATGCGCCGCAGGGCAATGCGGTGCTGAACAACTGGACGATGGACAAGGAGCGCGGCTATTTCCTGGCACCGATGAGCAAGGGCATCAGGCTGACCACGGGCGCGGAATTCGCCGATCGCGATGCGCCGAAAACGCCGGTGCAGCTCGCCCGCGCCGAAGCCGTGGCCCGCACTATCTTCCCGCTGGCCGAACGGCTGGATGCGGAGCCCTGGATGGGCGCCCGCCCCTGCACGCCGGATATGATGCCGGTGATCGGAAGGGCGCCGCGCCACAAGGGATTGTGGTTTGCCTTCGGCCACGCCCATCACGGACTGACGCTGGGACCGGTCACGGGACGGCTGATTGCCGAGGCCATGTGCGGTGAAAAGCCCTTCCTCGACATCACCGCCTGGCGGCCCGAGCGCTTCAAGGCTTGAGGCTAGCCAACGCATCAACCGCAGCATCGACGATGTCTTCGATGCTGCGGTCGATGTCGATGGTCACGACCAGCGGCTCGCTGCTGGGGTTTTCCAGGGTGGCAAGCTGACTTTCCAGCAGGCTGACCGGCATGAAATGGCCGGTGCGCTCACCCATGCGCCGGGTCAGCAGGTCCTTCGAGCCCTCCAGATAGACAAAGGCCGTGCGGTGGCCTGTCGCCTCGCGCAGCAGGTCCCGGTAGCTCTTCTTCAGCGCCGAGCAGGACACGATGATCGTCTGCCCCTTCTCCAGCGCCGCATGCATGCGTTCCCCGATCAGTTTCAGCCAGGGCCAGCGGTCCTCATCCGTCAACGGCGTGCCCTTGGCCATCTTCTCGACATTGGCTTCGGGATGCAGGCTGTCTCCTTCCAGAAACGGCGCCTTGAGCCGCGCTGCCAGCCCCTCGCCAATCGAGCTTTTGCCGCAGCCACTAACCCCCATGACGATAATGGCAAGGGGTGTTCTGGCATCGGTGGGCAGGCTCATGGCAATCCTCCTCAAGGCTTGGCTTAGAACACGCGGTATAAAACACTTCGAGCAAGCCTGTATAGCAGCTTTCCCGCCAGAAACCCGGACAGCAAAACGCCCGGCACAAGAACCGGGCGCTTGAAACATCTGCTGCTTATCGGGACTCAGGCCGCCGGGGCCGGAACCTGTTTCAGATCCTCGAGACCCAGCAGGAAGTTGATCTGCGGGCGGGCCTTGACGAGGTCGTCGATGCTGTAGTCCATCAGCACCTCGAAAAAGGCGTTCAGCGCCTTGCGCAGCGCCGAGTTCAGGCCGCAGCTATCCACCAGCGGGCATTCCACCTGGCCGTCATCCTCGAAGCATTCCGCCATGGCGAAACTGTCTTCGGTGACCTTCACCACGTCGAACAGGCTGATCTTTTCCGCCGGACGGCCAAGGCGCACGCCGCCATTGCGGCCTCGCACCGTTTCCACCAGCCCGGCCTTGTTCAGGGGCTGCAGGATCTTGAACAGGAACAGTTCGGAGACACCATAGGCCTTGGCGATTTCAGGAATGCGGCTCAGGCTGTCCTTGTTGGCAGCACAATACATCAGCATGCGAACGGCATAATTGGTCTGCTTCGTCAGGCGCATTCGGCCACTCCTTCGCTCTTCGCATCCTTATATAGTGTCATTTGCAGTTTTGAACAATTCCAAAATTCACAGGTTTTTCCCAAGCTCATCCCTGAAAAGAGGGACGCAATTTCAGGTTACATCACCATCATCTACTACATGCACTGACTCCAAAACAAAAGGCCCCCAAACGGGAGCCTTTCTCGAAATCGATGTTCACGGATGCCGCGCCCGATATCACTTCATGGTCGGCATCACGAATTCCGCGCCGGACTTGATGCCGGACGGCCAGCGGCTCGTCACGGTCTTGGTGCGGGTCCAGAATTTGATGGCGTCCGTGCCGTGCTGGTTGAGATCGCCGAAGGCAGAGGCCTTCCAGCCGCCGAAGGAGTGATAGGCCAGCGGCACCGGAATCGGCACATTGATGCCCACCATACCGATATTGATGCGGCTGGCGAAATCGCGGGCGGCATCGCCGTCGCGGGTAAAGATGGCAACGCCATTGCCGTATTCATGCTTCATCGGCAGCGACAGCGCCTCTTCATAATTTTTGGCGCGCACCACGGAGAGCACCGGACCGAAGATTTCGGTCTTGTAGATGTCCATCTCCGGCGTGACATTGTCGAACAGGCAACCCCCGACGAAATAGCCGTTTTCATAGCCCTGCAGCTTGAAGCCGCGGCCATCGACGACGAGCTTAGCGCCCTCTTCCACACCCTTGTCGATCAGGCCGAGAATGCGCTCGCGCGCGGCCTTGGTGATGACCGGGCCCATATCGGCCTTGTCATCGGTATAGGGGCCGATGCGGAGCGATTCGACCATGGGCGTCAGCTTTTCGATCAGGCGGTTGGCGGTTTCCTCACCCACCGGAACGGCCACGGAAATCGCCATGCAGCGCTCGCCGGCAGAGCCGTAGCCCGCACCCATCAGCGCATTTGCGGCCTGGTCGAGATCGGCATCGGGCATGATGATCATGTGGTTCTTGGCGCCGCCGAAGCACTGGGCGCGCTTGCCGTTCATGGCCGCCGTGCCATAGACATAGCGGGCGATCGGCGTGGAACCGACGAAGGAAATGCCGCCGATATCCGGGTGGGTCAGCAGGCCATCGACAGCAGCCTTGTCACCGTTGACGACATTGAGAATGCCGGCAGGCAGGCCAGCCTCGATCATCAGTTCGGCCAGGCGGATCGGCACGGACGGATCGCGCTCGGACGGCTTGAGGATAAAGGCATTGCCGCAGGCGATGGCCGGGGCAAACATCCACATCGGGATCATGCCCGGGAAGTTGAAGGGGGTGATGCCCGCGCCGATGCCAACCGGCTGGCGGATCGAATACATGTCGATATTGGGCCCGGCACCTTCGGTGAACTCGCTCTTCGACAGGTGCGGAATACCGATGACGAATTCGCAGACTTCGAGGCCGCGAACGATATCGCCCTTGGCGTCTTCGATGGTCTTGCCATGTTCGCGGGACAAAAGCGCTGCCAGTTCATCCATGTGCTGGTTCAGCAGTTCCACGAACTTGATGAAGACGCGGGCGCGACGCTGCGGATTGGTGGCGGCCCATTTCGGCTGGGCGGCCTTGGCATTTTCCACGGCAGCGTTCAGTTCGGCGGCGCTGGCCAGCGAAACCTCACCCTGAATCTCGCCCGTAGCGGGGTTGTAAATGGGCTGCGTCTGCCCGGACGTGCCGGCAACATGCTTGCCGCCGATGAAATGACCGACCTGATACATGGGTATCCTCCTTGTTTATGGAGGGGAGTATCCGACTTTAATTTGCACAACGCAACGCGATGATTTACGCATCCGTTGTGCGTAAATTGAAGTTGAGGGAGCAGTATGAATTGGGATGATGTCAGAATTTTCCTGAGCGTGGCCCGTACCGGGCAGATCCTTGCGGCATCGCGGCGGCTGGGGCTGAACCATGCCACGCTGTCGAGGCGGCTGACGGCGCTGGAAGATGCGCTGAAGACACGGCTTTTCATTCGCCGCACCCATGGCTGCGAACTGACGGCGGAAGGGGAGATCTTTCTGGCCAGCGCCGAGCGCATGGAAACCGAGATGCTGGAAGCCCAGGCACGGCTTGGCCATACGGATGCGCGGGTGGCGGGCACGGTGCGCATCGGTGCGCCGGACGGGTTCGGCGTCTTCTTTCTGGCTTCGCGGCTCGGCCCCTTGCTGGAGCAGCATCCGGAGCTGAAGGTGCAACTGGTTCCCGTGCCGCGCTCCTTTTCGCTGTCGCAGCGCGAGGCCGATATCGCCGTCACGCTGGAGCGGCCCGAACAGGGCAGGCTCGTTTCCGCCCATCTCACCGATTATACGCTCGGCCTTTATGCCTCCCGCGATTACCTTAGCCGCCACGGCGCGCCGGACAATGCCGAGGCGCTGAAGCGCCACCGGCGGATCGGCTATGTGGAAGACCTGATCTTCACGCCATCGCTGAACTATACCGGCGAAATCCTGCGGGACTGGAATGCCGGCTTTGAAATCTCATCCGCCATCGGCCAGACGGAGGCGGTGCGCTCCGGTGCGGGCATCGGCATTCTGCATGCCTATATCGCCCGGCAATATCCGGAACTGGTGCGCGTGCTGCCGGACCTCATCATCCGCCGCGCCTATTGGACCACCTATCATGAAAGCCTGCGCGCCATCGCCCGCATCCGCACCGTGGTGGATTATCTCAGCGACAGCGTAAAGGCCGAACGGGCGATTTTCGAATAGGATTTGCAGCATTTCCAGGAAAGTAATAGGAAGAGTCATTGAAAATGACACTTCGTATTCCCTTTTCGAATATCTCAAGCCTCTGATGCATTTGAGATATTCGAAATTTCTTCAAGGCGAGGATGCGTTAGCATCTTCGAGCCTTGGTATAAGCAGCAGTTTTCCTGGGAATGCTTATGGATCCAGCGAAAGCTGCCGCGCCACGAAGAGCGAGCCGTCATAGGTGAAATGGCCGTGATCGAAGGTCACCAGCGCCCGATGGCCCAGAGGGTCCACCCAGGCCCTGCAGAGTGTGCCGTGACACAGCATATCCTTCAGCGAAATGAAGCGCGCACCGTTTCGCTCGGCAATCGCCTTGAGCGTGGCATCGGAGGCTTCGACCTCCACCAATGAGGTGTTTTCAACCGCGTCCTGATTGAGATCGAGATTGCGCCGCAGGATGAGCCTCGGCAATTTCGGCCGCCAGATCGGCGGACTGCCAATCAGGATGATCCGGGTTTCGGGCGAGGCTTCGCGCACCCGGCGCACGGTCGCCTCCACGCCGGGAGAAGCATCATATATCTCGCTGCGCGTCCAATAGGCCGTTAGCACCAGCCGCGCCGGATGGGCGCGGATCACCTCGGCCAGGGTCTGGTCGTTCAGCCCCTGACAGCGCGGATTGCCGCCGAAGAAGACATGGATGACCGGCGGACATCCGGCCCCGCTCAGTTCCTGAACATCGTTCCGCACCGTGCGCAGCCCGTAGGACAGATGCCGGGCAAAACTGTCACCCCAGACTAGGGTGGATTGCGCCGTCACCGCGCTCTTGCAGGCATCCGGGAAAGAGAGGATGCCGGATTTGGCCTCCAGGAAACAGCGCGATTGGTAAGGCTTCGGCACCGGGGTCTGGGCCTGTTCCAGAACCAGCCGGGTCCGCTCATCGGCGCGGAACCCGTTGCTGGCCAGATAGAAAGGCACACCGATCATCAGCAGGATCATGAGCGCAGCAATGCTGGAGGAAACGAGCGCCTGTCCTGCACTGACCTTACGCCCCACCAGCCGCCAGGGATTTTCGATCATGACGTAGCTGACGATGGCAAGCAGGACAGCGAGCACGACAGTCCCGGCAACCAATTGCGGGGAGGAGGACCGGAACACCTGCAGGCTGATCAGCGCCAGCAGGGGATTGTGCCAGAGATAGAGACTGTAGCTGATCTTGCCGAGGCCGCGCAGCGGCGCAAAACCTGCCAGCGGCGAACGGTAACCCCCCTCGCCGAACACAAGAAGATAAAGCGCCGCCAGCACCACCGCAGCCAGACGCCCCAGCGTCTGCAGATCGCGATCCTCACTGTAGACCGCGAAGAGAAGAGCCATGAGGACCGGCAGAACGACACCGAGCGCCCCGGCAAACCCATTTGTCAGGCGCGGCCGCCAGGCGATGAAGGCAATCAATGCGCCTGCCGCCAGTTCCCAGAAGCGGGCAGGCATCAGGAAAAAACCGGCATCGGGCGCCAGCCGGTCCAGCAGCAGGCTCAAGATCAGACTGCCGAGGATCAGAACGGCGGCAATGACGCCGCTGCGCGAGCGAAAGCGCCGGAGACAGAAAAGAATGAGCGGCGCAACCAGATAGAACTGTTCTTCGACGGAGAGGCTCCAGACATGCAGGAGCGGCACCTCGTCATTGGTCGGGCCGAAGTAATCGACATGGTTCCAGAAATCGAAATTCGCCACAAAAAGCAGGGAATAGAGCCCGCTGCGCAGATACTGGCTGAAAATCGCATCGAAGCTGACCAGCCAGACAAAGGGCAGGATCAGCAGGATCACCGCGACCAGCGCCGGAATAATGCGGAGAAACCGCCGCCGGTAGAAGACCAAAGCCGAATAGGTGACGCCACTGCGGGCATAGATGCGGGCGATCAGAAAGCCGCTGATGACAAAGAAAATGTCCACCCCGAGAAAGCCGCCGCGCAGCACCGGAACGCCGGCGTGATAAAGCACCACGGCAACAACGGCGAGCGCCCGCAGCACATCGATTTCGGGAATATAGCTGTCCTTGTGCAGATCACGCTCCAGACGGAACAGGGTGCGGCACCAGCTATTAAGACGCGGCAGAATGAAACCCGACAAAAAAGACCATCCACGATTATGGACAGGCTCCTGCAGGAGCTTTGTCCGCTATTGCATACAGGACGCAGAAAATCTGTCCCTGGGAGCGCTTTTCCATCTTTGTTTTGCTCCGGCAGAATTACGCTTTAGCAGTGGAGGGAGCGCCTGTCATGCCCCGGGGAGCCAGGGTAGTGCGGCTTTGCCGCGGCAACCAAACCATGCCGGGATATTACAAATGCCATTTAACTTATAGTAATATTAGAAACATATCCTTCGCCAATCCGAAACATAACCGTCTAATGATCGGAGACGGGGGATCATCATGCGTTTTACGAACCTTTCCATTTCGAAGCGGCTCTGGCTTTCAGTGCTGCCGCCTTTGTTCGCCATGTTTTATCTGGCGTCCCTGCAGGTCGTGGAGTTCTGGACCTCCTACCAGCATATGAACGATATTGTTGCAATCAGCGACAGCTTGACGGAAATCGGCGCCATTGTGCATGTACTGCAGGTTGAACGCGGCCAGTCGGCAGGGTTCCTTTCGTCCCAGGGCAAGAGTGGCACGGGGGAGATCGGTGCAGCCCGGCAGGCGTCCGACAAGGCGCTCCAGCACCTCCCCGAGGTTTATCGGGCCGTCGCCGATCTGGCGGATCAAGCACTGGCCAGCAATCTGACAGAGGTCAAGGGACGGCTGGCGGATCTGGAAGGGTTCCGGAGCAAGATCGATACGCTTTCGGTCAACGGCAAACAGTCCTTCGAATTTTACAGCAGCATCATCGCCAATCTTTCCGGCACGGCCTCCTGGCTTGCCATGACGGGCATGGATTCCAGCGTTGCCGCCGAAATGATGGCCTATAATCAATTGATGCGGGCCAAGGAAATTGCCGGTCAGGAACGAGCGATCGGCAACAGCTTTATCGCGGCAGGCAAGGTTGATCCGGCTCGGCTCACGGAATTTGCGCAGATGGGCGGTGCCCAGGACGCGCTGCTGGCAAACTTCCTCAACCTGCAAGACGACGACCTGAAGGCCAGCTACAGGGCTGCCCTTCAGGTTCCTGCCCTTGAAGACATTCGTGCCGTTCGCAACAGGATCATCGGCGACGGCAAGGCCGCAGAGCTCAGCGATCTTGACAGCAAGAAATGGTTTGCAACCGCGACATCGCGCATCAATGCGATGAAGGCCGTGGAAGACAAGAGCCTGGCGCATATTGCCGAACGCGCCCGGCTGGATGCGTCTTCGGCACTGGCTGGTCTGACACGTATTCTCACCCTCTCCGTGGTTGGCGGACTGCTGATGGTTGCACTCTCGGGATTCATGGCCGTGACGATCGTCTCTCCGATCAGACAGATCGTGGGTGTCATGCGCCGACTGGCCAATGGCGATCTGGCGGCAAACGAGACCGGTGCCGACCGCAAGGACGAGATCGGCGACATGTCACGAGCAGTCGAGGTGTTCCGCAAGAACGCGATCCGGAACCAGCAGTTGGAAACCGAAGCAGAACAAGCCCGCCAGCGGGCCGAGGAAGATCGTCTGGAAACCCAGAGACGTGCCGAAGCAGAAGCCGAGGAAAGGCTGAACCGGGCAACGGGCTCACTGGCCATGGGCCTGAGACGGCTTGCCGATGGCGATATGCAGTGTGAAATCCATGAAGCCTTCGCCCCGCAATTCGAGGCACTACGGGAGGACTTCAACAGATCGGTCAACCAGTTGCGGCAGGCCTTGCTCACGGTCAACACCTCAGTTCAGGCGGTCAACCAGGGCATTGCCGAGATCTCCGCAGCCTCGGACGACCTTTCGCGGCGCACCGAGCAGCAGGCGGCCTCCCTGGAGGAAACCGCCGCGGCTCTGGAGGAAATTACCTCCAACGTCTCTGCAACATCGAAACGGTCGAACGAAGCGCGCACGGTGACGCGCGACGCCCAGACCCAAGCGGATAAATCCGGTGCAATCGTCCGTGAAGCTGTTGTGGCAATGGAGCGGATCGACCACGCCTCCCGCCAGATCAGTCAGATCATCTCGGTGATCGATGAGATCGCTTTCCAGACCAACCTGCTGGCTCTGAACGCCGGTGTCGAGGCCGCACGCGCCGGAGAAGCGGGCAAGGGCTTTGCCGTGGTGGCGCAGGAAGTGCGCGAACTGGCGCAACGTTCAGCGGGTGCAGCAAGAGAAATCAAGACGCTGATCACCAATTCCGAGGCTGCCGTGTCCGAAGGGGTACGACTTGTGTCTGGCACCGGCTCCGGACTGGAGGCGATTGCGGATCTGATCGTCAAGGTCAACGCCCATATGGAAGCCATCGCCGCTGCTGCCCAGGAGCAATCCTCAGGACTGGCAGAAATCAGCAATGCCGTCAGCCAGATGGACCAGACCACCCAGCAGAACGCTGCCATGGTCGAGGAAATGAACGCCGCCGGTGCGGGCCTTGCACAGGAAAGCAGCCAGTTGGAAGACCTTCTGTCCAAGTTTCAGCTGGGCTATGGCGGATCCAGTATGAGAGACGCACGAAAACGCGCCTGACGCCGAACGCAGCACCATGAAGACGCCCCTTGACAGGGGCTTCTTCCACATCGACCGTGATCGATGTTCTGCAATATTTCTGAATTCATGGGAGGAATGGTACGGTTGAGTGGAGTTGAACCACTGACCTCAGGTGCCACAAACCTGCGCTCTAACCAACTGAGCTACAACCGCACAAGCGCCGAAGCGTTCTTGAGGCGTCACATACGAGCAGCGGGAAGATTTTTCAAGCCTTTTTTTCAGACCACGAGAGAGGGTGTGGAAAGACGGATGGCGAAATCACGCTGCTTTCATAAAAAAGGGCCGGAAACCCGGCCCTTCAAAACATACAGTTAAAAACTCAGGCGACCTTGAAGGTGGAGATCACCTTTTCGGCGGCTTCCTTGCCCGGCTTGGAGACGGTTTCGGCAACTTTGCGGGCGGCTTCCTGCATGGCCTTGGCCTGCTCGACGGTGACTTCAGCCTGCTTGCGGATGAAGGAGGTCTGCAGCTCGACGAATTCGGCAACGGACTTCACGGTCAGCAGGGCTTCCATGTGCGACAGCGACAGTTCGGCATTGGTGCGCAGTGCCTCGACAGCCTTGAGGCCAAGCTCGACGCTGCCGTTCTGGGCGCTCTGAAGCGTGGCTTCAACGGTCTTGGAAGCGTCTTCGGCGGCAACCTTCATCTTGGAATAGGCGTCCTTGGACTGGGCAGCGCCCTTTTCCGCGAAGTCGCGCAGGCTCTCGGAGAACTTGGCCGGATCGAAGGCGGAGAAAGAGAAGACATCGGCAGTTTTGGTTGCGGTCTTGGTATTTGCCATGGTTTTCGCTCCTGGTTGGACCGTGTGCTCCCCGGCCCCTGGTGTTTCCATGCCTGTGAATATAGGCGATTTCCTTGTGCATTGCAATATTGTTGTGCAGTGCACAATGCGCTTATGACGCGCAAATTGTCGCAGACGGTCGCCACTTTCCGCCTGAAGACGACTCGGTGGGTATTAACCCTGTTTGGCAATTGACAAGGGCTTTGCTGGACCAAAACCGGGTGTGAAGTTATTAAAAAACTGTTAATCTCGCACCATTCCAGCGAAGCCGACAGGATGATCATGCCCGCTGTTCAATACCCCTTCATCGACATTGCCGTGCACGGCAAGGTGCGGGCGCGGTTTGCGCGGGGCGAGGCGCTCGTGCTGTTTTCCGCTGACATGGAGCGCGTGCTGTGGGCCAATGGTGCGGGCGCCAGCTTTTTTGGCGCAGCCTCCATTTATGATTTCCTGGATCAGCCGCCGCCGCAGCAGGATGTCACCTTTCGCCAGATTGCCGCAACGGCCCGGCATCTGAAGCAGGAGGGCGAAACCCGTACGCTGATGGTGCGGGTGGGCAGCGGCTTTCGCCGTCTACCGCTGCAAGCGCATCTGGAAACGCTGACGATCAGCCCGGGTGAGATCGGCATTCTCTTTGCTCTGCCTTTTTCCCATGCCGATGACAAGGCCCGCGCGCGAGCCATGCTCAGCGGTTTTGGCGATCCCGATACCCATATGGCCCTGCTGGATGGCGAGGGCGGCATTGTCAGCGCCTCGGAGCATTTTGCCCGCCTCGGCATCAGCCCGCAGACGGCCGCCATGCTGGTGCGCATGGTCAGCGCCGATGACGACGGATTGATGAAGCGGCCGATCCCCACCGCCAAGGGCTATCTGCCGGCAGCCATCGGCAAGCTGAGCGATGAGCCCGCGCTTTTCCTGGTTTTTGCCGTGGAAACCATTCTGGGCATGCTGGACCCGAGCGATGGCTTTAACGCCGCACCGCAGCCAGCCCCCATGCCTCCGGCGGCAGACAGTCCCCTGACCGCACTTGCGGAAGCGCAAAGCGCAGTTGAGGCGCCGGAAGAGGAAGCGCCCTCCCCCGAACAACCGGTTGCCGAGAGCTTCGATGATGTCGTGGATGCCTTGGGCGGCATTACCGATATCGAGCCGGAACCCGAAATCACCTCTGTCGAAACGCCGGAGCCCTTAGCCGATGAGGCAGCGGAGGAGGAGCCACTTTCGCAGGCGCAAGACAGCGCGGCCATAGAGGCCGATCAGCCGGAAATCGCTGACACCGTCTCACACGAAACGAACGATGAGGCCGCAACGGAAGAGCCAGAGATGGCCGGCATCCTGGAGCCGGAGGCAGAGCCGGAACAGCCCGTCGTGACCGAAGAGGCGGCCCCACAGGAAACCGAAGCGCCTGCAGCAGCAGAGGTCGCACCGGAACAGGCACCCCAGCAACATGCGGAAGCGATGGACGAACCCGTCTTCACTTTCGAGCCCTCGCAGCGGGCGCAGCGCTTTGTCTGGAAAATCGATGCCCTTGGCCGTTTCAGCGATGTATCGCCGGAATTTGCCCGTGCGGTCGGCCCGCGTGCTGCCGCCATCGAAGGTCAGGCCTTTGGCGATCTGGCTGCCCTCTTCAATCTCGATCCGGATGGCAAGATTGCCGAATTGCTGAAGCGCCGCGATACCTGGTCGGGGCGTACGATCTACTGGCCGGTGGAAGGCACGCGGCTGAAAGTGCCGGTGGATCTGGCCGCCCTTCCCACCTATACGCGCAATCGCGATTTCGATGGATTCCGGGGCTTTGGTGTCGTGCGCCTGGCCGATGCCGTGGAAGACCCGGATGGCGTGGGCATGACCTTCCTGCCGGAGGGCGAAGAGGCCGCCTCCGAGCGGCAGGACGATGCGCAAGAAACGACGCCTTTCGATTTTGCCGGTGATGACGAGGCCGAGACGGAAGAGGTGAGCCTAGAGGCCACCGGGCCTGACGCAACCGAGGCCGATCCGGTGGAAGAGGAAGAGCATGAGGATACGCCGCAGCCGGAGGCCCCGGTTGCCGAAGCGCCCGAGCGGACCGAACCGCCTGCCCTCAGCCTGACCGAAACCGCCGCACGCCGCCTGTCGGACAAGGTGATCCAGCTGGAAGAGCGCCGCTTTCGCGGGCGTGACGGCTTGAGCAATAGCGAGCAGGCAGCCTTCCGGGAAATTGCCCGCAAGCTCGACGCCATGGGCATTCCGCCTCGCCCGGAGCGGCTGGACGAAATGCCTGAGAGCGAGATGCCGGAAAAGGCGGAAGCCGATCCCTCCCCGATCGATGCTTCACCCGAGACAGACATCGAGGACAGCACCGATAAGGCCCTGCCACCTGTCCATGAAGCAGCGGAGACCGAAGCGGAGCAGCATAGGGCGGAGACCGAGGCCGACGCGGCGGCTGCGGCACCGGAAACGGACACGACCCAGCCTGAAGGCGCTGCGGACGAACCATCCGAGGGTGCCGTGCTGGCCTTTCCCCGCTCGCGCCGGGATGTGAGCTTCACGCCGGATGTGCTGGACATGCTGCCGGTGGCGCTGCTGGCTCATCGCGGCGACAGGCTCATTCACGCCAATCCGGAATTTTTCGCGCTCACCGGCTATGAAACGCTGGAGGCCTTGCAGGCTGCGGGCGGTCTGGATGCCCTGCTGCAGCGGGACGATCTTGCCGCGACCGAAGGGGAAGCCGGATCGCTGGTGATCGTGCGCGCCGATGACGAGTTGGTGCCGGTTTCGGCACGGCTGCAATCCATCCGCTGGGAAGAGGCAAGCGCCCTGCTGCTGGCGCTGGTGCGCACCAATGCCGTGACTGAGGCCGCGCCCGCACCGCAAAAACCGGAAGAAGCAGCCTCTCACGAGATTGCGGCGCTGAGCGTCGAAGTAGAGGAATTGCGCTCCATTCTGGAAACGGCGACGGATGGCGTGGTGACGCTGGGCGCAGACGGCGATATCCGCTCGATCAACCGTGCCGCAAGCGCCCTCTTCAATTATGACGAGGAGGATATTCGCGGCAAACCCTTCGTCACGCTCTTTGCCCACGAAAGCCAGCGTTCGATCCTGGATTATCTGAACGGGCTGACCGGGCATGGGGTGGCCAGCGTGCTGAATGATGGGCGCGAGGTCATCGGTCGTGAATCCTCCGGCGGTTTCATTCCGCTGTTCATGACCATTGGCCGGCTTTCCTCCTCCAACGGCTTCTGCGCCGTCATCCGCGACATTACCCAATGGAAGCGGACGGAAGAGGAATTGCGCAACGCCAAGCGCGCCGCCGAAACCGCCAATGCCCATAAGAGCGACTTCCTGGCCCGCGTCAGCCATGAAATCCGCACGCCGCTCAACGCGATTATCGGTTTTTCGGATATCATGGCGGATGAGCGCTTCGGGCCGATCGGCCATTCCCGCTACGCAGAATATGCTGCCGATATCGGCCGTTCGGGCCGGCATGTGCTGGATATCGTCAACGATCTCCTGGATATTTCCAAGATCGAGGCGGGCGAGATGGATCTGGATTTCGTGGCCGTCGGGCTGAACGAAACGGTGTCGGAGGCTGTCGCCATCGTTCAGCCGCAGGCCAATAACCAGCGCGTGATCATCCGCACGGCGCTGTCGCAATCGGTGCCGAATGTCGTGGCCGACCTGCGCTCGGTCAAGCAGATCGTGCTCAACATTCTCGCCAATGCCATCCGCTTCACGCCCTCGGGCGGGCAGATCATCGTCTCCACCGCCTATGAGCCGAATGGCAGCGTGACGCTGCGCATTCGCGACACCGGCATCGGCATGACGCGCTCGGAGCTGGAACAAGCGATGAAGCCCTTCCGCCAGGTTTCCCCCGGCGGCACCCGATTGCGCGGCGACGGCACCGGCCTCGGCCTGCCGCTGACCAAGGCCATGGTGGACGCCAACCGCGCCAGCTTCGCCATCCACTCCACCCCCAATGAGGGAACGCTGGTGGAAATCAGCTTCCCTTCACCACGGGTACTGGCGGGGTGAAAAACAGACGCGGATTTAATTTATTACCGAATACGTACAAGACGACTTTCCACAACCGTTAAGTCGTAAATGAAACCCTGCCAACCCGCTCTTTTAGCTGTCTGAGATAAAGGGTTTCTCGGCTTAAATAGGTCGGGCTCCTGCAAATCTGCCGAAAGATAGAAAATCGAATAATATTTATCTAGATCCACCAAAACTAAAAATAAAGGAAAATAAATAGCTGCTTGCATTCTTTCATTTTGCGGCCCCCAAGCCGCCCCAAGAACATATTTTGGAACTTTATCAATATATTTTGTCGTTTTTGTTTTTACCTGAGCTAAATATCCACAGAAATCACAGACTATATCCGCGCATTTAAAATTCACTGGAAGACGCACGAGCGTCTTGAGGCGCTTGCATCTAGGACACGTACAATCTTTGACGACACGCTCCTCACCGAAAGCACCTAGAGATTGCTTACGTGTTACCATTTGCCTTCAAACTACTCAAATACAAAAAATTACAGATTATATTGATGATTTTGACGAGAAAATCACGCAAAGTAAAGCAGATGCAACTTCATTGGGTCGCATCTGCAAGATCTTTTTAGAGAGATTTAGCCCTTCAACTCCGCCAGATCGGCGAACAGATCGAGCGCTTCCGGATTGGCGAGCGCTTCCTTGTTCTTCACCGGGCGGCCATGCACCACCTCGCGCACCGCAAGTTCGACGATCTTGCCGGATTTGGTGCGCGGAATATCGGTGACCGCGATGATCTTGGCGGGGACGTGACGAGGCGATGCTCCGGTGCGAATGCGGGTCTTGATGGCGCCGATCAGCTCTTCGGTGAGGCTGACGTCTGGGGCAAGCCGCACGAACAGCACGACGCGCACATCGCCATCCCAATCCTGGCCGATGCACAGCGCTTCCGCCACTTCGGTGAGCTTTTCCACCTGATTGTAGATTTCCGCCGTGCCGATGCGCACCCCGCCGGGATTGAGCGTAGCATCCGAGCGACCATGGATGACGATACCGCCATGCTCCGTCCATTCGGCAAAATCGCCATGGCACCATATATTGTCGAACCGCTCGAAATAGGCGGCCTTGTATTTGGCGTGGTCCGGATCGTTCCAGAACATCACCGGCATGGAGGGGAAGGCTTTGGTGCAGACCAGTTCGCCCTTTTCGCCGCGCACCGGCTGGCCCTGATCGTCCCACACATCCACGGCCATGCCGAGACCCGGACCCTGGATTTCGCCGGACCAGACAGGCTTCAGCGGATTGCCCAGCACGAAGCAGGAGACGATATCCGTACCGCCGGAGATCGAGGCCAGATGCACATCCGGCTTGATGGCCTCATAGACGAAATCGAAGCCTTCCGGCGAAAGCGGCGAGCCGGTGGAGGCAAGGACGCGCAATGCCGAGAGATCATGGGTGGTGCGGGGGGAAAGCCCCGCCTTGCGGGCGGCATCGATAAACTTGGCCGAGGTACCGAAGATCGCGAATTTTTCCTCAGCCGCATAATCGAACAGCACATTGCCATCGGGATGGAAGGGCGAGCCGTCATAGAGGCAGAGTGTCGCCCCGCTGGCCAGCCCGCTTGCCAGCCAGTTCCACATCATCCAGCCGCAGGTGGTGAAATAGAAAAGCCGTTCATTTTCCTGGAGACCGCTGTGGAACCGCTGCTCCTTCAGATGCTGCAACAGCGTGCCGCCTGCCGAGTGCACGATGCATTTCGGCACGCCGGTGGTGCCGGACGAAAACAGGATATAAAGCGGATGCGCAAAAGGCAGCCGCACGAAATCCACGGCACCGGCCACATGGGGGGCCATGAAGGCTTCCAGGGTGCGCCCCTCGGCAAGCTCGCCTGCCAGCGCCTCGGCATCGCCCGCATAGGGCACCACCAGCACCGGCGCGGCCAGCCTGGCGGCCACCGCCTTCACCTTCGCGGCCACATCCTGCCGCTTGCCCGCATACCAGTAGCCATCGCAGGCGATGAACAATTTCGGCTCGATCTGGCCGAAGCGGTCCAGCACACCCTGCTCGCCGAAATCGGGAGAGCAGGAGGACCAGACCGCACCGATGGAGGCCGTGGCCAGCATCAAGGCCACCGTTTCCGGCAGGTTGGGCATCATCGCCGCAACGCGGTCGCCTTCACCGATGCCCAGCGCCCGCATGGCCTGTTGCAGGCGGGAAACCGTGTCCTGAAGCGTTTTCCAGCTCCAGCGACTTTTTGCCTTGTCTTCGCCCCGGAAGATCATCGCATCGGCATCATCCTGACGCAGCAGCAGGTTTTCGGCGAAATTCAGCCGCGCCTGCGGGAAGAAGCGGGCCGCCAGCATGTCATCGCCGTTTTCGAGGTCGACCGCCCCCTTTTCGCCCTTGACGCCGCAATAATCCCAGACGGCAGACCAGAAACCGCCGCGATCGTTGATGGACCATTGGTAGAAATCGTCATAGGCGGCAAAGGATTGCCCGACCCTTTCCTCGCACCATTGCATGAAGCGCGCCAGCGGGCTTGCCGCCACATCCTCCTGCCGCGGCACCCATAACGGCTTGACACTCTCCATTGAAAAACCTCCCTGCTTCACACTGACCGCGAGATTATACCGCAGTTGCGAAAGGCGCTATCCCGCAGTTGCGATGTTCTGCATCGAAACCGGCAGGATGAAGAGTCATTAGATATGATTGCTGCTATGAAGGCGGTGAATAGATGGTCGGGTATTTTAATCGGGTGCAGTACTCTCCTTGTTGATGGTTTCCGCCAGACCGCCCTACAAATTGCGGGGATGCGCGCTTTGCTGTATCCAAGGCTGGAACGCCTGTGTTTTGTTGCCTTTATCCCGGATAAGCGGTTTTTCCTTGTCCGCGCTAAAGGCCGCGATCAGGACCTTGCCGCGACCAGACAGACAGGAACAAGCCGTTGAAGGGAAAGCCGCAGAAGAGATGGGCGTGCCTGGCGCGTGCCGCCGTCACGGTCTTTGCCATCCTGCTTTTTGTTTTCGTCGCCTCCCGGCTTGCTGCTCCCTATATCGTTTCCAGCAATCTTGTGCGCGGCAGCATGGAGCGGGCCATCAGCCGCTGGAGCGGGCATGATGTGGATATTCGCGGCACGCCCAGCCTGCGCTTCTGGCCCGAACCGCGGATCATTCTGCCCGAGGTGACGATCAGCGACAGGAGAAACGGAGAACGGCGGGTTCTTGCCGAAATCGCCGAGCTCTCGGCCGGTTTCGGCCTCATCAAGGCGGCGCTCGGCCATCCGGTTTTTGACGATTTCCGCCTCAGCCGTCCGCTGATCCGGCTGAACCGCACGCCGCTCGGACGGCTGCAATGGGGCGGCGAGGGCCTGTTGACCGAAGCGATTGCCGAGGCGCGCGACAAGGGCACCGCCGTTCGGGGCGGGCCGCATGACAGTGCAGTTGGCTCCATCACCATCGAAAATGGCCGGATTGAATTGCAGGATCAGGGCTCGGGCCGGATGCTGACGCTGGACAGTATTTTCTCGGACATCACCTGGCCGGTCATGTCGGCGCCCATCCGGGGCACGGCCACCATGTTGCTGGGCGGTGCTGTCACCCGGATCGATTTTTCTGCCCCCGAACCGCTGATGCTGTTTGCCGGGGCCGTGACGGATATGCAGGTCAAGCTCTCGGCCCCCAGCGTCAACGGGACCTTCAGCGGCAAGGCCGGCCTGTTTCCCGCCCGCTTTGCCGAAGGAAAGCTGAGCGTCGATGTCAGCGACGTCCACGGTCTGCTCGGCTGGGCCGGCATGGAACTGCCGGGCACCGGCGCGCTCCACAAGATCTACGTGGAAACCACGGCCACGGCAGAGCCAGACCGGCTGCGGCTGGAAGATCTGAGCTTCACGGCCAATGACGCGACCGCCTCCGGCGTGCTCGACATTTCCAACGCCAAAAGCGGCAAGCCGAAGGTCAGCGGCACGCTTGCCTTCCAGCAGATGGATATTGCAAATTTCCTCGGTGCCTTCTCGCTTTCCATTCCCGATTCCTCCGCCCGCGAAGGCAGAAGCGGACTTCTGGACTGGCTGGAATTCGATCTCAGCCTTTCGGCCCGCAGCGCCTCGCTGGCGCAGTTGACGCTCACCGATGTCGGCGCCAGCATTCTGGCCACCGATGGGTCCGTGGCCTTCGACATTGCCGACAGCACGCTCGCCGGCGGCACGCTGACCGGGCATCTGGAAGGCCGGGATGGCGGTTTCGATCAGGGCGCGCGGCTGGATGTCTCGCTGACCAATGCCGATCTCTCCGATATCGAGGCACGGCTTGCGCTCTCCGGCCCGTTGCCGCTCGGCACCGGCTCGCTGACCCTCTCGGCCAGCACCGATGTGGCGCTCTGGCAAACCAGCGGCCACGATATCAGCGGCAAGGTGCAATTGCAGGCAGGTCCGGGCCGCCTCTCACGCTTCAACCCGCAAGGCATTCAGGCGCTGGCAACGGCGCGCCCCTTCTTCCGCCTTGCCGAGGCCGGAAGCGGCGACATGGCCTTCGACACACTGGACATGAGCGCGGAACTGACCGGCGGCACCATCGACATCCGATCCGGCAAGCTGGCCGACAGCACGCGCAGCCTGACCTTCAGCGGTGTCGTGCCCTATGACTTCAAAGGGCTGGCGCTGTCTGCCGAAATGCAATCCACGGCGGAAAGCCCAGGCAGCCTGCGCTTCTTCATCGGTGGCTCCTGGCCGGATCTCATTCTCTCCCCCGTCACGCCGAAGGGATGAAGATTTGTTTTTACGCATTTCCTGACGAAAAACCGGATTCCACTTTTTCCGGAAATGCTCTCTACTGCATAATTCCTTAAATCGGATCGATTTAAGGATAAAATTATGCAGCAGATTTAAAGCGTTACAGCGCCGTGCGCCATATATGGCGCACGGCGCTGTATATAAATCTTACCCCGCCGCCCGCGCGGCAAGATGCTCATCCCGCTGCCGCTGGACTTCGCGCCGTTTGGTGCCGATGGAGGCAGCAATGACGCCGAGGGTGACGACGGCGATCAGCAGCGTGCAGACCGCGTTGATTTCCGGCGTGACGCCAAGGCGCACCTGCGAATAGATCTTGATCGGCAGGGTCGTGGCGCCGGGACCCGTCGTGAAGCTCGAAATGACGAGATCGTCCAGCGACAGCGTGAAGGCCAGCATCCAGCCAGAAACCACCGCCGGCAGGATCAGCGGCAGGGTGATACGGAAGAAGGTGCGAACCGGCGGGCAGCCGAGATCGAGGGCCGCCTCCTCCAGGCTGCGATCGAAGGTCAAGAGCTTCGACTGCACGACGATGGCCACATAGCACATGGTGAAGGTGATATGCGCCAGCGTCACCGTGACGATGCCGCGATCGACATCCATGGCCACGAACAGCAGGAGCAGCGACAGGCCGGTGATCACCTCCGGCATGACCAGCGGCGCATAGACCATGCCGGAAAACAGGAGCCGCCCCGGAAACCGGCCAAACCGCACCAGCGCCAGCGCCGCCAGCGTTCCGAGCAGCGTGCCGAGGCTTGCGGAAACAAGCCCCACCCTGAGCGTCACCCAGGCTGCATCCAGCAGGCTCTGATTATGCCAGAGCTCGCCATACCAGCGGGTGGAAAACCCGCCCCAGACCGTCACCAGTTTCGAATCATTGAAGGAATAGATGATGAGGATGAGGATCGGCACATAGAGAAAGGCAAAGCCGAGGGTGAGGATGATCGGGTCCAGGCGTCCGGGCTTCATGGCTCACACCACCTTCTTCTGCTGGTTCTGGAAAATCGCGATCGGCACCACGAGAATGAGGAGCAGCAGCACCGCCACGGCAGACGCCAGCGGCCAGTCGCGATTGCCGAAGAATTCCGTCCACAGCGTCTTGCCGATCATCAGCGTATCGGCGCCGCCGAGAAGATCGGGGATCACGTATTCTCCGGTGATCGGGATGAAGCAGATCATCGCCCCCGCCACCACGCCCGGAAGGGACAGCGGAAAGGTGATGCGCCAGAAAGCCTTCCAGGGCGGGCAGCCGAGATCGCTGGCCGCTTCCAGCAGCGTCCCGTCCAGCTTTTCCAGCGCCGAATAAAGCGGCAGCACCATGAAGGGCAGATAGGAATAGACGATGCCGATGAAGACCGCCGTATCCGTCTGATAGATATGCACCTGCTGGTCAGGGCCCAGAACATGCAGGCTTTGCAGGAGGAGCGTCAGCAGGCCCTCAGGCTTCAGAATGCCGATCCAGGCATAGACGCGGATCAGAAACGAGGTCCAGAAAGGCAGAATCACCATCATCACCAGCGTCGGACGCAGGTCCGACCGCGCCCGTGCCATGGCCAGCGCGATCGGATAACCGATCAGCAGCAGGAGCAGCGTGGAAATCGCCGCGATCCGCAGCGAGGAGATATAGGCTTCGACATACAGCGGATCGTCGCCCAGCATCCAGAAATTTTCGAGATCGAGCTGCGATAGAAAATCGCCGATTGCCGAAAATCCTTCGAAGACCGGCGTATAGGGCGGCATGGCAATCGCCGTGTCCGACAGCGAGATCTTCACGATGATGAAGAAGGGCGCCAGGAAGAACAGCGCCATCCAGAGATACGGGATAAGCACCACCAGCCAGCGGGCTCTTGACGTCTGCGGAAGCGTTTGCGGCTCTGCCATGAAAGCCCCCTATCGCGTCAAAAGCAGGCCGGCCTCTGCCGGCCAACTCAACCAGACCTGATCGCCATAGGTGATGGGGCGATCGACCAGCCGTGAAATATTGGCCTGCGCCGCCCGGAAGCTGCGTCCATCGGCAAGGCCGACGATGAAGATGGAGAAATCGCCGAGATAGCCGATATCCAGCACTTCGCCATGCAGCACATTGCTGGAGGTATCAGCAGGCGGGTCCTGCGAAATGCGGATCTTTTCCGGGCGGATGGCAAAGGCCACCGCTGTGCCGGGCGCTTGCCCGCACGGATACGCCACCACGGCCTCCAGCCCGCCATCACAGGCAATGCGCGACAGAAGCGGTGTTGCCCCCTCGCCCTGAAACCTGCCCTCAACGATGTTGATGTCACCGATGAAATCCGCCACATAGCGGCTGTTGGGCGCCTCGTAGATTTCCGCAGGCGTTGCCACCTGCATCAGTTCGCCCTTGTCCATCACCGCGATCCGGTCGGAGACAGTCATGGCCTCTTCCTGATCATGGGTGACGATCAGGAAGGTCAGCCCCAGCGTGTGCTGAATATCCATGAGCTCGAATTGCGTTTCCTCCCTGAGCTTGCGGTCCAGCGCGCCCAGCGGCTCGTCGAGCAGCAGCACCTTGGGCCGCTTGGCAAGCGAGCGCGCCAGCGCCACGCGCTGCCGCTGGCCGCCGGAAAGCTGGTTGGGTTTGCGGCGGGCAAATTCCTCAAGCTTGACCAGCTTGAGCATTTCCGCCACCCGCGCCTCGATCTCGCCCTTGGGCAGATTGTCCTGCTCAAGACCGAAGGCAATGTTCTTCGCCACCGTCATGTGCGGGAAGAGCGCATAAGACTGGAACATCATATTGGTGGGGCGACGGTAGGGCGGCACGCCGGAGAGATCCTTGCCCTGAAGCAGGATACGTCCCTCGGTCGGCTCCTCGAAGCCCGCCAGCATGCGCATCAGCGTGGTCTTGCCGCAACCGGAGGGACCAAGCAGCGAGAAGAATTCCTTCTCGTAAATGTCGAGCGTCAGGTTCTTCACCGCCGTGAACGGACCGAAGCGCTTGGTGACATTTTCAAACCGGATGAACGGCTTTTCAGCCGGATCGGTCCAGGGTGCGAAGCTGCGTTTGACCGGCCCCAAGGATTTCGCCATCTGTCTACCCCTTGTCAAAGAAGAACGGGGCTTTCTCAGCCCCGTTCTATATCGTTACTTGCCGGTCTTGATCTGCGTCCAGAGCCGGTTCAGCACACGCTGGGATTTCGGATCGTAGGGCGAGATGGTGAAAAGCCGCTTCAGCGTCGCCTCATCCGGATAGACGGACGGGTTATTGAAGACATCCGGGCTGATCAGCTTCTGCGAGGCCAGATTGCCATTGGCATAGGCCACGAAATCGGAAGCCTTGGCGATAACCTCCGGCTTCATGAGGTAATTGATGAAGGCATGGGCTTCCTCGACATTCTTGGCGTCAGCCGGAATGGCGAAGTTGTCGAACCACATATAGGTGCCTTCCTTGGGGATCACATAGGCGATCTCCACACCGTTCTTGGCCTCCTCGGCCCGGTGCTTGGCCTGGACGATATCTCCCGACCAGCCGATGGTGGCGCAGATGTCGCCATTGGCGAGATCATTGATATAGGCGGCGGAATTGAAGGTCTTGGCGTAGGGCCGGATGGCGGAATAGACCTTGGCGCCCGCTTCCAGATCCGCCGTCTTCTTGCTGTCGGGATCCTTGCCGACATAGTTCATGGCAATGGCGAAGGTTTCATCCGAAGCATCGAGGATGTTGAGCCCGCACTGCTTCAGCTTCTTGGCGTTTTCCGGCTTGAAGATGAAATCCCAGCTATCGACCTTCACATCATCGCCGAAGATCTGCTTGATCTTCTTGACATTGTAGCCGATGCCGGTGGTGCCCCACATGTAGTTCACGGCATACTGGTTGCCGGGGTCGTATTTGGCCAGACGGTCCATGACCTGCGGCCACATGTTGGAAAGGTTCGGCAGCTTCGACTTGTCGAGCTTCTGGAACACGCCCGCCTGGATCTGCCGGGCCAGGAACGGGCCGGTCGGCACCACCACGTCATAGCCGGACCCGCCGGCGAGCAGCTTGGTTTCCAGCAGGTCGTTGTTGTCGAACACGTCATAGACGACCTTGATGCCGGTTTCCTTGGTGAAGTCCTCCAGAATCTGCGGATCGATATAATCCGACCAGTTGTAGACATGGACCTCCCGGTCGGCGGCCTTGGCGGACACACCGGCAAAAAGGGCCGTCAAGGCGACGGCGGTGATGCGGAGCACAGCGGATGTCATGATTTCTCCTGTCTTCGGGGCCTGCGAAGCAAGACCTGCGTTCCCTTTGTTTTTCTTCAGACTAAAAAGGAAAATCGCCGCCGACAAGCGCAAAATACCGTGGCGCAGCATGCAGGGATCATCTTGACCATCCCGTGGCGACACCGGTGCAAAGAGGTAGACGTCAAAAACGGAGCTGCGCAAGGCAGCATCAACCCTTCATAAACAACCTATGGTTTAGATAGAGCCACAACTCACAAAAAGGTGTATTCATGAGCGATACCAATGTGAATTACGGCACCATTCTCGCCGCAGGCGATTTTGTCACCGGTGTGCGCCAGGATGGCGGTGACGGCCATCCGGTCGTCCTGACCGGCAACCAGCCGGTCGAAGGCGGACAGCCGCAGGCACTTCTCTACCGCGGCCCTCTCTTCCCCACGGCCAGTTCCGGCTATGCGCCCCTTACGCCGAAATTCACGGGTGAAACCGTGACCACCTCCACCTTTTACGGGCCGAACACGCCCCTCTTCAATCCCGGGATCGGCCAGGGCAATGTCCGCGCCGTCGGCAGTTATAAATATGCCGAGGCCCCGGAGCCCAAGGCCGATCATGGCATGATGTATGAAGGCCCCTTCGACGGCACGGGGACCTGGACCAATCTCGACGTTCCGGAAGAGATTGCCGGCGGCGCGGTCTCTTCGACCATTCCCCACAGCACCATGGGCGATCTGGTGGTGGGCAATTTCGACCTTGCCGACAAGCCGGGCTCGGCCAGCGCCTTCATCTACGATATGCGCAGCAGAAACTTCATCAAACTGAGCCTCGGGCCGCTCACCACGGCCTATGGCATCTGGCAGAACGGCGGCGATGGCAGCCATGCCTATACGATTGTCGGCGGCTACAAGGGTGAGGAAGGCCTCAATCTCGGTTTCGTGCTGGATTACGATTGCGCATCGCAGGCCATCAGCCATGTCACCACCTATAGCTATGACGGCAAGCCGGGCATCGTCACCCATTTCGAAGGCATCAGCGGCATTGCCGATGGCTACAGCCTGGCCGCCACCACCGACGCCGGCGCGGCCTATGTGATCATCAAGCGCAGTGAAACCGGCGGCTTCGGCAAGGCGCACTGGGTTCCCGTCGCCTATCCCGGCAGCACCGGCGTCTCCACCGGCAATACGGTGATCGACAACAAGCTGATGGGCATCATGACCACATCCGCTGGCGTCCAGGCCTATCTCGCCACCATCGGCTGATATCGTCACTGGAAGTCGAACACACTCAGCCCTGCCGCCATCTCATCGAGACCGAGCGGCCTTGTCATCGGCGGCTCGGCCCGGGAGAGACAGCCTTGCCGCTCGCACAGACGGCAGGCGGGGCCGATCTCCAGGGATCGTGACAGGGCCTCGCCATAGACGGTGGCGGCGGCCTCGGTCAGGGGACAGCCAAGCATCAGCGCCGTGCGCCGTGGCCGCTCGTGAAAAGCAGCCTGCGGCCCTTCCAGCGTCCGGGATACGGTGAGAAACGTCGCGCCATCCGGCAAGGTCACGGCCTCCGCCAGCACCTGCCCCGGCTGGGAAAAGGCCGCATGCAGGTTGAGCTTCGGGCACTGCCCGCCAAAGGCCGCGCGCGGAAAGCCCTGTGCGCCTGCCCGGCGCAGAACATTGCCGGCGCTGTCGATTTCCATCAGAAAAAACTGCGGCCCCGCCCCACCCGGAGATGAGGCGGGTCTTTGCAGGCTGACCAGACGGGTGGCCGCCTGCTCATAGGAAACGCGAAAGCGGGCGCGCAGCACATCGATGTCATAGCGCGCCCGCTCGGCGGCGGGCTGGAAGGTCGAGAGCGGCATGATCAGCGCATGCGCCGCATAGCGCGCCAGTTCGAAGCGGGCGAGCCGCCGCGCCTCGCCGGAGGTCAGCGGCAAGCCCGCCAGCACGGCATCGATTGCTTCGGGAAAGGCCATGAGCGCCGTTTCCATCGCCACTTCCCGCAGCTGATCGAAGGGGGAGAGCCGGTCCGACAGGAAAAGCCGCAGGGAATGCCGGTCATAGCGGCGGCGCAGCGTCGGCATGACATGCACCGGCAGCGACCGCACCACGATGCCATGTGTCTTGCGCAGCCATTCCTTCAGCCGGGTTTCCAGCTCCTCCCCCGGGGCAAGAGCGGCGTAGAACGCCTCCACCGCCGCCTCGATGCCCGGGAAATGAAAAGGCCGCGCCTCCAGCACATCCCGCACCTCGTCCATCGGCAGGCGGGCGGAAGACAGCGCCGTTTCATGCCCTTCCCTCGCCAGAAGCTCGGCCAGATCCGAAAGCCGCTTGGCCTGTTCGCGATAGGCGCGGTAGAGCTTCACCACACCGGCAGCGGCATTGGGGGCGGCTTCCGCCAGCTCCGACAATTCCTGTTCGCCGGGAATTTCACCCGCCAGCAGCGGATCGGAAAACACCTCGCGGAGCGGCCCCACCCCGCCCGCATCGCCTTGCAGCGCATCGGGCTCCACCTTGTAGACGGCGGCCAGCTTGACCAGCAACTGCACCGTCAGCGGCCTTTGATTGCGCTCGATGAGATTGAGATAGGAGGGCGAGATGCCAAGCCCCTCCGCCATGGCCGTCTGGGTCAGATCCAGTTCCCGGCGAATGCGCCGCAATCGCGGACCGGCAAAAATCTTGCGCTCTGCCATGCAGGCCTCTTTGACAGGATTTCACAAACTTCGGACTTTTACATTTTTTACAAATTTACAATGGCAGCTTGTGAAAGACAAGACAACCTAACCCCTTTCAAAGCCTCATTTATACGTTTCTTCTTGGGATATTTTGCAGCGCATTGTAAATTCCAAGACATCAGAACGCGGCCAGAAAGATGAAGGAATGGCCGCCTGGAGAGTGAGAGGGAGCCAGTCATGACTGATTTTTACACACTTGTCCCCACCGCGCCCAAGGGCCGCTTCGAGGGCATTGAGCGCAGCTATACCGCAGAAGATGTCAAGCGCCTGCGCGGCTCGGTCGAGATCCGCCATACCCTGGCGGAAATGGGGGCGAACCGCCTGTGGCAGCTCATCCATGAAGACGATTTCGTCAACGCGCTGGGCGCCCTCTCGGGTAATCAGGCCATGCAGATGGTCCGGGCCGGGCTGAAGGCGATCTATCTCTCCGGCTGGCAGGTGGCTGCCGATGCCAATACGGCCTCCGCCATGTATCCCGACCAGTCGCTCTATCCGGCCAATGCCGCCCCCGAGCTTGCACGGCGCATCAACCGCACCCTGCAACGGGCCGACCAGATCGAGACGCAGGAAGGCAAGGGGCTTTCGGTCGACACCTGGTTCGCGCCGATCGTCGCGGATGCCGAAGCCGGCTTTGGTGGACCCTTGAACGCCTTCGAGATCATGAAGGCCTTCATTGAGGCCGGTGCGGCGGGCGTTCACTATGAGGACCAACTGGCCTCGGAGAAGAAATGCGGCCATCTGGGCGGCAAGGTTCTGATCCCGACCGCGGCGCATATTCGCAACCTCACCGCGGCACGGCTTGCCGCCGACGTCATGGGCACGCCAACGCTGATCATTGCCCGCACGGATGCGGAGGCCGCCAAGCTTCTGACCTCGGATATCGACGAGCGCGACCAGCCCTTCGTCGATTACGATGCCGGACGCACCCCGGAAGGCTTCTATCAGGTGAAAAACGGCATCGAGCCCTGCATTTCCCGCGCCATTGCCTATGCGCCCTATTGTGACCTGATCTGGATGGAAACCTCCAAGCCGGATCTTGCCCAGGCCCGCCGCTTTGCGGAAGCCGTGCACAAGGTGCATCCCGGCAAGAAGCTCGCCTATAACTGCTCGCCTTCCTTCAACTGGAAGAAAAACCTGGATGACGCCACCATTGCCATGTTCCAGCGGGAACTGGGCGCCATGGGCTACAAATTCCAGTTCATCACGCTCGCCGGTTTCCATCAGTTGAACTACGGCATGTTCGAACTGGCACGCGGCTACAAGGACCGGCAGATGGCCGCCTATTCCGAATTGCAGGAGGCGGAATTCGCCGCCGAGATCAACGGCTACACTGCCACCAAGCACCAGCGCGAAGTGGGCACCGGCTATTTCGATGCGGTCTCGCTGGCAATTTCCGGCGGCAAGTCTTCCACCACCGCCATGAAGGAATCCACCGAGCACGACCAGTTCCGCCCGGCGGCTGAATAAATAAACCCGTTCAAGAACCCCGCGACAACGAGAGGAGAAATGCCATGACCCCACAGACCCGCGTCAAGGAGCGCGCCGAGGAGCAGTCCTGCGCCATGAACAATGACCAGCAGGCGCTGATCCGCATGCTCGCCAACGATTTGCACCGCCTGAACCATTCAGTGATGAAGGCGGTCGAGGCCGGGGTTTCGGTCGAGCTGGTGCGCTCGGCCCGCCATCACGGGGGTGATGGCAATTGGGGTGACTTGTTGATCCCCATCGTCGTGACGCGGCAAGAGGCCGGCAAGGCAAGCCACGCGGCCTGACAGTCCGTCCAATAATCGCCCCTGGCCGTCTGCAAATGGCAAAAGAAGACCGCGCGAGTGTCCCGGCGCGGTCTTCTGTTCTTCCGCAGGTCAATCAGGCGGCAAAGCGCCCGGCCTGCCGCGCTGCCTGCTCCGTGCGGAACTGCTGCAGCAGCAGGACGAGCTGGTCGGCCTCCTCTGCCAGTTGACGGCTGGCGGCGCTGGTTTCCTCCACCATGGCGGCATTCTGCTGGGTCAATTGGTCCATCTGGTTGACCGCGCTGTTGACCTCTCCCAGCGCCGAGGACTGGTCGCGGCTGGTGGCGGCAATGCCCTCCACCCGCTCACTGATGGTGGAGATCTGCTTGCCGATCGCCGTCAGCGCGGCGCCGGTTTCCTGCACCAGCTTGGCACCGGCGGTAACCTCGGTGGTGGAGGTATGGATGAGCGCCTTGATTTCCTTGGCCGCACCGGCAGACCGCTGCGCCAGTTCCCGCACCTCCTGGGCCACCACGGCAAAGCCTTTGCCCGCCTCACCGGCGCGGGCGGCTTCCACGCCGGCATTCAACGCCAGAAGATTGGTCTGGAAGGCAATCTCATCGATCACGCCGATGATCTGCTCGATCCGGCCCGAGGCCTGCTCGATCCGGCCCATGGCAGCAATGGCATTGCCGACCACGACGACCGAGCTTTCGGCCTGATCGCGGGTCTCGCCGACCAGGCTGTTGGCAAGGCGGGCCTGTTCGGCGGCAGAGCGCACATTGTTGGTGACTTCACCGACAGCGGCAGCGGTTTCCTCCAGCGAGGCGGCCTGGGTTTCGGTGCGGCGGGAGAGATCGTCCGCCGCCTGCGACATCTGCCGGACATTGCCCTGGATGGCCACCACATTGCCCTTGATCTGCGACAAGGTTTGCTGGAGACGGGTAAGCGAGCGGTTGAAATCCAGCCGCAACCGTTCCAACTGCCCGGCAAAGGGCGTGTCGATGGTTACGGAGACATCGCCACCGGCCAGCCGTTCCAGCCCTTCGGCCAGGGCCGCCACGGCAAACTGCACCTGCCGCTCGGCATCCTGCTTTTCGGCATCGTTGCGCTGACGCTCGGCTTCAGCGGCGGCCCGCTCTTCTTCGCTCCTGGCTTCGATGCGCAGTTTCGCCTCGGCATTGTCCTTGAATACGCCGAGCGCGCGCGCCATGTCGCCGATTTCGTCGGCACGGGTTTCACCGGCGATGTGGGTTTGCAGATCACCGGAGGCCAGCCGCCGCATGGCGGCAGTGATCTGCCCGATCGGCCCCTTGAAGGTCACCACGAGGCCGATGCCGGCAAAGATCGCAATCACGATGCCAAGCCCCGTGGCCAGCACGGAAATCGTATTGGCGCGGTCGCGTTCGACATCGGCGGCCTCCTGCTGCACGGCGGCAAAGCCGGTGAGCTTCGACCAGAGCTGATCGATTTCGGTTGCCGAGGTCTTGAAGGCGCGATCCCTCTCCGCCGACAGGGCGAGAAGCCGGGACATCTTGGCGGAAAGCGTCTCCGCCTGCGGCCCGATGGCGGCAAAGCGAGCCTTCACATCCGCAGCCAGCCCGTCGCCACTGGCAAGGGCAGAGGCGCGGCGGCTGAGGCTGCCCAGTGCAGCCTCCAGCTTCTGGCCGTTATCATCGGAAGCATTGGCGAGAAAACGGGATCCGCGCAGCTGAACGGAATCCACCACCTCCACCAATTGCCGCGTGGCATCGAGAAGGGCCGTCGCCTCGGCAATCGGCTGGTCCAGCGAGCCGAAGACCTGGGTGGCGTCGCGCGCCTTGAGGGATGCGGCCCCCTGAAGACGGATGGAGGCCGGGCGCATGAGATTGACCGCCCGGTCGATGGCGCCGACAGTGGCTTCATTGGCCACGCCGATATCCAGTTGCTCGCGGATCAGCTTGACGTTGTCGACAATGCCCTGCCCCACCATCTTCTGATCGGCGGGCAGTGCGGCGAGGATGGCCTCGCTGGCCGTGGTCAATTCGCCGATCTTCTGCCGGAAAAGGTCGAACTTGGCATCCAGTGCCGTCTGGGCGTTGAAATCGGTGACCAGCTTGGCAATCAGCGCCGAACCGCGCGTCAGCTTTTCCGCCTCGCGCAGCATGGTCTTGGCCTTGGCCTCGTCTCCCGCCGTTGCGGCGCGCACGCCTTCGGCATAGCGCGACAGGTCCGACTGCTGGCTGGCCAGCGTCGTCAGTGTCTTTTCCATATCCTGGCGCAGCGCCATTTCATCCCGGTAAAGGCCCCACAGCCGGTTGACCTGATCCGACATGGCTGTGGTGCCGGAGACCGCCGCCTCGATTTCCGCCTGCCCCTCGGCCCCCTGAATGGCGCCTTGCAACCCGCGCAGAACCTCAAGCTGGCCACTGACCTTGCGATCGAGCGCCGCCTTGTTCTCCTCGCTGGTTTGCTGCAGGAAAAGCGTCATGCCGGCATAGACATTCTTGAAACCGCTCAGCGCCTTCAGCACCGAGGCCGACATTTCCATGCGCCCCTGCAACAGGCTGGAGGCGTAAAAGCCCGTGAACCCCACAGCCGAAAGACTGAGAATGAAAGGAATAATGAAGACCAGAACCTTTGTCTGGATCCGGAATCGCTGAAGCAGCCGATCAAAGAACATGAAGATTCCCCACTTTAGTGACGGCTAACGTATAGTTTATTCTCTATGTGCCGTAAGCGGTTTGTGGCACGCACCACCTAAAAATGTCTGAATGCGCGCAACCCGGAAGATTCACCGGGATCTTTTCAGGGGGGAATTAAGAGTAAAAGTTAATAGAAAATTGCTGCGGCGCAGCAATGGCACAGAAAACCGTAGATCGGCTATCATGGCAGTATCTGCGGCTTCATCAAGCGCGGCAGAGTCAATGTTAAGGGACACGTTGCGTATTTGAAAATCACGCACCGGGTTTTGAGAGGGTGATACCGCATGATCGGACCATCGCCTGAAGGCGATGGTTTGGTTTTGTCGCATCTTTCAAATCGACAAGCGCTCACACGCCTGTAGCAGACACGCATCAACCAACGACAAAAGGCTTAGCGGGCGAGAAGCGCCACCGCGTACACCAGCAGGGATGCGCCCATGCCCAGCATGGCCGTGCGAAAAATAACCTTGTTCAGATCTTCCCGGGCTTTTGCAATTGCTACGGCACGAGCCTTATGCGTGGGTCTGTTCATCGGCTGCACTTTCCCAAATTGAAGAGAGAATCGATCTCTCTTGCAGAGCCTAACCCCAATCCGCCGGAAACAACAGAAAATCAGCGGCGGTAAAGATCACGATGGCTCAGCAAAATTAATAAGTCTTGAAAAAAGCAGGCGAGAGTAAGGCGCATTTCATCAATGGCTAAAAAAGAATTGATGGAACGGAGTGATCAAGCCGCCAGCCCCGCCGCATGGCCGGAGGCCCAGGCCCACTGGAAATTATAGCCGCCAAGCCAGCCGGTAACATCGACACATTCGCCGATGAAATAGAGCCCCGGCACTGCCTTCACCTGAAGGGACTTCGAGTCGAGCGCGCCGGTATCGACGCCGCCCAGCGTCACCTCTGCCGTGCGGTAGCCTTCCGAACCGGCGGGCACCACCACCCAGTGCCGGAGGCTTTGCGCCAGCGCATCCAGCGCCTTGTCGCCGAGATCGGCCAGCGGCCGGGTCAGAGCCTGACGCTCCGCCACATACTGCGCCAGGCGCTTGGGCAGATGCTGGGCCAGCACTGTCTGCGCCGCCTGACGGCCATTCTCCCGCTTCGCCGCCTTCAGCAGCGCGGCAAAATCGACCTCCGGCTCGATGGTCAGCACGATGCCGTCCCCCTCCCGCCAATAGGAGGAGATTTGCAGGATGGACGGGCCGCTCAGGCCCCGGTGGGTGAAGAGCAGCGCTTCGCGAAACCGCGTCTTGCCGTGGCTTGCCTCGGCATCGACGGCAATGCCAGAGAGCGGCGCAAGTTCGGCCAACAGGTTGGGATCGAGCGTCAGCGGCACGAGGCCGGGGCGGGTTTCGACAAGCGGAAGACCGAACTGCTCGGCAATGCGATAGGCAAAGCCGGTGGCGCCCATTTTCGGAATGGATTTGCCGCCCGTGGCGATGATCAGCGATGAGGAGAGAATATCGCCCTCGCCCGTGCGGGCCAGGAAACCGGTCTCGGTCTTTTCCACCGCCTCCACCGCAACCTGTAGCTCAAGGACCGCACCGGCCTCCGCCAATTCCTTCAGCAGCATGCGGATAATGTCGCGGGCGCTATCATTGCAGAACAGCTGGCCCAGCGTCTTTTCATGCCAGCCGATGCCATGACGCTCCACCATTTTGAGAAAATCCCGGGGCGTGAAGCGCGCCAGCGCGGATTTGGCGAAATGCGGATTGGCCGAGAGATAGTTTTTCGGCTCCGCATGGATATTGGTGAAGTTGCAGCGGCCGCCGCCGGAAATACGGATTTTTTCGCCCGGCGCCTTGGCATGATCGATCACCAGCACCCGCCTGCCGCGCCGTCCGGCAAAGATGGCCGCCATCAGCCCGGCGGCCCCTGCTCCGATGATCAGCACATCCACCTGTTTCGCCAAGGTCCGGCTCCTTTTGATCCCGCCGTTTCCTTTGCGAATATGAAATCAATGTCAATTCCCTGCCGGTAGTTTGTTTTTCGCATTTCCGGACGGAAAACCGCTCCACACTTTTCCTGGAAATGATCGAGCCCTCTCGCCAATTCTTCTCAGGCCGTTATGATGGATGAAGGATCAACTCCAGTTCGGTGAGACATGCCTGCAAGAAAGACAATGCTCAGACCCAAAGGCGCAGCATCCAAGAAAACCCTGATGCCCCCGGACACCGACGGAAAGCGCGGCGTCAAGACCTGGAAGGAAGCCGCAAGCTGGTTGCGCGTGCGCGGCATCGAGGATATCGAATGCATCACCCCCGACCTTGCCGGGGTGCCGCGCGGCAAGATGATGCCCACCTCGAAATTCACCGGCAATACCTCGCTTGCCCTGCCATCGGCGCTCTACCGCCACACGATTTCCGGCGAATATCCGGATGAGACGGAAAACTTTCGCTACGATGCGCGCGACAACGACATCAAGCTGATGCCGGATCTCTCCACCCTCTCGGTGGTGCCCTGGGAAACCGACCCCACCGCGCAGGTAATCTGCGATATTGTCGATACCGATGGCAAGCCGGTGGGCTACACGCCGCGCAACGTGTTGAAAAACGTGCTGTCGCTCTATGAGAAAAAGGGCTGGAAGCCGGTGGTGGCGCCGGAAATCGAGTTCTACCTCGTTGCCAAGAATGACGACCCGGATTATCCGCTGCAACCGCCCAAGGGCCGGTCGGGCCGCTCCATTCTCGGCGGTCAGGGCTATTCCATTGCCGGGATCAACGAATTCGACGAACTGATCGACGATATCTACCACTTCTCGGAAAAGCAGGGTCTGGAAATCGACACGCTGATCCATGAGGAAGGCCCGGCGCAGCTCGAAATCAACCTGCGTCACGGCGATCCCATCGAGCTTGCCGATCAGGTCTTCCTCTTCAAGCGCACCATTCGCGAGGCCGCCCTCAAGCACGGCATCTACGCCACCTTCATGGCCAAGCCCATGCAGGGCCAGCCGGGCTCCGCCATGCATATTCACCAGTCCGTGGTGGATGTGGAGACGGGCAAGAATATTTTCTCCAATCCGGACGGGTCGCCGTCGAAAGAGTTCTTCGCCTTCATCGGCGGCATGCAGAAATATGTGCCGAATGCGCTGGTGATGATGGCGCCTTACGTCAATTCCTATCGCCGCCTGCAGCCGGACATGGCCTGCCCGGTCAACAATGCCTGGGGTTATGACAACCGCACGACGGCTTTCCGCGTGCCGATTTCCGATCCGCAGGCGCGGCGCGTGGAAAACCGGCTGCCAAGCTCGGATGCCAATCCCTATCTGGCGCTGGCCGCCTCGCTCGGCAGCGGCTATCTCGGCATCTGCAAGGCAATCGAGCCCACCGCGCCGACGGAGGATACAGCCAATGAGGGCTCCATCGAACTGCCGCGCGGCCTGCTGGAAGCCGTGGCGCTGATGGAGGACGAGCCGGATTTCGAGGAGGTCTTCGGGCGGGACTTCATCAATATCTATGCCGGCGTCAAACGGGGAGAATTTGAAACCTTCATGCAGGTGATCAGCCCGTGGGAGCGGGAATTCCTGCTGCTGAACGTGTGATCCGGAGTATCGTCCCGACAAAATCGGGAAGCGGTTTTCCATCCGGAAATACGGAAAATACTGGAAAGGAACTCCCATGTGGCAAAGCCCCATTGCACCGGGCCTGTCCTGGTATCAGGCCACCGTGGGCGAAAGGCCCCTTTATCCCGCCCTTGACGGCTCGATCACGGCGGATGCCGCCATTATCGGCGGCGGCTTTACCGGACTGCAGGCCGCTTTCACCCTGGCGAAAGCCGGTGTGAAGGTGGTGCTGATCGACGGCAACCGCTTCGGCGATGGCGCATCCGGCCGCAATGGCGGACAGTTCGGCACCGGCCAGCGCGCCTGGCCGGAGGAGTTGGAAGCCGAATTCGGCTTCGAGCGCGCCAAGGCGCTGTTTGACATGGCCGAGCACGCCAAGGCCTATCTTCTCGACTTTGCCCGCGAACACCAGATCGACATGGAATTCCTGCCCGGCCAGATGAATGTCGAGCACAAGAAGGGCAAGGAAAAGGACTATCGCGACAGCGTGGAGATCGCCGCCACCCGCTTCAACTATCCGCACATGCATTTCATGGACCGGCAGGAGACGGCGGAGCGGCTCGGTTCCACCCATTATCATTGCGGCATTTACGATATCGGCACCGGCCATATCCATCCGTTGAAACTGCTGGTGGGACTGGCGCGGGTGGCAGCCAATGCCGGTGCGCAGCTTTACGAGATGACGCCCGCCAAAGCCCTTCGCCAATCCGGCGGCAAGACGCTGATCGAGACCGGCAGGGGGACGATCACCGCCTCGAAGGTGCTGATTGCCACCAATGCCTATATCAACGGGCTGGAGCCGGTCACGAGCGCCCATGTCATGCCGATCCGCTCCTTCATTGGCGCAACCGTGCCGCTCGATGATTTTCCCGCTGTGATTCCGGGCCGTGAAGCGGTGGCCGACAGCCGCTTCGTGGTGCGCTATTTCCGCAAGAGCCGGGATGGCCGCCTGCTGTTTGGCGGACGCGAGGCCTATACCGCCGATAGCCCGCGCGACATTTCGAAGCATATCCGCAAGCAGATCGCCGAGATTTACCCGGCGCTGAACGAGATCGAGATCAGCCATGCCTGGGGCGGCTCGGTCGGCATCACCATGAACCGGCAGCCCTTTGCCCGGGAGGTCCTGCCGGGGGTGATTTCCGTCGCCGGTTATTCCGGCCATGGCGTGATGCTGTCAAATTATTGCGGTACGCTCTTTGCAAAATCGGTGCTGGGTCAGGCCTCGGAACTCGAGCTTTTCAAGGCACTGAAAATCCCGGCCTTCCCCGGCGGGGCACGTCTGCGTTCACCGCTTCTGTTCCTGGCGCTCAGCTGGTATGCGCTGCGGGACAGGTTTTGAAAAAGCCGGTGGCCCATAATTTTTCGGTCTCCCACTGGCCTTTTTAAATCGATTGAATTATAAGCCCACCAACGGACAAGAATGAGAGATGCGCGCATGAGCAGCCAGATTATTCCCGTCGAACCCTTTGACTATGTCGTCTTCGGGGGCACCGGCGACCTTGCCGAACGCAAGCTTCTGCCGGCGCTTTATCATCGCCAGCTCGCGGGTCAGTTGACGGAACCCACCCGCATCATCGGCGCCTCGCGCTCGCCCATGGCCCATGAGGAATATCGGGATTTCGCCCGCAAGGCGCTGAAGGAATTCCTGAAAGCCGACGAGTGGAGCGATGCGGAAGTCGATAAATTCTGCGCCCGCCTCTACTACATCTCCGTCGACGCCAAGTCCGACAAGGGCTGGGATGACCTGAAGAAACTGCTGGACCAGGGCAAGGACATCGTTCGCGCCTTCTACCTCGCCGTTTCGCCCTCGATCTTCGGCGACATTGCCGAGCGTATCCGCGATCACAAGCTGATCACCAAATCCACCCGCATCGTGGTGGAAAAGCCGATCGGCCGCGATCTCGTGTCGGCCCAGGCGCTGAACGACACCATCGGCAAGGTGTTCAAGGAAGAGCAGATCTTCCGCATCGACCACTATCTCGGCAAGGAGACGGTGCAGAACCTGATGGCGCTGCGCTTTGCCAACGCGCTTTACGAGCCGCTGTGGAATTCCGCCCATATCGACCATGTGCAGATCACGGTGGCCGAATCCGTCGGCCTCGAAGGCCGCGTGACCTACTACGACAAGGCGGGCGCACTGCGCGACATGGTGCAGAACCATATTCTGCAATTGCTCTGCCTCGTGGCCATGGAAGCCCCCTCCTCGATGAATTCCGAGGCGCTGCGCGATGAAAAGCTGAAGGTGCTGCGCGCCCTGAAGCCCATCGACACCGCCAATGTCGAAAAGATGACGGTGCGCGGCCAGTACAAGGCGGGCGCATCCGCTGGCGGCGCCGTGAAGGGCTATGCGGAAGAGCTGGAAGCGGCCTCCGACACCGAAACCTTCGTGGCCATCAAGGCGGAAATCAACAACTGGCGCTGGGCGGGCGTGCCCTTCTACCTGCGCACAGGCAAGCGGCTGGCGCAGCGGGTTTCGGAAATCGTCATCCAGTTCAAACCGATCCCGCATTCGATCTTCGATGAGGCCGCTGGCCGCATCGAGGCCAACCAGCTCGTCATCCGTCTGCAGCCGGATGAAGGCGTGAAGCAGTGGCTGATGATCAAGGATCCCGGCCCGGGCGGCATGCGCCTGCGCCATGTTCCGCTCGACATGAGCTTTGCCGAATCCTTCGGCGTGCGCAATCCCGATGCCTATGAACGCCTGCTGATGGACGTGATCCGCTCCAACCAGACACTGTTCATGCGCCGCGACGAAGTGGAAGCGGCATGGACCTGGGTGGACCCGATCCTGAAGGGTTGGGAGGAGATCGGTCAGCGTGCGCAGGGCTATACCTCCGGCACCTGGGGTCCGAGCCAGGCGATTGCGTTGATCGAGCGCGACGGCCGTACCTGGCATGAAGTGGACTGAGGAGCGACGGCATGGCGCATGAATTGCTGAGCTTCGACAATGGCGGCGCGCTTGCCGCCAGTCTGGCCGACAGGGTGGCGGCGGCACTGGCTGCGGCGGTTGCCGCCCGCGGCAAGGCCACGCTTGCCGTTTCCGGCGGCTCCACGCCCAAGGCGTTTTTCGAGGCGCTGTCGCAGAAGCCGATGGATTGGAGCAAGGTGTCCGTCACGCTGGTGGATGAACGCTTCGTGCCGGAAGACAATCCGCGCTCCAACCATCTGCTGGTCAAGACGCATCTTCTGAAGGGTAAGGCGGCAAAGGCCGGTTTCGTGCCGCTTTTCCATCCGGAAGCCGATATCGAGGCTGCCGCCAGGGTGGCGACACGGGAAACCGCGAGGCTGTTTCCCTTCGATGCCGTCATTCTCGGCATGGGGACGGATGGCCACACGGCCTCCTTCTTTCCCGGCGGCAATCATCTTGCGGAAGCGCTCGACCTTTCGGCCCCGCGCCGGGTTATGACCATGGAAGCGGCGGGCGCAGGCGAACCACGCCTGACCTTCTCCTTCTCGGCCCTGGCCGATGCGGGCCTGCTGGTGCTGCATATCGAAGGTGCGGAGAAGAAAGCGGTGCTGGAAAAGGCGCTTTCCGGCACGGATGAGGCGGAGATGCCGATCCGGGCCGTGCTTGAACGTGCGCCCGCAAAGACCGACATCTATTGGGCGCCGTGAGGCAGCCCACTTGCGGCCGCCCCCTGGGCGGCTGCAATAGGAACGACACATAATATCAAGGCTCGAAGATGCTAACGCATCCTCGCCTTGAAAGAATTTCGAATATCTCAAATGCATCAAGGGCTTGAGATATTCGAAAGGGGTGCCCGCAAAGGGCGATGGTGGCTGTAGAGCAGGAAATGCTCCATCCGCCGGTTTAACTGAAATCCACGTCCGGAAATCCATCCTCCCTTTCCGGGGCGTGCTTTGGGAAGGAAGCGTGTTCCATGAGTGCCGATCATCGCATTGAAGCCATCACCAAACGCCTCGTCGAAAGGTCTAAGCCGACGCGCGAGGCCTATCTAGACCGCGTTCGCCGGGCGGCCTCCAAGGGCGTGCACCGGGCCTCTCTCGCCTGCGGCAATCTTGCCCACGGCTTTGCCGTCTGTTCCCCCGGGGACAAGGCGGCGCTCGCCGGCGACACCGTCCCCAATCTCGGTATCATCACTGCCTATAACGATATGCTCTCGGCGCATCAGCCCTTCGAGACCTATCCGGCGCTGATCCGCGACGCCGCCCGCGAGGCAGGCGGCGTGGCGCAGGTGGCCGGCGGCGTTCCGGCCATGTGCGACGGCGTGACCCAGGGCCAGCCGGGCATGGAACTCTCGCTGTTTTCCCGTGACGTGATTGCCATGGCGGCAGGCATCGGCCTGTCGCACAATATGTTCGACAGCACGGTCTATCTCGGTGTCTGCGACAAGATCGTGCCCGGCCTGATGATCGCAGCCCTGACCTTCGGCCATCTGCCTGCCGTCTTCGTGCCCGCCGGGCCCATGACATCCGGCCTGTCGAATGACGAAAAGGTGCGGGTGCGCCAGCTTTATGCCGAGGGCAAGGTGGGCCGCGCCGAACTGCTGGAAGCCGAATCCAAGTCCTATCACGGCCCCGGCACCTGCACCTTCTACGGCACCGCCAATTCCAACCAGATGCTCATGGAAATCATGGGCTTCCACCTGCCGGGCGCGTCCTTCGTCAATCCCGGCACGCCGCTGCGCGATGCCCTGACCAAGGAGGCCGCCAAGCGCGCCCTGCAGATCACCGCGCTCGGCAATGAGTTCACGCCAGCGGGTGAGATGATCGATGAACGCTCGATCATCAATGGCGTTGTCGGCTTGCATGCCACCGGCGGCTCCACCAACCACACCATGCACTTGATTGCCATGGCGCGGGCGGGTGGCATTCAGCTGACCTGGCAGGATATTTCCGATCTCTCCGATATCGTGCCGCTTCTGGCCCGCGTGTATCCGAACGGGCTTGCCGATGTGAACCATTTCCACGCCGCAGGCGGCATGGGCTATCTCATCAAACAATTGCTGAAGGGCGGCTTGCTGCATGACGACGTGCGCACCGTCTATGGCCAGGGACTGGCCGCCTACACGATCGAGCCGAAGCTGAATGCCGACGGCACGGTGGCGCGCCAGCCCGCCCCTGAGGAGAGCCATGACCCCAAGGTTCTCGCCCGGATCGAAACGCCCTTCCAGGCCAATGGCGGCTTGAAGATGCTGACCGGCAATGTCGGCAAATCCGTCATCAAGATTTCCGCCGTCAAGCCGGAGCGGCACGTCATCGAGGCCCCGGCGCTGGTCTTCCATAGCCAGCAGGAGATGCAGGATGCCTTCAAGCGCGGCGAGTTGAACCGTGACTTCGTGGCTGTGGTGCGCTTCCAGGGACCAAAGGCGTGCGGCATGCCGGAACTGCACAAGCTGACACCCTCGCTCGGCGTACTGCAGGATCGCGGCCACAAGGTTGCCCTCGTCACCGATGGCCGCATGTCCGGCGCATCGGGCAAGGTTCCCGCCGCCATTCATGTGACGCCCGAGGCCGTGGATGGCGGGCCGATCGCGAAGATCAAGGACGGAGACATGGTGCGGCTCGACGCCATTGCCGGCACGCTGGAAGTTCTGGTGGATCAGCAGGAATTCGAGAGCCGGGAAGCTGTGACAATCGATCTCTCCGACAATGAATTCGGCATGGGCCGGGAATTGTTCGCTCCCCTTCGCCGGGTTGCAGGCCCTGCGGATATGGGGGCGAGCGTTCTCTATTGAGGGCGTCCTAACTTACATCCTGAAGCAGCTCCGCCAAAAAACCCGCAGCTTTTGCGGGTTTTTTCTGCAAAACCGAACAAATCCGGATTTTGCATTAACATTTGCGTTACTCCTAATATTTAATTTGTTTCCTGTGATCCGGGGGGCAACTTCTAGCGTATATGCTTTTCTTGCGCTCGGAAAACAAACCGCGAAGGACTCGTGGTGGGGGCTGAAGCGCAGGAGTTGCTATGTACGGGTTATCGAGAGAGACCAAATCGAAAGTCGAGGCGTTGGAAACGATCAACGCCAATATCATGATCGCGGATGCCAAGCTGAACATCCGCTATATGAACGGCGCCGTGAAGGCGCTTCTCAGCGAAGCGGAAAGCGACCTGAAAAAGGAATTGCCGCGCTTCGACATGCAGTCGCTGATCGGCAGCAACATCGACATCTTCCATAAAAATCCCAGCCACCAGCGCAACATGCTGGCAAACCTGAAAACCCAGCACCGCGCCACCATCTGGGTGGGCCAGCGGGCTTTCGACCTGATCGTCACGCCGCTGAAAAGCGGTGCGACCATCACCGGTTTCGTGGTGGAATGGGCCAATGCCAAGGAACGCCTGCTGAACCTCGACTTCCAGAACCAGATGGAGGCGATCAGCCGTGTCCAGGCCATCATTGCCTTTACGCCGGAAGGCAAGGTGATCAGCGCCAACCAGAATTTCCTGGATGCGCTCGGCTACCGACTGGAAGAAATCCAGGGTCAGAATCACAGCATGTTCGTGGACAAGGATTACGCGGCCTCCCCCGCCTATCAGGAGTTCTGGACAACGCTGCGCAGCGGCAAATATCAGGCGGAAGAATTTGTCCGTTACGGCAAGGGCGGCAAAAAGGTGGTGATCAATGCCTCCTACAACCCCATCCTCGATGAAAAGGGCCGGGTGACAAAGGTGGTCAAATTCGCTATGGACGTCACCGACCGCGTCTATGCCGTCGATACCATCGGGGCAGCCTTGGCCTCTCTTGCCGCAGGCGATCTTGCCGTCAAGCTGGACAAGCCCTTCGCGGCGGACTTCGAGTCCCTGCGCAACAATATGAACGAAGCGATTGCCCAGTTGAATGGCACGCTGTCTGCGGTCAGCCAGTCCACGGACCTGATCGATAGCGGTACACGGGAAATCAGCCATAGCGCCCAGGACCTGTCGAAGCGTACGGAGCAGCAGGCCGCCTCGCTGGAGGAAACCGCCGCCGCGCTCGATGAAATCACCGCCAATGTCAACAATGCCTCCAAGCGCGCCGAGGAAGCCCGGCATGCAACCCAGACCGCCGATGCCAGCGCCTCGCGCTCAGGCGAAATCGTCGCTGAGGCGGTCAATGCCATGGCGCGGATCGAGGCGTCGTCCAGTCAGATTTCCAATATTATCGGCGTGATCGACGAAATTGCCTTCCAGACCAATCTTCTGGCGCTGAATGCGGGCGTTGAAGCGGCGCGTGCAGGCGAAGCAGGCAAGGGCTTTGCCGTCGTTGCCCAGGAAGTGCGCGAACTTGCCCAGCGCTCTGCGCAGGCTGCCAAGGAAATCAAGGAATTGATCCGCAATTCCTCCGAGGAGGTTCGCAACGGCGTGAAACTGGTCAGCGAAACCGGCGACGCGCTGAAGACCATTCAGCAGAACATCGTCGCGGTGAACGAGCACATGCAGGCGATTGCAAGCTCGGCCCGCGAGCAGGCAACGGGACTTTCCGAAGTCAACACGGCCATCAACCAGATGGATCAGGTGACCCAGCAGAACGCCGCCATGGTGGAGGAATCCAACGCGGCCAGCGCAACCCTTGCCTCGGAAACCGACCGGCTGAGAAACCTGATCAGCCGCTTTCACTTGCAAGGCAATATCTCCATCCAGCCCGTCCAGCGCCGGGCCGCCTGAGGCGGGCTCCGAGAAAAACACGAACAGCAAAAGCCGGTCTCATTTCCTAGGAATGAGACCGGCTTTTTAGTGCTAGAGCCTGTCCGATGAATACGGGTTCACTGGACAGGCTCTAAGCTTCTGTTTTTACGCATTACCGAACGGAAAACCGCGACGACACTTTTCGTGGAAATGCTCTAGGCTGTAGTGACAAATTAGTTATTTGATCCATAGCATTATGCTGGCGAGCTTAATGAAACCGAGAAAGTTGGCGGCGAGTTTGT
>NZ_JAUSWH010000024.1 GCF_030815125.1 Allorhizobium paknamense
TCTCTTCAATTGTCAAATAACAGACACATCAAAGTGTCAAAAATTCCCGCAAGGCCAAACCGTTAAACCCGGCCCCAATCAGCATCTCAGCCAATCTCAGAAATTTAAAACGAAGAAGCTCACCGCCAGAAGCAACCGCCCCTCGTCTCGTGAAGCGGCTTATAAGCCCCATTACGCCAAATGGTCAATCGGGAATTTTGCGGCTTTTGCATTTTTCCGTCAGTGCGCTGAATTCATTGTTGAAAATAGCTTTCCGGGACAGGTGTCTTTTTCCTTCAAGCCAGTGCCGGTCCGACCGTTTCGCGAAAAATCGTCGATATCAGGCGCTTCGCTAGAGTTTTCGACACATCCTGCCTCGTCATTCTATCAAAGCGGCGCTAAGGTTTTTCTTTGAAAAATCCGTCCGGATGGGCTAGGCGCGCTTAAGCTTCTTTATAGGGCTTTTGACATTCAAGGAGACGAAAGCGATGCGCATCCTCTCAGAGGCGGTGTTTTCCGAACTGCCCAATTATTATCGCGGCAAGGTCCGGGAAAATTACGACCTTCCCGATGGCAGGCGCATTATCATCTCTACCGACAGGCTGAGCGCCTTCGACCGGATCCTTGCCTGCATTCCTTATAAGGGTCAGGTTCTGACGCAGACCGCGCGCTACTGGTTCGAAGAGACCAGGGATATCTGCCCCAATCATGTCATCGCCTATCCGGACCCGGCCGTCGTTGTCGGAAAGCGGCTGACCATTCTGCCCGTGGAGATGGTCGTACGCGGCTATCTGGCAGGCACGACAGGCACTTCGATCCTCACACTCTACAAGAAGGGGGAAAGAAGCATGTATGGCGTGACACTGCCGGACGGCATGAAGGACAACCAGAAACTCCCCTCCCCTCTGATCACGCCGACCAGCAAGGAATTCGACGGCGGTCATGATGCGCCTTTGACCCCTGATGAGATCATCGAACAGAAGCTTCTGAGCGCCGAGCAATGGCAGCAGGTTTCGGCCTATGCCCTGGCGCTATTTGCGCGCGGTCAGGAAAAAGCAGCCGAACGCGGCTTGATCCTTGTCGATACGAAATATGAGTTCGGCGTCGATGAAAACGGCACCATCATTCTGGCGGACGAAATCCATACGCCGGATAGCAGCCGTTACTGGATTGCCGACGGATACCAGCAGGCTTTCGAGGCGGGGCAGCGTCCGCCGAGTTTCGACAAGGACTTCGTGCGCAGTTGGGTGGCCGAGCGGTGCGATCCGTATCGTGAGGACATTCCGACGATTCCCGAGGATCTTATAGAGGCGACATCGGAGGTCTATATAAAAGCCTATGAAGCAATCACCGGCCAGCGCTTCGTTGCCGATGACAGCCACGCAACCCCATTGGAGCGGGTACGCGCCAATGTGTTCAGCTATCTGAAACAGCAATAGGCCTGTGAGGGAATGAAGACCGACGCCCGTTCGAAAGCCTTTGGAAGCGGTTGCAAGCCTGGAGAGCGCAAGCCCAGGCGCACGCGCCGCCCTGCCTCCGAGACGCGCAAGGATATCCTGAAGACGGCGGAGAAACTGTTTCGCGAACGGGGATACCAGCAGGTGGCGATGGCTGACATCGCGACAGAGCTGAACATGTCGCCTGCCAATGTCTTCAAGCATTTTCATGCCAAGAGCGCGCTGGTGGACGCCATTGCCTGCGCGCATATTGAAGACATGATGGCGGACCTGAAGGGCATCGACCCCGCAGCATCGCCCGAACGCAAGATCCTGGACGCGGCGGAACGTCTGCTTGCCGTTCTGCTGCGCGATGTGTCCGCCAATCCGCATATCTTCGAAATGGTTGTTCTGTGCGTGGACCCAAGCCGCACGGCCGGAGACTTCTATCGCGAGAAGATCAGCGCCGTTCTTCAGGTCTTCATTGATGAAGGTGTGAGGAAAGGCCAGTTCCACGTTCGCGACAGCGGCCACACCGCCTCTGTGTTGGCGACGGCCCTGGGGGGTATTCTCAATCCCCTGGTTGTCTGCCATGAAGAACCTGACATTTTATATACACGCTGCCGTGATCTTGTTGATCTTGTCATTTTGGCACTGCAAAACCCCCTTGCCAAGTGACGGATCGTATCTTACGTCACAAGCTGGCTTTGGTTGTGCGTTCGCGCAGGGCCGGCTGATGCTATTTGCTTCCGAAGATTCGGAAATAGAGTATTGTCATTTTTGATGTCCCATTGCGGTTTCGGTTTTACCGGTCCGCGTTACGAATATCGGTTGCAACAGACACTGTTGGGACCGGGTTCGATCCAGCAAGTTGAACGGAGCCAGGACCTGCCCATGTCCAGAAAATTAGCCCTGATATCTTTTCTTGCCCTGACTGCACTCACAGCAGCAGGATGCAGCGACCAGGGACAGAAACAGGGCAACGCCGCTGGCGGAGCCGGTGGTGCCGGCGGCGCTCGTCCGCCGAGCCCTGTCAGCGTGGTGCTGATGAAGAAGTCGGAACAACCGTTGACGACTGTCCTGTCCGGCCGTGCCGAAGCCTTTCAGAGCGCAGATATCCGGCCCCGCGTCGGCGGTGTGATCAAGCAGATCGCCGTCAAGGAAGGCAGCTTCGTCAAGGCGGGCGATCTGCTCTACAAGATCGAAGATGACACCTATCTGGCCTCGGTGGCCGAATCCCAGGCTTCGCTTGAAAAGTCCGAGGTCAGCGTTCCGGCGGCGGAGGCCAACCTTCAGCGCTACGAACGCCTTGCCAATACCGGCGCCTCGCAAAAAGACTATGAAGACGCCCGTACGACGCTGCTTCAGGCCAAGGCTTCCGTGTCCGAAGCGCGCGCGACGCTGCAGACGGCACAGATCAATCTCGGCCTGACCGAAATCCGCGCCCCCTTCGATGGCGTGACCTCCGCCACGAACTTCTCCATCGGCAACGTGGTGACGGCGAGCCAGACGGACTCGCTGATGACGCTCCGGCAGATCAACCCGATCTACATTCAGCTCAACGAATCCAGCGTCAATCTGCTGCGGTTGCAGGCTGCCATCAAGGCTGGCAAACTGGAGCGCAAGGACAACAGCGAAACCACCGATATTCGCCTGACCCTGGAGGACGGCTCCGAATATCCGCATGTCGGCAAGCTGGACATGTCGGAAATGGCCGTGAGCACCACCACCGGCACAGTTTCGATCCGCACCCTCTTTGACAATCCCGACAATATCATCCTGCCGGGCTCCTATGTGCGCGCCACCATTACGGTGGGCCGTGAAACCGGCTTTCTCATTCCGCAGCGCGCCGCCGGTCGCAACGCCAATGGCGAGTTGACCGCGAAGTTCGTGACCGCCGACAACAAGGTCGAAACGCGGACCTTCCGCAACAGCCAGCTTTCCGGAAACAGCTGGCTGGTAACCGAAGGCGTCAATGACGGCGACAAGCTGATCGTCGATGGCTTCCAGTGGATCGCCGACAATGCGACGGTTGCACCCGTACCCTCGGAAATCGACGATAAGGGTTTCGTCATCCAGAAACAGGACAATGCCACCGCCCCGGCGCCGAAATCATGATGTCCCAGGACATGCTCGGCAACATCGTGATCAGGAACTAGACCATGGCCAAATTTTTCATACGGCGGCCGATCTTCGCGTGGGTCATCGCCATCATTATCATGCTGGGCGGCGCGCTGGCGATCAATACGCTGTCGATCTCACAATATCCGGAGATCGCACCGCCGACGGTGCGCATCAGCGCCACCTATACCGGCGCCAGCGCCGATACGGTGCGAAAAACGGTGACGCAGATCATCGAAGACGGCATGACCGGGCTCGATGGCCTGACCTACATGACATCTTCGTCCACCACCGGCTCTTCCAGCATCACCCTGACCTTCGACAACAGCGTCAATGCCGATATCGCGCAGGTGCAGGTGCAGAACAAGCTGCAGCTTGTCACCTCGCAATTGCCGTCGGTTGTGCAAAATCTTGGCATTGAAGTCACCAAGTCCACATCCAGTATTCTTCTTGTCGGTGCGCTCGTTTCCACCGATGGCAAGCGGACATCGGCGGATCTCGGCGATATCTTTTCCAGCCAGATCGAAGACCAGGTCAAGCGTCTGGAAGGGGTGGGCAGTATCAATGCCTTCGGTTCTGCCTATGCCATGCGCGTCTGGCTCGATCCTTTCAAGCTGAAGAAATTCCAGTTGACGCCGGCGGATGTGACCTCGGCAATCGAAGCGCAGAACACCCAGGTGTCCGTAGGCTCAGTCGGCGGCCTTCCCTCCGTGGAAGGTCAGCAGATCAATGTCACGATGACGGCGCAGAGCCAGCTGACCACCGTCTCGGACTTCGAGCGGATCATTCTGAAGGTCGACACCAGCGGCGCGAATGTGCGCCTCAGCGATGTCGGGCGGGTGGAGATCGGTCAGGAAACTTATTCCTCGACCTCACGCTCCAACCGTCAGCCGGCATCGGGCTTTGCCGTCAACCTCGCCACCGGGGCGAACGCCCTGGACACGGCAGCGCTCGTCAAGGCCAAGATGACGCAGATCGCCCCGTCGCTGCCGCAAAACGTCAAGATCATCTACCCTTACGACACGACGCCCTTCGTATCGCTCTCCATCGAAAAGGTGGTGCATACGCTGATCGAAGCCATTGTGCTCGTCTTTGTAGTGCTGCTGGTCTTCCTGCAAAACCTGCGGGCCACCTTTATTCCGATGATCGCCGTGCCTGTGGTTCTGCTCGGAACCTTCGGGATTCTGGCGCTGACAGGCTATTCGATCAACACGCTGACCATGTTCGCCATGGTTCTTGCCATCGGTCTTCTTGTCGATGACGCCATCGTCGTGGTTGAAAACGTCGAGCGCATCATGTCTGACGAGGGGCTGGAGCCGCTCGAGGCAACGGAAAAGTCGATGGGCGAAATCACCGGCGCCATCGTCGGTATCGCGCTGGTGCTGACGGCGGTGTTCATCCCGATGGCCTTCTTCGGCGGCTCCACCGGCATCATCTACCGGCAGTTTTCGGTGACCATCGTCTCGGCCATGCTGCTGTCTGCCGTCGTTGCCATCGTGCTGACGCCGGCGCTCTGCGCCACCATGCTGAAGCCGATCAATCATCACAAGAAGGGCCGCGGCCCTGGCGCCTGGTTCAACCGCGGCTTCGACCGCACCACCCACGGCTATGTCAGCTCGGTCGGCTATCTGCTCAACCGTCCGCTGCGGGTCATGCTGATGTTCGCTATCGTCATCGGCGGTTGCGCCTGGTTCTTCAGCCGCCTGCCCTCCTCCTTCCTGCCGCAGGAAGACCAGGGCGTGCTGATGACCATCATCCAGCTTCCGAACGGCTCGACCAGCGCCCAGACGGCAAAGGTTATCGAAAAGGTCGAGAACTATTATCTCGACAAGGAGAAGGACGTCATCGACAGCGTCTTCGCGGTCAATGGCTTCAGCTTCGCAGGCAGTGGCCAGAGCTACGCGCTGGTCTTTGCCAAGCTGAAGGATTTCGATCTCCGCAAGGATCAGAGCATGGCCGCGGGTGCGATCGTGCAGCGCGCCATGCGCACCTTCTTCACCATCCGCGAGGCTCAGGTCTTCCCGATCCTGCCACCGGCCATCCAGGGCATGGGCAATTCCAGCGGCTTTGCCATGTATCTGGTCGATACCGGCAACCATGGCAGCGATGCGCTGGTCAATGCCTCGAAGCAGTTGATCCAGGCCGCCAATTCCAGCGGCACAGTCACCGCCATGCGCGCCAATGACCGTGATCAGGAAAGCCAGGTAAAGCTCGAACTCGACCAGGAAAAGCTGAGCGCCATGGGTCTGAGCATTTCCGAGGTCAACTCGATGCTGACCACGATCTTCGCCGGCAGTCAGGTCAATGACTTTACGCTGAATAACAAGATCAAGAAGGTTTATGTGCAGGCCGATGCGCCCTACCGCATGCAGGCCGAGGATCTGAAATACTGGAACGCCCGAAATTCCAGCAGTGAAATGGTGCCTTTCACCTCCTTCACCAATGCGAAATGGGTGAACGGGCTTCCCTCGATTTCCGCCTTCAACGCTGTCAATGCCTTTTCCATGGAAGGTTCGGCACCGGCGGGCGTCAGTTCGGGCGATGCCATGAACGAGGTCGAACGCCTCGTTTCGCAGCTCGACGGCGGTTACACCGTGGCCTGGACAGGCATTTCCTATCAGGAAAGATTGTCCGGCTCGCAGGCACCGCTGCTCTATGCACTTTCGGTGCTGATCGTCTTCCTCTGCCTTTCGGCGCTTTATGAAAGCTGGTCCATTCCGTTCTCGGTCATCATGGCCGTGCCGGTGGGCGTGCTGGGGGCTTTGCTGGCGGCGCATTTCCTGGGCCAGTCCAACGACGTCTACTTCAAGGTGGGCCTGCTGACGACCATCGGTCTTGCGGCAAAGAACGCCATCCTGATCGTGGAGTTCGCCAAGGAGCGGCAGGAGCATGGGCTGGGCCTGGTGGAGGCGACTTTGGAAGCGGCGCGCCTGCGTTTGCGTCCCATCGTCATGACCTCGCTGGCCTTCATTCTGGGCGTCGTGCCGCTGGCAATCGCAACCGGAGCTGGCTCAGCGGCGCAGAACGCCATCGGTATCGGCGTGCTGGGTGGTATGCTTTCTGCAACACTCCTCGGAATTTTCTTCGTTCCCTCGTTTTTTGTGATCATTCGCAAGGTTTCGAGCCGGGGAAAATCCCGCAAGGCACTGTCATAGCCTGAGGAAAACCGTTAGGTTAAAGAAAAATTGCCGCGCCCGGGAGGACGCGGCAATCTGGTGAATAAGGGGGTGGACGGAATGGACTCATTCCATATCCGCCAGACTGATGAGAAACAGGGAAAAACTAAATGGTCTCCGTACGCATAGCAGCGCCTCTCGCCATGCTGTTCCTATCGGGCTGTGTCATGGGCCCGGAACATACTCCTCCCCAGACGGCGCTTCCTGCTAAATTCAACGAGGGCGGCGGCACGTCGGCCGGAGATGTGTCCACCGTGAAGTGGTGGACCGCCTTCAACGATCCCCGCCTCGACAAGCTGGTCAACCAGGGCATCGAGCAGAACCTCGACATCCTGCAGTCGCTGGAGCGAATCGAGCAGGCCCGCGCCACCGTCATCACTGCCGGTGCAGGCTCTCTGCCGCAGCTGACCACCAGCGCCAGCCAGTCGCTCAGCAAGACCAATGGCGGCTACAACTCGACCCCGCAAACCTCCGAATCATCCGGCACGCTGTCTGCCTCCTGGCTGCTCGATCTCTGGGGCGAATATCGCCGCTCCAAGCAGGCCGCGAAGGCGCAGCTGGACGAAGCCTACGACAATGTCGATACGGCCCGCCTGACCTTCCTCAACACGCTGGTCACGGCCTATATCAACGCCCGTTACTATCAGCAGCGCGTTGCCATCGCCAACGAGGCCGTCAAGTCCCGCCGCGAAACGCTGGAGCTGACCAAGCTGCAGCTTGAAGCGGGCGCTGCCTCGCGTCTCGACGTGGCCCAGGCCGAAGGTCTCGTGAACTCCACGCTCGCCGATATTCCGGGTCTTGAGGCAAGCTTCTACAGCAATGCCTACCAGATCTCGACGCTGCTGGGCCTTCCGGCCTCGACGCTGATCGCCGACCTGAAGAAGGGGGCGCCGCAGCCGGTGGCCCGCCGCACGGCCATTACCGGCGTTCCCGCCGATCTGGTTCGCAACCGTCCAGACGTACGCGCCGCCGAGCGCGAACTGGCCGCTGCGGTTTACGACATCGGCGTCGCCAAGGCGAAGCTCTTGCCGAGCATCACGCTCAGCGGCTCGATCTCGCCGTCCTACACCCACCGCAACGACCGCTCCGGCACGGCCAATACGTGGTCGTTCGGCCCGTCGCTCACCCTGCCGATCTTCGATGGCGGCACGCTGCGCGCCAATGTCAAGAGCGCCGAATCGGTGGCCCGCGAGAAATATCTCGCCTGGAAGCAGGCCGTGCTGAATGGCGTGGAAGACGTGGAGAAGGCGCTTGCCGCTTATAACCGCGATGCCCGCGCCGTGGCTGCCAACCGCGCCTACGTGAAGTCCTACGAAGAAGCCCTGCAGCTTTCGACGGCATCCTATAAGGATGGTGCGTCATCGCTGCTCGACGTTCTGGACGCCCAGCGCAACTGGACGACCGCCAAGGCGAGCCTTGCCGAAGCCATCCAGACCATGGCCAGCGATTACGTGACGCTCAATGTCGCCGTCGGCGGCGGTTACGCCTTCAATGGTTCGGTGGACTCCGTTCTGCTGCGCACCCCGCAGGCCCAGGTGCCGGGCGTGCCGACCAACAAGGTTGCTGCAGCAAAATAAGCTGCAAGGCGATTATTAAAATGAGAAAACCCGGCTGCTCACGCTGCCGGGTTTTTGTTTTGCGGTGGATGATACGAAAACCGGTTCCCACTTTTCCTCGAAATGCTTTAGGGTGTGTGGGGATTCAGTTTTGGGTGAGGCGAAAACGGTAATTTTCGAGAACCGGAGCGGAGTGTACTTAAGGTACATGAGCACCGGAAGCGCAGGAAATTGCCGTTTGCAGCCCGCCCAAAGCTGAATACCCACACACCCTAGAAAGTCGGCGGCGTATTTATCCACAACAGCACCGTCTCGCCGTCGGAAAGGTTGCGCCAGGAATGCGGGCGCTGGCTTTCGAAATAGAAGCTATCGCCGCCCTGCAGCACGAAGAACTGGTCGCCATCCAGCACGATTTCCAGACTACCCGACAGCACATGGATGAACTCCTCCCCCTCGTGCTGATAGGCGCCTTCGCTGGAGGCGCCGGGCGCCAGTTGGAAGCGATGGCATTCCATCTGGTTACGTCCCTCGGCCAGCACCTGAATGGTGACGCCTGTCGTGGTGGCTGGCCAACTTGTCCAGCGCCCGGAACGGATCAGCGATTCGCGCGTCAGCCGCTGTTCCTGGCCGTTGAGGGCAGCAATCGTCGTGCCGAAATGGCGCGCCAGTTCATGCAGGGCCGTGAAGGAAAGCCCCTGCGACGTCCGCTCGAAGGTGGAGAGCAGCGAAACGGAAAGGCCGGTCGCGCCTGCCACGGCCTCCAGCGTCTTGCCCGCCTCCCGCCGCAAGCGCCGAAGCTTGATGCCGATTGGCGGATCGATGTCGCCGCCATCCTCAAGGTCGCCATCCTCCTCGGGCTCATCGGTCGCCTGCGGCTTCAGGCTTTCCCGGATGGCCGCCGGATTGAGCCCTTTTTCGGCCCTGAGCCAGCTGATCCGTTTCAGACGCTCGATATGGGCCGCATCATAAAGCCGCTGGCCGGAAGTCGTGCGCAAGGGCTCGATCAGGCCGTGATCTTCCCAGAGCCTCAGCGTCGAGGCGGAGACACCGGCAATGCGGGCAGCCTCCGCGATCTTGTAGCGAATATCGTTCATGGCACCTTCTTATCAAGGGAATGCCGAAATATTCCAGCCCCCAAGCTCCGCCCATTCAGGTTGGCAGAGCCGGTTCAGAAAAACAGAGACGGGTCACCCTTTTTCCCGAACAAACTCGGTTGCAAACCTACAGAAAAAATGTAGAGTTTTTTCGAGCAATCATCAAGCCCACCATCAGAAGACGACCGACAGAGGGACCTTCCATGCTGAATACCGAGATTTCCGCCCGCAAGAACGACGCCATTTCGCGCGGCGTGGGCATGACCACCCAGATCTATGCCGACAAGGCCGAAAATTCGGAGATCTGGGATGTGGAAGGCCGCCGCTATATCGATTTCGCCGGTGGTATCGCCGTGCTCAACACCGGCCATCGCCATCCGAAGGTGGTGGATGCGGTGAAGAAGCAGCTCGACCGCTTTACCCATACCTGCCATCAGGTCGTGCCCTATGAAAATTACGTCGCGCTGGCCGAACGGCTGAACACGCTGACGCCCGGCAATTTCGAGAAGAAGACGATCTTCGCCACCACCGGCGCGGAAGCGGTGGAAAACGCCATCAAGATCGCCCGCTGTGCCACGGGCCGCTCCGCTGTCATCGCGTTTACCGGCGGCTTTCACGGCCGCACCTTCATGGGCATGGCGCTCACCGGCAAGGTCGTTCCCTACAAGGTCGGTTTCGGCCCGATGATGGGTGATGTCTTCCATGTGCCCTTCCCGCTGGAACTGCATGGCATCAGCGTCGAGACCTCGCTGGACGTGCTCGACAAGCTGTTCAAGGCCGATGTCGATCCCAAGCGTGTGGCCGCCATCATCGTCGAGCCGGTTCAGGGCGAGGGCGGCTTTTACGATGTGCCGCGTGCCCTGATGAAAGCGCTGCGCGAGATCTGCGATGCCCATGGCATTCTGCTGGTGGCCGACGAGGTGCAGACCGGCTTTGCCCGCACCGGCAAGCTGTTCGCCATGGAGCATTACGATGTGCAGCCGGATCTGATCACCATGGCGAAGAGCCTGGCCGGCGGCTTCCCGCTATCCGCAGTCACCGGCCGTGCCGAGCTGATGGATGCGCCCGGCCCCGGCGGCCTGGGCGGCACCTATGCCGGCAACCCCTTGGCCATTGCCGCCGCCCATGCGGTGCTGGACGTGATCGAGGAGGAAAAGCTGATCGACCGCGCCAACCATTTGGGCGCGCGGCTGAAGCAGCGGCTGGAAAGCCTGCGGGCGGAATTCCCGCAGATCATCGACATTCGCGGCCCCGGCTTCATGAATGCGGTGGAATTCGGCGTGCCGGGAACCGATAGGCCGAATGCGGATTTTACCAATGCCGTTCGGGTCAAGGCACTGGAAAAGGGCCTCATTCTGCTGACCTGCGGCGTGTACAGCAACGTTATTCGCTTCCTCGCCCCGATCACCATTCAGGACGAGGTGTTCAATGAGGCGCTCGATATCATCGAAGCCTCGATCAGAGACGTAGCCGCGGAGGCTTGACCCATGACCATTTCCCCTGCCCTGACTGCAAAGCTCAAGGACCCGACGCTGATCACCGACAAGGCCCTTGTCGGCGGCGACTGGACCTCGGCCAGCGCCGACGGCAAGACCTTCGACGTCACCAATCCTTCCACGGGCGAAGTGATTGCCACCCTTCCCGATCTTGGCAAGGCCGAGGTGGTGAAGGCCATCGACGCCGCCTACAAGGCCCAGAAGGCCTGGGCGAAGAAGACCGGCAAGGAGCGCGCCGGCGTGCTGCGCAAGCTGAACGACCTGATGGTTGCAAATGCCGATGACCTTGCCACCATTCTGACCACCGAGATGGGCAAGCCCTGGCCGGAAGCACGCGGCGAAATCCTCTATGGCGCTTCCTATGTGGAATGGTTTGCGGAAGAGGCAAAACGCGTCTATGGCGATGTCATTCCCGGCCATCAGCAGGACAAGCGCATCCTGGTGATCAAGCAGCCCGTCGGCGTGGTGGGCGCCATCACGCCTTGGAACTTCCCCAATGCCATGCTGGCCCGCAAGGTGGCGCCTGCCCTTGCCGCCGGTTGCGCCATGGTCTCCAAGCCTGCGGCGCAGACGCCGCTTTCGGCGCTGGCCATGGCCATTCTGGCCGAGCGCGCAGGGCTGGATCCGGCGCTGTTTTCGGTGCTGACGGCCACCGATGCCGCCACTGTCGGCAAGGAATTCGCCGAAAACGACAAGGTGCGCAAGATCACCTTTACCGGCTCCACCAATGTCGGGCGCATTCTCATGCGCCAGGGTGCCGACCAGATCATGAAGCTTGGCCTGGAACTCGGCGGCAACGCTCCCTTCATCGTCTTTGACGATGCCGATCTGGATGCCGCCGTCGAGGGCGCGATGATCTCGAAATATCGCAATGCCGGGCAGACCTGCGTCTGCGCCAACCGCATCTATGTGCAGTCCGGCGTTTACGATGCCTTTGCCGCCAAGCTGAAGGAAAAGGTCAAGGGGCTCAAGGTGGGCGACGGCTTCGCCGAGGGCGTGACCACCGGCCCGCTGATCGACGCCAATGCCGTGAAAAAGGTCAAGGAACACATTGCCGACGCGCTCTCCAAGGGCGCCAAGGTGGAACTGGGCGGCGAACCGGCAGAGGCGGGAGAGCTGTTCTTCCAGCCCACCATCCTCACCGAGGTGACCACCGAGATGAAGGTGGCGCGCGAGGAAACCTTTGGCCCCGTCGCGCCGCTCTTCCGCTTCGAGACGGAAGACGAGGTGATCGAAATGGCCAACAACACCGAATTCGGCCTTGCCTCCTATTTCTACGCCAGCGACATGGCGAAGGTCTTCCGGGTGGCCGAAGCCCTGGAATATGGCATGGTCGGCATCAATACCGGCCTGATCTCCACCGAAACCGCGCCCTTTGGCGGCATCAAGCAATCCGGCCTTGGCCGCGAAGGCTCGAAATACGGGATCGATGACTATACCGAGATCAAATATATGTGCCTGGGCGGTATCGCCTGAGGTCTGAAGCCCCGCCTGTATCAGGCGGGGCATTTTTATGCCCCATTGATCAGGCCGCGCGCCTGACATCGGCCTTGGCAGCGGCTTGCGCCAGCGCCGCCCAGCCATCACCGGCGGCAGGCGCGAAGGTGAATTCCTCCGTGGCTTCGCCCAATTCATCCCAAAGCGAGAGACCCTCGCCATTGGCGCCGCTCAACAGCCAGCGCGCCGCCACGCCGGTTACTTCGGTGGCATAGGCGGTTCCGGCCGGAATATTGGCGAAATCGCCTGGCCGCAGATCATGGCTTTCGCCGTTCAGCGTCAGACGCAAGGCCCCTTCCAGAAGGTAGAGCGTCACATGGGTGCGGGCATGTGCGAGCGCTGGCATCACCGCACCATGACCGGCTTCAATGGTGCGCATATCCACCGTACCATCGCACAGGCCGGGGGACAGCACCTGGGTGGACAGATGACCGGCAAGGCGATGGCGCGGACCATAGCCCGCCTGCAGGGCATAGGACTTGGGCTCTGTCGGCAGGGCGCGATCGGTCTCATCGCCTGAGGTCACCTCGGCATAGACCTGTTCCGGCACGCGCATCACGCCGAAGCACTGCATGCTCATGCCCATCCGCGAAAAATCGAAGGGATGGTTGACGGGCGGCAGACCCGGCTCATGCCACTCGCTGCCCGCATTGCCGAAAAATCCTTCCCAACCGCCCGGCGCCACAATGCCGAAAAATTGGGTGCGGGGCGCAACCGACTGGTAGGAATGCACATCATAGGGCCGGACATAGGCAAAATCGCCCTCCGTCAGAATGCGCGAAACACCATTGGCCCAGACGCGAAGGCGCCCACGGGTGCAAAACCAGGTATCATGCTCACGCTCATGAAAATGCAGCGGAATCGGCTGGCGGTCGAGCGTGGCTTCGCAGACCACGGCGCCATAGCCGCCCTGGGTTTCCTCACGCCCCGCCAGCACGCGAACTACCTGTCCGGCCACGACGAAAACATCCCCTTGACCCTGGCGCAGTACATAGGGAATGGCCTTGCCGGGCAGGCGGGTGGCGGTTTCGGATTGCGACATGACATCTATCCTTTCAACACATTCATCGTTCTGTTCGGATCAGGCCGTCAAAACACGGCGGAAAAAGCGCAGCAGGGCGGGCGCGATGCGGGCGGAAAAGCTGCCGGGCGCGTCCGGCGCCTCCTCGGAAAACCACAGATGCGCGGCATCCGGCAGCTCCACCGCCGTCACCGGATAGCCCGCCTGGCGAAGCGCCACGGCAAAGGCTGCGGACTGCTCCGGCGCGACCTCGCGGTCAACATGTCCCCAGCAGAGAAAGACCGGCATGGCGCGATCATAGGTGATCTGCCGCAACGGCGAGGCCTGATGGTAGATCAGCGGATTGGCGAAGGGTTTGACGCCCAGCAGACACTCGGTCTTATCCATCGCTGTCACGCTGTTGACTGCCCGATCCGCCTGCCAATGGGCCAGAAGATCATAGACCCCGTAGATCCCGGCAAAGGCTTTCGGCACAGGGCAATTGAAGGCGGGCGAAAGGCTTGCCAGCGCGCCGAGATGCGCACCCGCCGAAACACCCAGAACAGCAATCCGTTGCGGATCGATGCCATGCTCGCGCCCGGCCTCGGTAAAAAAACGCAGGGCGGCAGCCACATCCTCGACATTGCCGGGAAAAGCCGGTGTTTCGGCGCTTGCCCGCCGATAATCGACGCTGGCGAAAGCAAACCCGGCCCGGGCGAAGAAAGAACCCCAGGCACTCAAAGCGCCGCGATGGCCCCTTATCCAGCCGCCGCCGGAAACGCCGAGGATCAAGGGAAACGGTCCCTCTCCTTCCGGCAGATAAAGATCCGCTTGCAACGCGTTTTCTGCGATATCCGCATAGGTAACGATAATCACAGTCGCTCTCGAGCCTCCTCCACAGCAGGTTCGGGAAAAGCGGACGCCGGCTCACCTTCCCGCTCCCACCCAGTCTCCTCTCCGGGCGGGAGGCCACTATCGCACAAAACGGCACGGGACAGAATTGAATTTATAAATTACGGGTATTGATTTCGTCTATATATAAATCGCCTCGCGTAAGCTGGTCATGATGGAGGAGGAAGCTCTCCATCTTTCCGCTTCAAGAGATCGCGTGCCACCGCTTCCCCCAAGGACGCCAAGGCTTCGAAATGCGCCTTGCGGGCACTGATCCGCCGCCAGTAGAAACCGATCACCCGCTCGCCCGGCCAGCCTTGCAGCCGCAACAGCCGCACATTCTCCTCGCGGGCCATTTCGGAGCGGACGTAAAGCTCCGGGAACAGCGACAGGCCCATTTCGATCGACACCATCTGCCGCAAGGCATCCAGGCTGGTGCCTTCGTAATCATCCGTCAGCGTCGCGCCGGAAAGACTGGCCAGCGCCCGCACATCGTCCAGCAGACGGTGACCGCGCCCGAGCGTCAGCAGCCGCTCGCCGCGCAGCGCTTCCACCGGCACCACGGTTTGACGGGCCAGGGGATGATCGCGGTGGACACCGAGATAGATGACTTCCCGGCAGATCGGCTGAAAGCAGAAGGTGTCCGGATCGTCGGGCTGCTGGCCGAGACCGCAATCCACCTCACCGGCCTGCACGGCCTGCTCCAGCACACGGGGGCGATCCTCGCGGATATAGAGTTTCAGCTCGCGATGGCGGGCATGCAGAGTGGGCAGAAGATAGGGCAGGAAATAAGGCCCGAAGGAGGAAACGACCCCCAGCCGCATCACCCCGCCCAGATGGCTGCGCGCACTGGCAGCCAGCACCTTGATGTCATCAAGCCCTGCCAGAATGATGCGCGCCGCCGCGATGATTTCGGCCCCCACCGGCGTCGGCGTGATCTGACCGGGCGCACGCTCAATCAGTTGCGCGCCCAATTGCTTTTCCAGAAGCGCCACCTGCACGGACAGCGTCGGCTGCGACACATTGCAGCGCCGGGCCGCTTCGCCGAAATGCCCGGTTTCCCCCAAGGCCACCAGATATTCCAGCTGACGATGGCTTGGACGAAAAGGCATCTGGCTTAAACCCCATAGAGAAAAACTATCGGAACAATATTATCAATGAATTGGAACAATCGGCAAGGACAGGCCACATCAGAGGCGTAGAAAGGAGGCTGTATGAAAGCCCTGCTGAACGCCCTCAAGACCCGTCACTCCATCCTGCTGGCCAGGATCAGCGACGAAGAACGCAAACCAAGGCCTGATGGTTTACGTCTTCGCAATTTGCGCATGCTCAGGCTCAGCCTGTCGGGGCAGATTGCGGCTCTCGAACGTCAGGAGCGCTTGCAGCCAGCCCACTGATCTACCGCGAAAAGCCTCCTGCCACGAGCTCTGCAACAACGGGAGGCTTTTCGTTGAATCAAAACTGAAGACCCTCCAAACCCGCACAAAAAGGGCCGGCAGGGAAACCTGCCGGCCCAGTTCATTTCACAAGGATCTCTGTCAGACTTTATAGTGTTCTAAGCATTTCCGGACCGAAAACCGGTTCCCACTTTTCCTGGAAATGCTTTTTTGTTTTCGCATTTCCGGACGGAAAACCGGTTCCCACTTTTCCTGAAAATGCTTTAGTTCTTGGCGCGTTCCACGTAGGAATTGTCTTCCGTGGCAATCACCACGCGGGTGCCGGCATCGATATGCGGCGGCACCATGGTGCGCAGGCCGTTGGAGAGAATGGCGGGCTTGTAGGAGGAAGAGGCCGTCTGGCCCTTCACGACCGGCTCGGTCTCAACGATTTCCAGCGTGACGTGACGCGGCAGTTCGACTGCCAGCGGCACGCCTTCATGGATGGAGAGAATGCAGGTCATGCCTTCCTGCAGATAGGCCTTCTGGTCGCCCATGGTATCGGCATCGACCACGACCTGATCATAGCTTTCCGGGTTCATGAAGTGGAAGCCTTCGCCGTCTTCATAGAGGAACTGGAAGTTCACGTCTTCCACGAAGGCGCGCTCCACCTGTTCGGTGGTGCGCCAGCGCTCCGACACCTTCACGCCATCGACGATGCGGCGCATATCCACCTGCGTAACCGGCGTGCCCTTGCCCGGATGGAAGTTCTGGGCGGTGAGAACGACGTAGAGCTTGCCTTCCACTTCCAGAACATTGCCCTTGCGGACGGAGGAGGCGATGATCTTGACCATGCGGTTATCCTTTTGTTTTCCGGCCCGCGCGGCGTGAAACCCGGTTCCCGCCTTGCTGCGCAAGCTTGTATCTTAGCCTTGCACGTCGTAAAGGACGGCCCGCGCCCGCTGGACATGCAATGAAATTCATGGCGGGCACCTAACCTAATTTTGCCGAAATAGCCAGCCCGTCACCGCTCATTTCGCCGCACTGCCGGGACAAGAAGGACGAAAGCCGCGCCATGACCGAAAAGCGCCCCTCTGCCTCTCCCTGGTGGACGCCCTCGGTGCATGCCGACCGCAGGCCCTTTCTCATCGGCCGCAATGCCATTCAGGCAGCCTTTCGCGGCTTCTTCGCCGCTCAGGACTTTATGGAAGTGGATACCGCCACCTTGCAGATCTCGCCCGGCAATGAGGCGCATCTGCACGGCTTCGGTACCGAGGCCATCGGCCATGACGGGCGCGCCCAGCCGCTTTACCTGCATACCTCGCCGGAATTTGCCTGCAAGAAGCTGCTGGCCGCCGGGGAAAAGCGGATTGCCTGCTTTGCCCATGTCTATCGCAACCGCGAGCGCGGACCGCTGCACCACCCGGAATTCACCATGCTGGAATGGTATCGCGTTGGCGAAACCTATGAGCAACTGATGGAGGACAGTGCCGCCCTCATGCGTCTTGCCGCTGAAACCGCCGGCACCAAAGCCTTTCACTTTCGCGGCGGCGCCTGCGACCCCTTTGCCGAACCGGAGCGCTTGAGCGTGGCGGAGGCTTTCCGCCGTCACGCGGGCATCGATCTTCTCGCCACGATCTCCATCGGCGGCGAAACGGACCGCGAGGCGCTGGCCGCACAACTGAGGGCAAACGGTCTGCGCGTGGCAGAAGACGATAGCTGGGCCGATCTCTTCAGCCGGGTCATCGTGGAAAAGGTAGAGCCGCATCTGGGCTTTGGCCGTCCGACCATTCTCGATGAATATCCGGTGGCGGAAGCAGCCCTTGCCCGGCCCTCGCCGCGCGATCCCCGCGTGGCGGAGCGCTTCGAGCTTTACGCCTGCGGCGTGGAACTGGCCAATGCCTTCGGTGAACTGACGGATGCCGGCGAGCAGCGCCGCCGCTTCGAGGCGGAAATGGCGGAAAAGGCCCGCATCTACGGCGAACGCTACCCGCTGGACGAGGATTTTCTCGCAGCCCTCGCCATCATGCCGGAAGCCTCCGGTATTGCGCTCGGTTTTGACCGGCTGGTGATGCTGGCAACCGGGGCGCCGCGCATCGAGCATGTGCTCTGGGCGCCCGTGGCGGAGCCGGATGCATGAGCGCAAAAACACTGAAGACAATCGGCGAGCTTGCCGGGGCAGGTCTGGTTTCGCAGGACAGGCAGGCGGAACTGGAAACGGTGGCGAAGCGCTACGCCGTGGCCATCACCCCCTCCATGCTGGCGCTGATCGACCGCTTAGATGCGAGCGATCCCATTGCCGCGCAATTCGTGCCGGATGGGCGGGAACTTGTGACCCGCAACGAGGAGCGCGCCGACCCGATCGGCGACCATGCCCACAGCCCCGTCACCGGCATCGTGCACCGCTATCCGGACCGGGTGCTGCTGAAGGCCACCCATAGCTGCCCCGTCTATTGCCGCTTCTGCTTTCGCCGTGAAATGGTAGGGCCGGAGGGCGATGGCACACTGTCGCCGGACGAATTGCGGCAGGCGCTTGCCTATATCGCCGCCCATGACGAGATCTGGGAGGTGATCCTGACCGGCGGCGATCCGCTGGTCCTGTCGCCGCGCCGCCTCACCGCCATCATGGAGGGGTTGAAGGCCATAGAACATGTGAAAATCGTGCGGTTTCACAGCCGCGTGCCGGTGGTGGATGCGCCTCGCATCGACGCGCGGCTGATCGAGGCCCTGAAGGCCTCGGAGAAGACCGTCTATATCGCCATCCACACCAACCACCCGCGCGAACTGACCCAAGAAGCCCGGGCCGCCATTCAGCGGCTTCATGCCGCAGGTTTCGGACTTCTCAGCCAGACGGTGCTGCTCAAGGGCATCAATGACGATGTGAGCGTGCTGAAAGAGCTGATGCGAACCTTCGTGGAGCTTCGCATTCGCCCCTATTATCTGCACCATCCGGATCTTGCCCCCGGCACCGGCCATTTTCGCCTGTCAGTTACGGAAGGTCAGGCGCTGGTGCGGCAGCTACGCGGCCATGTCTCGGGCCTCTGCCAGCCCACCTATGTGCTGGATATTCCCGGCGGTCACGGAAAAGTGCCGATTGCCGCCTCCAGCATTCTGGAAGATCCGGAAGGCCATGTGCTGACGGATTTCCGCGGAGAAAGCCATCTCTATCCGCGCGCCTGACGCCTTCGCCGTTATTCGCCTCGAAGACCAGGCTGTAAGCTGTTGTTTTGCCACCTGTCATGTCCAGAGAAATGCAGCATGCCTGTACACGGCAGCCTTTATACTTAACCATACCCTAACATGAACGGCATGAACCCCTTGAAATCTCAGGGAGCCTGTATGAAAGATGTACAGGTCAATGAAAGTTTGAGCGGTGCCTTTAGCGTAATCTTACGCTTTCTCTTGTATATCCCACCGCGACAAGAACAATTCCATGAGGGAAGGGGTCAGGAATGAGCGAGACTATTCGCACTCTTTTGGGCAAGGTCGGCGGGCTGCCGGTCCCGGCCGCCGATATTGCCGCCGATGCCGATCTCTATGCGCTGGGCCTGACATCCTTTGCCTCGGTGCAGGTGATGCTGGCGCTTGAGGAAGCCTTCGACATCGAATTTCCCGATCATCTGCTGAACCGCAAGTCCTTTGCCTCCATCGAGGCAATAGAGCGGGTGGTCGGCCAGATCCTCGGCGACCGGAAGGTCGCCTGATGACCCTTCCCCTGCCCCCCGCCAGCGATCTTGCCGCCCGGATGGGGCGGGTCGCCAGCATTGCCGCCGCCCATGCCGACAGCGTGGACCGCGAAGGCCGCTTTCCGCGGGAAACGGTAAATGCCCTGAAGGCCGAGCGGCTGCTCGGCATTCAGATCCCCGCCGAACTCGGCGGCGAAGGCGCCGGTTTTGCCGTCATTGCCGAATTGTGCAGCCAGTTGGGCCAGGCCTGCGCCTCCAGCGCCATGATCTTTGCCATGCACCACATCAAGTGTTCGAGCCTGGTGGAACATGCCGAGGACAATGACTGGCAGCGCGGCTTCATGCGCCGTGTGGCTGCCGAGCAATTGCTGCTGGGCTCGGCCACCACCGAAGGCGGGATCGGCGGCAATCTGCGCAATTCCATCTGCGCCATCGCCGTGGAAGACGGCATCTGCCGGCTGGAAAAGGACGCCACCGTCATTTCCTACGGCTCGGAAGCCGATGCCATTCTGATCACCTCCCGCGCCCATAAGGATGCAGCCCCCTCCGATCAGGTGATGACCGTTTTTCTCAAGGGCCAGTACACGCTGGAAAAGACGGTGGACTGGGACACGCTCGGCATGCGCGGCACCCGTTCCGACGGCTTTCTCTTCAAGGGGGAAGCACCCGCCGAACAGATCCTGCCCAAGCCCTTTGCAGAAATTGCCGCGCAATCCATGCTGGCCGCCTCGCATATTCTCTGGAGCGGCGTGTGGTATGGCATTGCGGTCGATGCGGTGGCGCGGGCCCAGAGCTTCGTGCGTGCTGCGGCCCGCAAAAGCCCCGGCACCGTGCCGCCCGGCGCGCTGAGGCTTGCCGAAGTGGCCAACCTGTTGCAGATGGTGCGCTCCAATGTCGTGGCCGCGCTGAAAGCCTATGAAGAGGCCCGCCATGATGGCGACCGCCTCTCCTCCTTCGGCTTTTCGGTGGCGATGAACAATGTCAAGCTCGCCTCGTCCGAGACGATCATCGACATCATCAACCAGGCCATGCTGATCTGCGGCATTCTGGGCTACAAGAACGGCACGCCTTACAGCCTTGGCCGCCATCTCCGCGATGCGCATTCGGCCCGGCTGATGATTTCCAACGACCGCATTCTGGGCAACACGTCCAACATGCTGCTGGTCCATAAACTCGACACGCGATTGCTGGGGTAAGCGTCAATGGATACTCAAGTCAGTTTTCTCGACCGGCTGTTCGATTCCGGTCTGCTGATCGATACGGGCGTCGATGGTCTTTATGGCCGCAGCGGCCAGTTCGAGGATGTGATTGCCGCCTTCGAGCGGCTGATCGACCGTTTTGGCGGCGCTGATGGGGCAGAAGCCATCCGCTTTCCGCCCGGCATGAACCGCGCCTATTTTGAAAAAAGCGGCTATATGAAAAGCTTTCCGCAGCTGGCCGGCACCGTGCACAGCTTCTGCGGCAATGAGCTGGACCATATCAGCCTGTTGAAATGCATGGATGCCGACGAGGACTGGACGAAGGAGCAGAAGGCAACGGACATCGTGCTGACGCCCGCCGCCTGCTATCCGCTTTACCCGACGGTTGCCAAGCGCGGCGCGCTGCCTGCCACGGGCGGGCTGTTCGATCTGCAATCCTATTGCTTCCGCCATGAACCCTCCACCGATCCGGCCCGCCAGCAACTGTTCCGCATGCGCGAATATGTCTGCATGGGCACCGAAAAACACGTCACCGATTTCCGTCAGCTCTGGATGGATCGTGGCCTGAAGATGATGGAAGAGGTGGGTCTCCCGGTGGAGATCGATGTGGCCAACGATCCCTTCTTTGGCCGGGCGGGCAAGATGCTGGCCAACAACCAGCGCGACCAGAACCTGAAATTCGAACTGCTGATCCCCATCACCTCCACCACCAAGCCCACCGCCTGCATGAGCTTCAACTACCATCAGGATGCGTTTGGCCTCAAATGGGGGCTCAATCTGGAAGATGGATCGGTGGCGCACACCGCCTGCGTCGGCTTCGGGCTGGAGCGCATCGCACTGGCGCTGTTCCACCATCACGGGCTGGATGTGAAGGCGTGGCCGGAACAGGTCCGCAAGGCGCTGTGGGGCTGAGCGTGCGCTCCGTCCTGCCGCTTGATCCGGCCTCCTACCAACCGCATGCCCTGCATTCAGCGGACAGAATGTGGCCGGAAACCAATTGCTATGCCGATCTGTGGATCGAGGTGCTTTCGGCGCTGAAAACCGCGCCGGAGGCCATGCTGGGCTTTACGCTGATCCAGGATTTCGAGGGCGACCAGTTCACCTTCTTCAAGGTGCCGCTGGAGGATCTCGAAAGCCTCTATGGCATCCGCGTGACGGAACTGGCAATCTTCGACAGCGTCGAAGCGCATGTGACCGAGCAGATCGCCCGTGGGCGGCTCTGCCTTGTGGAAATGGACAGTTTCTACATGCCCGATACGCGCGGCGTCGGTTACCGTCAGGAGCATGGCAAGACCACGGTTGGCATCAACCGGCTGGACCTTGAAAACCGCTCCATGGATTATTTCCACAATGGCGGTTTCTTTTCGCTTCAAGGCGAGGATTTCGACGGGCTTTTCCAGCACAATGCCCCGGAAGGCTGGCCGCCCTTCCTGCCCTATACGGAATTTGCCAAACTGCCGGAAAAGCTTCCCTCGGATGCGCATCTGCGGAAAGAGGCCGAGCGGCTCTTTACCGCCCATCTTGGCCGCCGCCCGAAAGCAAACCCGATTGCCGCCTTTGCCGTCATCTTTCCCCGGCAGGTGGAGGCCGTGGCGGAACGCCCCTTCGGCTTCTTCCACAAATATGCTTTCAACACGCTGCGGCAGGTGGGCGCGAATTTCGAGCTTCTCGCCGCCCATCTCGACTGGCTGGATGAAGCACGTTTCGAGGCGCAAAAGGCTCACGCGCTGAAGATTTCGGAAGTGGCGAAATCGGTGCAGTTCCAGCTTGCCCGGGCGGTGACGCGCAAGAAGTTCGAGCCGCTTGCGACCGCTCTTGACCCCGCCGCCGAGGCGTGGGACAGGCTGATGGAAGGGCTGGAAAGCCACGCGTAAACAGGCTTCACGACATGACACTCTTTCTGGACGCCGATATTCGCCCGCTGGAGGCAGGCTGGACCCTGCTTCTGACGGAGGCTGGCGCCCATGAGACGCCTGACACCGTTCACCGTGCCGCCGCCCGCCTTGCCGCTCCCGTTCCCGGCACCGTTGCTGGGGCGCTGGCGAAGGCCGGGCTGTTCGATCCGGACCATCCGGTGCCGCTGCATGGCAAGGATGCCTGGTATTTCCGCAGTTTGAAGGGCGAGACTCCCGGACCTGCCCTGCTGCGTTTCGAGGGTCTGGCGAGCATCACTGAAATCTGGCTCAATGGTAAGCTTGAGCTTACTATTGAAAGCATGTTCGAGCCGCGGGACCTGCCACTGGAACTGACCGGCGAGGATGACCTCGCGCTCTGCTTCCGCGCCCTCGATCCGCTTCTGTCAAAACGCGGCCCCCGCGCCCGCTGGCGTCCGCAGATGATGGACAGCCAGGGGCTGAGGCTCATCCGCACCACGCTGCTTGGCCATATGCCGGGCTGGTGCCCCTCCATTCATGCCGTCGGCCCGTGGCGGCCGATCAGCCTGATCCGCCCGGCGGCCCATGCCATTGAAAACCTGCGCCTGACGGCGGATCTCGATGAAGACGGCACCGGCCTTCTCGACGTAGCCTTCACCTATCAGGGACCGGCCCGAAGCCTCACCCTCTCGGTCGCAGGTGAAAGCGTCACGCTGATGGCAGATGATGCGGGCCATTACGCCACCCGTCTCACCATCCCCGCCGTCAAGCCCTGGTGGCCCGCCACCCATGGCGAACCGGCTCTGCATGACGTGTCACTCCTCCTCGATGGCACCCGCCATTCGCTCGGCCTCACCGGCTTCCGCCGCATCCGCCTGGATCGCGGCGATGACGGCAAGGATTTCGCGCTGATCGTCAATGGCGTGAAAATCTTCTGCCGGGGCGCCGTCTGGACCAATGCCGACATTACCCGCCTGCCCGGCAGCGCCGAAGACTATGCCCCCTGGCTGATGATGGCGCGCGAGGCGGGCATGAACATGCTGCGCATTGGCGGCACCATGGCCTATGAAAGCCCGGATTTCTTCCGGCTCTGCGACCGGCTGGGCCTGATGGTCTGGCAGGATTTCCAGTTTGCCAACTACGATTATCCGGTGGGTGACGAGGCTTTCGCAGCCCATGTGCGCGATGAAGTCACCGGCCTGCTCTCCGGCCTTCAGGGCTTGCCTTCGCTGGCGCTTCTGTGCGGCGGCAGTGAAATCGAGCAGCAGGCGGCGATGCTGGGCCTTCCCGCAGGGTCAGGCAAAACACCGCTGACGGACGGCATTCTCCCGCAGCTTTCGGCCAGCCTTCGTCCGGATGTGCCCTATATCGGCAACTCCCCCTCCGGCGGCCCCCTGCCCTTCACCGTCAATGAAGGTGTCAGCCATTATTACGGTGTCGGGGCCTATTGCCGTCCCCTCAGCGATGCGCGGCGCGCAGGTATACGCTTTGCCGCCGAATGCCTGGCCTTTGCGCATGTACCGCAGCAGATCACGCTTGACCGGCATCTGCCCGTGCCGCCCGTGCATGATCCGCGCTGGAAGGCTCGCGTGCCGCGGGACCGCGCCGCCTCCTGGGATTTCGAGGATATCCGCGATCACTATCTTTCAGAGCTTTATCAGGTCGATCCGGCGCGGCTCAGGCGGGAAGATCCGGCCCGCTACCTGCATCTTGCGCGCGCCGTCACCGGCGAGGTGCTGGAAGAGTGCTTCGCGGAATGGCGCAGACCCGGCTCCTGCTGCAATGGCGCGCTGATCTGGACCTTCCAGGATCTTCTGCCCGGCCCCGGCTGGGGCCTGATCGATTCCACCGGCCTGCCCAAGCCCGTCTGGCATGCCGCACGCCGCGCTTTTCAGCCTGTCCGCGTCAGCCTGACGGATGAGGGTCTGAACGGGCTTTCCGTGCATGTGGTCAATGACGGGGCGCAGGAAGCCGCGCTCACCCTGACGCTCGCCTGCCTGCGGGAGGGCAAGACGCCTGCCGTATCGGGCACCAAACCGTTGAGCCTGTCACCGCGCACGGCCCATAGCCTGAACGCCACCGATCTCTTCGGCGCGTTTTTCGATACCACCTATGCCTATCGCTTCGGCCCACCGGCCCATGACGTGACGGTGGCGACCCTTTCCGCAGCAGACGGCACGCTGATATCGCAGGCCTTCCACTTTCCGCAGGGCCGCAGCGCGGCCCGCCATGCCGCTAAGGTGGCGCTGGCGCTTGAAGAAGCCAATGATGGCTGGCGCCTGCGGCTGGAAAGCGACCGGCTGGTGCAATCCATCTCCATTGCGCTCGAAAAAGGCCGCCCGCAGGAGGATTTCTTTCACCTCGCACCCGGCCATCCCCGCTCCATCCGGCTGATCGGCACGGAGGGACGACCGAGCGGCGAGGTCATCGGCTTCGGTCTGTCACCCCAGACGCTCTGAAGTCGCGAGCGTTATCACCCTTTCAAGATAAAGCGCCCGTGCCGCTGGCGGCGAAAAATTATGATCGACACCCGCCAGGATCTCGATCTCCGCATTGCCGTAACGCTTCAATCCCCGGCCATCCACGCCGAATTGCTGGTAGAAATGCTCCAGCCCCACATCGTTCTCGCTATAAAGCAGCAGGAGCTTTGCGTTGCGGGCAAGAAGCCGGGCAAAGGCGGTTTTCACCTCCCGGTGCACCAGCCGCGCCTCCGGCGTGGCGACATGGTTGAGACCGGTTTTCAACAGAAAGCGCCGCCAGCCGACGCGGGCGAAATTGCGCGCCGCATTCTTCAGGTCCACCTTGCCGGAAAAGATCCGCTTCAGGGTCTGCGGGCTCACCAGCAGCTTGCGATAGGTATCGAGCGAGCGTGGCACGACGGAGAGATTGCCGTCCACCTCCCGCAACGGGTCCCAATAGAAAACGAAGGGATTGGCAAGACAGGCGGCCTTGATCCGCTCATCCTCAACCAGCGCCCGGAAGGCGAGATAGCCACCGCTGCACCGGCCAATGGCGAGCGCTGGCAAAAGCTGGCGCGCCTCCAGCAGATCGAGCGCAGCCTTCACATCCAGCAATTGATGTTCTGAATACAGAACCTGTTCGGGCGCGCCGGGAAGCGGCGGACTGTCACCGACATTGGCAGGGTCGAAGCGCAGGCAGGCAATGCCGCGTTGCGCAAGCTTCCGCGCCATGTCGATATTGTTGCGTCCCCAGCCCGAATGGCGGTCATAGGCGGTGTTGAGCAGCAGCACCGTTGCACCGCGTCTTGCGCCGGCAGGCTCGGTCAGCACGCCGTAAAGCCTGCCCTGGGGGCCGAAGCGCAGGGCCTCTTCGCGAAAACCATCGGTTTCCAGGAGAGCGGGCGCCTCGGATGTCCGCAGATCCCGCCGCAGTTTGGAAGCCTTGCTATCGATCCAGCCCACCACCGCATGGGCGGTGGCGCGCGGCATCACCGCCATGGCCGGATTGGCCACCATGGCATCATAGCCCTGATACTCCACCCTCTCTACCAGAGGGTTCAGGGCAAGGGCCGCCTCCGTGAGATCGCCATCTGCCGGGCGCTCGCCGCGCACCACGAAGAGCATCGGCTTTTCGGCCTGCGGCAGCAGGGCAGAGACGTTGAACCGCTTCAATTCCTCGGCAATGGCGGGCGGCATGGCATGACCCCCGATCGCGACCCGATCCGTGATCCGCACATGCTCGGGCAGGCCAAGCCCGTCGTCGATCACCCGCGACCAGAACTGCAATTCCCGGACATAGGCGCGGCCCGAGGCCACCGGCGCCATGCTCACCACGCCCGCGACCCGGTCTCCCAACGCATCCGCCATGACAAGCGCAAGGGCCGCACCGAGACCGTGGCCGAGCAGGAAAACCGGCGCATCGCCCGTCATCCGCCCAAGGGCCGACAGCGCCTCGCGGATGGATTTTCGCCAGCAGTCGAGACTGGTCACCTCATCCAGAGCGTCACCCGTGCCGGGATAATCGAAGCGCAGGCTGGCAATGCCGCGCGCTGCCAGCCCATCGGCCATGAGACGGAACAGCTTGTGGGTGCACAGTTCCTCATAGCCCCAGGGCGAAAGAAACAGAACCGCAGCCTGCCGGGCAGGTGCGCCCCGCGCCTCCGTATAGAGACCGAAACAGTCGGGAAGGCCAATGGGCAAGGCTGCCGGGGTCTGACCCTGCCAGTCTACCATGCCTGTCTCACTGCTTGGATTATCCATCGGTCCCACCCCGAAGTTTAACCATCCCGACGGCGTTCGAGGGGCGGCGCCCCTCCGGTGTACAGCAACGAAAGCGCTAAACGCAACCAACGGGCAAGACGTTCCGGCAGGCGTGCGGCAATGCCGTCCAGCACGGCGGCATCGGCGGCCGGAACCGCCCTGAACAGGCGTAGCGCACAGAAATAGGCAAGCGCCCCGCACAAAATCGCGACAACCACACCCGCAAGGCCCGTGAGTTCCGCCAGCACCGCCAGTGCTGCCACGGCGCAGAGAATGGAGGCCGCCGTCACCTTGAGCAGGCTCAGCCCAAGCCCGGCCAGCGAACCTTCGAACTTCATCCAGCGCAGCATGGCAAGGCTCATGGCGGTAAAGACAACAATGCGGACAATGGCTGCCCCTTCCCCGCCATGATAGGGCACCAACAGCAGATCGCCCGCCACCATGATCGCCGCGCCACCCAGGCCGACGTAAAGTCGCTCGCGCACCTTGTCGATGGCGAAGAGATATTGCGTGGCGATCTGTGTGGCGACCGCAGACGGCACGCTGAGCGCCAGGAACATCAGCATGGAGCCGCTTTCCCAGAAGGCATCGCCAAAGACCGCCGTCACCAGTTGCGGGGCAATCGCCGCCAGACCGAAGCTCATCGGCAGGGTGAAATAGGCAAGGCTGCGCACCGCGCCCGCAAACAATTCCACCGGCAGGCGGCCATCCTTCTTCTGTTGCAGGTGCTCGGAATAATAGGGCACCAGGCTGCCGGACAACTGAATGGGCAGTTGCAGGGCGAGATTGGTCAGTGAAAAGGCCACCGCATAATAGCCCACCTCCTCCACGCCCTGATGACGCTGGAGAAAGAACAGTTCGATCCGGTTGAGGAAGATGGAATCCACGATGAACTCCAGCGACAGCACGAAGGAGGAGCCAACCAGATATTTGAAGCCGATGCCGCAGCTGTTCGGCGCATGCCTGAGCAGCGACAGCGCATAGAGGCATTGCGAGGCATAGGCCAATACATAGCCTGCCAGGGCCCCGGCGATGCCGAAAAGCAGCGCCCCGGCCACCACGCCAACAAACTGCATGGCTCCCGCCGTCAGCGTCATCCGGAAAAAGACCGGCACCTGCTGCTCGCCAATCAGGTAATTCTTGGTGAACATGCCGATGGACTGGGTGACGAACAGCACCGCCGTCACCACCAGCACCGAAGGCGTGGTTTCCGCCCAATGCCTCGTTTCGGCAATCCAGAAAAACATGGCATAAAACAGCAAGAGCAGCAGCGTCGCGCCTACCACCGGCCAGAGCAGATAGGCTGCAAAACCGCGCCGCTCAGCCTCGCCATAGCCCTCGGCCTTCAATTGCGGCAGGATGCGCAGCAGAAGAATGCCGGTGCCAAGCTCCGCCACGAGCGCTGCCGTGCCGGCAAGCCAGACGGAAAAGGCAATGACCCCATTGGCTTCCGGCCCCAGCAGCCGGGCGGCGAAAATGGAGCAGGCAAAGCCCGTCGCCAGCAGGGTCAGCCCTGCGGCGGCATTGAAGGCGGAATTGGCAAGAATGCCTGTTTTCATGCAGGGATCCCTTAAGAGCATTTCCAGGCGAAGCGCAGAGCGGCCCTGCTTCCGGAAAGGCGTGAAGACGAAAGGGTCGTGAGAGGGGCTGTGAACGCCTGAGTGTTGAGTGTCTTATAGAAGAGACCCTTTAACACTTCCGTAGCGCGGGTCACGTAAGGAAAGAGAGCCCGTGACGGCGATGCGCCACAGCAAGGGGAGCAAGCGTGTTCAGCCTGATTGTTTGCAGTGTGGATCGCAGCGATGCGCTGGCGCGGCTGTTTCGCTCGCTCGCCAGCCAGACCCTGCGGGATTTCGAAGTGGTGCTGGTCGATCAGAATGCCGATGACCGGCTGGCCCCGCTGGTGGCGCAGCATGCAGCCGATTTTCCCATCCGCCATGTCCGCTCGCCGCGCGGCCTGTCGCGCGCGCGCAATGCCGGAATTGCGGTGGCGGAAAGGCCGCTGATCGCCTTTCCCGATGACGATTGCTGGTACCGGCACGAAACGCTCGCCAACGCAAAGGCGCTCTTTTCCACCGATGACAGTCTCGATATTGTCACCGGGCGTACCCTCGATGCGCAAGGCCAGCCCTCCGTCAGCCCGTCCGGCGACCGGCGCACCACGATCACCCGGCAGAATTATCTGGCCTGCGGCAATTCCAACGGCATCTTCGTGAAGGCCGCCTTGCTTGCCCGTATCGGCGGCTTTGACGAAAAGCTGGGCGTGGGGGCACAAACACCTTTTCAGAGCGGCGAGGAAGCCGATCTTCTGCTGCGGGCCATCGAGAGCGGGGCACGGCTTGCCTATGTGCCGGACCTCATCGTCCATCACGACCAGGTGGTCGCCACTGACAATCCGCGCCGCATCGAACGCGCCGCAAAATACGGCGCGGGCTTTGGAGCATTGTTGAGAAAGCATGGATTTCCAGGCACCCATATCGCCTATCGCCTGCTGCGTCCCTTGGCGGGCGCGGCGCTGGCGCTGGCGCGGCGCGACCTCGGCGAAGTGCGCTACAAGATAGCCTGGGCGCGCGGTATCTGGCGCGGCTATCGCGACTGGCCCAAGCGTTAGAGCGCTTTTCGATCTGACTGGATCAGATCGGCGCTCTAACGGTTTATTTTTGAAGCATAATCTTGTCGATCCTCGTTTCACTCCGGTCGGATTATGCTCTAGAACCACCAGCCTCATGCCCCGGCTCCAACCCATGCCTTTCCGGCAGACCTTGGCAAAGCGTCTGCATAAAGCGCCAGATGTGCCTCGGTCACGCCCTCCCAGGAATAGCGGGCGGCAGCGCTGACAAGCCGTTGCGGCAGCGCCTCACCTTCCGCAAGCAGATGCCGATAGGCTTTTTCCACCGCATCTGCCGCGCGGGCAGGCTTGGAAAAATCGGCAAGCTGCACATCCCGATGCTGCTCGGCCAGGGCCTGATAGGCCTGGTTTGCGTTGAGCACCGGCAGCAACCCCGCGCTCATCGCCTCGACCGCGACAAGGCCGAAGCCTTCATAGTCCGAGGCGGAGACGAAGAGCGAGGCTTGTTCCGCCAGCCGTCTCAGGTCGAGATCGCCCGGCCGCACATGCAGGTTGACGTGACGCTCCAGCCCATGCGAGGCAATCAGCGCGCTCAAATCGCTTTCCGTCAGATCGGATGGCGCCCCGGCAATGTCGAGATGCCAGTCCGGTTCGCGGGCCACCAATGCGGCCATGACGTCGAGCAGGCGCTCCAGCCGCTTGTTGCGGGAAAACCGCCCGATGGTCAGCAGCCGCCGCCGGGGAGCGCTCGGGGCCAAGCCTGCGAACTTGAGCGTATCCACGCCGTTTTCGATCAGCACAGAGCGATGGCGGTGAATCTTCTGGAAAAGCGCCAGATCGGACGCGCTGCAGCAGATGATGGCGCGGTAGGCAAACCCGCTCAGCCGAGTTGCCGTATTGAACCAGATGCGTTTCAGGCGGCCGTGGGCGCTGGTGTGAAAAAAGCCGCCATGGGTGGTGGCCACCATCGGCTTGCCATGGAGGCATCGCCCGAAGGCCAGCGCATCGAAAAAGAAATCCACCCCATGCACATGAATAAGGTCCGCATCGGCCAGATGGCGAAACACGGCGGGCGCCAGCGGATAGCGGCTGCTGCCCCGCCAGGGAATACGCACCACCTCCACGCCGTCGATAACCTCGCGCGCCGCAAGCACGTGGCCGGGATCGGCAAACAGCCGGTCGAGCGTGACCACCCTGACCCGCAAACCCCGCGCCAGCAATTGCCGGGAGAGATTGCGCACCACATCTTCCAGCCCGCCGCGATTGGGCAGATATTGCCTGACGACCTGCACGACAAGCGGCCGATGAAGATCGGCGGCGCGTGCCTGCTGCTCCTCCTGTGCCTTGCCGGTAGCCACCATGCCCATCCACTGTGAAAATGGCCGTCACCGGCCCCGGAAAGGGCTGGCGACACCATCGAGGTTTGTTGCGCTCTTGCTTATCTTCGTTAGTGCGGCTTTCCCTTTGGGTAAAGCTTCTTGGGCGTTTCCGTCCTGAACTTGCACAAACCTAGTAAAGATTCGTGCTTAATTCCGGCAATGCTTATCACTCGTTAACCATGGCCTGCCATGGTGCCGGGTGAGCGGCCTCGCCTGCGAACAGAAGGAAGCTGTTGTTTCTGGCACATATGGACATCGATATCTTTCAAATTCCGGGGATTTTGAAGAGACGCTGGCCGATCCTTGCGCTCACGGCAGCCCTTTGTCTTGCGGGCGCGCTTTTCTATGTGCTGAGCCTGAAACCGAGTTACTCCTCCTACACCCAGATCCTGCTGGATCCGAAGGCGCTGAGCGCCGATGCGGGCGAAAGCCGCACGGCGTTGACCGCCGCCCAACCCGATCCCGCCAGCATCGACAGCCAGATCTATGTGGTGCAATCCAGCGCCGTCCTGGGCGAAGTCATCCGTGATCTCGACCTCACCAAGGACCCGGCGCTCTACAAGCCGAAGCCCGGCGCGACCCTCACCGACGACGAAGTGATGGCCGCCACCATGGCAGGCCTCTTCAAGCGTATGAAGGTGGAGCGGCAGGGCCAGTCGCTGATCATGGCGATCACGGTCGAACATCCGGTGGCCCAGACCGCCGCCGATATCGCCAACAAGATCGCCTCCGTCTATCTCAAGCAACTGGACGAGGCGCGGGTCGATGCCGCCCGCCGCGCCAGCAGTGCGTTCCAGGTCCAGGCCAGCGAACTGCGCGACCGGGTGCTGAAGGCGGAAATGGCGGTCGAACAGTTCAAGTCCGATAATGGCCTTGCCAGCACCGCCGACAAGGGCCTGGTGATCGACCAGCAATTGGCCGGGCTGAACGACCAGTTGATCGCGGCACGCGGCACGGAAGAGCAGCAGCGGGCCATCTATGAGCAGACCCGGAACCTGACCATCCAGGCCATCGAATCCGGCGCCATTCCGGAAGCGGTGCAATCCACCTCCATCGGCCTTTTGCGCGATCGCTACGTGCAGCTTCTCGACCGGCAGGCCGAGGCCACCACCAATCTCGGCGCCAACCATCCGCAATTGCGCGCCATCACCTCGCAGGTGGCCAGCATGCGCGCGGCCATCGAGCAGGAACTGGACCGGGTGCGCCAGTCCATGAAGGCCAATTACGAGCGCGCCAGCGCCAATACCAAGGCGCTCGCCGAACGCCTGGACGGCCTGACCCGCAGCAGCTTTGACAGCGGCGAAAAACAGATCAAGCTGCGCCAGCTGGAAAGCGAGGCGGATGCGGTGCGTACCATCTACAAGGCTTTCTTGAACCGCGCCGAGGAACTCAGCCAGCAGCAAACCATCGCCATCAACAATTCCCGCGTCATCACCGAGGCGGTAGCGACGCCGAAATCGCTGACGGTTCTGAAAATCATGATCCTCGCCGCCGCCGGTCTGTTCGGCGTGGCGCTTGGCAGCGCGCTTGCGGTGTTTCTGGAGCTGACACGGCGGCCCGCCTTCGCAGCGGCCACCGCCTCAGCAGCCGGTGCAACGGTGGCAATGCCGCAAGCCGCGCCAGTCGCGGCAACGCCACCGCCACCCACAGCGTTTTTGCCCGTTCCGGTTCTGGCCGACGCCCGTGCACCTGCCGCCCCCCGGCTGGGCCTGCTTCGCAGCCTGAGCGGACGTCTGACCCGCAGGCTCGTTCCCCGGCAGGAGGCTGAGAGCGACGCGGAAGGCCGTTTCCAGCATGCCGTTGCCAATGCCACCCGTTTTCTCCTCGATTGCGTGGAGGGAGATGGCCGGGTGTCGGTGCTGTTCGTGGCAGTGGGCAAGCCGGGCCTCACCGCAGGCTTCCTGGCCGATCTCGTGCATCGGCTGGCGGATCGGGACCGCAGCCTGCTCTATGCACCGGGGGCGCTCTTAAACCGCGTGCCGCCCCGCCGCCATGCCGTGACGGAGGCCAACAGCGCCGAACCGCCGCTGGCCTCGCATCTGAAATACCAGCCCTTTGGCCCCTTGCGCACCGCAACCGGCACCGATGGGCGGCCAAGCTTTGCGCGCTATCTTGGCCGCGCCGGAACGGGCCAAGAAGATTTCATCCTGATCAATGCCTGCCTTACCCCGGCGGAAACCTATCTGATGCCGCTTGCCGAGGCCGTGGACATGATCCTGGTGCTGGCCGATACCGACGAGGACGCCGCACTTCAGCTGTTGTTGCAACAACTCGGCAAGGACGCGGACCGGGTGGTGGGGCGCATCCTTCTGGAGCCGCAGCCTTGAGGGGCCAGCCGCCGCCCGCTGCCGAAGCAGTGCAGGAGGCGCCCCCTGCCGCCAGCTTTCTCGCCCCCTGGATGACCTCCGGCATTGCCGGTTTTGCGGTGATCGGTGGCCTGCTGCTCAATCTCTTTCTCTGCTTCGTCAACACCCGGATCATGCCGGTGAGCGATACCCATGTCATGCTGGGCGAAATGACGATGCTGGGCTCGGCCTTCCTGCTGGCCGTGGATCGCCGTGCCGGCCTTTACTTCACCCTGTTGCTGTTCATCAGCTACATGCTGCTGATCTTTGCCTTGCGCGGCATTGCCGACCTCAAGGCCCTGCGCGATATCTTCATTCCCATCGGCTTCTATTTCATGGGCCGCAAGCTTGCCAATCCCGAACTTGGAGACCGGCTGGTGGTGATCAGCGCCGTGATCGTGATGATCATCGCGCTGTTCGAATATCTGCTGACGGAAACCTATCTCGATTATTTCAACGTGCTCGGCTATTACCTTGCCCGCGGCACCGTCACCCTCCAGGAAGTCTATGGCCAGACGCGCGGCCTGTTCGTCTCCGGGCTTCGGCCGGAGCCCCGCACGCTTTTGCCCTTTCTCGGCCAGCACCGTGTGTCCTCGGTGTTTCTGGAGCCGGTTTCCGCCGGAAATTTCGGCGTGATTGCCTATGCCTGGGCGCTGTTTCGCCCGGGCATGAAGGGGCGCTTCCTTGTCATGGCGCTGGCGCTGGCCGGTGTCGTGCTGGCCGATGCGCGTTTCGGCTTCATGACCTGCGTGGTCATCACCCTGCTCCTGCCCCTCTACCGGCTCATTCCCAAGCCTGTCTGGGTGGTCGCGCCCTTCTTCATCCTGGCGGTCATTGCCGCCTATGGCATCATCATCGGCGCAGAGGGCGGCGCCAACGATGTCTCGGGCCGGCTGAAGGTAACAGCCGCCATTCTTACCCAGCTCGATCTTTCCGTGGTGCTGGGGCTGAAGGCCACCGATATCTTCACCGCCGATTCCGGCATTTCCTATACGCTGACCAATTTCGGGCTGTTCGGCTTCATCGGATTATGGGCAGCCTTCGTGCTGGCGCCTTTCCATCAGGAACAGGGCTGGACCTTTCGCAGCATGATGATGATCTACCTGCTGCTGCTGATGCTGATCAGCAATTCCTTCTACTCGATCAAGACGGCGGCGCTCATGTGGTTCCTGCTCGGCACCGCCGACACCGCCGACTGGAAAAGCGTCATCGCCCGCAGATCAGCCGGTGGATGAAGTCCAGCTTGGCGATAACCGGCTCCGACAGGATGAAGGGATAGAGATCCGGCTGACCCATGCTGCGATTGATGCTGTTGATCGCCACCGTCAGCGGCACCCAGGCGCTGATCAGCGTCCGGACATTGCGGGCGCGGTAAGGATCGAAGGTCAAGGCCAGATCCAGCCCATCCTCGTCAATGGCGGGATTGATCTTGAGCCCGAAGGCATAGGCCGTTTCCAGCGCATCGACCATATGGACGTAATGCGCCCAGCATTCGGCGAAATCCTCCCAGGGGTGGCTCGCCGCATAGGCGCTGATATAGCTCTGTTCCCAGCCCGCCACCGGCCCCTCGGCATAATGCCGCTTCAGCGCCTCGCCATAATCGGCCTCGTCATTGCCGAAGACCGCGCGGCATTCGTTGAGCCTGCCACCGTCGCGCACCAGCACATTCCAATAGTAATGGCCGATCTCGTGGCGGAAATGGCCGATCAGCGTGCGGAACGGTTCGCCCAGCGCCACACGTCGCGCCTCGCGCTCGGCATCCGAGGCCTCGGCGATGTTGAGCGTGATCAGGCCCCGGTCATGGCCGGTCATCACCGGCTGGCCATCGTTGAGGGCGGGATCATCCACCAGGAATTCGAAGGCGAGCCCTTCCGGGTGATCGTCATCACGGGTTTCAAGCGGCAGGTTAAAACGCAGCAGCGAATAGAACAGCACATGCTTGGCCTGCTCGATCTTGCGCCAGTTATCGAGATTGTCCGGCTGCGACAGATCGGGAATGACGAGATTGTGGCGGCAGGCCCGGCAGAAGGTTTCGCCCTCGTCCGCCACCCAGTTGCAGGCCTGCTGGGCGGCGTTGGCACAGAGCAGCGGGCTCTCGCCGGTCGGCTGCCCATCCATCAGCCCCTGCCCGTCCTCGCCAAGCGCCACCATCTCCAGCGTCTCTGCCCGAAATGCCAGCCGCGACTGACAGGCAAGGCAGCGATCATTGTCGAAATAGACGGTATTGTGGCAATTGGTGCAGGAGAACAGACGCATGAGCCCTCGGATTGTGCCGGGTGGATCGGAAAACGGCACCCTTCAACCCCAAAGGCCCGAAGAAGTTCCCTGGATAAAGCATAATCCGACCGGAGTGAAACGAGGACGATCAAGATTATGCTTCACAAAGAAAAGGTTAGAGCGCCGATCTGATTCAATCAGATCGAAAAGCGCTCTAAATCGCGTCCCGGGGGCATGGGACGCGTCCGGATTTTCAATCGTGAAGTTCGGCGGGGAAGATCAGTTCGTAATAGACGCTGCCCCCCTCCAGCCGATGCAGAACCCGCCCATTGACCGAGGCGGGCACGACGCGCTCCAGCACTGTGCTGCCAAAACGGCCCGCCTTGGTGTTGGCAAGGTCGGTTGTCAGCCCCGGGGAAAGCGGCTCGGTCCAGGTGACGCGGATTTCCTCGCCGTCTGGCCCCTCCAGCCGGCTGCAGCCGATTTCGATGATGGCACGGCGGCTGACGAAATCGCCATGGCTGATGGCGTTGACCACCAGTTCATGCAGCGCAAGGCCGATATGCAGCGCCGCATTTGGCGACAGAAGTACATTTTCGCCGGTGACATGCACCAGATTGGCGGTTTCCGGCACATATTTCTCCATCTGCTGGCGCACCAGATCGTGAAAATAGGCGCCACGCCAACTGCTGTCGGTCACAAGGTCCTGGGAGGTCGACAGCGCATGCAGCCGGCCCCGGAACTTGGCAAGGAACTGGTCCAGCGTGCCGGAATAACGCGCCGTCTGGAAGGCGATGCTCTGGATGATCGCCAGCAGGTTTTTCGACCTGTGGCTCACCTCGCGCAGCAAGGCCCGCAACAGACGTTCGCGCCGCCGCTCCTCGGTGCGATCCACCAGAACCGTCATCAGGCAGACATAGTCCGGCGACATGCGGATCAACCGGCAGCGAAACTCGAAAACCGTGTCGTCTCCGGGTTCCACCTCCAGATTGGCGCCATCGCCGGGCTGTTCCAAACCCGCCTTGAGGTCTTTCAGCCGCGCGCCGATCTCAGGTCCGAAGATGGAATCGTCGCTCGGCTCCTGCCCTGCCGCCAGCGGCCAGCGCGGCGGCAGCGAGGTGATGCAGATGTAGTGGCCATCGGCATCCTGCAAGGTCAGGCTCGCGCCAATATCCAGCAACGCCGCGATAAAAAATTCCCGCAACTGGCCGTCCGCACGCCGTGGTTCGAACCATGTCAGCCGATGTGTCAACTCATTCACTCCAACGGCCAGAAAACGCCCGGACGCACGACATTAAGCCACGCATGCTGCAAGCCGTACCGTCAAGCATCCTGGTTGGCGCGCTCATTGAAGAAAAGAGCCTGGCTGATCAGGGCCTTCACCATGTCGGGGTTGAAAGGTTTGGTGACAAGGAAGGCCGGCTCGGGACGCTCGCCCGTCAACAGCCGCTCGGGGAAGGCGGTGATGAAGATGACGGGGATGGTATCGACCTTCAGGATATCGTTGATCGCGTCGATGCCGGAGCTGCCGTCCGCAAGCTGAATGTCGGCGAGAACCATCTTCGGGTTGGTGCGACCGTAAAGATCCACGGCTTCCTTGTGGGTACGGGCAATGCCGGTGACGCGATGGCCGAGATCCTCCACCATCTGCTCGATATCGAGCGCGATCAGCGGTTCGTCTTCGATAATCATGATGTCGGTGGCCACCTGCCGCGAGATTTCCGCCGAGGCCTGATTGAACAGGGTGCGGAAATCGGCATCCGACACATCGAGAATTTCCGCCGCTTCCTCATAGGTGAAGCCTTCGACCGAAATCAGCAGAAAGGCATGACGTTCCCGCGGCGCCATGGCGGCAAGATTGGCAGCCGCCCGCTTTTCCCAGGCGAAGGGCGATTCCATCGGACGAATTTCGACATTCGTGGAACCAAAGATGCGGACGAAGAGCTTATAAAGCGCGACCCGGTCGCTGCTGGCCTCAGGATAGACCGAGAGATCGGCGATCAGCGCTTCGAGGACAGCGGCAACATAGGCGTCTCCGGAGGTCTGGGAGCCCGTTACGGCACGGGCATATCGCCTCAGATAGGGAATATGAACGGCGACGCGGGAGGTAAGAGACATTCAGCTTCTCCAAATTGGCAGGAAGGCGGGTATAGAAACACCTGTATGAACGCTCGGCTACAAAAAAAGTTCCCACTTCCGGGAACAATTAACATATTGCATTCTTAAGAAGGTATGCCGGAAGGCAAGCGGTGGGGCCAGGGAATTTCGACAATGGCAGACAAGAAGTCCGACAAGAAACACAAACAGCAGGCCATGGAAGGCAAAAGCAATGCGGATGTGCTGATTTCTTCCCGGCTCAAAACCTATTACGACAGTATCGTGGAGGAGGGAACACCCGATCACTTCCTCGATCTTCTCGAAAAGCTCGACGCAGCAGAACGGGCCGCGAAGGAAAAAGATAGATAAAATAATATATGAAGCGACCCAAGAAAGACGGTAGAGAATTGCGATTAAATACCCTGATATTCTTGGGAAAATACAATAATATCTTGTTTAGAATGTAATTATAAGTCCTTCATTTATCTCGTAAATTGTATAATTTCATCTTTTATTAAATCAGCGCTTGTTTCCTGACATCTGTTACCCAGGGGGATTAGATGAGGAACATGCGCCTTTCACGGCAGCTTTTTTCAGTGGTTGCCATGCTCGTCTGCGGTTTTGCCGCAGTGCTGTATTTCCAGATCCGCACGTCCAGCGAGTCGATCATCGACCAGCGCTATGACATGCAGCGCATTCAGACCGAAAGCGCCATTTCCATTCTCAAAATGTATTATGAGCGCGAGCAGAAGGGCGAGATGAGCCGGCAAGCGGCTCAGGCTGCCGCGTTGGACACACTTTCTGCCGTACGCTACAACCCCGACGGCTATCTCTTCGCCTATGACTATGACGGCAACCGCCTGGCCTATCCTGACAAGAAAGGCGTCGGGACCAATCAGATCGCCGTGAAGGACAAGAACGGTGTGGCGCTGATTGCGGAACTGATCAAGGCGGCACGCAATGGCGGCGGTTTCGTCAAATATCATTGGACGCGGCTGAACATGCCGCCGGAAAACACCTATCCCAAGGTGGGCTATGCGCTCGCCTTCGAACCCTGGAAGATGATGGTCGGCACCGGCGCCTATCTGGACGACCTGGAAAACTATATCCAAGCAGACAACAACAAGACCATCGCCGCCGCCATCGCCGTGCTGATCGCCACGCTGATCGTCGCCTACACGGTCATCCGCAGTATGACTGGAGCACTTGGCGATCTGCGCGCCGCGCTGCTGAACGTCGCCAACGAAAACACCGATTTTGAAGTGCCGCATACCACCCGCGCCAATGAAATCGGCGCCATGGCCAAGGCCACCCAGGTGCTTCAGGAAAAGGTGCGCGAACGGCACGCCATGGCCGCCCGTCAGGAAGAACAACAGCGCGAACTGGACGAAGAGCGCCAGCGCAATCTTGCCCGCCAGCAGGAAGAAGCCGCTCAACAGGCCAAGGTGGTCAGCACCATCGGGGCTGCATTGTCGCGGCTTGCGGAAGGCGATCTCGCGGTGCGCTGCGGTGACCTGGGCGGCGCTTACGCCCAATTGCGGAGCAATTTCAACGACGCGCTTTCCCGGCTGGAAGAAGCGCTGCTGCGGGTGCGCCGCAAGAGCCAGGAGATCGGCGTCAGCAAGGATGAGATCCGCCGCGCCTCCCGCGAACTGGCGAGCCGCACCGAACATCAGGCCGCCAATCTGGAAGAAACTTCCGCCGCGCTGGACGAGTTGACGGTGGCCATCCGCCAGACGGCGGACGGCGCGCGGGAGGCCGCCAATCGCGTGCAGACGGTCAGCCACGAAGCGCAGCAAAGCGATAGCGTCGTCAACCGCGCCATTGAGGCGATGAGCGGCATCGAAAAATCCTCCGAGGAAATCACCAAGATCATCGGCGTGATCGATGAGATCGCCTTCCAGACCAACCTTCTCGCTCTCAATGCAGGGGTGGAAGCCGCCCGCGCGGGCGAAAGCGGCAAGGGCTTTGCGGTGGTCGCACAGGAAGTGCGCGAGCTTGCCCAGCGCTCGGCGGCAGCGGCCAAGGAAATCAAGGAGCAGATCGCCCGCTCCTCCGACCAGGTGCACCAGGGCGTGCAACTGGTGGGCGAGACCGGCGAAGCTTTGCGCCGCATTTCCCAGCAGATCAGCCAGGCCAATGAAGTGGTCGCCCGCATTGCCGCCAGCGCTCAGGAGCAGGATACGACGCTGCGCTCCATCTCCTCCTCTCTCAACCAGCTCGACACCGCCACCCAGCAGAATGCCGCCATGGCCCAGGAAACCACCGGCTCTGCCGAGGTTCTGGACAATGACGCAGGCGAATTGCTGCACCTGATCGAGGAGTTTCGCCTGTCCGCGAGCGCACCGCAGGCGCAACCCGTCGCGCTCAGAATGGCGAGCTGACGGCAACGAAAAGACCGGCCTGATAGGATCGGGCCGGTCTTCTTCATGATTATATCATATGTCTTACACTGTGCACTTAGAGCATTTCCGCTGAAAACGGGATCACCTGAAATGCTCTATCTATTTGTTTTTACGCAGTCCGGGCGCAAAACCGCTAACGCACTTTTGCTGGACATGCTCTAGGCTGTAGTGACAAATTAGTTATTTGATCCATAGCATTATGCTGGCGAGCTTAATGAAACTGAGAAAGTTGGCGGCGAGTTTGTCATATCGCGTGGCGATACGCCGCCACTGCTTGAGCTTGGCAAAAAAGCTCTCAATGCCCCATCTCTGCCTAT
>NZ_JAUSWH010000025.1 GCF_030815125.1 Allorhizobium paknamense
ACTTCCAATATCAACGCGGGGTGGAGCAGCCCGGTAGCTCGTCAGGCTCATAACCTGAAGGCCGCAGGTTCAAATCCTGCCCCCGCAACCAATTCACTAATTCTATTTAAAGCCCCGCGCACAAAAAACGCGGGGCTGTTCGCGTTTGTATAACGCGGTTATCCCGTCCCGTCAGGTGATGATGCGAACCGGAACCGCTTTCGAAGCAGGTGTTTTGGAAAGCTTGTCATGATGTGAAAGCGGGATGAGCGGGTTGAGTTCAGGATAATATCCCGCCACGCAGCCAGCGGGCAGATCGAAGGGCAAGACCTTCAACCCGTCGACCCGCCGATGCACCCCGTCGTCGGCATCGCTGACGAGAGCGACAATCTGGCCTTCTTCCAGTCCTGCGGAACGCATCTCATCCGGGCTGATCAGCAGCACGTCCCGCGTGCCGCTGACACCGCGAAGCCGATCCTCATATCCATAGATCGTCGTATTGAATTGGTCATTGCTGCGCAGCGTGATCAAGCGGTAGCGACCGGCCCTATCGGCAAAGCCGGCAGCCGAGAGACTCGTCGGAACGGTGAATTCCGCTTTTCCGCTTTCGGTTTTCCAGATCCGTTCGCGAGCACTATTGCCTCGATAAAAGCCTCCGGGTGTGAACATCCGCTTATTGAAGGCATGGAACTGGTCGGGATAGGTTTCCTCGATCAGATCGCGAACCTTGCCATAATCGCCGGTCCAGTCGTCCCAGTGCACATTCTGGTTGGGCGGGAGCGTGGCTTTCGCCAAGCCAGCGACGATGGCGAGTTCTGACAACAAGTGCTCACTTGCGGGTTCCCGTTTGCCGATCGATCCGTGAATGCAGCTGAGGCTGTCTTCCATGGTGACAGTCTGTGGTCCGCTTTGCTGTTTATCCCGTTCCGTTCGTCCCAGACAGGGCAGAAGATACGCGACCTCACCGTTGATCAGGTGGCTGCGATTGAGCTTTGTGGCGATCTGCACGGTCAGTCTCATGCGTTTCCACGCCGTCTCCATGGCGTCGCGTTCAGGGATTGCGCGGACGAAATTGCCACCGAGCCCGATGAAGGCGCGGATAGACCCATCCTGGATGCCTTCGCAGGCTTCCACGGTGTTGACACCCTTTTTCCTTGGCGGATCGAAACCGTACATTGCGGCGAGCTTGTCGAGCGGCACAAGTTCCGGCTTTTCGGATATGCCAACCGTTCTCTGTCCCTGAACATTGGAATGGCCGCGCACCGGCGAAATGCCAGTGCCGTCACGGCCGATATTGCCCTTGAGAAGGAGCAGATTGACCAACATCCCGATATTGTCCGCGCCGTTCACTTGCTGTGTCAGGCCCATGCCGTAAATGCCGATGACCCGTTCCGCCTCGACATAGATCTGGGCTGCCTGCTCAAGGGCCTGCTGCGTAAGGCCCGATTCTTCAACGATTGCAGACCATGGCGTTTCCCGTGCCGCCTTCTCGAAGGCTTCAAAACCATAGGTGTGCTGCTGGATGAAGTCGCGATCCAGTACACTTCTGCCTTGCGCTCTCGCTTCGTCGTCCTTTGCCAGAACGTGCTTGCATAACCCCATCAATGCGGCGATGTCGCCGCCTGCACGGACCTGCAAATACTGATCGGAAATCTGTGTTTCCCGCCCGGTCAGCATTTCCAGCGGATTTTGTGGATTTATGAAAGACTCCAGGCCTTTTTCGCGGACCGGATTAAAGGTGACGATCTTGCAGCCGCGCTTGACCGCATCCTGAAGGGGGTGAAGGAACCGTGGGCTATTGGACCCAGTGTTTTGGCCGAAGAAGAAAATGGCGTCGCACTTGGAAAAGTCGTCATAGACACAGGTCCCAACTGACGCTCCGATGACCTTTTTCAATCCGACCGATGTGGTTTCATGGCACATGTTGGAACTGTCGGGAAGATTATTCGAGCCATAGAGCCTTGCGAAGAGGGCGTAACAATATGCGGTCTCGAGGCTCGCCCTTCCGGAGGCGTAAAAGACGACGGATGTCGGATCCAGGGCTCGTAATTCTGCGGCAATGGCGGCGAAAGCCTCCTCCCACGTGCAGGCAACATAGTGATCGCTGTTGCGGTCATAGCGCATGGGATGCGTCAGCCGCCCCTGCTGTTCAAGATCATAATCCTTCCAGGTCTGAAGTTCCGAAACCGTATGACTGGCGAAAAAATCCGGCGTGCAGCGGCGTGTGGTGAGTTCCCATAAAGTTGCCTTGGCGCCGTTTTCGCAGAATTCGAAGGTGTGGTAGTCGGCAGGCTTGGTCCAGGCACAGGAAACGCACATGAAACCGCCCGGCTTGTTTTGACGGGCCAACGTCTCCATGACGGTGGGCTTATTCCATTCCCTGCCAAAGATACGGGTAATGCCTTTGAGAGACCCCCAGCCACCTGATGAACCTTCGTAATGAACTGTGTCATCGTCTGACATACTGACCTCCCTGGCACCCATACTATCGAGCCATAACGCGGCACGGCCTCGGGGGAGGCAAACTTTCTCTTTTGCCAATTGTTCCCGCGCGGTGGTCGGGTTGTCGTCCAAGGGATCGCTCTAACTTTTTGTTGTGATCCTAGGCCTTGAGATCAGCGGTTGGGTTCATCGATGACGGGGCGAGAGGAGATGCGCCTCCGCTTTTGAGGCGGGCCGACCATCGGGCGAAGATCAGGTAGATGATCGGTGTGGTGTAAAGCGTCAGTGCCTGAGAGACGATGAGGCCGCCGATGATGGTGATGCCGAGGGGGCGGTGCAGTTCGGCGCCCGGTCCTGTGGCCAGTGCCAGCGGCAGGGCGCCCATGAAGGCGGCCAGTGTCGTCATCATGATGGGGCGGAAGCGTTTGAGGCAGGCTTCGTGGATTGCCTTTTCCGGCGGCATGCCGAGGTTTCGCTCGGCATCGAGCGCGAAATCCACCAGCATGATGCCGTTTTTCTTGACGATGCCGATCAGCAGGATAATGCCGATAAAGGCGACGATTGTCAGTTCCGTTCCGCTGACCCAGAGCGAAAGCAGCGCGCCGAGGCCCGCCGAGGGCAGGGTGGAGATGATGGTCAGCGGGTGGACAAGACTTTCATAGAGAATGCCCAGAACAATATAGACCGCCAGTAGCGCCGCCAGAATGAGAAGCGGCTGGCTGCCGGAGGAGGTGCTGGCGCTGGCGGCATCTCCGGCAAATTCTGCATGCAGGCTGTCTGGCAGGTGCATGCTGGCCACGGCTGCCTTTACGGCGTCGTTGGCCGCTGACAACGTTGTTTCCGGACCGACATTGTAGGAAATGGTCACCGAGGGAAACTGGCCCTGATGGTTGACGCCGATGGGCGCCAGCGTTCGCTCCACCCGCGCAAAGGCCCCGAGCGGCACCTGCGTGCCGCCGCTGCCCGGCACATAGATTTTCAGGATATGCTCCGGGTCCTTGGCAAAGTCCGGATAGGCCTCGAGAATGACGCGGTACTGATTGCGCTCGCCATAAACAATGGTCACCTGCCGCTGGGCGAAGGCGTTGTTGAGAATATTATCCACGGCGTTCATCGTCACGCCAAGTCGGGAGGCGGCGGTGCGGTCCACCACCACATTGGCCTGCAACCCGCTCGGCTGGCGGTCGCTGTTGACGTCCGTCAGCAGCGGTTCCTGCCGCAAACGCGCCAGGATGCGTGGAGCCCAGGTTATCAGCTCGTCATAATCGGCATCCCACAGCGTGAACTGATATTGCGAATCCGAGGAGCGTGCGCCGATACGGATATCGCCCGGGGAGAAGAACGAGGTGTCCAGGCCGGGAATGCTGCCTGCTGCGCGGCGCAACCGCTCGATGACCATGTCGGTCGGATCGCGTTGGCCGGGGGGCTTCAGCGAAATCAGCATCTGGCCGCGATTGGCCGTTCCGAGATAACCGCCGCCGACGCTGGCGCCGATATTGGCGACCGCCGGGTCTTTTTCCACCAGCGCCAGCGCCTGCTGTTGCAGCGCCACCATGGCCGGATAGGAAATGTCGCTGGCTGCCTGACTATACCCCATGACAAAGCCGGTATCGTCGCGGGGGATGAAGCCCTTCGGCACCTTGGCATAGAGAGTGCCGGTCAGGACGACGCAGGCGATGATGCTCGCCACCGCCAGCACGCGGTGATGCAGCAGGGCGCTGAGGCTGCGGTCATAAAAGCCGATCATCCGCTGCAGGCTGCCTTCCACTCCTCTGTCGAACCAGTTTCCCCGGGCCTCAAAATCGTGCGGTTTCAGCTTGTGGCCGCAGATCATCGGGGTCAGCGTCAGGGAAACGACGGTCGAGACCAGAATGGTAAAGGCCAGCGTCAGCGAGAAGGTCAGGAAGAATTTGCCGATCACGCCGCCCATGAAGAACAGGGGAATGAAGGCCGCCATCAGCGAGACGCTGATGGCAATGACGGTAAAGCCGATCTGTCGTGCCCCCTCCCGGGCGGCATCCAGCGGCTTCAGGCCCTTTTCAAGATTGGCATGGACATTTTCGATCATGACGATGGCATCGTCCACCACAAAGCCGCTCGCCACCGCCAGCGCCATCAGCGAAAGGTTGTCTATCGAAAGGCCGGTCAGCCACATGGCGGCGAAGGCGCCCGCAAAGGAAAGCGGCACCGTCAGCCCTGCCGCAAGCGTCGGCACCAGCCGTCTCAGGAAAACGAACACCACCGCCATGACGAGGCTGATGGTGATCAGCAGGGTCAACTGCATATCTTCCACGCTGGCATGAATGGTGGTGGTGCGGTCGTTCAGCACATCGATGGCGATGCCTGCGGGGATCAGTCGCTTGAGTTCCGGAATGAGGTCGCGCACCGCATCCACCGTCGAGACGACATTGGCATCCGCCGCCTTGGTAATGTTGATCAGCACGGCAGGCTTGCCGTTGAACCAGGCATCGGAACGGCGGTTGCGCACGCCCTCGTCGACGGTGGCGATATCGGAAAGCCTGGTGGCTGTTCCGTCGCCAGAGGTGATGATCAGGCGGCCGTAATCCTCCGGCTTCGTCAGTTGCGCATTCACCGACAGCGCATAAAAGGCGTTCGGTCCATCGATGGCGCCAATTGGCGCGAGCGCATTGCCGTTGACGATGGCGGTGCGCACGTCGTTGGCGGAAAGGCCGATGGCCGCCAGCCGGTCCGGATCGAGCCGCACCCGGACGGCCGGCTGGTCGGCGCCGCTGACGCTGACATCGCCAACCCCCTCCACCTGCGAAATGCGCTGAACCACGACCGTATCGGCGGCATCGAACACTGCGCTGGCGGGCAGGGCGTCGGAGGTCAGTGCCAGCGTCAGGATTGGTGCTGCGGCGGGATTGGCCTTGCGCAGCGATGGCAGGCTCGGCATGTCGCTTGGAAGATCGGCAACGGCGGCGTTGATCGCCGCCTGCACATCCTGGGCGGCGCTGTCGACATTGCGGGAAATATCGAATTGCAGAAAGATGTTGGTGGTGCCGAGCCCGCTGGTCGAGGTCATCTCCGTCACGCCGGCAATGGCGCCCAGATGCCGCTCCAGAGGGGCGGCAACGCTGGAGGCCATGCTTTCCGGATCAGCGCCCGGACGGCTGGCGGAGACGCGAATGGTGGGCAGATCGACGGCGGGAAGGCTGGAGACCGGCAGAAATCGATAGGCGACCAGGCCCAGCATCATCAACCCGATCGCCAGAAGCGTCGTGCCGACCGGGCGGCTGATGAAGGGCGCGGAGATATTCATGCGGGCTCACCCGCCTTTATGGTCTTGCTCTTTCGCTGCCGGAGCCTGTCCAGCGCCAGATAGATCACCGGCGTGGTGTAGAGGGTGAGCAACTGGCTGAGCAGCAGGCCGCCGATGATGGAAATGCCAAGCGGAATGCGCAATTCCGCCCCGGTCCCTTGAGCAAGCGCCAGCGGCAGTGCTCCAAACAGCGCGGCCAGCGTCGTCATCATGATCGGGCGGAAGCGCAGCGTGGCCGCCTTGATAATGGCGTCGCGGGGAAGAAGCCCCTGTTCACGCTCCGCATCCAGCGCAAAATCGATCATCATGATCGCGTTTTTCTTGACGATGCCCATCAGCAGCACGATGCCGATCAGCGCGATGATCGACAGATCCTGATCAAACAGCATCAGCGCCAGCAGCGCCCCGACCCCGGCGGAGGGCAGTGTCGAGAGAATGGTGATCGGGTGGATGGCGCTTTCATAGAGCAGGCCGAGCACGATGTAGATGGTGATGATCGCCGCCAGGATCAGCCAGGGTTCGCCCGCCAGCGCCCGGTCGAATTCCTCGGTATCGCCACTGTAATGGCGCTGGATGGAGGCCGGCATGCCGATCTCCTTTTCCGCCGTCTTGATGGCCGCCACCGCCTGCGAAAGCGAAGCGCCGCGGGCGAGGTCGAAACTGAGCGTGACGGAGGGAAACTGCTCGCTGCGGCTGATGACCAGCGGCGCGGTGGTGAAGCGGATGCTTGCGACGGCAGTCAGCGGCACCATGGCGCTATCCGTTCCCGCCACATAGAGCTGCGACAGGGCCTTCGGGTCTCCCTGGAACCGCTCCGCGGCCTCCAGGATCACGCGATACTGGTTGGCCTGCCCATAAATCGTGCTGATCTGGCGCTGGCCAAAGGCATCGTAAAGCGTGTCGCTGATCGCCTGCATGGAAACGCCAAGCCGGGCCGCCGTCTCGCGATTGACTTGGATGGCCAGCCTGCCGCCGCCCATTTCCACTTCCGACGTTACGTCTACGAGAATCGGGTTCTGCTGCAGGCGATGCGCCAGCTTGTTGGCCCAATCAGCCACCGTGGCGGTATTGGTGCCGGTCAGCGTGTATTGATAGGGCGCGCGGCTTGCCCGGGTGCTGATGGAGATGTCGCGCACGCTCTGGAACGTGGCATGCACGCCCGGAATGCCGGAGACTCGCGCCCGCAGCCGGTCGATCAGGTCGGTGGCGGAGATGTCGCGCTCGCCCTGCGGTTTCAGCACCAGCGTGTAGCTGGCGGTGTTCAGGGTGAGATTGCTGGCGCTGGTGCCGATCACCGCGATCACGCTTTCGATGGCCGGATCCTGCCGCAGCCGGTCGCCGATATCCTGCTGCGTGGTCTTCATCACGGCGAAGGAGCTGGTCGGTTCGGTTTCGATGACGGCGGTGATCAGGCCGGTATCCTGCACCGGCAGGAAGCCCTTGGGGATGATAATATAGAGGCCGACAGTCACCGCCAGCGTCAGGCCTGTCAGCGACAGCATCAGCCAGCCCCTGTCCACCGCCCAGACCACGCTTTTGCGATAGCCTTCGTTCATCCAGGCCATGAACCGGTCCGTCAGGCCGAGCAGCCCGGCATGGCGTTCCTTCGGTGGTTTCAGGATGCGGGCACACATCATCGGCGTCAGCGTCAGCGAAATGATCGCCGAAACCACCACGGCAATGGTCAGCGTCAGGGCAAATTCGCGGAACATCCGCCCGACAATCCCGGTCATGAACAGCAGCGGAATGAAGACCGCGATCAGCGAGGCAGTGAGCGAGATGATGGTGAAGCCGATTTCGCCCGCCCCCTTCAGCGCCGCCTGCATCGGATGCTCGCCCTCCTCGATATGGCGGGCGATGTTTTCGATCATCACGATGGCATCGTCCACCACGAAGCCCGTGCCGATGGTCAGCGCCATCAGCGAGAGATTGTCGAGGCTGAAGCCGGCGAACCACATGATGCCGAAGGTGGCGATCAGCGACAGCGGCAGCGCCACACCGGCGATGATGGTGGCCGTCAGCGTGCGCAGGAACAGGAAGACGACGAGAATGACCAGCGCGATGGACAGGAGCAGCGTCCATTGCACCTCGTGGATCGAGGCGCGGATCGTCTCGGTGCGGTCGTTGACGATATCGAGCGACACCCCGGCGGGCAGGGAGGATGTCAGCCGCGGCAATTGCCGCCGCACATCCTCCACCGTCTGGATGACATTGGCTCCCGGCTGGCGCATGATGTCGACGATCACTGCCGGGTGGCCCTGATACCAGGCGCCGACACGGCTGTTTTCCAGCCCTTCCACCACGTCGGCCACGTCCTTCAGCTGCACCGGCGCGCTGTTGCGATAGGCAATGATCGTCTGGCGGTAGATCTCCGGATCGTGGATCTGGTCGTTGGCCGACAGGGTGAAGGATTGCGAGGTGCCGTCCACCGCCCCCTTCGCGCCGGAGACATTGGCATTGGTGATCGCGCTGCGCACGTCTTCCAGCGACAGGCCGTAGGAGGCAAGGCGGGTCAGATCGGCCTGAATGCGGATGGCGGGCCGCACGCCGCCCTGCACCCGGACATCGCCGACGCCAGAGACCTCGCTCAGCCGCTGCGACATGATCGTATCGGTAAAGTCGCTGAGATCGCGGATCGGATAGGTGTCGGAATGCAGGGCGAGCGTCAGGATCGGCGTATCCGCCGGGTTCACCTTGGCATAGGTCGGTGGATAGGGCAGGGTTTTCGGCAGGCTGCCGGTGGCGGAATTGATGGCCGCCTGCACATCCTGCGCCGCGCCGTCGATATCCCGGTCCAGATTGAATTGCAGGGTGATCTGGCTGATGCCATAGGCGCTGGAGGAGGTCATGGCGGCAATGGCCGGGATCTGTCCCAGCGGCCGCTCCAAAGGCGCGGTCACCAGCGCCGCCATCGTATCCGGATCGGCGCCCGGCAATTGCGTGGTCACCCGGATCGTTGGAAAATCCACCTGCGGCAGCGGCGCGACCGGCAGCGAGAAAAAGCCGAGAAGCCCGCCGAGCAGGGTGGCGATGCCGAGAAGCGAGGTGGCGATGGGCCGGGCGATGAAGGGCGTGGAAATGCTCATGGCGCCGCGCCGCTCGCGCCTTGCGGAGCAGGTGTCGCGGGTGGCGTTGCGCCGGGCTGCGCCTCACCTTTCTGGTGGCGGTGGCCCGAATTCTGATCGCCACCGCCTTCTGCCGGTGGTGTGGCCTGTCCCGGCGGCGTGGCATGGTCGCCGGTCGCAGGCTTTGCCGGATTGCCGTTGCGATTGCCGCCGCCCTTGCGGCGTTGCCCATGGCTTTCCTCGGAGAGGGGCACGGCCATTTTCGCGGGATCGGCCTCTTCCGGTGTCGACACCCTGACCTCGGACCCATCCTGCAATCGCGCAAAGCCGGTGGTCACCACCTTTTCGCCCTCGCGCACGCCCTTGCCGATCACGGCGATCCGGTCATCCTGCATGGTCACGTCCACCGCCTGGATGCGGACGGTGTTGTCATCGCGCACGATGTAGCAATAGGTGCCGCCCGGGCCGCGCTGCACGGCGGCGGAGGGAATGGTCAGTACATTCCTCAGGGTCTCGACCAGCAGGCGCGCATTGACGAAGGCGCCCGGCCAGAGCGTTAGCGCCTCATTGGTAAATTCGGCCCGCAGCTTGACCGTGCCCGTCGTCGCATCCACCTGATTGTCCACCACCGTCAGCCTGCCGCTGGCGAGCGCCGTCTTGCCGTCGTCGCCGAACACATCCACCGTCAGCGGTCCTTTGGCCTGCGCGGCGTTGACGCGGCCAAGCTCCTGCTGGGGCACGGAAAAGATCACCGTGATCGGGCGGATCTGCGACAGCGTCACGATGCCGGTGGTATCGCCGCTTGCCACGGTATTGCCGATATCGACATTGCGGATGCCGGTGCGGCCATCGATGGGAGCCCGGATCGTGGTGTAATCCAGCTGCGCCTGCGCGGCCTCGATGGCCGCCTGATCCGACTGCACCTGCGCCTTGTATTGGGCGACCTGCGATTGCTGGGCTTCCAACTGCTGCTGGGTGGCCGCCGAATTGCCGGCCAGCCGCTGAAGGCGGGCAAATTCCACGATGGCATTTTCAAGCAGCGCTTCATCCTGCGCTTTCTTGGCAACGGCCTGGTCGAACTGGGCGCGGTAAAGCGCATCGTCCAGCCGGGCAATAACATCGCCTGCCTTGATGTCCTGCCCTTCCTGAAAGCCGATTTCGGTAATGCGACCGCTGACCTGCGCCCGCACCACGACGGAATTGACCGGTTTGACCGTGCCGACCCCCGTGACATGGACCGGCACATCCGCCAGAACGGCCGGGGCGGCCACGACGGGAATGGCGCGGTCGCGTTCTTCCTTTTTTCCGGCCTGTCCCCCGCCGAACCAGGCGGCTGTCAGCGTCTTCACCTCAGGCAGTTCAGTGGCATAGACAAGGCCTGCACCGGCGACGACGATAGCGAGCAGCAGGACTTTACGACTGGTTTTCATCAACGCCCGTTCATTCTTTTAAGAAGAGTGGAGGAATGGCTTTCTGACTGTTCAATGCTTTTTCAGGCGGAATTATGCAGTAGCCTTCCTGCCTGACGGTCAGACGACAAACCAATCACATGTTCGAAAAAATGCCACTTACAAGATGGTCATGATTCAGAATTTGCTGTGAGAGCCTGAAATGCCAAGGCATCAAACCTGCTGCAGCAGCCAGGTCTCGAAGGCACGGGCGATCGCGCTGCTTTTCTTGCCCTCCGGCGTTACGATGTAATAGCCGTTCGCGGTGGAGATCGGTCGGTCGATCACCACCTGCAGCCGCCCGGAGGAAAGCTCCTCCTCGATCAGATAATCGGGCAGAAGCGCAAAGCCCAGCCCGTTCAGGGCCGCCTCGATGATCATGGCAAACTGATCGAAGCGATGGCCGCTGAAGGCCTTCGCCTCGATGCCCGCATGGGTTTGCAGCCATTCCGTCCAGAGCTTTGGCCGCGTTGCCAGATGCAGGAGCGGCAGGTGCAAAAGATCCGCCGCCTCCGTGACCGGAAACTCTTTGAGCAGCGCCGGGCTTGCCACCGGCAGAATGACCTCGCTGCACAGATAGGTGCAGATGGCATGCGCCCAGACCGGCTGGCCGTAATGAATGACCAGATCGAAATCCTCCCGGGCAAGGTCGAAGGGCTCGGAACGGCAGGTGATGTCCAGCCGCGTCTCCGGGTAGGATTTCAGGAAGTCGGGAAGCCGCCGCAAAAGCCAGCGGTTGCCGAAGGTGGGCAGGGTGGCGATGGTCAGCGTCTGGCGGTCGTCGGCGGCGGCCATGGCGCGCAGCACCAGATCCTCTGTCTGCGCCAGAAGGGCGGCAACATCGGCCAGCAGCGCCTTGCCGGTGGAGGACAGCACCACCCTTTTCCGCACCCGCTCGAACAGTACCACGCCAAGCTGGGTTTCCAGCGTGCGGATCTGCCGGCTCACCGCACTTTGCGTCAGGTTGAGCTCAGTGGCGGCACGGGTGAAGCTGCCGTGGCGCGCCGCGCATTCAAAGGCTTGCAGCACCGTGAGATCAGGAACCAGGGATCGGCTGACAGACATTCCAAACTCGCATCAACATAGTCGGAATTAGCAAAGGATTTCTCGATAGGGACTGTTTATAATGCGTGGCGTGCATGAATTCCATCCCGAAAGCATGATCCTGAGGAAAACGCCGTTGTGGTTTTCTTGAGAACATGCGCCAGATGCCACGAGGTTCCGGTCTTGAGCGCCCTTTCCATCTTTCCTGCCGATGCCATTCGCTCCGAATTTTCCAGCGCCATGTCGGCCATGTATCGCAATGAGGTGCCAGCTTACGGCACGCTGATGGAACTGGTGGCCCGGGTCAATGACGAAACGCTGGCCGAGCAGCCGGCCTTGAAGGCGCGCCTCGATGCCACCGATACGCTGGAGCGGATTTCGCAGGAGCGCCACGGCGCCATCCGTCTGGGCACGGCGGAAGAGCTTGCGATGATGCGCCGCATCTTCGCGGTGATGGGCATGTATCCGGTGGGCTATTACGATCTCTCCACCGCCGGTGTGCCGGTGCATTCCACCGCATTTCGCCCGGTGGGCGAGGAGGCGCTGAAGCGCAACCCGTTCCGTATTTTCACCTCGCTGCTCAGGCTGGATTTGATTGCGGATGAGGCCTTGCGAGCGGAAGCTGCCACAATTCTCTCACACCGTCAGATTTTTACGCCCGGCGCCATTGCACTGACCGAAAAAGCCGAAAAACAGGGCGGGCTGGAGAAGGACGATGCCCTGCGTTTCGTGGCGGAGGTGCTGGAAACCTTCCGCTGGCATGACAAGGCCAATGTCGCGCTCTCGATGTATCACCGCCTGCATGATGCCCACCGGCTGATTGCCGATGTCGTCTCCTTCAAGGGGCCGCATATCAACCATCTCACCCCGCGCACGCTGGATATCGACAAGGTGCAGGCGCTGATGCCTGAATACGGCATTGCCCCCAAGGCCGTGGTGGAAGGCCCACCCACCCGGACATGCCCGATCCTGTTGCGCCAGACCTCGTTCAAGGCGCTGGAAGAGCCGGTCTCCTTCCAGGATGGCAAGGGGGGCTGGCAATCCGGCACGCATACCGCCCGTTTCGGGGAAATCGAACAGCGTGGCATTGCCCTGACGCCGAAGGGGCGCGCCCTTTATGACGCGCTGCTGGACGAGACCCGCAAGGTCGTGCGGCCCGCCGCCGATGGCTCCAACGCGGCGGCCTATGACGCGGCGCTGGCCGATGTCTTCAAGGCTTTCCCGGATGATTGGGCCAGCATTCGCGCCGAGGGCCTCGGTTATTTCAGCTATTCGCTGACGGAAAAGGGCATGAAGGGTATTCCCCCGGTTTCCAGCCTGGAGACGCTGATTGCCGATGGCTATATCTGCTTCGATCCTATCGTCTATGAAGACTTCCTGCCGGTCAGCGCCGCTGGTATCTTCCAGTCCAATCTGGGGGATGGCGCGAGCCAGGAATTCGTGGCAAGCCCCAATCAGAAGCGCTTCGAAGCCGATCTCGGCGCGCAAGTGCTGAACGAATTCGACCATTATGCCGGCATTGAAACGGCCTCGATCGAGGCCTGCCTTGCCGCTTTCGCCCGGCAGCCTGCTGCTGAATAAGCGCCGCTTTTATACCAAGGGGCATTGAAAATGACGCTTGGTATTCCCTTTTCGAATATCTCAAGGCTCTGACGCATCTTCGAGCCTTGGCATTCTGGAGTATTTGAAGATGAACATCGCTGCAAAGCCCGCTTCCATTGCCGCTGAGGCTGCCGCCATTCTGGATCGCCTTGGCGTCGAGACATCCGCCTATACCGGTGGCGATCTCAAATCCTTCTCGCCGATCACCGGCGAGCAGACAGGCAGCCTGAAAACCGTTTCGACGGCGGAAGCCACCGCCATCATCGACCGTGCCGATGCCGCTTTCCGCATCTGGCGTCTGGTGCCCGCTCCCAAGCGTGGCGAACTGGTGCGCCTTTTCGGCGAGGAACTGCGCGCCGCCAAGGCCGATCTTGGCCGTCTCGTCTCCATTGAGGCGGGCAAGATCCCGTCCGAAGGCCTCGGTGAAGTGCAGGAAATGATCGATATCTGCGATTTCGCGGTCGGCCTGTCCCGCCAGCTTTACGGTCTGACCATTGCCACCGAGCGCCCCGGCCACCGCATGATGGAAACCTGGCATCCGCTCGGCGTGATCGGCATCATTTCCGCCTTCAACTTTCCCGTGGCCGTCTGGGCGTGGAATGCGGCCCTTGCTCTGGTCTGCGGCAATAGCGTGGTGTGGAAGCCATCCGAAAAGACGCCGCTGACGGCGCTTGCCTCCCAGGCCATTCTGGAGCGTGCGCTCAAGCGCTTTGGTGACGCGCCGGAAGGTCTTGCCCAGGTTCTGATCGGCGACCGCACAGTCGGCGAAGTGCTGGTGGACCATGCCAAAGTGCCGCTGGTATCGGCCACCGGCTCCACCCGCATGGGCCGCGAAGTTGGCCCGCGCCTTGCCAAGCGCTTTGCCCGCGCCATTCTCGAACTCGGCGGCAATAATGGCGGCATCGTCTGCCCGTCGGCCGATCTCGATATGGCACTGCGCGCCATTGCCTTCGGTGCCATGGGCACGGCTGGCCAGCGCTGCACGACGCTGCGCCGTCTCTTCGTGCATGACAGCGTCTATGACCAACTCGTTCCGCGCCTGAAAAAGGCCTATGCCAGCGTCTCCGTCGGCAACCCGCTGGATGGCGGTGCCCTGGTTGGCCCGCTGATCGACAAGCTGGCCTTTGACAACATGCAGAAGGCGCTGAGTGAAGCGAAAGCGCATGGCGGCACGGTGCATGGCGGCGAGCGGGTCGATACCGGCAGCGCGGATGCCTATTACGTCAAGCCGGCACTGGTGGAAATGCCCGCCCACACCGGTCCGGTGCTGGAAGAAACCTTCGCGCCCATCCTCTATGTGCTGAAATACAGCGATTTCGATGGGGTTCTGGCTGACCACAACGCGGTCGGTGCCGGTCTTTCCTCCTCGATCTTCACGCTCAACATGCGGGAAGCCGAGCGCTTCCTGGCAGCGGATGGGTCGGATTGCGGCATTGCCAATGTCAATATCGGCACCTCGGGTGCTGAAATCGGTGGGGCCTTCGGTGGCGAGAAGGAAACCGGTGGTGGCCGCGAATCCGGCTCGGATGCGTGGAAGGCCTATATGCGCCGCGCCACCAACACGGTGAACTATTCCACATCCCTGCCGCTGGCGCAGGGCGTGTCCTTCGATATCGAATAAGGCAACAACCATGACCATCACGGTGAACGTGGAGGAGGCGGGCTTCCGGCCCGCCTCGCGGATCGCTGCTGTCGGCGTTTCGAAGATTCTGCAAATCGGCGCAAAGGCAGCCGCGATGAAGCGCGAGGGCCTGCCGGTGATCATCCTCGGCGCGGGCGAGCCGGATTTCGACACGCCCGACCACATCAAGCAGGCCGCCAAGACAGCCATCGATGCCGGTGAAACAAAATATACCGCGCTCGACGGTTCGCCCGCGCTGAAACAGGCCATTGCCGCCAAATTCAAACGGGAAAACGGCGTGGATTATGCCGTCGAAGACATCACTGTCGGCACGGGTGCCAAGCAGATCCTGTTCAACGCCTTCATGGCCACCATCGATGCTGGCGATGAGGTGATCATCCCCACGCCCTACTGGACCTCCTATTCCGATATCGTCGAGGTCTGCGGCGGCACCTCCGTGCTCGTGCCTTGCACGGCCGAAGCGGGCTTCCGGCTTCAGGCCGAACAGCTTGAAAAGGCGATCACTCCCAAAACCCGCTGGGTGCTGCTGAATTCTCCCTCCAATCCCTCCGGTGCCGCCTATAGCGCCGAGGATTATCAGCCGCTGATCGAGGTGCTGCTCAGCCATCCGCATGTCTGGCTGATGGTGGACGATATGTATGAGCACATCATCTATGACGGTTTTGATTTCGTCACCCCCGTGGCGCTGGAGCCGCGCCTGAAGGGCCGGGCGCTCACCATCAACGGGGTGTCCAAGGCCTATGCCATGACCGGCTGGCGCATTGGCTATGCCGGGGGGCCGAGGGCGCTGATCAAGGCCATGGCGGTGATCCAGAGCCAGGCCACCTCTTGCCCCTGTTCCGTCAGTCAGGCCGCAGCCGTTGCGGCGTTGAACGGCCCTCAGGACTTTTTGAAGGACCGGCAGCAAAGCTTCAAGCACCGCCGCGATCTGGTGGTCAGCCGGTTGAACGCCATTGCAGGGCTTGATTGCCGGGTGCCGGAAGGCGCCTTTTACACCTTCGCCTCCTGCGCAGGCGTGTTGAACAAGATGACGCCGAAGGGCAAGACCTTGCTGAGCGATGCGGATTTCACCGATTATCTGCTGGAAGAGGCGCATGTTGCGGTTGTCCCCGGCTCGGCTTTCGGTCTTTCTCCCTTCTTCCGCATTTCCTATGCAACATCGGAAGCAGAACTGGTAGAAGCGCTGAACCGGATTGAACAGGCCTGCGCTGCCCTGAAAGAATAGCCGCTCCATCATGATCCCACGCCTCGATCGCGCCCCGACCGTCACCGACGCACCGCCCGGTTTTTTCGAGTGCCTGATCGAGAGGGGCTTTCGCGGCGATATCGAGACGCGGGCAGCGTCGCGCATCATCTCAGCCACCGATAACTCCATCTACCAGATGGAGCCGCAGGGCATTCTCTTCCCGCGCGATGCTTCAGACCTTCAGATCATCGCCCGCACGCTGGCGGAGCCCCGGTTTCGCGCAATCACCATTGCCCCACGCGGCGGCGGCACAGGCACCAACGGCCAGTCGCTGACCCATGGCGTGGTGGTCGATTGCTCGCGGCACATGAACCGCATTCTGGAGATCGATCCGGTGCGGCGGGTGGCGCGTGTCGAGGCGGGCGTTGTCAAGGACCAGCTCAATCGCGCGCTGAAAGCCCATGGCCTGTTTTTCGCGCCGGAGCTTTCCACCTCCAACCGCGCCACCATTGGCGGCATGATTTCCACCGATGCCTGCGGTCAAGGGTCTTGTTTGTATGGCAAGACCTCCAATCATGTGCTGGCGCTGCGCGTGGTGTTGATGGATGGCGCGGATATCTGGTCCCGTCCGGTCGATGAGGCGGGTCTTGAGGCCGCGCTTCAGCGTCAGGACCGGATCGGTGAGATTTACCGGGTGGTGGAGCGCATCACGCGCGAAAAGCAAGAGCGCATCCGGCAGGTCTTCCCCAATCTCAACCGCTATATGACCGGCTATGACCTTGCGCATGTGCGCCGCGAGAACGGTCAATTCGATCTCAACGCCATTCTGTGCGGCTCCGAGGGCACGCTGGCGATGATCGCCGAGGCCGAGCTGAACCTGCTGCCGCTGCCTGCCGAAGCGGCGCTCGTCAACATCCGCTATAACGACTTCAACGCCGCCCTGGAGGATGCCCGCAATCTCATAGCGCTCAAGGTCGCCTCCGTCGAAACCGTCGATGAGCGCGTGCTGGGTCTTGCCAAGGGCGATATCGTCTGGACGGCGATCAGCCGTTTCTTCCCCGATGATGCGGGGCAAACGGCCAATGGCATCAATATCGTTGAAGTGCTGGCCGATGATGGTCCTGAGCTGGAGCGCAAGCTTCAGGCCGTGATCGCGGCGCTGGAAAGCGCTGCCAACCCGAACCGTCTCGGCCATACCATTGCGCGTGGCCACAGCGATGCGGAAGCCATCTGGACCATGCGCAAACGTGCTGTCGGCCTGCTCGGCAATGTCGAAGGCCCCGTGCGGCCTGTTCCCTTCGTGGAAGATACGGCGGTGCCGCCGGAGCATCTGGCGGCTTATATCCGCGAGTTTCGCGCTCTTCTGGACGGGGCAGGCGTTGCCTATGGCATGTTTGGCCATGTCGATGCCGGGGTTTTGCATGTGCGTCCGGCGCTGGATCTGGTGCGGCCCGACCATGTGCCGCTGGTGCGCGAGATCAGCGATGCCGTGGTGGCGCTGACCCGCAAATATGGCGGCGTTCTCTGGGGCGAGCATGGCAAGGGCGTGCGCTCGGAATATGTGCCGGAATTTTTTGGCGATCTTTATCCCTGCTTGCAGGAGATCAAGCGGGCCTTCGACCCGGACAACCGCCTCAATCCCGGCAAGATCGCCAGCCCTGACGATAAACCGCTGCTGAAGATCGATGCGGTGCCGCTGCGGGGGGCGATGGACCGCGTCATTGGCAATGAAATCCGCGCCGCTTTCGACAATGCCGCCTATTGCAACGGCAATGGCGCCTGTTTCGATTTCGATGAAACAAGCCCCATGTGCCCCTCCTACAAGGCCAGCCGCGACCGCCGCTTTTCACCGAAGGGCCGCGCTTCGCTGATGCGCGAATGGCTGCGTCTTCTGGCCGAAAAGGGCGTGGACCCGCGCGGGGCAGCTCTCAAAGCCAGCGAGGCGCACTTGCTGCACCGCGCGCTGAACAGCCTGAACCCGAAAAACCGGCAGGATTTTTCCCACGAGGTCAAGGCGGCGATGGACACGTGCCTCTCCTGCAAGGCCTGCGCCGGGCAATGTCCGGTCAAGGTCAGCATTCCGGCCTTCCGGGCAAAATTTCTCGAGGTCTATTACACCCGCTATCTGCGTCCGCTGAAGCACCCGCTGGTGGCCTCCATCGAAACACTGCTGCCGATCATGGCCCGGCTTCGCCCGCTCTATAACGGGGTCGTGGGCACGAGAGCGGGCAGGGGGGTGATGCGGCTTGCCGGGCTCACGGCCCTGCCGCGTCTGGCTGATCGCTCCTTGGCCAGTGAGGCGCAAAGGCTGAACGTTCAGATTGCCGATCCCAAAAAACTCGCAGCCCTGACAGCGGCGGAGCGCAAGACCATTGTGGTTTTCGTGGTCGATGCCTTTACCGCGCATTTCGATCCGGCGGTGGCGGTGGCGGCCATCCGCCTTGCCCGCAAGCTCGGTTTCAAGCCCATGCTCGCCCGCCCTGACATCAATGGCAAGGCGCTGCATGTGCACGGCTATCTGGCGCGCTTCGAGAAAGCGGCCCGCAAGACAGGACACTCTCTGCAAAGTCTCGCCGATCTCGGGCTGCCGCTGGTCGGGCTCGATCCGTCCATGACCCTTGCCTTTCGCAGCGAATACAAAGCCTTGCCGGACAATGTTCTGAAGGCCACCATCGCCCTGCCGCAGGAGTGGCTGGCTGAGGTGCTGCCGTCCCCGCAGCTTGAAATGGCCCCCTTTTCCGGAAGGCTGACCCTGATGGTTCACTGCACCGAGCGCAGCAATGCCGCCGCCTCGCTTGCGGCGTGGAAGACAATATTCCAAACGCTGGGGCTGGAACTGACGCTGGCGGACACCGGCTGCTGCGGCATGGCTGGCACCTTCGGCCATGAGGTGAAAAACCGCCCCATGGCCGAGCAGCTTTACCGCATGAGCTGGAAGCCGGTAATCGACAAGGCGCCGGAGAGCGATATGCTGATGGCGACCGGCTATTCCTGCCGCGCCCAGGCGAAGGTCATGGACAACCTTCGCCTGCCGCATCCGCTTGAGGTGCTGGACCGGCTGATCTTGTAATACGAAGTGTCATTGAAGATGGCAGTTCGTATTCCCCCTTCGAATATCTCAAGCCACTGATGCAACTGAGATATTCGAAATCTTTCAAGGCGAGGATGCGTGAGCATCTTCGAGCCTTGGTATAACTCAAGCCATTTCCTTGACGCGCAAGACTTCCGGGTCATAGGCGCGCCCGAAGCGGTTGCCGAGGAAATCGGCAAGGGCGATTTCTTCCTGGCGCACAAAGCCTTTTTGCGGCAGACGGCCCTTGGCCAGAAGATCGAGAACCGTGGTGATGCCGGCGGCGGTGGTGATCTGGATGGCGCTCATCCGCTTACCCGCGACGCGGCCCGCATAAACCTTGTTGGCATAGGTTTCCTGGAGATAGCGGCCGTCCTTCCAGCCGCAGACGGTGACGAAGATCACCACCACATCCTGCATGGTGGCGGGCAGGGCGTTTTCAAACAGATCCTTCAGCACGTCGCGACGGTTCTTCAGGTTCAGATCGTTGAGCAGCGCCTTGATGATCGCCTGATGGCCGGGATAGCGGATGGTGCGGTAGTTCATGGTCCGCACCCGGCCTTCCAGCGTCTTAGCCAGCGTGCCAAGCCCGCCCGAGGTGTTGAAGGCTTCATAGGTCACGCCGTCGAGCGAGAATTCCTCACGCTCTTCCATGGCGGGAACCGTTACGCGCTTGCCTTCGACAATCGCCTCGCAGGGTTCGATATATTCGTTGATCAGCCCGTCGGTACTCCAGGTCAGATTGTAGTTCAGCGCATTGGAGGGATATTGCGGCAGCGCGCCGACGCGCATGCGCACGCTGTCCAGACTGTCGAAATTGCGGGCAAGATCGTTGGCGACGATGGAGATGAAGCCCGGCGCCAGCCCGCATTGCGGAATGAAGGCAACCTCTGCGCCTTCCGCCAGGTCTTCGACCTTCCGGGTCGTTGCGACATCCTCGGTCAGGTCGAGATAGTGAACACCGGCTTGTTTTGCCGCTTCCGCTACGAAGCCCGTCAGGTTGAAGGGCGCGGCGGACAGAACGGCGAACCTGCCCGAAAGGGCTGCCACAAGCTGCGACGGCACGGAAATATCGAGTTCCATCGTCGAGATCGCGGCGTGGCTGTCGAGCTTGCTCAACTGTTCGGCGCTGCGATCGGCGACGGTGACGCGATAGTCACCCGTTTCCGCCAGCATCAGCGCGATGGCGCCACCGATCTTGCCTGCACCGATTACAATGATGTCTTTCATCTTTATCCCCCGGAGAGCGTTTATATGCCTTCATTTTGCCGGGGGCTTCGGTTGATTCACAGGGGCAATATGGCCATTATGACGTGTGATAATCGGCATAATGCCGGTCCTCTTGTTCAAAATGACGGAGCGGCCATGCTCTCTGAAAAGGATCGCGACCTCATTGCCCTGCTCGGCGAAAACAGCCGTATGCCGGTGGCGACGCTGGCGAAGAAACTCGGACTTTCCCGCACCACCGTGCAGGCGCGGATCGAACGGCTGGAGCGGGATGGCGTCATTGCCGGTTATGGGCTGCGGCTGTCGGATCGCTATGCATCCTCGCTGATCCGCGCCCATATTCTCATCACCATCGCGCCCAAGGCGCTCTCCCAGGTGGTAAGCGCGCTGGAGCGCCTGAAGCCGGTGACGGCGCTGCATTCCGTCAGCGGCAATTTCGATCTCATCGCCATGATCGCCGCACCCTCGATCACCGAACTGGATCAGATCATCGACCAGATCGGCACTCTGGATGGCGTGGAGCGCACGCTCTCTTCCATCATTCTGTCGACGCGGATTTCGCGGTGAGCATTTTCAGGAAAAGTGCCTAACGGTCCTGTTCACAGGCCGGAATGGTGCCTTGAAGGGCTTTCTTCCAGGCCAGATTATGGTTATGAAAATATTGAGAATGCACCTTTTAGTGGTATTTCCATGAAGGATACTTCGAGGTTGCGTTATGCGACCGACCGTTTGCGACGGATGATTTTGAAAGACCATCGCCCGTCCATTGGCGATATGTTTTAAAGGAGGAGGAAGCAGCATGACGAAAGCAGGCACATCACCCGGCCTCGATAGCCGCACCCGCGTGAAAAAAGCGACGATCAGCGGCTGGATCGGTTCGGCGCTCGAATATTATGACTTTTTCATTTATGCCACGGCCGCCACGCTGATTTTTCCGCAGCTTTTCTTTCCCTCCACCGATCCGACCGTGGCGATCATCGCCTCCCTTGCCACCTATGGCGTTGGCTATGTGGCCCGTCCGCTCGGCGCTTTCGTGCTGGGCCATTTCGGCGACACGCTGGGGCGCAAGAAAATCCTGATTTTCTCGATGTTCCTGATGGGGTTCGCCACCGTCGGGGTTGGCCTGCTGCCCACCTATGAGCAGATCGGCCTGCTGGCGCCGGCCCTTCTGGTCATCCTGCGCCTGATCCAGGGTTTTGCCGTGGCGGGGGAGTTTTCCGGCTCAACCTGCATGATCCTCGAACATGCCCCCTTTGGCCGCCGGGGTTTCTTTGCCTCCTTCACGCTGCAAGGGGTGCAGGCCGGTCAGGTTCTGGCGGCGGCGGTGTTTTTGCCGCTGGTGCATTTCATGCCGGAACAGGCCTTTACCGGCTGGGGCTGGCGCATTCCCTTCCTGCTCAGCGTTTTTGTGATCTATGCGGCTTACGTCATTCGCCGCGAGGTGGATGAAACCCCCGCCTTTGCCGCCAATGACAGAAAGGGCGAGGTTTCCCGCTCGCCGGTGGTCGAGGTGCTGCGTCTGAACTGGACGGATATGGTGCGGGTGGCGCTGATGGCCTTGATGAATGTCATCCCCATCGTGACCTCCGTATTCGGTGCCTCTTATGCGGTGCAGCCAGCCTATGGCATCGGCATGTCCAAGGAGGTCTATCTGTGGATCCCGGTGGCGGGCAATATTCTCGCCGTGCTGGTCATTCCCTTTGTCGGCGATCTCTCGGACCGGATCGGTCGCCGTCCCTGCATCATTCTCGGGGCGCTGGGCTCAGGCCTGCTGGCCTATCCCTATCTGCTGGCCGTCAGCGCGGCCAATGTGCCGCTGGCCTTCTTCCTGGCGCTGTTGATGTGGGGCTTTGTCTATCAGGGCTATAATGCCGTCTATCCGAGTTTTTATCCGGAGCTGTTTTCCACCCGCGTCCGCGTCAGCGGGCTGGCGATTTCGCAGAACCTCGGCACCACGGCCACGGCGCTGATGCCGGCAATCTTCGCGGCCATCGCCCCTCCGGGCTCTGCCAATATTCCCTGGACCATCGGCATGTTCGCGCTTGCGGTGACGGCGATCTCGGCGCTGGCGGCGCTCACCACCCGCGAGACCTATCGGGTGCGGCTGGAAGATCTCGGCAATCCCGGTGCTGCGCCTGCCGATCACCCGGAATATCACGCCGCCCGCCAGCATGCGCGGGTGACGAAGGCCTGATCTTTTTCCCATGGCGGCGGCAGGCCTCCACCGCCATGGGAATCATCGTCCGGCTCAGCTGAACGCCTTGTGAAGCGCCGGAAGAATGCGGGCAAGGTGGTTCCACTCGGTCAGGTCGTGGACCGACATTTCATAGGCCGTCAATTCCGCCACCTGTTCATTGAAGCCGATATGCCGCAGCATGTCCGGCGCCTTTTCGGCATTGTGGAAGCGGGCGAGATCGGGATGCGAGCCGATCCAGTAGCGGCTGAGCAATTCCATGCCCGCCTTGGTATCCCGCGCCACATGCACCATCAGTGTAAAGGGAATATCCGGCATGGGCGTGGCATAGCACACGCCGCTGGCGCTGGCGGTAAAGCCCAGCCTACGCAGTTTGTCGGTATCGAAGCCCAGTTCTCCCGGATCGGTGAAGTGAATGATCGAGTCGAGCCGTGTCGGGCCGATCCATTCCTGAATGCGGTTGGGATTGCCGAACAGCCGCTTTTCATAGCTCAGCGCACTGTTTGCCAGCCGGGCGGGATCCTCCACCGAATTGTCGATATGCGACTGCGGGAACCACAGCATATACCGTTCTTTCTCAATGGGATGCCAGGTGAACCACCATTTGAACATCTCCGTCGTCACATTCGGCATGACGATCCGGCTCTGGGCATAGGCCATCTGATCGCCCAGAACCGCATAGCCGTTATCGGGCGTCTTGTAGGCCGGGTCGATCAGGCGGTTGAGATTTTCGGCGCTCGGCGTCAGCACCTGCGACGGATCGAGCGGGCCGGAGGCGATTTTCGCGGCTGCCAGCGAAGGCACCGAAAGATCGGCATCCAGATGCGCCGCATAGGGCTTGGCGCGCACGGCCTTTTCGTTTTCCTTGTACTGCTTCTGGCTGACCAGCGGCAGATAGGTCACGGCGCTCCAGTCGCCATAACGATCCCGGCGTTTGGCCGGGCCGGCCTGCTTGGCCTCTGCGCTGCCCTGGCTGGCCAGCATGGCGCCAGCCCCGGCCACAGCCAGGGGTGAAGCCTTGATCAGCGTGCGGCGATTGATTGTCGACATGGGGTCTCCTCCATCTTTTCCCTTGTTTGAGGATAGAGGCGAGCGCAAAATCAATCCAATCGATCACGATGATAAAGAAAATCGATATGGATGATATTGCCGGTTTCGATCTCAATCTGCTGACTGCCTTCGATGCGCTTTTGCGGGAAAGAAGCGTGTCACTGGCGGCCAGGCGGCTCGGTCTCGGCCAGCCGGCCATGAGCCATCATCTGGCGCGGCTGCGCAAAATGCTGGACGATGATGTGCTGGTCAGGGCTGGCGGCGCCATGGTGCCAACCGCGAGAGCCTTGGCCATGGAACCCGAGGTGCGTGCCATCCTGCGCCGCATCCACAGCGTTCTTGGCGCGGAACAGGTTTTCGACCCGGTCCGGGCGGAGCTGGAATTCCGGCTGGGCGTGACGGACAGTGTCGAGGCCATTCTGGTGCCTGCCATCGCCGCCGCCCTGGCATCGGCTGCGCCGGGAGTAAGGCTCAGGCTGGTGGCGGTGGAGGAAGGAGGGGCAGCGGACGGGCTTGACAGCGACCGTTTCGATCTTGCCGTGGGGGTTTTTGCCGGGGGCCGCAACCACCACAAGCGGCGGGTGATCTATCGGGACGATTTTCAGGCCGTCTACAATCCGCGCCTCGTCACCATCGAAGGCGATCTTTCGCTTGCGGATTATGGTCGCTATCCTTTGCTGATCGTCAAGCCCGGTACAGCCGACCCCTTGCTGCAGGGGCTGCGGAAAAAGGGGCTGGTTCCCCGCGCGACCGTCTTCACGCCACGCCTGATGAGCGCGCCTTTCATTGCCCAGCGCACGCCGCTCATTGCCACGGTGCACACCCAGGTAGCCCGGCTTTTCGCCGAGAATTTCGATCTGGTCACCAGGCCGGTGCCGCCTGGGCTTGGCCTGCCACCGGCGCTGCTGGTCATGCTCTGGCACGCCGCCAGCGATCATCTTCCCGCCCATCAATGGATGCGTGATCTTGTTCTTTCCTCGCTGGAGGGCATGCGGCGGGAAACGGAAAGAGGTGCCGAAATGCAAAAGGGCTCAGCAGTTTCCCGCTAAGCCCTTGAAAAGGATGGTGGGCGTGACAAGGATCGAACTTGTGACCCCTACGATGTCAACGTAGTGCTCTCCCGCTGAGCTACACGCCCATCCGTTGAAGCGGCATAGACCATAAAAGCCCGAGCCGCGTCAACTGGTTTTTTGGCGGCCTTCTCAAGAAAGGCCTAAGTGCTTATGCAGCAAGCAATTTGTTGACTTCGTTGACCAGGTCGCGCAGGTGGAAGGGCTTGGAGAGAACCTTCGCATCCTTGGGGGCCTTCGAATCCGCGTTCAGCGCTACGGCGGCAAAGCCGGTGATGAACATTACCTTGAGGTCGGGGTCCAGTTCGGTGGCGCGGCGCGCAAGCTCGATGCCATCCATTTCCGGCATGACGATATCGGTCAGCAGCAGCGAAAAGGGCTCCTCGCGCAGCCGGTCATAGGCGCTTGCGCCATTGTCGAAGGAGGAGACCTTGTACCCGGCCTTTTCCAGCGCCTTCACCAGAAAGCGGCGCATGTCGTTGTCGTCTTCGGCGAGAAGGATTTTCTGAGTCATTGAAGGACCGTTACTCAACATAGGATCGTGGTGATGTCAGCTTTCCCAAATATTCCACTCTCTGTAAATATCCTGTGAAAGGGGAAAGTGTAGGGGGTGAAGCCGTGATATGGACTTCAAATGCACCCGCTGGCAACATATGTTACACGTCATCATCACGATTTGGTAAAGAAGAGGCGCAATGGAGCCGGGTGCTGCGGATTTCAAGCTGTTTGAAGTGCTGGAACCCGCGCGTCAGACAATTCCCTTCGTCTATAACTCCCCCCATAGCGGTCGCCATTATCCACAGGAGTTTTTGGAAAGCTCCCGGCTGGACGGGGTTTCGATTCGCCGGTCGGAGGATCATTTCGTCGATGAACTCTTTGCCGATGCACCGCTGCGCGGCGCGCCGCTTCTGGTGGCGCATTTCCCCCGCGCCTATGTGGATGTCAATCGAGAGCCCTATGAACTCGATCCGCGCATGTTCACCGGGCCGCTGCCTTCCTACGCCAACAGCAATTCGGTGCGCGTGGCGGGCGGGCTCGGCACCATTCCGCGCATCGTTGCCGAAAACATGGAAATCTATCAGCGCCGGCTGACGGTGGAAGAGGGGCTGTCGCGCATCGAGCAGATCTACAAGCCCTATCACGCCTGCCTGCGGCGGCTGGTGGCGCGCACCCATGCCGAGTTCGGCACGGCCATTCTGATCGATTGCCATTCCATGCCCGGCAATATCCGGGTGGCGGGCTCGGGTCTCAGGCCGGATTTCATCATCGGCGACCGTTATGGCACCAGCGCCTCTGCCGAACTCACCCAGGCCGCGCTGGAGATCCTGGCGGATTTCGGCTTCACCGCCGTGCGTAACAAGCCCTATGCCGGTGGTTTCATCACCGAACATTATGGCCGCCCGGCGCGTGCCCTGCATGCGCTGCAGATCGAGATCAACCGCGCCATCTATGTGGACGAGGAGACGCTGGAGCGGCGGCGGGATTTTGCGCTGCTGGCAGAGATTCTCTCCAGCTTCATTCAGCGCATGGCCCTTTATGCCGCCGATCTGGGCGGCGACGGCGCGCTGGCAGCGGAATAAGCCTCATCGCCTTTTTCCACTTTTCCTGGAGCGTTTTATAGGTCTCCCCGGCACTTTCCTCTGTGGCGCAGGCAAAAAAAACCGCGCCAGAAGCGCGGTTGAAGTCTAGGGAGGAAACACCCAAGGAGGGTATTTACAGTCGGAAGACTGTAGGATCATCATATTTTGCGCCGCACAAATGTCAAGTGCTTTGTCATTTTTTTATGCAGGCACAAGGAATAGGCATTTTTTCTCCGGCCAATCCTATCTCCGCAGCTCTTCACAGCGTCTATGTCACGCTTTAAGGAAACATCAGACACCGGGAGAGACCAAGCATGCGACCAGACCGAGCCTTTTTTGACCGCCTCGCCGACTCCGCGCGGGGGGAGACCCTGCCGCGCTTCCGCACTGGCCTTGACGTGGTCAACAAGGATGCCGGGGGCTATGATCCGGTGACGGAAGGCGACCGCGCCGCCGAAACCGCCATTCGCGCTTTGATCGAGGCGGAATTTCCCGATCACGGCATTCTGGGGGAAGAGCATGAGAATGTCGGGCTGGAACGGTCTTCGCTCTGGGTGATCGATCCTATCGACGGCACGCGGGCCTTCATTTCCGGCTTGCCGACCTGGGGCACGCTCATCGGCTTTCGCGAGAATGGCCGCTCGGTGATGGGCATGATGGACCAGCCATTTACCGGCGAGCGCTATTTCGCCGATGGCAAGGCTTCCTGGTATCGCGGCCCGGACGGCGAACGGCAGCTTGCGACGCGCGCCTGCAAGAGCTTGTCGGACGCCATCCTCTTCACCACCTCGCCGGATATTTTCGAGCCGGAGGACAAGCGCTGCTTCGAGGCGGTCCGCGGCAAGGCCCGGCTGACGCGCTACGGCGTGGATTGTTATGCCTATGCGCTGCTGGCGGCGGGTTTTGTCGATCTCGTCATTGAAACCGGTCTGAAGCCCTATGATGTCGGGGCGCTGATCCCGATCATCGAGCAGGCGGGCGGCGTGTTCACCACCTGGGATGGCGGCCCGGCAGAGCAGGGCGGGGCGGTGGTTGCCGCCAGTTCCCGCGCCCTGCATGAGGAAGTGATCGCGTTCTTGCAGGCCTCATAAGGCCTGCTGCTCGGTCTCGTCTTCTTCGCCGCCTAGGCTTTCCGCAGCGTCGCTGCCGGGAATGAAGGCATGGATGGCAGCCAGCGCCTGTTCCCGGTAGCGATCCTGCTCCTGCAGAACCTCATGGCGCGCACCGGGAATGGGCAGCAATTGACAGGCGCGAAAATGCCGGGCCAGTTGTTCCTGCGCCACAAACGGCACCACGCCATCCTGCATGGGTGCCAGAAGCAGGGTGGGGATGGTAATCCGCGTCAGATGGTCCGGACTGTTGACCCGGCGAATGGCCTTGTCGCATTCATGCAGCCATCGGGCTGAGGGTGGACCAAGCGCCAGTGCCGGTACGCCGGTGACAATGTTGACATTGCGCATGAAGCGGTCAGCATCGGTGGTCAGCGGATTGTTGTCGAAGGCAGGCGGCTTGCCGCCTTTCGAAAGGGCCATATTGCCCACGCCCAGCAGGCAGGCAAAGCGCGCCAGGGCGAAGATTTTCGATGCCGCCATGATTTCCCCGTGCAGCCCGACAAAGGGCGCGGAGAGCACCATGCGCTGAATGCGATTGCCCAATTTGGGCGCGGTGGCCAGCGCAATCAGCCCGCCGGTGGAATGGGCCATCAGAAACAGCGGCAAGCGCGCATCCGGCAGGGCCACCTTTTCCAGAAAGCTTTCCAGATCCCTCTCATAATCGGTAAAGCGACGCACATGACCGCGCAGCGGATCCTTCAGCGGCCGGTCGGAGAGGCCCTGGCCACGCAGATCGTAGGTCGCCACCCAGAGACCCTTCCTGGTCAGGTCGCGGATCGTCTCGGCATATTTTTCGATGCATTCGCTGCGTCCATGCACCAGCACCACCGTCCCCTTGCTGGGGTAGGTTGTGCCCTTGAAGACGGCGTAGCGCAGCCGCGCCCCGTCATGGCTTTCGAAATAGCCGGCGCGGTGCGGGTCCGGCAACGGATTGCCGGGAATATCGTGCAGGATCTTGTCCATGGGCAAGCCTCTTTGTCCCCCGGTTATTTCTAGGCTTTTGTGCCGGTTCCCGTCAAAGGGAAAGCGTCGCCCCGGGAAAACACCGGGGGTCTTGACGTCGCGCATCGCCATTCCCATCTGAGATCTGCGGGCGCCGAAAGGGCCTGCCAGCACCGCCCGATACCGCCAGCGAAAGGGGTATTGGGCCGTCATTTATCGCAATCGTCGCTTCTCAGGAGGACATCCATGCGTCACGTTGATTTTTCCCCGCTCTATCGCTCCACCGTTGGCTTCGACCGCCTGTTCACCATGCTGGACAGTCTCGGCCAGCCGGATCAGGCCCAGAGCTATCCGCCCTACAATATCGAGCGCACCGGCGAGAACACTTACCGCATCACCATGGCGGTGGCCGGTTTCGATGAACGCGAACTCAGCATCGAAGCCCATGCCCATGTGCTGACCGTCAAGGGTGAAAAGGCCGAGGATGAGCCTGCCGAGCAGACTGAATTCCTCTATCGCGGCATTGCCAAGCGCGCTTTCGAGCGCCGCTTCCAGCTTGCCGACCATGTGGAAGTCACTGCCGCATCGCTCAAAAACGGCCTGCTGCACATCGATCTCTTGCGCAATATTCCCGAAGCCATGAAGCCGCGCCGGATCGCGATTTCCGCCGAGCCCGTCAGCGCGCCGAAGGCCATCGAGGCCAAGCTCGCCTGATCGTCGCAAGGGTTGAAAAGATGATAAGGGGTGGCCTTCGGGTCACCCCTTTTTATTTCCCCTGACATCATATTCCAGGTCAAGCCTGAGGATGGCGGAGAGTATGAGGATCAGAAGGTGCAAAAAAGCGGCCCGAAGGCCGCCCTTTTTACGTCTATCCGGCTTAGAGCGTTTCAGTGTTTCATGGAAACACTGAAACGCTCTAACTCTTTGTTTTTACGCATTTCCGGACGGAAAACCGGTATCCACTTTTTCTGGAAATGCTCTATCTATTTGTTTTTACGCAGTCCGGACGCAAAACCGCTAACGCACTTTTGCTGGACGTGCTCTAGATCACCGCGGCAGAACCGTCGATCCCATCAGTGCTTCGTCGATGGCGCGGGCCGCCTGGCGACCTTCGCGGATGGCCCAGACCACCAGCGACTGGCCCCGGCGCACGTCGCCTGCGGCCCAGAGCTTGTCCACGGAGGTGCGGTAATCGCGGTCATTGGCGACCACATTGGTGGAGCCGCGCTTGTCGGTATTGAGCGTCAGCTTGTCACCCAGATCCTTCAGTACGCTGTCGGTGAAGGGACCGGAAAAGCCGATGGCGATGAAGGCGAGGTCGGCCTTGATGATGAATTCCGTGCCCGCAACCGGACGGCGGCGCTCGTCCACCTGGCAGCACTTCACGCCGGTCAGCACGCCATCCTCGTCGCCTACGAATTCCAGCGTGCCCACCTGAAACTCCCGCACAGCCCCTTCGGCCTGGCTGGAGGAGGTGCGCATCTTGGTGGCCCAGAAGGGCCAGACGGCAAGCTTGTCTTCCTTTTCCGGCGGACGCGGGCGAATGTCGAGCTGCGTGACCTTTACCGCACCCTGGCGGAAGGCAGTGCCCACGCAGTCTGAGGCCGTATCGCCGCCACCGACCACGACGACATGCTTGCCGCCCGCCAAGATCGGCTCGGACGGCCAGCCGGCGCTGTCGATGTTTTCGCGGCCCACGCGGCGGTTCTGCTGCACCAGATAGGGCATGGCATCATAGACGCCGTGGAATTCCACGCCGGGAATACCGGCCTCGCGCGGGGTTTCCGAGCCGCCGCAATAGAGAACGGCATCGTAATCGGCAAGCAGCGTGTCCATGGTCACATCCACGCCGACATTGATGCCGCAATGGAAGGTGACGCCTTCGCCCTTGATCTGCTCGACGCGGCGGTCGATGAAGTTCTTCTCCATCTTGAAGTCCGGAATGCCGTAGCGCAGCAGGCCGCCGGGCTTGGTTTCGCGCTCATAGACATGCACCTCATGACCGGCGCGGCCAAGCTGCTGGGCAGCGGCCAGACCCGAGGGGCCGGAACCGATGATGGCGACCTTCTTACCGGTCTTGATGGTGGCGGGCTGCGGCACGATGAAGCCCAGCTCATAGGCCTTGTCGGCAATGGCCTGTTCCACCGTCTTGATGGCAACGGGCGTATCTTCCAGGTTCAGCGTGCAGGCTTCCTCGCAAGGGGCGGGGCAGACGCGGCCGGTAAATTCCGGGAAGTTGTTGGTGGAGTGGAGGTTGCGGATCGCCTCTTCCCACTTGTTATTATAGACCAGATCGTTCCAGTCCGGGATCTGGTTATGCACCGGACAGCCGGTCGGGCCGTGGCAATAGGGAATGCCGCAATCCATGCAGCGCGCCGCCTGCTTGGTCACTTCGGCATCCGACATCGGAATGGTGAATTCGCGGAAGTGACGGATACGATCCGATGCAGGCTGGTACTTTGCCACCTGCCGGTCGATTTCCATGAAACCAGTAACCTTGCCCATTTTCTCGTCCTGCTAAACTGAAACCTCTGTTCCACGGCGGCATGGCCTGCCGTGCGTGAAGGCATCCCGGAGGCCGGGATGCCGAGGCTTGAAAATCACTCGGCGGCAACGCCCATGCGCATGCGTTCCATTTCTTCCAGCGCGCGGCGGTATTCCACCGGCATGACCTTGCGGAACTTCGGGCGATAGTCTGCCCAATTGTCCAGGATCTGCTTGGCGCGGGTGGAGCCCGTGTAATGCAGATGGTTGGAGACCAGCTGGTAGAGACGCTCCTCGTCATGGCGGGTCATGTCTTCCGATACGTCCACCAGACCCTTGTGCATGATGTCGCCGCCATGGTGATGCAGCTTTTCCAGCATGTCGTCTTCTTCCGGCACCGGCTCCAGCTCGACCATGGCCATGTTGCAGCGCTTGGCGAAATCGCCCTTCTCATCGAGAACATAGGCCACGCCGCCGGACATGCCGGCTGCGAAGTTGCGGCCCGTCTCGCCGATGACGACGACGACACCGCCGGTCATGTATTCGCAGCCATGATCGCCTACGCCTTCGACAACCGCGATGGCGCCGGAATTGCGTACGGCAAAGCGTTCACCGGCCACGCCGCGGAAATAGCATTCACCGGAAATCGCGCCGTAGAGCACAGTATTGCCGACGATGATCGAGTTTTCCGCGACGATGCGGGCGTTTTCCGGCGGGCGCACGATGATGCGGCCACCGGAGAGGCCCTTGCCGACATAGTCATTGCCGTCACCGACCAGATCGAAGGTCACGCCGCGGGCGAGGAAGGCCCCGAAGGACTGACCGGCCGTGCCCTTCAGGGTCACATGGATGGTGTCGTCCTTCAGGCCTTTATGGCCGTAGCGCTTGGCCACTTCGCCGGACAGCATGGCGCCTGCCGAGCGGTCGACATTCTTGATATCGACATCGAACACCACCGGCTGCTTGCTTTCGAGTGCCGGCATGGCCTTCTCGATCAGCTTGCGGTCGAGAATATCGGTGATCGGGTGCTGCTGGCGTTCGGTCCAGTAGGTTGCGGCCTTGGGAGCCGGAACCTTGTGGAAGATCTTGGTGAAGTCCAGACCCTTGGCCTTCCAATGCGCCAGCATCTCGTCCTTTTCGAGGATTTCGGAGGCGCCGATGATCTCGTCCAGCTTGGTAAAGCCCAGCGAAGCGAGAATTTCGCGCACTTCCTCGGCCACGAAGAAGAAGTAGTTGATCACATGTTCCGGCGTGCCCTTGAAGCGCTTGCGCAGAACCGGGTCCTGCGTGGCAACGCCCACGGGGCAAGTGTTCAGGTGGCACTTGCGCATCATGATGCAGCCTGCGGCAATCAGCGGTGCGGTGGCAAAGCCGAATTCGTCGGCCCCGAGCAATGCGCCGATGATGACGTCACGACCGGTCTTCAAACCGCCATCCACCTGCAGCGCGATGCGCGAACGCAGACCGTTCAGCACCAGCGTCTGCTGGGTTTCGGCAAGGCCGATTTCCCAGGGGCTGCCGGCGTGCTTCAGCGAGGTGAGCGGGGAAGCGCCCGTGCCGCCGTCGAAACCGGCCACGGTAATGTGGTCGGCGCGGGCCTTGGCAACGCCTGCCGCAACGGTTCCGACGCCCACTTCCGACACCAGCTTCACCGAAATATCGGCAGCCGGGTTGACGTTTTTCAGGTCGTAAATCAGCTGCGCCAGATCTTCGATCGAGTAGATGTCATGATGCGGCGGCGGCGAGATAAGGCCCACACCCGGCGTGGAGTGACGGGTCTTGGCAACCGTTGCATCCACCTTGTGGCCGGGCAGCTGGCCGCCTTCGCCGGGCTTGGCACCCTGCGCCACCTTGATCTGCAACATATCGGCATTGACCAGATATTCGGTGGTGACACCGAAACGGCCAGAGGCGATCTGCTTGATGGCCGAGCGTTCCGGGTTCATCGAACCATCGGCCAGCGGCATGTAGCGATCGCTTTCCTCGCCGCCTTCGCCGGTGTTGGACTTGCCGCCGATCCGGTTCATGGCGATGGCCAGCGTCGTATGCGCCTCGCGGCTGATCGAGCCGAAGGACATGGCGCCGGTGGCGAAACGCTTGACGATTTCGGCTGCCGGTTCGACCGCATCGATGGAAACGGGCTTGCGGCCCAGCTGCTCCGCCGACTTGATCTTGAACAGGCCGCGAATGGTGTTCATGCGCAGCGAGGTCTCGTTGACCATTTTCGCGAATTCGCGGTAGCGGTCCTGGCTGTTGCCGCGCACGGCATGTTGCAGGGCCGCGATGGAATCCGGGCTCCAGGCATGGTTTTCGCCGCGCATGCGGTAGGCATATTCGCCACCGATCTCCAGCGTGTTCGCCAGAACCGGGTCCTTGCCGAAGGCGGAACGGTGACGGGCTACAGTCTCCTCGGCGATTTCGGCCAGGCCCACGCCTTCGATGGTGGTGGCGGTGCCGAAGAAATACTTCTCCACCAGATCCGACGACAGGCCGACCGCATCGAAGATCTGCGCGCCGCAATAGGACTGGTAGGTGGAAATGCCCATCTTGGACATGACCTTGAGAATGCCCTTACCCACTGCCTTGATGTAGCGATAGACCACTTCATCCTCGGAAACTTCCGGCGGGAAAGCGCCATGCTTGTGCATGTCGAGCAGCGTATCGAAGGCGAGATAGGGGTTGATGGCTTCCGCGCCGAAACCGGCAAGGCAGCAGAAATGGTGGATTTCACGCGGCTCGCCCGATTCCACCACGATGCCCACCGAGGTGCGCAGGCCCTTGCGGATCAGGTGGTGATGCACGGCGGCGGTGGCGAGAAGCGCCGGGATGGCGATGCGGTCCGGACCGATCTGCCGGTCGGAGAGCACGATGATGTTGTAGCCGCCGCGCACGGCCGCTTCCGCCCGCTCGCAGAGCCTGTCCAGCATCTCCGGCATGCCTTCGGCGCCGCGCTCCACATCATAGGTGAAGTCCAGCGTCTTGGTGTCGAAACGGTCTTCCATGTGGCCGATGGAGCGGATCTTTTCCAGATCGCCATTGGTCAGGATGGGCTGGCGAACTTCCATGCGCTTGGCATTGGCCATGCCCTCATGGTCGAGAATGTTCGGACGCGGACCGATGAAGGAGACGAGGCTCATCACCAGCTCTTCGCGGATCGGGTCGATAGGGGGATTGGTCACTTGCGCGAAGTTCTGCTTGAAATAGGTATAGAGCAGCTTCGACTTTTCCGACATGGCCGAAATCGGCGTATCGGTGCCCATGGAGCCCACGGCCTCCTGGCCGGTGGTGGCCATGGGCGACATCAGGATATGGGTGTCTTCGCGGGTGTAGCCGAAGGCCTGCTGGCGGTCGAGCAGCGAGACGTCGCGGCGCAGCGCGCGCGGTTCCACCGGCTTCAGGTCTTCGAGAATGAGCTGGGTGCGGTCCAGCCACGTCCGGTAGGGGTGCTTGGTGGCAAGGCTGGACTTCACTTCCTCGTCGGAAATGATGCGGCCTTCCTGCATATCGATCAGCAGCATCTTGCCGGGCTGCAAGCGCCACTTCTTGACGATCTTTTCCTCCGGCACGGGGAGCGTACCGGCTTCCGAGGCGAGGATCACCCGGTCGTCATCGGTCACGAGATAGCGGGCCGGGCGCAGCCCGTTGCGGTCCAGCGTCGCGCCGATCTGGCGGCCATCGGTGAAGCAGACGGCAGCCGGGCCATCCCACGGCTCCATCAGGGCGGCGTGATATTCGTAGAAGGCCTTGCGTTCGGGGCTCATCAACTGGTTGCCGGCCCAGGCTTCCGGGATCAGCATCATCACGGCATGCGCCATGGAATAGCCGCCACGCAGCAGGAATTCCAGCGCATTGTCGAAGCAGGCGGTATCGGACTGGCCTTCATAGGAAATCGGCCAGAGCTTGGAAATGTCATCGCCGAACAGCGGCGACGTAACAGAAGCCTGACGCGCCGCCATCCAGTTGACATTGCCGCGCAGCGTGTTGATTTCGCCGTTATGGGCGACCATGCGGTAAGGATGGGCCAGCTTCCACGACGGGAAAGTGTTGGTGGAGAAGCGCTGGTGCACCAGCGCCACCGCGCTTTCGAAGCGCGGATCGGCGAGGTCCTTGTAATAGGCACCCACCTGATAGGCGAGGAACATGCCCTTGTAGACGATGGTGGTGGCCGAGAGCGAGACCGGATAGAAGCCGGTTTCCTGACCGCCGAATTCGTCATAGATGCGGTTCGAGATCACCTTGCGCAGCAGGAAGAGGCGACGCTCGAAGGCATCCAGCGTCGCGGCATCGCGGCCAGCGCCGATAAAGACCTGGATATGGCGCGGCTCGGTGGCGGCAATGTCGGGCGCCTTGGAGAGCGATGCATTGTCCACCGGCACGTCGCGGTAGCCGATCAGATGCTGGCCTTCCGCCGCGCAAACCTCGGCAATGACCTTTTTGAAATGGGCAATCTGCTCCTCATCCTGCGGGAAGAAGAAGTGACCGACCGCATATTCACCGGCCTTGGGCAGGGTAATGCCCTGCTTTGCCATTTCCTCGCGGAAGAAGCGGTCCGGAATCTGCACCAGAATGCCCGCGCCATCGCCCATCAGCGGATCGGCGCCGACAGCGCCGCGATGGGTGAGGTTTTCGAGGATGAACAACCCGTCCTTGACGATCTGGTGCGACTTCTCACCCTTCATATGGGCAATAAAGCCGACGCCGCAGGCATCGTGCTCGTTACGCGGATCGTAAAGACCCTGCGCCATCGGCAGGCCGGAAAAGGATTTCGCCGGAGCCGTCGCGGGAGGACATTGGGCGGGCGCATGCGCAGCGCTTGCAGCTTCGCTCTCGGGCATCATCTTCGTCATCGTCTTCCCTCCGGTTCGGGCCTTTGGTGCAGGCCGCCGTCATACCGCGCTGTTGGCGCCCGCAGCCGCAGCTTTCCGCTGCATCCTTGTTGCATTCCTTAACAGGAGTTTAACATCAGGACGGCGGCAAGCGAAGAGGCTGGAGCGCTTTTCGTCGAATTAGGTCAGAAAGATTGACCTAATTTCGCTCTTTATATGACAGAAAGCTGTGCGGGGCGCAAGCGCTTCAACGGGCAAGGGAACAGGGTTCACGAAAGAAAATTATGCCCGGTGGGGCTGTTTCACCTTTTTCTTGCGCGGGCCCGTGCCTTTCGCTCCCGATCTTGCGGTTTGTGCGGATCGGCGATCTCTTCGGAAAAGGACGATTGAAGACCGGGCTGAAACTGCCTAAACCTTGGCTTCCCTTGCATTTATGACAGGATGTCATCGCATGTTCTTCGCTTCCGATAATTGGGCCGGCGCTCATCCCGCCATCGCGGAAAGCCTTGTGCGGGAGGCCTCCGGCTATGCCAGCGCCTATGGCACCAGCGATCTCGACCGCCGGATCGAATCCGAGTTCAACACGATCTTCGAGCGTGAGGTGTCGGTCTTCTTCGTTGGCACCGGCACGGCGGCCAATTCCCTGGCGCTGGCCAGCGTGGCGCGCGCCGGCGGCGTGACCTTCTGTCACTTCGATGCGCATGTGAATGCAGACGAGGGTGGCGCGCCGGAATATCTCACCCATGCCAGCCGCCTCTATCCGGTAGAGGGCGAAAACGGCAAGCTCGATCCCGAGGCGCTGAAAACCGCCGTGTCGCGCTTCGATGTCCCCTCGGTGCATCAGGGCCGGCCCATGGCCATCACCATGACGCAGGCCACCGAGGCCGGCACCATCTACACGCTGGATGAAATCGCCGAGATTGGCATCATCGCCAAATCCCGCCGCCTGCCGCTGCATATGGATGGTGCGCGCTTCGCCAATGCGCTGGTGGCGCTGGATTGCACTCCTGCGGAGATGACCTGGAAGCGCGGCGTCGATATCCTCTCCTTCGGCGCCACCAAGAACGGCTGCTGGTGTGCGGAGGCCATCGTCTTCTTCAATCCGGAGATGGCCGAGGAAATGCCCTATATCCGCAAGCGCTCCGCTCAACTCTTTTCCAAGACGCGCTTCGTCTCCGCCCAGCTCGATGCCTATCTCAAGGACGGTCTCTGGCTGGATCTCGCCCGCCACGCCAATCAGGTGGCGGACCGGCTGCGGGCCGGTCTTTCCGCCAGCAACCGCGCCCGGCTTGCGTGGAACACCGATAGCAACGAGGTCTTTGCCGTCGTTGGCCGCGATGCCGCGAAGGCCGCCGAAGCCCAGGGCGCAAAGTTCTACGAATGGCTGCCGCCGCGGGAAAACCCACATCTGGTGGGGGAAAACGAGGTGCTGATCCGTCTGGTGACCAGCTTTGCCAGCACCGATGAAGACGTGGATCGCTTTCTGGAGCTTTTATAAAAAAACCTTTTCAGATTTGTTCTTTTCGTCGGCCCGGTGACACTTCCGTCACCGGGCCGACTGTCGTTTGTGAAGCAGATTTTGAACCTGCGGTCGTCTCGAACATGCTCCCAGTCTGCAGTTGTTTCTGCTCGCCGTCCGGCACATGGAACTGCTCCGTAAAAGTCTGAATGTTGAACAACGCCCAAAATTTGACGGTCGTTCTTGCGTTGCGCTCAACAACCCATGCTTGTAAATAGGATCTATTTTCCTCGATTATCGCCATCACCGGACTAAACGAATGAACTTTCGCGGTTCGGATAGAAAACTTTGTTTCAGGAGATATTCCGTGAATTACGCACCCCCACTTTTCGCCAATCCCTTACCGGCCTACGGAGGCGCTTATGCGACCGCATTCCAGCCGCAGTCCGTTGCCAACCATGGTTACAACAATCCGGCTGTCCGCATCGGGCAGCATTTTCTTCCGTTGCGCGTAGCGCCAGGCTATGGCTATCATCAGGCTTATGTTCCGGCTCAGACCGCTGTCATGCCGCAGGGCTTTTTCGGTGATCTCATCGGCCAGGGCGCGTCTGCCGTTGGTTCGATGATCGGCAATATGATCGTGCCTGGTTTGGGCGGTCAGATCGGTGGTGCGATCGGCAATGCCGTTGGCGGCATCGGCCAGCAGCTCATCCCCTTCAGTGTGGCGCCGGGCTATGGCTATCAGCCGGTGTCGCAGACGGTTTACAGTCCGGTTGCGGCCACTGTTACGCCGCAGGGCTTTTTCGGTGATCTCATCGGCCAGGGCGCGTCTGCCGTTGGTTCGATGATCGGCAACATGATCGTGCCGGGCTTCGGCGGCCAGATCGGCGGCGCGATTGGAAATGCCGCTGGCGGCATCGCCCAGCAGCTCATTCCGTTCAGCGTTGCGCCGGGCTATGGCTACCAGCCGGTGTCGCAGGCAGTATATAGCCCGGTTGCGGCCACCGTTACGCCGCAGGGCTTTTTCGGTGATCTCATCGGCCAGGGCGCGTCTGCTGTTGGCTCTATGATCGGCAACATGATCGTGCCGGGCTTCGGCGGCCAGATCGGCGGCGCGATTGGAAATGCCGCTGGCGGCATCGCCCAGCAGCTCATTCCGTT
>NZ_JAUSWH010000026.1 GCF_030815125.1 Allorhizobium paknamense
ACCTATACCGCCACCAACGCCACGGGCACATCAGCGCCAGCCACCGTGACGATCACCGTGACCGCTCCGAGCTTTACCTTCAGCCCGACCGCCGGCACGCTGACGGCGGCAACGGTCGGTACGTCCTACAGCCAGACCGTCACGGCATCCGGCGGCTCCACGCCCTACTCCTATGCCGTCACCTCCGGTGCACTGCCCACAGGGCTCTCGCTCGATACGACCACCGGCGCCATCACCGGCACGCCAACAACGGCAGGAAGCTTCAGCTTCACCATCACCGCAACCGATGCAAACAGCGTCACCGGCTCCGCAAGCTATTCACTCGCCGTCGCACAACCATCTGTAACGCTAACGCTTTCTCCATCTTCCGGCACCTTGACTGCGGGAACCGTAGGGACCACCTACAGCCAGTCGATTTCGGCATCGAGCGGCACGGCACCTTATACCTATTCGGCGAGTGGGCTGCCGGATGGACTTTCCCTCGACACCAGCACCGGTGCGATTACTGGAACGCCGACAACAGCGGGAAGCTACGCCATCACTGTCAGCGTTACGGATAGCGCTTCACCGGCAAATAGTGGTTCCGGCAGCTATACGATGGTCGTCAACGCAGCCGCCTCCTTCGCCTTCTCGCCGTCCGGCGGTGCTCTCAAGGAGGCGATGGCCGGCGAGGCTTACAGCCAGCAGATCACGGCAACGGGTGGAACGGGATCGCTTGTTTACAGCGTAGCCTCGGGAAGCCTGCCCAAGGGGATGGTTCTTAACATCTCGACCGGCGCCCTGACTGGTCCGCTCGATGCCAGCGCGGAAGGCGATTACGCCTTCTCTATCCAGGTACGCGACGGCAGCGGCGCCACGGCAACGGCAAATTACACAGTAAAGGTCGCAGCACGCGCGGTGACCGCCCCCGATTATGTGGTCGAGGTACCTGCGGGCTCGACTCCCAGCAACGTTTACCTCAACAGGAATGCCACCGGTGGCCCGTTCACCGGGGCCGATATTGTCTCCGTTCAGCCGCCTGAAGCTGGTACCGCGACGCTCATTCAAGGCGAAGTGGCAGCCGTCTCGGCATCGGCCGCGCCGATCGGCTGGTACTTGAAGTTCACACCCAATCCTGCCTATTCGGGCCAGGCCGTTATCAGCTACCGGCTTTCCAGTGCGCTCGGAACATCGAATGCAGGCACCGTCACCTACAACATCAATTATGACGCGGAAGAAGTTGCGTCGGATATCGACAGCCTCGTGCACAGTTTCGTACGCACCCGTCAGAACATGATTGCATCGTCCATCAAGGTGCCGGGTCTATTGGAACGCGGCCGAATGGCCAAGGCAACCACACCTGTCACGACGCGTATGTCGCCATCGACACAGGGGATGACCTTCGGCTTCTCCACCAGCCTCGCCCAAATGGAATCGGCCCGCGATGCTGCCGATGGCATTGGCGGCGGCTACTCCTCGCCTTTCAACATCTGGATCGATGGCGTCCTGCTGGCCCACAATGACAAGGAAATCAATGGGAACAAGTGGGGCAGTTTCGCCATGATCAACCTTGGCGCGGATTACCTGCTCAATGAGAGGGCACTGGTCGGTGTATCCTTCCACTATGACCGGATGACAGACCCGACCGATGAAGATGCCACGCTGACCGGTAATGGCTGGCTCGCTGGGCCCTATACATCGTTCGAAATCAGCAAAGGCCTGTTCTGGGACGCAAGCCTTCTCTACGGCGGGTCTTCCAATACGATCGATACCCAATTCTGGGACGGTAATTTCGACACCCGTCGCTGGATGGTCGATAGCTCCGTCAAAGGTCAGTGGTCCCTGGATGACAGGACGATGCTAACCCCGAAGCTTCGGGCTGTCTATCTCTCGGAAACCGTCAAGGATTATGCGGTGAAAAACAGCGCGGGTGACATCATCGATCTCGATGGCTTCACCACCGAGCAGCTGAGGGTGAGCCTTGGCGCCGAAATCGCGCGGTCATACACTCTGGCAAACGGGACAAACCTCACGCCGAAACTTGGTTTCAGCACAGGTTTTGCCGGGCTTGATGGATCTGGTGCCTTCGGCCAGCTTTCTGCAGGCGTTTCGGTTCAAACGGCTGAAGACTGGGCGATCGACAGCAGTATTCTGTTCAATATCGAAGGCGATGGTGACAAATCGGTCGGCGCGAAGGTGGGGGTCTTCCGTAAATTCTGACGGAAGGCTCGATACCTGTCTCTGCCAAGCGCTCGGGATGGCGAATGCGCACGCTTTGAACACCCCTTCTCCGAATAATGCACGAGATCGTCGCAATTGTGCGTCGTCGGATGATTTGAGACTTTTGGGCTTTGAAAGAATGGAGTATCCGGCTCGGTCTTCAGATTGATTTAAGCCGCTTTGGCCTGGTGGTTCAAGCGCGTCTGATTTTGTCTCGTTTAATCCTTTCACGTTCGAGCAGGATGGTCTGGCCACGCCCGAAGTTGACGTCGGCCGGGGTGAGGTTATCGAGGCTCTCGTGGTATCGGCGGTGATTGTAATGCTCAACGAAGGCCGCGATCTGGGCTTCGAGGTCTTCGTTAAAGAAGTAGTTTTCCAACAGAATGCAGTTCTTGAGCGTATGATGCCAGCGTTCGATCTTACCCTGCGTCTTCGGATGGCCCGGAGCGCCATGGACCTGGTCGATTTTGCATTTCTCCAGCCATTCGCCGAAATCGGAGGCGACGTAACACCGGCCATTGTCCGACAGCAGGCGCGGTCGGTGTTTGACTTTGACCTTGCCGCAGTCTGAGGCGGTCAATGCCAGATCGAGCGTGTCGGTGAACTTCACCGCCAGCTCACGTGGCGACGGATCGGCATGATCCAGGGCCATGGTGATGATACGATCCTTGATATCGTCGGGAATGCGGTTCCACATCCGTGACGGCGCGGAGGTCCGGTCTTCCAATCTCGCGGTACCAACCCTCAAGGCATTCTTTGGGGGATAACCCAACTGCCGAATGGTTGCCTTGAGCCGCTTGCCAAGCCGGATATAGAGCTCAACGGCGCGAAGTTTGTCTGTCTAAGAATACATGAACTACCTTCTGGTGGTCCAAGTTTTCGTCCGAACCCCACAGCATAAAACATGGTTCATATTGAACCAGGCAGACTCTCGCGCAACAGGTCACGTCCAAGCCAATGCCCCGCCGTTCAACGCGGCTTGTCTCGACGCAAGTTTATGGTGGCCGGTCAAAAGCGCAATAACTCATCTCCTTCCGCTTTAAATTTAGACATTCGGCAATGAAACGGTCAAAAATCACATTTGGCGCCCGCCAAAAATCCCCAAAAGTTGCGGGATTTCGAATTGGCATACTGCTTGCTTGTGACCGTTTTGACCGTTCTGGCGGTTTTGTGTATTATAAGAAGGGGAATTTCATGGGTTCAGAAATCAACCGCCGCCGCTTCCTGCAGAGCGCCGCCGGCGTTGCCGCAGTCGCGGGTTTCACGCAGATCAATCCAGACTTCTTCATTTCCTCGGCCTATGCGGCAACCAAGAAGACAATGACCTTCCTGTCTGCCGAAAACATCACCGGCAACTGGGATCCGACCGCCCACACAACCCTGTCGCAGAAAAACATCGAAGGCTATGTCATGGGCTTCCTGACGCGCACGCCGATGAAGCTCGACGATCCGGGTGCAACGAATTATGAATTGGCCACCGAGATAAAACTTCTCGACCCCCACAAGCTGCAGATCAAGCTTCGCCAGGGAATTGTCTTCCACGACGGCAAACCGTTCAAGGCAGAAGACGTCAAGGCGACTTTCGAATATGGCGCGCGGTCGGATCGCCCTGCGCAGTGGTATCCGGGACCGACCGAGACGCTGGAGATCACCACGCCCGATGATTACACGGTCATCGTCGACACGACCAAAGGCAACTATCCGGCACACCTGTTCATCTTCCTGGCGGCCTTCCTGCCGATCATGTCCGCCAAGGATGTTGCGGGCGGTCCCGGCGGCGTACTTTCGCAGCGCCTGAACGGCACCGGTCCGTTCAAATTCGTCGAGCAGCGCGGCAACACAACCGTCATGGAAGCATCCGACACCTATTTCAAGGGCAAGCCGGCCATCCCGGGCATCAACTTCACCTTCACGGGGGACAGCACGACCCGCATGCTGTCACTGATGAACGGCGAGGCATCGATCGTTGAACGCCTGGAGCCGGAGCAGGTCGACTCGATCAAGGACAAGCCCAACATTCACATCAACACCGTCGTTTCGGTCGAAAACAAGTATCTCTGGTTCCGGTGCTCCAAGGCGCCGTTTAACGATCCGCGCATTCGCCTTGCTGCCTGCCACGCGATTGATCGTGACCAGGTGCTGGAACTGCTCGGTGCCGCAGGCCACGCCTCGTCCAACTTCGTTTCGCCGGTCAAGTTCGGCTACGAGGACCTGGACAACTACCCGAAATACGATCCTGAAAAATGCCAGGCACTGCTCGCCGAAGCCGGCTTCCCCAAGGGCCAGGGCCTGCCGCCGCTCGAATACATCACCTCGGTCGGCTTTTATCCCAAGACGAAGGAATATGGTGAAGTCATCACGCAGATGCTCAATGACCAGGGCTTCAACGTGAGCCTGACGGTTCTCGAGCCGGCAGCCTGGAACGAGCAGCTTTACCACCGTCCCGGCGGCGGACCCGGCCACATGGTCGATTGCGGCTGGTCGACCGGTTCGCCGGAGCCGGATCTGATCCTGCGCACGCACTTCTACTCCACCTCGCACCGGATCTGCGGCATCGAGGACAAGGAGATCGATGCCAGCCTCGACAAGGAGCGCAACGCTCCGACGCTCGAAGAACGCAAGAAGGTCCTGCAGACAGAGACGATGCCGCTCATCGCCTCGAAGATGCCGGCCCTGTCGCTGTTCACGTCCGTGATGATCCACGCCATGCAGAAGGAATTCGAGGGCATCTACATCTATCCTGACGGCTCCATCGACGCATCGCAGACGGCCTGATCCGACACCCGCACGCCGCTTTGTGGCGTGCGGTCTTTCCTGCCTTTCAAAGTGGAGCGGATGGATGTTCGTGTTGAGTTTTCTAGTGCGACGGCTGATCCAGGGTGTTGGGATCATCTTCGTCGTATCGTTGCTGATCTTCACCCTGTTGCGCGTTGTTCCGGGCGATCCGGTTCGGCTGATGGCAGGCGGCATGGCCCCTGAGGCGCTGATCGAGAAGATTGCAAAGGACATGGGTCTTCGCGATCCGATCATAGTGCAGTTCGGCCGCTATATGGGTGGCGTGATCCAGGGAGATCTCGGCCAGTCCTTCGTGCGCCCGGCCAATGGGGCAGCAACGGGTGGCGCATCCTTCAATGACACGACGCGCGGCGAACGCGCCAAGGTCATGGATCTCATTCTCGACGCCCTGCCGATGACGTTACAGCTGGCTGCCGTCACCCTGGTGATCGCGCTTGTGTTCTCCTCGATCGTCGGCATCGCCGGCGGGCTTTCGATCGGCCGCTGGCCGGACAAGCTCGCCTTCTACATCTCCTCCATATTCATCTCACTGCCGAATTTCTGGCTGGGTATCGTGCTCGCACTGCTTCTGTCGGTGAAACTCGGCTGGCTGCCAGCCATCGGTTATGGCGGCTTCGCCTATACCATCCTGCCAGCCATCGTCCTTGCCGTCGAACTTTCGCCGGTGCTGATCCGCACGCTGGTCAGCTCGGTCTCCGCGCAGATGATGGAATCCTATGTCTCGGTCGGTCGCGTCCGTGGCCTGAGCCAGACCCGCATCATCGCAAACCACGCCCTCCGCAATGCTTCCGTGCCGCTGCTCAACCTGCTTGGCGTGCAGTTTTCCGGCCTGCTCGGCGGCGTCATCATCGTCGAATACATCTTCGATTATCCGGGTCTCGGCCTGCTCACCATCAATGCCGTTCTGCAGCGCGACTTCCCGCTTATCCAGGGCATCGCCATCGTCACCAGCGCGATCTTCGTGCTGATCAACATTATCGTTGATCTCGTCGCAACGCTCATCGACCCGAGGCTCGAATACTGATGGCTGTCATCACCACATCCGATACGCCCTTGGCCCGGAAGGCGATCTCGCGCTCGATCGCAAGCCGCATCATTCACCGCGCCATGTCCGCCCCCGGTTTCAAGGTCGGCCTGATCATCTTTTGTCTGCTAGCCCTTGCAACAGCCATCTATCCCGAGGTGAGCGGCATCGATCCCACCAAGATGGATGTAAAGGCCCGCCTGTTCGGCCCACTTTTCATCGGCGAAAAGTGGAGCTGGATGCATCCGCTCGGCACCGACCAGATCGGCCGCGACATGCTTGTCCGCTCATTGGTCGGCCTGCGTTATTCGTTCCTGATCGGCGTCAGCTCGGTCGCCGTCACGCTGTTCATCGGCTGCACACTCGGCATGATCGCCGGCTATTTCGGCGGACGCACGGATACCGTCATCATGCGGCTGACGGATGCGCAGCTGTCGATCCCGATGATCATTCTCGCCATCGCCGTGCTCGGCGTCTCCCGCCCGACCATCCCCGCCATCGTCCTTGTGCTCGGCATCTCCAGTTGGCCGATCTATGCCCGCATCATGCGCAGCATCGTCATGACGGAGCGCCAGAGAGAATATGTGCGGGCGGCAAAGCTCGGCGGCTCGACGGATGTCCGCATCATCCTCACCCTGCTCGTACCGCTTCTGCTGCCGCCGGTTCTGTTCACCTCGGTACTCGATGTGGCCCGCATGATGATCTTCGAATCCATCCTCGGCTTCCTCGGCCTCGGCGTGCAGCCGCCGACACCGACCTTCGGCAATATCATCGCCGATGGCCGCAAGTATCTTTTAAACGCCTGGTGGATCGCGACAATGCCCGGCGTCTTCCTCGGCCTGACGCTGACCAGCATCAATCTCGTGGGCGCATCGCTCGAGCGCGCGCGCAACAGCATCCACGGAGGTGCGGAATGACCACGTCATCCCTGTTGGAACTGAAGAACCTCACCGTCTCCGTCGGGCGGACAGGCAGCCGGAAGATCATCCTGGACAATGTCTCCATGTCGCTCGCGCCGCGCGAGATCGTCGGCATTGTCGGCGCCAGCGGAGCCGGCAAGACGGTCCTGTCGAAGGCCGTGGTGAACTGGCTGGAAGCCCCGCTGGAACGGACCTCTGGCGAGGTCCTCATCGAGGGCAAGGACATCTATGCAATGACAGAAGGCGACATGCGCACCCTGCGCCGCCGTGTCTCCTATGTCGGCGCCAATCCCATGGGCGCGCTCGATCCGACACTGCCGGTCGGCGTCCAGATCGTCGAGAAGATGAGGGCAGTCATTCCCGACACATCGAGGACTGAAGCCGAAAAGCGGGTGATCGAGCTGCTCGAAGCCGTCCGCATCCCCTCTGCCCGCAGCCGCTTCCACGACTACCCCTCGCAGTTCTCCGGCGGCATGATGCAGCGGGCGCTGATCGTCGATGCGCTGATCTCCAACCCGGCCCTTCTGGTGGCCGACAACGTCACCCAGCCTCTGGACGTCACGGTGGCGGCACAGGTCATCCGCCTGATGAAGGAGCTGACGGACAGTTTCAATACGGCGGTGCTGTTCGTCTCGTCATCGCTGCCTGTCGCGCGCGAAGCATGCTCCCGTATCCTGGTCATGGAAGCGGGCCGGATCGTTGAGGAACAGGCGACCGGGAAGCTCATCAGCGCGCCGATCCATCCCTACACCAAGGAACTTGTCGAGCAGACGCCGAAGATCTGGCTCGAAGGCACCATGGCAACAACGCCGGGCGAGATGCAGGAGGTTGTGCTCAGCCTGCGCGACGTGTCGCAGACCTATAAGGTCAAGAAGAAAAACAGCTTCGGCGGCGTCAATCTGGTACGGGCCGTGCGCAATGTGACTTTCGACGTCCGGCGTGGCGACAGCTTCGCCATTGTCGGCGAGTCCGGCTGCGGCAAATCCACGCTGATGCGGCTGCTGTCGCGGCTGGAATTGCCGAGCGGTGGGCAGGTTCTGCATGGCGATAAGGACATCGGTACGCTGAAGGGCAAGAACCTTCTGTCGTTCCGCAACAAGCTGCAGATGGTTTTGCAGGATCCTTTCGGCTCGCTGCCGCCCCGCACCTCGATTGGCAAGATGCTCGCCGATCCCCTGCGCACCCACGGCTGGCGCGATGCGGCAAAGATCCGCGAGCGGGTGCTGAAGGTGATGGAGGAGGTGGGCCTGCCTGCCGATCTTTACGAAGAGCTGCCGCTTGGCCTGAGCGCCGGCCAGCGCCAGCGGATCAACGTCGCCCGCGCGCTGGTGCTCGAGCCGGAGATCCTGATCATGGACGAAACGCTCTCGGCACTCGACCAGACCGAACAGTTCAAGCTGCTGGATCTCTTCCAGAAGCTGCAGCGCGAGTACAACCTGACCTATATTTACATCTCGCACGACCTCGCGATGGTGCGGAAGGTCTGCAACCGGGTGGCGGTCATGTATCTCGGTGAGCTCTTTGAGCTGGCCGACAACGAGCGGCTCTTCTTCGATCCCGGCCACCCCTACACCATGGCCTTGCTCAGCGCGATGCCGACCCTGGAAGAGCGGCGCTACCAGCCGGAAGACTGCCTGCTGGAGGGTGAGCCTCCGAGTCCGATCGACCTCCCCGCCGGCTGCAGCTTCAAGTCTCGTTGTCCGCGTGCCATGGAAAAATGCGCTACGCTGCAACCGAGCCTGACCGTCCGCGGCAGCGCCAACTTCGCTGCCTGCCATCTGATCGAGGCGCCCATGACCGAGGGGGCTGCGCGCTCGCGTGCTTCAGCATAGAAACAGCTGCGGCCCGGGCATATCCGGGGCGGAGTGATCTTCATTCAAGGGACGTCCATGAGTTTCACGGAACACAGACTAAAGCTCATTCTCGAGATGCTGAAGCAAAGCAAACGCGTCAACGTGAAGGATCTCGCAGATCAGCTGCATGTCAGCCAGGAGTCCATCCGTCGTGATCTCAAGGAGCTGGAGACACGAGGCTATGCACGCCGGGTCTATGGTGGCGCTGTCCTGGACCAGCAGGAGAGCGACCAGCCGTTTCCCGAACGTCTTCGCGTCGGCGCCCGCGAGAAGGCGCGCATCGGGGAGGCTGCCGCAGCGCTGGTGCAGGATGGCATGAAGATCTTCATCGATACCGGTACGACCACCCTCGCCTGCCTGAAGCATCTGGAGGCCCGCAAGGATCTCACCGTCGTCAGCAACTCCCTGGCCGTCGCCGCGCATTTCTTCAATGTGCCGCAGGCCAGCGTCCGGGTTCTTGGCGGACGGCTGCGTCCCGAATATCAGGCGACCTATGGCCATGAGACCGTGGCGGCGTTGAAGGAGCATTTCTTCGATCTCGCCATCATCGCGATCAGCGCCATCCACATCGAGCGCGGCTTCATGGATTTCGGCGAAGACGAGGCAATCCTGCGCCGCATCGCCAGAACCCAGGCCAAGCGCTCGATCATCGTGGCCGACAGCTCCAAATTCAGCCGCCTCGGCTCCATCCACACCCTTGCGCTCAACGAGATCGATGCCGTCGTCACCAGCGGCGTGATCGGCAGGGAATTCTCAGATCATTTCAATCAATCGAACGTGGAAATCATACATGCCTGACGCCTCCTCCCCCTCCGCCCCGATCAATGCCCAGCGTCTCCAGAGGATGATGGAAGACGTCTCTAAATTCGGCGGCGGCCCTGACGGCTCCATGACACGGCTGACACTCTCGAAAGAGGATGGCGAGGCCCGCGACTGGCTCGGGCAGTGGTTCGCGCAGAACGGTTTCGAACTGGCGGTCGATGCAATCGGCAACCAGTTCGGCAAGGTGGCGCTGGCCAGCTCGAACGCCCCTGTCGTGATGGTGGGCTCCCATATCGACAGCCAGCCGAACGGTGGCCGGTTCGACGGCGCCCTTGGCGTGATTGCCGCCTGCGAGGCCGTTCTTTCCGTATCGGAACGCCTGAAGGCCGAAAACAAGCTCTCGGCCTGCAATTTCCAGATCGTCAACTGGACCAACGAGGAGGGTGCCCGCTTTCAGCCGAGCCTGCTTGGCAGCAGCGTGTTCACCGGTGCCTTGGACCTTGACTGGGCTCTCGACCGCGCCGACGGCGACGGCATCACCGTCCGCCAGTCCCTTCATGCGATCGGCTATGCCGGCAAGGACAAGGTGGAAATTCCGGACGCCCTTGTGGAGCTGCATATCGAGGGCGATAGCCACCTCTTCAATGCTGGCGAACGCTTCGGCATCTTCACCCGCTATTGGGGAGCCACGAAGTACCGCCTGGCCTTCCTCGGGCGCCAGGCCCACACGGGCGCAACGCCGATGGCGCAGCGCAAGGATGCCGTCCTGGCCGCCGCCTACCTGATCGCCGACCTCAAAGACATTGCTGGCCAGCATGGTCTGGATCTCCATACCTCCGTCGGACGTCTGGAAGTCTTCCCGAATTCGCCCAATGTCGTGCCGGCCGAGGCAGTCCTCTTTATCGAACTGCGTTCCGGCTCGCCAGAAATCCTGGCGGAAGCCGAGCGCAAGATGAAGATCAGGATCGACGAAGCCTGCGCCAAGGCTGGCGTTACCTATGAAGTCCGTTCGATTGACCGTCGCAAGGCGGGCAGCTTCGCTCCGGGGCTCGTCCGGCTGGCGGAAACTGTCGCCGCGCAATATGGCCAGACATCCCGTCATCTCGATACGATCGGCGGCCATGATGCGGTTGCTGTGTCCGACGTATGCCCGGCCGTCGTGCTGGCTGTCCAGAGCCGCGACGGCGTGATCCATCATCCAACGGAATACACGTCGCCCGACGACCAGGCGCTCGGCACCCAAATCCTCGCCGACATGCTGTACGAAATCGCCAGCAAAGGACTGAAGGCAGCACAGATCGGTGAGGCAGTCGAATGAAACCAGTCGGCACACCCACGAACCCGCTTGAAATCAAAGCCGAGAAGGCGCTTGCATCCTTTGCGCTGCTCGAAGGGCGCGAGATGTCCTATCGGTCAGCAAGGCCACCCGTCGCATCGCCATCCTACAGCGCGGTGGAATCGAGAACCTTCGACATCTCCGTCTCCGGAGACGAGCCCGACTACTTCCTTCGGCTTGGCATCCATGAAGTTGCCGATCTGGTCGACGCCGAGACGGCTTTCGCCGCAGCCAATCAGTTTCATATGCTCGGCTTTTCTCCGGAGCCCGTCGGCTTCGATCCGGTGACGCGCGGGACATTGTTTCGCCGGTTAGGCGAGGATTGGCACACAGCGAAGATCGACGATCTCATGGCACCCGATACCGTGGCGAAACTGGTCGCGATGCAGAGCGGAATCGCCAGAGGCAAGCTGCTTGGCCGGCAGTGGTCCGTCTTTACTGGCATCGAGCAACTTTGGCCGATCGTAACGTCGGGAAATATAGAGCTTCCTGCTGACGTGGACTGGATGCTTTCCTGGATGACCCCGATCCGCGACGCCATCGAGGCATCGGGTATCGACTACCGCCCTTGCCATGGCGATCCGCATTCCTCGAACGTCATGCTCGGGCCGGAGGGTGCGATACAACTCGTCGACTTCGACATGGCCGGCGACATGGACCCCTACTATCAACTCGGCGCACAGATGAACGAACTCTACCAGTTCGACAGCCTGATGAAGCCGCTCCTGGAAATGCACGATGGTCGCTTCTCCGAAAAGATCTTCAACCGCTGCCGGGCCTATGCCGCGGCGGACGATCTCTACTGGGCGCTGCGCAGCCTGGTGCTCGAGTTGCGCTCGCCGCCGAGCGGCGTGGAATTCCTGAAATATGCCGGCTGGCGTTTCCTGCGCTGCCGCATGCTTCTCGGACATCCGGATTTCGAAGGCCGGCTGCGAGACATGTGAATAACAAGACTGTTCAGGGAACGAAGAGATGAACGAACTGGGAATGGCGAAAACAGATGCCGAGCGTGCGGTGGAAGCGGCAATCGTACAGGTGGAACCCTGGAAAGGGCGTCGCCTGCGCTACTGTTCTGTTTCTGGCGGCATCAGCAACACCAATTTCCGCATCGAGGTTGAAGGCGAACCGCGCGGCTACTTTCTGAAGATCCCGGGACGTGGCACGGAGATGTTTATCGACCGGAAGGCCGCTGCTGCTGCCAGCAAGCAGGCCGAAAAGATCGGCATTGGGCCACAGACCTTCGACTATCTCGACCATCTCGACATCGAGATCGCCGAGTTCATCGATGATCGCCGCGCCTCTACCCACAAGGATTTTGCCGATCCGGCCATCCGCGAGGAGGCCGTGCGCGTCTACAAACAGTTCCACGCCGCACCTGCCCTGCCGCTGACGAAGACCGTCTTCGACATGATCGAGGAGCACTACCACCAGGTTCGCGATCTGGGTGGCTACTGGCCGCTCGACCATGATTACCTCTATCGCTCCTACAGGCAGGCACGCCAAGCGCTTGAAGCCTCGGGGCTCGATCTCGTGCCCTGTTTCAACGATCCGATGCCGGGTAACTATCTCATTGGCGCCGACAAATCGATCAAGCTGATCGACTTCGAATATGCTTCCAACAACGAACGGCTCTATGACCTCGCCATCTGGAGCGGCGAGATGTTCTTCTCGGAAGATATCGACTGCACCATTATCGAGGAATATTTCGGCCGCTATGACAAGGGACAACATGCCCGCCTCGTTGTCCACAAGGCCCTTGCAGACATCAAGTGGAGCACCTGGGCCATGGTCCAGAACCGGATTTCGACACTGGATTTCGACTTCTACAAGTACGGAATCTGGAAACACATGCGCGCTCGCTCGATCATCCAGGACCCGCGCTGGCCCCTTTTTCTGAAAGCCCTGTAATGCCCGTCCTCGATATTCCCTCATCCGATGTAGAAACATATACGGCGTTCGCGAACACGCTTGCCGATGCGGCAAAGCCGCTTGCGCTCTCTTATTTCCGCACGCCGCTCGATATCATCTCGAAGCTGGATGAGAGCCCCGTGACCATTGCCGATCGGACCATCGAGAAGCAGATGCGCGACATGATCGAGGCGCGCTTCCCGACCCACGGGATCTACGGCGAGGAAATGGGCGTGAAGAAAGGCGATGAATTCACCTGGGTGCTGGACCCTATCGACGGTACGAAGAGCTTCATCACAGGCTTTCCGTTGTTCGGCACTCTGATCTCGCTGACATACCGGGAAGCACCTTTCTGCGGACTGATCGATGTACCCGCCACAGGTGAAAGATGGCACGCAAGGCCAGGGCAGACCCTTTTTGCCGGAAAGCCATCGGTGACCAGCGGCTGCGAAGGCTTTTCAGAGGCGAGGTTCTACACGACCTCTCCGGACATGTTCAAAGGCTCCGAAGTCGAGGCCTATGAGATGCTGTCGCGCGCAGCAAGACTGCGTCGGTTCGGTGGCGACTGCTATATCTATGGATTGCTTGCCTCGGGCCATTGCGATCTAGTTCTGGAGACGGGTCTGCAGCCTTACGACTACATGGCGCTTGTGCCGGTGGTCGAAGGCGCCGGCGGATGTATCACGGACTGGCAGGGGAAGCCGCTGTCAATCCACTCCACCGGTCAGGTTCTGGCCTCCGCCACGCCGACGCTGCACGAAGCCGCCTTGAAACTCATCGCATGACGGCGACACCTCATCTTCTATAAATACTGAGAAAATGCTTTCCTCAGGTTCACGATCTGATGGAACTCATGACGTGGATGATGATCGCCAGCAAGCTACGTTCTTACGATGCCGCGAAGCGATATTGTGCCGGATACTGGCCTCTCTCAACCAAAAAGTGCAAAAATTGAGCGGCCAATTCCCGTCAGCCGGGCCCGTCCCCTGAAACAGCCACACGGTCGTTCCAACTCTGGCCCAGTGCCCAGGAAAAACGGTCATATCGCGCCCTTCAGGCATGTTGTCGTCAAGGCTGCAACTCGTTGAATGCACGACAGCGATTTTCTTAAAAGAAAGCGAGTATGCGCTTTACTTTCATAACTGCGTCTTATGCCGCCCTGAAATATCTGCTCGCGTCAAAACGCTTCCCGATCAGGAAGCGACAGATCAATCACACAGGGAATTAGGCTTTAAACACTCACATACGCCGTGGAGGGGCTTACCCATTTTCTACCAGCCGATAACGTCCCCGTAAATGTTGCCTGATGCAATTAGTGCTTATTTCCCCCAACACTCATGGAAATGCCGTAGAAGACACACCTTCGCTCGATGCAGATGGTTGAGGGCGCTCTTCAGCAAACAGCGACAAATGAGGTGACAGCGCTCTCTGCCATGCTCTCCCAGTGCCGCCTTCGATCCACTGCAAGCCAGTCAGATAAACGCAGCCCTGCAATTGGCCCGAGCAAGCGGCACAAGCATCGATAAATTTATCAGGTGGGTCGGCAGACGCAGCTTCAACGCCTATGATACCCTCTTTGAGATCCGTGCATTCTCGCAGCCTTGTCTCCCTTACCTGACCGCAAATGAGCCATCATGGCGCGCAATTGAACCTTGATCTCTCCTTGTCCACTGGCCCATGGGGGCGGGGAACCAAATACCAACCGTTAAGCCACCCGCAGGATGATGACGCCAAATAACCTTTTCAAGTTCCGCCTCCCTGCCCTGCCCCGCATTGCGCGCGATCTTGCACGCTGGCTGGAATTGCGTGCAATTGCAATGACGCCTGAACTTCTGAACCCAATGGATGGTCTGCGCGCCACGGTCATTGTGGCAAGTCTTCTTTTCCTGGTGATTTTAACCGGAGAAAGAACCTTCAGCTGGGCTATCTTCGCCGGCTTCTGGGCCTGCCTTGCCGATACCGGCGGTCCCCCGGATCGACGGAGACGGCATCTCCTGACCTTTACCTTTGCAGGCACCATCACAGCCTTTTTGAGTGCGTGGCTGACTGGATTACCTTGGATTCCACCCCTCGCAGTTGCGCCTTTCATGGTGGGAACCACCGCCCTGTTGACGCTGTGGCAGCCGGAAATGGGCCTTGTCGCAACCTTGCTCGGTGTCGTGGCGGTCGTCGCCGCTGGCGCGGCACACCCGGCCATGGAGGCGGTCAAGATGGCTTTGGCCTTTCTGGTGGGCAGCAGTTGGGCAACAATCATCCTGCTCGCAATCTGGCCCGGCGCGCAATGGTTACCCGCTCGGCAGGCTGTTGCAGGCGTTTTTTCTCGCCTTTCGGACATGGCTCATGACATAGCAACGGATATATCTGCCCCCAGCCTTGAGATAGCGCGCCTTGGCCGCCATCGCCGCGCGGTTCGCCTGGCGATAGAGCGCGCGAACAGTCAGCTTATCCTGTTCAATCATAGTGATAATACCATTTGCCACCACTTGAGGTCTGCGCTTGGACAGGCAGATGCGGTCTTTCATGCATTGCTGGCGCTCGATCATCTACCGCCGCTGACACCAGAAAGCAGAAAGACGACATTGGAGGCTGCCGCAATCCTAACGGCCTGCGCAGATCATCTCAGAAAGTCGGACCGGCATCGGAAATCCCCCGCCTCCCCTGCCCTGCACCTCCCTGCAGACGGTTCACCTCCCGCAGAACATGCCGCAGTTAGTGCCCTCACCCGGACGCTAGTCACCATGGGTTCGGAGGTAAACTTTTTTGACCTGCCGCAGAAGAACCGGGTTACCCCGCAGTCGAGGCAAGCGAGTGTTCGTGCCGCCGCCCTTCGGAGCGCCCTTGCCGTGGCAATCGTGACCTTGACCGCGCACCTACTTTCCCTCAACTACCCCTACTGGGCAACAATGGCGGTGGTTGTCGTTCTCAATCCGGTTCGACATGTCAGCATCAGCCGGGGCATCGAACGCATCATTGGGTCCGTCTGCGGTGGCATGCTGGCATTGGCAATCCTCTCTCTCTCAACAAGCCCCGTCGTGATCGGACTCATGATCATCATCGGCACCCTGGCGACACTGGCGCTCAGGCCCGTGAATTACACACTCTTCGTTGTCTTTCTAACCCTGCTCTTCGTCCTGATCATGAACCTCCTGCAACCGACGGACGGCATTGCCGCAGCCCGGATCCTGGACAATGTGATCGGCAGCGTGATGGCAATCGTTGTCACCCTTGTTCTCAGCCCGGGTCGAGCGCGTCCGATATCTGATCTTATCGCCGAAGCCGTGGAGGCCAATCGGCATTATCTCGCAGCGATAGCCGACGGTGATGCCGCAACTGTTGCGGTCGCAAGACGCAGGGCAGGGCTTGCCAGCAACGAGGCAGAGATAGCCGCACATGGGCCAGATCGACTCTTCGGACCGAGACTGACGACAGAAGATCGCGAAGGACTGGCCGCAGCCCGCAGGCTGGCAGGGGAGGCCGCCATGCTCTGGCACCTTCGCAACGCCGCGGCATCAAAAGACGGCGAGGGGGCGTGAATCCCACCTAAGACAAGGTGACCGAACACTATGCCGAGAGCCTCACAGGCTCTCGGCATATTCTTATGTAGGCTTTGAGGGTGAGGAGATCAGGTCTAGTCGGGCGCGTTGCGTCTCGGGGCGTTCCCACAAGACCGATACCGCAAGTCTTTTGGTTGTCAGCCGACAAAAATACCGTTTTTCACAACAAAACCAGTTAGATACCAAACCTACACCCTGAAAGGGCCAGCAGCCCCGCCCGCCGGCTCTTTCCGCAACGATAAACTTATTCGCGGATAAAGGCTTCATCAAAATCGCGCCGCATCCCGGTTTCGGCATCGAAGAGGTGCAGATGTTGATCTTCAAAGCTCAAAAACATCATTGTTCCAGCCGCCGGAGTGACCCGCGTGGAGGCAACGACATTCACCTCCGGCTGGGAAGCAGACGTAAGATATGTCGTTGCTCCGGTGCTTTCCACCATGCCAACCGGCAGGCGCAGCTTGGCCTCGCTCTCCGATACCAGACGCAGATGTTCGGGGCGCAGCCCAACCATAAGCGCCTCTCCCTCCGGCAGCGATCTTGCCAAGCTCAGCCTTTGCGGTACGCCCGGTGCCAGTTCCAGAACCAAAGCCGCTTCTTCAACGCTCGCCGGAATGAAGTTCATCGCCGGAGAGCCGATAAAACCGGCGACGAAGCGATTGACGGGGCGGTCATAAAGCTCAAGTGGCGCACCTTGCTGCTCGATAACCCCCTGGCGCATCACCACCACATGATCGGCCATGGTCATGGCCTCAACCTGATCATGGGTCACATAAACAGAGGTCGCCCCCAGGCGGTCATGCAGCGCGCGAATTTCCTTGCGCATATGAACCCTGAGAGCGGCATCGAGATTGGAGAGCGGCTCATCGAACAGGAATGCCTTGGGATGGCGAATGATCGCTCTGCTCATGGCAACACGCTGGCGCTGCCCACCGGATAGTTCCCGCGGATACCGGGTGAGGAGATGCGAAAGTCCGGTCGTGGCGGCGACCTCAGCGGCAGCGCGCTTCGCCTCTGCCTTCTTAACCCCTCGGATACGCAGTGAATAGGTCAGGTTTTCCTCCACCGTCATGTGCGGATAGAGCGCATAGGACTGGAAAACCATGGCAAGATCACGCTTGCGGGGCGGCACGCCGTTCATCCGTTCGCCAGCGATCAGCAAATCACCGGAGGAAATGCTTTCCAGCCCGGCCAACGATCTCAACAGCGTGGATTTTCCACATCCCGAAGGCCCGACCAGCGCCACGAACGACCCTTTGCGGATGTTGAGATCGATATTGCGGAGAGCATGATAGGCGCCATAATATTTATTCACGCCGGTCAGTTGAATTTGCTGCATCACTTTAGGGCTCCGGACGTCAGGCCGGAGACAATCCGGCGTTGCAGGAGAACGAAAACCGCCAGGATCGGCGTGACATACATCGTGGCGAAGGCCATGATATTGTTCCATTCATTGGTATTTGGGCCCATGAAGGAATTGAGCCCGACGCTGGCCGGCTGGAGTTCCACATCCTGAATGATGGATTTGGAGTAGACGAACTCGCCGAAGGCCTGCATGAAAATGAGAATCGCCGCCACCAGAATCCCGTTGCGGGCCAGCGGCAAAACAATGTGAAAGAACGCTCCGAAGCGGGAATTTCCGTCCACCAGCGCCGCTTCCTCCAGTTCCAGCGGCACGCTCATGAAGGTGGCGCGCACCAGAACCACGAAAAAGGGCATGGATTTGGCAGCGATCGCCAGCACCACGGCGAGGCGAGGGGTCTCCAGCAGCCCGATTTGCGAGAAGCCGACGAAGATCGGCGTGATCATCAACGAGGCCGGCAAAACCTGCAACATGAGAATGAGAAACAGCCCAACATCCACCCAGCCATTGCGATAGCGCGCCAGCACATAGGCGCAACCCGTGCCAAGAGCGGCAATCAAGACCACAGAGCCGAGGGCGATGACCAGCGAGTTCCAGAGATAGCGCGCCATATTGCGGCTTTCCCAGACATAGGCATAGGTGCTCCATTGCGGGTCCGTGGGCCAGAAGCCGGGCGGTGTCGCAAACATCGCGGAGCCGCTCTTCAGCGTGGTGATGTACATCCAGTAGAGCGGAAAGAGATAGACGGTGGCGAGCATCAGCGCGATCACCAGCATCAGACGATTTCGCAGCGTCTCGCTCATCCCCTTACCTCCTGCCGGGTGGAACGGACATACACGACCGATGCCAGCATGACGAAAACCACCATGATGACGGAAACAGTGGCCCCCTTGGCGAAATCATATTGCTTGAAGGATAGATCCCATGCCCAGTATTGCGCCACGTTCGACGCGTTGTTCGGCCCGCCGGAGGTAATAGCAGCAAAGAGATCGAACTGCTGCAGGGTAAAGATCAGCCCAAGCGAGATGACCGCGCCGATGGAAGAGCGCATCATCGGCAGCGTCATGGTCCAGAAACGCTGCCAGACGGTGGCGCCATCCAGTTCAGCGGCTTCGTACAGATCCTTAGGGATAGCGGAAAGGCCGACCGACAGCAGGATCATGTTGAACGACGTACCGAGCCAGATATTGGCAATGATCACGGCCCAGAGCGCATAATGGGGGTCTGATCGCCAGAAGATATTCTGGGAGATCAGACCCGTCTGATGCAGCAGGAAATTAATGACACCGAAGTCGCCGGAGAGCATCCAGTTCCAGATGGCTCCAACCACCAGTCCCGGCATGACCCAGGAGACAAGAAATAGCCCACGCAGCCAGGACGCTCCCGGAAAATTGACCCAGAAGAACAAAGCCAGCCCAAAGCCCAGCAGAAACTGACCGGCAATCGAGGCTGAGACGAAGATCGCGGTATTGCCGAGAATGGGCCAGGTTTCCGGCTGGGCAAACAGGCTGCGGTAATTAGAAAGCCCCGCAAACGGCCTGATGACGCTGCCCAGCGAAAACATGTCCACCTCCTGAAAGCTCATGACCACATTGTAGAGCAGGGGAAGCCCGGACAGGGTCAGAAGGAAGGCAAGCGGCAGGACGACCAGCAGAATATCGAAGCCGCGCCCATCCGTCAGCGAGAGAAGCAGTTTGCGCATGGCGATCCATTCTTCCTAGAGCTTTTCATTGTTTCACGGAGATATTGAAACGCTCTAACTCTTTGTTTCTACGCATTTCCGGAGGGAAAACCGGTTTCCACTTTTTTCGGGACAATGCTCTAACTTATCCGTCCTGCTGGACGGCGATCATCTTGAAAGGATCAAAGCAATCGCCGCCCCAGAGAAAACCGGACAGAAGGGGAGGGGAGGGGGCTCTCAGCCGAGCACCGCGTCGATCTTCTTCTGCGCCTGATCAAGAGCATCCTTCGCGGACATCTGCCCTGTCAGCGTCGCCTGGATGGCATCCTGAATGGCCTTGGAAATCTTCGGCCATTGCGGATGCGGACCGCGCGGCTGCGCATATTTAAGCTGATCCTGAAATACTTTCAGCGCAGCATCCTTATGCTCATTGCCGGTGGGCGGCAGAGTGATATCGGAGCGGGCAGGGAGCTGACCGTATTTCTCGAACATCTTGTCATCCTGGGAGGCGAAATATTCAAGAGCCTTGAACGCCTCGTCAGGATGTTTGGTGGACGCGAAAATCGCCCAGTTGAAATCACCCATGGCGGAAGAGCGTTCCGCACCCGGTTGCGGCACAGGCAAAAGCGTCACGCGCCAGTCGAATTTGGCCTCACTGGACATCCGGTTCAACTCCCACGGACCGGAAATCGCCATCGCGGCATTGCCGGAATTGAACGTGCCGGTCGAATCCCACTGGCCACGCGTCAGGCTGTCAGGTGAGGCAAGCTTCTCATCCATAAGGGTTTTCCAGACTGTCAAAGCCTTGACGGCACCCTCGCTATTGATGTGCTTGTAGCTGCCGCCTGCCATCTGCGCCCAGGGCAGAAACTGAAACGTGCCTTCCTCGCTGGCCTTAGCGGAAAAGGCGAGACCGTAGACATTTTTCGCAGGATCACTGAGCTTGCGCGCCGCATCGAGAAGCTCGTCCCAGGTTTGCGGCGGCTTGTCCGGGTCAAGACCCTTTGCGCGGAACATGTCGGCATTATAATAGAGGGCGATGGTGTTGGTGGCCTTGGGCACACCGTAAAGCTTGTCCTTCCAGGTCACCGAAGCGAGCGGACCGGGAAAATAATTCTCTTTCTTGATCACCGTCGACTTTGCGATCCTGTCGGTCAGATCAAGAAAAGCGCCGCGCGAGGCAAACAGCGCGTGCTCGGGATTATCAATGGCGATAATATCCGGCGCCTGACCGGTGGAATAGGCGCGCATGGCTTCACTCACCACATCCTCAAAGGGTATCAGCCGGTATTCCACCTTGATGCCGGGCTCCTTCTTCTCGAATTCCCGCGCAAGGTTCCAGGCTGGCTGCTCCGGCTTATCAAGGCTCCAGATGCGTAAGGTAATCTCCTCGGCATGCGCGGCGGTCAACCCGGCAAGGGCAAAAACGCCTGCCAGCAATAGGCTACGAATCTTCATGTTCTCCTCCTCACATTGGTTTAATCGCCCTGCCTCCTCCTGACCGGACGCAATCTAACTCTTTGTTTTCACGCATCTCCGAGCGGAGGCGCTCCAGTCTCAAACCGGGTCGGGCACGAAACTGCCTCCCCGGCACTGCTTGAGGTAATTCAGGCCGTGCACCTGGCCCGTCATTTCCAGGGTGTCGCGATAGACGGGGTCATGCCAGCCTTCGATATCGATGGAGCCTGACCATCCGGCCAGCCGCAGTTCGGAAATCACATCCGTCCAATTGGTGTCGCCAAAGCCCGGCGTGCGCATGAAGACGAAGGGATGCTTGCCAAAAATCCCGTGTTCCCGGATCACATCCCAACGAATGGTGGCGTCCTTGCCGTGAACATGGAAAAATTTATGCGCCCACTTGCGGATCTGCGGAATGGGATCGATCAGATAGACCATCTGATGGCAGGGCTCCCATTCGAGCCCGATATGATCCTCCGGCGTTTCATTGAAGATCAGTTCCCAGGCATCGGGATTATGCGCAATATTCCAGTCTCCGCTCTGCCAGTTGCCGTCCATGGCGCAGTTTTCGAAAGCGATCTTCACGCCCTTGTCGGCAGCCCGGCGGGAAAGTTCGCTCCAGATTTCGCGATAGCGCGGCAGGCTGTCGGGCAGCGGCTTGCCCCGTACCCGTCCCGTGAAACCGGCAACGCAATTTGCCCCGAAATGATGGGCATTATCGATGCAATCCTTCCAGCCCTGCAACGTTTGCAAGTCCAGATCCTGTTCTTCCAGAGGATTGCCGAACATACCGATAGTCGACATGGTGATGTCGCGATCGCCTATGGCCTCCCGGCAACGCTTGCCGAGTTCGGCCAGATCCTGACCATTGGTGGTCTGCCAGAAAAAGGGTTCGAAACTTTCAAAACCCATATCGGCCAGTTGCCCGATGCGACGGGCCGCTTGGCCGGCGGAGGCACTGATCATGGTGCCGATACGAATGGAATGACCGAAGTTGGACATGGCAATCACGATCCTTATGCAAATCTTGCGATAACGTGAACGGGCTACCCGTTCGAATCGTTTGGAAACAAAGAGATAGATCATCTTCGTGAACCCGGTTTCACCCGGTATGCTCTATCGTCACTGGCTGACCGGTGCGGGCGCTCTCGATCGCCGCCAGCACCATGGCAAGGCTTTTGATGTTGTCATGGCTGACGGTTTCGGGCTTATGACCATCACGAACAGCGGCTACGAAATCTTTCAGCACGCTGCGATGGCCGTGAGTCTTCCCATCAATAGGGGAGGGGGGAACCTCGACGGATTGGAACCCGGGCAACAGTCCCGGTTCCTGTCCTTCAACGGTCGCTTCGAATGCGTCTTCGCCGTCCCAGGTCAACATGCCTTTGGAGCCGACAAGCCGCCAGGCGCTTTCCCAACTGGTGCGGCGCCCTCTGGCGCACCAGGAGCCGCGATAGGTCAGCACCACATCGCCTTCCAGCTTGAAGATGGCATTGGCGCTGGCTCCATGGGCATACCACGAGCCTGCGGGATTGCTTTCCACGCAATAGGCTGAAAGCGGTTGACGGCCCGAAACGAAACGGGCGGCGTCCAGCGTGTGGATGGCCATGTCCAACAGCAGCACATGTTGCATGGCCTCGCGGAAGCCGCCGAAATGCGGTCCGATGAAGAAATCACAGTGAACGGCTGTCAACTCGCCAATCAATCCTTCCATGACGGCGCGGCGAAGCCGCCTGATGCCGGAAATAAAGCGACGGTTCTGGACCACCGCATGCACGCGGCCCGACTGCTGAGCCAGGGCCACCAGATTTCGGGCCTCATCCATATCCATCCCCAGCGGTTTTTCGCTGAGAACATGGCAGCCATGGGCAAAGGCGGTTTCAACCACGCCGGCGCGGGCAGCGGGCACCACCACATCAAACAGCATATCCGGTCGCGTCCGCGCCAGAACCGTGGAAAGCTCCGTGCCGAGCATGGCCTCATGCTGCCCGAATTCGTCCGCCAGCGTCTTCGCCGCACCAATGTCCAGATCGACGAGACCAACAATCGTCACCTGATCGGAGAGTTCGGGATCTTCACGGAGTGCCGTTAGCCAGCCCCTGGCCATAGCTCCGCACCCGCATAAAACGGCCTTGTATGTCACGGAAATCCTCCTGAACGGAAGCGGTAAAACTCCTCTTTCACCGCCAACCGTAAACGTTTACGACGATAGTTTTGAACGGCTTGCCTTGTCAAGTGCCATTTCGTAAACGATAACGGACTTGAAAGGGCCGGGGCATCATGAAAGGCATACGCCAGCTTGCGCAGCATCTCGATATTTCCATAGGTACGGTCTCCCGGGCCTTGAATGGCAAGCCGGATGTGAACGAGGAAACGCGACGCCGGGTATTGGCGGCAGCGGAAGCCTTCGGCTATGTCGCCAATCAGGCGGGGAGGGCGCTTCGCAAAGGCTCAACCGGCATCATCGGGTTCATGATGCAAACCGGTCACGACATCACCGGCCATGGCGATACCTTCTTCATGAGCGTTTTCGACGGGGTGCAAACCGTACTTGCCCGCCATCATCTCGATCTGGTGGCGCTGCTCTGCTCTTCCGAGGAGGATCCGGATGCCTATTTGCAACGTGTCGTGGCGCGAGGCTTTGCCGATGGCATCATTTTATCTGCCACGCGCATGCGCGATCACCGCTTCAAGACACTGAGCCGGGCGCAAATTCCCTTCATCAGCCTTGGCCGCAGCCAGAGCCATACTGGCCCCATGTGGTTTGATCTAGATTTTGAAGGCATGGCCGACACCGCCATGAACCGTCTGGTCGCCAAGGGTCACAGCAGGATTGCCATCAGCCGTCCCTATGGCGACATCAATCTCGGCTATATCTTCGAGGCAAGATGCCGCGACGCTCTGGCACAACATGGCCTGCGGCTGGATGACACCCAGGTTTTTCACTCCAGCCCGAATGAGGCTGGCGGATATCAACTGGCTCAGGACTTCCTATCTTCGCCAGATCGACCGACCGCCATGGTTCTGCTGAATGAAGCGACAGTCATCGGCTTTTATCGCGGGCTGGAAGAAGCGGGGCTTCGTCCGGGGCACGATGTCGCGGTCATCGGCCAATACAGCCCGATGGCCGAATTTCTGGTGCCGCGTCTCACCTGTTTTCGGCCCTCCTTGCGCGAGCTGGGTATTGCGCTTGCAGAAAGCCTGCTCTCCACCATGCCCGCCTTTGCAGAACACTACGCGCAAGCACCGCGCCAATGTCTGTGGCCGATGACTCTCGTGGAAGGGGAGAGTGACGGCAGCCTGCTCTAGGCTCAAAACTGTGCAGCGGTTTTGCGATAACGACATGCGTTAAAACGAGAACTTAAAGCACTTGTGTAGATGCTCCTGCAAAGCCCCACACAGACGTCACTCATCAGAATTGTGAATCGGCAAACCTCTACCGATTCAAAACTCTCATTGGACCGGATCACGCCAATCGGCCAGATTTCCGCCTATGAAAACCGACCCTCATCACCTTTACCTCGAGCGGACCGATCCGGCGAAAAACATGGCGCGCTTTTATGCGCTGGAAATTTCGCAAACGCTGTTTGGCGATGCCTGCCTCACCCGACGCTGGGGGCGCATCGGGCATTCCGGTAAATCCCTCAGCCATCATTTTGAAAGAGCAGACGAGGCCCTCCGCCTGTTTCACACGCTCGCCCGGCGCAAGACGGGACGAGGTTATTGCATCCGCTCCTGACGATCGAGAGAAACCATGACAGCGCCGTGCGTTTTATCAAACGCAAACGGACGCTGTAAGGCTTTAAATGTGCTGCATAATTTTCACCCTCAATCGATTCCGATTTAAGGAATTATGCAGTAGCCTGAAGTGTCGCAGGCCAGGCGTTTCATGGATGAGATCCACGTCTTTCGATCCGATCACACTCTCAGGAAACGGCGCGTTCGCCGCGGCCGTTAAGACGCAACAGCGCCATGAGCGGCGGGCCGACGGAAAACTCGCCCTTGCGCGCCTTCGCCGTCAAGCCACGCAGATAGCCACCCGGCGAATGAATATGTCCGGCCCGTTCGAGCATGCAGGCAATGGTGATTGCCGCCGCTTCCGGCCCCATGACCTCACAGGCTTCCTCAAAGGCCGACGGACTGATGCCAAGTGTAGATCGCACGACAACAGCCGCAGCCAGAAAATCACGCCAGGTTCCAATCATGCCGCCCGACGTGTAATCGGCCATCTGCGGACAAGCCCGCAACACCATAGCCAAAGGAAAGGCCGTTAACCACGCATTCTGTCGGTTGTTGTCGACCTCGGCGGCTGCCCCCTGCTTCTTTTCGAAGCGAGGTTCAAGTTCATGGATGGAGTCTGGTTTTGAATTCTGTTTGTGCTGCTCATTTAGATCAGCATTGCCGTTCATATTTTGAACATTTTGCTGAAAATCCAGCACGTTGAAGACCTGTTGGCGCAAATCCTCCATGTCCTGAAGGAGCAGAGCCAGCTGCTGAAGCCCAGGATCGCGTGGGATGCGCTGAACGATCCGCCGATAGGCCGCATCCAGCGCGTCCCAATCACCGGCAATGCCTTCCTCGAGGGCAGCGGTAATCAGTTTGCGCACGTCGCGACGGCAAAGCGTCAGATTTTCGCGGGCCCGTTTCAGTTGAAGCCGCTCCTGCACAACCTTCTGGGCCATGAGCGCGAGTTCTCCTGCCCGCAGCAGCAAGGGCTTCAGGTCGAAGCCAAAGGCTTTTTCCACCGCACCCGATGTATCCCGATGCGCATAGCGCTTGCCATTGGGGCTGTCGCGACGTTCGATCAGTCCCGCCTCCACCAGCGCAAAAAGCGCACGGCGAAGCGTGGCGCCGGAAATGCCATTGGCGCGTGCCGAAAGCTGCACATTGGAGGGAAATACCACCAGCCCCTTATCCTCGCAGAGTTCGGCATGCGGATAAAAGGATAAGAGCGCATTCAAGACCGATAAGGGACGATCCTGTAGCCCCAGCATGTCCCGGGCTTCGCAGGCATCGCGAAACACGCTCCACTTGTCGACGCTACGATCGCTGCTGGTGTTTTCCGCCTCGACCTGCCGTCGAACCAGCGAAAGCTTCGCCCCCCGCCGCCCGAAAGGCGTCGTTGTCGTTCCAATCTCCATCATCTTCACCTTGCAAAAGGCAAAAGAAGAACGCTCACCAAAACGGTGCCAAAGACTCTTGACTGGACCGGGGGGAAATGCGATTCTCTGTCTGCTACAACACGAGAAGGGCTTCCACTACGGCAACGTAAGGGGGGCCTTTTTCTTTTGCGGTTTACTGCTCCTCTTGTGCTTTTTCCGCCAGGAACTGCGCATAGAGCGCATCCAGCCGGGCGGATAGAAATTCTCCAAAGGGACCTGCATTCTTCGCTTTCAGCGACAGCGAATAGGCCCTTGTCTGCGCCGTGATCTCCGCGACCACGGCCTTGTCCTCTGCCTGCCAGGTGGCTTTGCGGGTCGTCGCGTCCCCTTTCTTCACGGCGCGCGCCGTCCCCTTCAAAGCCTTGTACAACAGGTCAAAACGCTCATCGGACGCCGCGCCGTCGAAAGCAGGCGTGGCAATCAGGTCCTCAGCCTTGCGGCGATTGGCGGGCTTTGCCAGGAGCAGGGAGAGTTCCACCCAGCGCTCGCGGCCGACCGAGGCTGCCGGACCGATGGCCTGCATCTTTTCCCGGCCGATACGCTCGACCACCGACAACATCTTCGACACGGCAGAGGCGTCTGCCGAGAGGGCCGCCATGATCACCTCGCGCTCATAGCCCAGTTCATCCAGGGACCGGGCAAAACTCGCCCGCTCCGCAAAGGAGAGATCCGTGCGGGCGGAGTTTTCCTGACCCTGGGCAATCACATGCGAGCGATCATCGATGGATTTGACCACCGCGCGCACCATCCGTCCCAGCTTGCGGGCCGCATGCAGACGCCGGTGGCCGAACACGACCTGATAGCGGCCATCGGACTTCGGGCGCACCAGAATGGGCGAATCCTGGCCCCGCTCGGCAATTGCCGCCACAAGCTCGTCAAATGCCGACCCCTCGACGGCCATCCGGTCCTGCACGAAGGAACCGTCGACAAGATTTGGATCAAGCTCGACGATCGCCTCACCCTCGAGAAACTTGTCGGCCTGACGCGCCAACTCATCCAGCGATCGCACCAGGGATTTTCCGGCGCCTCGCATAGGATAGGAGGTCACGCCAGCCTGCGCATCATCCGCATCCGTCAGTCCGGCCAGCAAATTCTTTCTTGCCATCGCTTTATCCCACCCTGCTTCCAGGAGATTCGAGAGGCTATCAGCCCCATATCAACGCAACACAGACGCGATACGCTCGTTTCCGTTCGTCTTTGCGGGGCGAACCGCTTCCCGTTTTCGGTCCATTGCTAACAACCAATGGCCATCGTCCCTATCCGCTCTTGATGCTTCGGACCTTGTTTCGTCATATCAAAGCCTGCCAGACCCAAGCCCTCTTTGCATCAAAAGCCCGCTCAGCGACCATTCTGACGCCCCCAGGCCTGATGAATGAGCCCGGCAATCTCGCTATTGACCGCGTCCAGCGATTCCAGCGCCCGATCATAGGTGCCCCGGTTCATCGTGGCGCGTTCCACCTCGTAAAGCGTCTGCTTGGTAATGCCGGCGTCGGCGATGGCCGTCGATTTCAGCATCTGGTTCTTCAGCATATATTCGTGGAACATGGTCGACATGAAGCCGACCATCTGCGCCTGCGGCACGTCCGTGGGCTCGTAGCGGGTAATCAGATAGCGGTACCAGGAGAGATTGACCTCGGCGCCAGCCGCACGAATCGGCTTCAGGATTCCGCCCAGCATCAACAGGAACTGGCCCATGGACATCACGTCCAGCATTTGCGGATGAATGGTGATGAGAACACTGGTTGCCGCCGTCAGGGCTGTCAGCGTCAGATAGCCCAGTTGCGGCGGGCAATCGACGACGACGACGTCGTATCGGTCATCGACATCCTGCAAGGCCCGCGATATCCGCGTGAAGAAGGTCTTTCCCTCGTTCGTCGACCTGTTCGACATGGCGAGCGGCGTGTCATATTCATATTCCTGCAGATCGAGATTGGCAGGAACAATATCTAGGCCTGGAAAATTCGTGCCCTGGATGATCTCGGAGATCGGCTTGCGCTCACCATCATAGCGGATGGCCTCATAAAGCGAGCCCATCTGGTCAAGCTCCGGTTGGAAGCCATGCAACGAAGTGAGCGAGGCCTGCGGGTCGAGGTCAACCGCCAGAACCCGATGTCCCGTCAGGGCAAGATATTGCGCAAGATGCGCGGCCGTGGTCGTCTTGCCGGAGCCGCCCTTGAAATTGACCACCGCCAGAACCTGCAACTTCTCACCCTTGCGCCGATGCGGCACATAAAGGCGGCTGTCGGAGCGGCCATGCTCATCCAGATACTGCCTCAACTCCAGCATCTGTTCGGCCGTATAGGATCTACGCCCGGAAGGAGAGGTCACGGGGGAGGGGCCTTTGCCATCAAGATGCAGCTTCTTCAGCGTGCTTTGCGAAACACCGACGAAACCGGCCACTTCAGACAGGGAAAAGCTGCGCAACGTCTTTCTTGCATTCGGTGGGAAACGCTGCATGCTGAGCAGATGAAGCCTCTTCGAGATCAGGTCTCCCTGATCAAGGATCTCGTCCTCGAAATGCCGTTCGCCGGCCACGGCCGACCTCGAATTAGCGTTCATTGCGAAAAAGCTTCCATATAACGGTTTTGGCGCCAATTTGCCTTCTTAACCGTTATTATCTCCGATTCGGCCTTTTCAGCAAGCACCCATTGTGGACTTCCTGGACTCCGCTCGTCTTCATCGACCACGACATGGCTTCGTAGCCGCGGACCGTGCTGATTTTCCATACCCTTCAACGGCTGCCCGAAGCCGAAGATACGGCAGGATCAACATCGAGGATCTGCCCCGGTTTGCACCATTTCCACCCCGTGTTGACAAAAATTTTAACTGACTGTGGAGCATGTTGGCTTTCATGGGGGAGGCGGGAATGATAATCGGGCTTTACGAGGATGATCCGTTGGAGAGCACCGGCGGATCGGCCGGGCTCATGTGCCAAGGCTGAACTGCATGACCCAGGGATTTGTTGTCGAAAATGCCTCCGTCCGCCGTCTGGATCGCAGCCGGGTCAAGCGCATTCTGTTTCAGTTGCGGCTGGTCTCGGGACTGGTGCTCATTCTCTATGTCCTGATGCATCTCACCAATCTTGCGCTTGGGCTGCATTCCATCGATGCGATGGAAAAGGCGCGCCATGTGCTGCTGTTTCCGTGGATGAGCTGGCCTGGCGTCACCCTTCTCACGGCGGCGGTGCTGGTCCATGCCGGGTTGGGCCTGATGACCCTGGCGCTGAGGCGCAGCCTGACCTTGAGCCGCACGGACTGGGTGCAGATGTGCCTTGGGCTCATCACTCCGCCGCTGGTGCTGAATCACGTGGCGGTCGCTGGCATTCTCCATCATCTCGATCCGGATTTCAGGCCGGATTATACCTTTCTCCTTTCGGTTTACTGGAACCTTGCTCCGAAATCTGCCTTGCAGCAGGTTCTGGTGGTGATGGTCGTCTGGGTGCACGGGGCCATCGGTCTCTACAGCTGGCTGGTTCTGAAGCCGGTCTGGCGGCGCATCGGCGCCTTTGTCACGCCGGTGCTGTTCTTCGTTCCCATTCTGGCGCTGCTGGGTTTTGTGCGCGGCGGCAAGGAAGCTTTGGCGAAGCTGGCAGCCGACGGCCACTGGCAGGAACGCATGCGGCACTCGCTGGATATCATGGCGGAAGCCCGCCCCATGCTCGATGTCCTGCAAACCCGCATCCTGCTGATCTACGGGCTGCTGGCGTTGGTCGCCTGCGCTATCCTGATGCTGCGCATCCTGAAACGGCGCCGAATGCGGGTTGGTGTCACCTTCGAAACCGGACAGCGCGTGGCTGCAAGGCCGGGCCTGTCGCTGCTGGAAATCAGCCTTCTCAACCATATACCCCATGCCAATATCTGTAGCGGGCGTGGACGCTGCGGCACCTGCCTTGTCGCCATCACCTCCGATCCCTCGGTGTTGACGCCGGTGTCTGCAACCGAGGCGCAAACGCTGAGGCGCATTCAGGCCGCCCCCGGCCAACGGCTGGCCTGTCAGGCGCATTTGACGCATGGCTCTGTAGAGCTTGTCCGCCTGCTTCCATTTCATGTCGATGCAGCCTTTTTGCGTGAGAGCCACCCCGCCATCGACACAGCCCTTCCGGAACAGGTGCGATGATGGCGGTCTCGCGCACCAAATCGACCTTTTGCACCAGTTTTTTTGCAAGCCTCGCCTTTCTTCTGCTGGCGCAGGTGGCGGCAGCACAGGAGCCAGCGGCCCCCACCCATGGCAAGAGCGGCCTGATGGTGCATGCCCTGCACGCGGCCAATTACCGGCTTGGCCGCCTGACCACGGCGCTTGAAAATGCCCCCGCAGAATTTGCCAATGTCTGGCAAACTCTTTCGGCAGCGAGCGCCACGACAGATGGTATCGTCACCCTGACCTATTGGCTGATTGTCATGCTGATCGGCTGTGGCATGGAATGGTTTTACTGGACCTATGCCGCTTCCAGCCTCCGTGTCATCGATGAAACTGCCATCACGTCCGCCGCGCAGGCCTTCCGGCTGGCGGCCCGGCGCTTTCTGCTGCTGGCGACCGGGCTGGTGCTGTTTATCCTTGCCATATCGGGCAGCCTGACCTTTTTCGAATGGCCGGCAGGCTATGAAACGGCCGTCTTCACCAGCCTCCTGCTGATTTTCAGCCTTCGGGTCGCCTGGCTGCTGGCCGATACTCTGCTGGCGCCCGGCCGGGCGCGATTCCGGTTCCTCGATATTGATCCCCGCTCGGCAGGTCTCTGGGTTGCCACGGTGGTTCTGGTGGCGCTGTTGCTTGCCATGTCCGGCATCGTCGGACCGGTGCTGGAACAGATGGATGCCCCGGACGCGGCAGAAACCCTGCATATCCTGACAGCAGCCCTTGGTTCGCTTGCCGTGCTGGCAACCGTTCTGCGCCATCAGCACGCCATTGCCCGGCATGATCAGCACAAGCCGCCGAAATTTCCGGTGGAAATCCTGATGCCGGTGATGATCGCCGCCGTGTTTGGCCTCTGGCTCGTGGCAGGTCCGCTCGCCTCCATGCTGCTGGCCAGCCTGTTCATTGTCTCGATCATCCAGTGGCACCTGAAATCGGTGGTGTTCTTCTTCTGGAGCGAACGTGATTTCACCAGCAGCCAGGACGGGCTGACGCTTGCAGAAGAAGCGGGCGCGCTTGGCCATCGTCTGGCCCCCTCTATTGCCCTCTCAGTGGCGCGATACAGCGTCTGTGTTCTCGGTATTGCAACCGTTTTGCTGGCTGTCGGCATTCCGTTCAGCGAAGTCGAGAACAGCCAGAATCCTGCTGCACGCTTTGTCCTGCATCTTCTGGGCGTCACCGGCATTGCGCTCGTCACCCATGTGGCCTGGGTCGCCGTCAGGGTTCCCATCGATCAGCGGCTGCGGGAGCTCGGACCGAGCGATACCCATGGTCGTCCCAATCCCAATGCCCGGCTGATGACGCTGTTGCCGATGCTGCGCATGGCGGCGGGCGTCACCTTCGCCATGCTGCTGATCCTTTCGGTTCTGTGGACCTTCGGCGTCGATGTCACACCGCTTCTGGCCGGCGCCGGGGTCTTCGGACTGGCGCTCGGCTTCGGTTCCCAGGCTCTGGTGCGCGATCTCATCTCCGGCATTTTCTATCTCGCCGAAGATGTGTTTCGTGTCGGCGAATATATCGAAAGCGGCAGCAATATAAGGGGAACGGTGGAACGCATCACGCTGCGCACCGTCGCATTGCGCCACCAGAACGGCCCCTTGCATTTCGTGCCCTACGGGTCTCTGGGCAGTGTGCGCAACAATTCGCGCGACTGGTCGATCGACAAGTTCAATATACCGCTGCCCGTCTATGTGGAAAGCGAAGCGGTGCGCAAGCTGGTCAAGAAGGTCGGGGAAAGCATGCAGGAAGATCCCGAACTCGGGGCTTTGATGCTGGAACCCTTGAAAGCCAAGCTTTACCGCATCGATCCCGGCGTGAAGATCTTCCGCTGCAAATTCCGCTCCGCCCCCGGCAACCAGTTTGAAATCCGCACAGAAGCCTATCGGCGTATCGAAAAGGCGCTGAAGGAGGCGGGTATCCCGTTCGCCGCAGGCACGCAGGTGCTGGTGAACGACATGCTGACCTCCCCGCCCTCCGGCGCGGTAATGGTGGCGCCTTCAGCAACAGGAGCCGCAGCGGGGGCAGAGAGCTGAGGATCAGGATGCAAATAAAAAAATGCAGGCGCTGTAGGATCAGCGCCCGCCGTTTTTTGACCCTCAACCGGCTAGCTTGCTCTCGGTCGGCGAAGACATGGTCTCCGTGACTTCCGCCCAGCCAAGGCCCGGCTGATAGCGCCAGGCCATCCGTCCGTCCTGGTCCAGCGTGAAGAGCGACAGCCAGCCATTGTCAAACAGCGCCCGCACATGAGCGTGCCGCCGCAGAATATCGGTGATGGCCTCCTTCGGCGCTTCGACCGCCACCGTCAACCGCAGCGGCTCGTGCACGAAGGCCTCGCCGTCATGCACGGATTGCCAGGGCAGGCCCGTCCGCAGATTGCCGCCATTGCCTTCCACCACGCCGATCCCGCCGACAACATTGTGCAGCAGCTTGTTGCCCGCCCCAAACAGCTGAGGCGCCACGGCAGAGCCAAAATATTGCAGGCTGATCCAACTGGCCACGACCACGGGGGCCGTCAGGATCAGTTCCAGCACCTTGAAGCCGTCATCCTGCCGCCAGACATAATCGTGCAGGAAGGCCTGCCCTTCAAGATTGCGCCCCTGGGTCCGCGACCGAGGCGCAGCGATGAAGGCCCGGCAGCCCGCAAGGCCGAATTCAGGCCGAACTTCCGCCCAGTCCCGGCTCCGCTCGATAATGGACCCTGCGGTAGCGCGCGGCAGACGCGCGGCCCGCTCGGTCCGGGCCAGCCGCCCAGCCTGATCCAGCCAGTTGCGAATGGGTTCAAGCATGTCCGGTGAAGGAAGAGCCACATCGCCGTCAAACAGCGTGACCCCATCCGTCGTGGTGTCATGGAGAGCCGCGATGAAAAGCGTATCCGTGGGAATGATGATGCCTTTTTCGGCAAGGCCCTTGCGCACCTCAGCCTCATTCAGCAGGCCAGCTAGCAGCCGCGCATTGACATCCCCCGCATAGCCACCGCAGGCACCGCAATGGAGCGCGCTGGCATAGGGATTGTTCACGACATTTGCTCCATGGCCACAGAGAAGCACGACCTTGGCAAAGCCCTCTGTCAGCGACATCGCCCGCAGCACGGTCTCGGCCATCTTCGTCCGCTGATCGAGATCAATCTCTGGAGAAAGACGCGGAGCAGGGGCATCGGGCTTGCGGCTTTTGGCAAGCCCCAGCCCATCCTTGAGCAGCTTGGCAGCATAGACAGGCCCCATGGCCTCGACGAAGGCGAAGGAAGAAACCGCAGCCAGCTTGAACCGGCCCCAGGCCCGCACCGCACGCGCGGCAAACCGTGCCTGCCGGTCGCTCTTATCCTCGCTCTCAACGGCGCTGCAGGTGAAGACCGAGGGCTTCAGCAGCACCGGCAGACGGTTCTCGCTGACATCGGAGGCAAAGCCCTTGTGGCTGGCTCCCAGCCCGAAGAAGCCGGCAAAGCCGGACGTCCGGATGCCGGGATCGATGCTTTCCAAGGCCCGCCGGAACACTTCCGAGCGCACATCGATACAAAAGGCCGCATGAAGCTGAGGCCGCTGGTCTGTCAGCTTGACAGGGGAGGAGAGGCTCAGCGTTTGCGCCAGCCGCCGCTGGGCAGCCCGCTCGGCTGCGGATTGAAGCACCGCATCGATCTGAACCGTCTCATCGACAGCCACCGGTGCGGCATGCGTGCGGCGAATGACCCGCCATTCCTCGGCAATCGCCGCCTCGTACCGCTCGTAAAGCGCCTCTTCAAAGACCAGCCGGATGGCCAGCAGTTCCAGCGCGGTCTGATCCGATCCGCCATCCAGTTCCGCCTTCCATTGCAAGTGCCGGGCATATTGCCCCCAACCGCCCAGCGTCAGCAGCAATTGGTGGAAATAAGTGCCCGGCTCCGACGCGAAGCCCAGCCTTATCGCCGCCCGCTCGATCAGTCCCTGCGCCGTCTCGGGCGTGCTGGCCACGGAAAGGGCGAAGCCCTCCAGTCCCAGAATTTCAGGGGTCAGATCGTGAAGGGCGAAGGCCCGCCAGGCGGCATAGAGGCCGTTATGCCGGGAGGCGGCCCAAAGCGCCTGCCCTTGGTCGAAGAAGCCCGAGGCAAAGATCCCGATCCGCTCGGCCACCAATTCCGGCCAATCCTTGCCGGAGGCGCGCGCCGCCAGATCGGCTATGGTGGGCAGTGCCAGCGGGGCAGGGGCCTCCTGCCGCGCCTCGGCCTTCAGGCCGCCAAGATCCAGCCGTCCGGCAAGGGTGCTGTTTTCGAGCGCTGCAATCAGATCGGCATCGCTGATCTCGCCCTTCGCGATGCTATCGGCATAATGCTGCCGGGGCAGGGCAAGGCGCACGCCGCCGATACGCCCCAGAAGTGCCGCCGTCTGCTCAAAACTGGCCTGAGCCTGACCGAAGAAGGGATTGACGGCCACGGTGGCCGTCAGCGGCCAGGCGGGAGGAATGGCCCGCACCGCCTGGTCCGCCGCTTGCGCCAGGGCTTCGCCATGGAGGCTATCGATCTTGATCATCTTTACCATCTTGTTCATCGGTTCAATCCTTGGCGTGGTGTGCGGCTTGACTTGCAAAGGCGGTCTTGACGGGGAGGGTAGCATCGGCAACTCGCCAGCCGCCCAGCAGCCGGTCGAAGAGGGCATTGACATAAAGGCCGTTGGCGAGATGAACCCTGAGGCCAGCCGCCGCCGGATGATAGGCCCAGAGCGGGAAGAGCGACTGCGCCACGGCCACAATGCCGAAGCTGATCACTCCCAGAAGCATCAGCGTCCATTCCAGCGGACCGGGACGAGGGGTTGGCGGCAAGGTGCCATGCATCAGCATGTCGGCGCCGTGCTGCAAGGCGAAGTAGGCCGTGGCCGCCAGAAGCGAGGCAAGCAGCGTGCGCCGGGTCAGCGCCCACGGGGCGGCATCGGCAAGACCCTGGGCGATCAGATAGGCCACGCCGAAGATCAGAATGGCCCCCAGGGCAATAGCCTGCGGCGGCTTTTCCGAAAACCCGAAGAGCAGGCCAATCACCCCGTAGATCGCAAGCGCCAGCACAAAGGCCCGCGTCACCGCCACACCATCAGGGATTGCCACCGGCCCGGGCCTGCGGATGGAGGCAACCGTTTCAACGGCACTCCCCGAGGAGAGAAAGGCATGCGCCTTGTAGAGCGAATGGGCGACGATGTGCAAAAGAGCGATGGGAAACAGCGCCAGCCCGCATTGCAGGATCATGAACCCCATCTGCGCCACTGTCGACCAGGCCAGCGACGTCTTGACTGCAGGCTGGGTGAGCATGACGAGGCTGCCGAACAATGCCGTGAAGCCCCCGATCATCACCAGCACCGCCAGCACCACCGGCGCCTGCAGCATAACATCGGCAAAGCGAATGAGCAGGAAGCCACCGGCATTGACCACGCCCGCATGCAGCAGGGCCGAAACGGGGGTGGGCGTTTCCATGACTTCCGTCAGCCAGCCATGGGTGGGAAATTGCGCCGATTTCAGGATGGCAGCCAGTGCCAGCAAGGCGGCGGCGGTAACGCTCCAGGAGCCACCCGCACCCTCCCGGGCCGCCGCCAGGATGGCGGCGATCTCACCCGTGCCGAAGGTCAGCCCCAGGATCAGAGCGGCGGCAATCAAAGCGACATCTCCAATGCGGGAGACGATGAACTTCTTGCGCGCGGCCCGCTGCGCTGCAATGCGCTGCGGATAAAACAGCAGCAGTTGGTGCAGCAGCAGGCTGGAGGCGACCCAGCCGGTGACGAATTGCAGAAGCGTGCCGGACTGAACCAGGAACAGAACGGCCGCGAGCGTCGCCGTCATCCAGGCTGTAAACGGTCCTTGCCGCGCCTCACCATCCAGAAAGGTTCCGGCATAGCGCAGCACCACCCACCCGATAAAGGAAACCAGGCTGAGCATGACGAGGCTGACGGGATCAAGCCGCGATCCGAAGGTGAAAATGCCGAAACCAGCCATCGGCCTCGTTCCTGCACCATCTCGTATAAGCACGAAAGCGGAGATCAGGGCGATGACCATGGCGCCAATTGCGGTCCATTCAGCCACCTTCACCGCGAGACGCGGTCTCAACCCAGGCGAAAAACAGGAAAAAAGCGAGGCCGCAACGAGAAAGAACGGCGCAAGGAGAGGCAAGGCGTGGGTCACAGATTTTCTCCGATCTTACCCACCGGCTTTAGTGCGGCGGGCCTGTGAAACACCTGTTAGCAGCCGCAGCATTCCAAGAAAAATTCATTGTTTTTCAGATTTCGTTCTATAAAATAGAACTATGGTTGATCTGAACTATCATCACCTGCGATATTTCCGTGCCGTCGCCCATGACGGCAACCTTACGCGTACAGCCGAACGGCTGAACCTGTCGCAATCGGCCTTATCCATTCAAATCAAACAGTTGGAGGAGCGGCTCGGGCACGCGCTGTTCGAGCGGCGCGGCCGCCAGCTTTACCTGACGGAGGCAGGCCGCATTGCGCTGGACCATGCCGACACGATCTTCGCCGCCGGTGAAGAACTGGTGGAAACCCTGAAGGAAACAGGCCGCAGCCGCCGCAGCATTCGCATTGGCGCGCTGGCCACCCTGTCGCGCAACTTTCAGATGGAGTTTCTCCGGCCCATTCTCGGACTGGCAAATGTGGACATGATCCTGAGGTCCGGCAGCACGGGCGAATTGCTGGCGGCCCTGGAAACGCTGAACCTCGATATCGTCCTGCTCAACCAGGCGCCCATGGCCGATTCGCTCACACCCTTCATCGCCCGGCATGTTTACCAGCAGCGCGTCAGCCTAATCGGCAAACCCTCCTATGGCGCGCGCGGAGCCATGCTCGCCGACCTTCTGGCTGCGCATCCGGTCATCCTGCCAACGCTGGAAAGCGGGGTGCGCGCCCAGTTCGACGCGCTGGTGGAAAAGCTTGGACTGACACCCCAGATCGCAGCCGAAGTTGACGACATGGCCATGATGCGCCTTCTGGCCCGTGAAGGCATCGGCCTCGCCGTTCTCCCGCCCATTGTCGTCAAGGGCGAACTGGAAGCGGGCACCCTGGTGGAATTCGATGCCCTGCCGGGCATGATCGAATCCTTTTACGCCGTGACCATCAAACGCCGATTTCCCAACCCGCTAATCCGACCGCTTCTCGAGGCAAACGGCTGATTGCGTCTCTTGTCCGTAACTGCAATGAACAGCGGCCCGACCGAAGCAACGGATGAAAAAGTTCCATAATGCGCCTTACCGAACTTTGAACTCACAGGGGGTGGGTTCAAGGATGAAGTGCGACTTGCGAATGATACCAATGGGTTGTCACTCGCAAGGAGAATGCAAT
>NZ_JAUSWH010000027.1 GCF_030815125.1 Allorhizobium paknamense
AAGCCGCCACCGCAGCACTACAGCGTGCAATGGAACGAGACCGATCTCGATTATCTGCTGCGCCGTCTGGAAGAGGACGGCGCCTTTTATTGGTTCAGCCATGAACAGGGCCGTCACAGGCTGGTGGTGGCCGACCACCAGATCGGCTGGCAGGACCCGTCCGCCTCCGCCGAGGGCGAAACGAAGGTGCGGCTGGCGCAGGGTTCGTCGGATCGCAATCACATCAATGAGTGGATGCGAGATTACGCCTATGTCCCCGGCAAGCGGGCCGGTGCGGACTGGAACTTCGAGACCCCTTCCCTGGTACCGCAGAACGTGACGCCGTCCCTGGTGCAGATGCCGGGGGCGGAAAAGAGCGAGCTTTACGAATACCCGGCCCGCATTGCCGACCCGAAGGCGGCGGAGCGGGCGGAGAAGTTCCGCACCCAGGCGAGTGAGGCCGATCATGAGCGGGTCATGGGCCAGTCGACTGTGCGCTTCCTGGAGGCGGGCCGCAAGTTTACCCCCTACGAGGAGCCGCATCCGGAGCATCAATACGAGGAGTATGTCATCACCCGCATCCGCCATGAGGTGGTGGACCGGTCCTATGAGACAACCAGCAACGAGCCGGAATACCGCAATGGCTTCGAGGCGATCCCCTCGCGCGTGCCGCTGACGCCGCACCGGGAGACGAAGCGTCCGCGGCTGGAGGGGGCGCAGGTGGCCATCGTTGCCGGTCCGTCCGGCGAGGAGATCCACCCGGACAAATATGGCCGGATCAAGCTGTGGTTCCCGTGGGACCGGCGGGCACAGAAGGACGGTTCCGACACCTGCTGGGTACGGGTGGCGCAGAACTGGGCGGGCGGCCAGTGGGGCGGGCAGATCATTCCACGCATCGGCATGGAGGTGATGGTTGCCTATATCGACGGCGATCCCGACCGGCCGCTGGTGACCGGCGTCGTGCCAAACCCCAAGAACCCCGTGCCGTATTCCTTGCCCGAGAATAAGACCAAGAGCGTGTTCCGAACCAATACGCATAAGTCGAAAGATCCCAGCCAATTCAATGAACTGAGTTTCGAAGACGAAGCCGGCCAGGAACAGATCTACATTCATGCGCAGAAGGACATGAACATCGACATTCTTCACGATCGAAGCAAAACTGTTGGTCACGATCAGAGCGAAGATGTCGGTCACGACAAATCGATCAGAGTTGGCAACGATCACACGGAAACCATCGGGGTGAACAAGACCCTTAGCGTTGGCAAGACCTTCGCTCGGACCGTTGGAATGGTTTCGAGCGAGCAGGTCGGCATTCTCAAATCGACGTTTGTCGGTGGAGACCAACTCGTCGTGGTTGGGTCCAATAAGGAAGAAAGCATCGGCAAGGGGCTTAATTATTCAGCAGGTGAGACCATAGGCTTCGATGTGGGCCGAGTTTTCGAAATTAAAGCCGTTGACACTTTCCGCGTCACGGTTGGCGAGGCGCGCTTCGAAATGGACAAGAGCGGCACAATCGTCATCCATGCCCCGACTAGCACAATCGTCAAAGGTGGTGGAGCCCAACTGACGGTCGGCCCGGGCCCTATCCTGAGAAGCACGGAGATCGTTCCGGGCAAAGCGCCAGTTCCTCCTTCGCATTGCCTGCGAAAAATGGCTGCCCAACGTGTTCCTTTTATAAAGCTGGACAAAAATGGATAGTATCGCGACAGAGGCCTATGATCTCGATGAAGAGCCTGTCGAGTTGAGCTATGCTGCACAGGTTTTGCTGGAAGGCTACCGCAAGATGCCGAAGCCGGCCTTTGCAGTCATGGATGGTGCAGGTTTTTACGATCTCAAGGCAAAGCTTTCAGACGAGAACATCTACTGCCGGTCCCTGTTTCTGGACCATGCGGATGAGGCCATCGAGCGCGCCGGGGGCTGGCTGGTTCCTGTTGAAGATGACGCTGCGCTGATGAAGATGCTGCAACTGCCTGGCGCTGCAGAATCCATGGTTTTTTGGAGCTGCCCGCTGGGCGAACCCGCCTTGCATAGACATCTGCGCAGCTTGAACGTTGTTATCATTCCAAATGACGAGACGCCGCCGGAGCAGGCGAGCACTGGAGAGGGCGACACAGAAGCAGAATTCGCCAAAGAGCAGAGCGTAATGTTTCGCCATTACGACCCAGAGGTCGTCAACAGCCTTCTACCATTGATGACGGCAGCGCAATATGCCCGCTTCTTTGGGCCCGCGACCCAGTTCATGTGGTATTCGTCGCAGTACAACAATCGGCGACGAACCTCTCCACCCGACGATCTTCCCGTTGCGCCACACGGCCCCCTGCGATTCACAGCCGAGCAGATCGCCGAACTGGAAGAAAGCCGCGAGCACAACTCCGTTCAAATCATCATGCGTTTCCTACGCAAAGTCGACGCGAAACACGCGGACACGATGAGCGACGAGGAACTCCGACAATTCGTCTGCCACTATATGGATGATGGTCGTTCTTTAGGCATGCGCGGCGAGCGCGCCCTAGGTTATTGGGCTTACCTCAATCTTCATAGCGGCGGGTCGCTGAGCCGCGATCAAAGCTTTCGCGACTTCATGTTGCGGGACAAAAAATTCGGGTCCCCCGACGACAAGATGTACACGCTGATGCAGCGCTTGAGCGAGCAGGCGGATTAAGGATTGGAACAAAAAGGCAAGTTGAATGGCCGCTGATATTTTCGAGGATCGCTGGGGTAGTACAGTTCCCCTAACGCAAAGCGATGTGACGAAACGCTACTTTGATTGGGAGGAGCTATTTTCAAAAAGTGGCAATAGCCCTGCAATCGGGAAACAATCGCGTCTTCCGCAGGCCTCTGAGGCTAAATCAGCTACAAGTTCTGGCCAGCAGACTATGACAACAGCTGAAGCCAAACCATGCGCCACATGTGATAAAAATAAAAATTACAGCCTTGCCTTTTTGGTCAAAGATGCAAACGACAAAATTTGCACCGGAATGTATTATACGGTAAAATATGAGCACTCAGGCGAGTTATATCAAGGAATTATTGATGAAAATGGGCTCACGGAACGGTATTTCTCCGGTACAGGAGAGGAAAATATATATTTATACATCGGTCATCGCTCTAAGGAAGATGACTATCCAATAAGCCAGACTACTGAAGAGGAAAAATACGATGAGGCGCCTTTGGCCTTTTCAAAGGTCGAGTTGATATCTGAAAAGAAGATTTCAGATGCTAAGACGAAACGGCTATGGAAACCATGGACTTTCTCTACAGAAGCTGCCAAGCATACCATTGATAATTGGGAAAAAAGGAAACGTTATGTTTATGATGATCGCTTCCCGAATAAAAACTGGGATGGAACTCATGTGAACGGTGAAAGATTAACTATTGGTGCAGGCCATCTTATTACATCTAATAAAGAGGCTGAGGATTATCTGGAAAAATACCCCACAACCGGACCAGGGATGACTGATTCTGAGATAGATGATTTGTTTAAAAACGATGTCAAAACAAAAGCTAAAATAGATGACGCGAATGAAGATATTAATGTTCCCCTTTATCAAAATGAATTCGACGCAATTATAGATATAAGATTTAATGCTGGCTCTGGGTCAACAGACTTCGAGGGCGGCTTCTCAAATACCGATCCTCATAACAAGACAAATGGGAAGTCATTAAAAGATCTCCTAAACGCAGGTAGGTATACGCAAGCTGGGAATCGTATACTTACCGTTGCGAACTCTGCAAAAAAGAATGGCGTTTCCGAGTGGCACAAAGGTGTACAAAATAGACGAAACGATCAAAAATCTGTTTTTTTTGGAGAGTGAGCATGAAACTATTCACATTCCTTTTTGTTCTCCTAGCCTCAGCCAATGTATACGCTGCAGACTGCATTAAGGGTGGAGAATTGGCAAAAAAAATAATAGACAAGTCAATATCATTTTATCCGGGTAATAAAGGAATATTCTACAAGGAACCCACCTCGTCGGCGTGTTTCATTTCTAAAGATAATCAATATGTGGATGACGCAAAAAGCGTATCAGATTATAAAGAGGAAGTGAAAGTTGACGTCATAGAAGACATAAAGGCTTATAATGGGCTGTGGATTGATAACAACTCGTCCCAATCGAACCTTTTGATAAAATTTTCTAACGGCAATATATCATTAGAGGGCGGATCAGAATACACTAATTCAAGCGGATCCACGGATACTGGAGATTTCAGTGGATCATCGGAATTTTCGTTAAAAGACGGCATAATTAAAGTTAATTCAAAAAGTCAGGAGGGCTGCTATATTCAGCTACGTTTAGTTGGAGAGCTTCTTGTAGTTCTTGACAGTGGGGAAATATTGGGTAACTGCGGCGGATACGGCGCGAGTTTTTCCGGAATTTACAAGAAAAAAAATAAGACTTGAGTTAAAAATACGAGCTGAAGAAAATGGATGCTTCCGAGTTATATATCGAATTGAAGCAGTTTTGCGCCGTGGTAGCGCATACGCATTGAAAACAGGGGATACAGTTGCATATCGTTGCGACAGACCTCATAAAGCGGAACGTCTAAGGCGCCTGCGGCGAACTTCAGTAGATGGAGATTATCTAGAAAGCAGTTGCGCCCTCATGCTTTATTAACATTTTGAAGCACAAGAGGCGCCCAGTCATCTGGGCCGGTACGTAAAAAGTCATGACCTGTTCCAACCAAAACGAGCATCATGAACAGTAAACTTACTGTCAAAGAGAAAGCCGCAACGACATTACATTGCTCATCTGAAACATCCTCATTTGAACGAGTTTCAACCAATGGCAATGATTGTTCGAGAGCGCGTTTCCATGACGAAGCGATGTACGCCATCCATCGGCTGGATGTCGACAGGCATGGACAGAATGCCTGGATGGTGAACCTGTCTCGCGGCGGCAGGCCGATCCGGATGACCTTCAGCGACAGCACGTATGGCGGCAAGGATCAGGCACTGGAAGTGGCGCAGGTTTATCGGGATGCGGTTCTCAAGGTCGTTCCTCCCTTGACCCACAAGGACATGCGGATGCTGGTGCGCAAGAACCGGCCGGAAGGAAGTGCAATACCAGGTGTTTATTACAAAGAAGCGCGTGGGATCCGCAAATCCGGCAGCTGGATTGCGCGCATTGAAATACCTCTCGATGATCCGAAGCCGGTCATTCCAGGAAAGCGGCGCCGAAAGGCTCTGACGCGCACATTCAGCGTTGATAAATACGGCTATGAAGAAGCGCAGCGCATGGCGGAAGAAGAGCGTATTCGGATGGTACTGGCGGTCGAGAACGGTGAAGATCCAGCATTGCGGAGTCCGCAGGCCCTTACCCTGCATGAAAAGCTGAGGCATCGTCGGAGCGACAATTAGCTGGACCTGCGCTGACAGGAAGGCATGAGGGAGGCAGTTGAAGGAAAGGGAACCCATGACCCTGCCATTTCCTGCCCGCCCACTTCACGGCCGATATGAGGGTGCGGCCTCCGTGCCTTGCTCTTGAACTGATACGAACCCGTGACCCCGACGTCCTGTTGCTGTATCCGAATTTTCGTTTCTCCTCTTGCACTGAGCAACAGAGATGATGCTGCGAAGGGGCTATATGTCTTTTGGCCTTGATTGGCCGTCGCCGGACACGTTACGACCGCTTCCAGTCAGAAATTCGAGAAAAATACTCGGCTTCAATGACTTCAAGAGCGCCCCTACCGAAAAAGACCCGCAGCGGTGGATTATCGGCGTCCACCAGTTTGAGCAACGATAGCACCGAGTCCTGCGGATCGCCGGATGGCATCTTGCCGAACATCTGCAATATGCCTGCTCGAACGTGATCGTAGTCACTAATAGCTTCAGCCTTACGAGCCGAAGGACCCGACCAATCCGTAGCATATGGCATGGGCTCTACCAGCGTCACCTTGATGCTGAAGTCCATGACCTCGGCGGCTAGAGCCTGGCTCATTCCTTCGAGGGCCCACTTCGACGCGTTATAGATGCCGAAGAACGGAAATGCGGTGACGCCGCCGATCGACGAGACCTGAATGATGTGGCCGCTGCCTTGCGCTCTGAGATGTGGGAGCGCTGCTTGCGTGACCCAGAGCGCGCCGAAGAAATTCGTCTCGAATTGGTCGCGGGCCTCAGGTTCAGACACCTCTTCCACCATTCCGAAAAGACCGTAGCCGGCATTGTTGACGACAACGTCCAGACGCCCGAAATGAGCAACAGCAGCGTCAATCGCGCTTTTTGCGGACGCGCGATCAGTGACATCGAGTGCAAGTGGAAGAACCCGATCGCCGTATTGGTCGACAAGGGGTGTGAGCGTCTCGATGTTTCGCGCTGTGGCGGCCACCCGGTCACCACGCAACAGGGCAGCCTCAGCCCAGATGCGACCGAAACCGCGCGATGTGCCGGTAATGAACCAGACTTTTGATTTGGTAGACATGTTTGCCTCTCTGCCGCCCTCTTCTCTGAGGGCGATCAAGTTCGGGAGTGTCGGGAGGTGACTAAGGTCTGAGATGCCGCTCGAAAAATGCGTCGATCTTGTCGAAAGGGATCTTGTCGTCTTTGTCGTAGAGGTCCGTATGAATGGCATCCTGCACGATCAGCAGTTCCTTCGGCTCTGCCGCCGCCTTGTAAGCGTCCTCGCTGAAGTAGCGGGAATGCGCCTTCTCGCCCGCGATGAGCAGAACGGGACGCGGTGAGATCTTGGCTATACGGGTCAGGATCGGCATGTTCACGAAGGACAGCGGCATGGTGCCGGTGAAAGCTCCTTCAGAGTTCAGCGACCGTTTGTGGAAACCGCGTGGCGTCTTGTAGAAATCGAAGTACATCCTCACGATCGGATCAGTTACGCCATCAACGGTCTGAGGCAGGAAGCTCGGGCCCGGAGCCGGGGCGCCATTCTTCGCGTCCACCCAGCGCTGCTGACTGATGTGCTCCAGCATGCCTGTGCGCCCGGCGAGATCCATCTTGTCGTGATAGCTCTGCGCCATCAGGCGGGAGATATCGTACATGCTGAGGGCGACGACAGCCTTGATGCGCTTGTCGACCGCCGCAGCATTCAAGGCAAAGCCACCGCCACCGCAAATCCCGATCACGCCGATGCGGCTCTGATCCACATAGGGAAGCAGACCGATGTAATCGACGGCGGCGCTGACATCTTCCGTGTTGATTTCTGGTGAGGCGAGATTGCGCGGCTCGCCGCCGCTCTCGCCTGTATAGGAGCGGTCAAATGCGATGGTCACAAAGCCGCGCTCGGCCATGATTTGCGCATAACGACCGGAGACCTGTTCTTTCACCGAGCCGAACGGGCCGTCGACCACAAGAGCCGCCAGTCGTTGATCCCCGATCTCTTTCGGAAGATAAAGATCGGCCGCAAGCGTGATGCCATAGCGGTTCTTGAAGGTTACCTTCCGGTGATCGACCTTGTCGCTCCTGGGGAAAATCTTATCCCATTCCTGTGTCAACTCCAGGCTTGCCCCGGAGGGCATCGGTGCGGTTTGCGCCATAAGAGGCTGCGCGAGCAAGACGGCGGAAACGTAGCTGGCAACGATGCTGCAAGACAGCCTTGTGACGAGGCGTCCTGCGGCTGCAGCCAGAGATGTCCTGGGGTGTTGGCCTGCGCTTGAAGGTTCCTTGCGCCAAAGGCATGCAGTCATGACATTGCAAAGCATGTCGATCTCCAATCAAATAGATGCTTGAGGATTTTGGATGCAGCGATTACTTCCCGCCCCTGCGCAATCTGTGCTGGCCTGCCAGGGCTGAAACACTTGGGCGTCAACCCAAGGCCTGCAAAGCTGCCTTGTTGTTCGCGAGCCAGTCCGAGAACGACTGCGGTCCAACGCCTGTGATCCTGCGAAAATCGCCAGTCACTGTCCCGGCGAAGCCGTCGGCCGTGTTGACGTCGAATGACGCAAAGATCCGCGCAAAGTGTTCGGGCATGCCGGCCTTCGTCATTCCTTCCACGAGGGACTTCTCGGTGATGGAAATTGCCGTGATCTTCCTGTCCAGCGCACGACTGATGAGGTCCGCCTGCTCTGCCGTGGTCAAAGCCTCTTCACCGCTGAGCGTTAGGACCTGCTTTCCCTCGGTGTGCCCGGCCAAGACAGTTGCGGCAGCAAGGGCGAGATCGTCACGGGAGATGTTCGCCAGTTTGCCCTCTCCTGCGGCATGGAACCACTGGCCTGCGTTGTGCAGGATCCCGGGCAAGGTCATGTAGAGGTTCTCGAAGTACCAGTGCATGCGCAAGATGGTCCAGGCTGGGATGCCGCTCGCTTCGATTGCCGCTTCCGTCCTGGCGTGGTCTGGCGCCACAATGACGCTGGCTTTATCGGCATTCGGCATCGACGTGTAGATGACATGTCCAATGCCTGCCTCTTCTGCTACCCTAACGGCCGATAGCTGCTGTTCAAGACGTCGTCCCGGCCGATCCAGAGCGTCGGTGCTGATGAGCAGCATGCGGTCGATGCCGTCGAAAGCAGGCCCCAAGGATGCTTTGTCCTCGAAGTCGGCAAAGCGGACAGAGACGCCCTTGTTGGCGAAGGCGCTCAAGCCATCAGGTCGACGCGTCGCAGCGACAATGTTGACAGGGTCGACCTTGAGCGTAGCGATAAGGTGAAGGAGAACCAACTGGCCGAGATGGCCGGAGGCTCCGCTGACAAGCAGTTTTTGGGACATGAAGTTCTCCGAAATGCGCGCCGCCTTTTGAAGAGGGAGCGGTATTTTCGAACCACGCTTGATGCGTCCCTTCGCCAGCGAGGACGAGGGGACGCATCAATGCGACTGACTGTGTGAACTAGCCGCCGTGGGCGCCAACGAGAGCTGCAACCGCTTCCTCGACACCGATCCGGCCGACGCGCTTGATCGTTCCCTTGTCCTCGAACGACAGCCAGCCCTCATTGAAGCCATCAAGGCACTTCATCCACATTTCTGGATCCTTGATGCCCTGGTCTCGAAAGAGGCCTTCCCAAGCAGCATGCGGAATGGCTTGAACACCGACGTCACGGCCAAGCGCCTTGCCAAAGGCATTGGCGATGTCCTGCGGCGAGACTAGGCCCGGGCCATGCAATTCGACAATGCGGTGCCCCGTCCAGTCCTCCATCAGAAGCTCGCCCGCCGTCCGGCCGGCATCGGCAACTGAGACCATCGGCAACGCCCGATCGACAGGCTGCAGGAAGGAGTGGATGACGCCATCATTCTTCGCGCTGCCGACGTCCCATTCAGCATTTTCGATATACCAGGCGGGCCGCAGGAAGGTGATCGGCAGATCGACATCGGCCAGTTCTTCCTCGAGGATCGTCAGTTCGCTGATCGTATTGCGCTCTACAGCCTGGGCGCCAACGCTCGACAGGGCGACGATCTTGCCTGGACGCGCTGCCAGGATCGCTTTTTTATAAGCTGCAACAATCGCCCGTGCCTTTGGCAGATCCTCCGGCTGGTCAAGGCTCGGCGGAACGACCAGAAACACGCCTTCACATCCCGAAAACGCCTTGGTCAGCGCTTCGTGGTCTTCCATCGTCGCCAGAGAAATCTCGCACCCTCGATCGGCAAAGGCCTGCGCCTTGCCGACATCGCGCGCCACCACGCGCAGCGATTTACCAGCACCAAGAAGGGTTCTTGCGGCATTGCCGCCAACGCGGCCCGTAGCCGCAGTTACTGCAAACATCTGATTTTCCTCATGTGAACCTGTTGTTCCTGAGGTCTTTTCTCATATTTGCATTAGGGATTTTATCGCTATAATGTCCGGATAATATTGACTCAGAATCCGGAATTAACATGGCCTATGACAGCCGACTCCTGACTGGTGTCACCGTGCTGATGGCGGTGGTCGAAGCCGGAACCATGGCGAGAGCCGCAGAGGCTTTGGGTATGACAGCCTCGGGTGTCGGAAGGGCCATCGCTCGCCTTGAAACAAGGATAGGCATTCGCCTTCTGGAGCGAACAACCCGCTCCCTGCGGCTCACCGATGAGGGGCGCAAGTTCTATGAACAGGTAGGGCCACACCTCGATGGCATCGAAGATGCTGCGTTGGAAGCGTCCGGGTCGGCTGGTGTCGTCAAAGGACGCTTGCGGGTCAATGTCGCGCCCATCGTCTCCCAGACCATCCTGTCTGATCGCATGGGGGCGTTTCTGGCCGACTATCCGGAACTGCGTGTGGAAATGATCATGCGGGACGCCGTCGGGGACCTGGTTGCAGATGGTTTTGACATGGCACTTCGTTTCGGCGATCCACCGGAAAACCTGATTGCACGGCGTCTTGCAGATATGCGCGTGATCACGGCGGCATCTCCCACGTATATCGCAAGGCGAGGTCGGCCCTCACACCCCAGCGAATTGATCGACCATGAAACCATAGATTTCTGGGATCCTGTGAAGGGACGCGCCTATGACTGGGAGTTCCATCGGGATGGCGAGACTTTGCCAGTTAAGACGCGTGCCAGACTGATGACTTCAGATGCAGCCACTATGCTGGCATCTTGTCTCGCCGGCGTCGGGATTTGTCAGATTCCTCCTATCGGAGCGCACCACCTCTTCGCACGGGGCGACCTTATAGACCTGTTCCCCGATTGGCCGGGGGAGCGCTTTCCGCTCTATGCGCTCTATCCACCGCGCCAGAAGCATTCCGCAAAAGTACGAGCTTTCGTGACATTCGTGGAAGGGCTCATCACGGAAGAGGGCATAAAGGCTGGCGGCTCTCGCGCCTAACTAACCTCCCGGCGTGACGCGTTAGAGGGGCAAAGAGACATTGCACCGCGAGAAACGCATACCGATTCCCAGCAACATAAAGCTCTTGAAGGGAGATGAACCAACGACCCGCCATTCCGCGAAGTCAAATGCCTGAAAATATTCTATAATCCTCATCACGGGCAGCCTCCGTGTCGAATTGGGAACATAACCTCGCCCGCGCTTACTTTTGCCCATCAACTGGGTCACGCTCCAGCAAGGCTCGTCTTTTCGGCCTGCTCAAGAAATTCCATATCTACCCACTGGCGAAATTCGCGCCAGTTGTCTCCGAAGTGATGTTGCCCATGTGTGTTCCGGCGTGGCATTTGACCCCATCATGGGCGCCGAAGGCTGACCCCCGCCACGCCGAAGAAACGGCAAATTGATCAGCGTGTTGATCTGTACAAACCAGGGTCAGTCTTAGGCGCCGAAAGGGGTCAAACTTCCATGCTTAATCACATACGCGCAACAAAACGTGACAAAAGGCTACGCCACTTCACAATTCCCTGAAGCCACTCTGCCACAGCGTTCACAGGACATGCTCAAATGCCGCTTACAACGGGCACCAGAATATTGCTTTTCCTCGCGACCACAGCAAATGAGCAAATTGCCTCAGTGCTGTCGCATGCGGGATATCAACCAGTCTCGGTCTCGACCGTTCCCGAAGCATTTGATGCTCTCCGGCAGGGAGATTTCGCGTTCGCCATTACGACCCGCCCGGACATCGACTTGCTCCGGAATATCCGGGCAATTCCGGTCATTAATATCGAGGTGTTCTTTCACGTCATCCCGGCGACAGGCTTGTCACAGGCAAGAAGCAGAAAGTTCGATAGAAGTGCGTTTCTTGAGCGCGTGGCGTTTCTCGCTCGCACAGCGGTGACAACGACCGATGAAGGTCCGCCCCCCCTGCCAACAACAGGATATTGCAGACACGATTGTTTCGAACATCCGAAACGTCATCATGGCTGCAATCGCTCTGTTTGGCAGACGCGGGAAGGTTGACGATGTTCACCTCAGATAGCGTCCGATGGATGCTGTTGAGGGCCAGAGCGATGCGCCAAGGGTATCCCCCACCGGCTCAAGACAGGGTAATGGACGCGCGGCCAAAAATCCGTTCTGCTCACAGATTGCTTGATGCAATCGCCTTAATTCAAATTGCCGCCCCCAGGCGAGAACTTGCTTTTCTCGGAGGCTGTCTCTTGATGTTCTGGCTGATGAACGCTGCCGCCGTTTGCGGCTATCTGATCCTCACCTTTTTCATTCTTGTCGCTGTCGCAAGGCTGATTAGGCGAACGTGCACGGCTCTGGTCGACAATCTGCCAAGGCGATCCCCCACCCGGAAACGCATTCTGGCGTGTGTGTCGACCGCATTGTTTTCGCTTCTCCTGATCCGGGCCTGCTATATTGCCACCGTCGTCGTGGATACGCAGTTCGCACGATTTCACTGAAACAGGAACCTAAAGTCCTAAAAGGGTCGACCTCATAGGCTATTTTCGCAATATATCGTAATATTTCCTCACGCACTGTCATTAGGCAAGTCGCTACGTTGGCTGGCCCAAAGCATTCACGAGTGGCTGCGCGATCCATGGAAGCGTCGGACCAGTAATGGACAAGAGTTGAACGAGATGGTAGCCGCTGTGCTTGCTAAAACAACAACCCTCAAGCTTGCGTCATCCGCACGCATCCTGGTGGTGGAAGACGACGGTGACATCGCTGCTATGCTCACCGATCTTCTGAGGGCTCACGGTTTCGAGGCTTCCTCTGCTCCCAATGGCAGGGAGATGGATCGACTGTTGTTGAGGCATAGTTTCGACCTTATCCTGCTTGACGGCATGTTGCCCGGAGAAGATGGCTTCAGCATTTGCCGAAGACTGCGTGGCTCGGGCCAGATTCCAATCCTGATGCTGACCGCATTGCAGGAGGATATCGACAAGGTCTTGGGTTTGGAACTCGGCGCGGATGATTATGTGACAAAGCCCTTCAATTCACGGGAGTTGATCGCCCGAATCAAGAATATCCTACGCAGATCTACCAGTCCCGAGGAAACAGACGTCAATCTCCTGCCCATGACCTTTTCGGGATGGAAGATCGACCCCAGGAGCCGTGAACTTTACGATGCGGATGGTGCGCAGGTATCCATGACGACGGCAGAGTTTGATCTGTTGTGGGCGTTTTGCTGCCATCCCAACAAAGTGCTGACGCGTGAACAGCTTCTTGCGATGACGCATGCAGGTTCGGCCGGCCCAATCGAGCGTAGCATCGATGCGCATATCAGCCGTATCCGGCAAAAAATCGAACCTAACCTCAAGGAACCGACCTTCATCAAAACGGTCCGTCTGGGCGGGTATTTATTTGCGTCGAAAGTAGAACCCGTCGGATGAAAGAGCTTCGCGGTGCATCCATCCGGACGCAGCTTCTTTTTCTGGCAATCTTGTTTGTCATCTTGGTTTCCGCCGTCGCGGCAACAACTGAGCCCTTCATCTACGGGCGCCACGACAAAGGAATCGAGATCGGACTGTTTGCAGGCCGAACCGAAGCCATCCTTACGCAATTTGCGGGGGCTCATAGCCCTCTCGAGGAGGATGCCGTTATCAGGTTCGCAGGGCGTCTGGATATTTCCGTGGAACGGGCTGCCCCGGAGGACGCCTCAGTCGCATTCGTCGCGGGCATGTCAAATCCGCAAATCTTGAAGCAGGTTCGGGAGCTGATCGACGACAGCGTTGCGACCGCCGTGGTTCGGGCCTTCGGTTTGCGAGGAAGCGAGACCACATTGATCGTCAATCTGGGGGACGGCAGAGCACTTGCGTTTTCGACACCACGTTTTCCCGCCAGCATATGGCTCTGGCCAGCGTTTGCGAGCGGTCTTCTGAAGATCGTCATACCGCTCATTCTTCTTGCCTATATCGGCAGCTGGCTGATTACGGGCCCGCTGGTTCGCTTTGCATCGGCGGCGCGGCGCGTCAGCATGGACGATCATTCCGACGTACTGTTCAAGGCAGAAGGAGCCTCCGAGATCACCAGCCTGGCAGCATCTCTTAATGTGATGCAAACCCGCATACAGACGATGTTGCGCGAGCGAACCAGGATCCTGCGGGCGATTAGCCACGATCTGCGAACGCCGCTCACGAGGCTTCGTATGCGCATCGAGAGGTCCAACGAGCCGGAACTCCGGGAGCGTATGCTTGCCGACATTGGCGCTCTATCCTCCCTGATTGATGCCAGCCTGGAATTCCTGGACAATCAATATGAACCTCATCGCAAAATTGATATCTCCAGCCTTCTGCAGACCATCGCGGATGATTTTGCCGATACGGGAGTAGACGTTCGATTTATTGGGCCGAGGCGTCTCGTCTACCAATGCATGCCGCAAGGATTGACGCGTGCCATTTCCAATTTGGTCGACAACGCCTCCCGCTATGCCAATCACATCGAAATCGTGCTGGAAGATAACAACGACAGCGTGGCCATTCGGGTCCGCGATGATGGCCCAGGCCTCAGCGACGAACTGAAGGCAAAGGTTCTCCAGCCATTTTTCAAAGCGGATGAAAGCAGGCCGGCAAATCTCAGAAGCGGCGGTTTTGGGCTGGGCCTCTCGATCGCCCAAGGCATCATCGTGACTGGGCATAAGGGCAGCTTCAAATTGCTCGACCGCCATCCGCATGGCCTGGTCGCCGAGATCATCCTGCCGAAAAGCGAAGCAGGTTTGGCTTCTTCTTGAAGATGACGGATATATGCCCCTGGAATTGCGATGGCTGCAGCTAACCAAGCGCACGCAATTGACCCTTGGTTGGATCTTCCACATAACCTGATCGTATGCAGTAGGTTGGCGAAGCAGGTACCACTCTTGAAAGTCGACAGAAAATCTACCGACAATGAACCGGCGTCTGATTCTGAATATTTTCAGACCCAAGTGTGAACTCAGCCGCTCTGATATCGCAAACACTATAGGTCCGAGGCTAGCTGCAGCGACCTCCGCCGTAATGGCTTTGCTTTCAGAGGAATTCGAGTTGAAGGTGAGACCGCGCGAGTGGTGGTGGACGAAGGCCTGTCTCTCTTGATAACTATTCCGGTCAACTTGCCATCGGGATAAGGATGAATAACGGCTCGCTCGATTGCGTTCTCACCGACCTTGTCGGCGCCAGTCATTTCGTCATTGACCATGAGATGCGTCAGCAACATTTCTGAACAAATTCCAAGACACAGCAATCCTCCGACACGCTAGTAATCAAAGCCACAGTGGCAAACACTAACGTCGTGGCTAGAATCATGAAACTAAAGACCTTTTTACGCACGGGTCTTCCCATATGCCTTGGAGTAACTGCACTTGCAGGATGTACTACCGCCGATCCAAAGGTCTATGCCGGTCTTGCGTCTGCGCCGCATCTGAAGTCGGACACGAGTGATGAGAGCGGACGTATTCCTTATCGCTACAAGCGTGACGTTGATTTCAGGAAATACGACAAGGTCATCATCGATCCAGTCACGATCTATCGCGGAGCGGACCATCAATTCGTTAAGCTCAGTGAGGACGACAAGACTGATCTGGCTGATTATATGCAGACTAAGTTTCAGCAGGCTCTGCAAACCAGGTTTTCGCGAGTGACCTCGCCCATACCGGGCACTTTGCGCATTCACCTAACGCTTACCGGCGCAAAAGCAACTACAGCGCTTCTTGGCCCGGCCTCGCATCTGGATCTCGGTGGGGGGGCCTATAACACGGTCCAATCTGTGCGAGGCAGGGAGGGATCGATGACAGGTTCGGTCATCTACGCTGTTGATATCTATGACTCAATGACCAATAGCCTTCTCGCAGCCTATGTGACGAAGCAATTTCCAAATGCCATGAATGTGGGGGCGACGTTCGGCGCTCTGAAAGCCGCGCATGTGGCAATCGACAAGGGAGCAGACGCGCTTATGGATGAGTTGTGCTCCTGAGGCGGCATCAACATTTCATAACAATTCTGAATACACAGCAACGGCGCCCAAGCGCAGCATCGAACCGGTCTGGTTGGGAACATCAAGGATGTGACTTGTCTCGTCCGAAACGCTCGACGATGAAAGGAAAACAAGATGAAGCATAAGTTCGCCTTATTCGGGACCGCCCTCTCGTTCAGCCTGTGTCTCGCCAACGTCGCCATGTCCCAGGTCGTCATCTACAATGATGAAAACCCGGAACCCTACTCTGTTGATGGCCGCACGGAATCGCGGTTTCTCGACCGCTGGAACCGACATCATGATGCAAAGCAGCATTGGTCTGGAGCCCCTGCAAGCTATGGACCAGATGATGTGATCAACCTGCTTGAGGATCGGGGCTATCGCGTCAGAAGCGTTCAGGATGTGGGACCACGCTTTCTGGTCAGAGCGACCCGCGATGGTGATAACTTGCTCGTCAGTGTTTCTCGCTCCGGAGACATTATGGGCGTTGTCCACGATCGCTAGTTTAGACCGAGGCGCTCATCGTGCCGGTGACTTGCGAGCGCTCTCTGTGCCGCATCGTCCCGGATAACAATGTGGTGGCAGCGGCAGTTCATCAGAACGGGCATGAAAGATGATTCATTATGAAGGGGGAGAGATCATCCCTCCCCAACGCACAACGGACCGCACAATCAAAGCACCGAAGAGAGTTTGCCAACACCGATATGATCTCGAGCTACGTGTATCAAAGTTTTCGTATGCACCGTGGATGGGCCTGGTCAGCCTGAGTGTCGCCTGCATTATCGGGGCAGTCTTTATGACAAACATTTCGGGCGGAAGTATTAGTCAACAGGCTGAACAGGCCCAGACAGTCTCAATCCCAACTGTCAGCCGACAGCCGGAAGTTCCCGCGCAACCGCTCGTTCTTCAGCCTGAAAAGCCGACGCCGTCAGATCCAGTGGAGACTGCAGAATCGCCAATCGAGAAGGCGATTACAGTCATCCCGATGAAACGACCGACGCTTCTCCCGATCACACAAACCGGATCCGGCAAAGCCGGCCAAAGGCCGAGTGTCAGCGTATCTACGGCCATTCCAGCTCCCAATCCGTGTGGCGAAACATGTAGGCGGTATACAGATCCAGCCGTGGAAGCTAACCTGGGAGGCAGCGGTCCGCCTCCGTCGCACCCGCGCTCAGAACTCGCCGCAGTTCCGCACCCCACGAAATCCATCGACCGGTCTGCGGTCGGTATCAGCGTCACTCTGCTTCGGCAGATCGAGGCATTGCCCTTTTCAACGGTTGAGATCGGGCACGATTTGTTCCTTAAACCCCGTGCTATATCTGACTGAAACCATCAGCGCGCATTTTTACCGGATGAGAGGTGCTAGTTCATGAAGACCCAGCTCTGGCAACCGGAATTGCTATTGATCAAATCCTACACAATCTTCAGCCTCATCGCTGCAGGCGTTTTCCTGACTGGATGCGTCAGCGAAGAGCATGATTATTACAGATCATCTCGATATAGGGCAGTCTATTACGATACTCGGGAAGCGTGGTTGAGGCGTACCGCTCGGGGTGAGGAAATGGAGCGGCGACGCGAAGCAGCATACCGGGAAGAGGAAGACCATGATAGGTTTTGCAGATCAGCTCCCTCGTCGGTATTCTGCCGATGAGATAACTTCCCTTCTAATTAAAGAAGAGTACTCGCTGAGTTCGCAGTGTACACGCAACAAAACATAATCTGAAAAGACACGCGGTAACATGTTGGCGTTCCATAGTGAGGCGCATGAGCAGGTTGAACCGGCCATCGGTCCACCGCTCTGTGAACCTAACAAAGGACGTTGATATGAAGTTCAGATCTCTTGCACTGGCCGCGCTTACATTTGTTGCAGCGGGTCCTGTTTTTGCGGCGGATCCTGTCTACGAACCCGTCGCTCCCTCTGCAATTTCGGGCGGACAGAAGAGCTACTCGGCTTACGACTGGTCCGGGTTTTATCTCGGCGTGCAGGGCGGATATAACTGGAACCAGATTAAGGCTTTCGGTTCCAAAACCGATCGTGACGGAGGTTCGGTCGGGGCTCATGCAGGGTACAATTTTCAGAGCGGCAGCATCGTTTACGGCATTGAAAACGACTTCAACTACAGCTTTGACGATAAAGGTAATGCTAAGTCCGAGTGGGACGCGTCCGGGCGCGCGCGTGTGGGTTACACCATGGACCGTACACTGATCTTTGCAACAGCGGGCCTCGCCGCTGCCGGCGCCAAGGCTGATGTTCCGGCTTCGGGCAAGAAGGACGAGATCCTGATCGGCTGGACGGCAGGTGCAGGCATCGAGCATGCCCTCACCGATCACATTCTGATCCGAGGAGAATATCGATATTCCGACTTCGGCAAGAAAGACTTTGGTGGCAGCGTCGGTGATTTCAGCGCGACGCAACACAAGGTGGTCGTAGGTGCTAGCTATAAATTCTGATCCCGCGAATTACGATCGAGAGTGTGCTGGAGCGATCACAGCGAAGGGGCGAATGTTCATCAGTCACACTCATTGACTACAGAGGGCGGAGCCGGTTCTGTGAAGCGGCCCCGCATTCTACATCCAGCGACTGTCGTGTTATGCCCGGTTCAAAACTTCCTGGAGTCTCCCCCAGTGTTCGTGACAATGATACGCGATTACACTTGTGGGACTAAACACCTAGTTGGTCAGATTCATGGAGGATGGACCGTGAACATGCTGGACACAGCCATGGCGCTCGCCGCGCAAACCACCCTTATTGCGTAGGAGGCCTGCGTCACCCATGAGACATCGGCAAAGCGTGGCGTCGCCCTAACCGATTTTGAGGCGCGATAGCTTCTGCAGTGCGAATTTTACACGTCAATCGACAAAGCGATTTCCCGCCAGATCGAGATGGCGTGAGCGCGAAGCTGGCGATGGTCTGCGACGGTCAAATATTTTCGGTGAAGAAGAAAGAGATTGGCGATTTCGCCATGGGTTGAGACGAAACACTGACATTGTCGCTCGGACTTGAAGCGCATCATTCGCCTTTCGCGTCGTCGCACAGCAAGATGAGAATTCTCGGCTCGATTGTTCAATCCCTTGTGCGAGCGGTGCTCGACGCCCGGCATCAATTCCGACTTTGCGGCCGAATAGGAACGCAGCTTGTCGGTCACCATCACACGCGGGGCGGTACCCTGGTTCGTGAGCAGCTTGCGCATGAGACGCAGGGCGGCTGCCTTGTTCCTTCGGCTTTGTAGCAGGGCGTCAAGGACGTAACCGTTGGCATCGACAGCGCGCCACAGCCAGTATTTCTTCCCCTTGATCGTCACCACCATCTCATCGAGGTGCCATTTGTCGGAAAAATGGCCTCGTGAGCGGCTTCGGAGCTGATCAGCAAATTTCACGCCGAACTTCGCCGCCCATTCCGAGACAGTCTGGAACGAGACGTTAATGCCTCTCTCCGCCAACACATCTTCAACGTCGCGTAGGCTGAGCGGAAATCGGTAGTAGAGCCACACAGCATGGGCGATGATCTCGGCGGGAAAGCGGTGTCGTCTGAAGTGGGCGAGCGGGGGTTCAGTCATGCAAGCCCGGTATCAACTCAATTCAAACGCGCGGTTAAGGCGACGCCACCGGGTCAGTAGCAGTATTAATTATTCTGGTGACGAACGTTACTAACAACATTTTGAAATCTATATCGCTCCCCACGCCCGAAACCTCCCCCTCCCCGTCATCTCCCTCAAGCCGAGTTCCAAAACGATCCGCCGCGCCGCCTGCGGCGTGACGTCGAGCGTTTTCGCCACCGTCCCGGCCGACACCAGTGGCTTTGCCATGATGAGTTCGACCAGCTCCGGAAGTTTGGAAGACGTTCGCCGCCCCTCCAACTTCTGCTCGAACATTTTTCGCGCGAGCGTCAGCCGATCATGCTCTTTCAGGCCAATCTCGGCGGCCGCCAAAAGTTCGTGGGCGATAGCAAGTAACCGGGTTTCGCGATCGCGATGCCCCGGCGATCGACCGGAATGGTTTTCAGGCCGAGATTGATGGCGGCGAGATGGGCACCTGACGTGATGCCAGCCTGGCGCAGGATAGAGGCGCAAAACAGGCGGCCGAGCCAGGGCGCGTGTTGAAGCACGGACAACTCGTTCCAGGCATCGAGCGCGACGATGGCCTGCAGCACCGCCGGCAGGTGTTCGGCCTGGCGGAGCACGCCGCGCCATTCGTTGAGCCGGGCATCCTCGTCCCAGTCGAGGTCATAGATCAAAGGATCTTTTTCCGCCCCGCCGGCACGGCCAGGCCGGGTTGCGTTCCCGATCGCAGCCTCCGATCGAGCGAGCAGCTCATCGATGGCGGCATAGTCGACGCCCGGCAGAATTTCCGCGTCATCATGATCGTCCCCCTCGCCTTCAGGAGTTTTACCGCGAGCACGGGCTGAATGCGCCCGGACGGCTCCGTCGCCTCGGCGCTGATCGGATTGATGTCCGACGTTTGCGGGTCACGGGTGAAGAGGTACTGCCTGTCAGTGTACCGCATGGATCGCGCTTCAAGGGCTACAAGGACTGCTTCGTCCGGGATCTGGTCCTGCGGGTCGAGGTGGTTCGTTACCGGCGGGAATGCTGGGTGACGTCGGAGGGACACACCATCATCGCGCCGCTGCCTGCGGGGATACGAGGCGGTTTTGTCTGATGCTCCATGCGCATGGCCAGGTCACGACGCAGCGAATGACGACCTTGCTCAACGACGTTGGTGTCGAGATCTCCAAACGTCAGGTGGTGCGTTTCCTGACGGAGCGCCTGGACGGCTTTCATGCGGAGGATGCAGCCGTGCTGCATGCCGGCCTCGTCTCGGCGACCTATGTCACGGTCGACGACACCGGTGCCCGTCACGCCAACCGCAATTTTCATACGACGCATATTGGCGGCGAGCATTTCACCGCATTTCGCACCGCGCCGTCCAAGTCGCGACTGAACTTTCTGGCCCTTTTGCGCGGCAACTATCAGGACTATGTCCTGAACGAGGCTGCCTTCGCTTTTCTCGAAGACAGGCAGGTGGACCCTGCTCTTCTGGCGCCGTTGAAGAGGCAAGAACCTCGGCGGTTTGCCAATCAGGTTCCGTTTCTCCAGCACCTCGCTGAACATGGGATCGACATCTTCGATAAGGACATCATCCGCCCGTTTGCCGAGGCCGGCATCTGGGGCGCCATCCGTCATCATGGGCTGGTCGGCAAGACAGTGATCGTTTCCGACGATGCAGGCCAGTTTCGGGTCGGTACCCACGCACTGTGCTGCGTCCATGCGGAACGGCTTCTGCACAAGCTGATGCCGGCGACGCCGTGCCAGGTAAAACACGTCGAAACCCTGCGCGAGCTGATCTGGCTCTTTTACAAGCAGCTGAAAAACTATCAGCGAAGTCCCAGCCAACGTGCAGCTCACGGTCTTCAGGTCCGGTTTGATCGGATTTTCTTCATCCGCACCGGCGATGACGAACTCGACAAATTGCTGTTTCGGCTGAGGCGCCGCAAGCCGGAGCTGCTCAGGGTTTTGGAGCGACCAGAGATTCCGCTCCACACCAATGCGTCGGAGCGAGATCTGCGTGGGTTTGTCATCAAGCGGAAGATCTCCGGAGGGACGGTCAGTCGCAATGGCCGGCAGGCGCGCGACAGCATGCTCGGCCTGACGAAGACTTGCCACAAGCGTGGTCTGTCGTTCTGGCACTATCTTGGCAACCGGTTGGGCATCGGCGACGACAATCATCCTATTCCGCCCCTCCCTTCCATGGTTGCGGCACGCGCCTGACGTCTCATCCCTGCCCATTGGGCTGGCATTGCCACCGGATTACCCCGCTTACCCACATCAGAGCTGTCATGCTGATTTCCGCGATTTCGTAAGTTATTGAAATCACGGTAAACGATTTGCTAAAGAAACTCTATCTCGAAGTTATCATTCCTCACTCCCTATGATGCTCCAGGCCATGCCTGGCCCCCGATAAGTAACCCTTATCGTAAGTAAGCCATCATGATCCGATTCCTTGCTATCTTTTGGCGCAGTCGCTATGCTCAAGGCCTCTTTTCATGGAGACCACCATGTCCGAACCACAGCTTGGGGTCGGAACAAGATTTGTTCCCCCAGGCACGCTAAGGTCGAACGGACCGTGAACCTTCGTCACGAACCCGCATAATGGTCTGCCGGCTGGTCGCGAACTTCCGTGCGACCGCGGAAACGCTCATCCCCGTCGCGAGATCGCCTCGCACATCCTGCTTCTGTTTATCGTTGAGCGTCGAGAGTCGACCGAGGGCCTTACCTTCCGACTTCCGCTCAGTTGGGAGCATATAAATCTCACAGGCATCTATTCCTGGGACACAGAGCAGCAGCTGCCTGAGGGCTTTAGGCCCTTGCAGCTTCCCGGAAAAACCCTGCGCGCTGCATGACGTTCACCGTCCGTTCGACCTTAGCGTGTCTGGCGGAACAAATCTTGTTCCGACCCCAAATAGCAATGTTTGCGGACAAAACTTGTGGGCACCGCCAAACGATCCTTATCCGGACAGACACAAATTCGATTTAGCAGGCAATACGGTTACGATTTCTTGGCGAACACGTCGAGCAGTAGGAATGCCGAGACGATCAGCAGTCCCAGCCCCGTCATCCATGACCAAGAATATACGGGGGAGAAGCCTTCTAAGACAAAGGTGATGACCGGAAGGGCGGCCATCGTAACCATGACTGTATAAGGGTCGCAGCGGCCTACACCCATTTGTAGCAGGTAGAGTGGTACGAGGACCCCAACCAGTGAGACGAAAACAAGCAAGATCAGTAGAGTTCCCGACCACTCAATGGTCGAAAGGTCAGAGCTAAAGGCCAAGATCAGCGACAACGGCAAAATGAGGTAAAAGCGGTGCGCCAAAACCGCTCCGAACTTCCATCCGCGGCCAATCAGTGATTTGGACGCCATGGTGATGAGGACGGCCCCTAGTCCAGCCGCAGCGCTAGCGCTAAGCCCATACCAGGCGTTCCCGCCTTCGACAGCAAGGCCTGTGCCTTTTTGAGCTGCAACAGCAAGCACGCCGCAGCCGGCCAAAACCCCTACGCAGACCAAGATCCGTAATTTTGTCGGCCTCACCCCCGATAAGATTAGTGTGATGACGACTGCCAGAACAGGCCCGATTCCGATCTCGACCGCGCCGACGATCGATGGCTCAATCAGCTTTAATGCGTAGAAAAAACACAAGAACGTCAGGGCCGTACTGATATTAAGCAGAGCAACCGGCCCCCACGCCAGTTCCCCTACGCCCTTGCGCGACAGGCTGAGAAAAAAGGTTGCGGTCAAAGTGAAGCTGATGAGTACGAACAACGCTGAAGGGAAATCCGCAAGCCATGTCCCGAAAGCAACTTTACCAATTGCCTGAAGAATTACCGCTGAGAAAACTGCGAGCCGACCAATCGATGTTGCGGAGAGAGAAGACATGCGAATCCTGAAGTGGTGTCGGCGGCCAATGTGTGCCGCCAACGATGAAATTGATTGTCAAGAATAGGCGACTTCGTAGAGGGATCCTTTATCGTCCAAGGCGCGAAAGGTTTCAACGTCTTCTTGCAACTGTGCCGGATCGTCGGCGAGCCAGTATACAACGCCGCCGCGACCTACTGTGTCGGTCGTCAGCGAAACATCGTCACCTGCCTTCAGAGGGCGATAGTTGGAGTGAAAAGACTTCAGCTCCTTCAAGGTTTCTAATCCGTCGGTGCTTTGCACGACACCTTTTCCCTTGAATATGAAAAACGACTTGGCGAATTGTTTCGCGCGCGAGTACCCACCCCTAGATGCCCAATTGGCGGCAAACATGTCCGGCGCAACCAACTGCTGCGCTAGCGCTGTGGCCTGCGTTCCTTGCAGTCCCGCAGAAATATAGGGATCGCGCTCCATGGTTGGGCCGTTAAGCCGAGCCCCCGTCTCAATGAGTGCCGGACCGTTTGACGATAGTCTGACCTCCGACACCGCCGGACCGTTAATAACCCCGATCGCATCCAAAACCTGCTTGGTGTATGCGATCAACGATTTTGCATCCGCCTCTTCCGGATCGAGTAGGAACCACTCTTCCATAGCGTTCGAGAAGCCGGGGATCGGCAGCAGCGTCATTCTCCACGCGTCGGTGACCGTGTGCTCTCCTGCAATGCTGATCGTGTTGACGAAATACTGATCGCCATCGATGTAAGTTTGCACCAGCACTGCCGAGTTGGCCGCTGAACATTAAAGGGGCACAGATATACGTTTGAGCAGAATGCAGATCAGTCTACAGCCAGAGAGGACGGTGGCACGATGGTTGGAAGCGAGGCGCACTGGCCTCGTTTGCGCCAATTGGTGTTATTGGTCGCGTAGGCGGTCAGGCCAAACTGACACGACATAGAGGCATATCATTGCAGTCTCGATATCTATTGTTGGCGAGGCCGCATAGCTTCTTCATCTCTATGGCAAACAACTTCGATTTTGTGTCCATCTGGGTCGAAGATAAAAGCCCCATAGTAGTTCTTGTGATAATGGGGCCGAAGACCAGGACGACCGTTGTCACGCCCTCCGGCGGCAAGCGCGGCCGCGTAGAAAGCATCAACATCAGCACGATTGTTTGCTGTAAACGCGATATGAGTGCCCGTTATAAGTTGACCGGTTCGCTCTCCGATCCAAAAAGATGCCTTGTCTAGGCTTCCATATCCAGAAAATCCGGCTTCTCCGTCATATACTCTAAAAATTTTTAAGCACGACAAGGAGGCATCATAAAACTCCCGAGATATTACAAGATTTTTCACAGAAATAGTAACATGATCAAGCATTATACACTCCGAGGTAAGAGATTACCCGATATAGAAATAGATGCCCGCGCCGAAGTGCACACAGTTTTGGTGCGCGCTATCAACAATCAGATGCATGTTCATCTTACCCATGTTACCGGAAATAGGAATGGTGGCCAATGAATGGCCGGTCTAGGCAGACAACATCGGCAGGAGGTGCCGAGTGTTGTTCTCCAGTATGACCTAGGTTCCTCATTTGCTTCGTTCGAGCAGTTTTGTGCCATCGGCTCGCAGCTCGCCTTTTGGACCGACAAACCGATAGAGGGTTTGCCGGGTGATACCGAGTTCCGTGCAGAGGTGGGCCACTTTCGTTTCCGGCTTTCCCATCGCAGCCTGAGCAAGGCGCAGTTTCGTCGGCGTCATCTTGAACGGCGCTCCGCCGTTGCGGCCCCGTGCACGGGCGGCGGCGAGACCGGCTTTGGTTCGCTCGACGATCAGCGCCCGCTCGAACTCAGCAAGCGCAGCGAATATGCCAAACACCAACCGGCCATTCGCCGTTGAGGTGTCGATCGACGCACCTTCGCCTGCCAAGACCTTGAGGCCGACATGCCTTTGGGTCAGATCGTCGACCAGATTGACGAGGTGGCGGAGATCGCGGCCGAGGCGGTCGAGTTTCCAGACGACAAGGGTATCACCACAGCGCAGCGCCTTCAGGCACGCCGCAAGACCGGGCCGATCCTCTTTCTTTCCAGACGCGGCATCCTCATAGATATTTCCGACCTCGACACCAGCCTGTGCCAACGCATCGCGCTGAAGGTCGTGGACCTGGCTGCCGTCAGCCTTCGATACCCGCGCATACCCGATCAGAGCTGTCATTTATTCGTCCGTCTGCATGACAATTTCAATTTGGCCGCCCTAAAGCCTGTAGATTGTCACATAACCCGTCTTGCAAAGTAAGCTCTATGAACGGTTATCTCCAATCTTTTTGTGACATATAGAGCATCAATGCCTCGCCGCATGATTTTGACGGATGCCGAACGGCAGAATTTCCTTGCCTTGCCCGCAGATGACGACACCCTGATCCGGCATTGGAGCCTTGATGACGATGATCGCCGTCTAATCGAAACGCGACGCCATGATGACACTCGATTGGGATTGGCGCTTCAGCTCTCTGCTCTTCGTTATCCCGGTCGCCTGATTCAGCGGGGGGAAGTCATCCCTTCTGTGGCGCTGTCGTTTCTGGCCGAACAACTCGGGATCGAGCCAGAGGCGCTGATCACTTTTGCCCGGAGAGCACCAACCCGCTATGAGCAGCTCGCCATCCCGCGTCAGCACTATGGCTTCACAGAGCTGTCACACCCGTTACGCGCCGATCTGCTTGCATTTGCACGCGGAATTGCGATCGTATCGACGAAAGACAAATTTGTCGTTGCGACGCTGGCTGACGAGATGCGGCGGAGGCGCATCGTCATTCCCGGCATTACCTTGTTGGAACGGTTGGCCGGGCAGGCATGTACCGAAGCCGAGGAGGCGCTGTATGCCGATGTTGCCGGACGATTGACGCCAGACCTTGCCCTTCGGATAGAAGCATTGCTCGGCGTGGGACGACGCGCAAAACAGAGCGGCATATCCTGGTTGCGGGAACCTCCCGGCAAAGCCGGAGCAACGGCCATGCGGGGATTGATCGATCGACTGGAGGCCGTGCGTCATGTCGGCATTCCCAATGATGTGCTTCAGGCGATCCCGGCTCACCGCGTTCGTCGTATGGCGCAGGCAGGCCGTCGTCTGACTGCACAGAACTTTGAGCAGATGCGGCCTGGCCGCCGTCACGCGACACTGGCCGCGTTTCTTCTGGAAATGGAAATTGCACTCACCGACGCGGCGATCGGCATGTTCGAGACGTTGATCGGCAAGAGTTTTCGGCAGGCAGAGTCAGCCCGTGACAAGCAACTCCTCGAAAGCGCATCCTCAGCGACATCCGCACTGGATTTCTTCGCAAACTTCGGCGAAGCTATCACCGCTAAACGCGAATCCAGACTTTCCCTTGATGAAGCGGTGACCGCCGTGGCGAGCTGGGAAGAGCTTATTCAGGCAACAGCCTCGGCGAAGGCGATCAAAAGGCCTCAGAGCGAGGATGATCTGATCACCTACCTGTCGGCTCAATATGTTCGCATCCGGCGGTTTGCTGCTCCATTTCTGGCATCGTTCACCTTCGAAGGAAACTGCCGAAACGCACATTTCATTGAAGCTATCCTGCAGATGGAAACTGCCTGGAGGAAAGGAGCCAGATCAAACGATCGGCCCTGGGTCCGCAAGGCGCTGCTGCTGGCAAACGCGCGATGGCGCAAGGAAATCGTTGGTGGTGACGGCGCGATCGACCGGAAAATTCTGGAACTCTTTCTCGTCGTTGAGCTGAAGAATAGGATTGCCGCCGGAGACATATGCATCAGTGGTTCCCGCGCTTACCGCGCACTCGACGAGCACATGATCTCGCAACAGACGTTTGCTGTCATCAAAGCCGAGGCCCGCATTCCGGTCGCGATTCCGATCGATGTCGAAACCTATCTTGCCCAGAAGGCCGGAGCGCTGAATCAAAAGCTGCGTGAGGCGGCACGTCGCCTGGAAGCTGGTCGGGGCGATACCCGCATCGGCGCAAAAGGATTGCGGGTACCAGCGGTCAGAACCACGGAAACCGAAGCCGCAATCGCGTTCGCAAGGCGGGTGGCAACAGCCATGCCGTCGATCCGGTTGACGGACCTTGTGGCCGATATCGACCGGATGACCAGTTTCAGTTCGCTGTTCGAGCACCTTCAGACCGGTCGGCCACCTTCCGATCTACGGGTGTTCTATGCGGCGCTGATCGCCGAAGCCACAAATCTCGGCTTTCTCGAAGATGGCGCACGCCTGTCCCGGCATCACGCGCCGCCAGCTACAGCAGATGGCAATCTGGCATTTTCGCGAAGAGACATTCGCGCTGGCGCTCGCCAAGCTGGTTGAGGCTCAACACTCTGCCCCGTTCTCAGCGGTGTTCGGCTCGCACGCTGTTTCCTCGTCGGACGGACAACATATCCATCTTGGCGACGGTGGCGAAGTCGCAGGCGGCGTCAATGGCAGGTATGGAAACAACCCGATTATCAAGCTCTACACCGCGATCTCTGGTCGCTACGCGCCCTTTCATACCAAAATCATCGCCGCCACGGCGAGCGAAGCCGTTCACGTGCTTGACGCATTGCTGGAAACCGACGCTGGCCTTAATATTGTCCGTCACCATGTCGATGGCGGCGGCGTCAGCGATCTTGTATTCGCCCTCCGTTATGTGCTCGGCTTCGCATTCGTGCCGCGCATCCCCGATCTCGACGGGCGATGTCTCTATGGCTTCGAACCGGCCAAGCAATATGGAATTCTTCAGAATGTCATGGGTGACCGGATAGATGCCGATCTGATTAGGGCGCATTGGGACGATATTTTGCGCCTTATGACCTCGCTGCGTACACGCACCGTCAGCGCCTCGCTCATACTGAAGCGATTATCGGCCACAACGAGGCAAAGCGATCTTGCCCAGGCATTGCGCCAGATGGGCCGGATTGAACGAACCCTCTTCACCCTCGACTGGATCAACGACGAGCAATTGCGCAAGACAACTACCGCCGAATTGAACAAGGGCGAAAGTCGGAATAGCCTCGTGCGAGCCGTCAATCTTCATCGTCTCGGACGTTTCCGCGATCGCAGTCAGGAAAACCTTTCGATCCGGGCTTCCGCACTCAACATGGTTGTCACCGCCATCATTCATTGGAACACAATCTACATCGGTCGTGTCATCGATGCTCTGCGTAATACGGGACAGACCATCCCCGATCATCTACTCTCCAGCTTGTCACCGCTCACATGGGAGCATGTAAACCTGACCGGTGATTACCTCTGGGAAGTAAAACCGACACTCGACGAAAACGGGTTCCGCGCAATTCCGTTCGCCTCATGATTTGCCTACCGTATATCTGTGCCCCTTTAATGTTCAGGGGCCTATGAGCAGGAGTTACGTGAGAAGTCGACCCAAACGCCAGCCGACGCGCTCTGGGAGCTGATGGCTGAAGGTCGACGTTCTGTTCCACCGGGTACGACCTCAGCCCATGATGATTTCTATGACGAAAACGGCCTGCCGATATGATCGTCATCGATACCTCGGTGATCGTTGCGACGTCCCTGAACGAGCCGGAAGCGACCCTGTTTCATTCGCTAGTTACCCGCGAAGAAATTCTGGTCGGCTGGCCGACCCTTGTTGAGGTCCGGATGGTGCTAACAGGTCGGAAATTTGCGAACGCCGCTGCAATCATCAGACAGTTGATTGAGTTGCCGAACGTCACCACTGTTGCTTTTGGCGAACGCCACTACTTTGCGGCTGAAAAAGCCTTTGATCAGTTCGGCAAGGGCCGCCATCCGGCAAGCCTCAACATGGGCGATTGTTTTTCCTATGCCGTGTCCGCAGTGGCTAAGGCGCCGCTGCTCTTCAAGGGCCGCGACTTCTCGCAAACCGACCTGAAATTTCACCCGGCATGTTCGATCACATGACCGATTCCCTCGAAAAGGCGCTGGGTCGCCGTGTCCACGACCTCGACACGATCGCCGCGGTCCTCCCGATGGAGCGACGCGACGGGTTGGCCGAGCTTCTAACCGACCAGGATGTCGAAACGCTCCGGCATCTTGTCAACCAAGGCATGGGAGAAAACACCCTGCGGGCGTTGACCTCAGATCTCGCCTACCTGCAGGCTTGGTCACTGGCGGCGACCGGTGCCTCGCTGCCCTGGCCGGCGCCCGAAGCCCTGCTCCTGAAATTCGTGGCCCATCATCTCTGGGACCCGGAAAAGCGTTTGAGCGATCCCCAGCACGGCATGCCGGCAGAGGTCGAAGCCAGGCTTCGTGTCCTGGGATTTTTGCGGTCGCCCGGGCCGCATGCGCCTGATACAGTGCGCCGGCGGCTTGCGACCTGGTCGACGCTGACCAAGTGGCGAGGATTGCAGGGAATGTTCACCTCCCCTGCCCTCAAGTCCCCCATCCGACTTTCGGTGCGTGCCATGCCGCGGCCGAGGAAACGCAAGAGTGCCAAGGCGGTCACAGGGGACGTTCTTTCGCAACTGCTGGCCACGTGCCGCACAGACACCCTCAAGGATCTGCGGGACCGGGCGATCCTCATGGTGGCCTTCGCCTCTGGCGGAAGACGCCGCAGCGAAATCGCCGGGCTGCGCAAGGAGCAGCTGAACATTGAGGCCCCTATTCCCGTTGATGGCGGAGCTCCCCTTCCATCGCTGTCCATCCACCTGGGTCGCACCAAGACCAGCGGTGGCGACAATGACGAAGTAGTTTATCTCACAGGCCGGCCTGTTGAGGCGCTGAATTCATGGATGGCGGCGGCGCGCATTGAGCGTGGCATTGTGTTTCGGGCGGTCGATCGCTGGGGAATGTCTCTCTCCGCGCACTCGACCCAAAGGCCGTCAACGACATCGTCAACCAGCGCCCGCTTCTGGCTGGACTGGATCCGGCCGAGTTTTCCGCCCATGGCCTGCGATCAGGCTATCTCACCGAAGCGGCCAATCGCGGCATTCCGCTGCCCGAGGCCATGGAGCAGTCCAGGCATCGATCCGTGCAGCAGGCATCGAGCTATTACAACAGCGCGAATAGGCGGAGCGGACGAGCGGCAAGGCTCATAGATTAAGACACTGAACCACGCCCATCGAGGACGTAGGACCTAAGCTAAACGCTAAAACGGAATCCTTATGTCCTGATTTTCACTACAGCATAGTTATCCTCGCCGTTCAAACTTCCCGAGCTACCTCTCCAGGCGGAAACCAGGCCAGATGATACATTGGCGTCTGTTCCTGAATCACCCGGAAACCGAGCCTCTGATAGAGAGGAAAACTGTTGGAACCGAACATCGGCGTAGACAGCGTCAAGGGAACGTTTCCTCTCGTCGCCGCGGCCTGAAGCCCTCTGATCACGTTGGAGCCTATTCCGAGCCCGCGCGCTTTTTTGAGCACCTGCAATTCGGAAATCCGCCAGTCTGCATATCCGAGATCCACGATGATTCGGCCTACGGAAGAGCCGGAGTTCTCGATGATGAAATCGAGATGATCCGGATAAACACTTTCCACGCCGGCACGCATTGCCTTGAACTGTTGTTCATAGAGGTCATGAATGAAATCGGAGTTGGCGTCTGCCCATGATAACCATGGACGGCTCTCCATGAAGAGCTGAAAAATAAGGTCTTGATCTCTTTTTCGCACCAGACGCAGGTTCAACCCCTCGCCCAGCATGAAGGAGCCGGTGAATCCATTCATGACCGTTTTTCCAGTTCGTAACCGTCTCAGTTGAAAGCCGCTTCCAGCCGTATTTCATCGGGCCGCGAAGCGAGAACGCGCTCGATATAAACGGATGCGATCGTCTCCAGATCATCATGCTCAATGGCAAAATGTCCGCTTTCGATTTCAGAGGCTTCGCTTTTTTGCAGGCTGAAAAACAGGCTGAACGCAGTCCTTGGGGCTCCAGGCGCGGTGCTCGCAGGATATTCCACAACCTTGTCAAGCAACACGCGGCTTGTGCCGCTTTCGTTGATCAGGTTGAACGACGTCCCGACAAACGGCACCAGATGTGCAGCATTCAAAATAGAAACGATCATGGCCGGACGGGATAAAGACCTTGAACGCAGAAAATGAAGTTGATGGCGAGAAAAGGAGGCCTCGCATCGATCGCGGCATTGCCACCGGTCGGCTGAATTGCCACCGCTCCACCCGTGATTGCATTTGTGGCGATATTCTGCGCTGTCGTTGGTGCATTTCCAGAAATCGAAACGCTGCTGCTATCCAGGGTGACCGGAGACGTTGACACATTTCCGTAGATTTTCGTAGCCGAGGTACCACCACCTGCAAGCACCAGCCCCGTTGTCGGCAGTTGTGCCGTTCCCGCAGCCGGGCTGACCTTTAAGGTTGCAGTCTGCGATCCCGACTGTGCAGGAATATTCACCGTTGCATGCCCCGTCGGTGTAAAATCGGCCGCATGCGTATGCATGGGCATCTGGCTTTGGGTCAGCGTGACCGAGTCCTGTCCGCCCTTATTGCCAATGCCATAAACGACGCTCGAGGTCGGGCGCTGTCCGTATCCGATCGGCATGGCGCCACGCAGATCGGGCAGGTTGAAGGACGTCGTCTGATTTCCTCCGTAATAGTTTGAAATCAAAGAAAAAACTGCGGTATACTGATTGATAGACAATTGCTGGCCCCAGCACATTTGCCACCCGTCAGGCGCGTAATTAAAGCCAACTGGCAAGATCGTCGCGAGAAACGCGTCCATGAAAACTCCTCCACACTGAAAACAAGGAAATTGAAAACCCGCAAACGATTTGGACTGCGCGACGAGAATTCACTTCAATCATAACTTCATTATATAATTTATTGCAATTTTCAGATGTTGTCGCAAGCCCTATTTTGGCCATCATTCTGCATCCACGCCGTGCATGTCGTTTTTCGTTCTTAGAAAGAGGTGTTTTAGCCACAGTCGAAAGAAAACCGTGAGTGGCAACAGTTATCGAAACATGAGAAGATTGCTATTCGAGCCTCGCTCGCATAATGCTCGATTAGCGGGCGCTTCGTGGGGAATGCCCGCTTTAGGGGTGGCACGTTCTGGCCGTTAGGACAAACAGCTAATCATCGCTACCTTGCATCGATCCGGGGCGTTATCGAGAATGCAATTCAGCAAGACGTTGTGCAGCAAGGTTTTTCACACAAAGACAAACAAAGGCGTAGAATCGTCTAGGCTGAAAAGCACTGATAGGCTGACCCGGGCAGGTATCGGTCTGTTCATGACCGTAATGACCGCCTTGGTGGCGCCTGAAGCAGCGCACGCCCTGTCAGCCACTTGCGCACTGATCAATTCAGATTTCGGCTCCCCGCACTACCTGACAAATACAACGGATGAGACATACGATTATCAGCAACTCAGCCCAGGCGAGTATGTCGCGTGGTCCTATTCGACAACCGGCGCGGCATCGTCCGGCTCTTCCTCGGCCATCGTCATCTACAACGACAACTATGGAAACCTGCTTGTCGACGACAGCAATCTGAACGGAAACATCAGCAAGTCCGGGAATTTCACCGCGACAGGATCAATCGATAACATCCAGATCATTCTTGATGTCACTCAAGATAGTGGATCCTCGCCGTCGGCCTACAACACCCTGACGTTTAGCGCCAGTTGCGCTGCCTCGGCACCCGTGGCCGCGCCGACCGTAACGGCCGTATCACCCACCTCCGGCTCGACAGCCGGAGGCACAACCATCACCATCACGGGAACAGGCTTTACCGGGGCCACAGCCGTGACGATCGGCGGGCAAGCTGCAACCAGTTTCAACGTTGTATCCGCGACGCAAATTACCGCAGTCACCCCGGCTGGAACCGCTGGTGCAAAAAACGTTGCCGTGACAACCTCCTCCGGTTCCGGGACACTCACCAATAGTTTCACTTACGTCACACCGACCATCACCTTCAGCCCGACCGCCGGTACGCTGACGGCGGCAACGGTCGGTACGTCCTACAGCCAGACCGTCACGGCATCCGGCGGCTCCACGCCCTACTCCTATGCCGTCACCTCCGGTGC
>NZ_JAUSWH010000028.1 GCF_030815125.1 Allorhizobium paknamense
GGGCGCGCCCGGCCGCGCGTGCGTCCTTGCAACGGGTGTTGACTGCGGCCGGAGGGATTCCGGGGCCATCCCTCACCCAGGCCCTTGGAAGCGCGCGATGCGATCCTCCCGCGCTTCCTGGGAGGCGCTGACGCCCTCCCGGACCCTCCTGTCCGCGGACCGCAAGCAGGCAAGCGGTCCGGGGCCTCGGGCCCGTGACGGTCTGGCGACCGTGTCGATCCGACCCCTCACTACGGCGCTATCCGGATCAGCGCGTTCGGGGTCGCATCTTCCGCGCCTGCGGCGCAAAAAAACGCACCGTCTGTGACGATGCGCTCCGGCTTCTACCCGGAGGTCATCCTATCACCCCCACCCATCGGTGGAAAGCACCCCTTGCATCCGCGGCTGGCGAACCGGTTGGCGCCCTGCCATGCGTCAGTAGCTCAAAGGCAGAGCATCCGGCTTCTACCCGGAGGATGCGGGCTCGAAACCCGTCTGGCGCTCCACAGGAAAGCAGCGTCCCGTCGCATATGCCAGTGTAACCGGTCGCGCCGCGATGCAAGGGGAATGCTTGGTTTTGAAAGTAACCCGCCCTTGGGGTGAAAGGATGAAAGCAGACGGCAGACGTCCGTCCCCTATCATTAAACAGGTTGCAGCCATGCAACCCTGCCTGACCGGCGAGGTCCGGGGGTAGCGGCGTCAAGGGGTTGGTGCGGCCGCAGTGAACCGAGGCTCGGCCCCTTGACGACGTGAGGGGCGGTGCCCCTTTGGTCAGGAATCCTTGGCTTCCTCATCATAGACTTGCATGTCTCCCCGTCGTTTCCGCCGCCAGGTCAGCCCCGAGCTTCAGGCCCGAGGAGCTGATGCCGAGGCGTCATTCCAGGCCTGGCTTGATGACAGCCGTCTGCCGTTCCTCTACGCGACACAGAACCAGCAGAGCGTGCCCAAGCATTTTAAGGGCCAGCTGAAGCGACCGGACTATCTTGTAGCATTGCCGTTCGTGGGCATGATCGCCGTCGATGTCAAGGCGAAGAGCTTCTACGAAGGCGGCCTCATCTTCGATGTAAGCGAGATCGACAAGCTTGCGAAGTTCGACGAGATTTTCCGGATCACGACGTTCCTCGCCTGCTTCGATCCGGATGATCCGACGCGAACCTGGTGGTACCGTGTCGGCTCCCTGACGGCACGGCCGCCGGTGCGTCGCATGGGGGCAATGACCATTCACGTCAGCCTCAGCGACGGTCTTGAGGCCGACATGACGCGCCCGCTCCAAGAGATGCTCCGCGATCTGCTGCTTTTGTCCTAAGGATCAGGACGTGGCGAAACGAAGGGATAGCCCGCATATACGACCAGATTGGCGCAGATCCTGCGAGCCTAGCGGCAGCTGAAAACGGCTAGGCGCCGTCCTTCAATAAGGTCTCCTCATCCTGCGCCAGGTTCCTCAAGAGTTCACCGATCCGTTCATTTAACGTCTCGAAGTGATGGGCCATTTCCAACATGGCGGCTTTCGCAGCCGCTTCGTCACCTGCCTGCGTGGAGGTAGTTCCCGCTACCGAAAAAAGCTTTGCAAGCTCGCGGACCTCCCGATCCCGTATCCGAACGCGCAGTTTGTTGAAGCTCTGCTGCTCCGTGAGGAGCCCGAGGTTGACCTCTTCCGTCAGATGCGCACCGTGCCACCGTCCGGTTTCCCGGAGGTTCTTGATATCCTGATAGTGCGCTGCTCCGACAAGGCGACCGAGCCGGGTGATAACATCCTGAAGTTCGAGAAGAGCGGTCTGCTGAAACTCAAGATGTTTAAGCTGACGCGTGTCAGCGCGCTGCTCTTGCCGCTCTTCCCGCCTGCGGCGCTCCGCTCGATTATCCGACAGCCAGTCGAAAAGGCCCTTTAACACCGTCCCGAGCACCAATGTGATGACCGGAAACAGCGCTTCCCCTGATATCCCCATTCACTTCTGTCCCCTACCTGATTCCAAGCTAGGCTTGACGACAGCCGTCTGCCGTTCCCTCTTTGTACAAAGAAGCCGTAGAGCGTGCCCAAGCATTTTAAGGCAGCTTAAAAGATCTTTGTTACGACCCTGCCGTAAAGCAAGGCCATTGCCATCAAACGTCACAGCTAGTTCCGGATGAGGCTTGATCATTTGGGGCGTATGCATGACCCTAGCTAGGTGGTCGAGCAGATCCTCTAGCACAGGGCTAGCTGTTCTACCTCAGTTCCACAATCCCGGGACGGGAAATGTGGCGTGCATATTCTTGGGTCAGTTTGGAGACCAGTTCCTCCCTTAGACGGTATTTTACGGTCCAGCCCCCGACCGCAGGCCGCGGCACGCTGATTGTGCAGCTGAGAAAGGCCGATAGCCTTCCGGGCTTGCGATCATCCCCTACTCCGATAACTGGTGATGACCATTCTTGGGACTTGGGTGACTTCTTGGCATGCAGACTTGAACCCGCTGCCCTCGTACCTTCTGTGTTAGGGAAAGCCCATTCCAGAGCCAGAAGGAATTGAATGGGTCCGTCTTTTGGTTGGGCATGATCACAGGTGGCGCCAATCTGGATCAGGCGCAACGAGCTGGCTTCCCAGTCCGCATCAGTCATGCCGAAAAAGTTCTCACCCATGATGATAGCCTTGGTGATGCCGAATTGCTCTTCCAGCGCCTTCTCGACCTCGTTGAAAGGAAATTCCACGACCGCGCCGAGGTCAGATGCCTTGAGTGTACTACCGTCTCCGGTTCTGCCGTAAGAAAGGTGGATGGCCGAGTTCACGGCCGACTGTACGGAGACGGGAGCTGGTTTTTCGGTCGGAACAACCAAGGCTTCGCGCCAAGAATCTCCCTGCGAGCCATCAGGATCATGCTCGGTAATACGATCAGCAAGAATAGGTACTAGGACTTGATTGATAGATTCGCGCGGACTTTCCTGTGCTCGGTCAACGCCGGATCCAGCTTGGGATAAACGATAAAGAACCTTGCCCAGCTCCAGCCCGAATTCCTCGGATCCCCGCTTGTTGGGTGCCACTAGCCCAACAATAGACTTCAGAACTGCATCCATGGCTGCCACAACGTCCGCTTCCCACGAAAACAGCGCTTTCATCTGAAGGCTGCTAGACATCTTTGCAATGATATCCGCCTGCAGCTTTGGCGGATCAAGAACCGCGCCGGTGGTCGTATTGATATAGTCCCCCTTCCTGAGCTGTTCGCAGAAGACGGGAAGAAGGTCGGGCTTGTCGGTTGCCAGCCGCTCGTAAAGGAACGTCTTGAATGCTTCGTAATCAGGCTGTTCAGCCCAAAGTACCAAGCCATAGGGCCCGCTTTCTGGCGAAATGAGCTTCTCGATCACTTCAACGATCGCAGCAAAGGCATTCTGCGGCCCCCCACCCATAGTGACGCCCGCGCGGAGGTTCTTGTCGATGAAAAGCATCCGGATGCCTGGAAGGACACTCCATCCGCCGACGGTCTCCTCTTCATAGAGACGCGTGTGACAATCATAACGAAGGGCATCAAGACTGTCCTTGATGCCCTTAATATGTTCTGGCTTATCGTCGACGACGACAAAACGGGACGCTAGAAACATGCGCTATTCCTCGATATTCGCGAATCTCAGGGCTACGATGGCGCCATCAAATTTCTGCGGAACGTTCGTTTCTGAAGGGTCCGGGAAGAGCAGCGCCCCGTCATTGAGCTCCATCACCATGTTTGAGTAGTAAAGTCCCATGCCCATTCCTTCCGGTCGCCGGGTGTAAAATGGCCGGACCAACTCCGCAGGTGTATCTTGGAAGCCAGGCCCGTTATCAGCGATGATGATGGCAGGGCCCCCTTCGAAGTCAGTTTCGATACTCAGGTAAATCGCCCGCGTGGACGTTCCGCTTTCTTCGGGCCAGCGCACGCGAAGCCAGAAAATGGCATTGTCGATGAGGTTGGTCAGGGCCCCCAGCGTCAGCCCAAAGGAACAAGAGACCATCGTGGTGGGGAACGTGTCCTCCAACGGAGGGCACTCCAGCCTGACGTTATGATGACGAAACCTAATTAGGCTGAGGTCCCGGGCGCGGACAACAAGTGTCCTAAGGTCCACAGCCTTCCGGTCTTTCTTACGCAGAAGGTCTGAGAAGCCATCCAGAAGTCCCATCATCTCCCGGACCTGCACCGCCACTCCACTCAAGTCAGGGCGGTTCTCTAGGTTGTTGTAAAGCGACCTGATGCCCTGTTCGATTTCGTGAAAAACTACGGCGAGGCTTGTACCGGAAATGCCGGTGGTTAGCAGGCGCTCTTTCATGGAGGCATACTCGGTCTCGATCCTGTCCAGTAAAGGATCCACTTCACCGGATAGCCCTTTCCGGCTTGCGATTGCCCTGATCTTCGCAACGGGTTCCATGATGTTGCGGCTCTCGGGATCACGAACTTCGCCTAGCAGCTCCCGGATGGCTTTTCGATCAACTTCACGTTCTCGCTGGAGCGGATCTATCGCACCAAGAACGATGCGACGGAAGACCTCATATGCGGCGTTCTCGATGAACCCCTCGCGATTAGATTTTTCAACCAGTGCATCGCTGTCTTCCTGCCGAATGGATACGTGGCCTACGACAATGTTACGGCTAAGACCCTTTGTCGGATTGTTCACTCGACGAAGATCCAAGCCCAGCCAGTCGTTACTGCGTTCTCCATAATCATATACCCGGATGTCATCCCGGTAGACGCGTATTCCGCCGTTCTCGTCCAGAAAGTCCCTTATCAGCTTTGTTTCCCCCATCCTCTTGGCGATAAGAGGCGTAAGATCGAAAACGTAAAATTCTCCGGAAATCGGGCCGATGCCACGCAGCATGTCGCTGTCGGCCACAATTTTCTTTAACCGCCCTTCAGCGGCCCTTCCGCTGAAAAGCGGATCATCGTCGTCAACGGGTGGAGAAGGAATGAGAAGACGCTGCCCCTCGATCTTCACCTCACGTGCTTCGCGGGCGATGCCGGGGATGGGGCGGAAATTGTACTGGTAGCTAAAATGCTGTCCATCAAACTCGAACGTGTATTTCCATGGTGCTCTTTTAAGGAGTTCAATCGGGTCCGGAAGCCTCTGTATCCACTGGGGATAGTCCGGGACGTGAAGGGTCGCTTCGAAATCGCGTCGTCCGCGACTTCCAAAGGGCGACGATATGGAGGTGATCTGGCGGTAAAGCCGCCGCACTTCTCCGCGGGACCATACCTGATCGCGCAGCTCTTCGATCGTAATCAGCGTGCCTGTGCTAGAGCCAGCGAAAACCTCTGGCTCCCTTTCCTCGATGTGGACTTCCGCATCGTCCAGAAATTCGTGAGAGATCATCTCATTCCAGTCTATGCGGACCAGAACTTCCTTTTCCCCCGCAGCCCGCGTTACCAGTTCAATCTTGTTGCCCAGCTTATGCACAGACAGGCGGCCCAAGCCCTTTGACCCGAGGGGAAGCCTCCCCTTGCTGCTGCGCTTTCTTCGGCGAAGGGCCTGCTCCTTGTGATCGTGCGCGATCACTAGCCAGACATCACGGATTGTCTGAAGCGACATACCAGAGCCGTCATCCCGGACTTGGATTGAGGGTGCCTTGGAGCCAATATTGTTGATATAAACGTCTACCCTCGACGCATCAGCATCGTAAGCGTTCTTGACGAGTTCGAATACAGCCAGACGCGGCGTTCCGATCAGCTGGTCGCCCAGATGCTGCAGAACCCTTGCGCGGGATTTAAAGGTATTTCGCGGTATGGCGTCGGTCATGTAAATCGATCATGGGATGCTTTTTCGATCCCGTCTAGAGCCATATTGATGTTAACAGCATTTGAAACCATTTCTATATATGATAATGTCCTTTATCACATATAGGAGTCTTTTAGATATGCCTTCCATCCAAGTTGAGTTGTCCCATGAGGAATTGGCCTCGCTAAAAGACGTGGCATCAAGCTGCGGCCAAACACTGCAGGAGTTCGTCGCCAGTGCTGTAAAGGCGGCAGTGCTCCATACGGATCCCGAAAGACAGGTCCCGATCAGCCTGATCCGCTCTAAGGGCTATCCACGCGCTATGGGGCCGTTCGAAATCATCGAAGCACCGGCAGGTACTGTTCTAGGAAGGCCGCGCGATCTAACTAAAACTGTGCTTGAGCAGCTGCAGAAGGATGGGGTCTTGCGGATCAACATCCGTCTCCGCGAGGATGGAGCTGTGAGAGAGCCTGACTTTATGGTCAAAGAGCTTCTGGGTTGATGGACCTAATTGCATCAGGTTCTTCAAGTGCACGACTGCCGTCGCAGATTGTTTCTAGACCTGCGCAGCAGAGATTTCTTGAATTCTTCACCGCACAGATCCGGAACCTGAACACGCGCCGGTCCTACGCCAAGGCCGCGGTTGAGTTCCTAGCCTGGTGCGAGGCACGCGGCGCACGATCACTTGATGCGATTACGCCTATCCACGTCGCCGGTTGGGTCGAAGGGCTGACCAGCACCCATGCAGCGCCGACGGTCAAGCAGCGCCTGGCAGCGGTGCGGCATCTGTTCGACTGGCTGGTAACTGGCCATGTCATGCAGAGCAATCCTGCGCATTCCGTGAGGGGGCCGAAGCACTCGCGGCGGCGGGGGAAAACCCCAGTGCTTTCGCCGGAGGAAGCTCGTCAGCTGCTGGACAGCATTCCCACCGATACTCTGATCGGCAAGCGCGATCGGGCCTTGATAGGCCTGATGACCTACACCTTCGCCCGGATTGGTGCTGCGACTGGCATGGAGGTCCGTGATGTCTACGCGCAGAACCGCCGGCTATGGGTGCGGCTGCACGAGAAGGGCGGGAAGCAGGTCGAGCTGCCCTGTCACCATTCGCTCGAGGCATACTTGGATGATTATATAGCTGCGGCTGGCCTGAAGGAGGCGCCCCGGGCGCCGCTGTTCCAGACGATCCGGCGCGGAACGGCTGTAATGTCCGGAAGCTCCCTGCCACAAGCCAATGCTTATGCTATGATCCAACGCCGGGCGATCGCGGCCGGCATCAGCACGGCCGTGTGCAATCACACCTTCCGCGCGACCGGGATCACGGCCTACTTGAAGAACGGTGGGACGCTTGAAAAGGCGGCGAACATCGCCAACCATTCCTCGACCCGGACGACTCAGCTTTATGATCGCCGCAGCGACGATGTGAGCTTGGACGAGGTCGAGAGGATCTTAATCTAGGGAGGAACTATGGACGATCTGAAACAACTCGACCGGGCACGGCAGGCAATGCTGGATGCGAAAGCGGAAATTCAACGGTTGCGAGAGAAAATTGCAAAGGAAAAATGCCCGCTGCGTGTTGGGGAACACGTTACGATCGTGAGGGACGGGACGGAATTCCAAGGGATCGTGGATTCAATTCATCCGGCGGTAGATCGACGTGAACTATTAGATCCCGTTGTGGGTGCTCCTGCAGGTTGGGCCGTAAGCGGTCCCAAGATCAAGAAGGACGGAGAGCAAAGCAAACTTACCTTTGGCCTAAGCAGCCTTGATGCCGAACTCAATGATGGAAAATGGATAGTTACGACGCCGTCGATCGACGACGTCTTTGCGAGCTTGTAGGGCGCTATCTTCAACACAATTGCGGAAATACACTCCGTAGCATGCCCACAGATCAACAAATGACTGCGTATGTATGGCTCTCACTATGAAAGAATCCAGCACCGTCGCTGCTTTGGCAACGCTGCTCTACGATTTTCTTCCTGCCAGTGGAAACAATGCGACTGCCTTCCCTCTAGCTGCGAGGAAGGTCGGCGTTGGTGCGCTATGGCCTGAAGGCTACAGCAAAGGTCCTGGTATAACTCAGCTGCTAACAGCCACTCTCGAACAGCAGCGCAGCCGGTTCTGCCCGTTGATCCTTGAAATTGTTAAGCAGTCGATGACGTGGCGCAGCAAGCGGGAGCCGCTTTCACGGGCAGAGCTTGACGAACTCAATCGCCTCCTCCCAGGCGTGGGGTTTAAGATCCCGGATCTTCTCGATCCTGAATTTCTAGCATCCCTGCCCGGCTCACCTGTTGCGCCCGCGCCGCAGCCAACTCCCGCTACCCCTGCTGCTGCCGATCCAGCCGTGCTCAAAGACCTTAGGCAACGACTGCAGGATTTAGGAGGCCTCAGTCCGCAAACTCGCGGGTTCGCCTTCGAAATTTTTCTCCACGACTTGTTTAAGGTATACGGCCTATCGCCTCGCGCATCATTTCGTCCTCGCACAGGCGAGCAAATCGACGGTAGCTTCGAGCTAGGCAACGACACCTACCTGCTCGAGGCTAAATGGCACAGTGCGCCGACACCTGCAGCGGATCTACATATCTTGAATGGGAAACTGAACAGTCGACCAACTTGGTCTAGAGCCCTGTTTATCAGCTATGGCGGTTTCGGGCCTGACGGATTGGAAGCGTTCAATCGCGGCAAAAGCAGCCTGATCTGCATGGATGGATACGACCTCTACGAGACATTGAGCCGGGAGTTGCCATTGGATCGTGTTATTGCTCGCAAGGCACGACACGCTGTCGAGACCGGCCTGATCCATGTCTCTGTGCGAGAACTTTTCCCATAAGAGCGGTATCTTGCTCCGACCCGGGTGAACCGGGAGACGGACGGTACCTATATCCTGTTACTCTGCTGCTGGTTCTTCCTGTTTTCCGAATATCCTGATTATCAGTATATCTACTTTGGGTGAACCTGCGTTCGTACCGCCCTGAACTCAGAAACAGGGGGCGTACGAACCTGAATTCGCCCACTCCCGAACCTAGGTTCGCCCCATGTCGTCTTGCCAATCGCGCGAAACAGCCTGATATAGAGGGCATACGCAAACACGGAGACCGATATGGAAGAAACTGTAAAAGCAAAGTCGCCGGATGTCCAGGCGCTCAAACAGAATGAAAAGAAATGGACGCCGACGCTGATGAAGGCGGGGTGGAGCGCCATTCCGAACATCATCATCGAAAAACAGCGCGCCTTGGGGCTGGACGCTTTGGACGTCAATATCCTGCTGCACCTGATCCAATACTGGTGGACTGAGGACAACGTGCCGCGTCCTGCGGTCGGCACGATCGCGGAAGCGTTGAACGTGACGCCCCGGACGATTCAGAAGCGCATCACCGGAATGCAGAAGATCGGGCTGATCACGCGGGACGAGCGCCGGCACAGCAAGTTTGGCAGCCAGACCAACCTTTATCGCTTTGACGGGCTGATCGCTGCCTGCACGCCGCATGCGCTTGAGAAGATAGCGGCTGCCAAGAAGAAGGCTGAGGACGAGAAGGACAGGGTGAAGCGCAAAAAGCCCAAGCTGGTCGTGAACAACGACGCGCCGGGCTCTTGAGCGGGCGAGCCCGCAATCGACAGGAAGGACTGTTGACCTCACTGTCCGTCAGACGAGACAGCTGGCCCAGTGCTGTGGCAGGCTCAGAAAAAGCAATGCCCCGGGCGCTTGCAATGCAGAGGCGCTACCGGGGCTCACAAACACAAGATGGAATAAATTGAGGAGATATTCAAGTGGTTTTTGAGTATACGCCGGCGATTATAGCGAATCTGGAGTCATCTCACTCCCCCGAACGGCTGGGACCTTACTACGCCCTTGCCGGTAACGACAAGGTGCTGGGGCTCCAGCTGTACGCCTGGAACAGCGCCTTGTCGCAGGCGCTTTACACGCCGTTGCAAGGTCTTGAGGTAACTTTACGCAACGGGCTTGGCGACCAGTTGAAGGCTGCGTTTGGCCCGACCTGGTTTGATCTCAATCCCGGGCCGGCGTTGCAATATCCCCTGCCCGACATGCTCCTGAAGGTACGCACCGAGCTTGGCCGTCACGGAAGCGTCGCGGATCACGGGCGCGTGGTGGCGGAGTTGAACTGGGGGTTCTGGACAGGGCTTCTTGCCAAGCGCTACGAGCAGCTGTGGCGCTCGCACTTCCGCAAGGTCTTCCGGTCGGAGGGGCCCCTCACCCGTGCGCAGATCTTTCAGCCGCTTGATGATCTCCGCCGGCTGCGTAACCGGATCGCGCACCACGAACCGATCCTGAACCGCAATATTGCTGCGGACTACGCATCGATCATCCAGCTGATCAGCTACATTTCGCCGGACACGGCCCGCTGGATCGACGAACATAGCCAGGTTGCAGCGGTGATCACTGCCAAGCCTTGACATGGCAGTGGGTACGATGTGCTGCAACCCTTTGAATCTTGGGTCAGTCGCGTCTCGCCGCGTTGAATTTCATCGCCACAGCAACTAGAACCGATCAAGAGTGATCGCGTGGGGATGCGGGTATGTGGTTTTGGCTCAAGCGAGGCATCGCGGTCGCCGTGCTTGGATATGTGGCTTACGGTGTCTGGGACTATTACCGTGCCGGCTACTTCACCCGCCCGGATATGCCAGAAGGGGCATTTTCGATCTCCTACAAGAGCGGTCTCAGGGCAATCCTGGTTGATGTCGAGAATCAGCAGGAGAGCCGCAGATACCTCGGGTATCCCATAGATGTCCCGTTCTATCTCAAAGATGCATGGGCGAAATGCAGCCCTCCCACAGAGGACGAAAAACCGAATGTCGAGACATTCCTGGCCGAGCGCAATATGCCGGGCCAGCGGTTCGAGGCCGTATGCCGCATTCAGGCTGACAATGATACCGTTGTCCGGGGACTGATCACCAGCGTTCCGCGTCTGTGAAACGCGAGGCCAGTGCTCCCGGAGATCTTTGCGGGATGCAGATCTGCATGTTGTCTGACCACAAGATCCCGTTAATCTCGCGACTTTCAAAGGAGACCGAGATGACCGAAGACCAGATTCCTGACTTTGTCGAAGATATCCTTGCAACGGGTTGCCCCATCGACGCCATTGGCGACGACCTGTATGTTCTGGGTGAGCTTGATGTGCCTGAGCAGGACGTAGAGCGCGTGTCGCGGGAGGTTCACGCGATCAGCCTCAGGTACGGCGAGCGAGATCATCTGCGCCGAGAAATCTGCGCCTATCTGTTTTCAATTGGCCGCTTTTACGATCTGAAGCAGGAGACGTATCACTAAGGGGCCCTGCCCCTCGCGCCGGCAAGGGGACGGTTCCCGAGGCTCCGCGCTGCGCTTGTGCGCCCGCCGTCTGAAACCCTTGCCATTGCTACCCCCGGACTTCGCCAGTCAGGCAGGGTTGCATGAGCTGCAACGCGTGCCTGGCTATCCAGAACGAGAATGACATTCAAAACTTCTGTGCGAAAGCCAGCACAAACTAGAACATAACATGAACATTCCGTTTGTATGCTGAGTCGGATTATGCCAGGGTGTCAAAAAATGACACAGTGGAGATTCGGACAGTGACCCCCCAGGACAAAAGCGAGTTTACGAGGCTCAGGGAACAGGCCGGTCTCACCATCGAGGAGGCGGCAAAAGTCATCAAGGTTTCTCTGCGCTCGGCCTACCGCCACGAAAACGGCGAGTGCTCTCCCTCCCCGCTCGCGCTGGAAATGCTCCGGCTCCTCGCCAGCAGTCACCGGCCTCCCGAAAGATCCTCCAGATTTCGCTTCATCGACCTGTTTGCCGGGATCGGGGGCCTGCGCGTCGGCTTCGAGAACATCGGTGGGAGGTGCGTGTTCACGAGTGAGTGGGACAAGTACGCCAGCGAAACATACCGCAAGAACTTTCCGGAGGACGGCGAACACATCTTCGCAGGGGATATCCGGGAATACACCAAGGACGAGGCGGCACTCGCCCGCATTCCGGCGCATGATGTCCTTCTCGCCGGGTTTCCGTGCCAGCCCTTTTCCATTGCCGGTGTCTCCAAGAAAAATGCCCTGGGGCGACCGCACGGCTTTCTCGATGCCACCCAAGGCACGCTCTTCTTCGATGTTGCCCAAATCATCCGCCATCACCGGCCAAAGGCGTTTCTCCTGGAGAACGTGAAGAACCTGCAACGGCATGACAAGGGACAGACCTTTGCCACCATCATGAACGTGCTGGAAAAGGAGCTGGGCTACAAGGTCGTGACGCGGATCATCAGTGCGCGTCCCTGGGTGCCACAGGGGCGGGATCGCATCTTTCTTGCCGGCTTCCGGGATCACGATGCCGCCTTTTCATTTGATGACGTAGTCATTCCGGCCGGGCCGGAGCCGACGCTCGGCTCCATCCTGGAAGCACAGGTCGCTGACAAGTACACACTCACACCCAAGCTGTGGGAGTATCTTCAGGCTTACAAGAAGAAGCACGAATCCAAGGGTAACGGTTTCGGATTCGGTCTGTTTGGCCCGGGCGATGTCGCGCGGACCCTTTCCGCCCGATATTACAAGGATGGTTCCGAAATCCTGATCGATCAGGGAAAGGGAAAGCGGCCGCGTCGCCTGACGCCCAGGGAGTGTGCCCGGCTGATGGGCTTCGAGCGCGGCAATCGCACCTGGAACATCCCGGTATCAGATACGCAGGCCTACAAGCAATTCGGCAATGCCGTGGTGATGCCTGTTGTGGAGGCAATCGCAGAGGCGATGAGCCCTTGGCTTCCGTCCGCGACGGCAGAGGTTCTAACGTTTCCTGCCGAGCCGGCCGAACCACAAAAGGCCCTCGCGCATGGCTGATGTTGTGCCCCCCGAAGTCCGTAGCAGGATGATGGCGGGGATCCGGGGCAAGAATACCAAACCTGAACTGCTTGTCCGGCACTCGCTTCATGCGGAAGGATTCCGCTACCGGCTTCATGCCGCGGGGCTACCCGGCAAACCCGACATGGTTTTCCCGAAACACCGTGCAGTGGTCTTCGTTCACGGTTGTTTCTGGCATGGCCATGACTGCCACCTGTTTCGCCTGCCGGCGACGCGGACAGATTTCTGGGAGACCAAGATCAAGGGTAATGTCGCGCGCGACCTCAAGGCAGTTGACGCCCTCCGGAAGGCCGGGTGGCGTGTTGGCACGGTATGGGAATGCGCTGTGAAAGGGCGCACGCGTAGGCCCATCAGTGAAGTATCTGCGCATCTTGCCGGGTGGCTCCGGGGCGATTCCGCAATGTTCGAGGCTGAAGGTCTGAAACATGATTGAAACGCTGGAAGCGCTTGCCGGCCTGATGCGTCAGGACGGGGCAGTACGCATCTATGCCAAGAAACTGGCTCCTAACGATAACTCCAAGAACCAGGTTTATCTGGGGGGCGATTTTTCCGCGCTGAACATCATTCCCCACGGTGCGGTGACTACTGACGACGCGGAGATTGCCGGCAGTGTCCGTGACCGGGCGAAGGCTCCCATCCGCTTCCTGTGGATTGACGAGAGCGGCCGCTACGAAGCCCCGAACGCCCAGCTCATCCTCTATCCCAAGTACCCCGAAGTGCGCATGTCAGGCTTTCTCAAGGGTGCCAACCTGAAAGGCGCGCGCGATGCACCCGGTGACGTGATGCGGGTACGGGACGAAGGACGCGTGCTGTTTCTGGGGATCACACAGGATGGTACGGTGCTGGGCCACGCGGTCCCTGCAACCAGTCCCCTGGCACGCGCCCTTGAAGTCAGGAGCGATCTGGAGCCGCTGGGAGTATTTCTGGAGATCCCGGCCGAGCCGGCGGCCGGCAGTACCAGAGCGCAGCTGCTGGCCACGCTCGAAGCCATCTACCGCAGGCACTGGATCCCGTCCCAAAAGCTCAACAAGTACGGAGTCAAACAGCCATATGCCGCACGTAACGGGGGTGGCTATACGCTTGAGGCCGAGCTTGGCATTTCACCCAACGGCTATTCGGAGCCGGACTATCTTGGCTGGGAAATCAAGCAATATGCTGTGACGGACTTCAACGCCTACCGCCCCACCAGCGTCGTGACACTGATGACACCCGAACCGACCGGAGGCTTTTACCGTGATAACGGCGCCGAAGCCTTCGTCCGGCGGTTCGGGTATCCCGACAAGAGCGGCAAGCCCGGCCGTATCAATTTTGGCGGGATCTACGCCAGCACGAAGGTTTTTCATGCGGACACCGGTCTTCAGCTCCGCATGACAGGCTACGACATGGCAGCCGGCAAGATTACCGATATGGATGGAGGTATTGCCCTTGTTGACCGCCATGGCGAGATTGCGGCACTGTGGAAATACCCCGGCATTATCGAACACTGGAGCCGCAAGCACGCGCAGGCGGCCTACGTGCCGTCGCTGTACCGTACGCCTCCGCCGGAGTATCGCTACGGCGCGCGCATTCTCCTGTGCGAGAAAACGGACTTGACCCTCTTCCTGCGGGCGATAGCGGACGGCACGGTCTATTACGACCCGGCCCTGAAAATCGAGCCGGCAACCGGCCTGAAAAGGCGAAGCCAGTTCCGGATACGTCATGATCAGCTTGTACGTATGTACCACCAAAGCGAGCTAGTGGAGCTTGATGTAGCGCATTCAGCGTGAGTGGGGTAAGGACCCCTGCCCCTCGCGCCAGCAAGGGGACGGTTCCAAGGGCTTCGCGCTGCGCTTGTGCGCCTATGAAACCCTCGCCTGTCCTACCCACCGGACTTCGCCAGGGAGGGTTGCATAAGCTGCAACTGATGGCCAAAGGCTCCGGAATACTGCGAAACTATTTTCCCTCAACCTTCTGCGCCGGCAACCCGAACGTTGGCGTTTCGGGAATCTGGACATAGTAAAAGCCCGGGCATCGATCTTCACCCGTACATTCTACTGTTACCCGATCGATCTTGACTTCCCGACATTGGTGACCCGGTACATGGTCTGTAATTTCCGATATCTCACCCTTCTTTAGCCCATCAAAAGACAGCGAGATAGCGCGCTCTTCATTTTCAACGTTCTTGTTCCGATACCAGAGATAAACGTTAATCGGCACGCTGTTGGCAGGTCCTCTCTCTGTCACTTTAAGGGTGGCTTTGATCATGCAGGCAGGGACGCAGCTGCCACCTCCGCAATCCGTTTTATCAAGCGTATCGAGGCGCATAGTGATTTCATGTGTTGCCGCATCTGCGAGCGCGAAAGTCGGAACGACGGCGCAAAGTAAGGCCACGACGTATGAAAGCTTTATCAAGGCTTCTCTCCTTGCTTAAGGCGACATGAGGCCATCTGCTTCAGCTTCTTCTCTGTATAGCCACCTTTGTTTGCCAGTTCTGACAAAGAGACAGTGGCGAGATCGGATTGTATGACTCCGCCTTCAGACCTAGGTTTCACGTCCGGAAGAATAATGGTCGTCACTCCGTCCTCTATACCCGCATATGCACGTATGTCGGTCGCGGTTTCGACTGTTCGACCACGCCTGCAAACATCTTCGGAATGATCAGGCTTCGATTGGAATGGAGCTTTTAGTTTCAACTCGCTGGTCGAGCACCTTTGGTCTTTCGGTATCGGACCGACCGGCTGGAGATTTTGAAGAGAACCATATTGAAGCATCTGGTGTAGGGCTATGGACGCCTCACCGAACCTTGGACCAATGTCGGTTACGAGAGCAAACGTAGCTCTTCCTTTGTAACTGACCCAAGCCACTGATCCCAATAGGCCAGAGTGGCTACGAGGTACTACGATTCCGGGCACTTTTGCTGCATCCACGGAAACCACCCCTCCCCCTACAAGGTGTTTTAGCGCTGTTGTCGAGACATACGTCTGCGTTGTGCCCCCGGTAGCCGTAGGAACATTTTCTCCTATCTTCGGTCGGCCTTTCCCGTCGCCTACTAGAAAACGCCCATCTCCGAGTTCCCTTTCGCACGGGACCCTAGGCTTGTTCTCCTCAATTGGGACTACCTCCATTGCGAAGACGCAAAACACTGGTGAGCCTGCCCTGAACCCCTGAGCTTCAGCCTTCAGCCACTCATTACGGCATTTTATGTTATTAGCTTTTGGTGCGCAGGGTATCCTTGGCTTACCTACAAGGTTTACGCCATTAGCCAGATACGTATAACCATGATCACCCACTGTGTAAGATGCAGTAGTGCCGTCTGGATTTACCGCCAGACCCCCAAGCTCGATCAGAACGTTTTCGGGATATGAAAGGCGTTCTCCTGTGTCTGGATCAGTACATCTTCGATCCGCAAATGTCGGAGACGCCGTTAGCACTACAGGTATTAGAAAGGATGCGAGAAGACGATAGCTGCGTGACAGCATTTTATTCCCCCTAACCAAAGTGACCCCAACTCACTTCAACTTTACGGAGATAAACATATTTTACTCTCGCAGAGAAGATGGATGCTTGACCAACGTTAGTAATTAAATGGCGGTATTGTACCAGATATGAATATTGGCTCTGATTTTTGCTATCGTGCTAACGTATACACGGGTCTTGCGTTGGACAAAGCTTTAGTCCTTTTTGCGATTCCATTGGCAAGACGATAGCTGCCCTCAAGCGTCTTCACGATCGCAAATCCTTGATGTGCGAAAATCTCGGCACCTTGAGTGAAGATGTCGAGCGCAGGGTCAGCCGCACGCCCGTTCCCCATGAAGATCTTGAGGCTGGTCCCGCCATTACCCCCTCCCCTGGCGACCACACGGCCGTTCTCCACGCAGGTCGCGCCGTCGCCATTGAGAATGAAATCAGCGGCACCATCCCGATCGATATCGCCGCGGGAAAGGTAATCATCTGAAAACTCCGCACGACCTGATGGACCACACTCCTTGCGCCAAGCATCCATTTCTTTTGCGACCGCAGGCGGCAGGCCTTGCGACGCTTCTGGAGCCGCCTTAGCGCCGGTCGGCGCGGGCGAGCAGGCCAGCGCGCCCTCTGCGAACGCGCAGCGCGTGAGGCCCGGCGGCAAAGGCACCCGGAACAGGCTGCCCTCCTCTGCGGTACGAAAGCACATGGCTGTCAGCGGCTCGGATGTCTCGCTCAGGTAGTTGAACTCCATGCGCCCATTGATCAACTCGGGTGTGAATATCTGGGGAGGCTTGTGGCTGCCGATCTCGACCAGCGCGTGATGCACCGGCACTCCGCAGGCGTTAGGGAGCATTGCCGGTTGAGCGGCGAAGGTGGGCACGGCTGACAGGATGGCAGGCAGAAGGCCTAGAGTGATAGCTCTCATGGTGCGTTCCAATGTGGTGGGGACTGGAAAATGATCGCGCCTCCCATGCCATTTACATTCGGGTCATGCGGACGTTTTTCATGATGGGGCAACCGCCGACGTACAGCGACTTGGCATCCGGAAAGTTGAAGTTGCAGATCTGGTCCTCGTCACTTCCGTTGAACACGACATTCTGGCCGGGTGTCAGCTTCAGACGGTCTTCACCAAGCTGTTCCCATTTGAAGACAAGCTGCTTGCCCTCACCCTTGAGTATGGCGGTACCGCCCTTGATCACTTCGAACGTATTGCCTGCGTTATCACGGTAGGTTCCTTCGAGGGACTGACTACCCGAGCAGGAGGCCAAGGCAAGCGGGAGCGCGATCGCGAGAGCCGCGAGAGCAGGGTTAAAGCTGGACGAAATGCTGCGACTGGGAATGAGCATGAGAAACAAGCCTCCAAGCGAGAGAGACTGGCGAAATCCGAAATATCGGTGAGGTAGCCAGGTTGCCGCCCCTGCGGCAATCACTGGGTAGCAAAAATCACGACTTTTGCCGGAAGAGGTAATAGCAGAGGTGCGCTAGTCACAAGGCTCTAAAATCTGAATAGATTCAATGTCGCTAAATAACGTCATTATGCGGGCAAGACTCTTGCAAAAGTCGTGACTTCTGTCCCAGAATCCGTATCCGAGGAGTGACATGGAGGTGGCATGGTTTCCGAGGTCAATCAGGAGACAGCCATGACCAGATTCATCGGATATGCCCGTGTCAGCACCGACGGGCAAGACCTTGCATACCAGCTTGATCGTCTGCGCTCGGCTGGTTGTCGCCGGATATTTCAGGAGAAGCGCAGCGGCAAATCCGCGCGCGACCGCCCGCAGTTGCAGAGTATGCTGGCAACCCTGAAGCCGGGGGATATCATCCTATCGACCGTAACCGACCGCATGGCTCGGGATCCGCTCGACATGCTGCAAATCTTGCAACGGGTGAAGGATGCGGGCGCAGGCCTGCGGTTACTTGATGAACCGTTCATCGACACCACGTCCGAAATGGCAGATCTGCTGCTGTTCATTCTCGGATGGTTTGCCCGCTGGCACCGGCTGAGGATCCTGGAGAACACTGCCCATGGGCGAGAAAGGGCCAAACAGCGCGGCGTCAAGTTCGGACGCCCGCCGAAACTAGATGCAAACGATCGAAGCGAAATTTCAAAACGATACGCAAACGGTGAGGGGTCTACAGATTTAGCAGCCGCCTTCTGTGTGAGCCAAAGAACGATAAAGCGGGCTCTGATGTAGATGAAACACCTGAGCCCGCTGATTTCGGCGAAAGGCCGGTTTATTGATCCGTAATTAACTCCTTGCCCACGAGATCGAAGCCTTGCCAAGACATTGCAACGCTGAAACGCTTGAATAGGCCGACGAATTCTTGGATCGTAAGTCCGTCAATTTCGACCTTTCGTGCGGTTGGAGAAGATGAACCCGCTAGATGCGCTTTCGCTTCCTCATAGTTCTGAGCCTTCACTAGGTAGGCGGAAATGGAAGAATAGGTTTCTCCCGCGTACAACGTTAATCCGACAACGATCTCGTCGTCGGTCTTAAGACCTCGATCCGTCAAAAGCGCTTGTATAGTAGCATCGACGTCGTTGTCCGCCGCTACAGCACCTTGCCAGTCGTTATATTGTGCACTTGTGTCGAAGATTTCTGACATGTGTTCTCCTGTTTGAATTTGAGCATTGGACTATCGCTTCACGATGATGTGCGTCATCAAGGCTATCAGGATCATGAAGAATAGAACCCAAATAGCCTCTGACCCCTCAGCCGAGACAGACAGTCCATTGAATGTTAAGTGAAGTGTTGATGCTCCGGTCATAGATTTCTCCTAGCCGGGCACAGAAAATCGCCCGGCTTACGCCTCGGGCGATCTCTGTTTGCATGGGACCTGACTCCCGATGCTCGAGCGTGGTTTGTCAACAGCTCGACAGACATCGTGATCGCTTCGACATCCCTGCGACCTAGGGTTCCGCTTGGATTAGATGCCAGGCTGCGGACGGCCTTTTCCCTTACACGGGATGTTCCTCTGCGATGACAGGATCAGCTCTCGGAACTACACTTCGAGTAGCACAGGAGCACTGCGAAGGCAACTCCTAAGGCCTTGCATTAGCTGAACGGAACCCCACTTCCTTGGTTGATCTAGTCCAAGGAGGAATGATGCCCCACTATCATTTAGAAGGTTTCGAAAGCACTTGGCGTCTGGTGCGAGAGACGCTTGCCAGCCAGAAATTTCGAGTGTCGACCCCCAACGGCTTAGAGTTGGCGGTGGATATACATTACACTGCCGGGAAGATCCTGACGGTCAACATCGTCTCAGCAGGCGAAGTCAGTAAGGCCACGCTTGAACCCATTATGAACGAGATAGCCCGCCTCGGTCTTTATCGTGGAGATTTTGCAGTCATCGACTACACCATTTCGATAACTGAGCGGATTCGCGATGGAAATTACTCGATTTCTGAAGAGCTGCGGGAGCACCGTCAGCTCTAAAATTTGATCATTTCTTTGAGGCTTGGTGCAACAACTCGACCGCCTTCTCGAATGCTTCCCCCAGCACCCAGCCGTTGGCATCGGCAATCGCGTAGAACGCTTCGATCGTGTCCGGCCGGACCTTCAGGTTCAGCTGGGCCGAGCGACCTGTGCGACGGCGACGGGTGGCTCGAGCGGCGACAGGTGCCGGGCTTGGTACGGGAGCCGGTTGCGCGGCGACCGCTTTCGGTTCGCGGCTCTTGAACTGGGTTTTCTCGGCAGCCTTGGCAACGGCAGCCTTGTCGGGCCGCTTAGCAGGGGTCGGTTTGAAGTCGCTGAGATCCAGCACCGCGGCGGGTTCCGCTGTGACCGTCTCGTCGATGTCGTCGTCAAATCCGAGGCTGGGACGGTTGTTCATCAGGCCGCCCTCCCCTGCACGCCCGCCTGCTTGAGGCGCGCGATCACTTCAGCGGCAAATTCCATCGCGTTCTGCACCGCCTTCTCGACGTTGCTGACCTGCTTCGGATCGAGCTTCGACAGCAGACCGCCGAAATCCAGCAGGTCGCGGTACGCGGCGCGCTCGACGATCGAGGTGGACAGAACCTCAATCCCGGCGTTGTCCAGCTGATCGCGCACGTTCTTCAGCGAGCGCGAGGTCACCGCCGCGCTGACGCGGGTCAGCAGAACCGCGAACGGAATCTCGCGGCGGGCCATGCGGGACTGGTTGCGGATCAGCTTGATGGTCTTGGATGCGCCCTTGGCATCCATGGAGGCGCCCTGGGTCGGGATTATGACCAGGTCCGACATGCCGACGGCGTTGGCGACCATCAAACTCGCGGTGCCTTCACAGTCGATGATGACGAACTGGTGCTCGGACGACGCGTCCTCGATAAGGTCGGTGATGGTATCCTCGGTCACATCGCCGATGATCGTGATGTTATCGGGCTTGCCCGGCAGGGCGGCCCACTGGGAAATCCAGCGTTCGGGATCGGCATCGATGATGGCAACGGATGCACCGCGGGCGGCAAGCTCGCCGGAGAGCAGGAGCGCGGAGGTTGTCTTGCCGGCGCCACCCTTGGGGTTGGCAAATGAGATCACGGGCATGGCGGTATCCTTCTGTTCCTTGTCATCCTACGGTGAAAAACCTAACAGATAGCTACCAGATAGCCAATGTTAGCCGGTAGCTATCGGCTATCCCAGTGATACCAAAATGTTACTAGTAGCTACCAGATATCTATATAGTAGCTACTAGATACCGCTTACAGCTTGATCCGCAAAATGCTGCCTTAGCTGGTAGCTACCAGATACTACATGGTAGCATAGGCTCATCTGAATGCAAAAGCCCCGGAACCGGCGGGCAAAACAAGCAAAAACCATTGGCAGGAATCTCCCGGCAGGGTACGGTGCATGTCATGGCTATCAAGAAACTCCACCTGAAATCCCGCGAAGACTTCGCCGACCTGTCGCTGCACGACAAGAACGCGTACCTTCAGGGCGTCGCCGCCGAGATCATGACGGCACGGGGGGAAGAGCCTATCGAGCTGGATAAGGACGCCCTGGCGCGCCTGCGCCGTTATTACAGCCGACGCTCGATGGCGGACCTCAAACTGGCGGAACTGGGAGGCCAGCTGCGCGGCGTTCTGGAAAAGATCGCCGACGGCATCCGTACCGACGAAGTCCGCAAGATCCTCAATCACGAGCTTCCGGCGCCCAAGCGGGCGACCGGGTTCTCGCGTCCGGCGCCGCTGGACGATGCCCAGCTGATGTTTTTCGTCCCGACCGTGCAGGACGCACCGATCAAGGACGATTTCAACCTGATGGACATCGCGCCGTTCGCGCTATCGAAGTCCGGCGGGGCAGGGGTCATCCGTTACGAACTCAAGGACTCGATCATCACGATCGAGGGCGGCGCGGAGGTGGGCCTGGCAACGGCCTACGACTACGATATCGTGATCAACATGATCTCGCACCTTGCCGAGGCAACCCGCCAGTACCGCATCGACGAGGCCAAGGGCCTCAAGCCGAGCATTCCGCCCCAGGTCTACCGCCCCGCCGCAGCCGAGATCCTGAAGTTCTGCCGCCGCGAACTGGGGGGCAAGCAGTACGAAGACCTCGAGCGTGCGCTGGCACGCCTTCAGGCGACCAACATCCGCATCACCAATCTCAAGGGTGACCGCGACGCTCGCGACCGTCGCGCGACAGAATCCTTCCCGCTGATCGGGCGCTACAAGGTGGTGAGCCGGACGTTCCAGGACCGCATCGACCAGGTCGAGATCGAGATCCCGTTGTGGGTCTACGACGGCGTTGTACGCCCGGACGGCAAGCCGACCATCCTGACCCTCAATCCCGACTACTTCCTGCTCTCGCGCCCGATCGCAAAATTTATCTACCGCCTCGCCCGCAAGGCCGCGGGCGACACCACCGCGTTCTACTCGCTGAAGGAGCTGCACAAACGCAGCGGCGCGAAAGTGCCCATGCGGAAGTTCCGCCAAACCATTGTGGAGATCGTGGAGACTGCCAAGACGACGCCGCTTCCGGACTACGACCTGTCCCTTGAGGATCGCGGCCATGACATGATCCTGCACATGCGGAAACGCAACAGGGTGACCGGCACGGAAATGGATCTTCCGGCGCTGGCATGATTTTGTCAGACCGCCGTACTTCGGTCCGCCCTTCTTTGACAAAAATGCCGCGCACCCTTCTTCCGCCGATTTTGTCAAAGCGCCGTACATCGATCCGCCCATCTTTGACAAAAATCCCTTTGGGCGCCAACGGCGTGGGTTATCCACAGCCGTCTGTGGGTAACATGGGGATATGTCAAAACCTGCCGTACATCGGTCCGCGAAGACCGTACTTCGTTCCGTCGGCGCCGTACTTCGTTCCGTCAATCACCGTACATCATTCCGTCAAAACCGTACTTCGTTCCAGAATCAGCTTTCAAGGCATTGAATTGGATGACGAATTTCAGAGTAAAACTTACTCTAAAACTTCTTCTTTCTAAAACTGTCAAAACTTATCTAAAACGCTTGCGCTGACATTTTTTTAATTCGGGATTTTTGAATAGATTGGGATCGTCGTCGCTTCCAGTTCCAGACGAGCTTGCACATCGACGTAGTGAGTTTTCGGCATTTTGCATGAAAGGGACTCAGGGAACGACCGATAATGGCTATAATCGCGTTAGAATCGGTCTGGCGAGCTATCCGGGGGAGGGGACGACACACATGAAGATCTTTATCAGTTCACTGATCACCGGCATGGAAGACATCCGCGAAGCGGCCAGGGTGGCGATCGACCAGCTTGGCCATCAGCCGGTCATGGCCGAACAGTTCGCGCCAAGCCCCAACTCACCCCAGGTAGCCTGCCTTCAGGGTCTCCGGGAATCCGGCCTGGTCATCCTGATCCTCGGCGCCAGATACGGTGCCAAGCAGGCTTCCGGGCTGTCGGCAACCCATGAAGAATACCGTGCCGCCCAGGGTGGCCATCCGGTGATTGCTTTCGTGGAGGAAGGCGTCGATCGCGAGCCGGACGAGCAGGCGTTCGTCACGGAGGTTCAGGCCTGGGAGGGGGGCCTGTTTCGCGGCGGGTTCCGGACCCCCGAGCAGTTGCGCGGCCTGATCACGCGCGCGATCCACCAGTGGGAGCTGTCGAAAGCGGCAGCCCCGCTCAATCCCGACGATATGCTGGCGCGTGCCTTGGCGTCACTGCCGTCCGCTGAGCGGCGGTCCAGTTATTACCAGTCCAGCCGGAAGCTCGTGGTAGCGTTTGCAGGAGGGCCAACCCAGGCGATTCTGCGTCCGAGCCAGCTGGAAGATCCGGCACTGGCGGAAAACCTGATCAAACGCGCCATGTTCGGCAATGTCCGCATCTTTGACATGGGCGAGGCGACCACCAAGCGGGTCGAGAACGGCATCCTTACGGTTACCCAGAAAGACGGCGCATCCGTGTCGCTTGATCCAACGGGAGCCGTCGTCGTAAGCCTGCCGTTTCCGAGGGTTGACGGTGGCTGGCCGATGGTCATCGAGGAGGATGTATCCGAGAACGCCCGGAGAGCACTGGCGTTCGCAGGCGACGTGCTGGACGAGATCGATCCGACCCAGCGCCTGACCCACGTTGTCGTCGCTGCAACCCTTGAGGCCGGCGAAAACCTTGCCTGGCGAACAGCCAGCGAGCATCGCGCAAGTCCCGGCAGCATGAGTTTGGGATTCCAGTCACCGACCCGCGAGCCGGTCCATCTGACACCACCCCAAAAACCCCGGGCGGCGTTGCGGCATGATGCGGGTGCGATCGTCGAAGATCTTGTCACCTTGCTGCGCCGCGTCTGGAAGCCACGTTAAGCAAGACTACCTGAAAGCAGAGGCGGGCATCTGCTCCCTGTTGTCGTGTCGGGCAGCGACTGGCTAACCTACCGGCCCACAGACAGGCAAGCTGGATAATGTCCGAACGCCTACCCCCGCAACGTCGTCATCCAGAACCTTGCCCGCGTCGTCAGGAACGCGAGGAGAGGGGATTGCGTGTGTCAATATCTCCCCAAGTTTCCGTCCTCCCTGCGGCCTGCTTGAGGTCGGGTTATGCGTCGTCGGCTGTCCACGTCAATCCGGCTGCCCGCTCCTTCGCTGCGCTCCCGTGTGGCCGGTTGACCTGGCGCGGCGCGGTGCGCCTCAGTCCTTCCGCCGCTGACATACCCCCGACCGGCCGCACTGGGTGGCCGGATAACCAAGGGGAGATAACCTCATGACAACGCAAACCAACAAACCTTCCCACGCGGTCTACCACGTCGACGGCGAGGGCCAGAAGAAGTTCTGGACGAAGATCGGCGCCGCATGGGCCCACGAGGACGGCGAAGGGTTCAACATCCAGCTGACCTGCCTGCCGGTGGATGGTCGCCTGGTGGTCCGCAAGCCACGCGCCGACGAACAGAAGGGAGACGCGCGATGAGCGCGCTCCCGACCCGGACATTCCGGGTATGCCTCGACACATGGGACGTGTTCAGCACGACGGTCGAGGCCGAAAGCGCCGAAGAAGCTCTTGCGACAATCCGCGCCCGCTATGACGCCGAAGGCCTCAACGCGCTGGAGCATATGTATGACGGTGACGACGGCTTCCGCGTCGAGGAGGTCCGGTGATGATCCCATCCGAGCTTCTCCGTATCCGCGAGCTGAACGACCGGTTCCGTGCCATGCCGTTCGCGCCTCAGGGTCAGCTGCTGCTGACCTCCGGGGTGGCGGACCTGCCGCCGGGCGACATCGCCGCGATCCTGCGCCTGGTTACGACGTTCGACGCCTTCACGCCGGACAACGATCCGCACGGAGAGCATGACTTCGGCGCCTTCACGTACCGGGAAACCCGGTACTTCTGGAAGATCGACTACTACGATCGCGACCGCAGCTATGCCTCGCCTGACCCTGCCGATCCGGCGGTGACCAGCCGCATCCTGACCGTGATGCGGGCCGATGAATACTGACCAAGGGCCGCGCAAGCGGCCTTTTCATCATCTTGATAAGGTGTTGGAAATCTGGTCTCCTGCACCCGTTTGCGAGGGGCAGGGAATGTTACAGGGACTATCAGACTGGTGGATCGAGACCGTGGCACGCGAGATAGACGCCAACCCGATCTTCAGCGGGCTGACGCCGCGCGCGCGGCGCAATCCCCGCAAGCGTGCAGCGTACCTGGCGGAACGCGCTGCCAGTCCGTCGCCTTCCCATCTGAGAACCGGAATTTATACGAGCGACTACATTCTTGGCTGTCGTCAGGATGTCGCGGTGGAACTGGACGTCCTGCGCCGGGCGGTCAAGGCGGACATGGCCGGAGGCAAGGCGGTCGACTGGTCTGCCATCGCCACGGACCTTGTGACAGAGCCGGGGATTGCATTCTATTTTCCGGCGCTGACGGCACATCCGGCCGTCCTGTTCGACGATCTTCGCAACGCGGAGCTTGCAAGGATTGATAAGGCCGCGTCCGAAGCCAGGGCCAAGGAGGCGCGTCGGATCGCGGCAGACATGGCACGCGCCGAGGACAAATTGAAATACCAGGCGCAGCGGGAAGCAGCGCGTCAGCAGACCCTTGCCAAGATCACCGTGCTGGAAAGCGAACTGAAGCGCCTGAACATCCTGTTTCTGAACGCAACGGAATTCATGGACCGGGCTCGGCTTATGATCGCGATTGAATCGCGCGAAGACGCTGTCAAGCAGCTACGGTCAAGGCTCTAGGAAGCCTTTCTCGTGGAAAAACTCTTTACGCAGGATCTGCGGGGCTTCGTTCGTGGCGAGCACGAAAATGCTGTTGCGATGAGTTGGTGAAAGGATCGTCGTTGCCTCGAGACGGGGCTTGCGGGATTTGCCGAACACGCTTTCGGACATGCCAAAGTCCTTCGACAGGCGCTCGGCGGTGTGCGAGGTGGGGTTCATGTACATGCGGACATCGCAGGATTCCATCATCCCTTCGCCGACATCAGGATAGGCCTTCAGCAATTGCTCGGGATACTGGGCAATCATCCAGAGCCGGATGCCATAAGACCTGCCGACTTCCAGCGCTTCGCGGATCGGGTCCATGGTGCCCAGCTTGGGCAGTTCGTCGAGAAGGAACAGGATCGGTGCGTGATCGCGCGAGTGATCGCGCATCAGGCGCCTGACGTGCTGTCCGATAATAACCCGTAGAACAGGCGCGTAGGACACGAGCGCATCCATCGGCACACACAAGTACAGGGTCGGGCAGCGCATAGTGTCCCGCTCGGTGCGGAAAACCTCCGGGGTCCAGTCTGAGGCTGCGGTGACTTTGGCAAGTTTGGGCCCTTCCCAAACCTGCAGGTGCTGGGACACAGCGCCAAGGACGCCTTCAAACTGTTTCGGCGCCCGTGACGCCATCTGGCTGAAGCGAGCGGCAACACGCCGCATGGCCTGCGGGAACGGACTGTCGGCGGCCCCAACCGCTGCCATCATCTCCTCGAGGCCGATGGTCGAGACGAAGTCGAGGACCTTGTCCATTGTACGGTCTTCCCGATCATGGACTTCGGTCACAAACGCAATAATCAGCGTCAGAAGATCCTTGCCGTGGCGTTCCCAGGACGGGTCGCCGCGACTGTCGATGACCATCAGAAGATCTGCCATGAAGCGTGAACTCTCCCAGAGTTCCTCCGCATCTTCGCTTACGAAGTCCAGCGGGTTGTAGCGGCTGCTAAGGTCGGGTTCCGTGGGACTGAACCGCAGGACAGGGCCGACCTTGTGGTTTCGCCACTGGGCAGTTTGTGCGTAGCATTCCCCCTTGATGTCGAGGACGATGGCGGGACCCCTGTAGCTCGCGAGGGTCGGCAGGATGTGGCACTGCGTTTTGCCGCTGCCCTGCCGGGCGATGGTGAGGAGCGACGACTCGCCCTGATAATGCAGCGTACGTCCGTCTGGCGACAAGCCGAGGGGAAGGGTGTAGGGGCCGGGTTGGTCCGTAAACAGTTTCGAGCTGGCCGGAATGGCAGCTCCCGGCGCCGCGCCGGCATGTTTGACAATCCAGGCTTTCAGGGTCGACGAACGGGACGATCTTGCATGCTGAACCATGGCGCTGATGTCCGGCGCAAGTTCGGCCAGCGGTCTCGGGACCTCATTGCTGTCGCCCTTTTCAATCAGCTTTTGGTCTTCGGGAAATGCGTAGCCAGAAAGCGACGGTGCATCACGCTCGATCCGGGCCTTGCCGCCGGCATAGGCTGCCGATGCGGCGAGTGCCTCCGCAAGATCGCGGCGGATGGCTCCTAACCCAGCGAGGATGAGCGTCAGCTTGTAGATGAATGCTTCGTAATCGGAGAAATCGTGAACGGCGCGCGAGAAGATGAACGATCCGGAAGCCTGCCTGGACCAGCGCGCACGGATGATCCCGACCGGGTCCGCGAATGTCTGGTCGGCAACCGCAATCAACCGCACGGCGGCGTTTTCCGTCGCCTCGTCTCGCCGCGCCTGCTGGACGAGATCAGCCTCACGGTCAGAGGCGGCCATGGCGGCAAGGCGCATGTTCAATCGGGCAGTCGGCGTCAGGTCTCCAGACATGGTTCCTCAATAGTGCAGCATATGATCTTCAATAACCGACAGGATCTCCGCCGACCGGTCGTGAAGCATGCCCACGATCACCTTGCCGGAAACATGGAATACCCCAGCCTTTCCGCGGCAAGTCAGGCTTGTGACCTCCCCCTCGGCCATCCGGAACCCCGAAACGGTCGCTTGGTAATACCCGGCTGGCATGGTTTTACCGCCTGCATCGACGGGGCGGTGGAGGGCCAGTTCGGAGCGGTAGGGAAAATCCAGCACCGGAGGGAGGGTATCCGCGACCGGCAGCAACGAGGCCGGGCTTCCATGCCTGCCGAAATCGATACGGAACGCAATGTCGTGATGAATGTACGTCCCGTCCGGAAGCGGACACCCTGCAGGGTTCAGAAGCGGGTCCAAAGCCAGCGCCGTGAACTGGGGCCAGAGAACATCTTCTTTTCCTTGCACCCGTTCCATATACAGCTCGTAACCGGTCTCGCGGATGGTTGCGTCTTCACACCACTCGTCCATCGGGCGGAACTGGATGCGATAGGGATCCGCGCCGGGAACATGCCAGGTTACTTCGTACAACTGCTCATCCGGGCGAACCTGGAGAACCGCGGTGCCAAGCCATGCCGCTATACGGCCATCGGGATACGTGATCCGCGCCTTACGGGCAGCTTCGTCCACCCAGACCTCGCTTCCTGCCGGCACATCCTGAACCGCAAACACACCAGCAAATCCCGACCGCTCCATTTCCCGGTCGAAGACAACCATCCAGGGCAGGCGTAGCGCCGTCGGCGCCATCACCTTCCGAGGGGGAGGGACGATATCCGCGGGCGCAGCTGCGGGGAGACTGACTGCCTGTGGCGTGGCGGGATGACCGACCTCCGCCGGAGGAGCTGCGATCGGTTCCGCGTCGGAAAGTGCCGGGACCGGGGAACTCTTGCGTCTTAACCAATTCAGCAGTGCCATGGGCCACCCGTCGGAAGTGCGATCGGAGCAACTCAACCGGTTTTCTGGCAGGCGTCAAGGGCAGGGCTGAAGCCGGGTACTGCGGGGCCTCTTGAAGAATGGCCTCTTTTCTGCATTGTAGCTCAATCGACGTTAGTGCGCACTTATGGGTTTGCAAAGCAAACCCGTCTCCGGGACCTGCCATGGCCATCTACAGCCTGAGCCATAAACCCATCGGAAAATCGACGCAGCGTGAGCCGCACACGGCTTCAGCGCATATCGCCTACATCACAAGAGACAGCGCCCTCGACAATCTCGAGGCGCGACGCATGCCAGGTAACGCCAAAGCCGCGGGCATCTGGTTGCGGGAGGCGGAGGACAGGGACCGGAAGAATGCGCGGGTCGCGGACAAGATCATGCTCGCCTTGCCGCGTGAACTGACGCCCGAGCAGCGAGTGGCTCTCGTCCGCAAGTTTGCGGAAGATCTGACGAAGGGCAGGGCTTCCTGGCTCGCGGCGTTTCATGAGAACCGCGTCGATGCATCGAACCCGCATTGCCATCTGGTGCTACGGGATCGTGATGTTGACACAGGCAAACGCGTCATCGGCACGAGTGAGAAGGGGTCTACGGAACGCATCCGCATCGCGTGGGAAACCCACGCCAATGCTGCGCTGGAGGAAGGCCGGCATGCGGCACGGGTTGACCGCCGTACGCTTGAAAAGCAGGGTATTCGTCGTAAACCGACGATCCATGAAGGGGTCCGCGCGCGCCGGATGCGATCTGACGGGCGAACTCCCGTATCCCGCCTGCGGAGGTATCGCAATGGCGTGGGTGCCCGCCAACGCACACGTAACGTGAACTATGCGGATCTGGACAGGGGCCGGACGCGCCATGACGTCAACCGCGAGATCGAAGCCTCGTACTGGGCGGAGCTGGATCAAGTGTCTCGGGAGCAGGAACTTAACGACCTTCGGCTGATCCACCATCCTCCTGTCGAGACGTCGCGGAAAGAAATGTATCGCAATTATCTCCGGCAGTTCAAATCCGGCACCTCACCCAGCAGCGGTCAGGATCGCGAGCATGAACCGGACGATTGACACGATCCCAGTGTGGATTATTTGGTTCGGGCACTCCATCAGGAACGCGTAGATGCTTCAAAAACTTCGTAACTGGCTATCCAAACCCAAGCCTTTGGCGCAGGGATTTGAAGTCATATTCCAATACCGGGAACGTCTTCCAAGCGGTCCTTATTCAACGACGCCGGGCAAGATAGTGCATCGAAACGGCAAGGTTGACACATGGACAGACGTCGCGCCGCTTGCCCTCCAACTTATGCAACGCGGGGAGGGTGACGTCGTGGCCGTGTTTGATGACGGTTCGCGGGCAAAAGTGGCACGGGTCAAGATCCAGAATGGCGAGGTCGGGTTTGAATGGTCTGGGGCGTGGCGACCGTGAGAAGGTGTCACTCAGATCGGTTTTGCGGCTGAAGTTCCGACATCAGAGCAGGACCCCAGCATTGACCAAGACGCCGATGATTAATTGCTTGCATATTTTACCGGAATAGACCGATATTTATGTATGAACAATTGGCGCGACGTCCTCACATTAGCCACCAAGCTTGAGCTTGATGAGGCTACCGGAGGGTTGAAGGCCAACGGCCAGTACCTAACCGACAAAAATGGCCTTACGCCATATGGGCGGGCACATTTCATCCAAGAATTGAAAGCCGTTGCAGCGGCTATCTCGGCCGCTCAGGACGAGATCCGGACGTTTGAAGCACTTGTGACGCAAGCTGGAGACGAAGATCGCCGTCTCCTCAGGATACGTATACTGGACAAAGCCCGGAGTGACTACGCTATGTTACTCGAGTACAAACGTGGTTCCGAGCGTTATCTGGCACAATTCGCAGATGCGGTCGATTTACAGGAATATCTCGCTTAAATTCTCTCGCTGACGGAGTTGTCGCATGTTGTGGGAACTGAAACAGACGGAGTCGCGCCTCGACGAGATCGAGCAAGAAATACGGAAGATCGCTCAGGATAGATCTCTCACTGTTCGTGCCCGTGAGACCAAAATTCAGGCCCTGAACACAGAGCATACGACACGCTACATGCTCCGACAAAAACTGTTGTCCGAGATCCATCTCGACCCCGCGCTTAGCAAGGCCCGCGAACAGGACCTGAAGTCTCAGCAAGCAAGGCCAGTACCGGAAGCGGAAAGGGGCCTTCCCGAACAAGACGGTCAACCGACCACGACGAGGGAAGACAGACGCACATCTCTACGTATGTACATGGCAGAGCATCGGGCCAAATCCATAGGACAAAAGACTCTGGAACACGCGAAATTGCTTGAGCAACAACGCGATCCGCAATGGGAGCCAGATTCCTAGAGACCACGAACGGAATGCTCATACCGCTCTGCGTTGCGCCCACCTTACCTCCAGCACCTTGTACGTCGGCTCACCTGGCAGGCCGTGCGAAAGCCACGTCAGCTGAAGCCATTCTTTTTCCAGTTGAGGTTTGAGTATCTTAATGTACTCCGTTTGAGAAACATCGACGGGCAGGGACGGTTTGATCAGGCAACTGGTCAAGCCCTTTGCCGCAGCCTCCTGGCAGGCAACGAGGATTTTCTCGCGGCTGAACTCGCGAGCGGCAAGATCCTCTAGAGCCTTCAGGGCCGTTTTGATCAACCGTTGACCGATCGTCATCCAGTTGCTTTCTGGTAATGGCCTGTCGCCCAGCGGCGGCCCAGGTAGGTATCGGTCACATCGATGCGGCTGTGACCAAGCTCGTTGCTGATCTGCATGCGGGCCAGGCTGTCGAAATGGCGGTTGGTCGCGTTCATTGCTTCAGCTGGAGGGCCGCCGGCGGCGGGGCAGGGCCATCCGGTAAGAACTTTATAGCGCCATTGGGCGTAGGCATGGCGGAGACCGTGCGCTTGGCCGAGGCCTGCTGCGCGGGTCTGCGCCTTATAGGTTTGAAGATGCTGCCGATACGTTCGTCCGGTCGGGATAAGGGAGCCGTTGCCCGCAAGGCGTGCGACGGCGTCAAGAATCTCACGCTGGCGAGGGTGGGTGATCCGGATCTCGCGCGCCCTTCCGCCCTTGCACCAGCTTGCCTTGAGCGCAATGTGGTCGCCGCGGTCGCCGATCGACGGACGGAATTTCAAGGCTTCCTCACGCCGGAGGCCAAAGGCTGCCTGGAGCTGGAGGGCCAGCCGGATGCCGGGGTCGCGGACACGGGCAAGTGTTGCGGCATCCAGCCGGCGAGCCTTGGTGCCTTTGTACGGCGTACGCTCCTCGAGCCCGAACGCGCTGTTGTCCTTCGGAATGAGTCCGGGCTTGCCGACGTGGTCGGCGGTCCAGCGCAGCCAGCCCAGCCGGTTGCGAATGGTGGCGTCGGTAATCCGGGTCGCCTTCCAGTGGTTGACCAAGGCGTTGACATGGTGGGGTTTTAAATTGCGGGCGTGCTTGAGCTTGTAGCCGAGGCTATGCAGCTCTTCGCCCATGGCGACCAGGCCTCTGTGCCGGTTATCTTGCGTGGCGTTCGATCCGTCCGGATTGTGGGCGGTCAGAAGCCTGATCGACATTTCGTAGCTGTTCATGGTGTGGTGAGTGTTATTGGCCAGATCCCTGCCCATTCGGGCGGCAGGATTGCGTGACAAGTCACGCCATGGGCCGGATAATCCGTTTAGCTAGTGCGGATGCCGGTCGTGAGCCTCCATCTGTTATGCCCGCGAGAGGCGCTTCGTTTCCTCATGGGTGCAATCCTTTCTATGGTTGTCCGTCTGGACCTTCCCGGTGTCGTGCCCGTGGAGCCGTTCCGGCCGGGGTGGGTTTATGCCCGTAGGCATTCGTGTGTGGTGCCTGATGTCGTCGCATCGCTTGTCTCCTTAAAGGTTCATGCCAGGTCGCAACGTGGCAAAGGTGTCGCAGGTTGAATTCAACGCGGCCTCCGTGCGGCACGCGTCATGCATTTATGCGGTGACGGGGGAATATGGGGCTGACATTGGGCCGTATGTGGCGCTCACGGCGGAAGATCGTCGGGAGGCGGAATGTGCGGTTTGCCCTGTCACTGTCAGCGCTTTCACTGACAGTGACAGGGCGCGCCCGGCCGCGCGTGCGTCCTTGCAACGGGTGTTGACTGCGGCCGGAGGGATTCCGGGGCCATCCCTCACCCAGGCCCTTGGAAGCGCG
>NZ_JAUSWH010000029.1 GCF_030815125.1 Allorhizobium paknamense
TGGACCTCGGGACTTCATGAGCCTTCTCCGATAGAGGCCCGCAGAGTGTATCAGTTTTTCTTGCTCCCGTGGTCCAGCCCGAGGGGTTCACTCCATAACCGGCTCAGTTCCGCGTGGAAACCAACAATGCGATCCAGAAACTGGCGCAAAGATGCTTTGGCCTGGTCGATTTTCTCCTGCGATTTAAGCGTCTCAACCTCCGACTTCATTTCTCGAAGGTCGAAGTGGGTAATTTCCGGAATATAGTACCACGCGTAGACGCCAGGGGCGGCAGGTACGCTTCCAATCTCGTGCCAACCGTATGTTTTCATCCCGTCGAGGCTAGTCCCATGAATCGCTTTGGTTGCAAACCATAGATCAGGTCGCTTCCAGCATCTAGCTTGTTTGAGAACTTCTTCAGTGCCCTAGACAGCACAACGCGCATTCCGAAAGCCTGAGTGGAGGTCGGTATTTGCAGAACGCGACTGGCTGAGACAATGCAGAAACGCGTCACTTCGGCTGAAGTCTGCTGCGGCCCGTCAGACAGATCGAACGCTCGCGGGGTTCCGGATGGAACCGGACCGAGGGTGCGACCGACGTCCGCAAGCTCAACCTACCGCCAGGACACGATGGTTCGATGGAGAAAGAAAGAACTTGGTCCCGGTAAGAGATGCGTTCCCGCAACCTAAACTTCGGGCGGGGGTTCACGACTTTCGTTGGCACAAGATTGCCGACCTCTGCTGTATGATTTGTCGGCCGCAGCGTGAAGTCGTTCCCAGAACTGTGTTAACAATGCAAAGAACCCATGGCTCTGCGGGATTGTTTGAGGTCGAAGTATTGGCAACCGCGTTGCGGGTGGAAATTACGCGCCCTCATCGAGCGGGCCCGGTTCACATTAACCTGATCTCGTCTAAGCTCGCTACATCAAACCCCACGCCCGAAACCTTCCCCTCCCCGTCATCTCGCGCAAGCCGAGTTCCAAAACAATCCGCCGCGCCGCTTGCGGCGTCACGTCGAGGGTCTTGGCCACCATGCCGGCCGACACCAATGGCTTCGCCATCACCAGCTCGACGAGCTCTGGCAGCTTTGACGACGTTCGTCGCCCCTCCAGTTTTCGGTCCATCATCGTTTTCGCCAGCGTCAGCCTGTCCTGCTCTTTCATGCCGATCCGCGGCCGCCAAAAAACCGTGGGCGATGGCAAGCAGCCGCGTTTCGCGATCGCGATGCCGGCGCCGGTCGACGGGGATGGTTTTCAGGCCGAGATTGATTGCGGCCAGATGGGCGCCAGTCGTGATGCCGGCTTCCCTCAGGATAGAAGCAGCCAGAAGTCGGCCGAGCCATGGCGCGTGCTGAAGCACGGACAGCTCGTTCCAGGCATCGAGGACAACGATCGCCTGCAGCATTGCCGGTAAGTCTTGCGCGTGTCGCAACACGCCGCGCCATTCGTCGAGCCGGGCATCTTCGTCCCAGTCGAGATCATAGACGAGCGGATCTTTTTCCGCCGCGCCGCCACGGCCGGGCCGGGTCGCGTTCTCGATCGCAGCTTCGGAGCGGGCTAGCACTGCATCGATCGCTTCGTAGTCGATGCCGGGGAGATTTTCGATGTCGTCGATATCTTCCCCCTCCCCTTCCGGATCAGTCGTCAGAGCGGGCCGAATGACGCCGGCCGTCTCTGCCTCGCCCGCGGCGGCCGACGTGATGTCCGACGTTTGTCGCAAAGCCCGGATACCTTCTGCGGACAGTGCCCAGTCCGGCGACTGCCCGGCGATCCGCCGGCGGGTGCGCAGCACGTCACGGGCGATGGTCAGCTCGTGCGTCGGGGTGCGGACGTCGCTGGTGGCGTCGTGGAGGACGAGGTCTTCGAGATGGACGAGTTCGCCGTCGATCCACAGCGAGGCGCAAGCGTCGGCGAAATTTTGGCGCTCGTTCCACCCTGCCCCGACGCTGGAGCGGGCGACGCGCTCATCGAGCCGCGCCAGCGCGATACCGGCGTCGAAAGCCGGTCCCATCAAGGTAATCATGCTGATTTTCGCGAGATCGTAAGCCATTGAAATTATGGTAAATGATTTGCTAAACGAATGCTATCTCGAAGTTAATATTCCTCACTGGGTATGCCTGGTAGTTCGATTATATACCATCGATAAGTAACCCTTATCGCATGCTAGAAGATCTACCGGTTGACCAACTGCCGCGGCCGCCTTATCCTCGGCGAAAATCACCTGTTTTATGGAAGCGCGTCATGAGCACCACCGTCAAGGTTTCCGAGGCCAAGGCCCATCTGTCCGAATTGCTCGTCCGGGTCGAAGCCGGCGAAGACGTGATCATCTCACGTGGAAACGACCCGATTGCCAAGCTGTCCCGGATCCGCGGGGAAACAGATCTTCAGCTTCTGGTCAACGAAGTGCGGGCCGCCCGTGGCCGGGCAAAGCCCTCTTCTCACGATGAGATCATGTCCTGGCGGGACGAAGGGCGCCGATAATGTCCTTCGTCATTGATGCATCCCTGGTAGCGGCCTGGCTGCTACCGGAAGAGTATAGCGATGCGGCCGAGACCGTTATCGCCTCGATTGCGGAGCCCTGCCCTGCGCCGTCACTGTTCTGGTTCGAAATTCGCAACATTCTGGTCATGTCGGAAAGGCGTGGCCGGATTGCTTCGGGAGGCGCGCTCCTTGGCATGGAGCGGGTGCGACGATTGCCGCTCGACGATGTGGGGATTGGCGGCGACGGATCAATCCTGCTCCTGGCTTCCAATCACATCCTCAGCGCCTATGACGCGGCATATCTTGCCCTGGCCATCAATAGAAACGTGCCCCTGACCACCCTCGACCGCAAGCTGGCCGCCGCAGCCCGGAAAGAGGGGGTAACCGTGCTCGGCCCTTACGCTCATGGCGACTGACAGCGAAGTTCTCGTCTCTGCCCGCGCCAAACAACTCGACACGATCGCCGCCGTCCTGCCGATCGACCGGCGCGACGAACTGGCCGAATTGTTGACCGACCAGGACATCGAAACACTGCGCCATCTGGTCAACGAGGGCATGGGCGAAAACACCCTGCGCGCCCTCACCTCCGACCTCGCCTATCTGCAGGCCTGGTCGCTGGCCGCAACCGGCGCCTCCCTCCCCTGGCCGGCGCCCGAGGCACTGCTACTGAAATTCGTCGCCCACCATCTGTGGCAGCCCGACCAGCGCGACATCGATCCTCACCACGGCATGCCTGCAGCTGTTGAGCAAAGCCTGCGCGAGCAACGCTTCCTTCGATCTTCCGGACCGCATGCGCCCGACACGGTGCGCCGGCGGCTTGCCAGCTGGTCGACGCTGACGAAATGGCGCGGCCTGACCGGCGTCTTCTCCTCGCCTTCCCTGAAATCGGCGATACGCCTTGCCGTCCGCGCGACGCCGCGGCCAAGGAAACGCAAGAGCGTCAAGGCGGTGACCGGCGACGTCTTGGCAAAAATGCTTGCTACCTGCAGCGCCGACAGCCTGCGCGACGTCCGCGACCGGGCGATCCTGATGGTGGCGTTCGCGTCCGGCGGACGACGTCGTAGCGAGATCGCCGGTTTGCGCAGGGAGCAGCTCTCAGTCGAGCCGCCGATCACAGTCGAAAACGGCCCTCCCCTCCCCTCTCTCGCCATCCATCTGGGTCGCACAAAAACGTCTGGTTGCGAGCACGACGAGGTCGTTTATCTGACGGGTCGGCCCGTGGATGCGCTCAACGCATGGCTTGCGGTTGGAAGAATCGAAACGGGGAGCATTTTTCGAAAGATCGATCGCTGGGGCAATGTTTCGAAGCGGGCCCTGGAGCCGAGTGCGGTCAACCAGATCGTGAAGCAGCGGGCGGTGATGGCTGGGTTAGATCCGCGGGAGTTTTCTGCGCACGGTTTGCGATCGGGTTATCTGACGGAAGCCGCCAATCGCGGTATCCCCCTACCCGAAGCTATGGAGCAGTCAAGACATCGCTCCGTGCAACAAGCATCGAGCTATTACAACAGCGCTACAAGGAGGAGCGGCCGGGCAACAAGGCTCCTCTGATGTCCGGTATCGGCCCTGCGGTCATCACGAGCCGAAGGGATAACGGCAGCTTCGCGCCTTCATCTCGGCCATCCAGCCGCCGCACATGATAGCCTGAAAGCGGACGATCCGGCTCCACATAACGCAAGCGGCGAAATTGCGCTCCACATAAAGATCTCTTTATGTGATTGACCATTGCGACCTTTGCCGCCATTGTGAACCCTATCGTGGTTCTGCGGATCGTTAGGTCCGGAGCTAAGAGGGAATTCGGTGACGATGCCTTGCGGCATCAATGCCGGAGCTGCCCCCGCAACTGTAAGCGGTGAGTTGTCGTCCAATATGTCACTGAGGAAGACGCCTCGGGAAGACGGACGCCGATGATGACCCGTGAGCCAGGAGACCTGCCGCGATAGATAACGTCCACGGGCGGGGTGTCCCGGTGTGCCGCTTTTGCGAACGGCACGTCTGTGACCGTCTCGTAGATGCGTCGTGCCCATACCTTGCCCATAACCTTCGGGGTACAAGGAAATGAGCATCAAGACGGCAAATCTCGGGTTTCCCAGGATCGGTAGGAAACGCGAACTGAAGTTCGCGCTCGAATCCTATTGGGCAGGCAAGAGCTCTGCAACGGCCCTTCTCCAGTCGGCGCGCGATCTGCGTCATCGGCATTGGCGGCTGCAGCAGGAACACGGGATCGATGTGATCCCGTCCAACGACTTTTCCCTCTATGATCACGTGCTGGATCACGTCGTGATGGTCGGCGCGGGCTCTGTTGCAAACATTTTGCTTGGCTATGAAGAGGCCTTCCTACACCTCAGTCACGCGGTTTTGGCGTCGAGATTCTGCGCGAGGAGGGCCACAGCCTCGGTGAGTGCGCTGGGCCCAATCCCGAAGGCTCGTTCAACGATCCGTGCTTTTCCACGAATGTCGCCAGTGAGGTTGAAGATGGCTGCCTGCCCCTTGCGCAAGGCCCGCATGACCTCGAATCCCTTGATCGTCGCTAGGCCGTCTTCAACGTCTTGAACCCTCTGACAGGTTTGATCAATTGCTTCAGCTTGCCATGATCGGCCTCGACCACGTTATTCAGATATTTGACCTGCCGATGGACGAGCTCTTTCGGGCACTTACCTTCGGCCTTCAATTCCGAAATCGCGATCCCGTAGGTCGGCGCCTTGTCGGTGTTCATGACCGTTGGCTTTTCCCAATCCTTCAAGCCATTCAGTGCCTTGCCGAGAAATCGCTTGGCTGCTTTGGTATTGCGCGTCGGCGACAGATAGAAATCAATCGTGTTGCCGAACTTGTCGACGGCCCGGTACAGATATGTCCATTTGCCGCGAACCTTCACGTAGGTTTCATCGACGCGCCAACTCGTCGATTGCGGTCGCCGCCAATGCCAACGCAATCGTTTCTCGATTTCCGGTGCGTATTTCTGGACCCAGCGATAGATCGTGGAATGATCGACGGGCACACCGCGTTCGCTCATCATCTGTTCGAGATCGCGGTAGCTCACTCCATAGCGGCAGTACCAGCGCACGGCCCACAAGATCACCTCGCCATGAAAATGACGCCACTTAAAATCGTTCATCAAAAGTCTCGCAGAAAATCACCAGCGCTCTTTCTGGCATCAACGGATTTTTTGCAACAGAGCCGAGCGGTTCATGTTCATTGGTCGACCGTTCATCTACGCAGCGGCGATTGGCGGCATTCCTGGAGTCCGCAAAGCAATCGACTTACTCAATGCCGAAATATTGCGGAACATGGGACTGTTGGGGATCAACAAAATTGAGGAGGTTACGTCGGATCTTCTTATTGACGCCCCGCCCTGATTATCCAAACGTCCGCCGATTGAATTTAACAAGGCTAATTGCGACCATAAAGTCTCTTCGAAATTTAGCGTTGCCTCATGCGCTCGCCATAGGCTAGAATTGGCTTTTGCAGGCACTGGCGCACTTTATTGCGAAATGAAGCCTGTGCGGCAACCGGCCGTTTCTCGTAACTTTCATTGGATTCTGCAAAGCGTGGAAAAAGAGAAAGTGCGTTGTTTCGATAGACGGCTGTTGTCTGCTGCTTTGGCCAGATGGCGAGATTCTCCAGATTAGAAACCTGACTTGCCGTCAATGGAGGTGGCGCAAAGGGGAAGTCGCTTCCAAAAAGAATGTGGCTCGGCTCAACAAGTTGCTGCAGAGCAGCCATCGCATAGGGCGAGGGAGAAAGCGCCGTGTCGAAGTAGAAACGACGGATATAGGTCAGCACGCCTTGGGGCACGTTGGCAGAAATATCAGCCATCAGATTGGCCAGCGACAACCGCCATGCGACATAAGGCAAGAATCCGCCCGCATGCGCTAAAATCCAGGTAATACCCGGATATTTCTCCATCGTGCCGGTCATGATCAGGTTTGTGGCTGCGCGTGTGGTGTCGCAAAGAAACTCCAGCAAAAAGCCAGGGCTCTGAAGAGAGAGCGTCTCAGATGTTTGATGGAGATTGGGGTGGACGAACACGATGGCTTTACGGCGATCCAGCTCGTGCATCAGTTCATCAAGCTTCGGATCTCCCAGAAACACGCCCTCGCTGCTGGCGAGCAGAACGATTCCATCCGCCTTCAGCGTGTCGAGCGCGTAAATTGCCTCCTTGCATGATTCCTCGGTGAAAGGCATCGGCAGAACGGCGAAGTAACCGAAGCGATCCGGCTGCCGATCCCGCACCTCGGCTGCGTATTCGTTGCAGGCGCGAGCGAGGTCGCAGGCCTCCTGCACATCGCCAAAATAGACACCGGGTGCGGAAAGCGAAAGCACGGCCGCACCGATGCCGTTATCCTCCATAACCTGCAAAGAGCGATCGGGTGCCCATTGGGGAATAGGGCCACCGGCAATTTCCCGTATATTCCGCTTTTGCAGTGCTGCGGTAAATGCAGGTGGTATCAAATGGTGGTGTACGTCGATCTTGTTGTTCGTCGTCATTATTGTGCTTTCCATCAAACGTGATGACCACGAGCGAAGCTCGACGGTTTCGTGAAATCCTGCGATTACGTGCGCTGCGACCCTTTTTTGTCGCCATAACGAGCGCGGTAATTCTCTATCGTGTCCATGGCACCGCAGAATTCGACATTGTTCCAGTCAGGGTCGTAGAGATAGCAGGCAACATTGCCGCCTGTTTCTCCGTCCCCCAAAGGTGGATCGCTGTTGTGACGTGTGGGGCCGTAATTGAGTGGAAAGCCGTTTGCCCTTTGCTGCTCTGCAAAAGCCAATACATCCTCCAGCCGGTTGCCCTCAACCTCCAGGGCGAAGTGAAAGAAGCTCATGCCCGTCGGGGTCTGAATTTTGCCAGCCTGATCGTATTGCTCGATCAGGATCAGGCATTCGTCATGGTTCACAGCGCTCATATAGCAGCAACGGATGCTCCATCCTGCCTTGAGTGGATGCGGCTCGCGCTCGCAGGTCCGGCTGTGAGAAAGGCCGGCCACCTTTTCATACCAGTCGCGGCTACGCGCAATGTCGCGAACGTAGATGGAAAGTTGACCGATATGGGAAACCAGCGAAGGTTTGAAAACGCCATAGTCCTCGGTTTTGTTCGAAAAGCGCTTTTTTGTCAGGGTCGGCCACAGCAGAACCAGTTCACGGAACCACTTGTGCTTGAGCAGGAAACCGAATTTCTGCTTGAAAGGAGGAATGACGTTCGGTGGAACGAATGCAGACGTGCTCATGGCTGAAGCTCCTCAATGAGTTCGATCCAATGGTTGTCGGGGTCAGGCACGCAAAAGGCTCTGGCAACGGGTTTGGCGGAAGCCAGCATCCGGCCTTCCTTAATTGGAAGTTTCATCGCCTGCGCGCGGCTGCGCACCGCATCGAAAGTTTCCGGATCGCGGACAGCAAGGCAGTAGTGGAGCATAGAGCCATTATCCATTTGCAATTTGCGATGCTTGACCAGGCAAAGATCGTGGTGGTGAAACCCGAACGAAAAGAAGCGCATTTCCTGTTGCGACAAGCGCATGGCCGCACTGCTATCGGGATGATTGAGCGCGGAAAACTGGAGATCCAGCAAGTCCGTGTAAAACGCCCTGGATCGTTCGAGATCCGTTACGTAAAAGACGTGGTGCTGAAGATTGGTGACGATAATAGGCTTGTGCATGTTCATTCTATCCTCCCTTCCGAACCTGATGCCGCGACCAGGCCAGATACTGTTTCGTCTGTCGCGCCCCTCTGAGCAGCCCCGCAATCAACGCAACAAAAGGTGAGACCCGGCTGCGCGGCTGCTTACCTGTACTCAGCCGTTGAATTTGGCTGTCAACGATGGATCGCACAGCGAGCGAGGCAAGCGGCTTGTTCTTCCAGCTAACGCTTGGCGCAACAACTTCGGCTGCCTCTCCTCGCCGCCATCTCTGCGGCAAATCGGGCTTCAGCGCCAAAGCTGTCGCCATGCCGACGACCGAGATGCCGGCATCGACCGCACTCTCCGCCACGGCCTTGCGGCGGATTCCGCCCGTCAGCATCACGGGCATAGCCGCCACGGCAGTCACTTGCTGTGCGAATTCCAGGAAATAGGCTTCGCGTGCCAGCGTTCGTTCATCCCCGGTGCGTCCCTGCATGGCCGGGCTTTCATAGTTTCCACCGGAAATCTCGACGAGATCGACGGCAAGGCCGTTCAATCCCCTCACCACCTGCAATGCGTCACCCTGATCGAAGCCACCGCGTTGGAAATCGGCGGAGTTGATCTTGACCGCTACACAAAACTCCCTGGAAACCCGCTCTCGCACCCCACTGACAATTTCAAAAAGCGATCGTGCGCGATTTTCCAGCGAACCGCCCCAAGTATCCTGGCGACGATTTGTCAGCGGGGAAAGAAACTGACTCAGCAGATAACCATGGGCGGCATGAACTTCTACGCCGCTAAACCCAGCCTCTTCGGCAATAACAGCGGCTTCTACATAACGACGAAGAATATCGCGAATGTCGTCCTCATCCATAGCGCGCGGCATGGAAAACATTCTTGAAAATCGCCCCAACTCCATGGGAATTGCGGAAGGGGCAAGAACCGGCTGCCGCAGATTGGCGCGCATCTGCCGGCCTGGGTGGTTGATCTGCATGAAGCAGTGTGCGCCATTTCCGCGTGCGGCGTCCGCCCAGCGGCGAAGTGCGGCAATGTGCTTGCGGTTCTCAACGACAACGCCACCCGGTCCGGTCATGGCGCGGCCATCAACCATGACATTTCCCGTCACAATCAGTCCTGCGCCGCCCTTGGCCCAGCTATCGTATAGCCGCCAGAGCTTTTCGCCAGGGGCATGATCCGCATCGGCCAGATTTTCTTCCATGGCCGCTTTGGCAATGCGGTTTTTCAACACAGTGCCATTCGGCAATATGAGGGGCTGAAACAAGGGATCATTCGCCATGATTGCCTCAGGCCGTAACCGTCACGCGCTGCTCGCCCAGATCAATTGCCCCATCCGGGCTCTTGATGCGCGCGGTGATGACATCTCCGGACTTCAAATACTGAGGCCGTCGCGCCTGTGTCTTATGGAAGGCGGCCCAAAGCTTCTTCTCCGGCAGAATGAATTGCGTCAGCTTTCGTAACGCCGGTGGCGGAATTCTAAGTGCGCAGCCTGAGGGGGTTCCGGTCAGCAGCACATCACCTGGCGCGATGTCGGAGAAGGTCGATAGTTCCGTGATCGTCTCGGCAGGCTTGAACACGAGATTGCGGGTATTATCCCGTTGCCGCTCCGTGCCGTTCACCGAAAGGGAGAGGTCCATCTGCTCCAGATACCGGAATTCATCCGGCGCCAGCACCGTCAGATAAGGCCCCATGGGGCAAAACCCGCGATAGCTTTTACCCTTGAAGAATTGTGTCTGCGGAATTTGAATATCACGCGCCGACACGTCATTGGCGATTGTGATAGCAAACACATAATCCGCCAGGTTGCTTTCGGTTACGGTAACAGGACTGGTAATCGCGCGCTTGAAGACAAGCGCCAGTTCGATCTCGTAATCAAGAAGACGAACTTGGGCAGGCTTGTGCACCACCCCATGCGGGGCGTTCAGGGAGCAGTCGGACTTCTCGAAAAACATGTTGAATGTCTTCTCGTCCGGATTCATGCCAGACTCGATCATGTGCTGCCGATAATTGGCTCCCTGGCAGAGAATTCGTGCCGGTGCGGTCACTGGAGACAGCAGGCTGACATCCTTGAGCGAGACATTGGCAGCGTGTTGTGATGCAGCAACCCAGTCGGCCTCCCCCCGCTCGATCAGATCTGCCGTTGTTGCATATTCTTTTTCGAGCGGAGCTATGGCATCGCCCTTCACAACGCCCCAATGACGGCGTCCACTGATTTCGTAATGGGCAAGATTAATGGCCATGCTGATCTTCCTTTTTATCGTTGTCTCAGAAGAAATCCGCCTGAAACGCATATTGTCCCAGCTTTTCACGCAGCACTTCCGCTTTGCCCTCGGCCGTCACTTTTGCCAGCAGTCCGCGGCGTGAATCCTGAACGACCAGCAGGTTTGTCAGGGTCACACCGCAATCGTTTGCTTCCTTGCGGATCACAATTTCGATTTCGAGCAGAGACAGCGCTGGTTTGAAAATTTTGCCGACAGGCGTGACCGGCATGGTGGAAAGAATGGTGATGGCCTTTGGATGCGCCGCACGCTCGGGAATGCGAGCGATGACATGTGTCAGAATATCCGTCTCGGATAAGGCGTGATCCGCCTTTATCTGGACGTAGAGAACCGGCACTTCACCTGCATGCGCATCCGGGCGACCGATCGCCGCCGCCAATTGGACGGCCGGATGATCATAGGCGGCCTGCTCGATCACCTGCGGATCGATGTTATGGCCGCTGCGAATGATCAGCTCCTTCTTGCGGCCTGTCAGCCAGAAATAACCCTCGGCATCCTGTCGCGCCAGATCGCCCGTATTCAGCCAGCGCTCACCGTCGATTTCTAACCAGATGCCTTCGTTATGCTCGGCACTCACATAGCCTGCAAACACATTTGGCCCATTGATCGCCAGAACGCCAACTTCTTCTTTCTCCGCGAAGCCCGCGAAACGGCCTGCATCATCCAGGCGCACCACGGCCATCTTCTGATAGGGGATGCGCAAGCCGATCGAACCGATGCGGCGTTCGCCTGTTGGCGGATTGACGCTGGAAACACAGGCGCCCTCCGTCAGTCCATAGGCCTCGAGGATCTTGATTCCCGTTGCTTTTTCGAAGTTCCGGAAAAGCTCCACCGGCATGGGAGCGGCGCCGCAAAAACCGTATCCGATGCTCGAAATGTTCCTTCCCGCCACGGGAACCTGCAGAAGTGCCGAATAGACGGTGGGTACACCAGAAAAAGCATAGATTCGATAATGCTCAACAATCTCCCAGAACGATCGGATCACGCCGTCGCCTCTATAGCCTTGCGGCGTGCCCATGATCACATGCAAGCCGTTGCTCCAGGGTGCAAGCCCCGTTACCAACTGCCCATTGACATGGAACAGGGGGAGTCCACAGAAAATCGCGTTTGCACCCGACAGCGCTTCGCCAACGAAGAGGCGGGTAGACCAAGTGTCGAAAACCTCTGAAAAATGGGTGCGTTTGGCAATCTTAGGCATGCCCGTCGTGCCGCCGGTGCAAAAATAGGAAGAAATATCGCTGGCCTTTGGCGCCTCGAAATTTAATTTCTCACCATTTTCGCGGGCAAGTTCCGCACGCAGGCTGCGAACGGGCAATGTTGTGCCCGCAATGCGCAACCTGCGGAATTTCGAGAGCGCGCGGAATGCCAGCCCTGCTGCTCCCCGGATATAGGGACCGACGCTTACGGTCAGAACACCGGCAAGACCTGGCACCGTCGCGGCAGCTTTCGCAACCTTTTCCCAGATGTCGCTTCCGGGGGTCGGCTCCAGCGTCACGAGCCACTTGGCTTTTCCCGCCGTCAGAAGTTCACTAATCTGCTCCGCCTCAAGCAGAGGATTGATGGCAAATGCGATGCCGGCGGCCTCACCGCCCCAGATGACGAAATGCGTCTCAGGCAAATTCGGAAGAACGAAGGCCACGACATCCTTGCGACCAATACCCAGACGGCGCAGTGCGTTGGCCGTGCGGGTAATGTCTGAGAAAAGCTGTCTGTAGCTCCAGGTAAACGGAGATTTAAACTCCTTTGCCCTCAGGAAAAACGATAGGGCAGGCGCATCCGGCGATGCCGACACCCCCCTGAACAGCATGTCATAGGTGCTGGAAGGCACTTCACGTTCTGCCAGAGGAATACGCTCCAGCTCCGAAATATCGGTAATATCGGTGACCTGTATGGCACCGGTCTTTGGCATGGACATGAGCATGGGTTTCCTCCTCCCGAAAACGCCAACAAAACAAAGCTACTTTGGCAGCGGCGGCAGATCGCCTGTTGCAATCACGCGAGACTCCTCCGCATCAAGTCCCAAGGCGCGCAGTACGAGTTCCGCCGCATCCGACCCCGCCTCACGCCAGGTCTTGTGCCCCTCAAGCACAAGCAGCATTGCCGAAACGCCCGTTCCCCCGATCATGGCGAGCACGGATGGGCCCTGATAGGGCTTAAAGTGAAACCGACCCGCCTGAAGCCCGTGCATCAGATCGGAAGCAGGCTGCGATTCCCACATGCCGCGCAAAGCAGCATTGGAGAACGCAAAACGCAGCATGAACCGGCCCCAATCAGGCTCCTCATGCGTTCGCCGCACAAAATGGCGAATTCCATTGGCAATAGCTTGAGCCGGATCGGCAATCTGACTGGCCGCTTCCGCGACACGCGCGTGCATTTCCGAAGCCAGATCGGCAACGATATTTTCGAACAACTGCTCAGGGTCGGGATAATTATTGTAGATAGTGCCGCGCGCAACGCCCGCTGCCTGCGCAAGCTCGCTCACACTGACCTGATTACCACCCTTCTGTGCGAAGAGACGCATCGCCGCATGATTGATTCTCGCTTGCGCCGTTGAGACGTCGTTCAAGGGTACCTCCGTCATGACTATTGACAATAGTGAACACCACTGTTCAATTCATGTCAATTCTGTTTATTGACGCGGCATTTTCTGCGGCGTGCTGGGAGGCAAAAAATGGAAGCAGGCATTCCAATGCGCGTAGAAGCGCTGATCGTCGGCTGCGGGCCGGTAGGCGCGACATTGGCAGTGATGTTGGGCAGGAGGGGGGTGTCGACGCTTGTCATCGATAAGGCGGAAGACATCTTTCTTGCCCCGCGCGCAATCGCGTTCGACTTCGACGCCCTGAGAATTTTGCAGTCTATTGGCGTTGGCGAGGGTGACTTCGATCAGGTAAGAATTCCGTTCGTCCGGATGATCTCGCCTCTGTTCGGCGAATTTGCCAAGGTCAATACGTCGATCGACTGCGATACGCATCCAGTACAGATCACATTCTATCAGCCTGATCTGGAGCGCACACTGCGCCGCAAACTGAGCGAGACCAAAGACGTTACACTCGCTCTACAGACCGAACTTTGTACCCTCAGCCAGACAAGCGACAGCGTGCTTGCCAGTCTGAAGAGGGCAGATGGTGAAACAATTGAGGTTCGCGCCAGCTATCTGATTGGCGCGGATGGTGCGAGTTCCACGGTTCGCTCTCTGATCGGACAGGATTTTCAAGGCAAGAGCTTTGTTGAAGACTGGCTCATCATTGACGCCAAAAACCCTTCAAGCCCTATCGATCACGTCGAATTTTTGTGTGATCCCAAGAGGCCAATACCGCATATGGTTGCACCCGGCGGCCGACAGAGGTGGGAATTCATGCTCGCTCCTGGCGAGAGCCGGCAGCAAATGGAAAGCGATGCGGAAATCGACCGGCTATTGGCACCTTGGGGCGGCATGGCGGCGATGGAGATTGAGCGCAAGGCAGTCTATCGCTTTCACGCCAGAACAGCTGGCTCGTTCCGAACCGGTCGCGTGTTTCTGATTGGCGATGCCGCACATATCACCCCACCCTTCGTTGGACAGGGTCTTGTGTCGGGACTTCGGGATGCCTCCAATCTTTCCTGGAAGCTTGCCTATGTGCTGACGGGAAAAGCTGGCGGCCATATTCTCGACAGTTACGACACGGAGCGTCGCCCGCACAGCCGCGCGATGATCAACGTCGCCCGCTTCATGGGCAAACTCATCATGCCGCGCAATCGCCTTGCCGCGTTGATCAACCATGGAACGATGAAGCTGATCAGGAACATTCCGAGACTACGCGGCCTTCTTGAAGAACAAGGGATCAGGCCGGCAAACGGCTATCGCAGAGGCTGCTTTCTCAGGTCGCGGCGCTACGTCTGGCCAAAACCGGGATACATGCTGCCTCAGGTATGGCTGATCGACAACAACGGCCACGAATATCGCAGCGATGACATACTGGGCGATGGATTTTCTCTGGTGGGGTTCCATACAGACCCGAATGAACATGTTAATCTTGAAGGCAGACAGATCCTTCAATCCCTCGACGCAACAATCGTCTCTATGGACATCGCAAGCAAGTCCGCATCTTCGGCTTTTCAGTTCAAGATCAAGGGCAAGTCAGCATTTCCGCAAAAACGGAAGCCGACTGTGGCACTGGTACGACCGGATCGTATCGTGATGGCCGTCTGCAGACCGAATAAGACAACATCCATGTTGAAACTGGCTCAGCGCCAAATGACGTAGGGTGCTTTATGATGAAGCGACGCTTCTACGGTTCAGTCCGATGCGCATCAATGCGGTGCGTCAACTCTGTAACTGCCGAGAGAAATCACAGGTATCGCACATAAGATCCGTGATCGCGGTAATGAATGCAGTGGGTCTGTCGTTGCGATAGCCCGCGCTGTAGGGAATAGGGGGTAGGACGGGTCTCGTCGGTATCACGACCAGTTTTCCCTCATCGACCAAAGGGCGAAAGCACTGGCGTGGCAGGTAGGAGATACCGACACCCGCGACGGTCAGTCCTAGGATTGCCATCAAGTTATCGCTGTAAAGAGCCTGATCGAAGACCAGACCCTGCGAGCGCATCCACCTGTTGTAAAACAATCCTGTTCCCGATTGACTGCCTTGCAGCACGGCTGGATGACCGGCCAATTCTTCCAGAGTAAGCGCCTCGCGCGTCTCGACCAAACCTGGACGCGCCATCCAGACATTTGAGACATCTGCCAATCGCACATAGGTGATATCTTCGCCTACAAACACATCCGGCACAACGATCAGATCAAGCTCACTATCGCGCAACATATTCTCCAGCGTCCGGCTGGTTCCGACATAAGGTTCCAGGGTTACTCTGGGAAAGGTGTCGCGAATTTTGGAGATGAGCCTGGGAAACCAGGTCATAGCCGATAATTCGGTCACGCCCAGTCTCAGCCGGTGCGCGGGCGTCTCCTCCGAGGATTTCAGGTCGAGCACCCTGTCATGCAGGGCAAGCATTTCCTGCCCGAGGGCGAGCAGATGCTCGCCTTTTTCAGTCAGCTTCGCGCCGCGCTGGTTTCGATCGAAAACAGCCAGCCCGGTCATCGCCTCCAGTTCCTGAACGCGTTTGGAAATGGCCGATTGCGTCGTGTTGAGCCGTGCGGCTGCCCGCTCGAAAGTGCCCAGCTGCACGATCCAGTAGATCGCTTCCATCTGCTTGAGTGTGATTAAGGTCATCCTTCATTCCCAAATTAGATGTACGAAAATTCCTTTTAATCTGTTTTCCGCATATCAGGAAGGTCTTAGTCTCGTGATGTGTCCATCGATGAGAGGAATAAATCGTGTCGACCAATCTGGCCCGTCGGGTGAATGAAATGAAGCCATCCGCCAGCATTGCGGCGAAGAAGAAGGTGACCGAACTTCAGGCGGCCGGTCATCAGATCATCGACTTCACCGTTGGAGAGCCTGACCTGGATACGCCCGGACACGTCATTGACGCCGCAGTCCAGGCCATGCGCAATGGAGAAACGCATTACACGGCGACACCAGGAACGCCGGCTTTGCGTGCGGCAATTGTCTCGAAATTTCTGCGCGAGAACAATATTCGCTACGGCGTGGACAACATAGTAGTTGGCAGCGGCGCCAAGCAGATCATTCTCTCGGCGTTCGAAGCCACGCTGGATGAGGGTGACGAAGTCATTATACCCGCACCGTTCTGGGTCTCTTATCCCGATATGGTCAAGCTGTATGGCGGGCGGCCGGTGATCGTCACATGCGGCCAGGCGGATGGCTTCAAGTTGACCCCAGAGGCTCTCGATGCCGCCATAACGGCGAAGAGCCGGTGGCTCGTTTTGAACTCTCCGAATAACCCGACAGGTGCGGTCTACACGGAATCGGAGTTAAAGGGGCTTGCAGATGTCCTTATACAGCATCCTCAGCTTTTGGTGCTAACCGACGATATTTACGAACACATCCTGTTCAATGACTTGAAATTCACCAACATCGTCCAAGCGGATCCAAAGCTCATTGATCGTACTTTGGTCGTCAATGGTATGTCCAAGGCCTACGCGATGACAGGCTGGAGGGTCGGCTATGGAGCGGGTCCGGTCGATCTCATCAATGCTATCGTCAAACTTTTGGGGCAGAGTACGACCTGCGCCAGTTCCATTTCACAGGCTGCCGCGGTGGCCGCACTTGATGGAAAGCAAACTTTCGTAACGTCTGCCCGAGCCGAATATCTTCGCCGCCGCAACCGGATGTTCGAGCTTTTGAGCGCGATTCCGGGCTTTACCGTGACGCCCCCGGATGGGGCCTTCTACCTCTATCCATGCGTTGAAGAACTGATCGATCTACGCACGCCGCAAGGTCAGGTTTTGGCAACAGATCTCGACGTTTCGCTTTATCTGCTGGAGGAAGCGAAGGTCGCGGTTCTTGATGGCACAGCCTATGGCCTCTCTCCCTATCTGCGCCTTTCCTTTGCGACATCCCAATCCGCAATCGAGGCCGGGTGCGAAAAAATCGCAGCGGCGGTTGCGAAATTGAGGCCCTAATCATTCCTTTTAGCGATGTTTATATATCAACAAATATCGCTTTATATACTTTTCTCCGCGGCTATCGTGAAGACACTTTCGGACGTTCCAAGGGCGAACATTATGGCACTCATCACTAAAAACCCGAATTTTCGCCAGGCAGAAGCCACCATTCTTGAAGGCTTCGCGACTGCCGCAACAGCGGTCATCAGCGACAACCTGCAACGCCTACCCGGCTCGCTCGGTCTTCAGCCCTTTCATGCGAAGGGCGGCATTATGGTCGGCACTGCGCTGACGGTCAGAACACGACCGGGTGACAACCTCGCCATCCACGAGGCGCTGGAACAGGTGCGGCCGGGCGATGTGATCGTCGTCGACGGCGGCGGCGATCTCAGCCGCGCCCTCATCGGCGAAATCATGGTGAACATCGCAATCTGGAAAAAGGCGGCCGGACTGGTCATAGACGGCGCCATCCGGGACGTGGACGCCATAGCGGGACTTGGTATGCCCTGCTTTGCCCGCGGCGTAACGCACAAGGGGCCCTACAAAGACGGACCCGGTGAAATCAATGTTCCCGTCTGCATCGGGGGTATGGTCATTCAGCCCGGTGACATTGTCGTCGGCGATCAGGATGGCGTCGTTTCATTCTCGCAGGAAATCGCTGTTGATCTTTTGAAGGCGGTCCAGGCGCAGGAAGTGCGGGAAGCCGCAATCATCAAGTCGATCCACGAGGGAACCTACAAGGGGGCTTACGGCAAACCCGCAACTGCTGCCGAATAGCCTGCGCGAACCAAAAAAGAGCTTCGGCAAGAAGCCTGTCACAGAAAACCTAACCAGAGGAACCGAACATGATTTCGTTCAAGACAGTCTGCGGCGCAGCCGTTCTCTCATTGTTTGCCATCACTGCTGCAAAGGCAGACCAACTGGCTGACATCAAGGCCAAGGGCACGCTGGTCTGCGGCACCATGGGAACCTTCGAGCCCTTCAGCTTCCAAGACCCGAAGACACGCGAAACGGTCGGCTATGAAGTCGATCTTTGCCAGAAGGTGGCCGATTCGTTGGGCGTTAAGCTCGAATTGAAGCTTCTGGCCGTCGAGGCCCGTATTCCGGAACTGACCCAGGGCCGCGTCGATTTGCTTTCGGCAGCGCTTGGCTATTCCGATGAGCGTGCAAAGCAAATTGATTACAGCCTGACCTCGTTTGTCAGCCGGCAAATGTTCATGACCAAGGCGGGCAGCGGAATCTCGAAGATTGCTGACCTCAAGACCGACAAAATCAGTGCGCCCAAGGGTTCCAGCTCGGAAAAGTATGTGCGTGCGCTCGTTCCAGACGCCAAGCTTCTGACCTTCCAAGACCCGCCGAGCGCGTTCCTGGCCCTTCAGCAATCCAAGGTCAAGGCGCTGATTCTCTCCGAACTGGCGCTGAAGAAGTTCCAGATGCAGGCAGGTGATGGTCTCGAATTCATCAAGGAACCTGCGGCGATCGAATATTGGGGCCTTGGCGTCCGAAAGGGGGAACCGGCATTTCTGGATGCAGTAAACAAGGCTTTGAAGGATATGGAAGCCTCAGGCGACGCGCAGAAAATCTTCGACAAATGGATCGGCAAGGATTCGCCCTACACGCTCGAGCGCACCTTTATACTGGACAAGCCCGTCAGCAATCCCGTGCTCGCTGAAGTCAAGTGATCGACAAAAACCGCATCCAACCCGCCTTTTAATGTGAAGGCGGGCTGGAACGGTTCAAATGAGGAGTGCTCACATGGCATACTCGTTGGATTTTTCGTCGGTTCTGTCAGGTGAGCACCTGCACTGGTTGATCGATGGTCTAATCGTTACATTGGAATTAACAGTCGCCTGCTGGGTCATTGCTTTTTTCTGGGCGATTGTTCTGCTTATTTTGCGAAATTCCACTTTCAAGCCTGCCGAATGGTTTGTGGCTGCGTTTGTCGAGGTTCACCAGAACATCCCGCTGCTTGTCCAGATCCTGTTCTGGTATTTCGCTGTTCCGGAACTGCTTCCGGAGGCCGCCAGGGATTGGATAAACGAGCGTAACAGCGAATTTATTCTAGCGATGTTTGCGGTGGCATTCTGCATGTCCGCTTACATGTCCGAAGCTCTGCGCAGCGGTTTGCGGGCAATTCCCCAGACGCAGTACGAAGCGGGACGGGTTCTCGGCTTCGGTTATTTGAGCACGATGCGTTACATCGTGTTGCCGCAATCCATTAAGCATGCCATCCCGCCCCTCATCAATTACTCGCTGCTGCTGTTCAAAAACACGAGCATTGCGATGGCGATCGGAGTTCATGAACTGACGTATCAGAGCCGATTGATCGAAAACGACACCTTCAGAACCTTCGAGACATTTGCTGTCGTCACGCTCATCTATCTTGCCATATCCTTCCTTATCATGATCGCTGGTGCTCGCTACGAACGCAGCCTGCTTGTCTCTGGACGGTGAGCGGCATGATCGATATTATTCGCGACAACTGGCTTCTTTTCTTGATTGGCCAATACCCGAACGGCCCATTGGGCGGTCTCGCCGCTACAATGCTCATCGCTTTTACCGGCCTTCTATTTGCTCTTCCATGCGCCATGATTTTGGCTCTGGGTCGTATAAGCCCTTACAAAAGCGCACGCTTTGCCGCGAGTGCCGTTATCCATACATTGCGCGGCTCGCCCTTCGTCATGGTTATCTTCTGGAGCTATTTCGCGCTTCCGCTCATCGTCGGAGGCCCGATCAGTGGTTTCTGGACCCTCGTCGGTGCGCTGGTGCTTTACGAAGCTGCTTATCTCGCAGAAGTCATTCGCGCTGGTATTCTGGCTCTGCCCGCAGGTCAGACGGAAGCAGCCCGCTCCCTTGGTCTTGGCTACTGGCGAACCATGATTTACGTCATCCTGCCGCAAGCCATCTACAATTCCCTGCCCAGTCTGCTCAGCCAGTTTGTATCGCTGATCAAGGAAACCTCTCTCGGTTACGTCATCAGTGTGAATGAATTCACCTTTGCCGCGGCCCAAGTGAATTCCGCATTGCTGACTAAACCGGTGCAGGTCTTCTCAATACTTGCCGTCACGTACTTCGTGCTTTGTTTCTCGCTGACGGAAACCGCTCGCTCGCTCGAGCGTCGCATCGCAAGACGCCGAAAAGGTTCTGGCAGCGCCCAAGCGGCCGCGACGTCTCTTTCCAATCCGCTCACCACGGAGCCTGCTCCATGATTGAATTCCAGAATGTAAACAAATGGTACGGCCACTATCGATGCCTGACGAATGTAACGGCGACGGTGCCGAAGGGACAGGTTGTGGTACTGTGCGGACCTTCCGGATCGGGCAAGACCACACTGATCCGGACCATCAATCGTCTTGAAGAAATTCAGGACGGCAAGATCCTCGTGAACGGGCGTGACGTTCATGAAAAGAAAGTCGACATCAACGCACTGCGCATGTCGATTGGCTTCGTCTTTCAGCAGTTCAATCTTTTCCCTCACATGTCCGTTATGGACAATCTGACACTTGCTCCCTGTAAGATCAGAGGCTTGTCGAAGGAAGAAGCCACCGAAAATGCCAAGGCCCTGCTGGAACGTGTCGGCTTGGCCTCAAAAGCCGAAAGCTATCCGGGACAGTTGTCGGGCGGACAAAGTCAGCGTGTTGCCATTGCACGTGCGCTGGCCATGGAGCCTCCCATCATCCTGTTTGATGAACCCACAAGTGCTCTCGATCCTGAAATGGTTGGAGAAGTCCTCTCGGTCATGAAAGGTCTCGCCCACAGCGGCATGACAATGATGTGCGTGACGCATGAAATGGGTTTCGCGCGCGAAGTCGCGGACCGTATCTGGTTCCTCGAAAGCGGCGTTATTCTCGAAGACAGCACGCCTGAGGAATTCTTCACAAACCCGAAGCATCCCCGAGCGCAAAAATTCCTGTCCGACATACGGCATTAGGTTCAATGGTGCTCGGTGACATGACCAGCGATCGGCGACCGGTGGTCGTGATAGGGGCCGGAATTGTGGCTCTGTTGCAAAAAATCCGTTGATGCCAGAAAGAGCGCTGGTGATTTTCTGCGAGACTTTTGATGAACGATTTTAAGTGGCGTCATTTTCATGGCGAGGTGATCTTGTGGGCCGTGCGCTGGTAGGGGACGTTTGCGGGAGGGGGCGATATGCTACCTTAACGGCGGCCATCGATATTCTCCTGTGAGCGTTATATGCTCCCATCCGAGCGGTGAGACGTGAGGTAGGAGCCCAGGGTCAATCTGCTCACCGCTGGCGATTTGCTCGGCAACGATTTCGCCAAGCTTCCATGTGTTCCAGTAGATGATAATGGCGGTGAGGAGGTTGAGGCCAGCAATTCGATGTTGCTGTCCCTCCGACGAGCGGTCTCGGATTTCACCGCGCCTGTGGAAGTTGACCGCACGCTTGAGGGCATGATGGGCCTCACCCTTGTTCAATCCGATTTGCGCGCGGCGCTGTAGATCAATGTCGCTCAGCCAGTCGAGCATGAAGATCGAGCGCTCGAGACGCCCGACCTCTCTGAGCGCTAGTGCCAGGCTGTTCTGACGTGGATAGGCGGCAAGTTTTCGAAGAATTTGACTGGGCACGACGGTCCCGGCGACCATGCTGGCTGCGAGCCGCAGGATATCTGGCCAATTTTCATGGATCAGCCGAATGTTGATCCGGCCGCCGATCATCGGCTGAAGCACAGGGGGCACCTCGTTGATCGCGGGAACATAGATCCGCTTGTCCGGCAGGTCGCGGATTCTCGGTGCGAACCGGAAGCCGAGAACAGAGCAGATGGCAAAAACATGATCCGTGAAGCCGCCCGTATCAGCATAATGCTCGCGGATTTGCCTTCCGGTGTCATTCTGCAGCAGACCATCGAGAATACAAGGCGCTTCGTGAGCAGTCGCGGGAATGACCTGAGTCGAATATGGTGCATATTGATCGGAGACGTGACTGTATGCCGAAAGCCCAGGCTCATTACCGTATCGGGCATTGACGACATTCAATGCTTCTCCAGTCGACCCGGCGGGGAAGTGCTGACCATCGGAAGACGAAGTGGTTCCGTCACCCCAGAAGCGGGCCATCGGCAATTTCGACTGCGCCTCAACGATCATTGCGAGGGCGCGTGCTGTTGTCTCCTCTCTAACGTGCCATTTGCCGATCCGTAGCAACTCCCAGAAAGTGTGGGTGTCGCTCGCGTCAGCCATCTTTCTGAGGCCGAGATTTACGCCATCGGCTAGCAGAACGGTTAAGACGCCAATTCGATCGCCGCAGGCAATGCCCGTACGGAGATCAGTGAAGGCGTCGGTGAAGTGCAGCTTTTCCTCGACCTCAATCAGGATGTCCGTGATCCGAACGAGCGGCATGCTTTCATAGAGTTTCAGGACGAGTGCGGCAGCCTCCTCTGGTGCCGCCTTTTCGAGCCGATCGATCTGAAGCTTGCCATCGATGATAGCCCCACCTGGGAGAATACCGGCCCGATTGGCACCTTCGATCTGCGTCATGCCGCGTTTGAGGGTCTGGCTTCGCCAGCGAAGCCAATCGTCGGCTTCCAGCGGAACAGCCAGCCGTGTAGTTTCGGAGACGGTTTCAATCGGGACCAGTGCTGTACTGATCTCGCGATACCGCCTGCTATCAGCCAGCCAGATGTCGCCTGAGCGCAACGCGTTGCGAAGCTCGAACAAGATCCCGATTTCCCTTACTTGCCGATCGGGTTTTCCATCCGTGAGAATCCTTTTGCGCCACTTGGCTCGAGCAAAGTCGAGCGGTGCATTGACTGGCAAAGTGCGAAGTCCGCGGCGATTGAGACGGCGCAGCACTTCTAATGCTTCGAGAAGCGAATCCGCGCCGCGCCCACCTCGGAACGTCAGGATTTCCAGAAACCGAGGCGCATACCTCCGGAAACGGGCATATCCGTCGATCACGAATTCCAATGGATCGGCCGAGACCTTGCCTGTCAGCGCGGCCGCCTGCGCGACAGTTTGGCGGAGCAATTCCCAACCACCACCTTCCGTGATGGCTAATCCCAAATCGTCCTGCTCATCATGCGCGGTGATCAATGCATCGCCAAAGCGGGAAAGCATTTTCAGCGTATCGCCGATCGAGGCGCGCTCGGCTTGCAATAGCTCATCCCGTTTGCGTTCACAGGCACGATAGAGTTTTCCAACAATACGATCATGCGTCTCGACGGCGACATCCGCCAACATGGCCGACCACTCCACGACGCACGCCGCTAATATCGCCAATCGCCGATTTTCCGGCAAATCCCGCATTCCATCGGCGGAATAGCGTTCACCCTGCCGACGCAAGCCAGTCACGCGGAAAGGTGGGATATCGTCGAGGGTGCCAATATCGATGGCGAGCTTGCGCAAGTACTCCAGCCGGTCGAGAAGGCTGTTCATGTCGTTGGAATTGGAACCGACTTCGAACTGACGCAGCCACACAAAACGAGTGATCCGACCATCAACCGTTTCGGAAAGCAGGGATAGCAGCCGAACTTGGCTCTGCGGGTCGATACGTCCAGTGATGCGGGACGCGATCGTCCGTTCCGCGGCGACCAAGGCGTCGGCGCAGCATCGTTCGACGGTTGAGGCCGCCGGGACGATGACATGGCGACGGCGCAGCTCCGCCAGGAACTCGGCCGCCAATAGGTCATTCGTTTTTGATTTCTCCGCAGTCTCCTTGAGCCAAATGAGCATGTTTGCGCGTACCTGGCCTTCAAATGGTCGATAGCCGTAAAGTTGCTGCAGTGCAGTCGAATGTTGATAGCGCGTTTCCGATCTGGCACCGTACTCGGCAAGTTCTTCAGCCGCGACACCGATCTGCGCGCCGATGAAGGCCAACATCGATCGCGGGATCATCTCGCCTGGCTGCAAGAGGCGGCCGGGATATCGGAAGGCGCAAAGCTGGAGAGCAAATCCCAATCGGTTTCGAGCACGACGACGTTGCCTGATGTGTCGCAGGTCTTCGTCACTTAATATGTAATGTCGAAGCAATGACGGTTCGTCGGTCGGCAGATCGAACAGCTTCTCGCGCTGGCGTTCGGTCAGAATAGTGCGCCTTGGCATGCCGCAAGTGTCCCTATTGAAGTACAGTTTGTTCTGGACAACAATCGGTCCATACAAATCAAGGCCTTCCGGCACCAAAATCCACGAGGGTTCAATTGGGACAGCGGGCTGTCATCTATTGCCGCGTTTCGACTGCCGATCAGTCATGCGAACGGCAGGAAGATGATCTGACGGCATTTGCCTTGCGGGCTGGTTACGAAGTGGCTGCAATCTTCAAGGAAACGGGCTCGGGCGCCAAGCTCGATCGGGCGGAGCGCAAGAAGGTGATGGCACTGGCCCAAGCCAGGAAGATCGACGCAATCCTGGTCACCGAACTTTCCAGGTGGGGTCGCTCCACCACCGATCTTCTCAGCACTCTGGGCGAGTTGGAAAGCTGGAAGGTGTCGGTCATCGCCATGAACGGCATGACCTTTGACCTGTCATCACCGCATGGTCGAATGCTGGCGACATTCCTCTCCGATATTGCAGAGTTCGAGCGCGATCTGATTAGCGAGCGCGTCAAATATAGTCTTGCCGCCGCCAAAGCACGAGGCAAAAGGCTCGGCCGTCAAACTGGAGAGCGGCCTAAGTCAGACCGGCTAGCGCCGAAGGTCATGACGCTGATTGCCGAAGGCCGAAGCTATCTCTGGATCGCCCGTGATCTCGCTATCAGCAAGAATACCGTCAACGACATTCTCAAACGGAATAGAGATTTAAACAATGGCACATGAGCCTATCACCGCGCTTCTTCCGAAATCGGGCGGCCACCAGTTTGTAATGTACGGCGACTCATGTTCCGGCGTTCCAAACGCCCTGCACGAAAGAACGTTCGCTGAGGTGAACGCAATCGTGAAGCGTCTGGCTCCGCAGCCTGAGTTCATACTTTTTCCGGGCGACGAAATAATCGGCCTGACTCCTGATCCGGAGGCTTTACGGAAACAGTGGAAACACTGGTTTGAAGTCGAAATGGCGTGGCTCAACCGTCAGCAAATCCCGATGTGGCATACCACGGGCAATCACACAGCATACGACAAGATGAGCGAGGGCATTTTTCGCGAAGTCTTACAGCTTCCAGACAACGGTCCTACGGAACAAAAAGGACTGTCTTATTGGATCCGGCGAGATGATTTATTGTTGGTCTTTGTCCATACGCTTTGGACCGGCCTCGGTGGGGAGGGGCATGTCGAAACCGAATGGCTGCAGAGAACGCTCAAAGAGCACGCTGATGCAAAATATAAATTTGTGCTTGGCCACCATCCGATATTTCCAGTCAACGGCTTTTCTGGAACTTACCAGCGTGAAATCGGCCATGAGTATGCCGATGAGTTCTGGAATATACTGGTGGATGCGAACGTCCTTGCCTATGTTTGCAGCCATATTCTCGCGTACGACGTCCAGGTGCATCGAGGAGTGCTTCAGATTTGCACTGCCGGAGCCGGCACAGCACATAGAATGCCTGAAGATGTTGAATATCTTCACTGCATCCAGGCTGCGCTCGATGAAAACGGGCTAAGATATCAGGTGCTCGACACGGATGGCGTTGCGCGGGAGCAATTGCAATGGCCACCTACGCCCACAGCCGCTTCTACTGAATGGCAGCGTATCAAGGACGGTAAATTTGATGCGCCCTTTACCGGATTGATTGGTCGCGGAAGCGTTGCTGAATTTCGTCTGACGGGTCGAACGGCTCAGAAGCCTTGGGCCCCTGAGCAGACGTTATTCACCGCACATTCTCCAGAGACCATCGCTCCCATCTGGCTAGGTACGCGCGGACCGAAGCAGACCCTCACTCTCATCGTCGGGAGGCAGCCAGGACGAAGCCCTTCCTACTGGTTTGGCCCTGATTTAGCGGTTGATTCCGACTTCGATATTCATGTCGCTTTCTATCCGGAGATGGGGCCAGGGGGCATTCTCTACCGGCATCATAATGAAGCCGCATGGACCTCATTCAAAGCTGCCACAGCGACCGGAATTGAAAACGTTAAGTGGCCGGGTGCCTGGAATGTTGGATACGGTCAGCATGGAGAACATGATCGACCATTCAAAGGGACCAGCTTAACTATCCGCTTACGTCAGGATTTCGCTTAAGGTAGTATTTCGCCCCCTCCCGCAAACGACCCCTATCCGCCTCCCCTGCCCGTCTCCTGCCTGCCGTAGAAGCGCCATGAGAACAGGCCCCAGGGAAAACTCGCCAGCCACCGCCTTGGCTGTCAGGCTGCGCAGATAGCCGCCTGCGGAGTTGATATGCCCTGCCCGCTCCAGAATGGCGGCGATGGTTATGGCTGCGCGTTCCGGACCCATGGCCTCACACGCCTCCTGGTAGGCGGAAGGGCTGACACCCAGCATCGAGCGCACCACCACGGCGGCCGCCATCAGGTCGCGCCAACTGCCGACCGCACCGCCTGGGCCATAATCGCCAATTTGCGGGCAGGCTTTCAGCACCATGCTCAAGGGGTAAGTTTCCGGCTGGCGCTGTTTTATCGGCTCGGGCTTCGGCGATTCCGGCCTCATATTTTCATAGCCGCTTGATTCAAGATCATGGATGGATTCGGTATTTGAATTCTGTATGTGGCCGTCATATGGGGCGGCATTGGTGTTCATATTTTCGGTTTTCAGCAACATTTCCAGACGGTTGATGATCTCATCCCGCAAGAGCTCCATTTCATCACGGATTTCGATGACCTCGGTCATGGACGGCCGGCGGGGAAGGCGGGCGATGATGCGCACATAATGGTCCTCCATTTCGGACCAATCCCCTGCCGCGCCCTCCTCGATGGCAGCAGAAATCAGCTTGCGCACATCACGCCGGCAGATCGTCAGTGCCTCTTTTGCGCGGCGGAACAGGCGGGCCTGCTCGGCCACGATCTGCGCCAGCTGGGCAAGTTCGACAGCACGCACGCGCAACGGCTCCAGGCTGAAGCCGAAAGCTTCCTCCACCTGCCCTGCCCTATCCCGGTGGGCATAGCGCTTGCCGTTCGGGCTATCCCGGCGCTCGATCAGTCCCGCCTCGACCAGGGAGGCCAGCGCGCGGCGAAGCGTGCTGCCGGAAATACCGTGGGCGCGGACGGAAAGTTGGGCATTAGATGGGAACACCACCAAACCGCCCTCCTCGGCCAGTTCCGTTTCTGGATAGAAGCTTAGGAGGGCGTTCAAGACGGCCAGCGCCCGATCCTGAAGGCCAAGCCTTTCCCGGGCCTCGCAGACGTCGCGGTAGACCCGCCACTTATCCACCGCCCTGCTCTGCTTTGCCTCAGCGCGATCCATCTGACCTTTGACCAGCGAAAGCTTCGCCGGTCGCCGCCCGAAGGGCGTCGTTATCATCTGGCTGTGTGTCATCAATCCTTTGCCCTTTCAGAAGGCAAAAGAAATCCGCTCACCAAAACGGTGCCAAAGTCTCTTGACTATGATTCGTGGATTTGCGATTCTCTGTTTTGCGAGAACTTGAGAAGGGCTTCCACGCTTTGCCGTTGGGGGCCTTTTTCTTTTGCAGTTAGTTTCCTTTGTTAAACTCGTCGTAGATGCCTGGCAGGCGCGTCATCAGATACTCTGCAAACGCCTCATTTTGAGTCCTGTCAATCGCGATCCTGCATTGCTTGCCGCTGCGCGCCAAGGAGGCGATCTCCGTGCCATCCCGGCTGCGGGCGATGATTGGCGTATTCACGCTCTCATTCTCAGCCTGGCGCTTCGCTGTGGCCAACGCTACTTTGAACCGGTCATCGCTGGCCTTATGCTGAAATGTGCTATCCTCACAAAGCTTGCGAAGACGTTTCTCCGCATCCGTAGACTTCAATAGCTCAGCTAATTCCTGCCAGCGCGGGCGGCCCACTTTAGGGGCGGGACCAATCGCATCCATTAGCCACTGCGGAACAGCTTCGGCGACAGCTATCAGCTTCGCGGCTTCGGCGCGATCAATCGCAAGGGCCGCTTGAATGGCAGCTCTTTGAAAGCTGGCCTTTTCCAGCCGATAAGCAAATGCAGCGCGCTCAATAAAGCTCAGATCCTCGCGAGCGGAATTCTCAATCCCCTGTGCCATGACCAGGCTGTGGTCATCCATCTCACGGGAAAATGCCTTAACCGGAATGCCCAACTCTCTGGCGGCACGAACGCGGCGATGACCATAGGCGATCTGATAGCGGCCTGACGCATGGGGATGCGGGCGCACCAGAATAGGAATTTCCTGCCCATTCTCCGCGATGGACTGCTTGAGCTGCTCCAGCGCTGCCTTGTTGTCCTGGTCGAACCTGTCTGCGAAGGGTGACGGATCAATCAGAGCGGGATCAAGGTCTACAGGCTTGCCGCCCTCGGCCAGCAACCGGCGCATCTCGGCATTTTCCTGTTCAATGCCGGTCAGCGTGTCTTTCATCGATTTCACCGCGCCGGATGCTACGCGCGGGGAGGTGGGCCGTTTGATGGCATCTTCGGCCTCTTCCCCGCCTTTAAACATGCCGCGAATGGAATTCATGCGTGAACTCATCGGCCTGCCTCCCGCGATGTTGTCAGATGACAACATGTCAAATCATTGATTTTATTAGGACCGTTCATTTCTTGCGGCCCCACACTGTTTCGATCATGTCGACAACCTCGGCGTTGACAGCATTGATCGACTCAATCGCCCGCTCATACACGTTCCGGCCAACCGTTCCGGGTGTCAACTCAAACAGGCTCTGTTTAGTGAGCCCGGCGTTTGCAATAGCGGTAGACTTCCATGCGGTCGCCACCATTACGTCCTGGCCGAATACATCACGCAACAGAGAGACGATCTCTTGTTCCGGAACATCGCGAGGATCGTGGCGCGTAATCAGGAACCGCATAAAGTCATAGTCCAACGATCCACCTGCCTCCTCAATGACGGCCACAAGATCAGAGGTCATCAAAAGGAATTGAGACATGGAGGCCACGTCTACCATTTGCGGGTGAACGGTTACGATCATGCCGGTGGCCGCGTTGAGCGCGCCCATGGTGAGAAATCCAAGCTGGGGCGGGCAATCGATCACCACCACATCAAAGTCATCCTCCACCTCGGCAATGGCGGAGGCAACGCGACGGAAAAATATGTCGTGCGGGTTGCTGCGATTTTGCAGCATATAGCGCGGGGTCTGGTGTTCGAACTCCATCAGTTCCAGATTGCCCGGAACGATGCTTACGCCGGTAAAATAGGTGGGGCGAATGATATCCCTCATCTTCACGCGCTGATCATCGTAACGGATCGCTGCGTAAAGCGTGCTGTTTTCGGCAACGTCGAATTCAGGCTGATAGCCGAACATAGATGAGAGCGAGGCTTGCGGATCCAGATCGATAGCCAATACCCGCAGCCCTTGAAGGGCCAGCCCCTGAGCCAGATAAAGAGAGGTGGTTGTTTTAGCGGAGCCACCCTTGAAGTTGGCAACTGTGATGATCTGGAGCTTCTCACCGGCGCGGCGGCGTGGCCAGAACTTGAGCGCCTCTTTTGGGCGGGCCTCGGCTAACCACGCCCGCAGCTCTACCACCTGCTCCAGCGTATAGGCACGCCGTCCGGCCCTGCCGATCTCGGGGGAGGGGCCTAAGCCATCCAAAGAAAGCTGCCGCAAATAGCCGTCCGACACATTGACGATCTGCGCCACCTCACCGCTAGTGAAGGAGCGGAGCGTCTTTTGGGCGGCAGGCGGAAAGGCGCGCTCGCCCACAGCTCTCAAGCGCGCAGACAATGCCTCAGCGCGTTCGGTGATTTTCGATGCGGTGTTCATGGCGACAAAACTCTCTACGGCGCTCATTTTCAAAACCCAGACGCTTCTAGCGCGTTAAACGCACTTAATCCGTTTTCAAAATGCACACGATTCCGACAGAGTGGCAAGAAGTTTTTAGTTAAAGAAGGATTAACGGCAAATACGCAAAAAGCCGCCTCTTTGGGCGGCTCCTCTGGGGCAGGGGTGGCAGGTCTCAAGCCGCGTCTTTGGTAGCCACGGTCAGCCGCAGCCCAAGCGCTGACAGAACAGAAAGCAGCGTCGAAAGCTTGGGATCGCCGCGTTCTGACAGCGACTTATAAAGTGCTTCCCGCGTAATGCCTGCCTCTGCCGCTACGCTGGTCATGCCCTTGGCGCGAGCTATATTGCCGAGTGCAACAGCTACCGATTTTGAATTGGCGTCTTCAAGGGCCGCTTCCAGATAGGCTGCAACGGCCTCAGGGCTGTCCAGAAATTCACTGGTGTCCCAGGACGTCGTTTCGATTGTCATTTAAACCTCCTTCGCCATCTCCTTGGCTCTCTTGATGTCTTTGGCCTGGGTGCTTTTGTCGCCACCGGAAAGCAGGATAATGATTTCCTTGCCACGCTGGACGAAATAAACGCGGTAGCCTGGGCCTTCCGTGATGCGAAGCTCGCCAATTCCGTCAAAGAATTTTGCGTCACCCAGAAGGCCCTCAGACAGGCGGTCAATCCGCACCAGAATGCGGGCCCGGGCGCGGACGTCCTTAAGAGACTTGAGCCAATCAGTGAATGCTTGTGTCTTGCGAACTTCTATCATGGCCAGTTGTAGCCTACAGATTACAATCATACAAGGAAAATGTATCCTGAAGATTACAGTTTGACGTGAAGATGGAAACCCCGCCTTGACGGCAACTTCAGGGGAAGGGGAGAAGGATGGCATCAACGTTTCCAGTCTTCGGGTGCCCATCTCCAGAACCGTCATCAGATCGCACATCAGCTGCCTGGGCATCATCACCGGTCTGCTTCCTCTGAACGATCGAGCAGGGGACAGACTTGTTTTCGGTGCCCAAAGCGACCAGCACAGAATACCGGCCCGCATGATGTGGTCTGGAGGTGGCTGTCAAACCGCTCTCCGGCATAAAAAAAGCTGTGGATAATTCAGGCTTCTGGAAGTGCACTTTCGTCGCCTTGTCAGACCGCAAGGGCGGGTTTCGCTCAGAGAATTCGCCCCGCGTCAGCGTGCAACACGTATCAGGTCGCACGTCCCGTCGGCGGTCAAATCACGCCCTGGAGCGACACCTCTTTTGCGAGCGTCATCATCAGAAAATCAATCATCGGTGCATGTTCCTGATGCCGCCTCACTTCTGCATGTTTTGGAAAATTATTCTAAGACCCCTGCCGACCAGTCGGCACCCCCTGCCGATATATCGGCACCCCCTGCCGACTCTGGATCGGCACCCCCTGCCGACCCATGGATCGGCACCTATTAACGATCCTCTTAGAACGACCCTCTCTAAACTGACGCGCGCGCAGGGGCGCAAAAATGGCGAGAGGAAAAATTTTCTTTTCAGAAGGGGAGGGGATCGTCGCCCTGTCGAGCAGGTGAGACGCTGAACAGCAGACGACGACCTGACTGTCCGCGTCAGGCTGAAACGGGACGATGAGCTGTTTGACCGTCTCGAAGGCGGGGTCGTCTGCAGGGGCTCGGGAGGAGGGGACCATCGCCGACGCCGAGACGATGGCTCGGGAAAAGTCGGTCCGGGATGCCTCTTGCGCTTCTCGATGCGGTGTGATGTTTGTTGGCTTACTGGATGAGTTGATGATCCTGCCAATGAGCCTTCGAATACGCGGTAGAACGCGGGGAGCGATCCCGAGGCTGGCACATAGGTCGACCCCAGCCCTAAGCCAAGCCGAATGAATGCGTCGTGTCGGGGTCTGTCCATATCCATGCGCGGGGCAGGGCGCAGAAGGTTCCGCATCTCACTGACGTCGTTTATGCCGATAGCGCGGCAGGCTGGGGAGACCGGGTCTTGCCGCATCCATCGAGCAACATCCCCAAGCCTGCAGAACGACGCTGTTCCCAATGGATCTTCCGATCGGCTTTGGAGGATGCAGCACGGCCTTGTGAAGCTGCCAGGCTTGGAAAGGAGCACTCGATCCGTTCACTCCGTGCCACGTGAGCATGGACGAAGGGCACTTTGTCCAAGGCCGGCATGTGAGCAGTACCGACCGAACCGGAGAGGGGAGGGGAGGGGGTGGTTCAGCCTTGAGAAGGATGTCTGGCCCGCACCGGCGTCCACCATTCGTGTGTAGCGAATGGAAATTGAAGGCAAAAAGCCACATCGGGGCAGAACCCCCTCAGGGACTAAGGCCTTTTCGTCTTGCCTCGAAGCGGGGAGGCAGGCGGCCTGATCACCGCTACCCACCGTCGTCCTCGGAAACCACAACCGACATCTTGACCTTTTGGGAGACTGGCTTAATTTCGCCATCGGCATGGCGTGATTGAAACATTTGAGCCAGTCTTTTGCATATTGCTTGATCGTTTGCTGAGTTTTTGGGGAGGGG
>NZ_JAUSWH010000030.1 GCF_030815125.1 Allorhizobium paknamense
CGTCCACGATCCGTCCCCCATCGCCGGAAGAGGGCAGCCACCCTCTCCGGCGCTTCTTTATCTCACGAAGAAGCAGGAAAATCATAAGACAAGCAGTTTGCACACTCTGCGGGAGTGAAGCGCCGCATCAAGGCACTGACGGCATCCCATAGAGCATCGATTGTCCGCTCGGCTCGGCCACGCAGCATGGCTTTCAGCTTCGAGAACGTCACGATCGGGTTAGAGTTTGGACTATAGGGCGGAAGGAACATGAGCCTAGCGCCAGCACGTTCGATGGCATCGCGGACACCGGCTGTTTTGTGCGCAGGCAGGTTGTCCATGATAACCACGTGACCGATTTTCAGGGTGGGCAGCAGTACCTGTTCGACATAGGCGGCGGGCGATCGTACCGGCGATCGGTTCGCAGCAGCGTATCATTGCTAATCGCCGGCGGGAGGCGATCCGCAATCGCGCTGCCGGACGGCCGCCATAGTCGAGGCGTTGTCCGGCGAGGCATGGGGCGGACCACGTCATTGCCGAACCGCTCCACGAAAATCTTCTGGCGGCAATCTTTAACTTCGCGGAAAAAGCGGCAAGCGCTGACGTGCAAAACAAGCCTGCGCCCACACCACGGAAGATCGCTGATTCTGCGATATACCGACTGTGAACTCTGGAGGATGATGTACGCACCGAGGACACAGTGCGCCGCCGGCGAGCGGATGTGCCATCACGACAATCGCCTCAGCCGTCTCACCAACCTATTCTGCCGCCAAGCCGGGTGGGGATTAGAGTGGAAAGACAAAACCGAGCTCGCATGGCACTGGTCTCCATCAAAAACCACTCCATTTGAATCCTCAAAACCATCAAATTCGAGGCAGAGCCAATATTCCGCGCCGGAACACAATTAACAATCAGAAAATAAAAGCCATCCTAACGAGGAAGGAGAGTTAATAGAGGAAAAGTAGAGACTACTTCACGATTACGCGCCATCCGAGCCGCGATGTAGCAGTCGGATGTAGTAAGACTGCCCACTGAGGCGGCTCTATCGGCTAAGTATGGGGATCGATTTTGAATCTGCCTCGAATGCGTAGAAAAATGGCTCCCCGGGCCGGATTCGAACCAGCGACCTGTCGATTAACAGTCGAATGCTCTACCGCTGAGCTACCGGGGATGACGTCTTGCACGGTCTAAGCGGATTAATACAAAGACTGAATGAATTTGCAAGGGCTTATAAAAAAAATCGTCGTGTTAAGGAGCGATTATATTTCATCCCCCTTTCTACGCAAAGGCAGTCCAGATCTACGACGTTTTCGCCGCATTCGGCGGCGCTCCGCGCTTGGATAGCTCGTTCTCCCGCTGATGAACTGTCAGGCATCCGGTGACTACCGCACCTGGCGCTGTGGTGTGTGGTTCAGCGGTTTGACTGAAGTGCCGCGACGGCTCTTGCCGCCTTATCGCAGCGATCTGTCAGTTCTGGGTATGAGAGCCCCATGTGCTTGGTCGCGATATTGAAGAGATACTGCGCTATGACATCAACTGAGGCGTTTGGTTAGCTAGCATGCCAAAGCCGGTATCGGCATAAGCATCACATTCGACTTGCGCTTCAGGAATGCTCGACACCCCGATGGGGTCCCATTCGGTAAGGAATATTTTCCGAATGACAGCTCGGTTCGCTTTGCGATCCATCGTTGGTCCTATACCGCAACGGCTGCTGTTTGCGTCGATTTCCGTTTCCACGGCAGCAATTGCTCCAGCCTGTTGATCGGCATGTCAGCAATGTTGGCTGGCGTTTCTGCTTACGCCGACTGTCCGGTCGAAATGGGGTGCAGTGCAAGGGGGAACTCCAGTCCACCGCTTGCGGCAGACACCACGCTTCAGCAATTTGACATGTCGACACTCGTGACATAAACATGCCTAAAGCCTGTGCTTAAATCTTTTTGCTTTGCCGATTGTCCGTTCGAAACGTGGTACAGTTCACCCCACCCCGCCCATTTGTGTCGGTTCCAGAAGGTAACAAGAGCTAACGCGATTACAACGTAGACTTGCTTGTGCTTCCCGCGTAAATTTGGATTCGAGGAAGATTTTGAATCGACGGCTGTGTCATGTTGCCGGAAACAATGGATGAAACCGTTTATCGGGCAGGGAGCGATGTAATTGACGACGAATGAGATTGAGGCGGCGCTTGTCCTTATAACTCGCCTGAAGGAAAAGGGCGTTGAGATTTGGATCGATCAGCAAAGCATCAGATATCGCTCGAAGATTGGAGCGCTCGATGAAGCAGATCGGGCCCAAATAAAACTAAACAGCCGAGGATTAAGATTGCTTCTAACAGCAACGGGTAACGGGCCTTGCAGCTCAGGCAATAAACCCGTTCTGCTGCTCGACGGCGCCTTTCCTCCGCTATTCTGTATACATTCAGTTTCAGGGGCAGCGACTTTGTATCATCGGCTGAACCTGCATAAGGCGACTAATTCCCCTCCCGCTGTTTATGGAGTGAACGCGAGAGGCCGGGATCTTTCTACACCTCCCCACTCCACAATCGAAGAAATGGCAGAGTCGTATATCAAGGAGATAAAAGTAATCCAGCCGACGGGCCCTTATCGTCTCTGTGGCTATTCTATGGGTGGGATGATAGCTTTCGAGATGGCCGCTCGTTTACTGCGAGAAGGCGAACAAACTAATTTCTTAGGTCTGATAGACACGCGGTTCAACGAGCAAATCGAATTCGACAAATTTGATTTTTGGGTCACCTTCGCGAACATCTATGTAGGGACAGTCGCACCGGACTTCCACAGCGTCCTCGCAGCTACGGACGGGCAATCCAAAGGCACAATAGCTCGTCTCCTTTATCAACAATATCAGGCAGCTTCTCCGATTGGGCTAGGACATCAAAAGAGTTTCGACGCATTCGAAAAAGAACTAGCGTTTTATGAATCACTTTACAACGCGTCTATGACGTATGTGCCGCCAAAGGCAGAGCTGGACGTGACATACTTCGGGTTCGAGGGAGGAGACAACGCTAGGCGTTGGGCCACAAGGACACGAAAAGTGCACCTAATCACGATACAGGGAGATCACCTAGGCCTTTTCCAGTCTGATGCTACCGCCACTCAAGTGGGAAAAGAGCTACTAAGAGTGCTCGATTCGTGATCGCTGGTACTTCGGAACTAGCCTGCCCAGCGGGAGCTGGAATCTTCCTGGGTTTCGAGCGGATTTACGACCCACTTGTAACCCACCCAGCTTGGCTAGGCCTCGCTCGTTGAGCTTTATTGCCTTGGGTAGCCACCTCGTTGCCCTTCAAAACGAGCCCTAGCCGCTATGGTCCTTGCATGAAGCGTGCTCGGCCTGCTAGAAGGTGGCTCAGTGAACCCTACGAAATGGTGGACCAAACCCCATCGTCGAATAGGCTGCACGACAAATTTAAAGTCCGAACCTAGAGATGATACGGAATGCTATAAACGTCGCAAAGACTGAACATCCTTAACCACATCAGAGCGCCCTTGAATGCGCGTACGCTACCTAGAGTATTGACCGATGGCTAACACTATACTTGAACAGATTACACCTGGCACCCAACTTGACAAGCTTGACGGCCGTGTGGGCGAGATTATCAAGGTCAATGGGTTTGTCGACAAAGTACGCGATCAGAAGTACGTTCAGTTTCTTAACATTAGCGACGGCACCGGATCGATTCAGGTCGTTTGTGAGAAGAATATAGATAATGCTTTCATTAACGAGAAAATAAGTCGTATTAGGCCGGGCTCAACAATCAGTTTGACGGGCCAACTTGCAAGGAAACCTAGCGGTGACGGAATCGAAATCGCGTTGACGGGGGCAAGTGAACTTCTAATTCATTCAATCGCTTCGGCGCTGCCCGTAACTGAGGAATCCGGACGTGCCGAGAAACTTGATCACCGTCAAGTTAGTCTTCGATTTGTTCGCGACCACCTCGCTGGCAGAGTTCAGTCGAGCATCATCGCGGCGGCGCACGAGTTCTGGGCGGCGAACGATTTTACGATAATGGCTACGCCAAAGATCTTAGGGGCCGCGTCTGAGAGCGGATCAGAAGTCTTTGAACTTGATTATTTTGGTCGACCAGCCTTCTTGGCGCAATCACCGCAGTTTTACAAGCAGATGGCAATTGCCGGCGGTGTGCGTGCATTTGCCGAAATTGGTCCGGTTTTCCGTGCCGAACCATCTGACACCAATAGGCATCTTGCAGAGTTCACGATGATTGACATGGAAGTAGCTTGGGTGACCGATCACCGTGCTCTCATGACTTTGGAGGAGAGCTTCCTTCGACAGGTGTTTAGAAGAGTTGACGATGTTCTTGGCGCCGAGATCAAGCGGGTGTTCGGTACAAGCCTTGAGCTTCCTCCGGATCAATTCCCGATAATTTCGCACGAAGAGGGCCGTCGAATTCTTGCCTCCAAAGGATTGATCATCGGTGAGAAGGAAGACATGCGCACAGAGGCCGAGAAAGTCCTCGGCTCCCACTTTCTCGAAAGCGGCCATCCATTTTATTTCATTGAAAAATATCCCGTTGATGCACGAGTCTTTTATCATCAGCGATTCGACGACCAACCTAGGATAACTAAAAGCTTCGACCTTATCTATAACGGAGTCGAGATCACTACGGGAGCCATACGCGAACATCGACCTGACATTCTGATGCAACAGGCGGAAGAAAAGGTGCCCGGTCTAACCAAAGAACCGGGTATGAAGAACTATTTCGAGACTTTTATGTACGGGTGCCCCCCTCATGGCGGATTTGCTATCGGTCTAGGTAGACTCGTGCAACAGATGCTTGGTGCAAGCTCTATTCAGGATGTTATTTTCCTCCCGCGCACTATGCAGAGGCTTGAGCCTTGATCGCCTTCTGACCTGCACCGGGTTTGCCGGAGCCCGTGCGGTTTAGATGCGGCCAAAGCTGGTGCGTCCAGCCTAGCGTAACATCGGTCTTCGGCCTCGGCCGGCGGTATGTTGCCAATTGGCTCCAGGGACGCGGCGGTTGTTGAACGAATCTACCCATTCCGGCGTGGCGACCTCCACGGGCTCGAAGTTTCGCCACGGCCCTCGCCGGTGGATCATCTCGGCCTTGTAAAGACCGTTGATCGCTTCGGTGAGAGCATTGATGCTCCTACATTTGTCAAGGTCTAGGCGGTGGTGACAATTTAAGGAATTGAAGGGGGCGGATGCCGAGGGCTTGGGCCGGTCTCGGGGCGGATTGAGTACGAAAATCCACGCCGCCACCGAGGCTCTGGGACTCATGCGGCGACTGATGTCGACCGCGAAGACAATCATGCAACCATGAACCCGGCAGCGATCTTCAGAGAAATCCAATCTTGACGCCCCAGCCGCGATTAGACAACACCATCAATCGAGAAGGCTTTCGTGAAGCTCAAGGCTGTCTTGCGGGCCAAAGCCGAGCGAACGGTCAAAGGCTTATGGAATAAGGTCGGCCAGATCGTCACACTCTTTGACCCGCACGAATGCGCAAACTACTTCAAATCCTGCGGATATGACCGTGAGTAAAGTGAAGGCGCTCAAGGCTATCGGCGCCGGCCTATGGGCTGGTATTCCTCCACTAAGTCCACCCGTGACGCTCGCCCGACTAGGTCCCCCACATAGCTAGCCATCATGCCGGAGGCCAGCCGGGCCAGCATAATCCTTAGCGTCGAGGCATTGAAATCCGAAGTACGAAAAGTGCGCCCATTATGTATCCCTGGTAACTGCCGGACGGCTCCGACTGTAGTCAGTCGCTCAAGTTGTCCACGCAGGGCTTTCACCGATTTCGCGATCGTCTTATTTCCCAGCGAGTGTGAGTCGTCACCTTCAACTGGATCGGGTCGTACGTGGAACAATATTGGCCCAGTATCTATGCCCGCATCGATTCGATGGACAGTTGCCCCGACATATTCTGGCAATCCGTCGTGCAGGGGCCAAAAGTTTGTCGCTGCACCCCGATAATATGGTGAAAGGCCAAGGTGAAGATTAAACATGCGACCGGGAAAGGCCTGGAGCCAAGGTGCCTTGAGCCACGAACATCCGAAGACGAGACAATGGTCGATTCCATGCGAAATAAGGCGGTCGACAATCTCCTGATCATTGATAGAGCCCGCTTGTACTCGGAGGACCTCTAGCGATTGTTGCAGGTCCCACGATCGGCCAGCACTAAGCAGGTTGATTTCAGACGCCTCGCGAGCAGCAAAATATGCCTCTAGCAGGGCCGAATCTTCGGAAGAATTGGGAGTATGGAGTGAAGGCATTTTTGGCTCAATAACAATCAGGTTTACAAGCGGGTGACTGGAGAGAACATTAGCGAAATAGCGATGGCGGACGTGAGTCGAAGTGATCAAAGCCCAGCGTTCACATTTGATCATCTAGTCAATCCCAAAAACTGGCCTATCGCCTTTCCTCCAAGAACATCCTTTTGATCCGACCTGGAAAGTCGCATCCGATCCGAGGACGTGCTATTCAACGCATTTTCGGTCGTAAGGCCAAACCTACATCCCACGGCTTCCGCCACCGCGATCACCGAGTCATCGTAGCTAGCCCGCCCACCATAGGGGTAGCTAATCCAGCTAATGGGCCCTGCAACCTCGGTTAGCATAGCACGATTAAGGTATAGATCATCGATATAGGCTTCTCGCGCTGCGGATGCGAGGAAGAGATGGCGATGAGAATGCAGGCCGATGGTATGTCCCCGGTTGGATATCTCTTTTACCTGCTGCGACGACATGTAGTGTCGTATGGCAAAGTGACGATCGTCGCCTAGACGCTTAGTAAAGACGCGCGAAAGCACCACCCCTCGTTGATCCTGAGGTATCACCGCATTTATAAAGAACTTTATGCGAGCTGTTTCCGCGTCATCGTAACGATATTGGTCTTGTGCGGAGGCCAACGAGACATCTGCGATCCGCGCCGAAACGCGTGAGAGCGCTGCGGCAGCTTCTAATTCGTCGGCCAACTCAACATAAGAGAAAGCTGCAGATAGTAGATGGGCGCGATGAACTGAAAGCAGATGCCCGTCTATCCAAGGAGACGTACAAACGGAAAAAATCGCTTCTATGCCGTAGCGCTCAAGTACCGGGACGACATACTGGGCATGATCGGCCAGGCCATCGTCAAAAGTTAATACACAAGAAGGAGCGCCTAAGGTCTTGTCGCTCAACAATGCCGTCTCTACCGCAGCTATAGGAGGAAAATCGAAAACTTTACCTAAAGCTTCAATACCGGCTTCGAATTCCTTTAGAGAGACATGGTGTAGCCGAGGAAAGTCCATCCATTCTGGATCACATACGTGGTGAAAGTTCACGAAGAGTAAGGGATAGCGAGGTGCGCCCTCAGCAGCGGCTGTTGTCATAAGCAATCCAGAGGTCAAGTTAACTTTCTTACTAAAGGGACACGCTATGCCCTGCCCCTCAAATGTCAGAAGATCATGAAGTTTAAGCTCCGGCTCAAACAATCGTTTCTAAAAGGGCAGCGGCTCGCCTTGGCCTCGCATGTATAAGAGCGATGCCAGTAACGAATAGCAGTCACTTAGCGACGCATGAGAGCGGTCGAACTTTTTTGGTAATGACCCGCCCATGACTGTCCACAATTCACCAGAATCTAGACCTGCGGTGCGCCAGTTGCTTGATGTAATCCACGGCCTGATGTTGACAAAGCCGGGAGAACGCTTGCCATACATGGTGAATGAGTCGCACCGATTGATGACAATGTTCTCAGAAATGATTCCGACATCATTGCCAAACGAGACCGAAATCCGCTCGCCGCAAAACTGACAGAACATGGCCAAGGCCTGCTGAAACTGGACACCCTGGATATCCAACAAATCTTGTGAGATTCCTGTTAGCTTTATGCAGTAAGGTGAAAGTTTCGGATTTAATTTCGGTCGAACAAGTATCCGAATTTCATCTAAAATTGTGCCGTCTGGCCAGCTCACCCTTATTGCGCCGATCTCGATGATTTCTCGATGTTCATTCGGACCCATCCAGCGCCGAGCCAGTGCTCCTTCCCATGTAGTGAACTCCGTATCAAAAATGACGATCTCATCATTAGGCCGTCGTGATACAACTGAACTTTCGTTCCTATACATTTTGGTCCTATTGCCGTCTCACCGGTTGATCAATCTATCTTGATGCAGGAGGATTGAGGCGCAGTCATGCTTTTCCTAAGTCAACCACAACGCATCTCGTCGCTAACAAACAGACAGTCTATGCTGGAAAAGCGAAATGGGAACTTGCTCTGCCGAAATGACGCACATGTAGCGCCCTTCAATCGTCGTCTTCGCTGTCAAAGGCCAACCTATACCGTTCAGAACTGATTACTGGCCTTAGTTTTCTTTTTACCAAATGGAACTCTGTAGCCGTTAGGTTCCCAAATGATCGGCCTTGGAGGTAATTTCTTTGCCAACCCTGTTCTAAAGCGACGGGGTCACCTTCAGATAATTTCCGGTTGAAGCTCTTTCTTGCGGCCTGCCATGCTTTGCATTCTTCAAAAAGTGAAGGATTGCTGTCAATTGAGTCTAGCTCAGGTTGCAACTCATCAAGAGCAGACATATTGACAGGCGTGAGGAAAGAAAATGGCTCACCTGCATTGAATGTCACCTCCCCCGGACGAGTCATCATCCAGTTCATGGTAAATGGGAAAGGGAGCCAATCGGTCTCCACCATACCTTCTAGTGGACAAGCTCCGTCTTTTGGGGAATTCGGTGAACCGCGGACCATCAAGACAGCGCCAGGATCTGTTTGGACAAGATATCCCGCAAAGAAAGTAACTATGCCAGAGCCAAAATGGCTAATCGCGACATCTGAAACGGGGTGTTCGCCCGCAACTATCTCAATATGGAGGTCGTCTCTACCATTCCGACCGTTCCAATTTACTCGGACCGAGCATGGCAGTACTAATTCCCAGCCGCTCACGTTCGCGATTGTCATGGGTGTGCATCGATAAGCCAATTTCTCCTTGGTAGCGTCCATCCACTCCCGCCGCAAAGGGGCAGGCCTGATGACCGGCGCGTAGCCTCCAGGCTTGTTAAGTCTGTAGAACATTAACTTCATGGTGGCGTCTCTCAACCGAAACGAACTGAGCGGCGCTAAATAGGATGCGCCTTGCTATCTTGCGCAATTTACACTCTCTGACCAGCGTTATAGAGGCCGGTCCGCCACCCTAGTTAATTTAAAGTAGCGGGATCGTACTTGACACTCAACGATTGTCAATGTCAATCTTCGAAGTGTCTTCATTTCACTTTTAAGCCCCGCTGGGGATTACTAGGAGGCATTTATGGCGAATCCTTTCGATGACCTTGAGGCAGATTTCCTCGTGCTTCGGAACGAGGAATTGCAGCACTCCATTTGGCCGCAATCAATAACCATTCCGCTTGGGTGGAGCGTGGTTTTTGGGCCAGCAAAGAAAGACCTTTGTTTGGAATTCGTGAGAGACGTCTGGTCTGACCTCAGACCTAAAAGCATAGTAAATCAACTCGCTAGTTGAGGAGGGGTTCAGGGAGTGATCCTTGATTGGAGGACGGGCCGCTCAGCACCTCTGTAGACACCCTCGGGTCAGATTTTCTGCTGCTTCTCGAACTCGACGGCCGACAGTATTACGTCCTAACGTGTTCGCGTTTTGGGTTATAGAACATCTCGATGTAGTGGAACATTTCCTAGCGAGCTCCATCGCGTGAAGGGAGGGCCCGCGGCGTATCTGTTCGTGCTTCAAAAGATTGAAGAAGCTCTCAGCAACCGCCTTATCTAGTCAGTTGCCCCGTCGGCTCATCGAGTGGACCAGATTGTAGCCTTTAGGAACGGGGCCCGATCCACAATGGCGAATTGCGAGCCCCGGTCTGAATGGATCAGCAGGTGGTCCTTTGGCTTGCGCCGCCACACGGTGTCAATCAGCGTCCGAATTCGACTCTGACGCGCTATTGCTAAGTGTAGGGCCTACGATTCCCTGATCAACTGCGCCTGCAGCAGATCGAGTTTTGCTCGCCCGTACATCTGGCGCTTGATGAGCTTCAGTCGCGTAATCTGACCCTCCGTCTGTCCGTTCGACCAGGTCGAAATATTCGCGTTTTTCACAGCATTGAGGTCCTTTTCCACGCCGCCGGCAAACGATCCGACCAGACTGTTCTTTCCAGCTTCAATCCATTCATCGAGTTCTCGTGCTGTCTTGGAGCGGATCATGGATTGGAAGTCGCCAATGGTCGTGCGGCAACTTTCAGTTCCGGAACGTTCCCTTCGATTGCCGCCACCAGGATCGCTTCGGATTTTGGCAAGTCATCGCGTGGGGTGGTCATCAGACGGGCGACGACCCGTGCCGATGGGGTCCGCGCGCCCGCTCTGGTTAGCCATTGCGAGACGACCTCGCTTTGTCCCGGAAATCCCTTTGCTTTCATCTCCCTCCAGAGCGCCAAAGCATTCCGCGCGCCTTCATCCCAGCGGCTGTTGAGCCATGGCAGCCAGTTATCCAGAAAGCTAGGCCTTGTTCGGAACACATCCAAGCGCTGGCCTCTCAGTACGTCGCGGACAATCTTCCGGCTATGATCGGTTTGCCGAACGATCTGGCGAATTGACGTTCCTGTCTTTGACATTCCAAGATCGCCTCGTTCGTCTCCTGGCGCCGCAGATATCCTTCGTACTGCAGTTTCTCCGCATAGGTCAAAAGCTTGGGATCAACGACATTGCTGCCAACCGCGTGCCTGATCTGGCGCCTCGACTTGACGACAGCATCGAGGAAAACGCTCTACTGGAATTCTCCATCAGATGCCAACGGTCAGCGATCTACTCAGCCTCAGGTAAAGCCTTGGCGATGGCCTCACCATATCCGCCGCCGCGGTCGCGAGCGACGATGGAGATCGACTGGTGCCCCGCAAGCCATACTCGAGGCGTATCCAATGCTCGACGCGGTAACAGGGTGACGGGCTTCCGCCGCTCCAGGTCGCAAACGATCGTCCCGGAGGTTTGGCCGCGCCTGAAGGCAAAATCATCAATGCCTATCACTGTGAGTTCATCATTCTGATCGACGACACGGCGGCGGAGCACCCGCAGCAGTGTGTCGCTGCTCACGGGCACCATCAGACGACGGGCAAAGGCGGCCGCTGGTCTGCCGCCAATCGCTAAGCCAAGGTGATGAACAATCGTCTCTAGACGCTCGGTGCGCCGACCAAAACGAGCCAGCACGCCGTTATCAAACTGTTCGCAGAAGATGCGCCGGCCGCAAAGGACAGCATCACACCAAAACCGATGCGCCACGATCGTCAACTACACGCGCCGACCACTCAGCGGCAGGTCAGCGAGTCGGCGCGCATACCGGCTTTGAACCCTCCGGCTTGGGCGGCCGAAGTTCGGGCGAGGTGCGGTAGGGTAGCGTGACCGCAGCCGAACTTGAACGCTATCTGCTATAACCTTGACCTCATCGACTGCGAAGCCAGATGGAGCAAGGCTCGCGCGCTGAAAACGATGTTGCATTGCTGATCCTCCGATGGACCAGCAAAACGTCGCCCTTAACAGCAGCAAATATTATGGTGTGGAACGACCTGCCCTTCGCACCTGCATCGAGGATGCCTAATGTGGTGATGCCAATCGCCACAAGACATAAGGAACCGTTCCATGGAAAAGTTACTACAATCGGACTGGATTTGGCCAAGTCAATCTTTCGGATACACGCCATCACTGAATGCGGGCACGTCGCTGTCCGCCGTGCCTTGCGCCGATCACAGGTATTGGAGTTTTTTCGTCACATCGCACCATGCCTTGTCGGAATGGACGCATGCGGGAGTGCTCACTACAAGGCCAACGCAATCGCGGAATTCGGCCATACGGTGCGGTTGATGCCCCCAGCCTGCGTAAAGCCGTACGTCAAACGGAACAAGACCGATGCCGCCGAGCGGAGGCGATCTGCGAGGCGGTCACGCGGCCTACAATGCGGTTTATCCCGGTCAAAACACCGGACGAGCAAGCTGCCGGGAATGGTTTTGAAGATCCGCGAACTACTGGTCCGTCAACGAAGCCAGTCGGCCAATGCGATGCGCGCTCATATGGCCGAGCTCGGGATCGTCGTCGCGACCGGTATGAGCAGTATTGTAAAGCTTGTCGCCATTTTGGGCGACGCTCGTCTGCCGAACTCGGCCAGAGCTACCCTTCTGGAGATGGCCGGCAGTAAAAGCTGATGATGCTGCGCGTCCCTTAGCAACCATTCCCGGCGTTGGTCCCATTATTGCAGCCACTGTTCGTACCACGGTTCAGGATCCCGCAGCCTTTTGAACAGGACTGGACTTGGCCGCTTGGATCGGAATCACACCAAGAGCGAACTCCAGCGGAGGCAAGGAGCGACTCGGCAAGATCTCAAAGCGCGGCAACAAGCAGCTTCGCACTCTGCTGATTGTCCGGGCTACAGCGGTTCTGAAACAGGCCAGGAGAGGTTCAAAGCTGCCTGGCTGTGCCGTTTCCATAATGGCACAACGCCCCTGCAAGGTGGCAGCCGTGGCGCTCGCCAACAAAATGGCTCGCATAATATGGGCGATCCTGGTCAAGGGCGGCAATACTGAGCGCCCGCAATGGCAGAGGTGTAGCAACAGAATTCCCGGCGCTTTTGCGTCGGGATACAGCGGCGAGGTGTAAAGCGTGATGAACCCAAGGGGCGATACCTCGATGTCGATCAGACCGTCTGACTCAGTGGCCTCTGAGCGCGTGAAAATGATTGGGCGATCGACGTTGCGGATATAATAGTGGCCAGCGGTCAGTGACCGCCCAAAGGCCGGACATATGACCGCACAGTCCGGAGATGATTTGTGCTGAAAACTCTTGCCAATCAGGTCGCTCCACATATGAGTCAGAGCTAAAATTGCATGCTGAAACACAGCCTGCTGGCACGCTCAAGGTTCATCTACATACTCAGCCAAGTCGCCAGCATGATCGGCGAGAATCTCGAACTGATAGAGGAAGTGACCGCCAACTCGAATAACATCTCCGAGGGCGAACTGGGTTACGTTAGCGGTGGCAGTGAGGGACGGCGGTATCCGCGAGTTCCTCATTGACGCACGGTGCTATCGCGAAATGATCGACCGCGTCATGGCAGATGAGATGAAGAGCGTCGTATGCCTCCCCCACATTCGAGAATGCCTTCGCCGGATGCTCACATTGCACCCAAAGCTCCAATCCCAGAAATCGTAATGAGACGTCGGGCAGCATCCTCAAGACGAGGATAGCCTCGATCTAGCGTGTGACTTCGCCAATGCGTTGTTCCAGTTGGCGCAGATCGGCAAACAGGTCTGCGAGTAGCTTACGCATTGCCAGCTAGATGTGGAGCCTCAAGAGGTTGTCGCGGTTTAGATTCAATCGACTGATAGGCGGTTTTGATTTTAGGCTCCCATGAGGTCGATGCCAATTGTACCTGTGGGTCCATTTTGGGAGATAGGCTTTGCGGTGTTCTGATGAAGGATATGAACGCGCATAAGCCCACTCTCGCAATGCTGTCTGGATGAAGCGTTCGGCCTTTCCATTGGTTTTGGGCGTATAGGGTTTGGTTCGGATATGCTTGAGGCCGAGCGCCTTGCAAGCTTTTGCAAAGTCTTTGGCTTTGTAGCATGAACCGTTGTCAGTCATAACGCGCGTGACGGTTACGCCAAGGCTTTCGTAATAGGCAAGCGCCGCTTTCAGGAAGGCAATAGCACTGACGGCCTTCTCGTCTGGCAATATTTCTGTGAAGGCGATGCGGGAGGCATCGTCGATGCAGACGTGAACATATTCCCAGCCGACACCGCGTGAACTGCTCTGTCCTTTGCGGTCGCCGGTGATGCGATGGCCGACGCGCTCGAAACGGCCCAGCCGCTTGATGTCGATATGGATCAAACCACCTGGCTCTGCATATTCATAGCGAACAACCGGTTCTGCCGGTTCGATGTCCTTCATTCTAGGAGAGCCCGGCGCGTTTGAGAACGCGGCTGACGGTGGCCGGTGAAACGCCCGTTTCCATGGCGATGTGCTTGCCGGTCAGGCGCTGGCGGCGAAGCGTGAGAATGCGCTCCGCCAGCGCCTGATCCGTCTGTTGGGGGCTGTTTTGGGGACGCGACGAGCGATCGGTCATCGCAGCATGTCCGCCCTGTCGGAAACGCTCAACCCACCGCGACACGATCTTGGCGGAAACAGCATAAACACGGGCGGCTTGCGGCTTCGTAAGCTTGCCCTCAACAACCGCAAGGGCCATTTCCCCTCGACGAAACGGGGTCAGTCGGGCATTCTTGTGGATGTTCATTCGGAGCACTCCTGGAAAACTGAGGTGTGGTAACTCCAGTCTCCTCGATCCGCTCCGAATGGACAACCTTCTGAAAGCTCACAGCTAGATGCCCTTGGATCGATCTTCGATAGCTTCCGGAAGGTCTAGCTTGAACAGTCCTGCGCCTGGGTGGAGAGCGACCCTATATTCGAGGCAGGAAGCGCGCATCTGAGGCCATGGCACTACGCCCTCAAGATACTTTAATATTCCCATGCTGCAGTAATCACAAGCTCATCGAGCACACAGAACCGCCCGCTTATCCGGCACTGTTCCAGCCCTTCATAGAAAACCGCCGCTTCGAAACTGCTCTGCGCGAAGTCGACCTCCGTGCAGATATCTAGGAAGGAGAGAAACTCGCGCCTGCTCGGGTAAAATGCCTTATAGACTGCCTCTTTAATGCTAAACCAAAGGGTCAGCGTCTCGGAAGAAACCGGCCGTCCGCTATGCTCGTCACTTCGAATAATATATGTGCCAAGCTCAACCGGTACGGCATCATATGGTTCTGCATCTAAACCCATCGATGAGAAAGAGGTGTTGCTTGAAACGACCGCAGCGCAAATTCCACCCCCGTGGGTAATACTCCCAACTAAGGGGGAGGGCCAAATAGGTATCCCGTCTGCTCCGGAGGGTATTTCACAAGGTTGGAATCCCGCTTCGAGCATAGCGCGTCGCGCGCATTCCCGTCCGGTGCTGAACTCTATGACCCTTTTTGGAATCGCTCTTCTGACAGCAATAGCCTCCGAAGCGGACATAGGAAATACAACATCGGACACCCTGATGACAGCCACCCCAGTGTGTCCTGGAAACAGCCTCGATATCCGACTGGCGATTACAGGCTCTTCATCGCTGTGCACGCTGGGCATTCATCTTCTCTCCTGTTTGACCTTCATCGACTTTCGCAAAATTGCGTGGCTGTATCTCCCTCCCTTCCAGTAGCGTTCTTGGACCTGCGAAAGGTCGCCTTGATTTAGCGTTCTGCCATTTTGGTTTAAAAACCAGGATTATATTCGTGAAGTGTGTGCTGGACTTCGATATGAGCCAGTGCGGGAGGAGCATCTCACTTGTGGCTCGGCTCAGCCGGTGCGCGCCGACTGTCATGGGAGAATTTGACGCGTTATTGCCGGGCGCGCTTTGGCCGGGAGTTCCTTATCCTTTAACTGAGCCCCGCATCGTCAAGAATGATGAAGTAAGACGATCAGATGGCATATTGAAGACTGTGGTGGAGACACTTACGTCGCTCCGCCGGTAGCCAAGATTAGGAACGGCATTGACAGAAGTTTGCGTAGCAGCACGTAACCAGCAACCCCGAGTTTTGGGCGCCTTATCAATAACTGCTGATATAGATGAGTTTGTAAACATAGGACTTCTCTAAACGTCCAGACAAGATCATCACGATATGGCCTATCATACGCTTCCTGCCTTCGCTCGCGAATGCACGTTACCAATTTAGCGAGCCAACTTTTTTGCCAACCAGTCGGGAATTGGATCGCCTCGTCTTGAGAATTCTTCAGCCAGCGCTTTGACGATCTCGTCGTCGGGGCTCCAGACGAAACTCGGACAGAAGCGCCGATACAGTTCTGTCTTGTATTCATCCAGTTCGCGCTCGCGCTTTTTGTCTCGGAGCTCCGTCTTTCTTCGGATTATGAGCTTTCTATCCTGGATCGAAAGTTGCGCGGCGGCGGCGTAAAGGTTGGCTTGGAGCAACTTGAGGTCGTTTACGCTCATGACGTTCAGGTCAATGTGCCGTCCCTCATCCATAATACAAAAAAGAAGCCTCGTCGAAGTCGGGGTTGCCGGTCTTTCTCCGCGGAACTCCATCCACTGCGACAGCTGGGAGAGCACTTCTTCTTTGACATGACTCGTGCCAACGGCGAAATCAATGTCGCTCGACCTAATCTCAATGCCCAATGCAACGGAACCAACAACCACAAGATTTTCGAAGCCGATATTGCACTTTTGAAAAACGGCCTTAAGTTTTCTCTCCGCCCGTCGAATCTCGGAGGGATCAATCCACGGGTTAGTATCGGTTTCCGGCATTCCTAACCTCTTCGCAATATCATTGACCACGGTTACTCCCGGCATACGGGCCACATAGATCTGTCAGGCGTCTCAAGCTCGCGCCGGTCTTGAGTCGAGCGTTACCAGAAGGTCGCTAATTTCATAGAGACCGTCGCCGCAATCGATTTTTTTCCTGAACCGGGGCGACTTTGTATGCCACGTCTAGTTCACACAAGGTATAATTAACGGCGTTGAGGTAGTCCAGCGATGGCCTCGCCCCCAAACAGAAATGTTTTCCGGCCCAAAAGTAAGCCCGTGCTTCTGCGGCAATCTGTCAAGAGCTCTGTTCATCTCCTTCCCTCGATTGCAGGCAGCGACATCGACCGAATACATCTCTTCTTCGGATGCGCGCACCCACCCGTTGATCGCCTGTGAGATCGTGTCCCATGGAGTGGCGTAGGTGGATTTCACAGCCATCGGTGATTTCCGGTAGGGTCGGGTTGCTTAGAGCCAACCTGAGGGACACCACCGATAACTGATGACATGATGAACCTGCCCTCACTCGTTGAGAAGAGTGCCGACGCCGATTTGCTGCGTGAGATGATCGGCTTTGCTGCCGAGAAGCTGATGGCGCTGGAGGTCGGCACGAAGACCGGCGCGGGCTATGGCGAGAAGAATGGCTTCCGACTGGCCCAGCGTAACGGCTATCGCGACCGGGATTGGGAGACACGGGCGGGCACCGTCGAGCTGCGCATTCCCAAGCTTCGTACTGGCAGCTACTTCCCGAGTTTCCTGGAGCCGCGCCGGATGGCCGAGAAGGCTCTGACGGCGGTCATTCAGGAGGCTTACATCCAAGGCGTTTCGACCCGATCCGTCGATGATCTCGAAGGCCATGGGCATGAGCGGCATCTCCAAAAGCGAGGTATCCCGGCTTTGCGAGGAGATCGACGAGAAGGTGAAGGCTTTCCTTGACCGGCCCATCGAAGGAGAATGGCCCTATTTGTGGATCGATGGTGCGCCGTGCGGCGCGGGAGGTGTGCATGATTTAGCGTGGCCTCTCAAGCTTGCCGACTTTTAACCGGCGGCTGAGATGCCGCCCGATTTACAGGAGCAGTGGATCGAAGGGGGCCGAGAAGCCTGACCGGGCGTCGTCGGTTGGGTTGCATAAGCAGATCGGCCTTAAATGTACCGGATGCGGGCCATCAACCGCAGGCCGGGCTACCGCAATGCCCATGGCGAGGTAACGAAGTGAGCGTCAGAAGCCTCGAAACACAGAAACCGCTTCCATTAGCGTGATGGCGTGGAAGCACGAAAGGGCGATCAGAGGCGGTAAGGCTCGTCTATCCTTACTGCCGGGTTCTCGATGAGACCCGAGATGGGACTGGCTCCTATGCCCCGTCTCCCGCATCGCACGGGGTAGAGCTCACCGCCTAACGGCACAAAGGTTGGAAGTCGGAACACGGGAACTTGGATTGTCTGCCTGGTTGGAAGCCGGGCTCGCTGCGACGGCCAGATATGGGCAACACCAAGGGCGGAGCTTTCGTAGTAGTCGGACCGCGGGAAAGCCGCGCACAGGGCGAAGGGAAGCAGGAAGACGATGGGATTGCAACGACGGAGAAGTGGTCTGTGGACACGGATCATCAGACCGATAAAGTCTGGGTAGTCGGCATTCAACGCAAGCTCTATCAGTGGAGTAAGGCTAATCCCGACGACAAGTGGTGCGACATGTGGGGTTGGTTGACCGACCTCAGGGTGCTGCGTCACGCTTGGCAGCGCGTTGCCTCCAACAAAGGTGGACGCACGGCCGGGGTTGACGGGATGACGGTGGGACGCATCCGGAACAGGAGTGAACATCGCTTCCTGGTCGAGCTTCAAGCGGATCTGCGCAGCGGCGTATATGGTGGACCTATCACCGCAAAAAGACCCAAGCCCGTCGCAAAAGCAACGGGGTGGCGGCAGCGGCGAGCGCCCGGGACAGTGATCGCACAGCAGGACGCTGTGTGTTTCTGCCGGTGCGCTACGCAGACGACTTCGTGGTTCTGATATCTGGATCGCTGGAGGAGGCAATGGCAGAGAAATCCGCCCTGGCCGACTACTTGATCGAGACTACCGGACTGACGCTGTCGCCGGAAAAGACGAAGGTCACGGCCATGACAGAGGGCTTCGAGTTTCTCGGATTCCGCTTCAGTGTGCATTGGGATAAACGCTACGGCTATGGCCCGCGCGTCGAAATACCCAAGGCGAAGGCCGCGAACCTGCGTCACAAGGTCAAGCAACTGACGCAGCGTGATAGCATCTCCGTCAGTCTTGGCGAAAAGCTCCGAGGAGTGAATGCCATCACCAGCGGATGGGCGAATTACTATCGCCACTGTGTAGGGGCCGGCCGCGTATTTGTCGCTCTCGACTGGTACATTGGCCTACGTCTGTACTGCTGGCTACATAAGAAACGACCAGGCACACGCCGCTGCCGTCCCAGAAGATCAGCTTGATCCGGTCGGTGCGTTTGGCTCGGAATACGTAGATCGTGCCCGAGAACGGGTCGGCACCCATCTGGGCCTTTACCAGCGCCGCCAATCCTTCCGCGCCTTTGCGGAAGTCGACAGGCTTGGTGGCGATCATCACCTTCACCGCACCGGACGGGCCAATCACGATTGAGCCTTCAACGCCTGGATGACGGCGGCAATGGTTGCGGCATCGGTGCCCGAGGCAATGCGCAGCATGGCTCCATCAATCTGCAATTCAATAGCCGCCTCCGGACAAGTTCTTCTTGGCAAACGTGCCTGCCGCGCCTTCTTCGGCTCCGACTTCTCGGGCGACACGACGACAGCTGGCGCAAACATCGGTTCTTCCCCAGGCACAAAAAGAACCTCAGCTGGCTTTCGGGCGAGCCGTCGCCATGTGAACAATTGCTGCGGCGTCAACCCATGCCGCCGCGCCACAGAGCACACCGTCACGCCAGGTTCGCAACTCTCCGCAATGATCTGCGCCTTCTGATCGTCGCTCCATTCGCGACGACGGCCATTGCCAGTGAACACCTCAAACCGGCGCACCGGATCATCCTTGGATTTGAGCGTAAGCTCTGAAATCGACATATGTCCAAGCCCTCTTTCGAGGTTGAACATCGACAATCACAAGCAGATCCGGAAGGTGGGGTCAGGACAGCGCTTACCATTATGGCCTGCTTAATAAAATTAGATAAATGGATAATTATACATGGCCGTCTACACATGCGACCCAGCTACCGGTTTCCGTTCTATGACAGTCAATATGATGCATTCTTGTAGCATTCCAACCGATGCCACTCGGCCCTAAAACATCGCTGCCTTCTTTAATATGCTCGTCATAGTGATCTTTCGAGAGCCGCTGAATTTTAGCAACCCCCACGGATTCGCCGTATATTCGGCTGCAATTTTGGAAAAATCTGAGAATGTTACCTCCTTCATCAACCATTCTGCCCGCCGGCCGAGAAATGCTTTTACTGTCGCTGTATACAGGATTGAGATCATGCGGCAGCCAAGGCCCATGAAGGTTCTCAGCCCAAGAAATAGACAGGCTGTCGTGCTGATAAGGTGTCGTACAGCTAAATAACCACCAAAGACCTTCATGCTTTATGATCGTGGGATCCGCATGTGTTCCTTTTACAAGCATGCCTTGTTGATGCCACGAGTGGGGGAAATTCACGGCTTTATATAAAACAACGCCCCCTGCTCCTAATGTTTCTGGCGCCATGTAGACATCGTCGCCATCCACAAATATAAAAGGATAGGAAAGATGGAAACTCTCCTTTAATACAATTCCTATGTACTCCCATTTCAACAGATCTTTACTTGTAGCAGCGCCTATTTCGCCTTTTCTCTCATCCTCATTCATAACTTCGAAAAACATATACCATTGTTTGTTCACAAATATCATAAAAGGATCTGCTACTAGGCTCGCCCTGACATCGGTAATACTGTCAATGGTTATGACCGGATTCCTAATTTTTGTGCTGGGCTTCATACTAAATATTGAATCCCCTTCATATATTCCTATCGACCACATCGGTTTTCTCCTTGCTGCAGTAAGTAATGATAAATTGCTTCAGCCCCATGCTATCGTATAGCGTATCAGATGCCTGTATGGAAAAGCGCTCTTTGATCATTAAAAGTAGTTTTTCCCAATTGCTGAATTTCTCCAATTTTTCCATGATTTGCACGTCAATTTTTATTGCACACATGCCGCAAGGTTTTAGCATCTGAAGAAGATTGTCTAAATATAGTTCGCACTGAAGTTCCGAGAAGTTGTAGTGGCTTAAGACGCCAAAACTGATGATAATATCAAACTCTTCTGCATAGTCTGCTATCGCAACCGTCATATCCAAATGTATAAATCGATCAACGTTCAAAACATTCTTTATGTCAGGGTGTGAATACGGTTTGATATCTAATAGCGATAGAGAGCAGGAAGAATTATAAATCGGTTTAATATACCGGCTATAATATTCAGCGCCAATCTCCAGCACCTTTTTACCAGCCCCGAACGGGACAATCTTTGGCAGAACATAGAACTGATATAATCTGTCGCTATGAGTCGACCAGAAATTTCTTACGTCACCGTTCCATGTTTTTGGTAAAGACTTAGTCTTCATACCAAGCATATCGTCGAACGAAAAATTCATCCTGGGACTACTTAACTTTCGCGGTGTATTTCACTTTGATATTGGTGAACGAAGTGCTCGGCCATTTTTCTATAATGAAACCTGTCCAAAACATAATTCCTGCACGTATAAGGTTCTATGTCGCTTATCAATTCAACGGCTCGGTCGTAATCACTTTGATCTTTGCAAACAAATCCGACATCTTGCGTTATAATTTCAGGACATGCACCTTTATCGCTGCAAATTACTGGCGTCCCCGAGATCAACGCCTCGACCATCGACAAACCAAAAGACTCTTCAAGCTGTGTTGGAAAAATCAGGCACTTCGCTTTAGCCAGCAATTTTGCCTTCTCACTTCCCCTGATATCGCCAAGATATTCAACATCTTTGAACTCGTGGCAACGGTTTGTGACCTTTTCTATTCTCTCGGACGTTCGAGCTCCGCCCAAAACGACAAGCGGTATATGATGCTTTTGAGACAGCAAAAGTGCAGTATCAAGTCCTTTTCTCTCGTCCCATTCCATTGATGCCATAAAGAGAAAATAGTTTTCTTTTAGATCAGAATATATATATTCCTCTGGATCAACTCCGTTAAAAACATATCGTTCGCTGCCCAGACTATTCGCAAGGGAGCGAGAGGGATATATCCAGCTTTGATCTGGCGTCCCCCAATCTGCGTTTGCAAATTTTGGATGGATATGGCACGAAATGACAAAGGGCTTTTTCCATTCAACTCCTTTCCAATACTGAAGATGTTTTGAATCCAGCATACGATGATTAATATCGACATCGAAGACAGGTTCTTTAACAATCTCCATATCGGGCTCGGTGGATAGCAACACCCCTTCCTGTAGGAAATAGGACACTTCATGTCCCAGCTCTACAAGCCCCTTGGCTAAAAGATCGAAAGTCGAATAAGCAGATGAGGAAGGATGTGGCGTTGGTTTCAAACCTGCGCCAATTTGCTGTTGCGCTGGATAACTATGACTGGAAGATAAAAGTATTTTCAAACTACGCCTCTACTGGCCATTTTTCGAATGTTTTTGTGCAGTTCTGTTGACAATCTGCGCGGCACTTAGAAGTATTTCACGACTGTACTCAGCCGCACTCATGGCCACTTGCAGATATCCGGATACACTAAGTATCAATCTGCGGGTCTTCCGTTATCTCTGGCAGGCGATTTCTTACTTCATCCCGAAACTGCGTCTCAACATTGGCCAGAGCCGCGCCATCGTTGATTATATCTATAGTGGCCAATAATGCCACAAATTCCTAGGTTGTACAAATCGTAAATTACTTTGACGCGTCTTCGATGTGTTGCTATCATTTCAGTTGCATTTTCAGATGAGCGCGGATCAGTTCAGGTTCGCCATGGCGTCGGACCTGCGGCCGAGGGCGAGCACGCCTATTTCGACCGTCTTCGTAATTTGCTTCGCAACGGGCCAGACCTGTTCACGGCGCCGCCGATGTGGCCGCGCGCACCTGACTGACGAGGCGCAGTATATGCGTGACCGAGTCGAAGTATTCGACTGACAGCGCCTTATCGGGAAATCTCAGGCCAAGGGCACCTTCCAGGGCGACGAAAACTTCGACGGTCCCCACCGCATCGGGGCCAAGATCGGGCAGAAAATCATCGGGTTCGATCGCCCGCTCCGGACTTATGAAACCGGTGACCACCTGCTCGATTGTCTGCAGATCTGCAGTGCCAATCGTTGTATTGAGTCACCCAGCCTAGTGCCTTTAGTCCTCGCGGCCAACCATAGCGCCTCCCCCGAAAACTCAATTCCGCCGGCGCCAGCGAAGAGGCACGAGCCGAGGTTTTCGGCGAGGCTGCGGATGCCACATCCGCAAGGTCACAGGCGGCGTGTTCTTCCCCTCGCGATGACTGGTTACCTCGATGCATTCGGCTTTCCGACAGCCATAGGGGAAGAGGATCACCGCGCCTTGCGAAACTTTCGGCCAATCCTCTGACGATCTGGTCATCGGTGGTCCAGAGGAAGTCGGGACAAAAGCGCTGATACAGCGTGGTCTTGTATTCGTCCATCTCGCGCTCGCGCCTCTCGTCCCGGAACTGCGTTTTTCTTTGGACGAAACCCGTTCTGTCCTGGGCCGAAAGCTGGGCGGCAGCGTCGGACAGGTTCGCGTGCAGCAGCGCTATATAGGCCAAGGTCATGACGTTGAGTTCAATGTGCCTCCCGTCTACCGTGAGGCAGAAAAGAAGCCTGGCCGAATTAGGGGTAGCCGGCCTTTCGCCGCGAAATTGCGACAGCTGCGCGAGCACTTCTTGTTTCGCCTGAGTGGTGCCTATCGCCAAGTCTATGTCGCGACGAATCTGAGTGCCCAATGCGGCCGAGCCGATTACGGCAAGATGGGTCGCTTCTACATGGCCCCTCTGGAGAATTGCCCGGAGTTCTGCCCCTGCACGACAAATCTCGGCAGAATCAATTAACGGGTTGGCGTACGGCTCGGACATCCTTTGAAAACCTCTCGACAATTACTATTCACAGCTTCTCGGGCGTGACAACCTAATTCGGAACTCCGCTCCCGGCCCTGACCTAGCTTGGCTCAAGTCCTATCAGCAGGTCGTTTACCTGGTAATGGCCATCATCACTTCCAATTTCGCCGCCGACTGACGTCACGTTGTAGACAGCCTGCAGCTTCAGCAAGGCGCCATTGAGTGCGTAAAGATAGCTCAACGACACCCCGGCCCCCAGGCAAGAATGTTTTCCGGCGCCAAAGGTCATTCCATATTTCTGCGAGGGTCTGCTGCCGCCGGGACTGTTCTCGCCACCTCGGTTGCAGGCCTCAATCTGGATCGAATACATCTCGGTAGGGGAATCGAGCACGCGTCGATTGATCATGGTAAACGGCGGAAATTGCCTGAGGCACGCTGCGACCCTCTCCTTGCCGTCGTCGGGACGCTCGCCGGAGAGCAGCTGCTTCCCCCACTTCCAGACGACAGTTGTAGTGGCCGCGATGACAGGATGGTAGGAATCGACAAGCAGGTTGATGCAAACTGCGACGGGCAACTTTGCAGTCACAAAGGCGCCAAGCAATCCGGGACGATCGGTCTGTTGCTGCACCCAGTCTTCGAGACGTGTCACGCTGGCCGCAGCTTGTATGAGTTTTTCTTTGGTAATCGAGGAAAACATATAGTTGAGGATATTGTCACCCTCGGCAATGACGAATTCCTGCTCGCTCTGGCTCAGGCCAAACAACACACGATGAAATGCCGCCGCGACGGAAATGCAAGTGTTGAAAGTGATTTCGCCTTTCCCGGCAGCGGCCCCCAAGGCATCGAAAACCTGCTCCGTTATCGTTGGAGCATCTGCGGACAGTATCGAGAGAGCGGCACGGCGCAGGGAATGGTGCTCACCGGTGTCCATGTACATCAGCCACTGGCTCAGAAATGGCATTAGTGTTCCTACAGCGTCGGGGTACTCTGCCTCCCAAGCGGCTAGACGCGCACTTTGCCTGTCAGAAAGATTTCTATTATCTCTAAGAACTCGGGCGGCAGCCTCGTAGTTTTCGATGATGACAACCACCTGTAGTTCCTTTCCAGAGTACGCTACGAGCTCCGATCGTGGTCTATTGCGCTTGGATGGGGCTACCCACGACCACCCCCCTTCAATCGAGGTAGCGACGGGCCCAGAGCTCCAGGCTCAGCCACTGCCAGATGAAGAAGGAATTCTCCTGCTCACCATCCAGATATCGCGCATAAGCTCGCCGGGCTAGGTCAGGGTCAACCCATCCGCGGTCGGCGAAGCTTTCTGACGAAAGGATGTCCTCGATCATGGTGCGCCAAGCTCCGGCTAGCCACTCGCGCTGGGGTGATTGAACAGACCGCTTCGGCGCATAGGCTACCGACCTTGGTGCCCGCCGGGCAACAATGCTGCGAAAAAGTGCCTTGCTCCCGAACTTGGTCAGCAAGTGGTGGGTGGGAATACCGAACGCGAATTCGGCGAGCCGGTGATCAAGGAACGGCACCCGCAGTTCACGTGAATGCGCCATCGACAGGCGGTCATTGAAGCGTAAAGAACGCGGAACTTTCGTGTGGAGAAGATCGATGGCCGCAGCCTGTCGAATGGGATCCTCGAAGGAAAAATCCGGGATCATTTCCGCCGGTTCCGCCGAAATAAGTTGCTGCGAAATCGTTTCTGGCCGCAGTCCGGACGAGCCGTCGATGGAGGCGGTAGAGGAGACGGACAGCGGCCGCTGCCCCCAGAATTCGGCGAAGTCCGACGCCCGCTGCTCTCGGATCGCCGGGTCTACGGCAGACTGAGCGTAGAGCAGGTGGTACCGCTTGTAGCCAAGGAAGGTCTCGTCGATGCCATTCCCATCCAAAAGGACAGTCACATTGTGCTGGACAGCCAGCTCGTAAAGCAAATTATAGCCGCAAACCGGCACGCCGCCGAATGGTTCTGCTTGCGATGACACAGTGAATGGCAGGTATCCAGTAATGGCCGTCAGGTCAAGTTGGGCCACATGCAGCGTGCCCCCATCTGCGACTTCAAGCACCCAGGGCAACTCGCTGTAGCCTTCATAGTCCTGTGTAAACAGGTGGGCGTGACCAAGTTCGCCGATGGCTGAACGCACCAGCATGGACGAGTCAACGCCGCCAGAGACGTTCAGCCCCGTCTGCACATCCGCGATAAGATGGGAGGAGACCGCCTGCAGGAGGAGACGCTCGGTTTCGTTGGTCAACTCATCTGCGTTTGCCCCTGCAAGATCGGGGATACAGTCCGCGAAGCGGTACCAACGCCTTGTCTCCGCGCTGCCGGCCCGCAGGTCCACGCGCATAAAGGTGCCAGCCTCCAGGGCGTGAACGCCTCGGAAGAAAGTTCTATCGGAGTGGTCGTAAAGACCTGCCTCTAGATAGGTTCGTATCGTCCCCTCGTCGGCGCGAACCACATCCTGAAACTGCAAGATAGGCGGAATCTCACTGGCGAACACTTGACCGGAAGCAGTCGCCAAGTGATAGAGTGGTTTTATGCCAAACCGATCTCGAACCATAAAAAGCGCACGATCGACCGCGTCGTAGACTGCGAAAGCAAACATGCCGACCAGACGGTCTAGACAATCCGGCCCCCAAAGCGCCCAAGCGGCGAGGAGGACTTCCGTGTCACCACTCGTCCGCCACTGCCAGCGATCACCAATATCCCGACGAAGCTCGCAGAAGTTGTAAATCTCGCCATTGTAGATCAAAACCCATCTGCCGCATGGCGACATGAATGGCTGATTAGACGCGTCTCCCGTATCAATTATCTTGAGTCGCGCGTGCCCGAGATAGAGTCTGCCATCCTCATGTAGAGTGGACGCTTGAGCATCCGGCCCTCGATGCGTGAGGCTTTGCAAAGCCGCGTTAGCCAACTTGCAATCTACCTTCGCTCGCTGCCAGACCGCAACTAGTCCGCACATGGCAAATCTGCCAGTTCGGAGCGGTCTTGAAGAAGAAGCTCTGCAAGCCGGAAATCAAGATCTACGTCAATGTCTATCGACCGCTCTGGCGGCATTATATAAGGAAGAATCCGCGAGCCGTATATCGAGTTTTGCTCCAGAAGAACATCCCTCTGGGTCAGGTAAATTGCGCCGTTTCGAATGTAAGCCTTGGGGTTGGCATCTTGTCGTCGAAGGCCCTCCGGTTCCGTCCCATTGAAAGGCTTCAGTAGCCCCTTGGCGTTGATCTTCTTGGCAAAGATTGGATGCACTGGCATTTCTGTCACCGCTACCACGCTGTCACATCCCGCCGCGTCGGCCATTTCCAGGCTGGCAAAGATGTCCGCCGCTGTTCGAAGTGGCGATGTAGGTTGTAAGAGCAATACCCAATCGAAGCGGACGTTGTCTCGAGCTTCTATAAAACGAGTTGCGTGCTGGACAACCCCAAGAGAACTCGCGGTATCGCCCGCCAAATGAGCCGGCCGTAGGAAGGGGACCTCTGCTCCGCCGTGCCTTCCAACCTGAGCGATTTCCTCGTCATCAGTACTGAGCACGATCGAATGCAAGCGCTCCTGGCACGCGCGTGCTGTCTCTACGGTCCAGGTAATCAGCGGCTTACCGGCAATGGCTCGAACATTCTTGCCCGGGATGCGTTTGGACCCACCGCGGGCGGTGATGACAGCGAGAGTTCGGCTCATGGTCCTAACGGACATCGAAGAATTGCTTTTGCGCTGAACCAAGTTCAGCTGTTGAGAGGATGTCGGCAATGCGTCTGCCGGCCTTGCCATCACCAAACAAGGCATCTCTGGGATATCGGCCGTGACGGAGTTGCGCGCGCACCGCAGTCTCGATATCGTCAGCGCGGCTGTCTGCATCAATTACATTAGCCCCACGTTCGCGATTCCTTTGCCGAGAGCCGATGTTAACAGCCGGCGTACCGAGGAAGGCGCCTTCTCTAAGGGCGCTAGACGAATTTCCAATGAGGCAGGCACAGCCATTTATCAGGCGGGCATAGTCCTCAACCGAAAAATTACGGTGGATCCGAAGCCAGCTTGGCTTTTCGACCTCGCAAAACTGCCGTAGCTGGTACGAAATGTGGTCAGTACCGGCATCAATATTTGGCCATAGCCAAAGCGTAGGCATCGCCAATCGTCGTGCAGCTTCTATGGTCTCGACAATCTGCTCACCAGCTGATTGGTGTTCGGTAGTTACTGGGTGCTGAAGCACCATGAGATAAGGCCTCGACAGATCTATAGGAGCACCTGTCCCATCGTATTTTTCGAGAAGTTCAGGCGTTAGAGCCATATCGAGTTGGTCTACGGCATCCATAGCAGGGCAGCCCGTCAGGTACACCCGGGACGGATCCTCCCCCATCTGTAACACCCTTGCTTTCGACAACGCTGTCGTTACGAAGTGCAAATGAGAAAGTTTGGTAATCGCATGGCGTACAGATTCGTCGATCGACCCAGTAACTTCACCTCCTTGGGTGTGAGCCACATGGATGTTCATGTAGGATGCAGCAACCGCCGTAGCCAACGTCTCATACCGGTCCGCTACAGTGAGGACAATGTCCGGACGCAGTAACTCAAAAGCCGTGCCCAGCTCTTGTATAGCAAATCCAGTAGATTTGACCATCGTCAGCGGGCTATTGCCTTCAAGCACTACGTGAATGTTTGCATCAGGTGAGAAGCCATCCCGCCGCATGACCTCCACCACATGCCCGAAGCGGCTCAATACGGCGCTGGCGGTGGCGATGATCTGAAGTTCGATGTTAGGATGAGACCTGCATGAGGCCAGAACTGACTTGATCCTGCCATAGTTGGCGCGCGAGGCTACGACTACGCAAACTTTGCGACGGACTGTCATTGAAAATCCTCTGCGTGAATGAAGGTGCCAGCTGGGATGGTGCGCTTGAGAGCACGTCCTGCAAAGGTTTCGAACGCCGCTTCATCAAGACCAAGGCCAGGCTTTCTAAATCCCACCGAGGTGCGGTTCGGAATTTCCCCAGCTTCTATTGACCTCAGGGACATTGCCGATTTTGAAAATAATTTCAGCAGCGATGCCTTTTCCTGAGCAGCAGCGTCTTTATCGACCGGATTGCTGAGCATGCGATGTACGAAGTCGAGACCGATACGCAGTTCCGCCAATTTCTCGGTGGTCAAGGACGAGGAAACATCCGGTCCAAACATGTGACTGCTTAGGGTGATATGTACCTCAAGAATTCTTGCACCGCGTGATGCAGCGATCAGCGAAGGCCATATTGTTCCAGAGTGATCAGAAAGACCGACTGGACACTGGAAGCGGCTCCGATAGGTATCGAACACATTCATGCCCACATGTTCAGGCGGAGTCGGATATTCCGTGGTACATTGCAGGATGGCATGCCTATTCGGCGCTACGTTAACGAGCATCTCAACGATCTCCTCAACATCCCGCATAGAGCTCATCCCTGAGGATGCGATGACGGGTTTGCTGGTAGCGGCAAGACGCTTGATCATCTGACGGGAGTTGAGCTCCCCGGAGGCGATTTTCCAGCCACAAATACCTATGGCTTCGAGTAGATCGACTGCTTCAGTGGAGAATGGACTGGAAAGAAAGAGGAGCCCAGCAGCATCAGCGTGACATTTAAGGGCAGCCCACTGTTCTTGAGTGAAGGATGTGCGGTGCCAATAATCATAACGGGTCTTGTCCTGAGTACTGAACGCAATCCGGAATTGCTCTTCGGGTGAACTCTCCGCCTCAGCAATATGAGTCTGAAACTTCACTGCATCCGCACCAGTACATGCTACAGCGTCGATGAACGCATGGGCAAGGCCTAGGCTTCCGTCGTGACCAAGTCCCACTTCAGCAATGAGCAATGGGCGCCCTTTATCGGTGAATGCATCCCACAAATCTCTCATTCTCACTCCTCAACAAAGCCGGGAATAAGTTGCAAGTTTATTTGGCGGTCGACGGCATGGTAACCGTAGACAAAAAATCGCTGGCGCCGACAGCGTTGCTGGGCCTTCGGCTCACGATCCCGACGATTTCCGTTTAGGTATGATGTTGGAGTTCACACTGGGACCGAGACAAGCACCCGATATGGCAAAGACAGGTCATGCAACTCTGACTCGACTCGAATACGATATCCAGCCAAATCAATTACGATATCACGTCAGTTCTTTTACAATGTCACGTAGATATAATAATGAGGTGCGGCCCGTCAAGGTGGTCTAGATACGCAACGATGACAGGTCGTCAGGATCGGCCGATTGTTTAGGTCCCGTGCAACTGGCACCCGACCTCACCTGCGCAGATGGGCCTATCAGAGGCACATATTCTCGAAAGCCATCAATCAAGACTTGATCCTGTCTTGTCCTCTGACGAGGTTCCAACCTGCAACCAAGACGGTAAATCAGCGTTGACACGCGACTCATCTTTTGAAAGACTGACAACCTGTCATGGAATTTGCACCACTCACGGCAGGATTGTGCATAGCAAAACAGTAATTTCTAGCGCAACTCAAGTAAATCTCCTTGCGAGGTAAGCGATGCATGGGAATTATCAAGATCCGTACCCATTAACCGATGCACAACTAAAAGTTTGGTACGGGCATATTTTCGATCAAACTAAGTGCAGTTTCAACATCGGTGACTTGATTGAGCTTATGCAGCCCATTGAGGTGGACGTCTTCGAGCGATCGCTTGACCAGGTAGTAGCCTCTAGTGACAGCCTTCGTTCGGTTTTCTTTTCGGACGGAGAGAGCGTGTTTGCGGCGCTTAACCCAAATGTTCGTGCAAGAATCTCAACGGTTGTTTATAATGGAGCTTCGGAAGCTGCGTTCTACCAGATGATGCAGAGGCTTATGCAAGAGCCGTTCGATCTCTCCAAAGGACCACTTTTTGCTTTTTCATATATCGTGTGGGATGAGCGACGGTTCCTCTTGCATCGCTACCACCACTTGATCTCCGATGGATCAAGCTTTTCAGCGCTTATTAAGCGCGCGTTTTTAATTTACGACGCAGAGATGGGTGGTGAAAGAGTATACCCGGTTAATGAACCGCCATATCGTTTAGTTCACGAACGAGAAGCAAAATATAAGAACTCTCCTCAGTATTCGAAGGATCAGACTTACTGGTCGGAGCTAGCTAGAAGTTTAGTAGGTGCAGGCAGTCCATCCGAGCTTCCGCTGGAGTCTTTCGAATCCGTCACTGCGGTTATTGATACCAAAACATTCAAATTGCTTAGGAATGCTGCGCGAGAACTCGATGTCTCTATTCCTGTATTGTTCACTTCCATATCGCTGATTTTCTGCAAGAAGCTGCTTGGCGTTGATCTGGAAGTTGCTATTATTGCTTTGGGGGGGCGCAGTGGGGATGACAAAGAGGTAATAGGGCTTTTCTCGCGCTTAGTCCCGGTCTTTCCAAAGCTGCTAGATGGCTGGAACGTTCAGCAAACCACGTTGCATGTTGCAGCTATTCTTCGTAAATCTTTGAGGCACTCGCGCTATCAAGGTCCCGAGGTCGATCGGTTTGTAAGAAGCGGATCCATTTCGAGCCCCACCATTAACTATATGAAATATGACTATGGCACTGCTCCAATGCGGGCAGTGCGCTGTCTGGGGTTCGGACCTATACGAGGGTTTACGATCAATGCGTATGAGAGGACGAATCTCGATCAGTTAGTGATCGAATTAGCTTGCGATGACCGCCACGGGACTGTTGATTGGCTTAACGGAACTTTGCATCGGTTTTTGAACTTTGTCGAAATCATCCTCGATAATGTGTCCCAACCGATCGGTTCTATCGAGCTTCTCGAAGACCAGGAGCGGCATCAGATCCTGGTAGAATGGAATGATACGTCCCATCCCGTTCCCGAAGCGAC
>NZ_JAUSWH010000031.1 GCF_030815125.1 Allorhizobium paknamense
GATACGGCAGTGCAGGTAACGCTGGTTCGCTTTCCTGATTATGGCAGCGCAACCGGAGGCGATGCTGAGGGAGATCAATTCCTCACCGTCGAAAACATCATTGGTTCGAACTACAATGATGTTCTCACATCCGCAATCGCCGGAAATCTGGCAGGCGGTCTAGGCGACGATGTCTATGTGATTAACAGCGCGTTGAACAATGGCACCATTACGGTTACCGAAGCCATCAATGCGGGCAATGATACCGTCAAGGCCAATGTTTCCTCCTACACGCTGTCAAACTACATCGAAACGCTGGAATATATCGGCACCGGAAACTTCACCGGCACCGGAAACGATCAGGACAACACCATCATCGGTGGCGATGGAAATGACACGCTGAGCGGCGAAGGCGGAGCCGACAAGATCATTGGTGGCGCGGGGACGGATACCGTCTCCTATGCCACCAGCACCAGCGGTGTCACCGTCAATCTCAAGACGGGCACGGCCTCCGGCGGTGATGCCGAGGGTGACAGACTGTCGGGGATCGAAAATCTGATCGGGTCAGGCTATGCCGATACACTGACCGGGACGGACGGCGACAATACGATCACCGCCGGTAGCGGCAATGACATACTGGAAGGCGGCAAAGGCGCCGATACGCTTCTTGGCGGCAATGGAACCGATACCGCCAGTTATGCGAGTTCGTCGGCCGCCGTGCAGATCGACCTGGTATCCGGCACCTATAAGGGTGGCGACGCGGAAGGCGATGTTCTCAACAGCATCGAGAATTTCATCGGCTCGGCCTATGCGGATACGTTTACGGCGGCAAGTGCCACGACGCTTGCGGGCGGCAAGGGCAACGACACCTATATCGTCAGTCAGGGCGCTTCCACCATCGTGCTCGTGGAAGCGGCGAACGAAGGCACCGATACCGTCAAGACAACGGTGACGAACTACACCTTGCTTGCCAACTTCGAGAACCTGACCCACACCGCCGATACCGATTTTACCGGCTATGGCAATAGCAGCAACAATATCATCATCAGTCAGGCCGGTGATGACAAGCTCTATGGTTACGCAGGTAACGATACGATTCGCGGTGGTGACGGCGCCGATGTGATCAGTGGCGGTGACGGCAGTGACATGTCCAGCTATATCGACTCCGACAAGGGCGTCAGCATCGACCTGACCGCCGGGACGGCCTCTGGCGGTTATGCCACGGGAGACGTTTTGACGGGCATCGAAAACCTGGAAGGATCCTATTACGACGACGTGCTGATCGGCGATGCCAATGCCAACCTGCTGATTGGCGGCGACGGTGTCGATGAACTGCGCGGCGGCGATGGTGATGACACTCTGCGCGGCGGCGCCAAGGGTGACATCATCGATGGGGGCGCCGGAAACGACACCATCAGCTATCTGGACAGCTATGGCGCCGTCACCGTCAACCTCAAGGATTGGACCTTCTCCGGCGGCTATGCCACCGGCGACGTCGTAACCAATGTCGAAAATGTGGAAGGCTCAACCTATTCCGACACATTGATCGGTGACGATGGCAATAACACGCTCAGCGGAGCCTCCGGCAATGACGTTCTGATCGGCGGCGCAGGCGCCGATATTCTGATCGGTGGCGAAGGAGAAGGCGACTGGGTTGACTACACCAGCTCCTCAGCTGGCGTGACAGTCAATCTCACCACCAAGTTGGGCGCAGGCGGCGATGCCGAAGGCGACAGCTATGCCACGATCGAATATATTCGCGGTTCCGCCTTCGATGACGTTCTGACCGGTGACAGCCTCAACAATCAGCTTGTTGGCGGCGACGGCAATGACATTCTCAATGGCGGCTCAGGGAATGACACCCTGATCGGAGGGCTTGGTGCCGATCAGCTTAACGGCGGGTTGGGCACGGGCGATATCGCAAGCTATGCGGACGCCACCTCCTCCGTCATCCTCAACATTGCAACCGGTACCGGTGAAGGCTATGCGGCGGGCGATGTTTTGACCGGCATCGAAATCTACACCGGCGGGAATTATGACGATGTCTTCATCGGCGGAACCCTGGCAGCCCGTTATAATGGCGGCGCTGGCGATGACAGCTTCCTTGCCGGCACGGGGACGGAAATCATTCAGGGTGGTGACGGTACGGATACGCTGAGCTATGCCTCTTCGGCCTCGGCGGTGTCCCTCAACCTGATCACGGGTGCCGGATCGGGAGGCAGTGCGGCGGGCGACACCTTCAGCGGTGTCGAGATAGTGGTAGGGTCGAGCTTCGATGACAGCTTCACGACCGCAACGGATACCAGTCTGATCGGCGGTCTCGGCAACGATACCTATGATCTTGGCACATCGTCCAGCACAGTCACCGAGGTGGAGGATGGCGGCATCGATCTGGTCAAGAGCAGTGCGGGGAGTTTCACGCTCAGCGATCATGTCGAAAACCTCGTCTATACCGGGTCGTCCGACTTCATCGGCGTTGGAAATGCCGCGGCAAACGTGCTCACCGGCGGCATAGGCAATGACACGCTATACGGTCTGTCCGGCGATGACCGTCTGCTGGGCGGGGCGGGCAGTGATGCTCTTTATGGCGGCGAGGGAAGCGACGTATTCGTCTTTACCACCGGTGACGGCAATGACACGATCTACGACTTCGAGGCAGGAAGCGACCAGATCGATCTCTCCGGCTTCGGCTATGCCACCCTTGACGACGCTGCCTCGCTGGCATCGGAGATCGATGGCGGGGTGCTGTTCAGCTTCGCAAATGGCGACAGCCTGACCGTGCTTGGCCTGGATTATGCGAGCCTGCACACCAATACAGCTCTGCTCTGACGCTGTAGATTGCAAAAGGATGGCGACGGGTTTCGGTGCGCCATCCGCCTTTCCCGGGACAAACTCTACTGCATAATTCCTTAGATCGGAATCGATTTAAGGTGAAAATTATGCAGCAGATTTAAAGCGTTACAGCGTCCTTTGTGCGTTTGAAAAAACGCACGGCGCTGTAAAGCACGTTGCGGCTTATCCGCCTCATGCAACGTGCTTTACGTTCTTGTTTTAACGCATGTCGTTATCGCAAAACCGCTGCACACTTTTGCGCGACATGCTCTAGGGTCAAAACTCAATCAGGATGGGTGTTCTGCAAGGCGTATTTTGTGTCTGAGTAGGAGGAAAGGTGCAGGAAATGCCGATCATTTTCAAACCTTTCCGACGCCCGCAGGCGCAAAATACGCCTTGCCCGAAGGGTTGAGCGGGATGGGCCGCCTGATTGCGAACAATGCTCGACAAGGCCTCAGGGCCTTGCCTTGCGCTTGTTCGCGGCCATTCAATCCCATCCCGTTCAACAGAACACCCATCCTGATTGAGTTTTGACCCTAAAGCCGTGCCTTCAGGCTTTCATCGGGAAAGCAGGTGGGGGCGAGGCCGTTTTTTGCCTGCCAGTCGCCGAGGGAGCGGCGGGTCTTGAAGCCGGCGAGGCCGTCGGCCTTGCCGATATCGTAGCCCTTGGCCGCAAGGCTTTTCTGCATGGTCAGCACATCCGAGCGCAGCATGTGGCCGACATTGCCCCAGGATGCGGTGAAGGCACCGCTGCCATAGGCGATCCGGTCCGCCAGATTGCCGATGAACAGGGCATAGAGATCGGAATTGTTGTATTCCTTCAGCACGTAGAAATTCGGCGTCACCAGAAATTCCGGGCCGTGGCGGCCTGCGGGAACGAGCATCATCGTCGAGGCCGACAGTTCCTCCTTCGGGAAAGGCTTGCCGGAGACGCGGGCAATACCCATGGCAGCCCAGGAGGAGAGCGGTCTGGCAAGGTCCGGACCTTCCTGCGCGCAGGAAATCTTCTCTGGAATGGTGACCTCGAAGCCCCAGTCGCGGCCACGCTGCCAGCCCTTGGCGACGAGGAAATTGGCCATGGAGGCGAGGCTGTCCGGTACGGAGGTCCAGATGTTGCGATGGCCGTCACCATCGAAATCCACCGCATATTTCAAAAAGCTGGAGGGCATGAATTGCGGCTGGCCAAGCGCACCGGCGCTGGAGCCCAGCATCGCATCGGCGGCGATATCGCCGCCGTCGAGAATATGCAGCGCATCGATCAGTTCACGGGTGAACAACTCCTTGCGCGTCGACATGAAGGCGCTGGTGGCGAGCACATCGACGGCGGAAAAGGGCAATTTCGCCTTGCCGTAGCCGGTTTCACGCGCCCAGATCGCGAGAAGAATGGGGCCGGGCACGCCGTATTTCGTCTCGATCTTCTTCAACGTGCCGGAATATTGATCCGCCAGCGCCCGCCCGCTGGCCGCCAATGCCGAAAGCCGGGCTTCGTTGAAATAGGGTCCGGGGGAGGAAAACTCCGCCTGCGTTTGCGGTCTCTCCTTGGCTGGCGGAAAACCGGGTGGGGCCAGATCCGGCAGGCTCCAGACCAATCTGGCGCGGCCCATGACGGCGTTGAAGGTCGCGGGCGAAATCCCGGCCTTCTGCGCTTCTGGCCAGAGACGTGCCTTCACCCAGTCACGGAACTGACCTTCCACCGCAGCTTTCGACGGTTCGGCAACAGCGATCCCTATAGTCGTGCAAAAGCTCAGGATGAGAGCGACGCAGGCAAGAATTGCGGTGCGGATCATGATGTCTCCAGCAACTTTACTGCATAATTCCTTAAATCGGAGTCGGTTTAAGGATAAAATTATGCAGCAAATGTAAAGCGTTACAGCGAACCTTTGTATGCCATATATGGCGCACGGCGCTGTAAAAGAACGGTTTATACGAACGGTCATTGAAAATGACAGTTCGTATGTCATTTTCGAATATCTCAAGCCCCTGATGCATTTGAAACATTCGAAATCTTTTCAAGGCGGGGATGCGGCAGCATCTTCGAGCCTTGGTATCAGATCGTCGTGCGCGCCCGCAGGGCTGCCGAAAGCGTGCCTTCATCCAGATAGTCCAGTTCCCCCCCCACCGGCACACCATGGGCCAGCCGGGTGATCTTCACCTCGAGCCCGGACAGATGATCGGTGATGTAATGCGCCGTGGTCTGGCCTTCCACTGTTGCATTGACGGCCAGAATAACCTCGCGCACGCCGCCCTGGCTGACGCGGTCGATCAGGCCCTTGATGTTCAGGTCGTCCGGGCCGACGCCATTCAGCGGCGACAACGTGCCGCCCAGCACATGATAGGCGGTGTTCATCGCACCGGCCCGCTCCAGCGCCCAGAGATCGGATACATCCTCCACGACGATGATGACGGAATGATCGCGCCGCGTATCGGTGCAGACCGTACAGGGATCGACGGTATCGACATTGCCGCAGTTGGAGCAGACCTTTACCTGCCGATGCGCCTCTCCCATGGCCTCGGCCAACGGCCCCATCAACTGGTCGCGCTTTTTGATCAGGTGCAGTGCCGCCCGCCGGGCCGAGCGGGGTCCAAGCCCCGGCACCTTGGCCAGAAGCTGGATGAGTTTTTCAATTTCAGGGCCAGTGACTCGTTTTGCCATGCGGCTGCTTCTACCCCATATCCTCAAGGGACGGAATCATCTGCGAGACATAACCCATGAAAATCCTCAGTATCACGCTCGGCAGAAGCCGGACATTGCCGGGCAAGAGCACGCGCACCGGGTTTTTCAAGGAGCCGGTCGCGGGTCCCGTGCTGGTGGATCGCGACGGACTGGTGGGCGATGCGGTACTGAACCGCAAGCACCATGGCGGACCTGATCAGGCCCTCTATCTTGAGGGCAGCGTGACGCTGGATTGGTGGCGGCAGACACTCGGCCTGCCGCTGCCGCCCGGAAGTTTCGGCGAAAATCTGGTGATCGAAGGGCTGGACAACCGCGATCTGGCGGTGGGAGACCGGTTGGAATGTGCGGACGTGGTGCTGGAAATCACCGCACCGCGCACGCCCTGCGCCACCTTTGCCGCCGCCATGGATCGTCCCGCCATCGTCAGGGAATACTGGAAGGCGGCCCGGCCAGGGGCCTATGCGCGCGTTGTTTCAGGCGGTTACCTGACCCTTGGCGCGGTGGTGACGCATGCTGCCTTTGCCGGAGACCGGCCACCCCTCGCAGACCTGATGCTGCCACCCGGCAAGCGTCTTGATGCGGTGGAGAGGGCAAGGCTTCTCGCCTTGCCGCTTGCCAGCCGCTGGCGACAGAAGCTTGGAGCAAAAGGTTAACGATGGAACAAAAAATGCCGCCTGCACTTAATGGTTCACCAACTTGTTGCCGCCTTTGACGCGCTTATGTTGGCCGTGTCGGAAGCGTGACCGCCTCATGCTTCACCCATTTTTCAAGGCGGGAATGTTTCATTCCCGGGCCTTGGGACAAGACCGGAGCGGAAAAGGCTGCCAGACGGCAGCTGCCCGCTTCGACCACCGATGATAAGGAGTGTTCGATGTCATCCTTCGCCAAATTTTCCGCAGCCGCCGCTGCGGTGGCGCTTGCCCTTCCCCTTGCCGCCACATCCGCCAAAGCCGCCAGCGTCCAGGTCGGCATGCTGACCTGCGAGATGAGCCCCGGGATCAGTGCGGTGATCGGCTCCAGCCGTGATCTCAACTGCGAATTCAAACCGACCGGTTCCGGCCCGGTGGAATATTATCAGGGCAAGCTCACCAAGTTCGGCGTCGATCTCGGCTATGTCCATGGCGGCAAACTCGCCTGGGCCGTTTATGCACCGAGCCGCCTGATGGAAGGGTCGCTTCAAGGCAATTACGGCGGCACCAGCGCCAATGCGGCGCTCGGCTTCGGCGGCGCGGTCAATGTGCTGCTCGGCGGCTTCCAGGGTTCCGTCGCCCTGCAGCCGATTGCGCTGGAAAGCACCCTCGGCATCAATCTCGGCGCAACCATCGCTTCGATGGATCTCGGCTATGTGCCGCCGTCGACACCAAAGTCGCTGGACAACGGCCCGCCGCTCAAGCATCACCGCCACCAGCCGCGCGGCTGATAACGGTCTATGTTTTAGAGCATAATCCGACCGGAGTGAAACGAGGATCGATAAGATTATGCTTCAAAAATAGAACCTTAGAGCGCCGATCTGATTCAATCACATCGAAAAGCGCTCTAAGCAGAAAGGCCGGGCGCAAGCCCGGCCTTTTCGTCTTTCTGGCCCTGAAAGGGCAAAATCACTCGACGTAATATTTGCTATACTGCTTGCGGAATTTTTCCGAGCCGCCGAAGTCGCTGTAGCGCGTCAGGGCCTGCATGTCGGTCTTGTTCAGCAGCACGCCCAGCACCTTGTTGGAGATGTGCGGCTCGGCGTCGAGCAGGTCGGACACCAGCTTGGTCGGCGTCTTGCCCCATTCCACGACGAAGACGAAGCCATCTGCCAGCGGCGCAAAGGCCTTGGCATCGACCACCGGACCAAGCGGCGCCAGATCGACCACGACATAATCGAAGGACTGTTTGGCAGCCTCGATCAGCGCCTGCATGCCCGGCGAGGCGATCAGTTCGTTGGTATGCGCCAGCGAACGGGCCGCAGCCCCCGGTACGACAGGCAGAATCGCCAGCTTGGTTTCCTGGTCCACCTTGATGCAATCCTGCCACGGCACATCGCCGAGAACCGCCTGCACCAGACCGACACGCGGCAAGGGCTGCAGAAGGCGAGACAGGCTCGGATTGCGCAAGTCCGCATCGATCAGCAGTGTGCGCTTGCCGCTGGAGGCGAGCAGCACGGCCAGATTGGCCGCGACGGTGGACTTGCCTTCCCCCGGCAGCGCCGACAGCACGCCGATCACCCGGCTGCTCTTGCCCTGCAGGATGATGTCGGCGGCGAGCTTGGTGTTGCGCAGCGTTTCGGCAAAGGCCGAGCGCGGCGCTTCCACCACGGTGCGCATCATCCGGTCCAGCCCGGGCGCATCTGTTCCGGTGGGCAGAACCGGTTTCTTGCCGCGCTTACGCAGCCAGTCGGAATTCAGCGCCGTCTTCATTTTCGGGCCCATGCGGGGCAGATAGCCCAGCGATTTCTGGCCGAGAACGGCGCGGACGTCGCTTTCCAGGCGGAAGAAGCGTTCCTGCATTTCCTGAAGGAAGGCAAGACCGGCACCGGCCATCAGGCCCAGCACGGCAGAAAGCGCCAGAACCATGGTCTTCTTCGGGCTGGAGGGCGAAGTCGGCACCCCGGCCTCGGAAATGACACGGGCCTTGGCAATCGGCAGAGACTGGCTCTGGCTGGCTACTTCATAGCGGTTGAGGAAGGATTCGTAGAGACCCTTGAGAGCTGTCGCCTTCTGCTCCAGTTCCCTGAGATGCACCAGCGAGCGATTAGCGTCGGAGTTCTTGCCAGCCAGCTTGTCGATACTGTTGGTCAGCGATTGTTCGCGCGAGCGGGCAACGTCATATTCGTTGCGGTAGCTCGCCGTCAGCTGCTGCAGTTCCTGAAAAATCTGGCCGCCGACATTTTCCTTCTCGGCCTTCAGGGCAACGGCCTGCGGATGATTGGCGCCAAAATTGTTGACGATATCCTGCTCGCGCTTTTCGATGCTGAGATATTTGCTTCTGAGATCCTGCATGACCTGGTTGCCGGTGGACTGGCCGGAGACAACCGCATTCTTCACCGCATTCTGCGGGCCCTGGTCAACGATCGACTTATACTGTTGATAGCGCGCTGCGGCGCTGGCGCTGTCCGCCTGGGCCACGATCAACTGTTTGTTGAGATCGCTGAGCTGCTGCTCGGACATCAACTCGCCGCCCATCTGGGTCAGGCCGTTTTCTGCCTTGTAACGCTCGGCCTCGAGGGAAGCCATCTGCGCGCGCTTGGCCAGATCGTCAAGACGGCTCTGCAGCCAGAGGCTTGCCCGTTCGCTGGCATCGAAATTGGCATTGAGCTGGTCGGTCAGGAAGGCATCCGCATAGGCCTTGGTGATCTTGGCGGAAAGCTGCGGATCAGGCGACTTGAACGAGACCGCGATGACCGAACTGCGCATCACGCGGTCAACATCCACGGCCTGCTGCAACAGGGCACCGGCCTTGGCGCGCTTGCCTGCCTTGATCTCCGCCTCGGTCAGCTCCGGATCGTCCTTGAAAAGGCCGGTGATGGAGGACACGACGCCTTTCAGCATCGCCGCAGGCGATTGCGGCGGATTGAGGATGATCTCGTTATCGGCAAGCCCCGCCTCGTCCACGACCCTGAGCGCCATGCTGTTGGATTTGAGGATTTCCACCGCACTGGCGATCTGCGTATCCACTTCCTGCTGGATGCGCGCTCCGGCCTTGTCGTCTTCGGCATAACGCGAAAGATCATTATCGAGCAGGATCTGCGTCTGCGAGGTGTAGTACGGCGTGGCAAAGACCAGATAGGCCACGCCGAGCATGATGAACAGCGCGACCGACAGACCGACGATACGAGCCCGCCGCACGGCAGCGGCAATCAGCCGGTCAAGGTCGATGAAGGAATCGGAATCGGGTTGCTCCCGGTGCAAAACAGCTTTCAATGGCAAGCTTCTTTCATTCATGACGGCTGCTCTTCAGGTTCCGTGGAACATCGGGGTTCGGAATGTCTTCAGATAAGGAAAGGCGATGACGCCGCCTGCCCTACCAGTGTGTTCTCCGCAATTCCGGCGCGGCCAGAACCGGGCCTGCCAAGGATAGTGCGGTGTCTCCGCGGGCAACCTCCTGCGCCGAGGATCTCCGCCCGAAAAGGCGGGGCGACCGAAACGTCTCACGCGGCGGCTGCCACATGCCTCCCTTTCGGCTGTCCATGTCCTCATACGCTTTACCCAATGCTCGACAGATGATGATCCGGCAGTCCATGCCGCAGGATCCGTCCTGTTTTACGACCGCGCACGAAAACCCGGTCGTAAAGAGTTAAACATAGTTCACCTTTTGCCCCGAATCACTGTTTATTTCGGGGGGCTTGGCGCTACAGCGAACCTTTGTGCGCCATATATGGCGCACGGCGCTGTAGGGGCAGGATAACTCCTCCCCGCCTTGAAGGTTCATGCCGCGCGGATGCCGCGCTCGTGACCGAGCACCAGATCCTTCACCGACGCATAGACGGCATCGCCCAGATCGGCCCGCGCCAGCGCGAAGGCGACATTGGCTTCGATGAAACCGAGCTTGGAGCCGCAATCGAAGGTGCGCCCCTCGTAAGGGTGAGCGTGGAAGGGCTGCTTGCCCGAGAGCGTCAGCATGGCATCCGTCAGCTGGATTTCATTGCCGGCGCCGCGCGGCTGCGTGGCCAGGATGTCGAAAATGTCCGGCTGCAGGATGTAGCGGCCGTTCAGGTAGAAATTCGACGGCGCTTCCGAGGCTTTCGGCTTTTCCACCATGCCCGTGACGGCAAAGCCATGCGGCACGCTATCGCCCTTGGCGACGATACCGTAGCTGGACACCTCTTCCGGCGCGCATTGTTCCACGCCGAGCACATTGCCGCCGACAACGCTGTAGAGATCCATGAGCCCGGCAATGCAGCCCTTGGCGCCGTAGCAGAGCATGTCCGGCAAGAGCAGCGCGAAAGGTTCGTTGCCGATCAGGTCGCGGGCGCACCAGACAGCATGGCCAAGCCCGAGCGGGGCCTGCTGACGGGTGAAGCTTACGGAACCTGCCGGCGGCAGCAGGGTCTGCAACTCGTTGACCTGCTTCATCTTGCCAGCCTTTTCCAGCGAGGCGAGCAGTTCCGGCGTATCGTCGAAGTGGTCTTCGATGGAGTGCTTGTTGCGGCTGGTGACGAAGACGATGTGCTCGATGCCGGCCTGACGAGCTTCGTCCACGGCATATTGCACGACGGGACGATCCACGATGGTCAGCATTTCCTTGGGCATGGCCTTGGTGGCGGGCAGGAAGCGCGTGCCGTTGCCTGCAACGGGAATAACGGCTTTCCTGACGGTCTTGCGAAGATCCATGTCGTTATCCTTTATGGGTGAGGGGCCTCTGTGCCCGGGCTCGAAGGTCTGGTATCCGGAACGGCCCGGGAATTCCCGCTCCGGCTGAAACGCGTGGCAAGCCGTTGCAGGCGCACTGCAATCGGCATTTTCAGGTGGCGGAGCGCCACCGGATCGGTCATCACCGCGCGGGCAACGCCCGGAAGCGACCGGGCCTTCAACGCATCGATGAGCATGATGAAGGCGCGCGCCTCGCCGAGGCTGCGGGTCCGGCGCCTCTGCGCGGCCAGCGCCTCGGGGGGCAAGCGGTAGCGAATGGTAAAGCCGCGATCGGCAGAGACCATGGCATCGACGTGATGCAGTTGCAGCACACGGGAAATCGAGCCTTCACGGATATTGTAGATATAGCCGGGCTCCGGCTCCACAACGCAGACGCCGCCCTCCGCCAGCGCCGAGGCCAGCAGCAGGTAATCCTCGCCGATCTTCAGCCCCTCGTCGAAGGAGAGGCCCTTTTCCAGCAGGAAGGCGCGCAGGAAGATCGGCTTCATATAGCCGAAATTATGCTTGGCCTCGAACAGCACGTTGGAGCGGATGAAGGTGGCGAGATCGAGAGCCGGAAGCGCAGCCAGCACCTCCACCGGAAACATCATCCGCCGTGCGCCGGAAAGCTCGACCACGTCGAGATTGTCCACCGCGATCTGGGCGCTGGCGCGCTCGGCCCGGGCAATCATCCGCGACAGGCGATCCGGGCGGATCGTGTCGTCGGAATCGACCACGGCGATCCAGCGGCCCGTCGCGGCGGCAATGGCTGCATTGCGTGCCCCACCTGGACCCTTGTTCTTTTCAAGCGCCACCAGATGCACGCGCGGATCAGGATAGGCGCCGACAATCTCGCGGGTCCGGTCCTTCGAGCAGTCATCCGCCACCACCACTTCCAGCGAGACGCCGGTGGACGCCAGCACGCTTGCCAGCGTATCGGCAATCGTCTCCTCGGCATTATAGGCGGCGATGATGATCGAGACGTCGGGTCCGGTTTGCATCATGGCTGTGCGGCCTCCAAAGTCCCGTATTGATGGATTTCCCGGAAGCCGAGAAGGCCGGAGATCGCCCCCACATGCAGCAGGCCGCGCAGGATGAAGCGGTTGCGCCGCACCGGCAGGAAGACAGTGAGAAGCGCTGCGGCAAAGCAGAAGGCAGCCTTGGCCGCCGCCAGCGGCACCTGCTTGACCCGGCCAAGGGCACCGGATTTTTCCATGAGCAGCCGTCCATGCGTCTGGCCCATGCGGTAGCGGCGCTTGGCCAGCCAGTTGAAGCTGGCGCGCCCTTCCGTCACCGGCTCGTTCACCCAGGCCTCACCGGCATAGGCGATCTTGCCGCCCTGGCGATGGATATGGGTGAAGAATTCCGTGTCCTCGCCACCCGTCTTGCCGAGCGCCAGATTGAAACGGCGGCCCTCGAGACGCGGTGATTTTAAATCCAGCAGCACATTGCAGGTATAGCCGGTGCGGATGTCGCCGCCGACAAAGACCGGAAAGGTGGAGTGAAAATCCCCCTTGCTCATCCAGCCGGGCGCGGATGCACCATAGACAGCCTGAACCGGCCCCAGAACCGCATCGGCGCCGCTATCGCGCGCCACCTTAAACAGCGCCGTCAGCCAGGTCTGGCTTGCGGTCTCATCATCGTCGATAAAAGCCAGATAATCGGCGTCACTGGCGTCCAGACAGGCGTTGCGGGCAATGGAAATATTGCCTGCCGGGCAGTGCACATAGCAGATGCCCCAGGGCAGGCTTTGCCGAAGACCGTCCACCAGGGCAGCGGCGCTCGGCGACTGATCGTTATCCGCCACGATAATCCTGAGCGACACGCCTTCCGGCACGTCGATCATCGCCAGCGACAGCAGTGTTGCCCGCAGTTCCTGACGGCGAAAGGTGCAAATGCCGATATCGATCCGGACGGGGCGTGCGGTCATGACGCCACCTTCTGACCCGGATTGAGCTCCAGCGGACGGCGTCCGCGCACATCGAGAATTTCCCGCCAGAAGCCTGCCGACCACGCGAAATGCATGATCATGGCGGAAATAGCGGCCAGCGGCCCATGCGGATTGCGCTGGCCGATAGCAAGCCATGCGCCATATCCCAGGCAGGCCAGCATCCAGAAGCCCATCGGGATGATGGCCCACCAATAGATGACCGCCAACAGCGCGCCGACGGTGACAGGGGCCACCGCCAGCGGAATGAGTTGGCGCAGGCTCGGCAGTGAACGATGCTTCAGGAAATTCTTGGCGCGCCCACGGCCATAGCCGAAATATTGGCGGAAGAGCGGGCCGGCGCTGGAACGGGGATAATAGATCATGCTGGTTTCAGCCGTCATCCACACCCGGTAACCGGCCTTGTTGAGGCGGAAATCGAACTCGGCATCCTCATTGTGGCGGAAGCTTTCGTCATAGCCGCCCACCGCCTTGAAGGCGGCAATACGCATCAGCGCATGATGGCCATGATCGGTCCAATGGCTCTTGGCGCCGATGCGGTGCTTGGAGCCGCCATTGCCGAGCTTTGAATTCTGCGCCAGCGCGGTTGCCTTCTGGAAGGTGCCATAGCCCACCGTCTGCATGCCGACGACCACGGAATCGGCTCCCGTTTGCAGGGCTTCCCGCACCAGAACCTGGCAGTAATCCTCTGGATAGGTGCCGTGGGCATCGATGCGGATCATGTAATCATACTCGCCGCCGAAGCGGGCCATGGCGAGATTGACCGCCGCACTCTGGATCTTTTTCGGGTTCTCGATCAGCTTGACGCGGGCATTTTCCAAGAGGATGCGCGCCACGATCTCCCGCGTTGCATCGGTGCTGCCGCCATCGGCAACGACGATTTCCGCGTCCAGTTCCTCAAGGGCCAGACCAAGACTGGCGATCACCCCCTCAATATGCTTTTCCTCGTTGAGGCAGGGAATGACGATCAGGCAGCGAACGGATTTGAGATTTTCAGCCATCATGAACATCCACATTGATTGAGGGGCTGTAGGGTTTGACATCGGCGGGCGACGGTTTCAGGCGCGTCGAGAGATCCGGCAGGGTCCGCAACCGCTCCACCAGCGCCCGGCAATCGCCGGCATCTGCCGTGAAGAGACGCGCATCGGCGGCGGCAAGGGCGGCAAAGGCTTCGTCATAGGCGGAACCGGTCATGGTCTCGAACAGGGCGGATAGCGCCTCGACACCCGCCGTTTCGATGCAAAAGCCGAGGCCATGACGCTGCAGGGTTCGCCCGGTTTCCGTGCCGGAGAGCGCAATCGGCAGCGCGCCATGACGGCAGCTTTCGTAAAGCCGGTTGGGCAGAAGCCAGTCGGAATTCTGGCCTTCCTCATAGAAGTCGATCGCCCAGGCGAATTGTACCTCGCCATAGATGCGGGCCAGATCCTCAGGATTGCGGTAGGCCCCGTGGAAAGTCATATAGGGTTCCGCAGCCACGCGGGCATCGAAATCCGGCATGACACCATAGGCGGGGCGGCCGCGCAGCTCGATCTGCACCCGTCCCTGCATAGCGCGGGAAAAGGCGGCAAGCGCGTCAAAGGACCGGGCGCAGCGCAGCGCCCCGAACCAGCCGATGCGCCAGGGCTGCCCCGCAGCCGGACGACGTGCGTTGAGGCTCGGCATGCTCTCGCCGGAAAGATCGAGAACCTTGTTCTCCATCAGCATGACAGGCAGATCCACGCTGGAGAGGCGGTGGAAATAGTGCTCGACAAAGGCGGGGGAACTGGTGATCAGCAGGCTCGCCTGACGTGACAGCCTGCCTTCCAGCGCCCGCAACGCCTTGCCAAGCCCGTCCTCACGCAAAACCAAGCGGTGAATATCCAGGCACTCGTAGACCAGCGGCACCGGCGCGCCGAAGGCATGGCGCGCGCGCCGGCCCACGGCCAGCATTTCCAGATTGCGGGCAAGGATCACGTCCGGGCGCGGCAAATGGCCGAGCATCCGGCGCACGCCGAAGGCCGCCTTGATCACCGCCGAGGCGCGCTGGCCAAAACGGCCATCCGCCGTCAGGCCAAGCTCTATGGGCTGAATGCCTTCAACGGCGGCAAGTGCGTTGCTGTCGCGGCGAAAGCCCGCCAGCATCACCTCCGCCCCACCGGCGACAAGCATCAGCACGCGCCGGCGAATGGCCGGATCGGCAAGATCATGCGCCAGATAGAGCACCCGAATGCCCATGCAATCCCCTCTTTGCCCTGCTCCGGTCCTTGTTCGAGACGGACCGGACCGTTTTCATCAATTCAGTTTACAGGCCACCGAGTCCGGGAACTGGCACTTGTCCCCTTCGGCAGTGAAAGCCACCCTATCGATCGTCATGGTTTGCGTGCCCGAGAAGGAGAAGGGTCCCATCCAGTCCTTCAGCTTGTCGGTGCCCCAGAGGCTGAAGAAGATCTTCTGCGGGTTCTTCGGCAGCTTGGCAGGATCGGTCACCTCATTGACCAGCTTGCCGTTGACGTAGAAGCGCAGGCTATCCTTCTGCCAGACGAAGGCGTAGTCGTTGAAACCCTTGTTGGCGCCGCCGTGGACATCGGCCATCTTTTCGTTACCGCCCTTGGCGGACACATATTGATTGACCTGAACGGCATTGAGGTTCTTGCCGAGAATCTCGAAGTCGATCTCGTCATGCGGCTTCTTGTTCATCGGGCCGATGAAGGTGAAGAAGGCCGAGTTGAGGCCGGAGGCATCGGCCGCCTTCAGCCGCGCCTCATAGGTGCCATAGCCGAAGACCTGCTTGGTCTGAATTTCACCACAGGCGAAATCCCGATCCTTGACGGGCTGCTTGTCGAAGGTCAGCACAAGATTGCCGTCCTCCACCTTCACATTCTTCTTCGACCAGGTGCAATTCTGGTGTGCGCCATTGTTCCACCCATCGGAAATATACCAGCGCTTCATGTCGAGCGTATTGAAATCGTCTACGAAGGATGCGCCGGTGGCGGCATCCTGGGCATGGGCGGCCTGCGCGACGAGCGCGGCCATGGCAAAGATCGGGCTGGCGATCCGGATCGACGTCATCGTCTTTCTCCTTTGGCTTCAAGCGCCACCGGCAACAGCACAGGCTGTTTCTGGATCTTCATCCGTCTCTCCGGCGGCGTCTTCATCAGACCTCGTTCCCCACAATCCGCCGGTCCTTCGGGCCGGCTCCATACCTTAACACTATGGGAATGTGCCTCGAAAAATATGGCAGTGCAGCAAAAAAATTTAGGATTTGTTTGCCTTTCGACATTTTTCTCGCCTGAACAGACCCCCAAATGCGACATGCGTCACCGCAGAGAAATCAAGAGAAGCTTTTTCTTTCAATCCTTTAAAACAGATAGAGAAAAAGCTATCAGCGAAGTTTAACCATGAGTTAATCTTTCTGCTCTGCACGGCGACGCGGAGCGGAAATCACACCCATTTCCTCTGCTTTCACCCCTGGATTGGGGCAGAACGCCCGGATCAGGCTGCATGCGGCGAAAGCCGCGCCTGTCTTCTGCGTTGCACCATATCCTTCAACTTGTGCAGCAGATCCCGCTCGGTCAGGATGACCAGCACCCCATAAATGGCGCCTCCGGCCACCGCACCCAGCACCAGCTGCAACACCGGATTAGGCAGCAGATCGTGGAGGCGATCGAGACCGAAGCGCACGGCGAACGCCATGAGAAAAGCCGAGGCCATGGGGCGGGTGGACAAGACAAACCCTTTCAGGAAAGGCGTGCCATCCGCCCGGAACACGACGAAGCTATAGCCGAACAGCACCACGGCATTGACCACGCAGAGTGCAATCATCACGTCCGTCAGTGTGCCGTAAAGCGCTGTCCCGGCGACCGCCGCCGTCGTAAAGACCGCGCGGATCACCGCCCACCAGAACAGCGTATCCCCATGCCCTACCCCCTTCAGATAGGGAATGAAGGTGCTGCAGGGGGTCAGGATCGCCTTGGAAAAGGCCAGCAACCCCAGCACAGGCCAGGCCCAGGCCCATTGCGGCCCGAATAGCACCAGCATGGCAGGTTCGGCCAGCGCCCACATGCCGAACATCATCGGCGCCAGCAGAACGGTGGTGATCCGCGTGCTGAGCATCAGCGCCTGCGAACGGCGTTCCCCGTCATGGGTCATGGCGCTGAACGCCGGAAAGAGTACGCCCATCACCGCCGACAGCACCACCTGGTTGGGTATGCTGGAAAACCGGTTTGCGGCAGAATAGGCCCCTGCGTCGGTCAGACCGAGATAGCGGGAAATCACCACCATCGGCGACTGGAAGGTGACGAAATTGGCAATTTCCGACCCCATCATCCCCAGGCTGAAGCGGCCCAGCGCCAAAATCCGCTTCAGCTTGAAGCGGAAAGCAGGCACATAGCCGGAAACCGCATAAAGCCCGCAAAGCCGGATCAGAGCCGAGGAAAAGAGCTGCGCCACCAGGGCGGCAACGCCATAGCCATAAAGCGCCATGCCCACCGCAATCAGCGCGCCCGCCGTTTCGGAAATCATGCTCCAGACGGCATCCTGGCTGAACTGCATGCGCCGCGCCAAAAGCGCATAGGCCACGTCACCGGTCAATTGCAGCGGGATCAGCAGCGCCATGATCTGAACGAGAGGCGCTGCTTCCTCCGCACCGAACAGAGCCGAGACAGGCCTTGCAAACAGGAAGAGCAGCCCAGCCATCACACAGGCGGTGAGGAGATTGGCCCAGAAGACCGAGTGGATCGTGTCCTTATCCTCGTCTTCCTGAATGACGAGCGCTGCCCCGAAACCTGCCCCGCCGATCATCGCCAGAAACTGCACCACCGTCAGCGCCACAGCCACCGCGCCGAACTGGTCAGGCGTCAGAAGCCGCGCCAGGATCGGCACCGTCACGAATTTCAGGCCGAACGTGCCGGTCTTGGACAGCACGCTCCAGGCAACGTTTCGGGTGATGGACTTGGCATTTACGCTATGCGACATCGCCTGCGACCCTTAAAGCTTCCCGGGTATCGGACGGTCCGTTGAGAACCGGCTCCCCGCTCCCTCCGATGCAAAACAAAATCCTGGCCAATGGTGCTGCGCGCCAGACAACCCGATGGACCCGTTCTGCGCGCAGATGTAAACCTGCGGCCACGCAATGCGTCAGGGCATTGTTGAGATCGTCTCTATCGCAGCCCTTGCTCCATGAGAATGGCGCGGCATGAAGCGATCGTGCCTGTGAGGCAATCCACCCGAATTTGGTCGACGCCAGACCGGATCAGGCCGCACATCTTCTCCGTCATCCCAAACGAGGCTCTTGCGTAATGCTAATAATCCCCTGATATAAAGGGAATTGCTGCATTGCGGCAAGAGCCTTCGGGACAGAATTTCCGCCATCGCCGTCAAGACCATTTGGAACCATCAGACATGAAGCCTTTTTACTGGGAATCCAGCCACGGAAACTTTGGCGACGACCTCAATCTCTGGCTCTGGGATTTTCTGCTGCCGGGCCTGAGGGATGTGCATGCGGAAACGCTGCTGGTGGGTGTTGGGACCGTGCTGAACGATCAGCTTCTGCCCCGTGAGCAGCACAAGCTGGTGATTGGCAGCGGCTTCGGTTATGGCAATCTGCCCGACATGAGCAATCCCCGGGAATGGGACATCCGCTCGGTGCGCGGGCCGAAAACTGCGGCAAAGCTCGGCCTGCCGCCGGAAAAGGGCGTGGTCGATCCAGCAGTGATGGTCGCCGAGATGCCTGAATTCCAGGGCCTTGGAAAGCGCCATGCTGTCAGCTTCGTGCCCCATTGGGAATCGGCGATTTCCGGCGTCTGGGCTTTCGCAGCGAAAATGGCGGGCATGCACTACATCGACCCCTGCGGTGAAGCGAAGTTCGTGATCCGGGAAATCGCGCAGTCCGACCTGATCATTGCCGAATCCATGCATGGCGCCATTCTGGCCGATGCTTTCCGTGTGCCGTGGGTGGCGGTCAGCACCTCTTCCGCCATCAACAGCTTCAAATGGAACGATTGGGCTGAAAGCCTTGGCGTAACCTATCGCCCGCACAAGATCCCGGTGTCGACCCGTGCGGAAGCGAAGATGAAGAACGCGCGGTTCTGGGGCATGGGGTTTGCAGCACCGGAAGAGAGCGCCACTCAGACAGGTCACCACGCAGCGCCCACGACCGCACCGGCGCCAGTGGCCGAGCAGGGCGGTCTGCGGCAGATCGCCAAGCAGGCCCTGGCCGTGCCAGCCGTTCTCGGTCTTCGCCAGGCTGTGAAACAAAAGCCGCAACTGAGCAGCGACAGCACGCTTGCAGCGCGCAAAGCGCGCTTCCTCGAGGTGATAGACGGCATCCGCCAGGACTATCTCTGATCGGCTTCCGTCATCACCGGCAAAAGAAAGCGCAGCGAGCCGGTGGTGGGCTGCGGGGTCGGGGCTTTTGAGCCGATAAAGGCTTCCTTCTTGTCGGCGGCAATACCGCCGACAATGGCCGGAACGGCCTGGGGATGGCTGAGCGCGTAGGCAATCGCCGCAAGCGCCCCATCATTGTTCTTCAGATCCAGGAAATGCCGCAGTTCGTAGCGGTCGCGAATATGGCGCTCGTGCTGCAACAGCAGGTCGCGCTGGCGCTCTGTCAGGCCGTCGGTGCCAAGGATCGCCTGATCGGCCTCGTAAAGGCGTTTCAGATCGTCGGTGCGGTGTTTGCCGCTCAGCGAATCATGACGCACCACCGCGCCATAGCCACAGCTATGAATGATCTTGTAGCGCGCACCGGCCACGAGTGCGCGGGCATAGAGGTCGTAATCTTCTCCCAGACGCAGCTTTTCGTTATAGCGCAGCCCGTGGCGCTCCAGGAAATCGCGCCGCATCACGGGCTTGAGGAAGCCGATCTCGCCGCGCTGCTCTCCGCGCCGGGAAATATTGCCCAGAATGAAATCCTCGAGATCCAGCATTCGCGCTTCGCGCCGGAAACGTCCGACGCCGGTCGAAACCTGGGCAACGCTCTCTTCCTTCACGAAAACGATATTGTCGGCAATGAAATCCCAGTTGTCCTCGGCCATCATCTGGGCAAACCGGCCCGGCAGGAAGAAGTCGTCCGAATCGAGAATGGCAATCAGGGGCGCTTTGGAAGCCTCGATGGCGCGGTTGCGCGCTGCGGCCGGACCGCGATTGGTTTCAAAGCGAATGATGTTCAGACGACCGCTGCCATCGTCTGCGGCAAGAGCCTCAGCACCGGTTCCGTCCGTCGAGCCATCATCCACGACGACGACTTCGGCGGTCTGCGGCTCCGCCAGAGCAGACCGAACAGCCCTGCCAATGGTCGCCGCGGCATTCTTGGCAGCGATGATGACGCATACGGTGGAACTTCCCGTCATTGCGTACTCCCGTACTTCTGTTCGAAGCCGTTCCCGGGCCTCGAGCACATTCGTGCGGGAGCAAGATTATCCGGAGCTTTCGTTCCGGCTATGATCATATGTCCTGCGACCACTCTTGCTCCAATATCGACCTCTGACACCGCATTTCGGTGCCAGCGCACCACGTGACAAGCAAGACAAAGCTTCGCCCATCAGCATGTTCGCGGATTTTGGCCGAAAAGCGACCGGGAGAAAAGAGGGAATGCTCAGTGATTTCGCAAAACGCCGTGAGAACCGTCCTGAAGGGAGGTCACAGCCTTGCTTTCCCGCACACCATCCTCACGCACGACACCCGCAGCCATGACGCGACCCTTCGCCTTGCGCGCCTGCGATTCGCGATACACCAGGTAGAGCATGGCACAGAAATAGCCCACCTGAATAAGAACGGCGCAAAGTACGGTTTTCAGCGCGGTGGAACCGATGGAACCGGTCAGATAGTAAGTGATGAGCGCGAAGATCACCAAAGCGCCAATCATACTGAAAAAAACTTTGGGCGCTTTCATCGACCGAGCCTCCTCCCGGTTAGACATTGCATGAATCATGTCCGTCGCCTTCTCCTCCAAGGCCCTATGAATATAGAGTCAGCGCCTTGGTCTTTCAATCTGCGACAGCGGTTCCGACGCATTTGCACAGTTCTCTTTGGTCTTATAGCGGCAAGGACTTTCAGGTTCGTTACACAAATGTCTCAATTTTTTGCGCAGAATTAAGGAAATTCTAAGCATTTCGCAGGGTTGCGCCGAGAGACTCATCCGGACCTCACAACAGCGCGCGGCAATGAAATCGATTTAATTTTGCCCTTCGGAGGGCTCGAATTATGAGTTTGAGGTTGCCGAAATGCCGAAACTTTGATGGATTTGGATCACAAATTGTTACAACATTAGCACATATCGATAAAAATATGTGCGTCGCAATATAATGACGCAATGCAATAAGTGGGGCATTGGTCTTGGAGACCGTTACGAATGTTTTGCCAAAATGGGGCAATTATGTGATAACTTGCCTCAGCCCGTGTAAAAATAAAATAGAAAAGATTCCGTTAATGGGAAGGTTAACAAGAATTACATGGGAACATCGAAATAGATGACGATGTAATGACAGCGCCACCTCGAAATATACTCCAAATTTATTATTGACTGAACATATGGCGTAATTTCTATCATTCCGATGGCTGGAAGGTTTTGATCGGGGTGGGATTGCTAACGACACATTCTCAACACACACTAGGGCCAGTCAACCAGCGTCCCTCGGGACCGGAGCAATCGCCCACGTCAATGGAGTTACCTCTATGAAGTCCGCGACCAGATCGGCCAGCACGCCGTATTTTACATCGATCGCAGCCGGCACCCAGCCGGTGGGGGGAATATCCAAGCGCAGTCTCGATATCCTGATCGCCTGCATGGCGCTTGTGCTGTTCAGCCCGCTTTTCCTTTTGATCGCCGCCCTTGTGAAGCTCACGGACGGCGGATCTGTTTTCTACGGCCATCGCCGGGTCGGTCATAACGGCCAGCATTTTCATTGCCTGAAGTTCCGCACCATGGTGCAGAATGGCGACAAGGTGCTCCAGGATTATCTTCGTAACAATCCGGAAGCCTACGAAGAATGGCGCACGACGCGCAAGCTTCAGAACGATCCGCGCGTGACCGTTGTCGGCTCCGTCCTGCGCAAGCTCAGCCTCGATGAACTGCCGCAGCTTTTCAACATCGTTCGTGGCGAGATGAGCATTGTCGGCCCGCGTCCGGTTGTTGAAGACGAATTGGAAATGTACGAGGCCGCCGCGCATTATTATCTGCAGACCCGCCCCGGTCTCACCGGCCTGTGGCAGGTGAGCGGTCGCAACGATGTCTCCTACGCAACCCGGGTTGCCATGGATACGCAGTATGTGAAGAACTGGTCTCTGGTGAAGGACGTCATGATCATGATCAAGACCGTTCCCGCCGTGTGCCTGTCCCGCGGCAGCTATTAAGGCGCTGCCCGTATTCAAGATTAGGTTCTGTCAGATCCAGCTCCGGAACGGCGCGGCAAGCGCCTTCCGGGAAAACGCGTAAAAAAGGTCAACCAGCTTTGACCAAAATCGTGTTTACTGCATAATTCCTTAGATCGAGATCGATTTAAGGTGAAAATTACGCAGCAGATTTAAAGTGCTACAGCGAACCTTTGTGCGCCATATAGCGCGCACGGCGCTGTAGCGGATGGAACTGAAAGCAGACATAGTGTCGGCAGATCATCGTACCTCGTGCTTGTCTCCAAAAGCAGTTCCGATGATGTGCTTGTCGAAGGATCACAGGAGAAGCCATGCAGGCTGACCGTACCTCCCTCTCCCGTCTCGGCGGCCGTGCCCTCTCGGTCGCACTGGCATTTTCCCTCTCCCTGCCGCTGGCAGGGCTGGCCCATGCTGACGAGTATCATCTCGGCGTCATGGACAAGCTCAGGGTTCGCGTGGCGGAATGGCAGACGGCGGAGGGCGCTGTGCGGGACTGGACCGCCGTCAGCGGCGATTACGCCATTGGCGCATCCGGCAAGGTTTCCATTCCCTTCCTCGGAGAACTGTCCGCAGCCGGTCGCACGACAGAGGACGTCTCCGAAGATATCGGCAAGCGCATGCAGCAGCTTTTCGGTCTGCGCGACCGTCCCTCGGCCTCGGTGGAAATCGCCGAATACCGGCCGATCTTCATGATGGGCGCCGTGCAGACACCCGGTCAGTTTCCCTACGCCCCCGGCATGACCGTGCTGAAAGCGGTGAGCGTTGCAGGCGGCCTGCGCCGCGCCGATGCCGGCCAGCGTTTCGCCCGCGACTTTCTCCAGGCCAAGGGCGACGGCGACGTGCTGATTGCCGAGCGGAACCGCCTTCTGGTGCGCAGGCTAAGGCTGGTGGCGGAAATGCAGGGCAAGACCGCGATCGAGATCCCGGATAATTTCAAGAACATCCCGGATCTCAACCAGTTGCTCGATTCGGAAAAGGCGATCATGAATTCGCGCGGCGCGAAATTGCAGGCGCAATTGTCCTCGCTCGCCGACCTGAAGAGCCTTTTGAACACCCAGATCGAAGCCTTCGGCAAGAAGTCCGAAACCCAGACCCGCCAGCTCAAGCTGGTCGAGGAGGATCGCGACAAGGTCAACAGCCTCAGCGAACAGGGTCTGGCGCTCAGTTCCCGCAAGCTCTCGGCCGAACAGCAGGTATCGGATCTGCAATCCAACCTGCTGGATATCGATACCTCGACGCTCAAGGCCAAGCAGGACCTGAACCAGGCCGTTCAGGACGAGAAGACCACCAAGAACGACTGGGACGCGCAGCTTGCCCAGGAATTGCAGGATACCGAAGCCCAGCTTGATGAGATCGACCTGAAGCTCTCCACCAATCGCGGCCTGATGGCGGAAGCCCTGCTGCAATCGGCGGAAAGTGCCGCGACCAAGGGTCCGGACGATCAGATCAATGTGGCTTATTCCATCGTGCGCGAGAAGGATGGCAAGGCCACCGAGACGGCTGTGGATGAAAACACCAAGGTCCTGCCGGGCGATGTGGTGAAGGTGAATGTGAAGCTCGATCGTCCCGCCATGCGCTGATAGCGGGGACATTCGCCAGGACATCTGGTATTCCTTTGCGACGGCGTGCCGATCAGGGTTTGCCGCAAGCTTTCAGGGTGAGGACGCGACCGCATCTTCGTGTCCTGGTATGAGGTGTGGATGCGCATTCCCAAAGCCCTTATCGTCGATCCCAATGCCAACGGGCTTTACGTGATGGCAGCGACGGCGTTGTCGTTGTTCATCTTTGCCTACTCGGCCCGCATAGGCTCTATTTCCATTCTCGTGTTCTACGGGCTCTGGTTCCTGCCGCTGCTGGTCAATTACCGCCGGGTGCTTGGCGATTACCGGCGCTTTTTCTGGATCTACAGCTTCGCCATCCTGGCTTTCGTATCCACCTTCTGGTCAGCGGCGCCGCCCACGACGTTGCGCTCCTCCATCCAGTATCTGACCCACATCTTTTGCGCCCTGCTGGCCGTACGTGTGGTCAGCATGCACAATTTCACCCGAGGCGCGATTTTCGGTACAGGCCTGGTGCTCGCCTATTCGCTGGCCTTCGGCCACTATATCGCCGATGCGCTGGATGGGTCCTTCAGCTTCGTCGGCGCGTTCGAATCCAAAAACCAGCTCGGCTTCTTCGCCTCCCTCGGCATCTATTTCGTCTTTGCCTCTCTGTTCATCCAGCGTGACTGGACCCTGCTGCTGTTGCCGGTCTACGGCGTCGTCTGCCTGATGGCGGCCTATTGCCTGTTCGCCTCCGAATCCGCCACATCGGTTCTCACCGTCATTGTCATTATCGGGGCGTCAGTTATCCTCAAGGCCGTGACATGGCTTTCCCCCCGCCATCGCGTGGTGCTGTTTGCCGGTGGTGCGTTCTTCGGCATCGTCGCAGCTTTCGCCTTTATCTATGGCGGCGGCTTTGCCCTGATCCTCGGAGCCTTCGGCAAGGATACGACGCTGACGGGCCGTACCTATCTCTGGGCGCAGGGCCTGGAGGCTGCCAAGCTCAATCCCATTCTCGGCATGGGCTACCAGGCCTATTGGGTCCAGGGCTTTTCGGAGGCGGAGCGGCTTTGGGCGGAATTCTTCATCCAGTCCCGCAACGGCTTCCATTTCCACAATACCTATATCGAAACGACCGTGGAACTCGGCATCGTGGGATTGCTGAACCTGTGCATGCTGATGCTGACAGCCGTCTTCGGCAATCTCAAACGCCTGCTGTCAAACGCGCATGATCCGGAAGCAGGCCTGTTGTTCGGACTGGCCCTGCTGCTGCTTATCCGCTCCTTCGTGGAAATCGACACGCTCGCCGCCTATCAGGTCGGCTCGTTCCTGCTCTATTTCATCATCGGCAGGCTTGCCCTGAATCGGATGCCGGTCACGATTGCCGCCGGTCGCAGCCGAGGCCGGGGCCGTCGGCGGGTCTATGATCATGACGCCGCGTTCGAACGCACGACTGCATAATTCCTTAGATCGGAATCGATTTGAGGATAAAATTATACAGCAGATTTAAAGCGCTACAGCGAACCTTTGTGCTCCATATATGGAGCACAGCGCTGTAGGCCTGCCAGATTGCCATAAACGAAAGGCCGATCTGACATCTATCGGATCGGCCTTTTCAAGCTTTGTATTTAGAGCATTTCAGTGTTTCACGGAAACACTGAAATGCTCTAACTCTTTGTTTTAACGCATTTCCGGGCGAAAAACCGGTTCCCACTTTTCCTGGAAATGCTCTAAATATGTTGCGCCACATCACAGGTCACTTGCGCGACACGCTGATGCCCGGAAGGTATCCACGCAATCTCAGAACGGCAGCTTGAAGCCGGGCGGGATCGGCAGGCCGGCGGTCATAGCCTTGGTCTTTTCCGCCATGACGGCTTCGGCCTTGTCCTTGGCATCCTTATGGGCAGCAACGATCAGGTCCTCCAGGATTTCCACCTCGTCTTCCTTGAAGAGCGAGGGGTCAATCTTGAGGCTGCGCAACTCGCCCTTGCCGGTCATGACCACGGTGACGAGACCGCCGCCGGATTTGCCCTCGACTTCCAATGCAGCAATTTCTTCCTGCATCTTCTCCATCTTGGCCTGCATTTCCTTGACCTTGCCCATCATGCCCATGATGTCGCGCATCTTTGTCTCCTATTTATTCAAAATATCGGTCAGAACTCGATATCGTCGCCCGGCAGAATATCGCCCTCGGCGGATTCGGCCACGGCAGGCGGGGCGAGTTCCTCCGCCTCTTCCTGAACGGCGCGAATGCGCACGTCGGTAATTTTGGCGCCAGGAAAGCGGGACAAAATCGCCATGACATCGGGATCCGCCGCCGCATCGGTCATGCGGGCTTCGTGGTCGCTCTTTTCCTGCTCGGCAAGGGTCGGTCCACCGGCCTCGCGGCTCAAAATGACCATCCAGCGGATTTCGGTCCATTCCTCAAGCCGGCGCTGCAGATCGCCGACAATGGTTTTCGGCGCATCCGGCGGCAGGTTGATTTCCAGCCGTCCCGGCTCGACATTCACAAGCCGCACATAGGCCCGTAGCAAGGCCTTCAGGCGCGGATCGCGGTTCTTCGTGCAGAGGTCAGAGATATCCTCCAGCGAGGCAATCCTCACCTTCGGCTGGACTTGCGGCTGGGCCTGCGGCTCACGCCGTGCCACGGTTTCGGATTGCGGCGAACTGGGCACGGCCTGCAAATGCGCGGTGGGCTGCGGCTGCCCCTGCGGCCGCGGTTGAGCATCGCTCCGTGCCACTGCCTGCGTGGCATAGGCCATGGATGCGCCGCCACCATTGCCGCCACGCGGCGCGGGTGCCGCCTGACCGCTGCCGCCATCGCGGCTCATCTCCAGGAGCCGCCGCGCTGCCTCTTCCGGCGAGGGCAGATGCGCGGCATGCGCAAGGCGGATCAGCACCATTTCGGCAGCCCCCATGGGGCGGGAGGCGTTTTCCACCTCGGGAATGCCCTTGAGCAGCATCTGCCAGATCCGCGACAGCGTCGTCACCGCGACGCCCTCGGCAAACTCCGAACCTCGCACCCGCTCCACTTCACTCAGCGAGGGATCGTTCGCGCCATTCGGGACATATTTGAGCCGTGTCACCAGATGGGTAAAATCAGCCAGATCGGTGAGCACAACCGTCGGGTTGGCGCCCGCCTCATACTGGCTGGCGAATTCCGCCAATGCCGCAGCCACATCGCCCTTCACCACATGGCCGAAGAGATCGACAATGCGGGCGCGGTCGGCAAGGCCAAGCATAGCGCGGACGGCATCGCTCTCCACGCGGCCGCCGCCATGGGCAATGGCCTGATCGAGCAGGGAAAGGCCGTCACGCGCCGACCCTTCCGCCGCGCGCGCGATCATCGACAGGGCTTCCGCCTCGGCCTCGATGCCTTCCTTCGACAAGATGGTGGAGAACAGTCCGACGAGATCACCCGCGCTGATGCGGCGCAGATCAAAGCGCTGGCAGCGGGACAGGACCGTGATCGGAACCTTGCGAATTTCGGTGGTGGCGAAGATGAATTTCACATGTTCCGGCGGCTCTTCCAGCGTCTTCAGCAAGCCGTTAAAGGCCGCGGTCGACAGCATGTGCACTTCATCGATGATATAGACCTTATAGCGCGCCGAGACAGGGCGGTAGCGCACCTGCTCGATGATTTCGCGAATGTCATCGATACCGGTATGGGAGGCGGCATCCATTTCGATCACGTCGACATGACGGCCTTCCATGATCGCTTGGCAATGCTCGCCGGGAATCTTCAGGTCTATAGTTGGGCGGTCGATATCGGCGGTCTTGTAGTTCAGCGCGCGAGCCAAAATGCGCGCCGTTGTGGTTTTGCCCACCCCGCGCACGCCGGTCAGCATGTAGGCCTGCGCGATACGACCGGTCTCGAAGGCGTTGGTCAGGGTCCGGACCATCGGCTCCTGGCCGACCATCAGATCCGTAAAATCCCTGGGGCGGTATTTACGGGCCAGAACCCGGTATCCGCCGGGGGTGGCATCAGCCTTGGCTGTCGGCTCGAATTCGCTCATCGCGGTGCCAGCGTCCCCGTGGTTTTCGAACAAGGCTCTCAAAAAGGGAAGAGAGGTGGGAGGCTGGAACGATGACCCAAGCCGGGCTCGTTAGGGCTGCTTCCTTCCGGACCTGACCCGGTTGGCGAGTGGCTCGTCCACCACCAACCTCCCACAGTCCATATCGGCAATCTTCCGGGCAAATGCAAGTCACGGCTTGAAAAAACTGCTAGAGATGGATGAGATGGCGAAAAGAATCCCGGGAGAAACACGCTTGCCCCACTTCATTCTGGACGAGAGGCTGGAGCGCGACAGCGTTTCCATTCAGACATTGACGCTGTCCGATCTGCGGCTGGCGAAGGATAGCCGCTGGCCCTGGCTGATCCTCGTACCGCAACGCGTCAATGTCAGCGAAATTTTCGACCTTTCACCGGAAGACCAGATGGAACTGGCGCGCGAACAGGCCAGAATCGGTGCCGCGCTCAAGGCGATGACCGGCGCCACCAAGATCAATGTCGCCGCCATTGGCAATATGGTACGTCAACTGCATGTACATGTCGTGGCGCGCTTCGAGGGCGATGCCAATTGGCCCGGGCCAATCTGGGGCTTCGGCCAGGCTGTTCCATACGAACCACAAGCCTTCGAGGCGTTGAAGGCAGAATTGCAGAAGGCTGTGCTATAATGACGAAATCGCTTTTCGACAGCAGCGCCCCGCATGGCGAGGCAAGTGTACTCACCGCCTTTGCCGGAAACGGGCTGGAGCGGTATGCCGAACATCGTTCGGAGGAAAGCCTTTCGGAGGCCTTCAAGGTGGAAGGCATGCATGTGCTGGCCTATGTCGGCAACAAGATCCTGCTGAAGCATGAAGAACAGGTGCTGGACCCGCTTTTCGCAGCCTATGAACTGGCAGGGCTGGATCCTGACCTCGACAATGCCGTGCTTCTCGGCCGTCGCCCAAGTGGCGAGCCACGCATTGCCCTGCCGCTCGGCATTGCCCAAGATAAGATCGGCGAGGGCTATAAGCTGCTTTCCGGTCGTGAACTGTTTCGCGAGGCAGAGCTTGACCCGGAATTGCTCGGAGAGGCCGCTCAAGGCTTCAGCCTTCTGCACTGGAATGCCGAAAACCGCTTCTGCGGCAGTTGCGGCCAGCCGATGGAAGCGCGGATCGGCGGCTATAGACGCGAATGCCCTGCTTGCGGCCGTGTCTCCTTCCCCCGCACCGATCCCGTGGTCATCATGATGACGATCGATGAGGCGAATGACCGGTGCCTGCTGGGGCGCGGCGGGCATTTTCCAGAGGGCATGTATTCCTGCCTGGCTGGCTTCGTGGAACCAGCAGAAACGATCGAAAACGCCGTACGGCGGGAAACCTATGAGGAATCCGGCATCACCATTGGCCGCGTACGCTACCATGCCTCACAACCCTGGCCCATGCCGCACCAATTGATGATCGGCTGCTATGCCGAGGCCTTGAGCTTCGACATCCAGCGCGACGAGAACGAGCTGGCGGATTGCCGCTGGTTTTCCCGCGACGAGATCAGGGCGATGATCGATTTGACATCGGATGGCCCGAAGGCCCCTGCACGGGGAACCATTGCACATCGTCTGATGGTCGATTGGCTGGATTGGTGCGTATAGCCTTAGAGAGGGTACATTCTGCACATCTGCAGCTGCGCCACCTTACCTCAGGTCCAGGATTACTTTGTTTGTGTTTTCCGGCCTTAAAACGCCGAAACCGCCCCCTGATGGGAGCGGTAATTGATTTATGTTTGGAATTGGTTGCGGGGGCAGGATTTGAACCTGCGGCCTTCAGGTTATGA
>NZ_JAUSWH010000032.1 GCF_030815125.1 Allorhizobium paknamense
TGGACCTCGGGACTTCATGAGCCTTCTCCGATAGAGGCCCGCAGAGTGTATCAGTTTTTCTTGCTCCCGTGGTCCAGCCCGAGGGGTTCACTCCAATAAGGGGTCAATATTCAACGCCGATTGACAAAGTGGCCGTACAAATTCCACCCCTAATCCCGAGTGAGGTAGAGCAGCGTCTGCTTCTCCTCAGCGACTTCAGTATGAGGGGCAGCATACGAGCGAGCATCGATCACCGAAATTCCCTCGGCGGAAAGGCCTTCTGCCTCTAGCTCGCGTTCGACCAAGGCAGGCTCTGCTTGCGCCGGCGGTTTCACCAATATCGTCGAATAGAGGTTTAGATCCTCGTCGCGACCCAGGACCGCGAATCCGTCTGGAAAGATTGCTCCTCCGGATCGCTTTGCTGCCTCGACGAGATCCGTTGTAAACTCTGGAAGTTCTGCCATGAGGTCGATCCCGCCTTCGCTTGACTCGATGAAGGCAAAGATGATGACCAGCGGCTCCCACTCTGCGTCTTCTCCAACAATCCAGGTTCGGCCGAGCCATTCAACCGTGGTAAAGCTCTGCTCGGAAGGTCTCCAGGTACGATCGCGGGCAGCCTCCCCGACCTCGGGCCCGAAGAGAAGAGTCAGCACACCGCAATAGCTGCCAAACCGCACGTCTCTTGGATCAGAGCGTTCGGAGGGGCCGTCGTCCTTGTCTCCGGGGGGTAGTCCATCATTTGCCGTGTGGTCGATGAATATCTCCGCTTTCTTTACAGATTTCATCCAGCTGCCGACCGCATAGCCATGCGACGCTACCCAGGAACCGATTTTGCGACCCAGATAAGGCTCGACCTGCTCCTTGTAGCCTTCCCTGACAGTCTTCGTGAATGCTGCCCTGGACGCTCCCTTGGTCGCTTTCGACTCCGCAAGGGCGACAAACATATCCCCCGAACGGCTGAAGACGTAATCCGGAGAACGAGTGGTCGGACGTTTGCCGTGGACTTCATGGTTTTCGAAATGATCTACCCAGCGATATCCATCCCGGACCATCTGGAGATAGGCAATGCCGTCGCCGACCAGGCCGGTCATCGTCTTTCCTACGTAGTCCTTGAGCGTCCGGGCAGTTTCTAGCAAAGCAAAGCGTTCATTCTTGTCATCGACGTGTCGGGCGATGAGGTGTCGGCACATCTGAACCTGAGCCCTCGCGGCGCGCTGGTCCATCTTCGCCCTGCTGGAGCATTGCGCCATCGCCCCGTACAGCTCGGCGGGTGTGAACAGCATTTCGGTATTCTCCGGCGCCCGACCGGTGATCAAGCGGTTCCTCCTTGGCACGTGACCGTTGATCTGCTCGACGCCGATCTGCTTTTCTTTTGCTTTCCACATTGCCTGACGCCCCTCGGAACTGACATTCAGCGCCAGTAACTCCCTGTATCAGCAGAGGAAATCACGAAAAAAAACGGCTGACAAGTGACCTTCCTCCGACGGATGAGGGCCAATTTCCTGCTTGCGGGCCGCGGCGCCTTGCCAACATCATGCAGTCCTTCGATTTCCCTGCTCGTTTGCCTTCATGAGAGCCATCAGCATTGGCCCAAGCGAAAACTCCCCGCGCTCAGAGCGCCTGGTAAGATCCCGCAGATAGCCGCCTGCTGACGTTATGAAATTCGACCTCTCGAGAATGCATGCCATAGCCACAGCGGCATTCTCCGGCCCCATGGCGTTGCAGGCCTCCTCGTAGGCAGAGGGGCTGACGCCTAGCATCGAGCGCACAACGATGGCCGCCTTCATGAGTTCGCGCCAGTGCTCGATGCGCCCGCCGGGCCCATAATCAGTGATCTGGGGGCAGGCCCGGAGAACCATTCCAAGCGGGAAAGCCTTTATAGGTTCAGGCTTCGCGTTTCCCCGCTCGATCGGCGCGCTCTCGGTTTGTGGCTTATACCCGAGGCTTCCGCCCTGTTCTTTTTCGGAGCTAGGTTCAAGTTCATTTATGGATTCGGTATTTGAATTCTGTATGTGACGGTCATCCTGAGTGGCATTGCCATGCATTTCATCCGTTTTAAGCTGCGTTTCCAGGATGTTGAGCACCTCCTCCCGCAGGAGCTCCATTTCTTCGAGCGTGGCCTCCACCTGTAAACGGTTCGGATGGCGCGGGAGGCGTGCGAGGATGCTGACAAACTCGGACTCGACCTGATCCCAATTGCCCGCAGCGCCCTCTTCCAACGCGACCGAGATCAATTTGCGCACATCGCGGCGGCAGATCGTCAGCGCTTCCCTTGCCCGACGAAAGCGCACGCGCTCAGCGGCGACGTCCTGTGCCATCGAGGCGAGTTCCGTGGCACGCGCCAGCAGCGGTGTAAGGTCAAACCCGTAGGCTTGTTCGATCTCGCCGTCCCGGTTGCGGTGCGCGTAGCGCTTACCGTTCGGGCTGTCGCGTCGCAGGATAAGGCCGGCATCGACAAGCGCGGCCAGTTGCCGGCGCAGCGTCGTCTCGGTGATTCCATGAGCCCGCACTGACAACTGGGCGTTGGATGGGAATACGACCAGGCCCTGGCTCGGATCGAGTTCCGCGTGAGGGTGAAACGTCAGCAGGGCATCCAAGACGGCGAGTGCCCGGTCCTGGATGCCCAGCCGTTCCCGTGCCTCACATACGTCCCGAAATACCTTCCACTTCTCGATGCGCGCTTCCAGCCGCGGATTCTCGATCGCCATCTGGCTGCGTACCAGGGCGAGCGACATCGGCCGCCGCCCAAAGGGCGTCGTCACATGTCCCGTCTGCATTTTTCTCTTACCTTGCTTCAGGCAAAGGAAATCCGCTCACCAAATCGGCGCCAAGACTCTTGACTGTGATTTCGGGAAATGCGATTCTCGATCCTGCTAGAGATGACGAGAGAGGCTTCCACGGTTCGCCGTTTGGGGGCCTTTTTCTTTTGCGGTTTAGTCTCCGTTTGTTTCAGATTTCGATCCTTTGTACTCCTCGTACAAACGACCCATGTGTGAAGTCAGCCACTCGCTGAACGGCTTGGCTTCAACATTGGTAAGTTCGATGGCCACCTTCCTTGCCTTCGAATTCATCACCACGTTCAAAGCGCGATCGGCCGAGGTCCAGTCCCGGACAGGAGCTTCAGCTTTCGGCTTCTTGGCGGCTGACCTGGCCTTGTATCGCTTCAGGTGATCATGGAGTTTGTCGAAGCGGTCGCTTTCAGGCAGCGCCTGAAACTCGGTCGACTCCACGTACTCAACCGCGACCTTGGACAGGGCAGGGGCAAGGACCAGCTGGCGGAGGCTCAGCCACCGGTCGCGCCCTATCTTCTTGGACGCACCCAAGGCAGTGATAACTGATGCCGGAACTGCCTCGACGACCGCGAGCATCTTCGAGAGCATCGCTTCGTCAATGGCAAGCGAGGAACGAACGGTCTCCTTGGTCATGCCGGAGGTAATCAGGTTCTGAGCGAAATAGGCGCGCTCAATGAAGGACAGGTTTGACCGCGCCGCATTTTCCTGGCCCTGAACAATGGCCGAGGTGGTGTCGTCCAGCTTCTTGACGATTGCCTTGACCGGAACTCCAAGCTCGCGCGCGACCCTGAGGCGACGATGGCCGAACACCACCATATATCGCTTGGCGTCCGTCGAGCTCGGACGAACCAGAATAGGCGTCGTTTGCCCTGATTCCTTGATCGCCTGGAGCAGCTCCTGAAACTCCTCCCCATCGTCGGACAGACGGTCGGCAACGAAAGAGGCATCGATTAGCCGCGGATCAAGATCCACGATCACCTCGCCTTCCATCAGCTTCTTGGTGTTCTCGGCCATATCCTCTATGGAGCGGACGACTGTCTTGGCGGCCCCTGTCATGCCGTAGCCGGGCTTGGTTGGCGTCTGGCTCGCCGAGATAGCCGCCATGTCCAGCTTGGCGAACGGATTTTCACGCGACATGGGCGACCTCCGGATGAGCGTTCAACTGCGACAAGCCATTCATCGCGCTCGCAAAAACGGCAAAAAAAACGGCTGACAAGTGTCTCATTTTCGCCCCCAGACACCATGGATGAGTTCAACGATTTCCGCGTTGGCGGCATTGAGACTTTCCATTGCCCGGTCGTAGGTCGCGCGGACGAACTCGCCACGCTCGACCTCGTACAGGGTCTGCTTCTTGATCGACGCATCTGAGATCGCGGTGGACTTCACCACGTGGTTTCTCAGCATCTGCTGTGCGAACATCGACTGCATGAACCCGACCATCTGGGTCTGGGGAATATCCGTCGGCTCGAAGCGCGTGATCAGATAGCGGAACCACTGCACCCGCATCTCCGCCCCGGCCTCGGCGACCGGCCCCATGATACCGCCGAGCATCATGAGAAACTGGCTCATGGACATGATGTCCAGCATCTGCGGATGGATGGTGATGAGGATGCCTGTCGAGGCCATGAGGGCGGTGATCGTCAGATACCCCAGCTGAGGGGGGCAGTCGATGACGACGACGTCATACTTGTCATCGACCTGCTTGAGGGCGCTGGCGATCCGCATGTAGAACAGCCGACCGTCCTCGCCCTTCCTGGACGAGATCGCCAGCGGCACGTCATATTCGTATTCCTGGAGAACCAGGTTCGCCGGAACCACATCCAGTCCCGGGATGTTGGTCGGCTGGATCACGTCCGCGATCGATTTGCGTTCGTCATCGAAGCGAAGCGCCTCATAGAGAGAGGCGGTGTCGTCAAGCTCCGGCTGGATCCCGAAGAGGGAGGTCAGCGAAGCCTGCGGATCGAGGTCGACCGCGAGCACACGATGGCCGGTGAGGGCAAGATACTGGGCGAGGTGTGCAGCCGTGGTGGTCTTGCCACTTCCTCCCTTGAAGTTGACAACCGAAACGACTTGCATCGCTTCGCCTTCCCGGCGCCTGGGCACGTAGTACCGCTTGTCGGACTTCTTGTTTGCCTCGAGATAATCCCGAAGCTCGAGCATCTGGTCCGCTGTATAATACCGGCGTCCGCCAACCGACTCGATCTCCGGCCCCTTGCCATCAGAATGGAGTTGCCTCAGATGCGTCTGCGTCACGCCCATGAAATCGGCTACTTCCGCAAGCTGGAACTTGCGCAATCCCTTGCGAGCGTCCGGCGGGTATTGCTGGCTGCGCAACATATGCAACGCGCTTGAGATCTTCGACCCCTGCTGGGCGATCTCGATATCAAACCTGTTCTGCAGCTCAGTGCTCATTTTGCGAACTATTTCCCGGAGGTCTTCACTTTCGAAAAAATGGCTCTGCGGCCATCATTTGCGAAACTATCGTCCGATTCCCATCGCGCTGCAAGACATTTAAGGTTAACAACAAGTTAACGCACGCGCCGGGAATCTACGCGGCTCAGCGAATCCGCGATATCTTTCCGCCAGTTAGGCAGATTTCGTCAGTTGGGTATAGTCAGTGGAAACTGCAGATTTGCAGTTGCAACAGCTCATCTCGCTGACCCAGGCCGTTGCGGGTGACGACTGCTTTGTCGTTCAAACGGTAGAATCACCGACTGCAGATCTGCAGATGGCCACATCGATTTTCAGGTGATCTTTCTGCGCATGTCCGAAACAAGCGGAGAAAGACATGCGGATCCTGACCGTTTCACCTGACCGATACGCCCATCATTCCGATGAACTGGCACAGATGCACCGACTTCGCGCGATGGTCTTCCGGGGCCGCCTGGAATGGGATGTCTCCGTCACAGAATCCGGCGAGTTCGACGAATACGACACGCTCGATCCCACCTACATCCTTGCTGTGACCGAAGACACCCGCGTGGTCGGATGCGCTCGGCTGTTGCCGGCGCAAGGGCCAACCATGCTGGAAAGAACCTTCCCCCAGCTCCTTGCAAGCGGTTCACTGCGCGCATCCCCCAACATGGTGGAGAGCTCGAGGTTTTGCGTCGACACGACTCTGGAGGAGGCGAGGGGAGGGAGCCAGCTTCATCTCGCCACGCTCACCATGTTCGCCGCCATCATTGAGTGGTCGATGGCCAACGGCTACGACGAGATCGTCACGGCGACCGACCTCCGCTTCGAGCGGATCCTCAATCGCGCCGGGTGGCCGATGAAGCGGCTCGGGGAGCCGAGGGAAATCGGCAATACGATCGCGATCGCAGGCTCCCTGCCAGCCGATGCGAAGAGCTTCGATCGCGTCCGTCCAATGGGCTACCAGTCCGTTTTCTTGCACGTTGCGCGCCAGAATATCCGGAGCGCTGCGTGACCCAGCTCCGTTCCCATCCACGCCTGGTCCGAAAGCTGCAGGACGCACTTGGCGACCAGCTTTGCGTCGCACTTGATGATGCGACAGTGGTCGAGATCATGCTCAACCCCGACGGCCGACTGTTCATCGAACGGCTCGGCCACGGTGTGGCTGGAGCCGGGATGATGACACCAGCAGCTGCGGAAGTGGTCATCGGCAGCGTCGCCCACGCGCTGCAGTCGGAGGCAGACGACGAGCACCCAATCATCTCCGGCGAACTGCCGATCGGTGGCCATCGGTTCGAAGGGCTGCTGCCGCCCGTCGTCTCAAGCCCGACGTTTACCATTCGTCGGCGCGCCTCGCGTCTCATCCCGCTTGACGGCTATGTGACCTCGAAGGTGATGACGGAGGCGCAGGCGTCCGCCATCCGCAGCGCGATCGACGCCCGCATGAACATCGTCATTTCCGGGGGCACCGGCTCCGGCAAGACGACGCTCGCCAACGCAATCATCGCAGAGATCGTTTCAGCTGCTCCAGATGATCGCATGGTAATCCTTGAGGATACCGCCGAAATCCAGTGTGCGGCTGAAAATGCGGTCCGCCTGCATACCAACGATACGATCGATATGGCCCGCCTCCTAAAGAGCACCATGCGACTGCGCCCAGACCGTATCATCGTCGGCGAGGTCCGCGACGGAGCGGCGCTCACGCTCCTCAAAGCCTGGAACACCGGCCATCCTGGCGGGGTCACCACGATCCACTCCAACACGGCAATGTCGGCGCTGCGCCGGCTTGAGCAACTGACCGCAGAAGCGAGCCAGCAACCAATGCAGGAGGTGATCGGCGAGGCGGTCGATCTCGTCGTCTCTATCGAGCGGACGGGCAAGGGGAGGCGGGTGCGCGAGGTTATCCACATCGAGGGGTATCGCAACAACCACTACCAGACCGAACACTATGCCCAGATCGACGAGGACAGCCATGTCGCGTAAGACCTATTCCATTCTCGCAGTGATCACGTTTGCTGTCGTCTCCTTCAGCCTCTCGGAGCCCGCGCTGGCGTCCTCAGGCGGAGGCGGTCTTCCGTGGGAATCGCCATTGCAGCAGATCCAGCAGTCGATCACCGGACCCGTCGCCGGATTCATAGCGCTTGCCGCGGTCGCGATCGCCGGCGCGATGTTGATCTTCGGTGGAGAACTCAACGATTTTGCCCGTCGGCTCTGCTACGTCGCCCTGGTCGGCGGCGTTCTGCTCGGCGCCACCCAGATCGTTGCTTTGTTCGGCGCAACCGGTGCGTCGGTCGGCGAGCGCCATGCCGAGGCCGGTGCTGCTCCTACTCCTACTGTCTTTGCGCCTGTGACGACGCCGTCAGCAGCAGGGGAGGGGGCTGATGGCTGAGGCCGGTTCCAACCTTATCCGGTCGCGGGTGCATCGGGCGCTGTCGCGTCCCAACCTGCTGATGGGCGCCGACCGCGAGCTTGTCCTGGTAACGGCGCTCGCCGCCGTCATCCTGATCTTCGTGGTTCTGACCTGGTATGCGGCGCTGTTCGGTATCGCCATCTGGCTGGTCACCTTAGCTGCCCTTCGCATGATGGCCAAGGCCGATCCACTGATGCGAAGGGTCTATGTCCGGCATATCTCCTACAAGACCTTCTACCGCGCGACGTCGTCGCCGTGGCGCCGATACTGAGGGCGTAAGATATGGTTGCCCTCAAATCCTTCCGCCATTCCGGACCGTCCTTTGCCGATCTCGTTCCATACGCGGGCCTGGTCGACAACGGCGTCATTCTTCTGAAGGACGGCTCGCTGATGGCCGGCTGGTATTTTGCCGGACCAGACAGCGAAAGTTCGACCGACGCCGAGCGCAATGATGTGTCGCGGCAGATCAATGCCATCCTGTCTCGCCTAGGCTCTGGCTGGATGATCCAGGTCGAGGCTATCAGGCTGCCGACGGGGGATTATCCGAACGAGGCGGCCAGTCATTTCCCCGATCCGGTTACGCGCGCCATCGATGCGGAACGGCGGGCGCACTTCCAGAAAGAGCGGGGACATTACGAGAGCCGTCATGCCCTGATCCTGACGTGGCGTCCGCCGGAGCCGAGGCGGTCTGGACTTGCGCGCTACGTCTATTCCGACGTTGGCAGCCGATCGGCTACGTATGCCGACAAGGCGTTTGAAACCTTTCTCACCTCAATCCGTGAGGTCGAGCAATATCTCGGCAACGTCGTGTCGATCCAGCGGATGATGACACGCGAAACGCCGGAGCGTGGCGGCTATCGTGTCGCCCGATACGACGAACTCTTCCAGTTCATTCGCTTCTGCATCACCGGCGAAAATCACCCGGTGCGTCTGCCAGAAATCCCCATGTATCTCGACTGGCTGGTGACGGCGGAGGTGCAGCATGGGCTGACACCACTCGTCGAGAACCGGTTCCTCGGCGTCGTGGCGATCGATGGCCTGCCAGCGGAAAGCTGGCCAGGAATCCTTAACAGCCTTGACCTGATGCCGCTCACTTATCGCTGGTCGTCCCGCTTCATCTTCCTCGACGCTGAGGAGGCACGCGCCAGGCTGGAGCGCACGCGCAAGAAATGGCAGCAGAAGGTCAGGCCATTCTTCGATCAGCTCTTCCAGACGCAATCGCGATCGCTCGACCAGGACGCCATGCTGATGGTGGCGGAAACCGAGGACGCGATCGCCGAAGCCTCGTCGCAGCTCGTGGCCTATGGCTATTATACGCCGGTCATCGTCCTCTTTGATGAGGACCAGCAGAGCCTTCAGGAAAAGTGTGAGGCCGTACGCCGCCTGATCCAGGCCGAAGGTTTTGGCGCACGCATCGAGACGATCAATGCCACGGATGCCTTTCTCGGCAGCCTGCCCGGAGTCTCCTACGCCAATATCCGCGAGCCGCTGATCAACACCCGCAACCTCGCCGACCTCATTCCGCTCAACAGTGTGTGGTCCGGAAGCCCGGTCGCACCTTGCCCATTCTATCCGGCTGGATCGCCTCCGCTGATGCAGGTCGCCAGTGGCTCGACACCCTTTCGGCTGAACCTGCATGTCGACGATGTCGGCCATACGCTGATCTTCGGTCCGACGGGTTCGGGCAAATCAACCCTGCTTTCCCTGATCGCCGCACAGTTCCGCCGCTACGCCGAGGCGCAGATCTTCGCCTTCGACAAGGGGGGCTCGATGCTGCCGCTAACGCTCGGGTTGGACGGCGACCACTACCAGATCGGCGGCGATATCGGTCCGTCGGCGAGTGGCGAGGCGAGGGCACTCTCGTTTTGCCCGCTGGCCGAACTTTCGACCGATGGCGACCGGGCCTTCGCCTCCGAGTGGATCGAGATGCTGGTGGCGCTGCAGGGTGTGACGATCACACCGGACTACCGCAACGCTATCTCCCGACAGATCGGGCTGATGGCGGAGTCGCGCGGCCGCTCGCTCTCCGACTTCGTCTCGGGCGTCCAGATGCGCGAGATCAAAGACGCTCTGCATCGCTACACCGTCGATGGTCCGATGGGGCAGCTTCTCGACGCCGAGGAGGACGGTCTGGCGCTCGGCGCCTTCCAGTGCTTCGAGATCGAGGAGTTGATGAACATGGGCGAGCGCAATCTCGTGCCCGTGCTGACCTATCTCTTCCGACGCATTGAGAAACGCCTGACCGGGGCGCCCAGCCTGATCATCCTCGACGAGGCCTGGCTGATGCTCGGCCATCCGGTCTTCCGCGACAAGATCAGGGAATGGCTGAAGGTGCTGCGCAAGGCGAATTGCGCCGTGGTGCTCGCCACCCAGTCGATCTCGGATGCGGAGCGATCCGGCATCATCGACGTGTTGAAAGAAAGCTGCCCGACCAAGATCTGCCTGCCGAACGGCGCGGCCCGCGAGCCAGGCACGCGCGAGTTCTACGAACGCATCGGCTTCAACGAACGGCAGATCGAAATTGTCGCCACCGCGATCCCGAAGCGGGACTATTACGTCGTGTCGCCCGAGGGCCGCCGCCTTTTCGACATGGCGCTTGGGCCGGTGGCGCTCTCCTTTGTCGGGGCATCCGGAAAAGAAGATCTGAAGCACATCCGCGCCCTGCATCTTGAACATGGGGCCTCCTGGCCTCTCCATTGGCTCCAGCAAAGGGGGATCGCCCATGCCGACACGCTCTTCCCAACCGAATAGGATTTGGCACACCGCGCTCGGTGTGGCCCTCACGCTCTCGTCCGCTCTCCCCTTTCCTGCTCGGGCCGGTGGCGTCACGGGACAGGCGACCGAATGGACCCAGCTTGCCAACAATGCGGAACTGATCAGCCTCGTCGGCAAGTCCGCCGAGCAGGTCAACAACCAGATCACCCAGATCTCGCAGCTGGCCGAGCAGATCCAGAACCAGCTCAACATCTACAAGAACATGCTGCAAAACACGGCGCAGCTTCCGGAGCATGTCTGGGGTCAGGTCGAAAGCGACCTGAAGAACCTCCAGAATGTCGTCAATCAAGGCCAGGGTGTCGCCTTCTCCATGGGCAATGTCGACGATGTGCTCAAGCAACGCTTCCAGAGTTTCGCCGACATGAAGAGCAACCTTCCTGATGGTGCGAGCTTCTCCACGACCTACCGGAGCTGGTCCGACACCAATCGCGACACGATCGCCGGCACGCTGAAGGCTGCCAATATGACGGCCGAGCAATTCTCCAGCGAGGAAAGCACCATGTCGTCGTTACGATCGATGTCGGAATCGGCGGACGGCCAGATGAAGGCGCTGCAGGTTGGACACGAGATCGCCGCGCAGCAGGTCGCGCAGATGCAGAAGCTGCGGGGCCTGGTCTCACAGCAGATGACCATGATGGGCACCTGGTATCAGTCCGAGCAAGCGCAAAAGGATCTGGCTCAGGCGCGGCGCGAACAATTCTTCAGCGGGACCGAGCGTGACATCCGTGGCGGCCAGACGATGGAGCCCCGCTGGTGAGCCCGCGTCTGATCCTCATTCTCGCCCTCGTCGCGATCGGTTCCGCGGCCGGCGCGAGCGTCATTACCTGGATCGTCGTCCAGCCGCGGGCTACGCCAATCTCCGGATCGGGCACGGCCGCAATGAGTTCCTTTTCTGATGAGGAAAAACGCCGACATCGCGAACAGTTCTTTGGCGGGAATTCCGACCGTGACATTCGTGGCGGTCAGGAGATGAAACCGCGATGGTAGCTGCTTCTTCTTCCCGCACGCTCGAACGGATGTTCATCGCGATCACGGTCATCCTGGTGGCGACCACGCCGGCGCTGGCACAACAGGGCCAGGTGCTCACCACACTCGAGAACTCCGTCGTCACCGCTGCAAAAGGCTGGGAGACGACAGTGATGAATGCAGCGCGCTCGCTGTTCTGGATCCTCGCCGGCATCGAGGTCGGGATTGCCGCGGTTTGGCTGGCGATCAACGCCGCCTCACTCGACAGCTGGTTTGCCGAACTCGTCAAGCGCATCATGTTCATCGGGCTCTTCGCCTTCATTCTCGACAGAGGGCCGGAGTTCGCGAAAGCCGTGGTCGACAGTCTCTACCAGATCGGCGCGGGTGGCGGCTCGGCTTCTCCCGCCAACATCTTCGATGCCGGCATTCGCGTCGCGACCAAGATGTCGGAACAGGCGAAGTTCGGGCTATTTGAGGACAATGCGCTCGCGATCGCTGCCGTCTTTGCGATGGTCGTGGTGGTGGTGTCGTTCTCACTGGTCGCTGCGATCTTCGTCGCCGTCATGGTCGAGATGTATGTCGGCCTACTCGCCGGCATGATCATGCTCGGGCTTGGCGGCTCCTCCTATACTAAGGATTTTGCAATCAAATATTTGGTCTATGCCTTTTCCGTCGGCATGAAGCTGATGGCGCTGGTGATGATCGCCAAGATCGGCTCGGACATTCTTCTCGGTCTGGCGGAGGCGCCAACCGCGACATCGGAACAGTTCATAACGACGCTCGCGATTGCGGGGATCTCCGTCGTCGTCTTCGTCATCGCCATGTATGTGCCGCCCATCCTACAGGGCGTGGTCCAGGGCGCGTCTGTCCGCGGCGGTATGGAAGCCATTCGTCACGGCGGGCAGGCGGCATCCGCGGCGCTTGGGGCCGGTTTCCTGACGATCGGTGCGGCCAACAGAGGATTCAGGGCCGCCAGTGCCGCAAGAGCAGGGGGAGCAGCTCTCGGAAGTGCCGCGCTGCGAGGCATGCAGGCCGGAATTGGCGGAGCGGCTGGCGCGGTCGGCTCGGCAGCGAAAGAAAAGGCCATCGGATCGCCGGGCGCCTATGCCGGATCGATGCTCGGCCTTGCCAACGCCAAACTCGACCAACCGACCGGCCGGCCCGGCACACCGCCTCCACCACCGCCGATCAACGACAGCAAGTGACGGGACCGTGACAGAATGGCCGGACAGAATGTTCCAGATAATCCGTATATCGCGGCACGCAACGAGTGGAACGAGCGTTATGGCTCGTACGTCAAAGCGGCCGCCGCCTGGCGCGTGGTCGGCATTGCCGGAATAACTATGGCCGTGATCGGTTTTGGTTACGCGCTCTACCAGAGCACGCAGGTCAAGCTGATCCCTTACATCGTCGAAGTCGACAAGCTCGGCACGGCTATCGACGCCGGCTTCCCGCAGCAGATCGAATATGCCGATCCACGGGTGGTACGCGCGACACTCGGCAGCTTCGTGTCGAACTTCCGATCCGTCACGCCGGATGCGGTCGTGCAGAAGCAATATATCGACCGGACCTATGGGCTGCTCCGCACCTCCGATCCGGCGACCGAAAAGGTCAATGCCTGGTTCCGCTCGAATTCGCCGTTCGAAAAGGCGAAAACCGCAACGGTGGCGATCGAGGTCAACAACATCGTCGCACTATCGAACCAAAGCTACCAGATCGACTGGACCGAGTTCGAACGCGATCGCCGCGGCAAGGAGACCGCCACGCGCCGCTTCCGTGGGATCGCCACCGTGACACTGACGCCGCCCCAGGACGAGGGCGTCATCCGTCTTAACCCCATCGGTCTCTATCTCCGCGACTTCGATTGGACAGCTCAGCTTTGAAAGACATGGCCCGAACATGAACAGATCAAACGAACCCTCGCGGATCACGGTGAGCGCCGGCATCATTGCTATCGCTGTTGCTGTCTCTTCCACCTTCCCGTCTCATTCTTTCGCCGCTGATGGTGTCACCGCCAATGAGGTGAAAGGCATGGGGATTTCGACACAATGGCGTGGAAGTCGCGGGCTCGTGACGAAAGGCGCCGATGGGAAGGTGATCTTCCTTTATGGCGAGGTGCAGCCGTCCGTCGTCTGCTCGCCTCTGCAGGTCTGCGACATCGAGCTTCAGGGCGTCGAGGTCGTTCGCGATGTGCTTGTCGGCGACACGGTACGCTGGAAGGTGGAGCCGGCTACCTCGGGTGCCGCCGGTGGGCAGGCGATCCATCTGATCGTCAAGCCGTCGGAGCCGGGTCTCATCACATCGATGGTCGTGACAACGTCGCGGCGGACCTATCATATCCAGCTCAAGTCTCATCCAACCCAATATATGGCGCGTGTCGGCTTTGAATATCCAGAGGATGTCTCGGCAAAGCTTGCAGACGTCAACGCGCGGCTGGAAGCCAGCACCATTCCAGGCGCCGGCGTTCCCGCCGAGCAATTGAGCTTTGCCTATTCCGTCTCGGGCAATGCCGGTTGGCGGCCGACGCGGGTCTACTCGGATGGACAAAAGACCTACATCCAGTTTCCGCGGTCGATTTCCGGTCAGGATGCGCCGGTTCTCTTCGTCGTCTCCGGCGGTCAGAACCGCATCGTCAACTATCGCATGAAGAGCAACATGATGGTGGTCGACTACAATATCGATCGTGCTGTCCTCGTCTCAGGCGTCGGCTGGAAACAGCAGAAGGTGACAATCAGCAGGGGAGGGCGGTGATGCTGAACCTCTCTCGCTACCGCCCGAACCGCCTCCGCCGCTTCCGCTGCCCTGCCGCGGCCTGCGTCGTCGCCATCCTCCTTTCCGGATGTCAGTCAATGGATGGTGGCGCTCTCGTCGACAGCGCAGCACCGCTTGAGGTTTCCGGACCAGCCGCGGGCGCGATCGCCGGCGATATGGTCAGCCGACTCGCCGAACAGATCGGACAGGGAAAGGCGACCGTTGCGCTCAAACAAGATGGTTCTGCGTTCGGACAGGCGCTTGAGGCAGCGTTGAAAGGATGGGGATATGCCGTTGTCACCGACCAGAAGACGGATAGTGGCTCGGCCGTCATTCCACTCGCCTATGTGATTACGCCGTATGAGGGTCAGGTGCTCGCACGGCTCTCGACCAGCACGGTCGAACTCGGCCGGGCCTACACAGTGACGACATCGGGCGCTACGCCCGCCAGCGCGCTGTCGCTCATGCGGCGCGGGTGAGGGAGAACATCATGGTGCAGTCTCTCAAGCTCGGTGGTGCGCAAAACAGTCAGGCCGCATCCGGCATCAAGCGGGTGAACCGCCTGCCTGTCATCCTTGTAATCGTGCTGTTGGTCGCCTTTCTTGGCATCATCTTCTTTGGGCTTGCCTCGCGCGGGCTTTACTTCGGCAAGAATAGCGGCCCCGACTCCAGTTCGGGCAATCCGGCCTCGACCTATGCCGACCAGATCAAGCGAGGCGTCACCGACGGCATCATTGGGGAGCCACAGCAGCAGGAAACGTTCCAGCCAATCCCGGTCGAAGCCAAAAAGGCCGAAGAGAAGACGGCCAACCGCTTTACGCCTCAGCCCGAGCGGCGACAGCAGCAGCGCGGATCGGAATTGGAGCCGGAGGAGGTCTGGCGGGCGCGTCTCGCCCGCGAGCAACAGGAACAGGTTCTTCGCGAGCAGCAGCGTCAACGAATGGCCCGGATGCAGGCGCGGGACTCCGCCTATGATGCGCCGCTTGCCGTCGATCGCGGCAAACTCACCGCACAGTCGGAAAACGATGACAGCGGCCGAGCCCAGATGACGACGGCAGCCGCCTCGAACGCAAACACGTCTGACCTTTACGCCGCCGCTCTGCGCGCCGGACTGGGCAGCCAAAACGTCGATCCGAACGGACAGACCGCAAAGGAAGACTTCTTCAATGCCGACCTCAAGGACCTCGGCTATCTGCCGAACCGCGTCGCACCACAGCAATCCCCATACGAACTGAAACGGGGGTCTGTTATTCCGGCAACATTGATAACAGGCATCAATTCTGACCTTCCGGGGCGGATCACCGCGCAGGTGAGCCAGAACGTCTATGACAGCGCAACGGGTCATCGCCTGCTGATCCCGCAGGGCACGAAACTGTTCGGTCGCTATGACAGCAAGGTTTCGTTCGGGCAGAGCCGCGTGCTCGTCGTCTGGTCCGATATCATTTTCCCGAACGGCTCGACATTGCAGATTGGCGGCATGGCCGGCACGGATGCTGAAGGCTATGGCGGCTTCAATGACAAGGTGAACAACCACTACCTCAAAACCTTCGGCTCGGCGATCATGATTGCCCTGATCGGAACTGGTATCGACATGGCGGTGCCTCAGAGCTCAACGCTTGCCACCCAGGATACCGCATCCGATGCCGCAAGGCGCAATTTTGACGAGACCTTCGGGCGAGTGGCCGACCGCACCATCCAACGCAACATGGACGTGCAGCCGACGCTGCAAATCCGGCCTGGCTACAAGTTCAATGTTCTAGTCGATCAGGACATTGTTTTTCCAGGACAGTATCGCTGACTTCAAGTTTGTCCATCATTCCCAGCGATTTCGCACACCGTGACGGGACCTAATCCACCAGACCCAGGGGATAGGTTCTTAGGTCTAAAGCAAAGAAAGCGTCGAACATGAGCTAATAAGTTAGGAAACCGGCGTCCTGGTGGCCGCGATCTATCATCAGCTCAGCACTAGCAGCGACGATTCCTTCAACGCCGAAACCATGTGCTCGATAAAGGCGCGAACGCGGTGGGGCAATGGTCCACCACCGACGTAGATGGCATGGATCAGTTCCAGGTCTCCGGGGTTATGTTCCTCGAGCAGCGGGACAAGCCGTCCGGCTGCGATCTCGTCGGCCACATGGAATAGACCGACGCGGGCAATGCCGGCACCCGCGAGCGCCATTTGTTTCATGGTCTCGCCATTGTTCACGATGATGCTGCCTTTGACCGGTTGGGCAATCTCCTGTCCGTCCAACATAAACGGCCAGGTCGGCCTTTCACGCCGGAAGTTGAAGGTCAGGCAGTCGTGCCGTTCGAGATCTGCCGGAACCGCCGGAGGAGGTCGCTGCGCCAGGTAGCTCGGCGCGGCGCAAACGACGCGGCGGCTTTGGCCGAGCTTGCGTGCGATCAGTCCGCTGTCGGGCAGGTTGCCCATTCGTATGGCGACATCCGTCTTTTCTGCGACCAAGTCGATGATGCCGTCGGTGAAACTGAGGTCGACGACGACATTTGGGTTGCGCGCGATGAACGCCGGCACGGCCGGTGCCACGAACATCGTGCCGAACGGAATTGTCGTATTGACCCGAAGCCGCCCTCGCACGGCACCTCCCGCCGCCTGCTGTTCCGCGTCGTTCAGCTCCTGCAGGATTCGCAGCGCGGCGTGATAATAGGCTTCGCCTTCGTCCGTGAGCGTGAGGGCGCGCGTGGTCCGCACCAGAAGGCGCGTGCCGAGCCTCGCTTCCAGGCGTGCGATCAGCTTGCTCACAGCTGACGGAGTGATGTCGAGATTGCGGGCGGCAGCAGAAAATCCCCCGTCCTGCACGACGCGTGCGAACACTTCCATCTCTCCGGAGCGTTCCATCAGAATCCGCGGCATTGAGGACCCTCATTCACAAGTGCGTGTCCTTTACAGGCAATAGTGCCGCCTGATCCTAAATCATAAATTGGCTCCAGCAACAATCTGGAGACATGAAATGGATCTGCAACTCACAGGCAAAACGGCCCTCATTACCGGTGGCACGGCTGGCATAGGCCTCGAAATCGCCCGCGCTCTTGCCGGCGAAGGCTCTCGTGTCGTCATTACGGGACGCGACCGCAAGAAGCTCGACAGCGCGATCGCGGATATCAAGGCGTCCGCTGGAGCGGATATCATTGGGGTGCTTGCGGATGCATCAAGCGTCGAAGGTGCAGCGATCATTGCAAAGACGGAACCGTCGATCGATATCCTCGTCAACAATCTCGGCATCTATGAGAGCAAAGCATTCGGCGACATCACCGACGCCGACTGGAGCCATCTGTTCGACGTCAATGTGATGAGCGGTGTCCGCCTGTCACGAACCTATCTCCCCGATATGCTCGAGCGCAACTGGGGGCGTATCATCTTTATCTCGAGCGAGTCCGGCCTCGCGATACCACCGGACATGATCCATTACGCAACCACCAAGACGGCGCAGCTTTCGATCGCGCGCGGATTGGCGCAGCTCACCCGCGGCACGAATGTCACGGTCAATTCGGTCCTGCCCGGACCAACGCGCTCTGAAGGCATCGAGACTTTCCTGCGCAGCCAGGCAAGCGATCCCTCCGCACCGATCAAGCAGATCGAGGCCGAATTCTTCGCCACCGCACGCTCGGCATCGATCCTGCAGCGCATGGTGGAGGCGGAAGAGGTTGCAAACCTCGTCGCCTACATCGCCAGCCCCCGTTCATCCGCCACGAACGGTGCGGCCCTTCACGCCGAGGGCGGTCTCGTCAACACCATTGCCTGAGGAAGAAATCCCATGTCCGGCGCTCTTACCATCATTGTCCGTCGTCGAGTGATTTGAGACTTTTGGGGCTCTGGAAGAATGGAGTTTCCGGCTCGGTTTGCGGGTTGATTTAAGCCGCTTTGGCCTGGTGGTTCAAGCGGCGCTGTCTGATGGTGTCTCGTTTGATCCTTTCGCGTTCGAGCAGGATGGTCTGGCCGCGTCCGAAGTAGACGTCGGCGGGAGTGAGGTTGTCGAGGCTCTCGTGGTATCGGTGATGATTGTAATGCTCGACGAAGGCCGCGATCTGCGCTCCGAGGTCTTCCTTGAAGAAGGAGTTTTCCAGCAGGATGCGGTTCTTCAACGTCTGATGCCAGCGTTCGATTTTCCCCTGTGTCTGCGGATGGCCGGGAGCGCATGAACCTGGTCGATCTTGTATGTCTTCAGCCATTCACCGAGATCGGAAGTGACGTAACACGGGCCGTTGTCGGACAACAGGCGCGGTCGGTGTTCGACTTTGACCTTGTCGCAGCCTGAGGCGGCCAGTGCCAAGTCGAGCGTGTCGGTGACGTCTTTCACCTGCATGCTGGTGCATAGATTCCAAGCGATGATGTAACGGGAATAGTCGTCGAGAATGGTCGATGGGTAGAACCATCCCCAGCTGATGACCTTCAGATAGGTGAAGTCGGTTTGCCACATCTCGTTCGGCCTGACGGTCTTGTCCTTGAATTCGTCATTGGCCTTGATGATGATATAGGCTGGCGACGTGATCAGATCATGGGCCTTGAGCAAGCGGTAGACCGAAGCCTCTGATACGAAATAGCTTTCCGTGTGGGTGAACTTCACCGCCGGTTCGCGCGGCGACAGATCGGCATGATCAAGCGCCATGGTGATGATGCGACCCCGGATATCGTTGGGAATGCGGTTCCACACCCGTGGCGGCGCAGACGTCCGGTCTTCCAGCCCTTCGACGCCATGGGCCAGGAAACGATCATACCAGCGGTAAAAGGTCGGCCTGGGAATGCCGAGCTTGTCGAGGGTCTGCCGGACCGACAGATGTGACTGCTCGACCAACCTGATGATCTCAAGCTTTTCGGTGGCGGGATATCTCATTCGTCGTCGCCCCCATGCCCGATCATGCTTTTTTGAGCAGGCGGTTCTCCAGGGTGAGGTCGGCCAGCGCCTCCTTCAGGTCGCGGCTCGGCACCGTCAACTTAACGAAACATGGACTTTGATGTGTGATGCTCGGCCATGACTGATCGAGATCCTCTTTACCGCCGCCATCGTTTTCCACCCGAAATCATCGCCCATGCGGTGTGGCTCTATTTCCGCTTTCCCCTGAGCCTGCGGATGGTCGAGGATTTGTTGGCGGCGCGTGGCATCATTGTCTCGCATCAGACCATTCGTCTGTGGGCGGAGAAATTTGGCCGTACTTTCGCGAACGAAATTCGTCGTCGTTCATCCGGCAGGCTTGGTGACAAGTGGCACCTAGATGAGGCCGTTATCTCGATCCGGGGCAGGAAGCATTGGCTATGGCGCGCCGTGGATCAGGACGGTTTCGTCCTGGAGGTCCTGGTGCAAAGCCGCCGCGACGCCAAGGCGGCCAAGCGCCTGATGCGCAAGCTTTTGAAAGGCCAGGGACGATCGCCACGCGTGATGATTACCGACAAGCTTCGCTCCTATGGCGCCGCAAAGCAGGAAATCATGCCCGGCGTCGAGCACCGCTCACATAAGGGGCTAAACAATCGGGCGGAGAACTCCCACCAGCCAGTCCGACGGCGAGAGCGGATCATGAAGCGCTTCAAGTCAAAGCGACATCTGCAACACTTCGTTTCCATCCATGATCCGATTGCCAACCTCTTCCTCATTCCGCGCCAAGACATCTCCTCCAACCATCATCGCGAACTGCGCGCCCTCGCCATGAGCATGTGGGCCCAAGTCGCTCGTACATAACCGGCAAGCCGGGGAAGGTCCACGCTGTCACCTGACGGACGTTAAGTTTACGGTGCCGTTGGGATACCTCCCGTTCAGCGCCTCCGGCGGAGCGCTGCTCTTCCATCTATTGAGCAAGCTCTACGAGCGCACCAGCGTCGTCATCACCACCAATCTTAGCTTCAGCGAATGGGCCTCGGTCTTCGGTGATGCCAAGATGACAACCGCTCTCCTCGACCGCCTGACCCACCGTTGTCATATCCTGGAAACCGGAAACGACAGCTTCCGCTTCAAAGCCAGCTCGGCCGCAGCAGCCCAAAAGAGAGGAGAAAAAACCAATCCCTTGACCAAAGCCTGATCAGAAAACCATACTCAGAGGTGGCTCACTTCTCGGTGGAAAAACCGGCTCAGTTCCGCGTGAAAACCAACAGCGACGTTTTCGCGGCAGGAATCGGGGGCCATCCGAGGGGTCTGCGGCCCGCGCGGCAATGAAGGCTGGCGCGTCCAATAAACCGGTCGCAAATTCCTCTTTGGTCGCTGAAACAAATCAGGATGGACGCACCATCTTTAAAGTGAAGGTAAAATACGACGCAGTCGCCGGGGAAATCGCGCCCCGTACCGAACCGCGAAGGGGAAGCAAAAAGGGCGGCTCCCGGTCAGGGAGAGCCACCCTTTTCGTACCGACTCTATGGCGTCAGCGGCATGGTAACTAGAGCGCGTCCGCTTTACTCGGGGTCATATCCGCAGGACTTGAAGTAGTTGGCGCATTCTTGTGGTTCGAACAGCGTAAGGATGTGGCCGACGGTATTCCATAAGCCGTCGATCGTTCGCTCGGCTTTGGCGCGCAAAACGGCCTTGAGCTTCGCGAATGCCTTCTCGATGGGGTTAAAGTCGGGACTGTAGGGAGGAAGGTAAAGCAACCGGCATCCGGCGTCTTCGATTGGGTGACGCACACCTTCCGCTTTGTGTGCAGGCAGATTGTCCATGATGACGATGTCGCCCGGTGCCAAGGTTGGAATGAGCACCTGCTGGACATAGGCCTGGAATGCTACCCCGTTCATCGCACCGTCCAAGACCATGGGTGCGGTCATTCCCGATAGCCTGAGCGCTCCGGTAAACGTCGTTGTCTTCCAATGGCCGTGCGGGACCGGTGAGCGGCATCGATCTCCGCAAGGGGCTCGTCCACGAAGCCGAGACATCTTCGTGCTTAGGCCGGTTTCATCGATGAAGACAAGCCGCGCCGGATCGAGATCGAGTTGGCCGTCGAACCAGTCTTGACGACGTTTCAGGAGGTCAGGACGCTCCTGCTCCAGTGCATGTGCGGTCTTTTTTTGAAAGTCCAGCCGCGCTTTCGCAGCCAGACGTCAAGCGCGCTGCGGCCGATCGATATGGCTCTGTCCTGACGCAATCGCAGAACCATCTCGTTGAGCGTGATATCCTTTTCCTCTTCGATCATGCCGATGATGAAGTCCGCGTGAGCATCGAGGCGTGAGCCACCGCGTCGGCCCTGCTTCGCAGGCGTCAACTGACCCGCCCGTGCGCTGGCGATCCAGGCGATAGCCGTTGAAATGCCGATTCCAAATCTGGCCGCCGCTGATCGCGCAGACATGCCATCGCGTGACGCAGCCAGAACGCGGCTACGCAGATCATCACTGAAAGCTCGGGTCATTTTGCCTCCGACCAAATCAACAGTCGGGGAAATGGAATCAGAATTCGGCAGCCAGGGGAATCCTCAACGCGATTCCGCGTTCAATGGACGCGCTCTAGCGGAAAGCCCGCTTTCTGCAATCTGACCAAAGTCTGACACACAATCATTTCGAGCTCTCGGCCAGCTTTTCTCCGCTTCCTCGTGCTGATCGGAGTGCTACGTCGAAGGGCTGAGCATGGGGCGTGGGTCGATTGCGATCATAGAACCGATGGGAGAAGCTAACCCAAGTGCGTCACGCCATGTTGTTAGAGTAGGGGATCACATCTCTCCGTGCAAATGCGCCATAAACACCTCGGTCGGCGTCTTGTATCCGAGGCATTTACGAGGTTGATCGTTGATATGGCGGGTGAGGTGGAGAAGGTCGTGTTGCGATACAACTGCCAGATCTGTGGTGCCTGGCAGGAAGCGTCGAATGCGCTTGTTGGTGTTCTCGACAGTCCCTACGCTGCCATGCCGGTTGTCGCCCCGGCGAGGATAATTTCTGCCACGTTGACCGCTCCAATTTCCGTCTTCCCGTCACCATAAACACCTCCATGTTTGGGGTGTTGCAGCGACCGGTTGAATCTGCCCAGTAACCGGGAAGCGACGCGCCATTTCCGTGTTTCGCCTGGGTTCGTCAACAACATGATGTTCCTGCACCGTTCATCTGGTTCGCTTACCGCAGCTAGGCAGAGGCCATCCACCTGGCGGAACCAACCTTTCAGCCCATGGTGAATGGAGCCGCGAGCGCGTGGCTCTCCACGGCGAAGTGACCTTGGAGAAATTGTGTCGAACTCTCAGATCCGCGGTATGGATGTCCATCGCGCGACAGTCGGCCAGTTTCTGCACCAGCTTGGACTGAGCCGCCCTATTCGCCGGACCTGAACCCCATCGAGATGGCGTTCCCAAAACTCAAAGCGTTGCTGCGAAAACGAGCCGCACGCAGCTTCGATACAATAACCAAAGCGCTTGGCGATATCATTGACCTCTTCTCAGTCGCGAATGCCGAAACTTCTTCAAAGCCGCAGGCATGAGGCTGAATAGATGCGACACGCTTTTAGAGGGACGTTAAGTTAATCGAGTAGCTATTTGCGCTCCTCTGAAAACTGATCAGCTGTCAGATTTATTAAGTCAACCGCTTTGAGAAGATAGTCAAGGCCACGTGTCAGGCTGAGTCGGCAATGCGTGTCCCGCCTGCTAAAAACATGGCCGGGTACTACAATGACCCCATTACGGGCTGCTGCCTCGACAAACGCGGTTGCACTACATTTGCAGCTTTCAGACACGTCGAAAAAGATGAAAATTCCGCCATCGCAAGTTGCCTGAGGGAACCTTCGCCGTAGAGAAGCAAGTACGGCATCCCGTCTTTCCGCCATTATTGTTTTCGTTGGTATGGTATCGATTTCCAACGCGTCCGGTATGGCATGATGAACGATAGAAGGCGCGCTTACATATATTGCGCCTTGGATTGCTTCGAAAACTGGCCCGAAGTTGGCTGGGAGTACGGAATAACCTAGGCGCCATCCTGCCGCTCCATGGCTCTTCGCGAATCCTCTTATGAGGATAGCATCACCCGATAGATCCGCAACTGAGGTATGCGCCATAGTATAAGAAAATGTTTGGTAAATCTCATCTGAAAGAATTCCCACTTGGGCATCGCGACACAGCTCCACTATCTTAGCAAGCTCCTGTCGCCCAATCACGCGCCCAGTCGGATTGTGTGGGGAGTTCAGGATAAGAAGCTTCGTCTTTGACGTTATACTTCGAGATATTCTTTCTGCGGTTACCGAAAATTCCGGGTAAGTGTCAATGAATACCGGGACTGCACCTGCAAGTCTGGTCAGATCAGCATATGGGGCGAAATAGGGGTCAGGTATAAGGACTTCATCACCGATATCGCAGCAAGACAATATAGCACAATAGATCCCGCCTGTGGCTCCCGAAGTGATAACGACTTCGAAGTCACGCTTGTATTGACCTAAGGCCGGGTGTTGTCTGGCCAGCTTGACTGCTAAGGCATCTCGTATGTGTGCCTCGCCACCAGTACGGGTGTACCCGTTCTTGTCCGCGTGGATGGCTTGTATGACAGCAGCCTTCATAGACGGGGGTACTGGCAGGTCTGGTTGTCCGAGCGCAAGGTCATATATTTGTGCATTGTTAGCCGAATCGCTTTTATGGCGGATACCCACACCAACCATCTGTAATGAACGCATTGAACGTTTCATCTGATTCTTCCTTCTATAGGACACGGTAGCAGTGGTCACGGAACGCAAAGGTGGATCAGCTGGTTGAAACAGCATGTGCGGACTTCGAATCACTTCTTTCACAAGCTAAGCCACTAGATAACCTGCTATCAGTCGAAATAAAGCTGACCCGAAGCCATCTGGTCAAGCGTCGTAACCTCGTGCCCAAGTATTATCCAGTTTTGAGTTCGCTCCGGCGGTTTTTGAGGTGCACCCCTAATTTGGGCCAGCGGGAGCTGGAATCTTCCTGGGTGTTGAAGTGGTTTCTAGCCCTTGCAACTCTCAGCAAAAAGTTGAACATTTAAGTGAATAGTCGGCGTGGATCGTCCCAATCTGTATAACCGCCATAAGGTACCCGTTGCCATGGATATGGCCAGTGACGCTATCAACCCTTTATCGTGATCAGTGTGCAAAACTTAGCCTCGCCGATGCTGTCTTTTCAGGCTGGTTCTGGAGGGTTCAAAGCCTAGCAGAACAAGATTAGGAAGCCCTTAAGCCGAGGTTAGATTCTTCTCTGGCAATAACGGAGTGAGCCTTTGTCGATAAGTGATTTGATCTACCGCCCATTCGAAAATTGGATTCGACCGCTCGAAATTCCTTTTAGACCCTTACCAGCGGAAGGGCCTGTGGCGATCGTTGCACATTTCGTTTCAATGTTTCGGAACGTTTTAGCGGCTCTCGCCTTTTTTTCCATGGTCACGGAAGCCATAAACCTTTCGATAATCTGGGGGTTGTCAGTTATCGTGGACGGTGTCACGCAACGGGGAGCATCCGACTTTTTGGCGAATGAGTGGCCGCTGCTAACTTTCCTTGCCCTGCTGATCTTTCCGACCATGCCTATTGCTTTGTTTCTGCTCAACACTATTCAGTCGCATACGCTTGGAATAGGCATGCCTGCCGCCATACAGTGGCAGGGGCATAAGGCGGTGGAGAGACAGGATCTGGCGTTCTTTCACGATCTCTTTGCGGGACAAGTAGCATCGCGGCTTCAGCAAGTGGCATCAGCTGTTCAGCAGCAGTTGGTTGTTGGTTTTCAGGCCATACCTCGGTTCTTGTTTCAAGTAGTTGGCTCCGTCATTTTGCTCACTGCGCTCTCGTGGCAGCTCGCGCTACCTGTTGTCATCTGGATCGCTTTTAACATCGCGTATACTTTCCAGATTGTGCCGACGTTTGCTGAGCGCTCGCGGAAAACCGCTGAACAACGAAGCTTGGTCTTCGGTACAATCACAGATCTTTACTCAAACATGCAGATGATCAAGCAGTTTGCAGGTGAAGACAGTGAGGCAGGTACTATTCGGAGTGTAATTCATAAGACGGTTGCGGCTCAGCAGGGCGAACAGCGTGCCTATCGCACCTCGGAGACCACAGTTGTTCTCATGAATGCCATGTTGTGGCTCAGTATGTTGTCAATCGCATTATCTGGGCTAATCCACGGTCTCATATCTGTCGGACAATTCGTTGGTGCAGTGTACATCTTGCAGCGGCTCTCCACACAAATTTTTACCTTTTTACAGATAGGCCAGCAGATGTTTCAGGCTTTCGGAACAATTAAAGACGCAATGCCTGTGTTGACAACACCACCAACGATTACAGATCAACCCAATGCTCCTGATATTCTAGTTGAAAAGGGGGAGATTAGCTTTCAGAACGTAAATTTTGCCTATGCGTCAGGTAGGCCAGTCATTACCAATCTCTCTTTCACAGTTGGGGCTGGGGAGAAGGTCGGACTTGTTGGGCTGTCGGGAGCCGGGAAGACGACCATAGTTAACCTGTTGCTGCGATTCTACGATATCCAAGACGGAGCAATCACCATCGATGGACAAGACATTCGCGCAATCACTCAAGGAAGTCTTCGACGTAACATAGGTGTGATAGCCCAGGAGGTAGCTCTGCTGCATCGCTCGGTTGGAGACAACATTCGCTATGGGCGCCCAGATGCTACACGATCCGAGATCGAACAAGTAGCTGCGATTGCAAGTGCCGATGGATTTATAGCTGATCTTACGGATGGAGAACGCAGGAAAGGCTATGACGCGTTCGTCGGCGACCGCGGCGTCAAGCTATCGGGAGGTCAGCGCCAACGAATAGCGATTGCAAGGGTCCTACTGAAAAACGCACCTATCTTGATACTAGACGAAGCAACATCCGCGCTAGACAGCGACTCTGAGGCAGCCATTCAAGAAAAGCTTGATCTTATAATGGAAGGAAAAACCGTAATTGCTGTCGCTCATAGATTGTCAACAATTGCCCGACTGGACCGGATCGTGGTTCTTGATCACGGGCGCATAGTCGAGCAAGGCAAGCTGAGCGAACTTTTAAACCAAAGGGGCTTGTTTGCTCGTTTGTGGGAGCGCCAGACGGGAGGCTTCATACCAGAAGATGAGTTAGGAGGATTTAGCTAGAGCAAATCCTGTTCAATCTGGGTCATATCCAGCGGCCTTAAAGTATCCGTTATGATCAAGTGATCTTCGGGACCCATTTCCTGTTTTTTTTCAGCAGTGCGTTTGCGAGGACGATGAGCTTTCGCATGACAGC
>NZ_JAUSWH010000033.1 GCF_030815125.1 Allorhizobium paknamense
AAGGCCTCAGGGCCTTGCCTTGCGCTTGTTCGCGGCCATTCAATCCCATCCCGTTCAACAGAACACCCATCCTGATTGAGTTTTGACCCTAGTGCGCCATCGTGGCCTTCTTCCCGAGCGTTACATTGCGGAGGGTCAGGGCCAGGGGGATTGCGGCCAGGGAGATCAGCGTCAGCACCCAGAAGGCATCGACATAAGACAGAAGCGAGGCCTGGCTCTGAATTTGCTCGTTGATCCAGGACAGAGCCTGCTTTTGAGCCATGACCTGCGAACTGCCTTGCCCCATGAAATAGTTCGTCATCTGGTTCAGCGTCTCCTGATAGGCGCCATTGGACGGAATGATATGCTCCACCAATCGGCTTTGATGAAACTGCTCTCGATGGGTGATGGTGTTTGAGATCAGCGACACACCGATTGACCCGCCCGTATTGCGTGCCGCGTTCAGCAGGGCCGATGCCTGATCGGTCTTGCTGGAGGGGATGCCGTCATAGGAGGCAGAGGTGATCGGCAGGAAGATGAAGGGCAGGCCGATTCCCTGCAACATGCGGGCTTCGGCAAGATACCAGAAGCCGGTTCCACTATAGACATTTGTTACGCGATACATCGAGAAGGCGACAAAACCCGCGCCAATCGCAATCAGATATTTGGGCTGCACTTTCGACGACAGAATGCCGACCACGAACATCATGACCAGGGTGACCACGCCGCCGGGAGATAGCATCATGCCAGCCCAGGTCGCTGTGTAGCCGAGATTTTCCTGAACCAGTTGCGGCAGATACTGGGTTGTCGCCAGCAGCAGCGCCCCCGTCGCCATCATCACCAGAAAGCAGGTTCCGAATTGCCGGCCAGCCACCATCCGAAGGTCGATAGCCGGGTTTTTATGCTTCAATTCCCACGGGATCATCAGAACAAAGGCCAGGGCGCTGATAGAGGCCGCCATGATGATGAAGCCTGATCCGAACCAGTCATCTTCAAGACCACGGTCCAGCGTCAGTTCCAGCGCGCCCAGAAAGGTCGCCACAAGGCCGAAGCCGATCCAGTCGAAGCCTATCTTTTCCTTGCGCACCCGGGCGCGTTCTTCGGCACTGCCCTCGGGCTCCTTGATAAGAATGGCAACGGCTGCAAGCGTCAAAGCGCCGACTGGGCCGTTGATCAGGAAGCACCAATGCCAGGAAAAGTTATCGGAGAGGAAACCGCCCAGGGTTGGCCCGACAACAGGAGCTACAACGACCGCTACCCCGAACAGGGCAAAGCCCTGCCCACGTTTTTCCGGTGGAAAACTGTCGGCCAGAATGGACTGCGCGACCGGCACCATGCCGCCGCCGCCAATGCCTTGCATGATACGGGCGAGCAACAGAAATTGCAGATTGGGGGCAAAGCCGCACATGATCGAGCTGATCGTAAACAGTGCCAGGCAGGCAAGGAAAAAGGTCTTGCGCCCTAGAATGCGCACCAGATAGCTCGTCGCCGTGACAATCACCGCATTGGAGACGAGATAGGTGGTCACCACCCAGGAGGCTTCATCCTGGCTGACACCAAGACCGCCGGAAATGTAGTTCAGGGCAACATTGGCAATCGTCGTATCGAGCACTTCCATAAAGCTGGCAAGTGCCACGACAACCGCGATGATCCAGGGGTTGGGCGAGGATTTGGCAGCGGTGCGCGGGCTCATAGCAAATCTCTCAGGCTTTCCCAGACGGAGGGGGTCGCATCGGTCCGTACGGTGGGCACCACCGACATGCCCGGACCAAGCGCGATGTCACTCGGCACATTATCAAGCTCGATTTTCACCGGGACACGCTGGACGATCTTGACATAGTTGCCAGTGGCGTTTTCGGCCGGAAGCAGGGAGAACGCCGTTCCCGATCCCGGCTGCACACTGGCGACATGGCCGTAAATCGTACGTCCGCCATAAGCATCAATGGTCAGGGAGACCGGCTGTCCCGGGCGCATATGATCGAGCTGCGTTTCCTTGAAATTGGCCGTCACCCACAGCTTGTCCGGCACGAACATGGCAAGGTTGGAGCCTGTCTGGACATATTGTCCGTCACCGGCGGAAAGCTGCACGACACGACCAGGCTGTGCCGCAACGATGGTCGTGTAGGACAGATTGAGCCTGGCTTGATCGAGTTCGGCCTGATCCTGCTTAACAGTGGCCTCGGCGCTGGCGATCTGCGGGCCATAGGCATCGAGCTGGCGCTGTGCGGCGGCCAGCGACGCCTCATCCGTGTTGAGTGCCGCCTCCTGCTGGCGCAGTTGCGATGCATATTGCTGCGCCTCCTGAATGGTGCCGGAGCCGCTCTTCATCATCGTCTGATAACGGCTATCCTGCTGCTGGGCAAAGACCAGATTGGCCTTGGCCTGCTCCACCTGGGCCTTGGCCTGTTCGACATTCGCCTGCTGCACCAGCTTCTGCGCCTCGGTATTCTGGAGATTGGCCTGTGCGGCGGCAACCTGCGCCTCAGCCTGTTCCAGGGAGGTCTTGTAGTCGCGGTCATCGATCCGGGCGATCACGTCACCTGCGGCCACATGCTGGTTATCGGTGACCGCAACCGATGAGATGAAACCGGCGACCCTTGAGGTCACGGCATATTGCCGGGCGGCGATAAAGGCATCGTCCGTGTCCTCATAATGGGCGCCGTTTTCCCAATAGATGTAACCGGCAACCATGGCCACGGCCAGCGCACCACCGCCGATCAGCAGCATCTTCGGGCGGCGGGATGGCGTAGCCGTGGCCTCATCCGCCTCGGACTGATGCGCCTTATCCTCACCGTCATGACCGCCATGCGGCTGGTCGCCTGTCAGGGGGGCTTCCACCTGCTCCTGCCGGGCCACAGCACCATCCTGCTCGGCATGGACTGCCGCACCACCGGTCTTCGGCTCCAATACGATCAACTTTCCAAAGGTCTCATCCTGCGGCGCGCCCATGGCAAACCTCCTTTGTCGCGACACAATAAAAGAAACGAAACGTTTCATTTAATAATTGACGTAGACCCGAACGGGATGATAGTCAAGAGCCTCAAGAAGAGCCCCTGAGTGAGATCAGTCAAAAATCGGTGAGACACGCCTTGGCGAGAGAAACGACCAGACCCAGGATCACAAAGCTGAAACAGGCTGCCCCCCGGCGTGGCCGTCCGCCCTTGGAAAAGGCCGGAGAAGTCGAGGAGCGGATCCTGCAGGCGGCGCTCAGGGTTTTCATCGCGCGCGGATATGAGGGCGCCAGCATCGACGAAATTGCGGACGTTGCCCGGGCCGGCAAGCCGAGCATCTATAACCGTTTCACCAGCAAGGAGATCCTGTTCCGGGAGGTGGTTTTGCGGTGGGCGCAGCAGTCAGATGAAATGACCGTGTCTTCGACAACAGGCACGATTGAGGAACGTTTCCAGTCTGCCGCCATCCTGATTTTACAGCGTGCCATCACTGATGAAAGCATAGGGCTTATCCGCAGCGTGCTGGGAGAAGCGACCCGCCATCCGGAACTGGCGACAACCATTCACCACACCATACGCGCCCATGGGACGGAGACCGTCATGAAGCTTGTCGCAGAACTGGCGGAAGCCGAAGAGATCAGATCTCTGCCCGCCTTTGCGCCCGGTAATCTCGAAGCGACGGCTCGGCACTTCATCGACCTGGTCCTGCTGCCAGTGCTGCTTTCTTCGCTGTACCATGCAGACCTGACGCGCGTGAAAGAAACGATGGAAGACCACGCGCGGGAAGCCGCCACCTTCTTCCTGTCCGGATGCGGCTACCGTCAGGAACCAGACGGTACCTGACCATCTGCAATCGGCAGACTGGCCTTATTCTGATAAAGGCTTGTCGATATTTGGCTTCGGGCGGACCGCCTGCCGGGCAGGGCTATCGCCGCACTTCCCTGTAGGTCACGCTCTGGATGCGGATATGCGCCCGCGCCAGCATTTCCGCCGCCTCGGCATTGCGTGTTTCAAGGGCATTCAGGATCTGCCGATGTTCGTCCATCGAGCGTTCGAGCCGTTCCGGCGCAAAAAGCTGCGCCTGCCGGAAAGGGCGAAGCCGGCGTTGCATGTTGCGGGTTTCTTCCGCCAGAAAGCCATTTCCGGCAGCGCTATAGATGATGGCGTGAAATTTGGCATTTTCGTCGTAATACTCACGAAAATCCTTGGCGGAAAGGGCCCGCTCGCACCGTAGCGCGGCATCTCGAAGCAGCAACAATTCGGCCGACGTAATCCGTTGTGCAGCAAGACGGGCGCACCAGGCTTCAAGCTCTGCCATGACATCGAACATTTCGACGAGACGCGTGAAATCCGGCTGCCGGATGAATGTTCCGCGATTGGGGATGAATTCAGCCAATCCCGTGGTGGCCAGGAGGCGAAGCGCCTCCCGCAGCGGTGTGCGCGACACGCCGAACTCAGCAGCCAGACGAACCTCATCCAGCCGCTCGCCATTGGTGAAACGCCCTTCCGCAAGCATTTCTTCAAGCCGTTCGTAAATCAGATCTGCCGTTGCTGGCTTGGTTGATGACATGCATTCCCTCTCGCGGCCAAGGCGCGACCGCACCGGCCTCCGTCGCCATATCTAGCCTTCATGCTATCTGCATTCAAACGGAAAAAATTGTGTACAAAATCGATTTCGTGATGATAGGATGAGCATAATAAATTTTGCCTAATAAATAATCTCAGGGGAAATCATGAAGTTAACGACAGCCTTTGCGGCTTTCCTGCTGCCCGTCTCCGTCATGTCTTCGCCTGCGCTTGCGGGAAAAGCCGACGATGTTCTCAACATCGCCTTCCCGAAGGAGCTGGAGCATATCGACCCCTATTACAACACGGCCCGGGAGGGGAATCTCATCGGGATGGCGGTGTGGGATGGGCTGCTTTATCGCGATCCCAGGACCGGGCAGTATGTCGGCAATCTTGCCACCGACTGGACCTGGATCGACGCGACCACGCTGGAGCTCAATCTCCGGCAGGGCGTGAAATTCCACAATGGCGAGCCCTTCGATGCCGATGACGTGGTCTTCACGCTCAACTACGTGATCGATCCGTCCAACGGCAACAAGTCCCAGAGCACGACCGGCTGGATCAAGTCCGCCGAAAAGGTCGGCCCCTTCAAGGTTCGTATTCACACCAAAGGCCCCTTCCCGGCGGCGCTGGAATATCTGGCCGGGCCGATCGTCATTGAGCCGAACGAATACTTCACAAAGGTTGGCCAGCAGGGCGTGGCCACCAAGCCCATCGGCACCGGCCCTTACATGGTGGAAAGCGTCGAGCCGGGCAAACATTACGTGCTGAAACGGAACCTCGATTATTTCGCAGCGGCCAAGCCCAAGGCTTCTATCGGCACCGTCGATATTCGCACCGTGCCGGACCTCAATACGCAGATGGCGGAATTGTTCAACGGCGATCTGGACCTTGTCTGGGGCGTGGCCTCGGATCAGGCTGACAAGATGGCGAAGATGAACAAGTTCCAGGTGGTCAATGCGCCGACGATGCGCATCGGCTATATCAGCCTGGATGCGGCGGGCCGCACGGGTGCGAACAACCCGATGACCAATCCGAAGGTCCGTCAGGCGGTCAACTACGCGATCAACCGGCCCGGCATCGTTGGCGCGCTGCTGAAGGGCAGTTCGTCGGTCATCGACAGCGCCTGCTCGCCGGTCCAGTTTGGATGTGAGCAGGCGGTCACCACCTACCCTTACGATCCCGCGAAGGCCAAGGCGCTGTTAGCTGAAGCCGGCTATCCGAAGGGCTTCGAGATGGAACTCTATGCCTATCGTGACCGGCCCCTGGCCGAGGCGATGATCGGCATGCTGGCCGAGGTCGGCATTACGGCCAAGCTGAACTTCATGCAGTATTCGGCGCTGCGCGAGAAGCGCATCAAGGAAGGCACCCCGATGGCCTTCATGACCTGGGGCTCGAACTCGGTCTCGGATGTGTCTGCCGTCACCAGCGCCTTCTTCCGCATGGGGAGCGAGGACGATGCCCGCGATCCCGAGGTTGCGGCACTTCTGGAAAAAGGCGACAGCCTCACCGATCCCGCCGAGCGCAAGGTGGCCTACAGCAATGCGCTGAAAGCCATTGCCGACAAAGCCTATTGGGTGCCGCTCTGGTCCTATGCAGCCAATTATGTGATGGCGAGCGATGTGGATTTTGCGCCGACGCCGGATGAACTGATCCGCTTCTACGATATTCGCTGGAAATAAATCGCACCGCCGGTGGCATAGGGCATTTTCCGGGCATTTCGCGTCAGCTGGTCGATCGAGGTCGAGATGTTGAAGTTCATAGGTATGAAGCTGGGCCTTGCCCTGCTGGTTGCATTGACGGTTTCCTTCATCAGTTTCAGCCTGCTGCATCTGGCAGGCGACCCCGCCGTATCCATGGCGGGCGAGAACGCAACCGCAGAGGTGATCGCGGCAGTGCGGCATCAATACGGTTTCGACCGGCCGCTGCTTGCGCAATATGTCGAATGGCTGGCGCGCGCCCTCTCCGGCGATTTCGGCACCAGTTATTATTTCAAGGCGCCGGTCTCGGGCATGATTGCAGAGCGCCTGCCGGTCACCATGAAGATCGGCGGGCTTGGCATGGGCTTCGCGCTGCTTCTGGCGATCCCGATGGGTGTCCTGGCGGCGGCGTTTCCCAATAGCTGGATCGACCGGCTTGCACTCACCATTGCCGTGGTCGGACAGGCCATTCCGAGTTTCTGGTTCGGCCTGATCCTGATCGTCGTGTTTTCCGTCAATCTCGGCCTGCTGCCTGCCTCCGGTACGCGCGACTGGACCGGGTATATATTGCCGATGATCGTGCTCGGCTATTATGCGACGCCAGCCATCATGCGTCTGACGCGAGCGGGCATGCTGGATGTTCTGTCGGCGGATTATATCCGCACTGCCCGGGCCAAGGGGTTGAATGCCCGTGTCATTCTCTTCAAGCACGCCTTGCGCAATGCCATCATTCCCGTCGTCAGCCTTGCGGCGGTCCAGCTCGGCTTCATGTTCGGCGGTTCGGTGGTGGTCGAAACCATCTTCGCCCTGCACGGCGCGGGCTTTCTAGCCTGGGAATCGATTTCGCGCAACGATCTGCCGACCATGCAGGCCCTCATTCTGATTTTTTCCATGTTCTACATCGGGTTCACCTTGCTGGCCGACATTCTCAATGCCTGGCTTGATCCGCGTCTGAGGAGGGGCTGAGATGAGCGACGTTTCCATGCCAGCCGCAGTGGGCAGCAGACCGTCCGCATCGCCTTCCAGGCGACTGCTGGGCAGGGCTCTCAGCCATAAAGGCTTCATGGCCGGTTTCACCATCGTGACGCTGGTAGCGGTGGTGGCACTGCTCGCTCCCTGGCTTGCCCCGCATGATCCCTATAAGCAGGATTTGCTGGCCCGCATGGCAAGGCCGGTCTTCATGGGCGGTGACTGGAAGCATATTCTGGGCACGGATGCGCTGGGGCGCGATTACCTGGCACGGATGCTTTACGGCGCCCGCGTTTCGCTGATGATCGGCATCGTCGCCGCCCTGATTTCGGCGGTCATCGGCACCGTGCTCGGCGTGCTCGGCGGCTATTTCGGCGGCAAGGTCGATGCGGTGGTGATGTTCATCGTTTCGGTGAGGCTGGCTCTGCCGGCCACCTTGGTGGCACTTGCCGTGGTCGCGCTCTTCGGCGGATCGCTCACCGTTGTGGTGCTGGTGCTCGGCTCGCTTCTGTGGGACCGGTTCGCGGTGGTGATGCGCACCGCGACCATGCAGGTGCGCCAGATGGACTATATCGCCGCCGCCGAAGTGCTGGGGGCCAGACTACCGCGCATTCTGTGGACGGATGTTTTTCCCAATGTCATGAACGCGCTTATCGTCATCATCACGCTCGAAATGGCGCATGCGATCATCCTCGAAGCGGCACTCTCCTTCCTGGGGCTCGGCGTACAGCCTCCCACGCCGTCCTGGGGCCTGATGATTTCGGAAGGCAAGGAAATGCTGCTGTTCGAGAGCTGGTTGATCACCATTCCGGGCGTGGCGCTTTTCGTGCTGCTGCTGGCGATCAACCTGATGGGCGATGGCATTCGCGACATTACCGCGCCGGAGGGCAGAAACTGATGACGGCCCAGGATTCGAAATCCGTCTTGTCGATCCGCAACCTGACCATCGACCTGCCCAAGGGCGGCGACAGGCCGCATGCCGTGCGCGATCTCTCCCTCGATATCCACGAGCGGGAGATCCTCTGCATTGTCGGTGAGTCCGGGTCCGGCAAATCGATGACCTCCTTTGCCACCATGGGACTTCTGCCAAAGGCACTGAAGGCTTCCGGCGGTGAAATCTGGTTCGAGGGCCGCGACCTCCTCTCCCTTCCCAAGAAGGAGCATGCGGCATTGCGCGGCACCAGGATGGGCATGGTGTTTCAGGAACCGATGAGCGCGCTCAACCCGTGTTATACGGTGGGCGAGCAGATCGAGGAAATCTACCGCGCCCATACGCGATTGAGCCGCGCCGAGCAGCGGCAGAAGACGATTTCCCTGCTGGCCGAGGTTCGTCTGCCGGAACCGGAACGGATCTATCACGCCTTCCCGCACCAGCTTTCGGGTGGGCAGCGCCAGCGTATCGTCATCGCCATGGCGCTGGCGATGGGGCCGCGCCTGTTGATTGCCGATGAGCCGACGACGGCGCTCGATGTCACCACCCAGGCGCAGATCCTGTCGATGTTCAAGGAACTGAAGGAGACGCGTCAGGCGGGCATCCTGTTCGTGACCCATGACTTCGACGTGGTTGCCGATATCGCAGACCGGGTGCTGGTGATGCAGAAGGGCGTGGTGGTCGAAGAGGGCACGGTGAATGAGGTGCTCAACCATCCGCGCCACCCCTATACGCGCACGCTCATTGATGCGGTGCCGCGCCGTCATGTGGCAAAGGGCCTGCCTGTCGATGACAAGCCGATCGGCCTCAGGGTCGCGGGCCTTGAGAAAACCTTTCGCACGCCGCGCACCCTGTTCAAACCGGCGCGCATGGTGCATGCCGTGCGCTCCATGGACTTCACCGTGCGCGAGGGGCAGACACTTGGCATCGTCGGCGAATCCGGTTCCGGCAAGTCGACCCTGGTGCGGTGTCTGATGGGATTGGTCGAACCGGACGAAGGCAGTGTCTGGATCGGCAATGATCGCCTTGAGACCCATAACGCCGCAGGCCGTCGCAGCTTTCGCAAGCATATACAGATCGTGTTTCAGGACCCTTACGGTTCGCTGAACCCGCGACGCCGCATCGGCGATCTTCTGATCGAGGGGCCGCTCAATTTCGGCGTGCCGAAAGCTGACGCCCTGAAAAAGGCGCGGGACCTGTTGAAGATCGTGCGGCTCGATGAGGATGCATTGGATCGTTATCCATCGCAATTCTCCGGGGGGCAGCGCCAGCGCATATCGATTGCCCGCGCCCTGATGGTCGAACCGAAAATCCTGATCGCAGACGAAGCGGTCTCGGCGCTCGATGTCTCCGTGCAAAAGGACGTTCTGAAACTGCTCAATGACATCAAGCAGGCGGTGGGGCTGACAATGATCTTCATTACCCACGATCTGCGGGTGGCCGCCGAAGTGTCGGATCACATCCTTGTCATGCAAAAAGGCGAGGCCGTGGAATATGGCAGTGTCGATGCGGTCTTTGGCAATCCCCGGCATGCCTATACACGTCATCTGCTGGCTGCCATGCCGGGCAAGGGTTGGGAAGTGCCGGATATGGCTTCCCTCTCCACAAGTGAAATTGCATAACACGACAGGTAAGCGCGTATGGATCGCCAGAATGTAATCGATAAGGCTTCGGCCTATGTTTCCGAGGGTTTGCTGGCTGCGGATCTTGCGCGGCTTGTCGCTCATCCCTCGATCAGCCAATCGGAGGGCAAGCCGGAAGACCTCCGCGCCTATCTGAACGACGAGATGAAGCCGATGCTGGAGGCGATCGGCTTTTCCATCGGCATTCATGATAACCCGAAGCCCGGCGGCGCTCCGTTGCTGATCGCCACGCGCATTGAGGACGAGAGCCTGCCGACCGTTCTGGTCTACGGACATGGCGATGTCTGCAACGGCGAGGCGCATCGCTGGCGCGAGGGGCTTCACCCCTTCGTGCTGACGGTCGAGGGCGAGAAGCTCTATGGTCGCGGAACCGCCGATAACAAGATCCAGCATCTCATCAATATCAAGGCGCTTGAAACCGTCATCAGGTCACGCGGCAGGCTCGGCTTCAACGCCAAGATCCTGATCGAAATGGCGGAAGAGACCGGTTCTTACGGCCTCAGTGATTTCTGCAGCCTGCACAGGCAGGAGCTGGCGGCGGATGTGCTGATCGCCTCCGACGGCCCACGCCTTGCCGCCGATACACCCACCATGTTCATGGGCTCACGCGGCGGCTATGCCTTTGAGCTGCTTGTGCATCTGCGCGAGAGTGACCACCATTCCGGCAATTTCGGCGGATTGCTGGCCGATCCGGTGATTATCCTCTCCCATGCGATTGCCTCGATTGTCGACAGCCGCGGCCAGATCCAGATCCCCGAATGGCGCCCGACCAGCCTGACGCCGGATATTCGCGCAGCCCTCAAGGATCTGCCGCCGCGCCGCCATGACCCCGATTGGGGTGAGGCCGATTTGACGCCATCCGAGCGCGTCTTCGGCTGGAACTCCGTTGCCGTTCTGGCCATCTCCTCGGGCAATATCCAGGCGCCGCAGAATGCCATTGCCGGGTCCGCCAAGGCCATATGCCAGTTGCGTTTCGTCGTCGGCACCGATGTCCATGACATCCTGCCTGCCCTTCGCCGCCATCTGGATGCCCATGGGTTTCCTCAGGTCCAGGTAAAGCCTGCCAGGGGCGAACCGTTTCTCGCCACCCGTTTCCCGCCGGATCATCCCTGGGTCAAGTTCGTCGCCAACTCGATCCGGGCCTCCAGCGGCAAGGAGCCGCATGTGCTGCCAAACCTTGCGGGCTCCCTGCCCAATGAAGTGTTCACGGACATTCTCAATCTACCGACGGTCTGGGTTCCGCATTCCCATGCCGAATGCGGACAGCACGGCCCGAATGAACATGCGCTGCTTCCGATCGCGGAAGAGGGAATGCGGGTGATGACGGCGCTCGTTCTCGACATCGCCGAAAACGCAGTCCGGTTGAAATAGGAGACGCTGCAATGGCTGGCCCGACACATCCCGCCGATCTGTCCGCTTGTGAGGCGGTTCGGCTCATCGCCACCAGGCAATTGTCGCCGGTGGAACTGGCCGATGCGTGCATCGCCCGCGTCGAGGCGCTCAATCCGGCGATCAACGCGGTCGTGGCGTGGGATGTCGAGAGCGTGCGCAAGGCCGCTGCCGAGGCTGAAAAAAAGGTCATGCAACAGGAGCCGTTGGGGCCGCTGCACGGACTGCCCTTCGGCGTGAAGGACATGATCGATGTGAAGGGCCTGCCCACCACCTTCGGCTCGGAAATCTTTCGCGACAACATCGCCACCAGGGACGACGCCATTGTTGCCGCGATGCGAGAGGCGGGCGCCATACCGCTCGGCAAGACCAACAATCCCGACTGGAGCGCCGGTGGCAACACCATCAACAAGGTCTATGGCGCGACCGGCAATCCGCATGATCCGACAAAAAGCGCCGCCGGGTCTTCCGGCGGTTCTGCCGCCCTCCTGGCGGCACGCATGGCGCCACTTGCCACCGGTTCGGACACGGGCGGCAGCCTGCGCAACCCGGCCTCCTTCTGCGGTGTCGTCGGCTATCGGCCATCGCCAGGCGTCGTGCCGGGCGATACACGCGCCATCGGGCTTTTTCACCTTTCGACCAGCGGGCCGATGGCACGAACCGTTGCCGATGCCGGCCTGATGCTCTCCGTTCTGGCGCAGCCTGACCGTCTCGATCCACTCACGACGATTGCCGACGGTAAACTGGCCTGGGATCCGGCGTCCTTCGCGTCGGTGACGCCGCTTGATCTCACAAAACAGCGGGTGGCCTTCACCGAGGATTTCGGTTTTGCCCCGACGGAAAGCGGCGTGCGCGAGGCATTCCGCAAGGTCATCGCGCGGATCGCACCGCACCTCGGTCCCTGCGAGGAGGCGCATCCGGACAGCCACGATGCAGACCGGATTTTTTCGGTTCTGCGCGCAATCGCCTTCGTCGGTCATGGCCGATATCTCGAACAGGATGCCGCCAAGGTTGGACCCAATGTCCGCGCCAATGTCGAGGAGGCGTTCACCTACGGCATGCAGGATGTCTATGACGCGCTGACGGCCCAGACCGCCTATTACCGCCGCTGGCAGGGCTTTTATGACCACTGGGATTTCATCCTCTGCCCGGCGGTGACCATCAGCCCGCGTGACTGGCACGAACTCTACCCGAGCGAAATCGACGGCAATCCGACAAAAACCTATTATCACTGGCTGGCAATGGCCTATGCGTCCACCCTGGCCGGCCATCCCTCGATCACCATTCCTGTCGGGCGCGATGATCTTGGCATGCCTTTCGGCCTGCAGATCATCGGCAAACGCCATGATGATCTCGCAACACTTCGCATGGCCGCGGCGATCGAAGCCCTGCTCGCAGCCGACAGAATATTCGGCGTTCCCCGTGTCGATCTCGATAAACTGGCCGTCAAGCCCCCGATCTGCCAAACCCCAGGCTTCATTCCCGACTGGTAATCTCAGGCCGGAGGCATCGGGTGGCCGGGCGGAGATTTTCAGTGTCCTGCTTGTCAAGCCGCCAGAAAGGACCTTCACGCTTTTATCGAAGCAGCCTCTACTGCATAATTCCTTAAATCGGAATCGATTTAAGGAATTATGCAGTAGATTTAAAGTGTTACAGCGTCCTTTGTGCGTTTGATAAAACGCACGGCGCTGTAAAGGATTGCCGCCGCAGGATTGGCAAATCTCCGGGTTTATGATCATAAACAAGGCATGACCCAACCCGACTCTTCCCCTCCAAAGCTGGCGCAGGATGCGCTTCTGCCCCGCAATACCCGCCGCTCCTTGCCGATTGCCCTGCTGCGCGCGCGCGAAGCCGTGATGACCCATTTTCGCCCGATGCTGGCCGCTCACGACCTCACCGAACAGCAATGGCGCGTGATTCGCATTCTTGGCGAACGAGGCCTGCTCGACGCCTCGGAAGTGGCCGACCGCGCCTTCATTCTCGCGCCCTCCCTCACCCGTATCATCAAGGCCCTAGAAGAACGCGGCCTGATCGAAAAGGAAAAGGACGAAGCGGATGGCAGGCGCGTGCTGTTGCGGATCGCGCCGGCGGGATTGCGGATCATCAACGAAGTCACGCCCGAAAGCAGGCTGATCTATGAGGCGCTGGAAAGCAAGTTCGGGATCGAGAAGATTGATCTTCTCCTCGACCTGCTCGGCGAACTGGCAGACACCATGGACGCCGGATAGGGTGTCCTTCAAGGCAGCTCACCCAACCGTCCTGCCAGTTCCAGCGCATCCTCGGCATATTTTTGCGCCTTGTGCGCCATCTCCGGGCGGGCAGCCGCCCAGCCGATATAGGTGAGGCTGCGCAGCACGATAAAGAGCGGCAACAATGTCTCGGCCTCCCCCGGCAAGTGGCGGCAGGAGCGATAGCCGGCAATCAGCGCAGCTTCCAGCGCCGCGTAATTGGGTTCGATGCGGTTTCTCAACAGCACCGTCGCCAGATCGAAAAGCCGATAGCCGTAGCCGCAATCGTCGAAATCGATCAGGCCGATCCGGTCACCGTCCACCATGACATTCTCACGCACGCCATCGGCATGGATCAGCCCGTAATCGAGCCCGTCCGTCCTGGCATTTGCCAGGCGCGACAGCAGTGTTTCGCGCAGCCTGTTCAGCGCGGGGCGAATTTCGTCCGACACGCAGTGACAATCCCAGAAGCGTCCCCACAACGGGGCCTCACCCAGAAGGCCGTCCCGGTCCCAGGAAGGGCGGGTAAAGTTCGTGTCGGCCACGAACCGGTCGGCGCTGTCATGAAGCCGCGCCAGGCTTTCGCCAAGATGATAAAACAGCGCCTCCGCCTGTGCGGGCGCATGGTCCAGCAGGCGTCCGCTTTCGCCCAGCGGCACACCATCCATCCAGCCGACAAGGCTTGCATATTCGGGTGCGCGCTGCGAACCGCACTCTGCCAGGAGCGCACCGGAACGGGTGGGCAGCGGCGCAGGCGCGCGCGTGCCCTCCCCCACCAGATGCGCCACCAGCCGGAGTTCGGAAAGGATGGTATCGCGGGTGTGATATCCGGGACGGTGCAGCCTGAGTGCGGCGCTGGCGCCATCGGCAAGGCGAACGCGGAAAACCGCGTTCTCCCTGTATTTGATCAGCCGTGTCTCGGTCCCCTCCAGCCCCCAATGGGCAAGCGCATCGGCGGCCCTGCCCTGTAACAGACGCAGGAAATCAGTGTTGTCCATCATGGTTAAAGACCGGCGAGAACGTCATCGAGAACGGATAACATCAAGTCTGCATTGTCCTTGGAAAAGGGCATGGGAGGCCTGATCTTCGTCGCATTCTGCTTCACGCCCAGCTTGCCCATCAGCACGCCACGTTCACGCATGGCGTTGATCACGCGGGTCGCGATATCGCTGGCCGGTTCCTTGGTGGTGCGATCCAAAACCAGTTCCGCTCCAAAGAAAAGACCGGAACCGCGCACATTGCCGATGAGATCATGTTTCTCGCCAAGCTTCGAAAGTCCGGCGCGGGCATATTCACCCACCACACGGGCATTTTCCATCAGCTTTTCGTCTTCCAGCACGTCGAGCACCGCGCTTGCCGCCGCACAGGAAACCGGATTGCCACCGAAGGTGTTGAAATAGCGGAAGGCTTTGCGGAAGGCGTTCAGCGTATCCGTGCTGGCAACGACACCGCCAATCGGATGGCCATTGCCCATCGGCTTGCCCATGGTGACGATATCCGGCGTGATACCCGCATATTGATGACCCCAGAAATGGCTTCCTGTCCGCCCGAAGCCCGGCTGCACCTCGTCGCAGATCAGAAGACCGCCCGCCTTGCGCACCGCTTCGGCAGCCGACACGAGGAAACCCGGCGGCAATTGCGGAAAACCCTCATTGGCGAAATAGGGGCACACGATCAATGCAGAGAAGCCGAAAGGCGATTTTTTCAGGTCTTCGATGGCCTCGTTCAGCGCCTCGGTCCAGGCGCGGGTAAACGCCTCTCCCCCCTCGCCCCCCAGAGGACGATAGCCATCAGGCGCGGGAACGTGGCGCACATGACCGCCATAGCCACCGACCGGCGGCATGCGGATCGACAGTTGCGACACCGCGGCGGTATTGCCGTGATAGGTGAAATTGGTGGCGATGACCCCGGTTTTCCCCGTCACGGCCTGCGCCATGCGCAATGCCACATCGTTGGCCTCGGAACCGGTGCAGGTGAGGATTGCCGTATCCAGACTGTCATCGAAGGTCGCTGTCAGGCGCTCCACGTAATCCAGAATGCCCTCATGCAAATAGCGCGTATGGGTGTTGAGCGTCGCAGCCTGGCGGGCAATTGCCTCGACCACGCGCGGATGGCAGTGTCCGACATGCGGCACATTGTTGTAGCAGTCGAGATAGCGGCGGCCGTCCGCATCCCAGACCCAGACCCCCTCACCCTTCACCAGGTGCACCGGATCATTATAGAAGGTGGAGACATTCTTGCCGAGAAGCCGTTCACGGCGGGCAAGCAGAGCTGCATTGTTTGACATGGTTTAAACTCCTGCGGCAGCCGAAAGACCTGCATCCAGCGCAGACAGAATGCGGTTAACATGTTCGGCGGTGATGACGAGCGGTGGTGAAAGAATGATATTGGCGCCGGACGTGCGCACCATGACACCCGCCTCATAGGCCGTGTCATAGACCTTCTGCACCACCTGCTTGGAGGCGGATGTCTTGCTGCTCCGGTCGCTGACAAGTTCCAGGGCGCACATCAGGCCCTTGCCGCGGGCATCGCCCACCAGTGCGTGCTTTTCCTGGAGGCGGACGAGACCCGCCAGCAGCTCCTCACCGCGCTCAGCGGCATTGGCGGCCACATTCAGGCGTTTGGTTTCCTTCAACGTGGCAAGGGCGGCGGCGGCTCCGACCGGATGGCCGGAATAGGTGTAACCGTGGCCAATGGAACCGAGACTGCTGTCATTGCCCTCGAAGACATCGGCCACCTTCTGCGCGATCATGACGGCGCCGAAGGGGAAATAACCATTGGTGATCGCCTTGGCCGTGCAGATCAGGTCAGGTTTCACGCCCCACAGGCGTGAGCCCGTCCAGGCGCCAGTGCGTCCGAATGCGGTAATGACTTCATCGGCGATCAGCAGAATACCGTGCCTGTCGCAGATCGCCCGCATCAGCGGCATGAAGGTCTCGTGCGGCACGATGACGCCGCCCGCGCCCAACACCGGCTCCATGATCAAGGCGGCAATGGTATCGGCCCCCTGGAAGGCGATCTCCTCCTCGAACTGCCGGGCGATTGCCTGCGCGATCTCGGCGCCATCCGCAGTGTTGAACGGATTGCGATAGGTGAAGGGCGCCGGTAAATGAAGGACGCCCGGCAAAAGCGGCTCATAAGCCCGGCGGAAATTGGAATTGCCGTTGACGGAGGCGCCGCCGAAATGCGTGCCGTGATAACCTTTCTTCAAGGCGATGAACTTGGTGCGCTCCGGCTGACCGTTCAGCTTGTGATACTGTCGGGCAAGCCGCAGCGCGGTCTCGACCGAGTCTGATCCGCCTGAAGTGAAGAAGGATCGCACAAGCCCATCCTCCCTGAACCATTCGGCAAGCTCATAGGAAAGCTCGATCAAGGGTGACGTGGTGGTTCCACGAAAGGCTGAATAATAGGGAAGATCCTCGAGCTGGTCGCGGATCGCCTGTTTCACCGGATCGCAGGAATAGCCGAGATTGACGTTCCACAAGCCGCCGACGCCGTCCAGCAGGCGTTGACCGTGGACGTCGACAATCTCCACGCCATCGGCGGCAGCGACGATGCGCGGCGGGTTCTTGCGCATCTCTGCCGGATGCGCCATCGGGTGCCAGAGGTGGCGGGCATTGTTTTCCAGCAGGAAATTTGAATCGCGCATGGAGATATCCTTTCAAAGACCGAGCATGGAAAGCGCGCGCGCATAACCGTCTGCGGGTTGCGTGACGTCGAAATGAACGTGGGGAAGGCCGACGGCCACAGCGCCTTCGATATTCTTCTTCTGGTCGTCCACGAAAACGCAGGCCTCGCGCGGCAGGCAAAGTTCGGCCAGCACCCGTTCATAGGCACGCGGATCGGGCTTCAGGATGCCGGTATAGGTGGCATCGACGACGACATCGAACAGTTCCATCAGCGGAAACCGGCTGCGGAACTCGACGCCATAGAACAGGTCCAGTTCATTCGACAGGATCGCCAGCCGCAAGCCCGCCTGCTTGACCGCAAGGATCGCCTCGCGCGCCTGCGGGCGCAGCACCAGCTCGGCATCGGCCCCCCTGGCGCGCTGGACAAAGGTTTTCATATCCTTCCAGTCCTCACCGACCAGACGACCGACCTCGCGGGTGCGTTCCATCCAGTAATCCCGTTCGGTGATCTCCCGTCGCTGCATCGATACCCATAGCGGATCGCTGGCAGGATCGAAGGGGCCACGCCAGGTCAGCGTTCCTCGCGGAAGGCCAAGGGCCGTTTCAGTCTCTTCATGCGTTTCGAAGAGAGTCCGGGTGACCACGCCACCGAAATCCAGAATGAGGGCACGATCTTTGTTCATGGCTGACCTTTCGGAATGACGCCCTTTGCGACCCAGCTATCGAAAAGGGCAAGGGCGCGTGCGGAAAATTCCGGCGCATTGATGTGTGACTCCACCCGCTCCAGATGAATGTCGTCCGGCAGGCTGACCGCGATCTCCTCGACGAAGGCGCTGTGCCCGTCGGGATCATGAAGCGGCTCCCCTTCTCGGTCCCATTCCTGCACGCCGCTCAGCGGCAGCAGAAAAGCCCGTGGCCCCGTTCCCTTCGCAAGCTTGCCCGCGATGACACGCGCCAGCTCCCGGCGTTGCTCCACCGTCGACGTAACGGAGCCGAGCAGCCGGTTATGGGCATGGTAGGGCCGCCCGGCGAAATGCTCAGGTATGGCCTGCCACGCCGGAAGATCGATCATATCGACGGCGCCGGGAGCGACGATTTGCGGAATGCCGGCCAGCCCGGCATTTTCCAGTCGATCCGCCCCCGAGGTGACCACCGTGCCATGGTGGTGGTTCGAGACTTCCTGGATGCAGAAATCGAGCACGGCCGCAAAGCCGCGCTGCGCGGCAATGGCTTCAAAGGCCCGGCCACCCATGCCGGTTGAATGAAATACCGCAACGTCATAACCGCGCTGTTCAAGAGCCGGTTTGAGGATCTTCATGTAGCTGAGGCAGCTGCTGCCAAGCGAGGTCATGCCGACAAGCGGCTTTTCCTTGCGTGGCCGGCATCCGTGCCGGGCAGCGCCAACAATGGCGCCAGCCGCTTGGGAGAGAATGCAGCGGCAGATCTCGTTGAGGCCGTAAAGCCCGCCCGACCAAAGGATTGTCATCAGGTCCGGAGAAATCCGCTCCGGCGGCAGAAGATGCGAATGGGCAATGGTGGAAATCAACAGTTTCGGCACGCCGAGCGGCAGGACGGCGGCCACATCTAGCGCAAGATCGGTACCCATGGAACCGCCCAGAAGCACCGCGCCATGGATATCGCCTTGCAAATACAGCCTTTCGGCAAGGGCCATAGCACCCTTCGCCATGAGCGCCATGGAGGTGTTCTCATCCCCCGAATGAATGATGTCATCCATCGAAACACCGGCGGATTCGGCAATATCGAACCGTGAATATTCCGGCACATAAGGCGGATCTTTCAGGACACTCACATCCATCATGATCGGCCTGCCGCCCGCCTGCCGCACCGTCTCCGCAATGAAGACAAGCTCGGCGCTTTTCGTATCACCCGTTCCGACGATCAGGATCGCGATGTCGTTCGGATCTTCGACCTTTCCGTTGTAGTCCATTCCGTTCTCCCGTGCCGGTCCTGCCCGGTCTTCTGGGTTCCCCATAGCGCCCGCTCAATCTGGCGGGCGGTCTCGGCGGCATGCGCCCCGAATTCTTCCAGTTTGGCGCGATCGACGCGCATGGCAGGGCCGGCAACCGCAATGGTGCCGCGCGCCATGCCCCGACCATCGACAATCGCCGCAGCGGCGCTCATCACGCCCTGTTCATAGTCGCCTTCGCTCGTGCAATAACCGCGTTTTCGCCCCTCGTTCAGGCGCTCGCGCAGCATGTCGACAGAAACCAGTGTTGTCTGTGTGAAGGCAGCCAACGGCGCAGAAAGCATCGTTTCCAGCTCGTCCGGCGCCAGTGTGGACAGAAAGGCGAGGCCCGACGCAGTGGCGTGAAACGGCAGCAATTGACCCGCATCGATCATAACCCGATGGGTATAGTCGCTCATTTCCACATGCACCGTCGCCAGCTTCTCACCCGCCGGTTCGGAAACGTGAACCGTCTCTCCCGTGGCCTCCACCAGAGCACGGGCAAAAGGGGCAACCACACTGGCGAAAGGATACCGCTGCTCGCGGATACGCGAGAGCCGCACCGGTGCGGACCCCAGGCGATAGCGCCGCGTTGTCGCGTCCTGCTCCACGAAACCGAACCTGGAAAGCTCGACCAGCATGCGTCTTGTGGTCGCCTTGTCCATGCCGGACGCAATGGCGATATCGGTCAGGCCCGGCTCCATGCGCATATCGGCCAATGTGTTCAGAAGATGCATCGCCTTTGCAATCGTGCTCATTGTTTACCTCCGCGATCCGCGCCCTTTGAGCGCCGGGGTGAAAAATCCGGTTCGCAGCGGCATATACTTAACATGCGAATTATCTTGACAGGCGCCAATTCAATTTGCAAGTCTATATTTGAAGCTGCGGTTCACATAATGAACCAATAAGCGGCCGCTCCAGAAAAGCAACAGAATGCGGAGCGGATGACTGGGATTTTCGAACAATAAACGGGCGATGGAAGAGGGGAACTCGACACATGGACGCCATCCAATCTGAGACCGCCGGTGCAAATCGGCTTAAAACCAACACTCTTGGCACGGCTGCCGTAACCTTTCTGGTGGTTTCGGCTGCCGCACCGCTGACTGCGGTGGCAGGTGGCGTGCCGCTCGCCATGCTGCTGGGGAACGGAGCCGGAATTCCCGGCACATTCCTGCTGGTGACCGTCATCCTGCTGATCTTTGCGGTGGGTTATGTCGCCATGGCGCGGCACATCCGCAATGCGGGTGCTTTTTATGCCTATACGGCGCAGGGCCTCGGGGGTGCGCTGGGCGGTGCGGCCGCCCTCATTGCCATCCTCGCCTATAATGCCATGCAGATCGGCGTTTTCGGCATGTTCGGGGCGGCAACCTCCAGCCTTCTTGCCAATGCCGGCGTCACGCTTCCCTGGTGGGTCTGCACCTTTGCGGGCATAGCAACCGTTGGCGTGCTCGGCTATCGCCGCGTCGATTTCTCCGCCAAGCTTCTGACCATTCTCGTTCTGCTCGAATACGCCGTGGTTCTGGTCATCGATGTCGCCATTCTGATAAAAGGCGGCGATAGCGGCCTCAGCGCGATCTCCTTCACGCCATCCGCTTTTTTCTCAGGATCGGCATCGATCGGCATTCTCTTCTGCTTTGCCGCCTTCATCGGTTTCGAAGCCACGACCATCTATAGTGAAGAGGCACGCGAACCACATCGTACGGTTCCCCGCGCCACCTATATTTCGGCGCTTATCATCGGCCTGTTCTACATGCTGACGAGCTGGCTGATGGTGATGGGCGAAGGCTCGGAAAAGCTCGTCGACATGTTAAAGGGCCTCGCCGACCCGACGACCTTCCTGTTCACGCTGGCTGAACGCTATGTCGGGACATGGATCGGCCCGGTCATGCAGGTGCTGTTCGTGACAAGCCTGTTTGCCGGTGTTCTCGCTTTTCACAATGGCGTTGCGCGCTACATCTACGTTGCAGGCCGTGAGAAACTGCTGCCCGCCTCTGTCGGGGTAACGCATGACATTTTCCAGAGCCCGCATGTTGGATCTCTGGTGCAGACGGCAATCGCCACGCTGGTCGTTGCCTTCTTTGCCTATGCGGGTCTGGACCCGGTTCTGGCACTGTTTTCCTGGCTGACCAACGTCGCCACCCTTGCCATCATCGTTCTCATGGCCATGACGGCCTTCTCCATTCTCGCTTTCTTCCAGCGCAACCCCGGCCTTGAAACCAACCCCTTTTCCACCAAGATTTTTCCGGTCATTGCCGGTGTGATCTTAAGTGTTCTGGTCTATTTCATCGCGGTGAATTTCGGGGGACTTGCAGGTGCGGAAGGAGCCTTGGCTGTCTTCCTGCCAGCTCTGGTACTGATCGCAGGCGTCATCGGTTTGCTTCTTTCCCTGCGGCTCAAGGCAACGGACCCCCGGGCCTATGCACGGCTGGGCGCAGGTCAGGATGGCTGATCGCCGGAGCGGGGTGCGCTACTGCATAATTCCTTAAATCGGAGTGGATTTAAGGTGAAAATTATGCAGCAGCTTTAAAGTTTTACAGCGTCCTTTGTGCGTTTGATAAAACGCACGGCGCTGTAATGGCGCATTCCGCTCCTTCTTGTTTTCCATCATGCCCCGACACCGGACGTCCGGTGTCGGGAGTCTATTTCATTTTCTCTTGAGGACCCGATCATGCAGGAAGAGATCAATCGTCTCCGGAACGAAACAGTCACGCCGCGCTCTCTTTTCATCGACGGCGACTGGCGTAACGCTGCGGCGGGTGGCGCGATGGAGGTCATTTCGCCGATAGACGGCAAAATCATCACCACAATCGCCGATGCCGGTCGTGAGGATGTCGAACTGGCGGTAACCTCGGCACGTCGCGTTTTTGAAAAGGGAAGCTGGTCAAAGGCCGCCCCTGCCCAACGCAAGAAAGTGCTGTTGAAACTGGCTGACCTCATCGAAAGCCACGCCCTTGAACTGGCCGTGCTCGGCGTGCGCGACAACGGCACGGAAATTTCCATGGCGCTCAAGGCCGAGCCCGGCTCCTGCGCCCAGACCTTCCGCTATTATGCCGAGGCCATCGACAAGCTTTATGGCGAGATCGCCCCCACGGCGCCGGGTATACTTGGCCTGATCCATCACGAACCGGTTGGCGTGGTCGCCGCCATCGTCCCGTGGAATTTCCCCCTGATGATCGCCGCCTGGAAGATCGCCCCGGCCCTTGCGGCCGGGAATTCCGTCGTGCTGAAGCCCGCCGAGGGCGCTTCGTTGACGCTGCTGAAACTGGCGGAACTTGCAAGCCGGGCCGGACTGCCGGATGGCGTGCTGAACGTGGTCACCGGACGCGGCGCTGTGGCCGGTGAGGCGCTGGGCATGAGCATGGATGTCGATGTGCTGGCGTTTACCGGTTCCGGTCCGGTCGGACGCAAGCTTCTGGAATATTCGGCCCGCTCCAACCTGAAGCGTGTCTATCTCGAACTGGGCGGAAAATCGCCCAACATCGTCTTTGCCGATGCGCCAGACCTCGAGAAGGCGGCCAAGGTCTCGGCCAATGGCATTTTCCGCAATTCCGGACAGGTCTGCGTTGCGGGGTCGCGGCTGCTGGTGGAAAAATCCATCCATGCAGAATTCAGTGCGCGCATCGTCGAACTGGCTGCCCGGGTGCGCGTGGGCGATCCGCTTGATCTTCAAACCGAAGCCGGCGCCGTGACGAGCGAGGTACAACTTGCCAGAAATCTCGCGCATGTCGAAAATGCCCTGGCGGAAGGCGCACGACTGATGGGCGGCGGCAGCCGCATTCTCGAGGAAACCGGCGGCTTTTATATGCAGCCGACGGTGCTTGATGCCGAGACACACATGGCGATTGCGCGAGAGGAAGTCTTCGGTCCCGTGCTGACCATCATTCCCTTCGAAACCGAACAGGAAGCCGTGCACATCGCAAACGGCACCGATTATGGCCTTGCATCTGCCGTATGGACCAGCAACCTGTCACGCGCCCACAGAATGATCCGTGCCGTTCGGGCTGGGGTCGTTCACGTCAACACCTATGGCGGTGCGGATATCACAGTTCCCTTGGGCGGCGTGAAGCAGTCCGGCAATGGTCACGACAAGTCGCTGCATGCTTTCGACAAATATCTGGACCTGAAATCGGCCTGGATCGATCTCGCCTAGAGCATTTCCAGGAAAAGTGGAAACCGGATTTCCATTTGGAAATAGGTGAAAACAGTTAAAGTATCCGTTATGATCAAGTGATCTTCGGGACCCATTTCCTGTTTTTTTTCAGCAGTGCGTTTGCGAGGACGATGAGCTTTCGCATGACAG
>NZ_JAUSWH010000034.1 GCF_030815125.1 Allorhizobium paknamense
CGGGCACAGAAGGACGGTTCCGACACCTGCTGGGTACGGGTGGCGCAGAACTGGGCGGGCGGCCAGTGGGGCGGGCAGATCATTCCACGCATCGGTATGGAGGTGATGGTTGCCTATATCGACGGCGATCCCGACCGGCCGCTGGTAACCGGCGTCGTGCCAAACCCCAAGAACCCCGTGCCCTACGATCTGCCAGCCAACAAGACGCGGATGGTGCTGCGCTCCAACACCCACAAGGGCGACGGCTTCAACGAAATGACCTTCGAGGACGAGAACGGCAAGGAGAACATGTTCTTCCATGCCCAGAAGGATCAGACCTTCAAGGTTCTTAACAATCAGACCAGTCGCGTCGATGCCAATGCGCTGCATTCCGTGGGCGCCAATAAATCGCTGGAAGTCGGCTCGAACATGAGCCAGCAGGTTGGCGGCGGGTTGAACATGGTGGTCGGCGGGGTCGGCAATGCTGTCAACGCGATAGCCGGTGGCTTGCTGGCGACGCTTGCCGGCAAGAGCGCCGGCCTGCTGCAGCAAGCCATGTCGCTGGCATCCTCTGCCGCAGCAGACAGCCCCTCCTCTGCTGACAAGAACGCCGAGGCAGCTGGCGCCGCTTTGGGTTCCGGGGGGTCTTCATCCGGTGGAGGTGGCGCCGATGTCTTCTCCACCGCCGCAAGCTATGCCGGGCTGATGGGAACTGGTGGACTTGGCGCCATGGCGGCGTCGATGGATTCGGTTCGCTCCGGCATCAACAATGCCGCCGTCAGTGAATTGCGCGCGGATGCGGGCGATGCGATGCGCTCTTCCGGCAGCCAGCTCGGCGCGCAGGTCAGTTCCATGCTGGGCAGCGGTATTTTCAACACGTTGGTCAGCCGGATGCAAAACACCAGCGTCGGCGTGGCGAAGACCGAGCAAGTTGGCGTCGCCAAGGTGGTTACCGTTGGGCAGGTCTTCAACGAGACGGTCGGCCACACCAAGAACGTCATGATCGGCAAAGAACTGTTCATCGGCGTCGGCGGCGGCAAGGACAAGGACGGCAATGAGCAGCCGCCAAAATCCATCCTGATCATGAAGGACGACGGCACGATCCTGCTGAAGGGCGTGAAGATCTATATCGAGGGGGAAAGCCATGTGCAGGTGACCTCGGCGATGATCGACCACAATTGAGGCCCGGTCCATGCCGGAACTGATAAACCTCACGCCCTTCCCGAATTTCCGCTATTACAGCCGGGACAATCAGGACCGGGAATTCGGGATTGTCATCGTCAAGGCGACCTATGAACTCGATGCCTCCGGCCGATTGGTCGAGGCCGAAGAGCAGGCGCCGATGATGTTTACGGACAAGTGCCATGGCGCGGTCAATGTCACCTCGCTCTGGCATCCATCCGACCTTGTGCCAAACAAGCCCGCAACAGACCTCATCGTCAACGCCACCGCCCATGCACCTGGCGACAAGCCAACGCCGGATTGGCTTTGCGGACTCACGATCCGCGATGGCGGCGCAGAACTCCTCTCAAAGCAGCTTCGCGTAACCGGGCCTCGCCAATGGCAACCCGTGTGGAAGCGCAGGCTGAATGAGCGGGAAGCGAGCGAGTGGCAGCAGCATAGAAAGCTGTTCGACCGCTGGGAGCTTTCAGAGCCCAGTCCCGTTATGACGGTTCCCTTGCGCTACGAATATGCTTTTGGCGGCGAAGTCCAGAAAGGCCTCAACGAAGAGAGCGCGCCGATCTTCGACACGGACCATTATAACCCGCTGGGACGCGGCAAGATCAATGAGGACTGGACAGATCACACGCAGCCCGTCGCCGCACCGCAGATCGAAGCGCCTGACGATCCGATCCACGAGCCCTACAAGACCTACCGCCCGCAGAATTTTGGCCCGATCCCGCCAGCCTGGCTGCCGCGCCGTCCCCTGGGCGGCACCTATGATGAGCATTGGCAGCAGACGATCTGGCCGGCCTGGCCGGCGGATTATTCTTTCGCCTACCACAACTCCGCCCATCCGGACCTGGTGATCAAGCCTCATCTTAAGGGGCATGAGCAAATTGTCTTAACGGGCATGACCAAGGGAACGGAGGACTGCGCCATCAATCTTCCGGGAGAGCAGGCGATGGTGGATTTCGTGCGAGAGGACGGCACGATCGAACGGGAGACGATGCACCTGGATACGGTTTTTCTCGACATCGCTTCGGCAAGGCAGCGCGATTGGCGCGTCTATCTGTCCTGGCGGGTGAATTTCGAGCCCGACCAGTTCGAACAGGCAATCATTCACCGCATAAAACTGCCGCACGCACCGATGGATCAACAGACGGAAGCGAAGGAGGATATGGCCCTATGACCATGGCAAAGATCTCCGCCCGCAAATGCGCATCCAATGTCATCGTCTCGACAACGCCCGATGTCTGCTGGACACCGGTCGGCTCGGATGTCGTGAAAGTCGCCTATTCCTCGATTGCTTTTCTGGATACGGCAATCCGTTATTCGACGACAGTGCGCAACAACGGCAAATTTGACTTTCAGCTGAACTCGCGCACCGCCAAATCAACCGGGCACGAGCCGGGCACGAAAAAGGGTGTTGTCGTTCCCGGGTACCTCGGCCCGGCCCATGTCGAAGTTGCTTCCCATTTCGTGTTTTCCGAGGGCTGGGCAACCGTCAGCCATCGTGATCCGGCCTGGATCAACCGCCCCGATCCGGGGCCGGTGGAGCCGGAGAAGAGCAAAAAAGTTGTCATGTTTGATGATTGCGCGAAGGAGTGGGAGACAGCGCGTGCGATTTGTAGCCGTCTTTTGTTATCACCCAATCCAAACCGAGGCCTCACTGGCGGCTATACAAATATTGAAGGCTGCGCAAAAGGATTTGTCTCTGCGGCGTGCGGTGGAAATCCTGTTTGAAGGATAATGAGATGTTTGATCCACTTGCAGATTTTGTAAAAATTGAGCGAACTCAAGGTTCGAAAGCCGCCTTAGATTATCTCGATCAAAAAGAGCAACAGACCTCGGACCCTGAACTGTTACATCATGTACGAGTTGCACGTATCATGCACCTTCACTCAGAAGGACGTTACGATGACGCAATAGATGCTACCAGAGCATTTCTTCCTGAAATATCCTGCAAGACCGCCGCATATATGGAAATCGCACTGGCCCTTTATCGTAAAGGCGACCTGAAGGGTGCCGAAACGGAGCTTGCTCACGCTCCTTTGGACGCTGAGCGAGAGCGCTACGCACCTTTTGTCTTCGAAGCCGAATTTTTTCGACTTTATCTCCGCAACCAAAGAGGCATCTCGGCTTCCCCCGAAGAGTTGGCAGTTTTCCCACCTGACTATAAGCAAGTCACAGATCGTGGATTGCGCCACGGCCTGGAGGTTCTTGGTCCCGACTTTCGGGGGATGGAGTATTAGATGATTAAAGCGAGCGTCAGGATGTGGAGTGACGTCATTTCTTTCAAAAAAACTGAGCATCAGTTAATCGGGAAATTGAACGTTATTTATGAAGCTGGCGATAACATTGTTAAAATGAATGGGGAGACGTCAAATTCTCTCGCAAAGCAAAATTATATTTCCACAATTGACGATGACATCGTCGATGAATGCATGGCACGTCTATGGATCAAGACAAAACTCCACGCGTTAAATGAATCACTGTTTCGCGAATTGATTGTCTCCGGCGCGGTTCAGGCAACTCTTTGGCTTGCGATTTTCGAGCCCTCGAAGCTTTTGCATGACAACAGGCTGGCAACACTTTCCCAAACGGCGCAAGCCGCAAATGTGGAGATATTTCTCGAAGATTACACGGATTTATCCGTTGGCGGCAACCCAAGGAAGTATCACATGGGCGCAGGGAGAACGTAGAATGTCCGTTCATCCGGATTATTTGGCGTAAGCATTTCCCAGTCCAGCTTCTTTTTCGAAAGTGAAACACCCGACTGAAATGCCGAAAACGACGGTTTGGTTATTATTCGTTGGAGCGTGCCATGCCTGATGACACTAAGACAATCTATGATCAGCTTGCGCCCGACTACGTCGACAAATACGGCATTAAGACAATTGAGCGTATTATTCCGCATACGAATAAAAGTGCTTATCAGGATAATGGTAAGGCATGCGTAGTTACTGGAGCGACTTCCGCCGAAGACGAAGATCATAAGAAGCTCAGGCAAGAAATTCTGGCAAGACTTTATGAGCAAAAAAGACAACTAGAAAGCGAAACCGATCAAGAATATTCGGATCGAACCGAGGGGATTGCAAAGGCTTTGGCTGGCCCAGAATATATTGACATGGGCAATACAATTTCCCGGCAAGACAATCTCAATATGGTGAATTCCGACATCCAGAAATACGAAAATGGATATCCAGTATACACTTTAAAAGACAACTTTAAAAACATTGTTACGGCGCCAGTTCGCCTCTTCGATGGTGCTGTTGGCCTGGCAAAGGGTGTGGGAAACACTTTGCTTGATCTGGCAAAAGGAAGCGCTGCCGGGGAGTTGATGCAATCGAATGACCCCGAGCTTCAAAAAGAAGGGGAGCGCCTGGCAAAAGAGGCTGGTGATAATTTGGCGAACCGCGGCAAATCCGCAGCCCACGCTATTATCTTCGCGCTTCCAAATATGGCAAAGCAGGCTAGCGACGGAAACTGGGGGGAGCCTTTAGGTGACGCTGCTGTCGGGTACGGTGCTGGCAAAGCGCTTGAATTGGGGGCGGGCGCATTAAAAGGTGCTGCCCCGGCAGCTCGGGGGGCAGAAGACGCTGCCGCTTCGGGATCAACAATAGTCGGCGAACCCGTCTCCGTCACCAATGGCGAATATCTCGAAACCTGGCGCGATTTCCTCATACCCGGCACGCTTGGCTTTGACGGCGCGCGGTATATGGGCCTCAAACTCGCCCTTCCCGCCCGCTATGCCAGTCCGCTCGGGCCGTGCCAGATCTCGATGTTCGACGAGGTGTTTTCCAACCCGGCGCGGGGCAAGCTGCTGTTTCACAATGCCGATGGCAAGGCGATTGCATTCGACCGCCCGTTCAACTTCCTGCCCTCGATCAATGCCGCCTACCCCAATCTGGAACTGAAGGCTCCGTGGCTGAGGCAGCTGGAGCTGAAGGATCGCGGCATCGTCAAGCACTTCAGGCAGTATGATGATGATGTCTATCGGCTGGAAAAGATCGAAGACCTCAATGGCAACAGCCTGATCTTCCACCGGTCAGACGCCGGCTGGCTGGAAAAGGTCGAGGGGCCGGATGGCCTGTCTCTGACCTGCGACAATGATGCGCAGGGCCAGCGCCTTCGTATCACGCTGATCGGCACGGATGGCTCCGAATTGGAGCTGGCACGCTACAGCTACGATGCCAAGGGCCGGATGGTGGAGGCCGCCTGCGCCTTTGGCATGTCGGTGCACTATGCCTGGGAAAGAGATCGGGATCTTCTTGTCTCGTGGAACAACCTGACCCGGCAATCGGAAACCCATTTCACCTATGACGACGAAGGCCGGGTGGTGCGAACCCGCACAAACGGCATCTGGAACAATGACCGGTTCGATTATCGCGAAGGCGAGACCCGCTATCTTCCGGGGGATGTGGAAGCTGAAGCCCAGACCTTCCGCTATGACGAGAACGAAAACGTCACCGCCGAAATCGACGCGCTGGGTGGCGTGGTCGCGCATAGCTATGACCGCCATGGCTTCCGGATTTCCACAAAGAACCAGAACGGTCATGAAAGCCGGACGCGCTATGACGTCCACGGCAATGTCAAGGAACTGACCGACCCCGAAGGCCGCTCAACGGTCTATGGCTGGGGTGACAATGGCGAGTTGCTGATCGCCATCGACGGCGCTGGACACAAGCGCATCTACAAGCATGATGACCATGGCAATGTCATCAGCGAAAAGGATGCCGAAGGCCACGAGACCCGGCTGGTGCGCGATGCCAGGGGCCGTGTGGTGGAAACCCATTTCCCCAATGGCGCAATCGAACGGCGCACCTGGGATGAACATAACAGGCTGGTCGCGATCACCGACGCAAAGGGCAATACCAGCCGCTTCGTCCATGACGCGTTCGGCCGGCTGGTAAAGACGATCGGCCCGACGGGTGCGGTGACCAAGCATGTCTACCGCGCCGGCGCCGGTGGCTTCGATACGGTCAGCGCCGTGATCCGGCCCGATGGCGTGCAGGTGACACGCTCCTTCGATGGCGCAGGTCAGCTTGCCACGGTCAGCGATGGCGAAGGACGCATGTGGCACTATCGCTACGGCGCCTTCGGCGTGCTGCAAGCCATCGTTGATCCTAAGGGCGGCGAGCTGAAGCTGGCGACGGATAACGAAGGCCGGGTCATCTCCGTCACCAATGCCGTTGGACGCGTCTACAGTTTCGAGCGGGATGCGGCAGGGCGGGTTGTCGTCGAAGAGGATTTCGATGGCCGGGTCTGGCGCTATACCCGCGATGCCGCTGGCCAGATCATCGAGACCACCAAGCCTGACGGCGCCAAGCTTCACTACGCCTATGACAAATCCGGCCTGATCAAGCGGATCGAGACATTCACCGCCAAAGGCGAGCCTGAAGACGTCACCCGTTTCTGGTATGATGCCCGTGGTCTGCTGATCAGCGCCGAGAATGCGGCAGCATTTGTCGAATTCGAGCGCGACCGCAATGGCCGCATCATTGGCGAAACGCTGAATGGCAAGCGCATCAAGTCGAAGCGCGATGCCATGGGCAACCGTATCCTGCGCGAGATCACCGGCGCAGGCGGCACTCTCACGCAATACATCCGCGATCCCCTGGGCGCCATCGAGCAGATGGTGGCGGGCGATACTGAGATCAGCTTCAAACGCGATGTGCTTGGCCGCGAAACCGAACGGCGCATGGGTGGCTTCCATCTGCTGCAGAAATTCGATGCAGCTGGCCAGCTCACCGCCCAGGCCGCCGGCCCCGCCGTGGCGGGTGGCCTCGATGTGTCGCGATTGGGCTGGAACATCCCCGGCGGCGGTGGAGACCGTTCAGCCCGCGCCAAGCCCGGACATGTCCACCGCATCTACGAATACGACCGCGCCTTCGCGCCCGTCAGCATTGACGATGGCCTCTGGGGCAAGCGGCAGTTCACCTATGACGACAACGGCCAGCTAACGGATTCCGAAGCCGCTTTCGGCTCGGAACGCTTCCAGTATGACGAAGCCCGCAATCTCGCCGGGGCCTCCTCCTCCGTCACCATTGCCGATCAGCCGACACCTTATGGCCGGGCCTTCGACGAGACCTTCGGCTCCACCGTGCCAGCACCCCAGCCAAACGGCTGGCAACGCAGCGCTGGCGGCGTGGTGCAGATTGCACGCGGGCCAAAAGGCGAAAAGATCCACCTCACCCATGACGATTGCGGCCGCCTGATCGAGAGGAGGATCGAGCGCGACGGTTTCCGCCCACAGCGCTGGCGCTATCGCTGGGATGTGCATGACCGGCTGGTGGCCGTAACGAGCCTTGACGGCGAGGAATGGCTGTTCCGCTACGATCCCTTTGGACGGCGCGTCTCAAAGGTTCGCCGCTTTGCCGAGAAAGACCGCCGTAAAGCCGCCCTGCGCTGGCCGAACCTTGTCAGCGGCGATGGCGTGCCGCGACCCGCAAGATCAGGATCTGACGCCCGGGAGCGCGATCACGATCTGCCTGAGGTTGGTACGGCCTATCTCTGGGACGGCGATCATATGGTGGCGGAAGCGCCACTCGCCCTCGACGGCCATATCGCCTGGGATCAGGCCACCCATTGGCACTTTGAAGAGGGCAGCCATCGGCTCTTGGCCAAACAACTCCCCTCCGGCGAGATGCTGGCCATCGTCAGCGATCACCTCGGCACGCCCAAGGAGATGTTCGACGCCCAAGGCACTCTGCTCTGGGCGGCAGACCACCACGTCTGGGGTGCCATCCGCACCGCCCGCACCTTCGGCCCCCTCGCCGCCCTCCCCAAGCACAACCGCCCGCCGGAGGAACTTCACTGCCCCTGGCGGTTTCCAGGGCAATACGAAGATACGGAGACAGGCCTCTGCTACAACAGATATCGGCATTACGATCCGCTGACGGGGCAGTATGCCTCACCGGACCCGATTGGGTTAGCAGGCGGCGATCGCCCGCAGGGGTATGTCTTTAATCCATTAAGCTGGATCGACCCATCAGGATTGCGTTCAGGACCTTCAGGTCATGCTTTGGCTGGGAGTGTTGATGAAGGGGGCTCTGGACGGGCATTTACTGGGCACGGCGCATATTTCCCGTCGCAGGGAACCATGATTGTCCCAGAAGGGACGCCTATCACTGTATGGGCGCGTCATGGACAGAGCATCAGCGACTACGCGGGAAAATTAATCGAAAAGGGAGAGTATGACAAAGTTATGCAGCTAATGAATGCAAATCATCCCGCTGCAAATGGATTAGCCCCTAGAACCTATCTTCCTGGAACAGAAATGCCAAACTATACATTATATCCACCTGATCAAAACATAAACCTAATGTCTAACTCTACGTCAGTGGCGAGTCCCACGCCCTTATCAAATTTGGTGACGCCAAATATGGGATGTATGGATTGGGCAGTTTGTGCCAATGTTTTCCCTGGCCGCTAGAGGTGTATCTTGCAAGAAGATGAATTTCAGAACTTCCCCCAAATGAATAAGACCGCTACCGGTTTTACCCTTGTACCCTTAGATAAAAACTTAGAGTTACCCTCTAACGACGGTATTTATCATAGGTTTCTTACAAAATTTGAAGATATTTTTTTAAATCACAATTTTAAAAAATTTATTTGCCACGTAAATCGTGGATTTTCCTCTTGCCCAATATGCGGAAATATACATTTCGAGATAAATGGTTCCGGCCCTCTCAACATAATTGATGCAGATGTATGGATACCAGATTGCGGAAAAATGATAATTTATACTTTTCCTTTTTACATGATTCACATGATATTAAATCATGGCCATCAACCCCCTATTCCCTTTATGAAATGCGTATTAGAAATGGATGGTGAAATAGATTTCAAAGCAGTAGATCACTCTATTTACTAATTTTGATCATTATTTTTCTATTATTTTGCAATAACATAGCCGAAAACATAGAGCGGACGGGTTTAAGCGAAGCCTAGGGTTCAGACTCAATCATAGCCAAAACGCGACGAGGGTAGCCAGTGCGACCGCAGATAGGAAGTTTCGGGCAAGCTTGTCGTAACGCGTCGCGATGCGCCGGAAGTCTTTCAGACGGCAGAAGGCATTCTCGATGAGATGTCGGCTCTTGTAGCGCTTGGCGTCATACCGGATCGGGCGCTTACGATTTGAGCGGCCTGGGATCACCGGGACGATTGCCGATTGGCGCAACCTCTTGCGTAGATTGTTTGCGTCGTATCCCTTGTCTGCAAGGAGATATCTCGCGCCCTTCAGACCAGCCAGCAAGTGTGGCGCGACCGGGCTATCTGCGGCATTACCACCTGTCAGCATGAACGCAAACGGGCGGCCGATCACGTTCGTGAGAACGTGGATTTTCGTGGTTTGCCCGCCCCGTGAAGCCCCGATAGCCTGATTTTTCGCCCCCTTTTGCCGCCATGGGCCGAGCGGTGCGCCTTGACGTAGGTACTGTCGATGGAGGTACTTTTGGTGACCGCGCCGGACGTCGCAAGCGCCTCAACCAAGTCAGTCCAGAACTGTTTGCGAGAGCAGCGGTTAAAGCGGTTGTAGACCGTGGTCGAAGGGCCATAGTCGGCCGGACAACCGCACCATCGGGACCCGACCTTGAGAACATGGATGATGCCGGAGATCACACGACGATCACCGACCCGGCGAGCGCCGCCCTTGTTCCTCGGCAACAGCGGCTCAATGACCGCCCATTGCTGATCCGACAGCCAAAACAACCGACCCATCCAAGCCTCCAATCCCTTGATTGGAAAATTCAATCTGATTTTCTACGCCAGATCAACGTGATCAATGGGTTTGAACTCTAGGATAGGCAAACAGGGTGCAATTTTTAGGAACCCCTATAAAGAAGGCTCTCCATTTACGGGATCTGAAAAATGAATGAAGAACGAAGTGTGATTTATCAGCCTGATAAATTCAATTGGCTAGAAATACCCGTCAGCTTTAAAAAAATTATCGAATTGAATATATTCGATTTTGAGCCATGGTATATTTTACAAGGAGATATGCTTGCGGACGAAGTTGCGGGCCTGGTTGAGCGCTATCCCGATCGAGAACTTTATCCATTCGCAAAACGCGACGATAACGATGACGTTGCATGCTGGCAAAATGGATTTGGAAGGCGCGTTTTGATAATACATGATTATGCGAAACCGGGCTGGGAGCTAAAAAGAGAATTTCCTTCTTTTATTGAGTGGTTTGAGGCGGCTTTGAGTGAAATGATAGAATTCCTGAAAGAAGAAGAAAATTTTTCTCAAAAAGGTGATGGAGAGTGACGTATTTTTTAGATCGACCATTCTTTTACGACATACCCAAAACCCGTCGAGACTGCAGGGTGAGAAGATCTAACTAATATAGGGGCGGCTGATTCAGCGCCTTTCCGACCACAGCATTGATGTGACGGGTTTTGAGAGCAAGGAATTGCTGTTTGCTACGGTCTGTTTGGCCGGCGCTCACAAAGGTCCGCTAAAGAACTGCCTGCGCTGGCCGAGCCTTATCGGTGGATAGTGCCGGATCGACTCTCTGTAAAAATCAGCAGGTCGCCACGCTCCGCCGATCCGATGCTACGCAAAGCCAAAGAAGAACAGCGCCCACAAGTGCTGGTCAATTCGTTTGGGCAAAACTGGACGTCGAGCGGTCTCCAAGCGTCCTGGCGTAAGGGAATGGCAGGACTGGGAATAAAGGGCGTCACATTTCACGAGCTGCACGGGACAGCGATCATCTTCGCCTAGGCGTACCTCGACCAGCCACATGAGGAAAAGATCAAGCTCATCTCAGCGGTATCTGGCCACTTGTGCGAGTACGCCGAATAGACCATTCGCAGGCACTACCTCGCCGGCCAGGACGTCATTGATGGTATTTGAATGGCAACAGCCGTTAATTAGACTGTAAAATACTAGAAAGCCTGTAAAACGACGTGTGAATTTTTACGCTAAGCCTTTGAAAAATGGTGGGTGATGTAGGGCTCGAACCTACGACCCGCTGATTAAGAGTCAGCTGCTCTACCAACTGAGCTAATCACCCGCCTTTTTGTCCGCCGCGGTGTGTTCCGCTGGCGTGACCGGGCATATAAAGGGCTTCTGGGACCTTGTCCAGCGCCCTTTGAGAAAAAAAGCAGCCAAGAGACAAAAAAATGCACTTGGCGGCTAATAGGAAAGTAAAATCAAATCTCTAGAGATCCTGAGGCAATTCGCACCGCCTGGCCGCCAATGCGGGCGCGAAAGATCTTGGCCTCCTTGGTATCCACATGCAGGTGGATATAGGAGGGACGGCCCATTTCCACGCCCTGTTCGATCAGAATCGGGTGGTGGCCGTCCGGCAGGGCGTCGAAATGCTGGATGGCGCCGGAGAGGGCCGCGACGGCCGACCCTGTCGCCGGGTCCTCGGCAATGCCCATATCCGGGGAGAACATGCGCGCATGGAAATCTGCGGCGTGATGGACGCCGCCGCGACAATAGACATAGGCCGATGTCAGTGCCCCATCGCAGAAGGGAGCGGCGCGTTCCCACAATTGCGGATCGAATTCCAGGCTCTGCACCGCCGCCAGATTCTGCACCGGGATCAGCAGAAAGGGCACGCCTGCGCTCCAGACAGAGGGAATGTGGTTTTCGAAAAACAGATCGCTTGCCTTCAGGCTCAGCGCATCGGCCAGCCCCTGGCGGTCGAGTGGCAGGTGAATTTGCGAGGAGGTCACCGGCAGGTCGAATTCCGCGAAACTTGGTTCATCGTCCTTCAGGCTCACGGCACAGCGCACGGGACCCACCTTCTCTTCCAGCACGCTCACCAGATCGAGCGGCAGGTCACGGTCTGCCCTCGCCCGCTCGGCCAGCGCAATTGCCGTACCGACCGTCGGGTGGCCGGCAAAGGGCAATTCCCGGCCCGGCGTGAAAATTCGCAAACTGGCGCTGTGCGCCGGATTGGTGGCGCCCAGCACGAAGACGGTTTCGGAGAGATTGAATTCCTGTGCGATTGCCTGCATGGCCTGATCATCCAGACCTTCAGCGTCAAACACCACCGCCAGCGGATTACCGCAGAGCTTGCGGTCGGTAAAAACGTCATAAATGCAATAATCGCGCGCCAAGAACACACCTCCTGCCCGGCTTTCTGAAATCACTCTGCGAAGACTGCACGACCTCGCCCGGCCATGCAAGGCTGTATCAGAGTTAGACTATCTCCATATTTCATTGAAACACGAAAATAGCCTAAGTATTTGTTTTTTAACATTTCTGGACAAAAAACCAGCCTCCACCCCTAATGGAAACACCCTAAGAAAACAACCAGTTAAGGAGCGGACGCATGGACGCGTTAAACGGATAGGACTGCTCATCCCCCTTCCGCACCAGAACGGGACGGGAAATTTCCTGCTCGTGATCCGTCTCCATGTGGCGATAGATCGCAGCCGCAACCGCATCCGCCGTCTCCTCCAGGCGAAAGACCCGGAAGAGCGTCACACGCCGCTCCAGACGAAAGGCATAAAGCTGCGGATCTGCCTGATGCGGCGAAAGGGTGATTCCCGTTTCCTCACGCACCTCCCGGCGCATATTGGCATCGACATCGACAATGCCATCCACCAGATCGGCGGGCTCCAGCGATCCGGCGGGGCAATAGACTTGCCCGGCATTGGCCGTGTGCGGCGACATTTCCACGGCCACCAGCGCCCCATCCGCCGTCAGCAGCACCGGAAAGCCAAAAACGTGAAAGCCACGCTGCAAAGCAGGGCTGCGCCGCCAGTAGAGGAAGGCGGAATAGGCCGTATCATGCGCCTCGCCCACCAGCACATTGCCTTCCAGCCGCAGGTCCGACATCAGCAGCATGCGTCCGTCGAACAGCGCCGGATTGGCGGCACTTTCCTGCTGCCAGTTTTCGGCAATCGCCGTTCGATGCGCCGCAGCGAAAGGGTGGTCTTCAGGCCGGATCGACAGCCGGACGCCGCTCACCGGGAAGACCTCCCCCTCGGCCAGTCCAACTGGGACAGGCTCCAGCTTCTCGTCCTTGCTCATAGCGTCCATCCTCGTCTCCTGCCTTTGAGGCAGGCCGCGTTCAGGCCGCCGCGGGAAGAGCAGCGACCAGAAGACGGCCAAGCCTGCCGATTCCTTCCTCGATCATAGCCTCATTGGCGCAGGAAAAGGACAGGCGAAGCGTATTGGCGCCGGAACGATCGGCAAAGAACGCCTGGCCCGGCACGAAGGCCACCTTTTCCGCCTCGACCGACCGCGCCAGCAGGCTGGCGCCATCCATGCCATCCGGCAATGTCAGCCAGATGAACATGCCACCCTCGGGCCGGGTCCAGGTCACGCCTTTCGGCATGTGCCGCGCCAGCGCTTTCAGCATAGCATCCCGCCGCGCGCTGTAGGCCGATCTGATTTTAGCGACCTGCTGATCGAATATCCGCTCCGCCACCCGCGCCACGACAATCTGGTTGATGGAGGAGGAGTGCAGATCCGCCGCCTGCTTCATCAGCACCAGTTTCCGGATGACGGTGCTGTTTGCAACCACAAAGCCCACCCTCAGCCCCGGCGCCAGCGTCTTGGAGAAACTGCCCAGATAGAGCGTGCGGCAGGCCTCTATCGATCCCTTGGCGGCAATTTCCATGGCGAGAACCGGCGGCACAGGCTCACCGTCATAGCGCAGGCACTGATAGGCAGCATCTTCGATCAGCGGAATGTCCAAGGCCTCGCAAAGCGACAGCAGGCTAACCCGCCCCGCCCGATTCATCGTTTCGCCGGTGGGATTGGCGAAATCCGGCGAGAGATAGGCGAATTTCACCTGTCCTCCGCTCCTCGCCGCTGCCGTCTGGTAGCTTTCGGGGGTGCGATTTCCCTGGATGGAAAGCTGATCGTAATGCGGCTCATAGGCATTGAACGCCTGCAAGGCACCGAGATAGGTGGGCCACGTTACCAGCGCCGTATCGCCCGGCGACAAAAACAGCTTACCCAGATAATCCAGCGCCTGCTGCGAGCCGGAGGTGATAAAGATATTGTCCGCCGTGCAGGCGATGCCAAGCTTCTCCATTTCACCGCGCAACCATTCACGCAGGGGCAGATAGCCTTCGGAGACGGAATATTGCAGCGCCGAGGCGGCCTCCGGACCTGAAAAAATCTCCGAATAGGCCTGCTGGAACGCCTCCGTCGGAAACAGCGCCGGATCGGGAATGCCGCCTGCAAAGGAAATGATATCCGGCTTGTCCAGAAGCTTCAGCAGCTCCCGGATTTCCGAGGCACGCATACGGGATGCGCGGGTGGCAAAGACATGGTCCCAATCGAGCATGAGATGGCTTCCTCCGGCCTTCGGCATCCTGCGGAAACAGCATCGTTCGATGCAGCGCGGATGCAGCAAAACAAGCGCCCGGAGCAGCATCATCCCCATCAGGGCTTGCTGCTCCGGGCACCAGAAGAGCACCACAGGAAAAGCGATAAGTCAACAATGCTGACCTATTTAATCTCACCCCTACGCTGCATGTTGAAGCCCTCTGCCGTCGGATGTCAGCTTGAACACTTTCACCAGATCAAACAGGCTTTCTGCCTCCCGTGAGAGGGAGTGGGTCGCAGCAGTGGTTTCCTCCACCATGGCGGCGTTCTGCTGGGTGGACTGATCAACGACGTTTATGGACGTGTTGATCTCGTTCAGGGCGCCCGATTGTTCCCGCGCCGCCTTGACGAGGGCGGAGACGTGGCTGTTCAATTCGTTTACCTCGTTCAGAATACGATCCAGCGCCTTGCCGGTGGCGGCCACCAGACCCACACCCTTTTCCACCTGAGCAGTGGACGTGACGATGAGGCTGCGAATATCCTTGGCGGCGGATGCCGAGCGCTGGGCCAGTTCCCGCACCTCCTGCGCCACCACGGCAAAGCCCTTGCCTGCCTCGCCCGCCCGCGCCGCTTCAACACCTGCGTTGAGCGCCAGAAGATTGGTCTGGAAGGCAATCTCGTCAATCACGCTGAGGATAGTGGAAATCTGCCGAGAGGATTGCTCGATCTCGCCCATGGCAGCAACGGCATTGCCGACAATCTGCCCGGAATTTTCTGCATGCTGGCGGCTTTCCTCCACCAGCTTGCCCATGTTTTCCGTGCGATTTGCAGCCTCGCCGACGGTACGGGTAATTTCCTCCAGCGCGGCGGCGGCCTCTTCCACGGAGGCGGCCTGTCGCTCGGTACGGCGAGCCAGATCACCGGTTGCGCCGGCAATTTCACCCGTGCTGGCCGCAATGGAGCGGGAGCTTTCCGAAACCGCAAACAGTGTCTGGCGCAGATTGGAAAGCGCCTTGTTATAATCCCGGCGCAGATTTTCCATGGTGGGCACGAAAGGCCTGTCCAATGTCTGCGTCAGATCACCGTTTTCAAGCGCGGCCACCGACTGGCCGATCTGACTGATGGCGTCCATGCGGCGGGAGACGTCAGTGGCGAATTTAACCACCTTGTAGACCTCCCCCTTCGAATTGAACACCGGATTGTAGGAGGCCTGGATCCAGACATCGCTGCCGTTCTTGGCGATACGGCAAAATTCATCCGCCATGAATTTGCCCTGGGCCAGGGCGCGCCAGAAATCCGAATATTCCGGAGAGGCAGAATAGGCCGGATCGCAAAAGATGCGGTGATGTCTACCAACGATCTCCTCCAGACGGTAGCCAAGCGCTTGGCAGAAATTTTCATTGGCGGTGAGAATGGTGCCGTCCGGCGTGAATTCGATGACGGCCTGCGAGGAGGATACGGCTCTCAGCTTGGCCTCGCCCTCAAGGGCAAGACGCTTGCTCTCGGTGATGTCCGCGGCATATTTGACGATCTTGTACGGTTTATCACCCTTCAGGACCGGATTGTAAGACGCTTCGATCCAGACTTCGCTGCCATTCTTGCCAAAGCGCCGGTATTGGCCACGATCGAACTTGCCCGCCCGCAGGTTGTCCCAGAAGAGACGATACTCCGCGCTCTCTGCATACTCGGAATCCACAAAAATCCGATGATGCTTGCCCTTGATCTCCGAGAGTTTGTAACCCGTGAAATTGCAAAAATTTTCGTTTGCGGTCAAAATCGTTCCATCCAGGGAAAATTCTATCACCGCTTGTGAACGCCGAAGAGCTTCCACTTCGGCCCGGGCTTCGAGAAGTGACTTCAACATGACGGCTCTCCACCAATGATCGCCAGAAACCTATATTTTACTGGACAAAAGAATATACGAATATAAATATATACAGACTGTTAAAGTTGTGAAAATTATGCATACACGCACTATAAGCTGCCAGGACGGAGTGTAACTCCTAATGACGCTGAACTCGATACCTGAAGACGAAACCCCGGAATTCACCCTAGGCGAGGTGGTGAGGAAAACCGGACTGTCTAAACTTGTGCTCCACGCCTGGGAGCGCCGCTACGAGGCAGTCGTGCCGGACCGCAGCCCGACCGGACGGCGGCTTTACTCCGAAAAACAAATCCAGAAGCTTCAACTCTTGAAGCTTTGCACCGAAAACGGCCACAGGATCGGCAAGATCGCGCACCTCTCTCTTTCCGAATTGCGCAGTGTTGCGGCGCATCACCAGCGCCTGAGAGAGCTTGCGCCGGTGCTGGATGCCATCAACGCGCTGGATGATGCCGGTCTCGACCATATGTTGACAGACTATTACGAGAGGCTGGGCGCGGTTGAGTTTTGCAAGACAGTGGCCGTACCGCTGCTGCGGGAGGTGGGGGAGTTGTGGGCGGAAGGCAAGTTGCCGGTTTCAGCCGAGCACATGACCTCTGCGCATATCCGCTCGCTTCTTGGAAAATTCCTCTCCGAACCCGCACCTCAAGGCGGCGTGACGGGGCTGTTTACAACGCTTTCCGGTGAGTTGCACGAGATCGGCACGCTGATGGCCGCCGTGCTGGCCCGCGCCAAAGGCTGCAAGGTGGTGTATCTCGGACCGCAATTGCCCAACGAGGAAATTATCGAGGCTGCAGCCATGGCGGGTGCGCGCTTCATCTGCCTGAGCAGCCTCATCCGGCGTGGCAGCAAAGGGGTACGCGTGGCGGCCAAATTGCGCCAGGGCCTGCCCCGCTCGGTGGAGTTATGGCTAGGCGGCCCGGGATTTGCCGAAACGCCGCTCCAGCCCGGTATGCGCTATTTCGAAAGCCTGGAAGAGTTTGAAAAGTCACTGGCGGCATTTTTCCTGCCGCAACAGGCGTAGCTCGCCCCCCCCCCCAGAAACATGCAAAAGCGCCATCCGTTCTCTGAAAACGGATGGCGCTTTTTTATTTCGCTTCCGATCCCCCGCGATGCCGAAGGCACGCACACAAAAAACGGGGATCGGCAAGCCGATATTAGTTGCGAGCCTTGTCGACCAGCTTGTTCTTGCCGATCCCCCCGCGATGCCAAAGGCACGCACACAAAAAAACGGGGATCGGCAAACCGATATTAGTTGCGAGCCTTGTCGACGAGCTTGTTCTTGCCGATCCACGGCATCATGCCGCGCAGCTTTTCGCCGACTTCTTCGATCTGGTGGCGATCGTTCATGCGACGGATGCCCTTGAAGCGGGCAGCACCGGAATGCCATTCCTGCATCCACTCGGAGGTGAACTTGCCGGTCTGGATGTCGTGCAGAACGCGCTTCATCTCAGCCTTGGTCTCGGCAGTGATGATGCGCGGACCGGTGACGTATTCGCCCCATTCCGCCGTGTTGGAGATCGAATAGTTCATGTTGGCGATACCGCCTTCATAGATCAGGTCCACGATCAGTTTTACTTCGTGCAGGCACTCGAAATAGGCCATTTCCGGGGCATAACCGCCTTCGACCAGGGTTTCGAAGCCAGCGCGGATCAGTTCGACCAGACCGCCGCAGAGAACGACCTGCTCGCCGAACAGGTCGGTTTCGCATTCTTCCTGGAAGGTGGTTTCGATGATGCCGGAACGGCCACCGCCAACGCCACAGGCGTAGGACAGGGCAAGCTCAAGTGCATTGCCGGACGCATTGTGGTGAACGGCAACCAGGCACGGCACGCCGCCGCCCTTCTGGTATTCGCCGCGCACCGTATGGCCGGGGCCCTTCGGCGCGATCATGACAACGTCGACGGAAGACTTCGGCTCGATCAGGCCGAAATGTACGTTGAGGCCGTGGGCGAAAGCGATGGCGGCACCGTCACGGATGTTCGGGGCGATGTCATTCTTGTAGATACCGGCCTGAAGTTCGTCCGGGGTTGCCATCATCAGCAGGTCGCCCCAGGCGGCGGCTTCGGCAACGGTCATGACCTTGAAGCCATCGGCTTCGGCCTTCTTGATGGTGGCGGAACCGGCCTTGAGCGCGATGACCACGTTCTGTGCGCCGGAATCCTTAAGGTTCAGCGCATGAGCACGGCCCTGCGAGCCGTAGCCGACGATGACGACCTTCTTGGATTTGATGAGGTTCAGATCGGCATCACGATCATAATAGACGCGCATTGTTTGTCCTTCCCTATGCTGTCTTTCGTTGAACTGAAACGGTGGCCTTCTGGCCGCCCGTCAGGTTTTCTCAGTGCCGTAGAGGGTGATGAAGGCGGCAACCGCCTTTTTCGCCCGCGCCGGAAATGTTTTCGTTTCAGGCCGCTCGCCCAGCAGCAGCCGCACATGCAGGTCCGAAACGATGAGGCCGTAAAGGGTACGATAGGCCTCCTCGCCGTCTTCGAAGCGCAACAGACCATCGCGCCGCCCGGCATCCAGCAGCGCCCGCGCCCGACGGTCGATCTGCCGCCTGCCGCGCTCCAGCAGCAATTGCCCGAGCTTGGAACCGTCCCGGCTGGTCTGGCCGATGGCAAGACGGTTCAGCGCCAGCGATACTTCACCTGAAAGCACGTCAAGCAGATCGCGCCCGAAAAGTTCGAGGTGATCGATCAGGCCCTGCGCACTCAATCGCTCACCGGAGCGCTCGAAAGTCCGCACCTTGCTGGCCTGAAAGGAGATCATGGCGGAGAGAAGACCGTCGCGGTCGCCAAACCACTTGTAGAGGCTTTCCTTGGAGCAGTTGGCCGCACGCGCCAGCCCGGCCGTGGTCAACGCCTTGTCACCGCCCTCCACCAGCAGGCGCAGCGCCTCGGCCAGAACGGCGCTCTGGCGCGGCGAAAACTCTCCCGCTGATGCAGCCTCGCCTGACACGACCTCTTCCTCCCCCAAACCCGTTTGCCTCAGCAGAAGCATTCTATCGCCCCTGCAGAGCCGCTTAAGTACCGTACGGTACGGTTCTCTTTAGCGCCTGCCGAACCGCAGGTCAACCGGGTTTTCCAGAATTTTCGGCGAAAAGACGACGCCAACTCCTCACGGTTTTGTGCGCATTTTCGACGCAAATGCCTTTTTCGCACCCTTTAAATTGCCTCTTTTGAGGCACATTTATCCATCGAACCAATCGGTTCGGCTTTTTTACTTCTGCCTTTATCCTCCCAAGGAGATGACAATGAAAATGATTCTGGGCGCCGTGATGCTCTGCCTCACCGTCGGTGCGCTTTCCTCCTGCACCACGGACGGCAATGGCGGCGCAAACGCTTCCTATCAGGAGCATCATCGCAACAAATACGTTCCGCATTGACAAAGCAGCGGCCCCGGATTCAGCCGGGGCCGCACTGCCTCTTGCGCGTGGGCACGGAGGCCTTTTATAAGGGAGTTGAACATTCCCTCCCCTTGTCCCGCCAGCGCCGGTAAGCGCTCTGTCGAACGGCCATGCGAACGCAATTTTTCCGCTCTATTCTACCCCAGGCCGTTCTGAGCCTTGCCATTGTCACCATTGCAGGGTTTGGCAGCCAAAGCCTGGCTGCGCCGGAAAAGCGTTGCGGCTGGATCCAGAATCCGACGCCCGGAAACTATTGGCTGGACGATGCCAGCGGCACCTGGATCATCCGCTTTCAGGGCAGCGCCAGGGAGCCGCGCGGCATGGACCGGATTGGCGATCTTTCCTCGCGCGACTATGTGCGCACCAATGGCAATTACGGCTATGCCTGCACCTGCATGACGGTGGATACAGGCAAGCGGGACGGTTTGAACGTCATCACCGCCATTCACTCCGTCACGCAATTGCCGCTGGCGCGTTGCCGCGCCGACAAGGCCCTGCCGAAGCCGGACTAGGGTCAAAACTCAATCAGGATGGGTGTTCTGTTGAACGGGATGGGATTGAATGGCCGCGAACAAGCGCAAGGCAAGGCCCTGAGGCCTTGT
>NZ_JAUSWH010000035.1 GCF_030815125.1 Allorhizobium paknamense
ACAAACTCGCCGCCAACTTTCTCGGTTTCATTAAGCTCGCCAGCATAATGCTATGGATCAAATAACTAATTTGTCACTACAGCCTAGAGCGTTTCATTGTTTCACGGAAACATTGAAACGCTCTAACTCTTTGGTTCTACGCATTTCCGGAGGGAAAACCGGTTTCCACTTTTCCTGAAAATGCTCTATTTAATCCAGCCGGCGCGTCTTCAACCGGTCCAGAATGAGCTTGCCAAGGGCTTCATAGTCGCCATCGAAATGGTGACCGCCCTCCAGCTTGACGATATCGACCTTTTGCGGATCGAGATTGTGGCAGGCATCGTCCTCGGAATCGTCTTCGCCATAGAGGCACTGCACCAGGCCTGCTGGCATTTTCGCCACTTCCTTGGCCGGATCACCCTCGGTGCCGTCGCCCTTGGCGCCCAGCCAGCCGGTGACGGAAATTTCGAAATCCGACTGATGCGACATGGACAAGAGCGAGATCTGGCTGATCTTCTGCCGGGTTGCGGGCGGAAGAAGATTGTAAACCTTCGGAGCGACGTCCGCCCCGAAGGAAAAGCCGATCAGCAGCACATGCTTGACCTTCCACCGCTTGGTGAAGGTGTTGATGATCAGGTTGAGATCGTCCGCCGTCTGCTGTGGTTGCCGTTCCGACCAGAAATAGCGCAGCGAATCCACGCCCACGACCGGCAGGCCTTCCTCCTGGAAATAGCTGGCAATATCGCTGTCGATGTCTCGCCAGCCGCCGTCACCGGAATAGAAGATGGCGACGGTATCGAATTTCGGCTTGTCCACTTCCAGAAGCGTCAGCGGCAGGCCCAGCGGCTCGGAATCCTTGCTGGTCGCGGCAATGATCGCGTCGATGGCGCTGGAAAGCGCTTTTGGGGTGGGGTCTGGACTGTCGCTGACATCGATATCCTCATGCTCCTTGAGAATATCGGCCACATGAGCGCGGCCTTCCGGGGTGGCATCGGCCGTGAAGATCACGGTCGCCGGGTCGGGCAATGCGCCATCCGTCAAACCATAGACAATGCCGCCATTCTTCTCCACCTTGTCAGCCGGGGTACAGAACTGATCGGGAAGCGGAATGACCTCGCCCGGATTGATTGCCAGCGTCTCGCCGATGGTCGCATTCGGCGTCTGCGCCAGGATGGCAAGCGCCAGGGTGCCGCCTTCGCCCACACCGGCAATCAGCGGCGCCATATAGCTGCTGCCGCCGAGCTTGCGCTGGATTTCGTGGGAGAGTTCCTCGATATCGGAAACGGTATAGATGCAATCGTCATCGGTGGAGGCCTTGAGCGCGGCCTGCAGGGATTTCAGATAGTTCGGCGTATCGATGCCCACCACGATGGCGCCATTGCCGCGCAGCCTGTCGGCCTCGGCCTGCATGGCGGGCGACCAGCCATCCTTGTCCGACAGCAGGAACACCATGGATTTCGCCTCGCCATGCGGCAGGGCAATAACCGGCTTTGGAATGGCGCCGGTTTCGAAGGTTGCATCCTGAGCGGAAGCGCCGTGGGTGCAAAGGCCGAGAGCGGCCGCTGCGAGCAGGCCCTGAACATGCTTGATAAGCTTCATTTCTTCACGACACCTTTCAGGCCGCCGCCAATCAGCAGGGTTGCATCCAGCAGCGCGATCACGGGGCTCAAGCCACCGGACACCGCAAGGTAACGCGGCTGCCATTCGGGATGGAACTTGGACTTGAATGCCCGAAGCCCCTTGAAATTATAGAAGCGTTCGCCGTGTTCGTAAAACGTATTGGCGATCCGGTCCCAGACGGGCGCAACTTCACGGCGAGAAAGTCCGGACAGCGGCGCCATGCCGAGGTTGAAATGCTGGTAGCCTTCACCGCGCAAATGCGTGAGCAGGCTGACGAACAGATAATCCATGGAACCTTTGGGCGCCTCGGGCGAGAAGCGCATCAGGTCGATGGAGGCCTCCACCTTGGTATCGGTGACAAGGATATTGGCAAAGGCGACGATCTGGCCTTCGAAGCGCAGAACGATGACCGGCTGCGCCAGCATATAGTCATCGGTGAAGGCCCCGAGCGAGAAGCCTTTCTCCTTGGTCCGATGCTGGGCCAGCCAACCGTCGGAGACGGCGCGGAGATCTTCCAGCACGGCCGGAACGCCTTCGACGGGAATGATCTCGAAGCTCAGCCCGTCGCGCTCGGCGCGCGAGGCCGTCTGGCGCAGATTGGCCCATTTGCCACCCTTGAGTTCGAAGCGGGACAGATCGACGGTCGCCAGTTCGCCGAGCTTGAAGGCCTGCAGACCGGCATCGGCGATGGCGGGCAGCAATTGCGGCGAGGCCTGATAGAAGACAGCCCTGCACCCGGCCAGCCGTGCGGCTTCCACGAATTGCCAGACCAGTTCATCACGGGATTTCTTCGGCCCCACCGGATCGAGAAAGGCAATCCAGGAGCGGCCCTGCTTGCCATACATCAGGAAGGCTTCGCCATCCGGGGAGAACATCACGGCCTTGTCGCCGGTGCGCACCAGATTGCTATCGGCCACATCATACCGCTTCAAAATGGCGACGGCCTTGTCCACGTCTTCCGGGCTGGATGGCGTGACCGCAGGGGCTGCGGGCCTGAGCAGGCTGAGGATCGCCACGGCCGAGGCAAAGACGGTGAGGCCCAGCATGGCGCGGAGCGAGCGCGGCGCTTCCTCGGAGAATTCGAAATCCCACCAGAGCGCATGGCTGTAGTCGACGTCGCGATAGACGAAGAACAGCAGGAAGCAGGCTCCAAGGCAGATGACGGCAATCGCCGTCAGCCAGGAGGTGGTGAGCGCCTGACGGAAGAGCGAGGCCGGGCGCACGAAGAGCCGCTTGCTGGAGACGAGGCCGATCAGCAGAACGCCAAGCGCGCCAGCCTCGAAAATGGCGAAGGCCTTGAGAAGCGCCAGCACCAGCGCGAAGGCTGAGCCGACGGTCGCCGCCCACCATGCCCCATCCAGCCGTTGGGCAAGCCCGCGCGCTGCAATCACCAGCAGCAGGCCGAGCAGGCTTGAGAAGAAATGTGCGCCTTCCACCACTGACAGCGGCACGATGCCCTGCAACAGTTCGAGATAGCTTTCCGGTGTCGGTGTGACGCTCGAAAAGATCAGCATGGTGCCGAGAATGACGGCAAGAGCGGCGAGAAGGGCAGGCGAAATCCGGCTTGCCGTGCGCCCGACGCCCGCCAGGGCCGGGGTCTTGGCAACGTGCCGCAGTTCCGTGAAGGTCACCAGGATGATGGCGATCACCAGCGGCAGCACGTAATAGATCAGGCGGTAGACGACCAGCGAGGCCAGCACCGCATCGACATTGGTGGTGGGGCCGAGCGAGGCAATGATCACCGTTTCGAACACGCCGATGCCGGCGGGAACATGGCTGAGGACGCCGATGCCGATGGCGATCGAGTAGATAGCAAAGAAGGCAGGCCAGGAAATCGCCGCCTGTTCGGGCAAGAGCGCATAGACCACTGAGGCGGAGAAGGCGAGATCGGCCACCGTCACCAGGAATTGCCGTGACAGCGTCAGCGAATCCGCCAGCCGCAGCGTCACGCCGGCAAAGGTCAGGCTGCGGCGCTCGCCGATGATTACCAGGAGGGCGAAGCCCGCGAGCATAACGATGGCGATGCCGCGCAGCCAGTTGGGATCGATGCCGATCAGTGGCGCGATTTCCCCGGACATCGGAATGAGCGACAGCGCCGTGACGGCGGCAAGCCCGAGCGAAAAGGAGAGCGTGACGAAAGCGATGACCCGGCCGATATCGTCCGGCCCGAGCCCCGCCCGGGAATAGGACCGGTAGCGGATCGCGCCGCCCGACAGCATACCGAAGCCTGCGGCATTGCCGACGGCATAGGCGCTGAAGGCGGTGAGCGCCACTTCCGGAAAGGGTCGCTTTCGGCCGATGAAGGCCATGGCGTTCCAGTCATAGAGGCAAAGCGACAGAAAGCTGAGCACGGTGAACAGAATGGCAAGTCCGATCTGGTCTATGCCGGTCGTGCTCATGGCGGCCACGACATCGTCATAGCTCACTTCCTCGGTCAGGCGGTAGATCGCGAGACCGACGGCGGCGAACACCACGAGCGTGAAAACCGCCATCAGCGGCCGCCCATACTGTTCCAATCGAGCGCGCCAGCCGGTTTCCGGCTGCAAATCGTCATCTGCCTGCTGTGCGGCCTTCATATCGGCTGCCATGCATTACCCCTTGTTGTCCGTCCCCAACCCCTTCGTTCCTTCGAAAAGGCGTTTCTATTCTGCGGCAGTCAGTGTTACCAAAATGTGGCGGAATGGCGTATCTCCATATGCAGCTTTCTTGAAACCTGCCAAGAGCGCGCCCTCAAAAACCTGTTTCCGCAACGGTTTCGTACCAAGAACTTGCCGTTGCGCAGCCGGGGCTTATCCGATAAAAGCCGCCTGCCGCAATTGGCCGGTCCCGGCGCTTGTCTGGACAGGGGTCATTGCCACTGCTTTTCCTGCCGCAGAGCCGGCATAGTGTTGAGGTTGAAACGGTCAAGTCCATGGCGCGCATTGTGATGAAATTCGGCGGTACGTCCGTCGCCAATCTCGAACGCATCCACAACGTGGCGCGCCATGTGAAACGGGAGGTCGATGCCGGTCACGAAGTGGCCGTGGTGGTTTCGGCCATGTCCGGCAAGACCAATGAGCTGGTGGACTGGGTGCAGACCATGCCGAAGGTCGCGGGCGCCGATTCGCCCTTCTACGACGCGCGCGAATACGACGCCGTCGTGGCCTCGGGCGAGCAGGTGACGTCGGGCCTGCTGGCGATCGCCTTGCAGTCGCTCGGCATCAATGCCCGCTCCTGGCAGGGCTGGCAGATCCCGATCAAGACCGACAACGCCCATGGGGCGGCCCGCATCCAGGAGATCGACGGTTCCGACATCATTCGCCGCATGGGCGAAGGCCAGGTGGCGGTGGTGGCCGGTTTCCAGGGCATCGGGCCGGATAACCGCATCGCCACGCTTGGCCGCGGCGGCTCCGATACCTCGGCGGTGGCGATTGCCGCCGCGGTCAAGGCCGATCGCTGCGACATCTATACCGATGTGGACGGCGTCTACACCACGGATCCGCGCATCGAGCCCAAGGCGCGCCGCCTGAAGAAGGTGGCCTTCGAGGAAATGCTGGAAATGGCCTCGCTCGGGGCCAAGGTGCTGCAGGTGCGCTCGGTGGAGCTTGCCATGGTGCACAAGGTGCGCACCTTCGTGCGTTCGAGTTTCGAGGATCCCGATGCGCCGGGCATGGGAGATTTGCTCAATCCGCCCGGCACGTTGATTTGCGATGAGGATGAAATCGTGGAACAGGAAGTTGTAACCGGCATTGCCTATGCCAAGGATGAAGCCCAGATTTCGCTGCGCCGCCTGGCCGACCGTCCCGGTGTGTCCGCCGCGATCTTCGGCCCGCTGGCGGAAGCCCATATCAATGTCGACATGATCGTCCAGAATATTTCCGAGGACGGCTCCAAGACCGACCTGACCTTCACCGTCCCCTCCGGCGATGTCGACAAGGCGCTGCAGGCGCTGGCCGACAACAAGGAGAAGATCGGCTTCGACGTGGTGCAGAGCGAAAAGGGCCTGGTCAAGGTTTCCGTCATCGGCATCGGCATGCGCAGCCATGCCGGCGTTGCCGCCACCGCGTTTCGGGCGCTGGCCGAGAAGGGCATCAATATCAAGGCGATCACCACTTCCGAGATCAAGATTTCCATCCTGATCGACGGTCCCTATGCAGAGCTTGCCGTTCGCACTTTGCATTCTGTGTATGGTCTCGATAAGAGTTGATCAGCGGGTGGTAATTTGCCACCTTTGATCTTCATCGCCGGTCTTCCGCCGGCGATATGACAGTCGGGAGCATGCACGCGATGAGAGACCTTTCTGCAGGTCCGCGCGTTCTTCTCAAGCGGTTGCGCGAATTGATGGCGGAACCGCTTGAGCCACAGGAACGCCTGGATCGTATCGTTCGCCAGATTGCGAGCAACATGGTCGCGGAAGTGTGCTCCTGCTATGTGCTGCGATCCGATGGCGTGCTGGAGCTTTACGCCACCGAGGGTCTCAATCCGGATGCCGTGCACCTTGCGCAGCTGAAGATGGGACAGGGCCTCGTCGGCACCATCGCCGCCTCCGCCCAGCCGCTCAATCTTTCCGATGCCCAGGCGCATCCCGCCTTCCGCTACCTGCCGGAAACCGGTGAGGAGATCTATCACTCCTTTCTCGGCGTGCCGATCCTGCGGGCGGGCCGCAGCCTTGGCGTTCTCGTCGTGCAGAACAAGGCCCAGCGCAATTACCGGGAAGACGAGCTGGAGGCGCTGGAAACCACCGCCATGGTTCTGGCGGAAATGATCGCCACCGGCGAGCTGAAGAAGATCACCCGTCCGGGCCTCGAACTCGATCTCACCCGCGCCGTCACCATCGAGGGCGACAGCTATAGCGAAGGCATCGGCCTCGGCTATGTCGTGCTGCATGAGCCGCGCGTCGTCGTCACCAACCTGCTCAACGAGGATACCGAGGTCGAGATCCGCCGTCTGGCGGATGCGCTGGGCTCGCTGCGCATTTCCATCGACGACATGCTGTCGCGGCGGGAAGTGGCGATGGAGGGCGAGCATCGCGAGGTGCTGGAAACCTACCGCATGTTTGCCCATGATCAGGGCTGGGTGCGGCGCATGGAAGAGGCCATTCGCAACGGCCTGACCGCCGAAGCGGCGGTGGAAAAGGTGCAGAGCGACACCAAGGCGCGGATGATGCGCCTCACCGACCCTTACATGCGTGAGCGCATGCATGATTTCGATGATCTCGCCAACCGGCTGCTGCGCCAGCTGACTGGCTTTTCGGCCAGCGGCGGCGGTCAGGATCTGCCGGCGGATGCGATCATCTTCGCCCGTGCCATGGGGGCCGCCGAACTTCTGGATTATCCCAGGCAGAATCTGCGCGGCCTGGTGCTGGAAGAGGGGGCTGTCACCAGCCATGTGGTGATCGTGGCGCGCGCCATGGGCATTGCCGTGGTGGGCCAGGCGGCCGGGGCGGTGGCATTGGCGGAAAACGGCGATGCGGTGATCATCGACGGCGATGATGCAAAAGTACATCTGCGCCCGATGAGCGATCTGCAGAAGGCCTATGAGGAAAAGGTCAAGCTCAGGGCACGGCGGCAGGAACAGTTCCGGGCGCTGCGCGATGTCGAGCCGTTGACCAAGGACGGCACCCGCATTGCCTTGAAAATGAATGCCGGGTTGATGGTCGATCTGCCGCAGCTTGCCGATTCGGGCGCAGACGGCATCGGCCTTTTCCGCACCGAGCTGCAATTCATGATCGCCTCGACCATGCCGAAGGCGGATGAGCAGGAGGCCTTCTATCGCAACGTGTTGAAGCAGGCCAAGGGACGGCCTGTGACCTTCCGCACGCTGGATATCGGCGGCGATAAGGTGCTGCCCTATTTCCGCGGGGATGCCGAGGAAAATCCGGCCCTCGGCTGGCGCGCCATCCGCCTGTCGCTGGACCGGCCCGGCCTGTTGCGCACCCAGATGCGGGCCTTGCTCAAGGCGTCCGCCGGTGGCGAGCTGAAGATGATGCTGCCAATGGTGACGGAAGTCGCCGAAATCCATGCGGCCCGGGATCTGTTGCAAAAGGAAGTGCAACATCTGTCGAAATTCGGCCATGGCCTGCCGCGCCGCTTGCAATTCGGGGTGATGCTGGAAGTGCCGGCGCTGATGTGGCAGCTGGATGAGTTGATGCAGGCGGTGGATTTCGTCTCGGTCGGATCCAACGATCTCTTCCAGTTTTCCATGGCGGTGGATCGCGGCAATGCCCGGGTGTCGGACCGGTTCGACAATCTTGGCAGGCCCTTCCTGCGCATTCTGCGGGACATCGTCCGCGCCGGAGACAAGCATGGCACGCCGGTGACGCTCTGCGGCGAGATGGCGGGCAAGCCGCTCTCCTCCATGGCGCTGTTCGGCATCGGCTTCCGCTCGGTGTCGATGTCGCCGACGGCGATCGGGCCGGTCAAGGCCATGCTGCTGCAGCTTGATCTGCGGACGTTGTCCGAGGAGCTGAATCGCAGGCTGGACCATCCGCGCCCGGATGACGGCCCGGTTCGGGCCTTCCTGATGCGCTTTGCCGAGGAAAATGGCGTTCCGATCTAATGCCAAGGCTCGAAGACGCGACGCATCCTCGCCTTGAAGGGATTTCGCATATCTCAATTGCGTCAATGGCTTGAGATGTTCGAAAATGGAATAGGAAGGGTCATCTTCAATGACTTTTCCTATGAAACACTATGGAGTGAAGATTGGCGAAGCTACCTGTTGAGAAAATGCGTGAGCTTGAGCGCCGCTTCGGCGAGATCGAGGCGCGTATGTCTGCCGGGCCTGCCGCCGATGTGTATGTGAAGTTGGCATCCGAATATTCCGAGCTTCAGCCGGTGGTAAAGGCCATTCGCGATCACGCCGAGGCGGAGAAGGAATTGCAGGGCCTGAAGTCACTGCTCTCAGACAAGGCGACGGATCGCGAGATGCGCGACCTCGCCGAGATGGAACTGCCTGACGTGGAAGCGCGGCTGGAAAAGCTGGAGACGGATATCCAGATCCAGCTTCTGCCGAAGGATGCGGCGGATGAAAAGAGCGCCATTCTCGAAATTCGCGCCGGGACTGGCGGTTCGGAGGCGGCGCTGTTTGCGGGCGATCTTTTTCGCATGTATGAGCGCTTTTCCTCGGGCAAGGGCTGGAAGGTGGAAGTGCTATCGGCCAGCGAGGGGGAAGCGGGCGGTTTCAAGGAAATCATTGCCACGATCACCGGTCGCGGGGTGTTTTCCAAGTTGAAATTCGAATCCGGCGTGCATCGCGTCCAGCGCGTGCCGGAGACGGAGGCTGGTGGACGTATCCATACCTCTGCCGCTACCGTTGCGGTCCTGCCGGAGGCGGAGGATATCGACATCGAAATCCGGCCCGAGGATATCCGGATCGACACCATGCGCTCCTCCGGGGCGGGCGGTCAGCATGTCAATACCACCGACTCTGCCGTGCGCATCACCCATCTGCCCACCGGTCTGGTGGTGACGAGCTCGGAAAAATCCCAGCACCAGAACCGCGCCAAGGCCATGCAGGTGCTCAGGTCCCGCCTTTACGACATCGAACGGCAGCGGGCGGAAAGTGAACGCTCCGCCGACCGCAAGAGCCAGGTGGGCTCCGGCGACCGGTCCGAGCGCATCCGCACCTATAATTTTCCGCAGGGCCGGGTGACGGACCATCGCATCAACCTGACGCTTTACAAGCTGGATCGGATGATGGAAGGCGAAATCGACGAAGTGGTAGATGCGCTGATCGCCGATTATCAGGCGGGACAACTGGCGCAGCTTGGCGCTGTCTCATGAGCCCGATGACGCTGGAGGCTGCGCTTTCCGGCCTTCGGCGCCGTTTCGTCGAGGCAGGTCTTGCCGAGGCTGCCCTTGATGCCCGGTTGCTGGTGCAGGGACTGCTGGGCCTGAACTCCACCGATCTGGTCGTCGATGCGCGCCGGATTTTGACGGCGCCGGAGGTGGAGCGCCTGGAGGAGGCCGCTGCACGGCGGATTGCGCGGGAACCTGTCCACCGCATTCTGGGGTTCCGGGATTTTTATGGCGTGACGCTGAAGCTCTCGCCCGCAACGCTGGAACCGAGGCCCGATACGGAAATCCTGGTGGATGAAGCCTTGCCGCGCCTTCGCCGGATGGCCGGGCGTGGGGAGGCCGTGCGGCTGCTCGATATGGGAACCGGAACCGGCGCCATTGCCATTGCGCTCCTGAAGGAATGTCCTGAAGCAAATGCCGTCGTGACGGATATTTCGCAGGATGCCCTTGCAATGGCGCGCGCCAATGCCGATCTAAACGGTGTGGGTGAGCGCCTCTTCACATGCCAGAGCGATTGGTATGAAAATGTGACCGGCAATTTCGACATGATTTTGTCAAACCCGCCCTATATCAAAACGGAAGTGATTGAGGATCTGGAGCCGGAAGTAACGCTTCATGATCCGCTCGCTGCTCTTGACGGCGGTAAAGATGGGCTTGATGCCTATCGTGCAATTGCCGCAGGCGCCAAGGCCTATTTGAAACCTGAGGGTTTTATCGGGCTCGAAATTGGTTACGATCAAAATCAATCGGTTACGGAGATTTTTCGGGAACAGGGCTTTGTGCTCGACACGGCTGCGAAAGATCATGGCGGCAATGACCGCGTGTTGATCCTGCGCTGTTTTGAAGGTTGAAAACCACCGCTGTTCTCGGGCACGAAGTGCTTTTGCTGCATCCGCACAGACATTTTGTGTGAAGCAAAGAAAATGCTTGGTTTTCCCAAGGAAGCGGGATAGGTTGCGGGCACACGCCGGACAGCGGGGAATGAATAGAGATTCGTTCGGGTCTGGCTCGACCTCGAACCTAACTCTTCTTTGGAGAAGTTCGCGGAGCGAACTCATCCCGGCGTGTGGATCAGATAATTTAACGGTCACCAGCGGCAGTATGTTGCGATGGCGCAGTATGCCCCGTGGCGCGCTCGGATGCGGCTTATTGATGCCGTATGGGCGTGGCCCTCGTATCAGCAAGACAGAAATCAGGTGAGTATTCGATGAGGCCAGGACAGCAGAATAAGCGCAGTCGGGGGCGTAGCAATGGCGGAAACAACAACAATAACAATTTCAACCGCAAGGGCTCCAACCCGCTGACCCGAACCTATGACAGTTCGGGACCGGATGTGAAAATTCGCGGTACGGCGCAGCATATTGCTGAAAAATACATGGCGCTGGCCCGGGATGCGCAAAGCGCAGGCGACCGCGTCATGGCTGAGAACTATCTCCAGCACGCAGAGCATTACAACCGCATTATCGCCGCCGCCCAGGCGCATCTGCAGGAGCGGGTGCACCGCGATGATCGCAGCGACTACAATGATCGCGATAGCATGGATATGGATGGCGACGAGATGGAAACTGTCTCCGAGCGTCCGCAGCCGGTTCAGGCCCAGCCGCAGCCCCAACATCAGCCGCAACCCCAGGCCCAGCCGGTTGTGCAGGAGATTGCCGGCAGCGGTCCGCAGCCGGTGATTGAAGAGACGCCGGTCGAGGCTGAAATGGCGGCTGAAGAAAGCGCCCAGCAGGCGGGTTCGAAGCCGGAGCGGGCGCAGACCCGCCGCCGCAGCCCTGCTAACCGTCCCCGTCGCACCCGCCGCAACAGCGGCGAGGCAGCAGAAGGGGGCGAGGCCCCGGCTGCCGAGGGCGGCGAGGCTCCAGCGCTCGCGACTGCCTCCGAGTGAGGATGGACGATTGATTGGATAAACCTCCCCGGGCCTTGCTCGCGGGAGGTTTTTCTTTTCTACTGCATAATTCCTTAAATCGGAATCGATTTAAGGAATTATGCAGCAGCTTTAAAGTGCTACAGCGTCCTTTGTGCGTTTGATAAAACGCACGGCGCTGTAGGGCTTGCGTTTCTTTAAGTTCTTGAAGCATGTCGCTGTCGCAAAACCGCTGCATCTTTTTGCGCGGCATGCTCTTTGTCAAACACCCTGCGGTTTTTGCCTGGCACTCCTCTTTAAACGAAAAAAGCCGCTTCCCATATCAATTACGACAGATGAGCGCGGGTCCCGACAGGGCCATGCGGATCATCACGGGCCTGCCATCAGGGGGCCCGATCCTCAATTGCCGGACAGTGCCTTGGAGGGCTTTCCGGAAAAATGGAGAGCAAGATGAATATCGAAAAATACTCCGAACGCGTGCGCGGTTTCCTGCAATCGGCGCAAACCCATGCTCTTTCGGAGGGTCATCAGCAGTTCACACCGGAACATGTGCTGAAAGTGCTCCTCGATGACGAGCAGGGCATGGCCTCTTCGCTGATCAGCCGTGCCGGTGGCGATCCCAAGGAAGTGCGTCTCGCTAATGATGCCGCACTGTCGAAACTGCCGAAGGTGAGTGGCGGCAACGGTCAGGTCTATCTTTCTCAGCCGCTGGCCAAGGTTTTTTCCACCGCCGAGGATGCCGCCAAGAAGGCTGGCGACAGTTTCGTCACGGTCGAACGGCTGCTGCTGGCGCTTGCCATCGAATCCACGGCCTCGACATCGGCCAGCCTGAAAAAGGGCGGCGTAACGGCACAGGCGCTCAATCAGGTCATCAATGATGTCCGCAAGGGCCGTACGGCTGACAATGCCAATGCCGAACAGGGGTTCGACGCGCTGAAGAAATATGCCCGTGACCTGACGGCGGAAGCCCGCGACGGCAAGCTTGACCCGGTGATCGGCCGTGACGACGAAATCCGCCGCACCATCCAGGTGCTCTCCCGCCGCACCAAGAACAATCCGGTGCTGATCGGCGAGCCGGGCGTGGGCAAGACGGCCATCGCCGAAGGGCTGGCGCTGCGCATCGTCAATGGTGACGTGCCGGAAAGCCTGAAGGACAAGAAGTTGATGGCGCTCGATATGGGTGCGCTGATTGCCGGTGCGAAATATCGCGGCGAGTTCGAGGAGCGCCTGAAGGCGGTGCTCAGCGAAATCCAGGCGGAAAACGGCGAGATCGTGCTGTTCATCGACGAGATGCACACGCTTGTCGGCGCCGGCAAGAGCGATGGCGCAATGGATGCTTCCAATCTGTTGAAGCCGGCGCTTGCCCGTGGTGAGCTTCACTGCGTTGGCGCGACCACGCTCGATGAATACCGCAAGCATGTGGAAAAGGATCCGGCCCTTGCCCGGCGCTTCCAGCCCGTGATGGTGGATGAGCCGACGGTGGAGGATACGATCTCGATTCTCCGAGGCCTCAAGGAAAAATACGAGCAGCATCACAAGGTGCGGATCGCCGACTCTGCCATCGTGGCGGCTGCGACGCTGTCCAATCGCTACATCACCGACCGTTTCCTGCCGGACAAGGCCATCGACCTGATGGATGAAGCTGCGTCGCGGCTGCGCATGCAGGTGGATTCCAAACCCGAGGAACTGGACGAACTCGACCGCCGCATCATCCAGCTGAAGATCGAGCGTGAGGCACTGAAGAAGGAAACCGATGCCTCTTCCGCCGACCGCCTGCAACGGCTCGAAAACGAGCTGACCTCTCTGGAGGAGCAGGCCGATGCGCTCACGGCGCGCTGGCAGGCGGAAAAGCAGAAGCTCGGCCTTGCCGCCGATCTGAAGGGCAAGCTCGATGAGGCGCGCAACGAACTGGCCATTGCCCAGCGCAAGGGTGAGTTCCAGCGGGCGGGTGAACTGGCTTACGGCGTCATCCCGGGTCTCGAAAAGCAACTGGCGGAAGCGGAAGCCCGCGATGCCAGCGGTGTGGGCAGCATGGTGCAGGAGGTGGTGACACCAGACAATATTGCCCATGTCGTTTCCCGCTGGACCGGCATTCCCGTCGACAAGATGCTGGAAGGCGAGCGTGAAAAACTGCTGCGCATGGAAGACGAACTGGCAAAGTCCGTCGTCGGCCAGGGCGATGCCGTGCAGGCCGTTTCCAGGGCGGTGCGCCGGGCGCGGGCAGGGCTTCAGGACCCGAACCGTCCCATTGGCTCCTTCATTTTCCTCGGACCGACCGGTGTCGGCAAGACCGAGCTGACCAAGGCTCTGGCCCGTTTCCTCTTTGATGATGAAACGGCCATGGTGCGGCTCGACATGTCGGAATACATGGAAAAGCATTCCGTATCCCGGCTGATCGGTGCGCCTCCCGGCTATGTCGGCTATGAGGAGGGCGGGGCGCTGACGGAATCGGTACGGCGCAAGCCCTATCAGGTGGTTCTGTTCGACGAGATCGAAAAGGCCCATCCGGATGTGTTCAACATACTGCTGCAGGTGCTGGATGACGGCCGCCTGACCGATGGTCAGGGCCGGACGGTGGACTTCAAGAACACCATCATCATCATGACCTCCAATCTCGGTGCCGAATATCTGACCTCGCTGGGCGATGGTCAGGATGTCGACGCGGTGCGCGAACAGGTGATGGATGTGGTGAAGGCCTCGTTCCGTCCGGAATTCCTGAACCGCGTTGACGAGATCATCCTGTTCCACCGGCTGCGCCGCAGCGAAATGGGAGCAATTGTCGATATCCAGATGCGGCGGTTGCTGGCACTGCTGGCCGAACGCAAAATCGGCATCGAACTGGATGGCGAGGCTCGCGACTGGCTGGCGGAGAAGGGTTACGATCCGGTCTATGGCGCAAGGCCGCTGAAGCGGGTGATCCAGAAATACCTCCAGGATCCGCTAGCCGAACAAATCCTCGGCGGTCAGATCCTCGATGGATCGCAGGTCAAGGTGACCTCCGGCTCCGACAGGCTGCTGATTACGCCGCGCAGGATCGTTGATCAGGCAGCGTGACATCAGATGAAGAGAGAAATGGCGGCCTACTGCATAATTGCTTAAATCGGAATCGATTTAGAGCATTTCCAGGAAAAGTGGGAACCGGTTTTCCGTCCGGAAATGTGTAAAAACAAAGATTTAGAGTGTTTCAGTGTTTCCGTGAAACATTGAAACACTCTAAGGACAAAATTATGCAGCAGCTTTAAAGTGTTACAGCGCCGTGCGCTATAGATGGCGCACGGCGCTGTAAGGCCGCCATTTTTATGGGTGGTTCTTCTGGAAAGGCTTGAGAATCAGTTCGATGCCATCTGACGGTTCTTGTCGGCATTCACCAGAAGATCATCGATCCGCTTGCGCTCGGTCTGGAATTGCGCCAACGCCTGTCCGCCCAGAGATTTGCCATCCGGCAGGCGCACCTTCATCGGGTCGACCTTCGTGCCGTTGACGATGATTTCATAGTGCAGGTGCGGGCCGGTCGATTCGCCGGTCGTGCCCACCCAGCCGATAATCTGCCCCTGCCGCACTTTCGTACCCGGCACGATGCCCTTGGCGATGGCGCTCTGGTGATTATAGGAGCTTTCATAGCCATTAGGGTGGCGAACGATGGTCTGGTTGCCATAGCCGCCGGAATCCCATCCGGCCTTTTCCACCACGCCATTGCCAGCTGCAATGATTGGCGTGCCTGATGGCGCGCCCCAATCCACGCCGGTGTGCATGCGCGAATAGCCGAGCAGCGGATGCCGCCGCATGCCGAAGCCGGAGCGGAAGACGCCGTTGGGCACGGGATTGCGCAGCAGGAACTGGCGGCTGCTCTTGCCGTTCTCATCGAAGTAATCGACCGACCCGTCGCTCGGATCCTGGAAGCGATAAAGGGAAACGGTGCTGTCGCCAAAGCGGGCCTTCAGATACAGAAGTTCCGAATCGGGCGCAGCCTTGCCGCTTTCATCGACGGCGGAATAAAAGGCTTCAATCATGTCCGTCGGTTTCAGCGATGCCTGCAGATCGACGCTGCTGGCAAGCATGCGGATGACCTGCGCCGTCAACTCGCGGCCCATGCCGTAGGAGAGCGCGGCGCGATAAATGCCGTCATAAATGCTCGGCAGATCCCGATTGGACATCACCGGCGTGCTGTTTTCGTCAAAGGCGCTGGCAATGGCATCCAGCATCGGCGGCTCGCTGCCCTCCACCAGATGCCCCTGGTCGTCCACGGCAAGGGTCACCAGATGGCGCATCTTCCGATAGGCACTGAAGCGGACGACGCGGGCCTCTTCGCCGCGCTGAATAATGCCGATGCGCAGCACATCTCCCTGTTGTAGATCGGAAGAGCCGATTTTCTGCGCGAGACTGTCAGATATCGCCTTGGCCTTGGCTTCGGGATATCCGGCCCCCGTCAGGGCCGCGACGATCGACTGGTCACGGCGAACCGGAATGATATCGTCGGCGTATTCTTCCGTCTGCGCCGTAACCGGCTCGGGTGTCGAAACACTCAGGTTCTGTTCTACGACGCGCGCCGCCAGGCCGGGATTGAGATCGAGATCATCATCCTTGTCTGCGAAGCGTTCGGGGTCGACGTAATAAAGGCCGGACAATTCCGTCTTGTCATCGGTGAGCACAGAGCCGTTCGACCGGACATTTTCCTCGATCTCGTCCGTGCTCATCCCGGCGGCAAGCTTGAAGGGTTCGCCATCGGTCGGATAGGCGGTGGTCTTGAGGCTCACCTCGGACTCGACATTCGATCCATAGATCGCGCCGGTGCGCGAAGAGACGGCGACATCGTCCCCTGCAAAAATCGTCAGCGGATCAAAGGGCGGATAGCTTTCCTGTACGGGAAGATTGGTGGCAAGAAGCATCTTGAGATGGGTGAAGGGCTGACGCCGCACCACATCCTTGTCGCCTTCCTTCATCACCGTGGAGACATCAAGAACGGCTCTTGCGGCTGTTTTTGCGGAGATGACGGTATTGATCAACCGCCTGCCGCGTCTGGCGCTCTCACCTTCCATATCCTGGGAGCGCAAATCGCTGACCGCAAGCGCTTCTGCCGGAATGGCCAGTTGCTGGCGTCCATCCACCGCCGCGAACAGGGCGACGCCCATCAGAACGGAGGAGGTAATGCCGGTGAGAAATGTGCCGGAAAGCCAACGCAGAGAGATTTCGCGCCGATCCGGCGCCCGGCGCCCGTCCGCAAGAAGCGGCGGTTCCGAACCGAGCTGCCTGATCAGGTCCTTCTCAGAGGTCATTGTCACCTGTTCATCATGATGAGCCCACGCTTCGCTCCTGCAGGATGCGAAGGACATTCAAAAACTTCTGCCCGTTTCAGCCAAAGCTGTCAAATGCAGGGGGCATCTCGTTCTGGCCCACTCGCCCCCGAGATGTCGTTCAAGACCATCCGAATGTGTAAATCTGAAGGCGCTTGGTGTGTTCAGCCTATATGAGAATCGGTCTGCTGCGCGATTTATAAAGGCTATTGCAGCCCAATGGCCTGCCTCTAAACCGTGGTTCGCCTGTCGGGCTTGAAGAGCGGCCTAATTCAACGATGACGTACCATGCAATTGGAACAGAAAATTGCTTTCCAAATCAGCAATTTGCCCAAAAATCGGACGAGACTGTTTTTTTCCGATTGACCATTTGGCGTAATGGGGCTTATAAGCCGCTTCACGAGACGAGGGGCGGTTGCTTCTGGCGGTGAGCTTCTTCGTTTTAAATTTCTG
>NZ_JAUSWH010000036.1 GCF_030815125.1 Allorhizobium paknamense
AAATGATCGGCATTTCCTGCACCTTTCCTCCTACTCAGACACAAAATACGCCTTGCAGAACACCCATCCTGATTGAGTTTTGACCCTAGAGCATTTCCAGGAAAAGTGCCGGTGCGGTTTTCCCTCCAGAAATGGATAGGGTTTTGGACCGGGTGCGGGAGGACGCTGACCTGTCTTGCTTGATCGATGCTGGTATTCATTGAATATTTTAAGAAAGTCCGCTTAGAACTTTTCGGCAATTTCGCCCCGGTCGGAAAAGCTCTAAACAGGCGGGACGAAACTGTAAAACGGCGTGGCAGGCGATCTTTCCAGATTGCGACGCCCGGGGTTCAGGAGGTCTAGATGGCGCGTATCGAGAAATATGGTCTGGCTTTTGAGCAAGTCCTTCACGACTTTCTGGTGGATGAGGCCTTGCCCGGGACGGGCGTGGAGCCGGAGCATTTTTTCCAGGCCTTTTCGGCATTGATCCATGATCTTGCCCCGCAAAACCGCGCTCTGCTGCAGAAGCGGGATGCATTGCAGGAAAAGCTGGATGCCTGGTATCGCAGCCACGGTGCGCTTTCGGACGCCAAGGCCTATGAAGCCTTTCTGCGCGACATCGGCTATCTGTTACCGGAAGGGCCGGATTTCACCGTCACCACTGGCAATGTCGATCCGGAAATTTCGAAAATCGCCGGTCCGCAGCTTGTCGTGCCGGTGATGAACGCCCGTTACGCGCTCAATGCCGCCAATGCCCGGTGGGGCTCGCTTTACGATGCCCTTTACGGCACGGATGCCATCCCGGAAACCGACGGCGCTGAAAAGGGCAGGGGCTATAATCCCAAGCGCGGCGAGAAGGTCATTGCCTGGGCGCGGGATTTTCTCGACCAGTCGGTGCCGCTGGCGGCAGGCCGCTGGGCCGATGTCTCGGGGCTTTCCATCGCGGACGGTGCTCTGCATGTGACGCTCGCGGATGGTGGACAGACCGGCCTTGCCGATCCTGCGCAATTTGCCGGCTATTGCGAGGCTCCCGAGGCGCCGGGCTCGATCCTGCTGCGGCGCAACGGTCTGCATATCGAAATATGCATCGAACCCGGCGGTCAGATCGGTTCCTCCGACAAGGCGCATATCGATGACATCCGCCTGGAATCCGCCATCACCACCATCATGGACTGTGAGGATTCGGTTGCGGCGGTGGATGCCGAGGACAAGGTTCTGGTCTATGAAAACTGGCTCGGCCTGATGAAGGGGGATCTGGAAGAGATCATCACCAAGGGCGACCATGTCTTTACCCGTATCCTGAACCCCGATCTGCAGTTTACCGGCCCGGACGGCAAGGCCTTCACCCTGCATTGCCGCTCGTTGATGCTGGTGCGCAATGTCGGCCACCTGATGACCAATCCCGCCATTCTGGACCGAGACGGTCAGGAAGTCCCGGAAGGACTGATGGATGCGATGATCACGGCGCTGATCGCGCTGCATGATATCGGCCCGAATGGCCGCCGGCAGAATTCCCGTACCGGATCGATGTATATGGTGAAGCCGAAAATGCATGGGCCGGAAGAGGTGGCTTTTGCCGTCGAGATCTTCAACCGCGTCGAACGCGCGCTCGGCATGGCGCCGAACACGATCAAGATGGGCATTATGGATGAGGAACGCCGTACCACGGTCAACCTCAAGGAGTGCATCCGCGCCGCCAGGGACCGGGTCGTCTTCATCAATACCGGTTTCCTGGACCGTACAGGCGATGAAATCCATACCTCCATGGAAGCAGGTCCGATGCTTCGCAAGGGCGACATGAAGCAGGCGGCCTGGATTTCGGCCTATGAGAACTGGAATGTCGATATCGGTCTCGCCTGCGGCCTGTCCGGCCATGCGCAGATCGGCAAGGGCATGTGGGCCATGCCGGATCTGATGGCCGCCATGCTGGAGCAGAAGATTGCCCATCCCAAGGCGGGTGCCAATACGGCCTGGGTGCCGTCGCCCACCGCCGCGACCCTGCATGTCACGCATTATCACAAGGTGGATGTCGCCGCCGTGCAGGAAGGGCTGAAAAGCCGTCCCCGTGCAAACCTGTCCGATATTCTTTCCGTGCCGGTCGTCAGCCGACCCAACTGGACGGCCGAGGAAATCCAGCGTGAACTGGACAACAATGCCCAGGGCATTCTCGGCTATGTGGTGCGCTGGGTGGATCAGGGCGTTGGTTGCTCGAAAGTGCCGGACATCAACAATATCGGCCTGATGGAAGACCGTGCCACCTTGCGCATTTCCGCCCAGCACATGGCCAACTGGCTGCGTCACGGCGTCGTTTCCGAGCAGCAGGTGATCGAAACCATGAAGCGCATGGCCGCCGTGGTCGACCAGCAGAATGCCGGTGACCGCGCTTATCAGCCCATGGCCACCAACTTCGACGGTTCCGTCGCCTTCCAGGCGGCTCTCGATCTGGTGCTGAAAGGCCGTGAACAGCCGAACGGTTATACCGAGCCGGTCCTGCACAAGCGCCGTCAGGAAGCAAAGGCCCGGGCTGGCGTGTAATACGAACGGCCATTGAAAATGACCGTTCGTATTCCCTTTTCGAATATCTCAAGCCCCCGATTCATTTGGGATATTCAAAATCTCTTCAAGGCGAGGATGCGTATGCATCTTCGAGCCTTGGTATAACGCCTACCGGAAGGGCGGGCACATCATCCGCCCTCTTCAGGTTTGAGAGTATGTATAAACACAAAAGCCGCCGAATTGCTTCGGCGGCTTTTGTGTTTGATCCTTTTGTAAGATCAGGACTGCTGAACGATGACCTTGGCGGACTTGCCGGGACGGACGCGCTCATAAAGATCGATCACATCCTGGTTCATCATGCGAATGCAGCCCGAGGAAGCGGCGGTGCCGATGGAGGCCCATTCCGGCGTGCCGTGAATGCGGAACAGTGTATCCTGGCCCTTGTCGTTGAAGAGATACATGGCGCGCGCACCGAGCGGGTTGCTGATGCTGGGGCCCATGCCGTTTTCGACATATTTCGCCACTTCCGGCTTGCGGGCGGCCATTTCCTTCGGCGGATGCCAGCTCGGCCAGGCCTGCTTCCAGGCCACATGCGCTTCGCCCGCCCAGGCAAAGCCTTCCTTGCCGACGCCGATGCCATAGCGCATGGCCTTGCCGTTCGGCAGGATGTAGTAGAGGAAGCGGTCATGCGTGTTGACGATGATCGTGCCCGGCTTTTCCGAAGAGGCATATTCCACGATCTGCCGCTGGAACTTGGGATTGACCTTCTGGATCGGAATGGCCGGCAGGGTGTAGCCCGCATCGGTCACGGGGCCATAGGCGTCGGAGAAGATCTGCGCCGTTTCCACCTTGGCCGGGGCAGCCTCGGCAGCAGACGGGGTGAGTGCCGCCGTCTTGCGGTTTTCTTCAGCAGTGGTGGAGCAGCCGGTAATTGCCAGCGTCGAAAGAAGACCAAGCGCGGTCAATGCATTGCGAATGCGCATGAAAAGCTCGTTTGGATTGCAGGACGGGAGATGATGCGTTGAACCATCGTTAAGAGAGGTTTATTTTTTATTCGACTGAACTTGGCAAGGCCGCGAAAGCGCTCAAGCAGTCCTGAGGCTGCAAATTGCTGAAGAATGGCTTTTTTGCAACAGAACTGCGGCGTCGAAAGGTGGAGTTTATGACGATTCTTACGTTTGGTGTTAAGAGTGCGTTAATTGACGGACGCCAGTCCGAGCGCGCCTTAATGATTCGCCGCGGCGTGCAGATTTTGCTGGATGGCATGCGGCACGCGGTGCTGCCGGAACTGTCACTGCCCGGTGGGCGCCGGGCCGATCTCGTCAGCCTCTCGGACAAGGGTGAAATCTGGATCGTGGAGATCAAATCCTCCATTGAGGATTTTCGGGTGGACACCAAATGGCCGGATTATCGCCTGCATTGCGACCGGCTGTTTTTCGCCACCCTGCCGGATGTGCCGCTCGATATCTTCCCGGAGGAGTGCGGCCTCATTCTCTCGGACGGCTATGGCGCCCATCTGATGCGGGAGGCGCCGGAACATCGTCTGGCGCCCGCCACCCGCAAATCGCTGATGCTGAACTATGCCCGTTCCGCCTCCACGCGGCTGATGCGGGCGGAATGGGAAGCGAACCGCCCGCTTTGAACCTTCAGTGGCTGGCAATGTTTCACGGGAAACACTCTCCGGCTTTCCCTGCAAAGCAGCTTTTCCTTCGCCCGGAATCTCCCCCGATTACTTCGGCGCCCGTTTGGCAAGAATGCGCTGCAAGGTGCGCCGATGCATGTTGAGCCGCCGCGCCGTCTCCGAGACATTGCGGTCGCAGGCCTCATAGACCCGCTGAATATGCTCCCAGCGGACGCGGTCCGCAGACATCGGATTTTCCGGCACTTCCGCCTTCTCCCCGGGCCGCTGCGTGAGGGCATTAAACACCTCATCGGCATCGGCGGGCTTGGAAAGATAGTCCACCGCGCCAAGCTTCACCGCGGTCACCGCGGTGGCGATATTGCCGTAGCCCGTCAGCACGATGATGCGGGTGTCGTTACGGCGCTCGCGGATGGCTTCGATCACATCCAGGCCATTGCCGTCGCCCAATCTCAAGTCGACCACGGCATATTTCGGCGCTGCCGCCTTGGCTTTGGCAATGCCTTCCGCCACGGAGCCCGCCATATCGACGGTAAAGCCCCTGGCTTCCATGGCGCGGGCCAGCCGGCGCAGCAAGGGGGCATCGTCATCTACGATCAGCAGCGACGGATCGGGACCGAGATCAATATCGCCATGACTGTCGCCACCTGCCGTGGCCTGATGTCCGAACCTGTCTTCACTCATGTTCTTCATCTCTGCATTTTTTGCGGTTATCGCCTTATCCGGCACGGCGGTAAAGTCAAATCCTTGCGGTTTCCATCGCCTCCCTGGGCCAGGTTACTCGCACCCGCGCACCCTTTTCCGGCGGTTCGCGATTTTCGAAGGCCAGTTGCGCGCCGGAACGTTCCAGCAGGGTCTTGGCGATGAACAGGCCAAGCCCGAGCCCGCCCGCCCGGCTATCTGTCTTCCTGCTGGTGACATAGGGCTCACCGATCCTCAGGAGAATATCCGGAGCGAAGCCTTCGCCATCATCCTCGATGGTCAGAACGACGTGGGATTTCGTATGCTCCACAGTGATTTGCACCGTTCTTGCTGCATAGCCCACCGCATTTTCAATGAGATTGCCGAGCCCGTAGAGAATGCCGGGATTGCGCGCGCCCACCGGTTCCGAGGCCCGGTCGGACAGTTCCACCACGGTCAGAGCGATCATTCCGCCGCGATGCGGCGCTGTCACCTCTTCGATCAGCGAGGAAAGCGGCAGGCGGCGCATATGCTCCTCATCCTGATGGGACAGCGTGGTCAACCGCTTCAATATGTCACGGCATCTCTGGCTCTGGCTGCGCAGCAGGTGCACGTCCTCGGCATAGCGGGGATCGTTGCCCAGTTCCCGCTCCATTTCCTTGGCCACTACGGTAATGGTGGCAAGCGGGGTGCCCAGTTCATGGGCCGCTGCCGCCGCCAGACCGTCCAGTTGCGAAAGGTGGGTCTGCTTTTGCAGGATCAGTTCTGTCGCCGTCAGCGCCTCGGCCAGCAGCGTTGCCTCGCGGGAGACGCGATAGGCATAGAAGGCTGCAAAGCCGGTCATGGAGCAGATCGCCGCCCAGGTCGCCACCAGCCGCACCGGATGCGTCACATAGGCTTCGCCCGGATACCAGGGCAGGGGAAAGGGCGTGAAGGCCAACGCCGTGATGCAGATCAGCGCCAGCACCATCAGCGCCATGGCGTGACGCAGCGGCTGCGATGCGAAGGTGATGATGACCGGCACGCAGATCAGCGGCGCGAAAGGATTGGCAAGCCCGCCGGTGATGAACAGCAGGGCCGCCATTTGCAGAAGATCCAGCGCCAGAATGGCGAAGGTCCAGATCGGATCGAGCCGCTGGGTGGAGGGGAAGGCCACCTGCAACACGAAATTCACCACCGCCAGCGCCCCGATCAGCGCGGCTGCGGTATCCAGTGGAAAGGGAAAGCGCAGCACCAGCGCCACAATGGCCAGCGTCACCGTTTGACCGGCCACGGCAAGCCAGCGCAGCCGCACCAGCGTTTCAAGTCTCAGCCGGCGGCTGGAATGTCCAAAATGCATGTTCAGGTCCAAGGTCTCGTTCATTCCCGTTCCTCCCCTGGGAATATCTTTACTCCGCTGCGGCTCCCCGATGCCACGCTCCTCTGCGTCACAAGCTTATGTTCCGCGCGGTTTGGCCCGCGTCGTCGGCTGAGCGCCCGCCGGATCTTCGGGCCATGGATGCTTCGGGTACCGGCCCCGCATGTCGGCCCGCACATCGCTCCAGGAACCCGCCCAGAAACCCGCCAGGTCCCGCGTGGTCTGGATGGGCCGATGCGCTGGCGAGGTCAACTCCAGCAGCAGCGGCAATTTTCCGCCGCCAATGGTGGGATGCTGCCGCAAACCGAAGAGTTCCTGCACCCGGATGGTCAGTTTCGGCTCATCCCCCTCATAGTGAATGGGATGGTTCATGCCGGTGGGGGCGGTGAAATGGGTGGGCGCCAGCTTGTCCAGCTCCCGCTGCAGCGCGTGCGGCACCAGACTGCGCAGGCCATCCGCCAGCCCGCTCGCCGAAATCTCGGCAAAGCTGCGCGCTCCTGTCTGGAAGGGGGTAAACCATTCCTCCAGCCGCTCTGTCAGCGCATTATCCGACATATCCGGCCATGGTTCTCCCAGGGTTCGCGCCAGAAAGCCGATCCGCTGGCGCAATTGTTCGGTCGATTTGCTGAAGGGAAGATGGTCAAGGCCCAGTTCGCGAACCCCTTCTGCCAGTGCTTTTGCCGCGGCTTCGCCGGTGGGGCGGGGAAGTGGTGCCTCCTCCAGTGTGATGGCGCCCAGCCGCTTCACCCGCCGCGCACGCACCTCACGGCTGCCGCGATCAAAGAAGCTTTCATCGCCCTGGGTGATTGCCTCTGGCAGTTCCGCTTCGATCTCCGCCAGAGACATCTCGGCGGCCGCCAGGATACGGGCCTTGCCCGCCCGTCCCGTCAAATCCGCAACCACCAGCAGGGCGGAGGCGGCCAGCCGTTCGGTTTCTTCCAACTCGCCGCCCCGGCCATTGGCCATGACATAGCGCCCGCGCCCGCCGCGCTGGAAGGCGATGCGGTCCGGAAAGGCGTGAAGCAGAAGCCGCCCGGCGGAGACCGGCTCGGAAGACGCCGTCCGCCCCCCTGCCTGATCCGCCAGCCGTCCCGCCAGCCCGCGCGCCGCAGAGGCTCTCTCGCTCCGGTCGGACCGGAAGCGCCGCAGCCGTTCGTCCAGATCGATATCATTGCCACCCAGACCCTGCTCGGTCAAAAGCACAGCCAGGTCTGCGGCCGGTTTTGCCAGACCTTTTTCAGCCGAGGCAATCACCATGGCGGCCAGCCGGGGTGGCAGGCCAAGGCCGCGCATCTGATGGCCACGTGGCGTCAGGCGGCCATGCTCATCCAGAGCGCCAAGGCTCTTCAGCAGCGCGCGCGCTTCCTTCCAGGGTGCTGCGGGCGGCGGATCGATGAAGGCAAGCTGCGCCGGATCGCAGACGCCCCAATGCGCCATGTCCAGCACCAGCCCGGAAAGATCGGTCGAGAGAATTTCCGGCGGGGTGAAAGCGGGAAGTGCTGCCGTTTGCCCCGCATGCCAAAGCCGGATGGCAAGCCCCGGTTCGGTGCGCCCGGCGCGGCCCGCCCGCTGGTCGGCAGAAGCGCGCGAGGCCTTCACGGTTTCCAGCCTCGTCATGCCGGTGGCGGGCTCAAACACCGGCAGGCGCTGCAAACCGCTATCTACGATGATCCGCACGCCATCAATGGTAATGGAGGTTTCGGCAATCGATGTCGCCAGCACGACCTTTCGGGTTCCCGCAGGTGCGGGCTTGATCGCCTGGTCCTGCTCAGCCTGGGAGAGGTTGCCGTAAAGCGGAACGACCCGGGTGGACGCGGCAAGCCGTCCCTCCAGCCGCTCTGCGACCCGGCGAATTTCCGCCTGTCCCGGCAGAAAGGCCAGGATCGATCCCTGCTCGCTGGCATGGGCATCGAGAATGACCGAGGTGACCGCATCTTCCACCCGTTCCGTGCCGGGACGATCCCGGTGCCTGATCTCCACCGGAAAGCTGCGGCCCTCGCTTTTCAGCACCGGCGGTTCATCCAGCAGGCTGGAAATGCGTTCCACATCCAGCGTCGCCGACATGACGGCCAATCGCAGATCGTCCCTTAAGCCCGCCTGGCAATCCAGCGCCAGCGCCAGGCCGAAATCCGCATCCAGAGAGCGTTCGTGAAATTCATCGAACAACACGGCGGAAATGCCGGACAGTTCCGGGTCGTCCAGAATCATCCGGGCAAACACACCTTCGGTCACGACTTCGATCCGGGTCCTCGAAGAGATCCGGTTATCGAGGCGCATGCGATAGCCCACGGTCTCGCCAACCTTTTCATGAAGAAGCGCGGCCATGCGCGAGGCCGCGGCGCGCGCCGCCAGCCTGCGCGGTTCCAGCAGGATGATGCGCCCATCCCCGCGCCACGGCTCCTCCAGAAGATGCAGCGGAATGATAGTGGTCTTGCCCGCGCCCGGCGGCGCACTGACAATAGCGCGATTGCCTTCTCTCAGCGCTTGGGACAGCGGCTGCAGAATTTCGGAAACGGGATAGGAAGGAAGCGTCAGGCTCATGCGAACTTATCGGATTTTTGTGTTCAGTGCGGTCTCATAGGCCAGGATAGCCCCCGCCAGATCTTCAAGCGCGGCGCCGACCGATTTAAAGAAGGTGATCTCATCGGGACGCCGCCGCCCCGGCACGCGTGCCCCTACCAGTTCCGCCAGTTCCCCGCAAATGGCCTCGGGCTTCAAACTGCCATTTTGCAAGGGCTGGACAATATCGCCGGCCTCGCTCATCGCCCCCGCCCGCGTATCCACGAAGACCCGTGCCCGCGCGATCGCACGATCGTCGGCCTCACGCATGGAGGGCTTGAAGCCGCCGATCAGATCAAGATGGCTGCCGGGTTGCAGCCATTCCCCTTTGATCAAGGGTTCCGTGGCGAGGGTCGCACAGGAAATGATGTCGGCCTGTCTTGCTGCCTTCTCCAGATCGGTGACCGCGATAGCATCAAAGCCCAACTCCCGGGCCTGCTCGGCGGTCTTTTCCGCATTGGCGGTATTGCGTCCCCAAATGCTCACCTCTCGGATCGAGCGGACTTTAGCATGCGCTTCAATTACATTCAGCGAAAGCCGCCCCGTCCCCACCATCAGCAGGCGGCTTGCATCTTCCCGGGCCAGATAGCGTGCGGCAAGCGCCGAAGCTGCGGCGGTGCGCCGAGCCGTCAGTGCATTGCCATTGATCAAAGCTAGCGTCTCGCCAGTTTGACCTGAGGTCAGAAGATAGCTCCCCTGGACGGCAGGAAGGCCGGAGAGATGATTGTCGGGATAGACCGAAACAAGTTTCACGCCGCAATATCCGCCCGGCACCCAGGCAGGCATGAGCAGCAGTGTCGCGTCGGCTCTGTTGGGGACCTTTACATCGTGATGATGCCGCACAGGCATGACGCAATCGGACGCAAACATCCGTTCCAGCGCATCGATCAAGGCAGACCAATCCAGTGCGGCAATGGTTTCCTGTTCATTCAGAACCAGCATGGGCAACTCCAATGTTTCTGGAGCGCACCTTATCCGTCTTTTTTATTGAAGGAATAATCTTCACCCGTGTTTGGCAGCTGATTCAGGGACCAAAACCCACCACATGCCCCGAGAGCCCTACCCCTTCTCCAGGGAGAGGGAAAAGAATCCGACAAAAAATCTTTTTAAAACAATCGGATGAAGCTAAAACGACAGTTTTTTGACAGACCCGTGTTGACCATTTGGCGTAATGGGGCTTATAAGCCGCTTCACGAGACGAGGGGCGGTTGCTTCTGGCGGCGAGCTTCTTCGTTTTAAATTTCTGAGATTGGCTGAGATGCTGATTGGGGCCGGGTTTAACGGTTTGGCCTTGCGGGAATTTTTGACACTTTGATG
>NZ_JAUSWH010000037.1 GCF_030815125.1 Allorhizobium paknamense
AAGCCGCCACCGCAGCACTACAGCGTGCAATGGAACGAGACCGATCTCGATTATCTGCTGCGCCGTCTGGAAGAGGACGGCGCCTTTTATTGGTTTAGCCATGAACAGGGCCGGCACAGGCTGGTGGTGGCCGACCACCAGATCGGCTGGCAGGACCCCTCCCCCTCCGCCGAGGGCGAGACGAAGGTGCGGCTGGCGCAGGGCTCGTCGGATCGCAATCACATCAATGAATGGATGCGCGACTACGCCTATGTCCCCGGCACGCGGGCCGGTGCGGACTGGAACTTCGAGACCCCTTCCCTGGTACCGCAGAATGTGACGCCGTCCCTGGTGCAGATGCCGGGGGCGGAGAAAAGCGAGCTTTACGAATACCCGGCCCGCATTGCTGACCCGAAGGCGGCGGAGCGGGCGGAGAAGTTCCGCACCCAGGCGAGCGAGGCCGATCATGAACGGGTCATGGGCCAGTCGACTGTGCGCTTTCTGGAGGCGGGCCGCAAGTTTACTCCCTATGAGGAGCCGCATCCGGAGCATCAATACGAGGAGTATGTTATCACCCGCATCCGCCATGAGGTGGTGGACCGGTCCTATGAGACGACCAGCAACGAGCCGGAATACCGCAATGGCTTCGAGGCGATCCCCTCGCGCGTGCCGCTGACGCCGCACCGGGAGACGAAGCGTCCGCGGCTGGAGGGCGCGCAGGTGGCCATCGTTGCCGGTCCGTCCGGCGAGGAGATCCACCCGGACAAATATGGCCGGATCAAGCTGTGGTTCCCCTGGGACCGGCGGGCACAGAAGGACGGCTCCGACACCTGCTGGGTACGGGTGGCGCAGAACTGGGCGGGCGGCCAGTGGGGCGGGCAGATCATTCCACGCATCGGCATGGAGGTGATGGTTGCCTATATCGACGGCGATCCCGACCGGCCGCTGGTGACCGGCGTGGTGCCAAACCCCAAGAACCCAGTGCCCTACGATCTGCCAGCCAACAAGACGCGGATGGTGCTGCGCTCCAACACCCACAAGGGCGACGGCTTCAACGAGATGACCTTCGAGGACGAAAACGGCAAGGAGAATATGTTCTTCCATGCCCAGAAGGATCAGACCACGCGGGTCCTGAATGACCGCACCAAGCGCATCGACCGGCATGAGGTCGCCTCTATCGGCGGCAACCGCGCTGTCGAAGTCGCGGGCAACCAGAAGCATGAGATCGGCGGTTCGGTAAACACCGTCGTTGGCGGCACGGGACCGATGGCGATGCTGGCCATGGCGGGTGTGCAGGCGCTCTCTGGACAGACGGCGGGTCTTCTTGCGCAGGCGGGTCAGATTGCCGGTGGCGGCGGACCGGGCCTTGCGGCATTTGCCACCACACTTGCTTCCTCTGCCCTGGGTTTCCTGGGGGCAGGCGGACTTTCTGCCCGTGAAGGTGTGGTTTCCGGCCCAAGCCCCAGGGCGGATGCCGGAACGGCACTGGCCGGGTCCGGCACAGGTGTCGGAACCGATGCCTCAAGCCTCTTTCCCATGCCTGGCATCATGAACACCATCGTCAGTGCTTTCAAATCCGACAGTATCGGCATTGCCCGCGCCGAGCAGATCGGCGTCAGCAAGGTCACCAATGTCGGGCAGACACAAGTCACCAACGTCGGCAAGGAGCAGCGCACGACCGTTGGGACGACGATCAATGTCGAAGTCGGCAAGCTCTACAATATCGTCTCCGGCGAGAAATATCACGGGGAGGCAAAAGTCTGGGAAGTCTATGCCGATGATACCATTCTGCTTTCCACCAAGGGCGGCTATATCGAGCTTAACAATAGTGGCATCCGTATTCACGGCCTGAAGATCGATATCGAAGGTAATCAGATCAACTTCAAGAAAGGTGGTCCAGGAGAAGGCGCGTCATGCCTCCGGAATATGTCCAAATCCTCAACCCCGTTCGTGAGAGGGTAAAGCATGACCGACAATGCCGGTCTGAAGGCGATCATTCTCCAGGCTCAAGCGCCCGTTTTTGCCGTTCTGGACGGGGCACAATTCGATGATCTTCCCCGTAGTCTGTTTGCTGCCGACTTTATTCATAAGCCGCTCTATCTGGATCGTGGGAACGGAACGGCCGACCAGTTGCGAACCGCTCCACAACTGGTCTGGCTCGATCGGGACTGGCACGACGCTGACAAGGACAACACCGGTCAACCGCGCCCAACGAGCGAAAAAATGCTGGACCGTTTGCTCGACCTCATGGGGGAACGTCACGCAGCTGTGTTCTGGTTCTGCGAAGCAGGCGGAGATGTGCTGTTTCGCCATCTGAGAACCATCAACATGATCCTGCTACCAACTTCCGTCGATATGGATCGCGGCAAGGCCTATGAGCCCAATCCTTTATCTCAGACATCAGACGATGCGCAGGATGCCGATTACGAGATGGTTCTGTTCCGCCATGCAGATTCCAATGTCATGGCGCAGGTGCTGCCCAGTCTGACATATGCTCACCTGGCTCGGGTGCTTGGCCCTGCCCAGCAGATTCTTTATTCCGCGGATCCCGACTGGAGCGAAAAGCCCATGCGAGTAAGCCGTGCAGAAGATATGCCAGTACCGCCAGCCGGGCCACTAAAGCTTTCGGTGGAGGAAGTCAGAGCAATTGAAGGAAAACGTGAGGTTCGCTCGAGACGGAAAATCGCGACCTATTTGAGAAAGGTCGCACCTGAACAAACGACAGACATGAACGAGGAAGAGCTTTACCAATTTGTCTACGACGAAGAACGGAAAGTTAAAGCATTCGGAGTGCGCCGTGAAGACATGATAGGGCGCTGGGCCTTTATGCAAATTACCAGCAAAACCGATTTGTCCCATGATAAAAATGTTCGGACGGCAATGACCAATCCATCGCTTCCTGAAACACCGGATGAACGCATCAGAATCCTGTTCGACCTGCGTCTGCGGATGCTGCGGGAGAGCATCTGATGCCGCTTCTGTTGGGCATACCATTAGTTGAATGGCTTCTTGGTGGCACGGCGCTGGGTGCAGCAGGGTGGCTATATTACCGACCGGGCGGCACAAAAGACCAATTAGTCAATGCACTGAGTAAGCCTTCACCAGTGCAAATGAGCGAACACGCCGATGAAGCCGCAAGCACTGACCTTGATCAAGGTGTAGCCACTGACACGTGTTCAACCTGTTTCCCCCCAGAGTGCCTGGATGCTGTGGCAAAGGTAAAGGAGGCCCTCTACCGCAATAAGCGTTTACCTGGCGCAGATGGTGGCCAGCATGGTTATCTCAATCGTATGGTCGAACAGATGTGTGGCAAAAGCGGGCCAGGAACCGATAGCTGGAGAAATCATATAACCCAGCTTGTGGGCGAACAGAAGAAAATTAGCGACGGCATGAGAGATTTGCGTACGGCAAAGTGTCCCATTGAACAATTGCTCAGCCGCGACGAACGGCTAGCGATAAATAACATCGTGGGTGGAGGGAATGGCTGGTCGCCACAGACGATCCCTTGGAAGGGTCCAAATCATCCGGATTGTTTCAATTTCGGCGAGAAAATCAGTTCCGGTCGCCTGAGCGATTTCCTTAATGTTATCAGACCGCAATGAGCTAGAGGCATCATGTTCAATCCGAGTGATTACAAAGACGAGTTAGAACGAGCCTTGTACTGGGTCAGCTCTGATCAAGCGATGGAGTTTGATGATTACCTGAAGATGCCGATACGTAGTCGGAAAACCTTGCAGCAACACGCCAGGAATTATTATGAAATTGTCCGGAAAATATCTCCAGATAGTTCGATTTCAATACGCTTCGGACATTTTGATCGTTTCCTTGAACATATCCAAAAGGATGGAGAAGACCCGGACCGTCTGCTGCTCTGGTTGGGATCAATAGCAGAGTATAGTGGTGAAGATGGTCTCGGCGTCGGGGCGCTCATGACATGGGAAGATGGTTTTGTGCGCTGGTGTATTGGAAAAGCGCCACTGCCGGACGACGATGGTCTACGGCGTCTGATTGAAACCTATCATAATGAGGTTCACGAGCCCGAAAGGCAATTGAGCAAGCGTCGCAAAGCAGCGGGAGCCACATATATGGCCGGGCCGCAGAACCGTAGTGCCTGGGACCAATATTTGTGGGAGATTTTTTACAAGGAAGTCCATACCGACCCAAGCATGATGTTTTCGTCCGAAATTAACAACATGCTCCACCGCTGCTGGTGGCGGCGATATCGCCATACCGTCGGCACAGAACAGAAAGAAGCCCTGCTTGGCAAGCTCGCCGAGGATATCTCGTTGTACGGCGACCCTGAGACACAGAACTGGTCGCATGTCATGGATATAGACAGGGCTTTTGCTGTCGATCAAATGCCGGATTTCGATCTTTATAAGGCCGGAGCAGAAACCTCTAATTAAGATGATCGAAAACAGTTTTTGCCTTGAAAATCATAGATCCATACCGAGTTATCGCTCGAAAAATCGATAGATTTTGAAGGGGGAAGCCTTGGCAAACACGTCTGATTTGAAATCGGTTTTATTGAGTATCAGTCGGCCCGTTTTTGCCGTTCTGGACGGGGCACAATTCGATGATCTTCCCCGTAGTCTGTTTGCTGCCGACTTTATTCATAAGCCGCTCTATCTGGATCGTGGGAACGGAACGGCCGACCAGTTGCGAACCGCTCCACAACTGGTCTGGCTCGATCGGGACTGGCACGACGCTGACAAGGACAACACCGGTCAACCGCGCCCAACGAGCGAAAAAATGCTGGGCCGTTTGCTCGACCTCATTGGGGAACGTCACGCAGCTGTGTTCTGGTTCTGCGAAGCAGGCGGAGATGTGCTGTTTCGCCATCTGAGAACCATCAACATGATCCTGCTACCAACTTCAGTCGATATGGATCGCGGCAAGGCCTATGAGCGCAATCCTTTATCTCAGACATCGGACGATGCGCAGGATGCCGATCACGAGATGGTTCTGTTCCGTCATGCAGATTCCAATGTCATGGCGCAGGTGCTGCCCAGTCTGACATATGCTCACCTGGCTCGGGTGCTTGGCCCTGCCCAGCAGATTCTTTATTCCGCGGATCCCGACTGGAGCGAAAAGCCCATGCGAGTAAGCCGTGCAGAAGATATGCCAGTACCGCCAGCCGGGCCACTAAAGCTTTCGGTGGAGGAAGTCAGAGCAATCGAGACAAGGAGAAGCCTGGCAGCACGCCGCCGCAGGATTGCTTATCTGTGCGAAACCTGCCCTGCTGAAACACAAGGTGCGTCAAGGGAAGCTTTGGAGGAGCATCTGCGGATCAGTGAGGAAACAGGTAAACAGCTCGGCTTGGTCTCGGAAGGTGCTCACTGTCGATGGGCCTTTATCATGTGCAAAACGAGTGGTCGTGTTGCCAATTCCAAGGAAGCAATTGAATTCATCACTCGGAAAGGCAGCAGTCCCGATAAACAGGTTCAGCAACTTATGGTCGATGCGATGAATTGGATGAAAAAGCAATCTTCAGCGGGAATTCATCCATGAGCGGCTTTTTCGAGACATTATTTGGTGGCGGGGGCGCGATTCTTGGAGGCGTTGGCGGCGGTGTTGCTGGCGCGGCTACAGGCGCGGCTGTTGAAGGGGCGGCAGGTGCGGTAATCGGCGGTGTTGGCGGTTTGGCATTTGGAGGTGTTGGAGCCGGTCCCGGCGCCGCCGGAGGCGCATTGATTGGAGGTGGCTACGGTGCAACCGTTGGCGGTGTGACAGGTGCAGTCGGGGGTGCAGCTGGCGGATGGGCATTGGGTAGTGCTGCTGGAGCTAATATCGATAAACATATCTCTGATTGGTGGAATGCTGATAAAGCTGCTGACAAAGCCGATGCCACAACTGACACGACGGCTTGCAAGGACTGCCCTTGTTCCCGAATTGTAGTAATATCTCGGAGCGCTTCGCCTCAAGCCGCGCAACATATTGTAGATGCACAGGCGGCAGGCTATCCTAGTGTTCTTACGCTCGACAGGCCTGGAACTAGTACAAGAAGAACTGCATCGCTACGCGGCATTCCGACCATGCCAGGAATGGATAGAGATGAGTACCCGCCAGCGACTTTTGCCGAAGGGGGTGCCGGGTCTAGTGTACGGCATATATCACGAAGTGATAACAGAAGTGCAGGAGGCCAACTGGGCGCTCAGTTGAATGGTGTTCCAGAGGGTTGTAAGATAACGATGAAGGTAGGGCCTTGATATGATCGCGGAATTCCCAATCACCGTTCTTTACACGCAAGTGGTAGTTCACCTCCCCGGACTTCCTCGTCCAGGGCTACTATGGGATGATGAACATGTCGCGCAAGGTTTTGCGTGGTCTGAGGGAATAGTGAGTTTTGGAGTTCCTGATCATGACGGTGAATGCTTAATAAGGGTGGATATTGCAGATGCGATCAACGTGTCCGATGCCGCTGAATGGGCAGTTCAAACCCCCTTTGATGTCACTGCAACACCTGTAAAGATCGGTACAATCGGAAACTTGAAGGACGTAAACGTTCCCCCAGGCAAGTTTAACCTTATGTTTGAGGCCCTTCCGGGACAACCGGTTGGTGATTATGCGTTTGTGTTGAACCTCATTTTCGTGCGCACTGAGGAACCGGAGTTCAAGATTTTAAAAGCGGGTGATGAATTGACAACAGACAAGGTGCTTAGACGCGACGCGCAACATGGTTAGGAGTTTTTAATGGGATCGCCAGTCACCCTTAAGGGCCACATGCACAATTGCCCTATGGCGGATCCGAAGGCCCATATCGGCGGCCCGGTGGTTTCGACGCAACAATCTTTTGTAGCAGTTGAAGGTGTTCCGATTGCGACTGTTGGTGATACTTGCATTTGCATCGGTATCCCAACGGACGATAGGATTGCTGGAGGATCTTCTGTTGCTGCCATAAATGGCCGGAAGATTGCCCGGGTTGGCGATCGTTGCAATCATGGCGGAACGCTTGTGCAGGGAGTGTCTTGGATAACGTTCGAGTAGGGCTTCGCTCACGTTCATTGCTTTGTTCAGCTGGACGTCCGAATCTCATCCAGTGAGTTGGTCTGATAAATAGGCCACTACAAGATCATGCGACCTTCCCGAAATACGTCCATGCCCAAACTAGCTGAGACAGCAGAAAAGGATAAGTCCAGGCATCGCTTCCACGACGAAGCGATGTATGCCATCCATCGGCTGGATGTCGACAGGCACAAACAGAATGCCTGGATGGTGAACCTGTCTCGCGGCGGCAGGCCGATCCGGATGACCTTCAGCGACAGCACGTATGGCGGCAAGGATCAGGCACTGGAAGTGGCGCAGGCTTATCGGGATGCGGTTCTCAGGGTAGTTCCTCCCTTGACCCACAAGGACATGCGGATGCTGGTACGCAAGAACCGCCCGGAAGGAAGTGCAATACCAGGTGTTTATTACCAAGAAGCGCGTGGGGTCCGCAAATCCGGCAGCTGGATTGCGCGCATTGAAATGCCTCTCGATAATTCGAAGCCGGTCATTCCAGGAAAGCGGCGCCGAAAGGCTCTGACGCGCACATTCAGCGTTGATAAATACGGCTATGAAGAAGCGCAGCGCTTGGCGGAAGAAGAGCGTATTCGGATGGTGCTGGCGGTCGAGAACGGTGAAGATCCGGCATTGCGAAGTCCGCAGGCCCTTACCCTGCATGAAAAGCTGAAGCATCGTGGGAGCGATAATTAGCTGGACCTGCGCTGACCGGAAGGCATGAGGGAGGCAGCTGAAAGAAAGGGAACCCATGACCCTGCCATTTCCTGCCCGCCCACTTCACGGCCGGTATGAGGGTGCGGCCTCCGTGTCTTAGCTCTTGAAGAGATACGAACGTTCGGCGCGATGGAAAAGCGACCTCGACGGGCGTTTAAAACGACGAACTTTTGACTGGGTCGGGTTTACAAACGGAGTCATGACCAGATGGGCGGTGATCCGATAGACGCCTTGAGCCTCTCTGTGAACACTCGAACCTTCGCCGATGGCTCCTGGAGCGCCCGCAGGAGGTGGATGCCCGGAGGCTTGTCGTTCCATGGCTCGTCGTCCAGCCGAATGCGGATCAGTTCGCCTGCCTTGATTGACGGTCCTGACACCCAGGCCGGAAGAAGGGCGATCCCCATTCCAGCAATCGCTGCGCTGTTCAACGCCTCGAAATCGTCTGAGCGGAAGGCGACGCAGTCGCAGACCTTATCGCTGGCCGGGCTGGCCAGGACATCCGACCAGCCTAGCAGATCATTGCCGTGTAGTTTGTCGAGAAGTCTGTGCCTTCCCAGGTCCTCTGACGACTGTGGGAACCCCAAGCGCTCGAGATAATGTGTTTCGGCATGGAATATTGACCCCTCTGGCGGGGTGATCGGCGTCCAATTTTGACCCCCCTCCTGTTTCATCTGTCCGTTCGTCTCTTGAAGGCGAATGGAGGGGGAGTTGAAGCGAGTGGATACGATTGCACGTGTTCGTCGAGCCTTTCATGTTCAAGGCTGGTCGGTGAAGAGGATAGTCCGGGAACTGCATGTCTCCCGCAATACGGTTCGCAAGATATTACGGACCGATGAGACGGACTTTTCTTACGAAAGAGAGCGACAACCGTTACCGAAGACGGGTCGGTGGAAGGCCGAGATCGAGCGTTTCCTCGCTTCGAATGAAGGCAAGCCCTCTCGTGAACGCCTTACACTGATCCGGATTTACGAGGAGCTTCGGGCGCTGGGTTATGACGGCAGCTACGATGCTATCCGACGCTACGCGAAAGGATGGTCGAA
>NZ_JAUSWH010000038.1:2500-5000 GCF_030815125.1 Allorhizobium paknamense
CATCTGACATGTGATCTGGTGGATGTTGCCTGACCGCGCATCCTCGGATTTGATCTCGAGAAGCTGGTCTTAAGATCCGGCCCGGATATCGCTCGGCGTGATATCTTTATGAGGGACCGGATCGACACGCTGATGTCATCTGAATGGCTCGATTGTAAAAGGTAATCGAGTTTTGGAGACCTTGCCGGTGAGAGCTGGTGAGGGACTTGCTGTTTTGTCAAACTCAGGTTTGACCGGATGGCCAGATTTGGAACCCTTCTGAGCGCAAGCGAAGAAGACAGGTCTTCCAAATCCAATAAGGATGAGCATTGGCAATGAGAACGATCAAGTGTCGTAAGGGCATTTGGTGGATGCCTTGGCATGCACAGGCGATGAAGGACGTGATACGCTGCGATAAGCCGTGGGGAGCTGCGAATGAGCTTTGATCCATGGATTTCCGAATGGGGGAACCCACCTTAGATACCTAGAAAGTTTAAGCTGTCGTTATGGACGGTTTAGGTTTCTAGGTATTGCGATAAGGTATCTTACCTTGAATACATAGGGGTAAGAAGCGAACGCAGGGAACTGAAACATCTAAGTACCTGCAGGAAAGGACATCAACCGAGACTCCGCAAGTAGTGGCGAGCGAACGCGGACCAGGCCAGTGGCAATGAGGAATAAAGCGGAACAATCTGGAAAGGTTGGCCGGAGTGGGTGACAGCCCCGTACGCGTAGAACACTCATTGTCCTTGAGTAAGGCGGGACACGTGAAATCCTGTCTGAACATGGGGAGACCACTCTCCAAGCCTAAGTACTCGTGCATGACCGATAGCGAACAAGTACCGTGAGGGAAAGGTGAAAAGCACCCCGACGAGGGGAGTGAAATAGAACCTGAAACCGGATGCCTACAAACAGTTGGAGGCCGCAAGGCTGACAGCGTACCTTTTGTATAATGGGTCAACGACTTAGTGTAACGAGCAAGCTTAAGCCGGTAGGTGTAGGCGCAGCGAAAGCGAGTCTGAACAGGGCGTTCAGTTCGTTGCATTAGACCCGAAACCGAGTGATCTAGCCATGAGCAGGCTGAAGGTTGGGTAACACCAACTGGAGGGCCGAACCCGCATCTGTTGCAATAGATTGGGATGACTTGTGGCTAGGGGTGAAAGGCCAATCAAACTCGGAGATAGCTGGTTCTCCGCGAAATCTATTTAGGTAGAGCGTCGACCGAATACCCTCGGGGGTAGAGCACTGGATGGGCTATGGGGACTCACCGTCTTACTGATCCTAACCAAACTCCGAATACCGAGGAGTACTAGTCGGCAGACACACGGCGGGTGCTAACGTCCGTCGTGAAAAGGGCAACAACCCTGACCTCCAGCTAAGGTCCCCAAGTCATGGCTAAGTGGGAAAGGATGTGAGGATCCCAAAACAACCAGGATGTTGGCTTAGAAGCAGCCATCATTTAAAGAAAGCGTAACAGCTCACTGGTCTAAATAAGGGTCTTTGCGCCGAAAATGTAACGGGGCTAAAGCCATGCACCGAAGCTGAGGATGTGTGCTTGCACACGTGGTAGCGGAGCGTTCCGTAAGCCCGTGAAGGGATACCTGTGAGGGGTCCTGGAGGTATCGGAAGTGCGAATGTTGACATGAGTAACGATAAAGGGAGTGAGAGACTCCCTCGCCGAAAGACCAAGGGTTCCTGCTTAAAGTTAATCTGAGCAGGGTTAGCCGGCCCCTAAGACGAGGCGGACACGCGTAGTCGATGGGAACCACGTTAATATTCGTGGGCCTGGTGGTAGTGACGGATCGGGAAAATTGTTCAACCTTATTGGATTGGTTGGGCAGTGAGCCGGTTCCAGGAAATAGCTCCACCGTATAGACCGTACCCGAAACCGACACAGGTGGTCAGGTAGAGTATACCAAGGCGCTTGAGAGAACTGCGTTGAAGGAACTCGGCAAATTGCACGCGTAACTTCGGAAGAAGCGTGACCCCATGCTACGCAAGTATTGTGGGGTGGCACAGACCAGGGGGTAGCGACTGTTTATCAAAAACACAGGGCTCTGCGAAGTCCATAAGACGACGTATAGGGTCTGACGCCTGCCCGGTGCTGGAAGGTTAAGAGGAGGGGTGCAAGCTCTGAATCGAAGCCCCAGTAAACGGCGGCCGTAACTATAACGGTCCTAAGGTAGCGAAATTCCTTGTCGGGTAAGTTCCGACCTGCACGAATGGCGTAACGACTTCCCCGCTGTCTCCAACGCAGACTCAGTGAAATTGAATTCCCCGTGAAGATGCGGGGTTCCTGCGGTCAGACGGAAAGACCCCGTGCACCTTTACTATAGCTTTACACTGGCATTCGTGTCGGCATGTGTAGGATAGGTGGTAGGCTTTGAAGCAGGGACGCCAGTTTCTGTGGAGCCATCCTTGAAATACCACCCTTATCGTCATGGATGTCTAACCGCGGTCCGTTATCCGGATCCGGGACAGTGTATGGTGGGTAGTTTGACTGGGGCGGTCGCCTCCGAAA
>NZ_JAUSWH010000039.1 GCF_030815125.1 Allorhizobium paknamense
GTGGCCCTCCTCGCGCAGAATCTCGACGCCAAAACCGCGTGACTGAGGTGTAGGAAGGCCTCTTCATAGCCAAGCAAAATGTTTGCAACAGAGCCAGCTGGAGTCCGGGGACATTCTCATCGTGACCAAGCTCGACCGCCTCGGCCGTGATGCGATCGACGTCAGCACCACCGTCAGGACGCTGGCCAAAATGGGCGTAAGGGTCTATTGCCTCGCGCTCGGCCGGGCCGATCTCACCAGCTCTGCCGGTACGATGACCATGAACGTGCTCAACGCCGTCGCCCAGTTCGAAAGGGATTTGCTGATCGAGCGGACGCAATCCGGCCTCAAGCGCGCCAAGTCGGAAGGCAAGGCCCTCGGCCGTCCCTCGACGCTGAGCGATAAACAGAAGCAGAATGTGCGGGGCGATCTCGCGACGGGGATGAGCGTTTCGGCGATCGCACGGAAGTTCGCGACCAGCCGGCAGACTATTATGCGGGTTCGTGACGAAGGTTCACGGTGCGTTCGACCTTAGCGTGTCTGGGCGAGCAAATCTTGTTCCGACCCCTACTTTGTTTAGGCATGCCCCACAAATCCTCATGCTCCCCTTGATCCGTGGAAATCAACACACATCACGGCAAAAGGCGAGCGGCCCGCCCGCTTCTTCGTGTTGCGCTGTTGTAATATTCTGACGCCTGCTGCACCGACCGATGACGAGACTGCTCCATGGCCTCTGGCAGCGGAATACCGCGATTGGCGGCTTCCGTGAGATAGCCAGATCTCAAACCATGGGCGGAAAATTCTTCCGGTTTCAGCCCTGCGATAGCGACTCGTTGCTTGAGAATGTCATTGATCGCCTTCGGATCAAGCGCGCGTTGGGAGACGTTGCCCCAGCGATCAATGGCTCGAAACACGCTTCCCTTGTCAATTCTTGCTACGTGAAGCCAGGCATTCAAGGCATCAACCGGCGAACCGGTGAGATAGACAACCTCATCGTTGTCCGCACCGTTGGTTTTGGTGCGACCCAGGTGGATGGACAGAGAGGGGAGGGTAGAACCGCCTTCGACTGGGATCGGTTCTTCGGGGCACAATTGCTCTTTCCGCAAACTGGCGATCTCGCTGCGACGGCGACCACCAGAGGCAAAGGCGACCATCAGGATAGCGCGGTCGCGGAGGTCGCGCAGACTGTCGCTCTGACAGGTGGCAAGCAGTTGGGAGAGAACGTCCCCGGTGACGGCCTTGGCACTCTTGCTCTGTCTGGGCCGCGGCGTTGCGCGCACAGCCAGCCGGATGGCGGATTTTAGGGCAGGGGAGGAAAACGCTCCATCAAGCCCCCGCCATTTCGTCAGCGTTGACCAGGTCGCCAGCCGTCGGCGAACGGTATCTGGCGCATGGGGTCCGCTTGAACGCAGAAAACCTTGGGCCCGAAGCTTGTCCTCGACCGCGGCCGGCATGCCATGCTGCGGATCGCTCAAGCGTTTCTCCGGATCCCAGAGATGATGGGCCACGAATTTCAGGAGAAGCGCTTCGGGTGCTGGCCACGGCAGGGATGTTCCTGCCGTTGCCAACGACCAGGCCTCCAGATAGGCCAGATCAGAGGTGAGAGCGCGAAGGGTATTTTCGCCCATGCCTTCGTTGACCAGATAACGGAGTGTCGCGACATCCTGATCCGTCAGAAGCTCGGCCAGCTCGTCACGCCGTTCCATCGGAAGCACGGAAGCGATGGTATCGAGTTGTTGGATACGGCGATCAAGAGCCTTTTCGTGATCTCCCGTCATAAAATGGAAGATGCCGGATGCAGTTTCAGGTCTGTTTGCGAAAAATCACGACCCTTGAACAGCAGAGGCGCTTTAGCAACGGCAGACACAGCATAGGAAAAACAATCGCCCATGTTGAGTGACGCCGGATGCCGCCCTTTGCCGTACCGGTCAAGCGCCTCCTCTGCTGCACGATAGTGCCTTTCATCAAAGGCGATTGGCATGATGTTAGGTGCATGGAAAAAACGGGTCACGATGTCACCAGGATTTGCAAATCCTTTGGCCGCGAGAACCGTTCGTGTTTCAAACAGTGTGGGCCAGCCAATGGCAACATTCTCTGTTCGCAGGAGCGATTTGAATGTCTCCGCCTCCGGTTCTTCCAAGACGATCGCAATGATAACCGATGTGTCGACGGCAATCATATTGGCAGGCCGTTTTCGTCATAAAGATCATCATGGGCGGATGTGGTGCCGGGCGGAACGTGTCGACGGCCTTCCGCCGCAAGTTCCCAGACCGCATCCAGCGGATGTTTTTTATCCTGCTGCCGCAATTCAACGTCATAGCGTTCAAGGGCCTGCTCAACGAGTCGGTTAATCGGCTGTCCGGTGCGGCGGGAAAGCGCATGGGCGAGATCACGGGCCTTGCTGCTGCGAATGGAAAGCTGTGGTTCGGACATGGTGTACCTCATCAAATGGTGTCCCGAATATAATGATTTCCGTAAAAGATAGCAAGTTTTCACCAGAAGATGGCTAACATCCGATAAGAGGTACTTATCGGGGGTTAGAACGGCAACTACCAATCATATCATGTAAGGAACCTTAGTGGCCAGATAGCTTTTGCTTAACGAATAGTTTACCATACAAACAATGGATTACGATCTGTCAAAACTGCCCATCTTCACCGTGAGGTATCGGCCGTAATCTCCCAGCGCCAGTTGAAGTGCCTTGATAATCGAGGTCTTTCCGGAGTTGTTCGTGCCGATCAAAACGGTGACTGGCGGGAGTTCAACCTCGATGTTCTGCAGACCCCTCAATCCCGCGACACGCAGAGTATCAACACGAATCGGCACGTTTCCTCCTGTGCAAGCAAGCACGTAGTTTAGGCGGCAGCCTGTCAATCGGCGTTGAATATTGACCCCTTATTGGAGTGAACCCTTCGGGCTGGACCAGCGGGGCGCTTCAAACTAAGCCGCCTGCTGGGCGAGTTGGGTTTCAAATTCTTCTGGCGATCGATAGC
>NZ_JAUSWH010000040.1 GCF_030815125.1 Allorhizobium paknamense
TGAACTCGCTACGGAACTTCCGGATTACATGGTTCCAGCAGCGATTGTTGTGCTTGACCAGCTTCCGTTAACGCCGAATGGAAAGCTGGACCGTCGTGCTCTTCCTGCACCCGAGTTTACGTCTGCTTCTTATCGCCCACCACGTACGCCTCAAGAAGAGATCCTTGCCAGCCTTTTTGCTGAAGTGCTGGGGGTGGAGCGCGTTGGAATAGACGACAATTTCTTCGACATGGGCGGCCATTCACTGTTGGTTACACGCCTTGTGAGCCGTATCCGTTCCAGTCTGGGAATTGAGGTGGCAATCCGCAGCGTTTTTGAAGCTCCAAGCATAGCCGAGCTTTCTGCAAGTCTACGGTCTTCCATGCTCTCCAAACGAGCTCGTCTGGAGCGGATGACGCGCCCGCCGCGCTTACCTCTTTCTTATGCGCAGACTCGGCTTTGGCTTTTAAGTCAGATTGATGGCCCCAGCGCAGCTTATAATATTCCATTTGGGCTGCGTTTAGATGGTCCCCTTCAAGAGCAAGCACTTTCCGATGCATTTTACGATGTCGTAAACCGCCATGAGAGCCTGCGCACTATTTTTGTTGAGCAGGAGGGTGTCCCTTATCAGGAGATCCTGGAAACTTATACGACGGGAGGGGTCTTTGACGTTGTCGATATTGACGAGGCCTCTCTTCCTGAGGCGATGAAGGAATGCGCCAGTTATTGCTTTGACCTCTCCACCGATCTACCGATACGTGCCTGGCTGTTCCGATTAGGCGAAGAGCGTAATGTGCTTCTCCTTCTCATTCATCATATTGCAGGTGATGGATGGTCCTTTGCTCCCCTTTGCCGCGATTTATCTGCCGCTTACACAGCTCGGTGCCTAGGCAAGGACTTCAACCCTGCGCCTTTGCCGGTGCAATACGCCGACTATACACTTTGGCAACGCGAGGTCTTGGGAAGCGAGACTGATCCTGAAAGTCCAATCTCGCAACAATTGGCCTATTGGCAGAAGACACTTTCCGACCTGCCTGAACACCTTGATCTTCCAACTGACAGGCCTCGTCCTGCGGTGGCTAGTCATCGTGGCGAATACCTTTCTCTTTCGATCGATGCTGAGGTGCATGATAAATTACTAGCTCTTGCCCGGCAGGAGCATGCAAGTCTGTTCATGGTGCTTCAGGCAGGCTTAGCTACGTTACTAACCCGATTGGGTTGTGGCTTCGATATTCCAATAGGCAGCCCCATTGCCGGCCGAACCGATGATGCACTAGACGATCTCGTAGGCTTTTTTGTTAATACGCTGGTCTTGCGGGCGGACACTTCCGGAAACCCCAGCTTCAGGCAATTGCTGGAAAGGGTCAGAGAAATTGATCTGCAAGCTTATAGCCACCAAGACATCCCTTTCGAGCGACTGGTAGAGGCTCTTAATCCCACCCGCTCCTTCGCCAGCCACCCTTTGTTCCAGGTCATGCTGGTACTGCAGAACAACGTCGTCCCCCATCTCGACTTTCCTCATGTCGCGGTCAGCGACACTCCGGTAGGAACACATACCGCCAAGTTCGACCTTTGGATCAGCTTCAGCGAAACGCGTACCGAAGATGGACATCCTGCGGGGCTGATAGGAGGAGTTGAGTACGCAACCGATCTGTTCGACAGGCAAACAGTTGAGGCGATCGTCGATCGCTTTCACCGACTGCTTAAAGTGGTCGCAGAAAGCCCAGATCAACCGATCGGTTCTATCGAGCTTCTCGAAGACCAGGAGCGGCATCAGATCCTGGTAGAATGGAATGATACGTCCCATCCCGTTCCCGAAGCGAC
>NZ_JAUSWH010000041.1 GCF_030815125.1 Allorhizobium paknamense
GATGGCGTTCAGACGGTGTGCTTGATTTCCTTGGGCGTGCGGATCATCAGGTAAAGATCCGTGGTTTTCGCATTGAGCCAGGTGAAGTCGAGGCTCATATATTGGCTAATGTATCCATTTCACGTGCGGCGGTTGTGCCGTACAATATTGGTGGAACTTACGATTCCCTTGTAGCCTACGTTGTACTTGATACTAGCAAAGACGATGGCAATATTTCTAGTCACATCGAAGATTGGAGTGCCGTCTACGATAACGTTTATAGTGTCCTCAAACAGACAACACTATTAAACGATTTTTCGGGGTGGAATAGTAGCTCTTCTCAGAAACCTATTCCAGTAACCGAAATGGAACAATGGCGGCAAGATTTCGTATCAATAATCCAAGAGCGTACCATTGGTAATATTTTCGAGATTGGAATCGGAAACGGTCTCATCATGTCGAAGGTGTTGCCGAACTGCAAATCGTACGCCGGTGTTGACATATCGAAAGACGTGATTGCAAAGCTTGATTATTGGATAAAATGCAATCAAGGTAGCACGCCGCCTATAAAGGTGCGTGTGTCAGATGCTAGTTCGGCTTTCGAATCCAATTCGGGCCAAGCCGATACTGTAATAATGAACTCGGTATGTCAGTATTTTCCCTCAGGAGAGTACGCAAAGAGCGTGATCGACAAATGCATCGACAATGTCTCGCCGGGTGGGCGAGTGATCATTGGAGATGTACGAAATCTCGAACTTCATGATTGTTTTTCAGCTGAGATAATTCAATCAAGGTGTCCCGACAACGATCCTCGGGCCATATCGCTGTTCGACGTCAAGAAGCTTTCTCAGAAAGATAAGGAGCTCCTTTTCTCTCCAGCATTTTTCCATCAGCTATCGCGCACGAGAGACGACATAGCGGCCGTAGATGTTCGGCTTAAGGAGGCGACATATAATAATGAGATTAGCCGCTATAGATATGACGTAATCATTTACAAGTCCCCTACGTCAGTATATGCGCCAAATGAAATCCAGAAGGATGTTTGGGGAGCATCCATCAGTTCCCTTGCTGACCTAGCTAGCGTCCTTGAGGTGCGTAAACCCGACGAGATCTTAATCGAAGGAATTAGAAACCGGCTCATCTCCATTTCGTACGATTCAGCAGCCAAGTTGGGTTGCTATACGATAGTAAGCGACGCACGCGAGGTTATTCCCGCGGAAATCGTGGAGTTAGCAAGAAGTTTTGCCTATGAGGCACGTATCACGTGGTCAGCCCGTGCACCGTATGGCTTTGACGCAATCTTAGTTAAAAGAAAGCTGACTAATGGTAAATGTTTGATAGGAAGAGCCTGGGACGTTGAAGAGTGTAATGCGCGGGGGGTACTCACCAATGATCCAGCAAGAAGTGGCCGCGGAATCGAGATTATCTCCTCTTTGCGAAATGAACTCGCTACGGAACTTCCGGATTACATGGTTCCAGCAGCGATTGTTGTGCTTGACCAGCTTCCGTTAACGCCGAATGGAAAGCTGGACCGTC
>NZ_JAUSWH010000042.1 GCF_030815125.1 Allorhizobium paknamense
AGAACAAAAACTTACCTATCAGGAGCTCAATGCCAGAGCAAACCAGCTGGCACATCACCTTATAGGGCTCGGTGTCGGGCCCGAGGATATCGTGGGCATCGATCTGGAACTTTCTCCCGATTTCATTGTAGCTATACTAGCATCTTTGAAATGCGGATCAGCATACTTTCCTCTCTCTAAAGCTATGCCTCCCATGAAGCTGCTGAATGTTCTTGAACAATCAGCGCCACGTCTAATTATCACGGATAAATGGTCTCTAAAGGATCGGAACTACGGTAACATGCCGTTGGTATTAGAACAACATGTCAGCAGACTCACTAGATCGGACAATCCCATATTTCCGCAAAGGCCGCATAGCACGGCATACTTGATGTACACGTCAGGCTCGACAGGGTCATCAAAAGGCATTGCGATAAGTCAGTTCAGCGTGGCAGCTCTCGCCCTTGATCCGAAATGGCACAATAAGTTGCGCCGGCGTTTTCTTGTCCACTCAATTTCTTCTTTTGATGCCTCGACATTCGAGATTTGGGTGGCGCTCTTAAATGGCGATACTCTGATAATCGCTCCATCTAAAACGAGCACTGACATACGTCTTCTTGCTCAACTAATAAAAGAGCAGGATGTGGATGCTGCCTTTCTAACCACAGGTCTCCTGCAGCTGGTAGCTGAAAGCCATTCGTACCTAGTCGACGGTATCAAATACCTTTGGACCGGCGGGGATGCTATGTCCTCTGTCACTGCCAGAACTCTCCAAAACCACTACCCGCGGCTACATGTTACCAACCTTTACGGACCAACGGAGATAACCACTTGCGCTACCAGCTTTGAGGTGCTTCCTCAGCAGAATTTGTTTGAAGCAGTCCCCATAGGCTCTCCTCTTGCCAACACTCAGGTTTATGTTTTGGATGATTGGCTCCGTCCTGTGCCTGTTGGTGTCCGGGGTGAGCTTTACATAGCTGGTGCTGGATTGGCACGAGGTTATCTTGGCCGGCCGGATCTCACATCGGAGCGATTTGTCGCAAACCCGTTTGGTGCGGCAGGCAGTCGGATGTATCGGACGGGCGATCTGGCAAGATGGCGTTCAGACGGTGTGCTTGATTTCCTTGGGCGTGCGGATCATCAGGTAAAGATCCGTGGTTTTCGCATTGAGCCAGGTGAAGTCGAGGCTGCCTTGACGAGCCGCTCTTCGGTTGGCCAGGCAGTGGTTGTTGCTCGAGAGGATCAAAACGCTCAGAAGCAGCTAGTCGGCTATGTCATTCCCGCGAGTGGTTACGTCCTCGACCCGACACAGCTAAGGCGTGAACTCGCTACGGAACTTCCGGATTACATGGTTCCAGCAGCGATTGTTGTGCTTGACCAGCTTCCGTTAACGCCGAATGGAAAGCTGGACCGTC
>NZ_JAUSWH010000043.1 GCF_030815125.1 Allorhizobium paknamense
TTGGAGTGAACCCTTCGGGCTGGACCAGCGGGGCGCTTCAAACTAAGCCGCCTGCTGGGCGAGTTGGGTTTCAAATTCTTCTGGCGATCGATAGCCAAGGGCTGAGTGCAGCCGCTTGGCATTGTAGACTTCTTCGATGAACCTGGGCAATCGCTCGGCGACGTCAGCGAAGGTTTCATACTCAGCCGGATAGATGTCCTCTACTTTCAGAGTCTTCATGAAGCTTTCGGCCTGCGCATTATGGTATGGGTTGCCAACGGCGCTCATGGAACCCTGTAGGCCGGCGGCATCGAGCGCTCGTCGATAGGTCTCACTTGCGTATTGGCATCCGCGGTCCGTGTGGTGAATGCAGCCGGGCGGAGGCTTTCTGTTCTCGATGGCTGAATGTAGTGCGGCCAGCGCCAGCGGCGTATCCAGGCGTTTTGACAGACCGTAGCCGACGACTTTCCGGCTGCAAGCGTCGAGAATGACGGCAAGATAGCAAAAACCGACGGCTATGCGGATGTATGTGAAGTCAGCCACCCAGACCATGTCAGGCCGCGACGGGATAACATTGCGATAAAGGTTCGGGTAGATCGGTGAATCGTGATTGCTATCCGTCGTGCGAACATACCGCTTGCGCGGCTTGATCCCGAGGCCGTTGGCCCGCATGACGCGGGCGACACGCTTGTGATTAACGAGGTGGCCTCTTCGATGAAGCTCGTGTGTCACGCGCCGGTATCCGTAGCAGGGCAGCTCGTCCTGAATGTCTTCGATCATTGCAACGAGTTCCGCATCCCCCAGGTTCAACGCTCTCCCAGTTGATCGGTAATAGTAGGTGCTCCTCGGGAGATCGATCATTTTGCACCCCCGTCTGACAGAACAGGCCGGGGACCGGTGACGATGGAGGAGTTCCCGCTGTCTCCGGCGATCGGCTGGCGCGGTGTTTTTTTAACCAGGTCCAGCTCCATAGTGAGCTGGCCGACCTTACGTTCGAGCGCCGCAATGTGGGCCTCGTACTCCGCAATGACGCTGGCCTCGGCCTCTTCATCATTCAGCTCGCCGCGATCGAACTGCGTGAGCCATAACTGGATGAGGTTGGCCGAAACACCGTAGGAGCGCTGCGCGTCGCGCCGTCCGATAACGCCGTTTCGGATATCTTGGCAAAGCTGCAATTTGAACGGCGTCGAATGCCGTCGATATGGACCTCGGGACTTCATGAGCCTTCTCCGATAGAGGCCCGCAGAGTGTATCAGTTTTTCTTGCTCCCGTGGTCCAGCCCGAGGGGTTCACTCCA
>NZ_JAUSWH010000044.1 GCF_030815125.1 Allorhizobium paknamense
CGCCTTACACTGATCCGGATTTACGAGGAGCTTCGGGCGCTGGGTTATGACGGCAGCTACGATGCTATCCGACGCTACGCGAAAGGATGGTCGAAGGATCGAGGTGCCGTGACGGCCGAAGCCTATGTGCCGCTCTATTATGCACCTGGCGAGGCCTATCAGTTCGACTGGAGCCATGAGATCGTTCTGATCAACGGTGTAACGACCACTGTGAAGGTCGCTCATGTCCGCCTCTGCCACAGCCGGATGATGTTTGCCCGAGCCTATATGCGTGAGAGCCAGGAGATGGTCTTCGACGCCCACGACAAGGCCTTCGACTTCTTCCGTGGCACCTGCACGCGCGGCATCTACGACAATATGAAGACGGCGGTCGAGGCGGTCTTTATCGGCAAGGAGCGGCTGTACAATCGCCGCTTCCTGCAAATGTGCAGCCATTATCTCGTTCAACCGGTCGCCTGCACCCCTGCATCGGGATGGGAGAAGGGTCAGGTCGAGAACCAGGTCGGCCTTGTGCGCGAGCGCTTCTTCACGCCGCGTCTCAGGGTCAAAAGCCTGGAGGAATTGAATGCTTGGCTCCTCGATAAATGCGTTGGCTATGCCAAGGCCCATAGTCATCCCGAACAGACGGTGCAGACGATCTGGCAGATGTTCGAGGCCGAGCGTGGCAGCCTTGTGCGCTACGTCGGTCCATTCGACGGGTTCCACAGCGTCCCAGCATCGGTGTCGAAGACCTGTACCGTCCGCTTCGACAACAACAAATATTCCGTCCTGTCGACAGCCGTCGGCCGCCCTGTCGAGGTTCACGCTTACGCTGATCGGGTCGTCATAAAGCAGGATGGAGTGACGGTCGCTGAACACCAGCGCAGCTTTGGTCGTGGCGACACCATCTACGACCCTTGGCACTATGTTCCTGTTCTTGCTCGCAAACCCGGTGCTTTGCGTAACGGCGCTCCGTTCCGCGAATGGGTCTTGCCAACCGCGATGGAGAAGGTCCGCAAGCGATTGAAGAGCGCTGACGACGGTGATCGACAGATGGTCACCATACTGGGATGCGTTCCTGCTGATGGCCTTACCGCCGTCGAAGCTGCCTGCCAGGAGGCGCTTGATCACGGCGTCTGCTCGGCCTCGGTGATCATCAACATTCTGGCGCGAAGCCGCGATCCGGCTCCGTCGGCAACACT
>NZ_JAUSWH010000045.1 GCF_030815125.1 Allorhizobium paknamense
TGCTTGTCTTATGATTTTCCTGCTTCTTCGTGAGATAAAGAAGCGCCGGAGAGGGTGGCTGCCCTCTTCCGGCGATGGGGGACGGATCGTGGACGTGCAGGCCGCCATTCTTGCGAATGCCGGGCCGGGTTAAAGTATGATCGCCCCCATCTTTTCCAATCGTCCTGAACGGATACCCGAGCCTTGGGCTCGGATGACAAGCATAGGAGGCAGAAAAGATGACGGATATTACCATCGGCGCAGACATCTCGAAAGACCATATCGATCTCCACAGCCTGCCGGACGGTCGAATCTTGAAGGTTGCCAATGACCGCAAAGGCTTTGCAGCCATTCTCAAATGGATCGGCACAAGGAGCGCGACCCGCATTGTCTATGAACCCACTGGCCCTTATCACAAGGCCTTCGAGCGCTTCATGATGGTGCAGGGCCTTGCTCTCGCCAAGGTCAATCCCCGCTTTGCCAGACGCTTTGCAGAAGCGACCGGCCGACTGGCCAAGACAGACAGGATCGATGCCGCAATGCTGGCGCGTTACGGTGCGCTTCTTGAGCCGCGCATCCTGCAAGCCAACACGCAAATCCACAATGACCTGAAGGAGTTGCATGTCGCGCGCCTTGCCCTGATCAAGGACAGGACGGCTGCAAAGAACAGGTCGAAGACCCTTTCCAACTCACTCTTGAAGAGACACAATGCCGAAAGGCTCCGGCAGATCGAACGCCAGATCAAGGCGGTCGATGACGCCATCATGGCCCTGATTGCCGAAGACGCAGCATTGAAGGCGAGGTTCGACATCCTCGTTTCGATCCCTGGCGTAGCACAGGTCACGGCCTTTACGCTTCTCATCGAAATGCCGGAACTGGGCGAATTGGATGAGAAAGCCGCAGCCGCCCTTGCTGGTCTTGCACCCATGAGCCGTCAGTCCGGACGATGGACCGGACGCGCCTTCATTGCCGGCGGCAGGGCCATCGTCCGTCACGCACTCTACATGCCTGCCCTTGTCGCATGCCGGCGCAACCCTGACCTCAGTGCCAAATACGATCAACTTAAAGCCGCCGGAAAACCATCAAAAATCGCCATCACCGCTGTCATGCGAAAGCTCATCGTCCTCGCAAACGCACTGCTGAAAAAAAACAGGAAATGGGTCCCGAAGATCACTTGATCATAACGGATACTTTA
>NZ_JAUSWH010000046.1 GCF_030815125.1 Allorhizobium paknamense
CAACCGATCGGTTCTATCGAGCTTCTCGAAGACCAGGAGCGGCATCAGATCCTGGTAGAATGGAATGATACGTCCCATCCCGTTCCCGAAGCGACGTTACCGGAACTGTTTGAAGCACAAGTAACCGCATCCCCAGATGCCGTCGCTTTGGTGTTTGAAGAACAAAAACTTACCTATCAGGAGCTCAATGCCAGAGCAAACCAGCTGGCACATCACCTTATAGGGCTCGGTGTCGGGCCCGAGGATATCGTGGCACTTTGTTTGCCACGCTCCCTAGAAATGGTGATCGGCCTTATGGCGATCCTCAAATCCGGAGCAGCCTATCTGCCCCTCGACCCGGATTATCCCTCCGACCGTTTGGCATTCATGATCGATGATGCCAAACCTGTTTGCACACTGGTTAGCGAGCAAACGAAGCCGCTGCTAAAAGGCGGAGCACTCCTCGACCTGAATGCCCCCGAGACAATTGATCTCTTGCAAAAGTGCAAAGACACCAACCCGACCAACAAGGAAAGAGTGCAGCCTCTCACATCCGCCAACCCAGCCTATGTGATCTACACGTCAGGATCAACAGGAAGGCCAAAAGGGGTGGCAGGGCTGCATTTTGGTCTTGTAAATAGGTTAAGTTGGGGTGGTAAAAATATACGCTATCGAGCGCATCGCTCACTAGCGAAGAGCTCAATGAACTTCATTGATGGTAGTACAGAGCTCATGGGTCCCCTTCTTCATCAAGGGGAAGTTCTCATACTCAACTCACTTCAATCCCGAGATCCAGTCTACATAGCTCGGCTGGCCAGCGAAGAAGGGATTGTGAACATGACACTGGTTCCCGGTTTGATGGCTTCCTTATTGGATGGAGTCGTAGTTCAGAATATCGCTGAGAGCCCTGTGTGGATCAGCAGTGGAGAACCTATAAATTGGGCTCAGCAGAAGCAGTTTAATAATCAATTCCCAAACGGGACTCTATATAATTTTTATGGAATGACTGAAGCAACCGGCGACAGCTTATTTAATTTGCTCAAGCCTAGCCCACATGTACTTCCTCCCCCTATTGGCCGTCCGATTTGGAACACTCAGGTTTATGTTTTGGATGATTGGCTCCGTCCTGTGCCTGTTGGTGTCCGGGGTGAGCTTTACATAGCTGGTGCTGGATTGGCACGAGG